>CAVVMV010000012.1:0-35673 GCA_963749485.1 uncultured Ignavibacteriales bacterium | reverse complement strand
GTTCCTGCCATCTCAGCCAGCGCAATAGCTCTATTTGTTGATTCACCTTCCGCCGCAGCGGGACGGCTAAGTGCGTGATATTTTGGAGCAAGATTTCCGGCTGCTACAGTTTGTTCAACTATTAGGTCGATTACCTGCCCATTTTCTGCGTGCATACAAATTAAAGCGCCGTTTTTTTTGGATTGCTGCATTGCTTTGTAAATGGTTGCATCATCAACCATTAAAACACCAGGATAAGCTAAGAACAACTTAAAACTTGTTACACCTTCTTTTACCATCTCATCCATTTCACTTAATCGTTCATCTGGGAGATCGGTTATTATCATATGAAATCCATAATCGATTGTTGCTTTACCCTTTGCTTTTGCCATCCATGTTTCAAGTCCTTCACGCATGCTTCCGCCTTTCGGTTGAATTGCAAAATCAATTAATGAAGTTGTTCCACCAAAGGCAGCGGCTTTCGTACCCGTTTCAAAATCATCGCTCGAGGTTGTTCCACCGAAAGGCATATCAAGATGAGTATGAACATCAATGCCACCAGGAATTACGTATTTTCCTTTTGCATCAAATACTTTATCCACATCATTTTTTAAATTCTCTCCAATTAGAGTTACTTTTTCTTTTTCGATGTAGATATCTGCTATATAATCTTGTTCAGCAGTAATGATACGCCCGTTTTTTATTAATATTGACATGACTTCACCATGGTTTGTTTTTCTAAAACTTTCTATTGCAATGCTGAACTTTGTTCAGCATCTTTATTGTATTATAGATTTTTAATGTATTTCAATTCCATGTTTTTTCTGAAACTCTGCAAGATTTTCCCAGCTCAGTTCTTTACCTTCGTTTTTAAATTCTTCTATTAACTCATTCCATGTTTTAGATTTATTTCCATCATCAACTCTAACCATCGATATACAGCCCTCAACGGGACAAACTATTGAACATAAGCTACAACCAACACAATCCTCTTCTCTAACTACTGTTTCATTATGGCCATTAACTGGAGTTAAATCGATGCACTGATGTGCACCATCTTCACAGGAAATATAACACAAGTTACAATGAATACATTTTTCCTGATCTATTCTTGCAACAGTTTTGTGCAGAAGATCAAAATTTCCAAAATCTTCTATCTGTTCAATAGCTTTTCCTCTTATCTCCTCAATCGTTTTATATCCTTTTGATTCCATCCAGTTGGTTAATCCTTCAACTAGATCATCGATAATTCTGAAACCATAGTGCATAACAGCTGTACAAATTTGCACGCTTGTTGAACCGAGTAAAATAAATTCAAGTGCGTCTCTCCAAGTAGTTATACCTCCAATTCCAGAGATTGGCAGATTAATTTCAGGATCTTTCGCTACCTGTGAAACATGATGAAGTGCAATAGGTTTTACTGCTGGTCCCGCAAAACCACCATGGCTGCTTTTACCAGCTATTGTTGGCTGAATTTTTAAGGTATCAAGATCGATACCCATAATACTGTTGATTGTATTTATCAAAGAGATTCCGGAAGCATTAGCTGCCTTTGCTGCACGGGCAGGGAAACGTATGTCTGCAACATTTGGGGTTAGTTTTACAAGAACAGGAATTGTTGAAACTTCCATAACCCATTCGGTTATCATTTTACAATATTCAGGTACTTGCCCAACTGCAGCGCCCATTCCTCTTTCACTCATTCCATGCGGACAGCCGTAGTTTAATTCAATTCCATCTGCGCCGGTATCAATGGTTCTCTTAACTATATCGTGCCAAGTTTCTTTTTTCGATTCAACCATAATCGAAACAACAACTGCACGGTCAGGCCATAATTTTTTTGTTTCTGCAATTTCTTTTAAGTTCGTCTCAATATTCCGATCGCTGATGAGCTCAACGTTGTTCAAACCGACCAATTTTTCACCGTTCAGATCCATCCCGCCGTACCTGTTGCAAACATTCATTACCGGTTCGCCGATTGTTTTCCATACCGTGCCGCCCCAGCCCTGCTCAAATGCTTTGCAGTTTTGGTATGCAGAATTTGAAGGGGGAGCAGAAGCCAGCCAAAATGGATTTGGTGATTTTATTCCACCGCAGTTTATAGATAGATCAACCATACAATGCCTCAGTTAAAATGAGTTCCATATCCTGATTTATATATTTTCAGTATTAAGAAATTTATCGATACCGTGTGCTGCTTGCTTACCATCGTAGGCAGCATTAACAACTTCTTTACCACCGTTTATGCAATCCCCACCTGCAAACACTTTTGGATTGCCTGATTGGAACGTTTTAGAATCAACTTCAATTCGCCCATTTTTTATTTTAAGATTTGGAAGAGACTTAAGAAAATCAGCACGTGCATTTTGTCCTAATGCTGTAATTATCATATCAACTTGAATTTCAAATTCGGAATTTTGAATGGGTTCAGGTTTACGTCTTCCATCAGAATCTGCAGCACCTAATTTCATTTTTATGCATTTTATTTTTTCAACAAAATCTTTTCCAATTATTTCTAGCGGAGAAGTTAAAAAGTGAAAAACTATTCCATCATTTTTTGCAAGACGGTATTCAAAATCATTGGCTGGCATTTCCTTTTCTGATCTTCTATAAATTATCATTACTTCTTCGGCACCAAGCCGCTTGGCTTCAGTAGCAGCATCAATAGCAGTATTACCAGCACCAATAACTGCAACACGTTTTCCAACATCAACTGAGCTCCAATTTTCTTTCTTAATATTCTCTATAAATTCCAGCGCTCCCGTAACACTCCTTTAAAGTTTTCACCTGGAATATTTAGTGATGGGCTTTCTCCCAATCCAATTCCGATAAAAATTGCATCGTGTTTCTCGATCAAATTCATCTATTGTTAAATCGTTACCTATTGTTACTTCAGTTTGAATGTTAACACCAAAACTTTTAACTAGCTCAACTTCTTTTAAACTGTCTTCTCTTGTGGTTTTGTAGGGAGCAATTCCCCAGGTATTTAATCCGCCGGGGATTTTGTTTGATTCATAAATCTGAACATCATAACCGAGATGTGCTAGTTCAGCTCCGCAAGCTAATCCAGCAGGACCAGAACCAATAATGCCAACTGATTTTCCGTTTTTATTTTTAGAATTAAATAATTTTGGTGAACCGGATTCGAAATAGTGGTCTATTGCAAATCGTTGTAATCTGCCTATTTCGATAGGTTTTTCATCATTTTCATTTAATACACAAGCTCCTTCGCAAAGATCTTCTACGGGGCATGCCTTTGCACACGTCAGAGGAACCCAGTTCGATTCAAAGATTGTTTTTGCAGATCCTAAAAGATTTCCTGTTGAGATTTTTTTAATGAAGGCAGGGATATCTATATGTGTTGGGCATGCTTTTGTACAAGGGGAATCGTAACAAAATAAACACCTGTTGGCTTCCACAACAGCAGCATTACTGGTAAATGCGGAGGTTAACTCCTCAAAGTTTTTTTTGTATTCTTCTTCAGAAAGTTTTGGAGCTAAATTCATCTTGTAATTGTTTGTTTAAAATTATTAATACCTTTCTATTAACATCTCCCTAATGCAGCATCCATTGCTTTGATAAAATCATCTACCTCACTTTTGGTTACCGTAAGCGGTGGAGAAATGCGAACCACATTACCGTACAATCCACCTTTTCCAATAAGAACTTTTTCCTTTTTCATTTCTTCAAATAATTTTCCCACTAACTCGCCATCAGGCACTTTATTCTCTTTTACAAACTCACATGCCTGCATTAAACCCATTCCCCTAACATCACCTATAGAAGTATATTTTTTCTGCAAATCCTCTAATCCTTCTCTAAGATAATTTCCAACTTCCTCAGAATTTTGTGCAAGATTTTCTTCTTCCATCACCTCTATTGTTGCAAGTGCAGCAGCCATCGAAACAGGATTTCCGCCGAATGTAGATATTGTTAAACCGGTAAAACTATCTGCAATTTCTGCTTTAGCAATTGTAACTCCAACAGGAACTCCATTTGCAATTCCTTTTGCAGCAGTAAGAATATCAGGCTCAACATTCCAATGTTCGATTCCAAACATTTTTTTACCGGTTCGGCCAAATCCTGTTTGTACTTCATCACTAATAAAAACTCCGCCATATTTTTTTATTATCGGAACAGCAACTTCAAAATATTCTTTTGGCGGAGTAATAAATCCACCAACTCCCTGAATTGGCTCGGCAATAAATCCTGCAATTTTGCCTGAGGTTGTTGTCATTATCAATTCTTCTATATCTCTTGCGCACTTCATATCGCAGCTGGGATATTTTAGCGCAAACGGACACCTATAACAATAAGGACTTACAGCATGTTTAATTCCCGGAAGATGAGTACCGCCATGGCGCCACGGCGCATGACCGGTCATACTCATAGCAAGAAGTGAACGACCGCTATAGCTATGTCGTAATACAATAATTTCCTGGTTGCCGGTATAATGTTTTGCTAAAAATACTGCCGTCTCATCTGCTTCTGTTCCGCTGCTTGTAAAGTAGGTTTTCTTTAATTCACCGGGAGTAATTTCAGCAAGTTTTTCGGCTAACTTTACAATATTTTCTGTGGGATAAAGTGTGGATGTATGCTGAAGTTTATTAATCTGTTCGGAAATTTTTTCGGTCACTTTTGGATTACAATGTCCAACACTAACAGTTAATATTCCACCGAAAAAATCAAGATACTTTTTTCCCTCGGGATTATAAACATACATACCTTCACCTCTATCAATTGGAAGAGGTTCCTTGTAATAATTTGCAACGCTGGGGAATAGGTATTCCTTATGTTTAGCATTAATTTCTTTTGAGGATAATTTTTGTGAATTACTCATTACTAAATTCCTTCTTATATTTTTATCTTCTTACTAAATCTTTATATGCTTCAGGACGGCGATCGCGGAAAAATTGCCAAACATTTCTTACTTCTTTTATTTCATCAAGATTAAGATCTGCAACAACTAGTTCATCTTTATCACGGCTTGCCTGTGCAATAATTTTTCCACGCGGTGAACAAAAATAACTGCTTCCGTAAAATTCGCCAATATTCCATGGAGCTTCTGTACCAACCCTGTTTATTGCTCCAACAAAATATCCATTTGCAACAGCATGAGCTGGTTGTTCAAGTTCCCATAAGTATTCTGATAAACCTGCAACTGTTGCTGAAGGATTGAATAATATTTCCGCACCATTTAAACCGAAGCTCGAGCGCCTTCTGGAAAGTGACGATCATAACAAATATAAACTCCTATATCGGCATAAGCAGTTTTGAAAACAGGGAAACCAAGATTACCAGGTTTGAAGTAAAACTTTTCCCAAAAACCTGGATCACAATGAGGAATATGATGCTTTCTGATACTTTCCGAGATATTTTCCATCAGCATCAATAACTGCTGCAGTATTGTAATAGATACCGGTTATTTCTTCTTCGTAAACAGGAACAACTATAACCATATTATATTTTTTTGCAATCTCCTGCATCAGTTTTGTTGTTGGTCCTTCAGGAATTTTTTCAACCATTTCATACCATTTTGTTTTTTGCTCTGCACAAAAATATGGTCCGTAAAAAAGTTCCTGCAAACAAAGAATTTGTACTTTCTTTTTAGCAGCATCATCAATCATTTTAAGATGTTTATCAATCATTGCATGCTTAATTTTTTCAATTGGATCTTCGGTTGAACCTGCAAGTGTTGCCTGGATTAATCCTCCCCGTACAATTTTACTCATTTTTTCCTCATTAATTTTAATATTGTTTTTTGATTTATCATTCTGAGTCCGGTTTACTGGACGAAGAATCTTTTCGTGAAATAGTAAAAAAAATTTCTTCACTTCGTTCAGAATACAATACAATTAAATTTTACTTTAACTCATCCAATTAACTTTTGATTCAGGATTCCATTTGGTAGTTATCTTTTTTTGCTTTGACCAAAATCCAATTGAACTTTTTCCGGTTATATCACCAACACCAAATCGTGATTCATTCCAGCCTCCGAACGAAAATGGTTCTCTCGGAACAGGAACGCCTATGTTAACTCCAATCATTCCTGCACTTGCACGATCTGAAACATATCTTGCCAATCCACCGCTTTGAGTAAAAACTGCAGCTGCATTTCCGTAATTTGAACTATTTTCAATTGATATTGCTTCATCTAAAGTCTCTGTTCTTAAAATAGATAATACCGGACCGAACACTTCTTCTTTAGCTATTTTCATTTCGGGTCGAACATAATCGATCACGGTTGGACCAACGTAAAATCCATTTTCTTTTCCTTCAACAACATAATTTCTTCCATCAACTAAAATTTTTGCACCGTCCTTTTCTGCTTCAGTAATGTAGTTTTCAATTCTTTCTTTTGCTTTAGCAGAAATAATTGCACCAAGATTTTTACCGGGAATTATTTTGCGTGCTTCCTCACAAAGTTGATTAATAATATGATCGATATTACCAACTCCAACCATTGCTGCTGCAGCCATACATCTCTGTCCCGCACATCCTGTCATTGATGCAGCTACATTGCTGGCAGTCATTTCAACATTTGCATCAGGCAAAACTATAAGATGATTTTTGGCTCCTCCTAGCGCAAGAACTCTTTTTAAATTTGATGTTGCACGTTTGTAAACAATTTTTGCAACCTTTGTTGATCCAACAAAAGAAACAGCATCAATTCCTGGATGATCGCATATAGCTTCCACAGTTTCCTTTGTTCCATGAACAACATTAAAAACACCTTTCGGAAGACCGGCTTCTTTTAATAGTTCTGCAATCCTATTTGTACTTAATGGAACCAGCTCAGATGGTTTCAGAATCATTGTATTCCCAAGTACCAAAGCATTTGGGATTGTCCAATTCGGAACCATGTTTGGAAAATTAAATGGAGAAATTGAAGCAACAACACCAACCGGAAAATTTTCTATCCGGCATTCAACTCCTTTGCTTACTTCCAATAATTCGCCGGAAAATAAGCTGCGGCATGGAACAGGCAAATTCAGTAAGTTCAGCACTCTTTAAAACTTCAGCTTTAGCTTCATCATAAGTTTTACCGTTCTCTTCCTGAACTAAATTAGTTAGCTCATCCATATTCTTTTCAAGCAACCGTTTGTACCTGAAAAATACCTGGACTCGTTCTTTTATTGGAGGTTTCACCATCGGGGAATAGCCTCTTTAGCAGCTTTACTGCTGTTTCAACTGCTTCCGGTGATGATAAAAAGACTTGAGAAATTATCGAACCATCGATGGGGGAAATAACATCTAAACTTCCTTTGCCTCCTCAACTAATTCTTCCCCAACATAATTTGTAACCGGTTTATACTTCATAAATCTACCTCGGAAATTATTGGTCAATACATTTTATGAAATAGAATCAACATGTAAGTAAGTAGTATATCTAAAATAGAAAATAGAAATATTACATTAAACATACAAAGGGAATTTTAAACGGGTGATTTCAGAAAAAGTAAGTAAGTATCAAATAGTAATAACTATTTAATTACGAAGTGTAAAATTAAATTAGATGAAAATGCCAGCAATGTTTTGCTAATAATTATCGTCTGACTGCTACAAATCTTCTTTGGTCAGTAAGCCCGATGAAATTAGAATAAAACCATTTCCGCCGTATATGTTGCCTTCCAAACCTACAATTAACCCCAAATTATTATCCACAAAGTTTGGATTCAGTTCTATATGAAGTTTACCCTCAATAAACGAACCTATCAAGATATCTTCCCCAATTTGAGGTCCAATACTCCAGGGATTACCTACCTTATTAATCTTCCACTCTCCTTCAATATAAGATGAATCATTCGAGTCAAAGGATAACCAACCTATTGCTATTAATTTTCCTGATGAGTTATAACTTGTGTATGCAAATGCTCCTTCGGGTAAAGGTTTTTATAGTTGTTTCATTGCAACTTTGGATAACAAATAGCAAGATCAGAACGAAGATAAAAAATATTATATTTCTCATTTCTTCCTCCTTTAATTATCTAAAAGCAATCTAAAATAAGATACTTCTTTGTTTATTTACCTCTCAGCTAATTCTACCTCTGTTGTTTTATTCTCACCATCGCGAATAACGGCATTGTGCCTAACCCAGTTTACCCGCCGTAGTTTTCTAAGGCGGATTTGGAATTTCTGCCGGACAGTGTCTTATACTACATACCTCCAAGTTTTGGCAGAACCGCTGCTGCAAAACTTAAAACAAAAAAGAATCCGCACATATCAGTAACTGTCGTTAACAGCGGACTGGATACTAAAGCCGGGTCAAGTTTCAATCGTTCAGTAATAGCGGCAACATACCGCCGAGTGTGACTGAAACCAGTGTGTTGGCAGCCAGAGCGCCGCCGACAACAACCCCAAGCCACAGGTTTTCCTTCCAGAAAAATGCAACTCCTCCGAGAAGCAAACCAAGTACAAAACCGTTGATGATGCCGAATTAGCCTCCTTTACCACTACCCAAAGCAGTTCGCTAGGGCGGACCAAACCAAGAGCAAGTTCACGCATGGAGACTGCAACAGCCTGGTTTCCTGAACATCCGCTCATATCACTTACCATGGGTAGAAAAACCGCAAGAGTTATGACCGCTGCGAGTGTATCCTGATACATTGTAATAACACTTGCAGCAATGATATTTAGAACTATATTCAAACTCAACCAGGACAACCGACGACCGGAACGGGAAAACAACGGCATAGTTCGAAACTCCTCGCCACCAACGATACCACTTAACCGTAGAAAAGTTTTTGTTTTTTGCTTACTAACCGCTTCCTCGATTGCATTCGGCAGTACAACTCCCACTAACCGCTGATTATCATCGACAACCGGTACTCCGAACAGGTGACGCTCTTCGAAAAACTCTTGAAGTTCTGCAAGTGTAGCCTTATCCGACACCATGAGAGGTGAAGAGATCATTACCTGGGCGAGCCGCGTCTCTCGGGCAGGAAAAAGCAAGTCATTGATTCGAAGGACACCGGTTAGTTTATCTTCGTGGTCAATAACATAAAAATACTGAACGTTGTAATCGATGTATTTACTTTGATTGATCTGCAGGTCACTGAGCACATCCTGTATTGTATGGTCGATTTTATAAACAAGAAACTCAGAAATCATCAGTCCGCCAGCACAGTCTGATGCGTACTCCAACAACATTCGCGCTTCTTTGGCGCTTCCGAGTCATTTTTGACAGAATTGCCTGGCGCTTGTATCTTCATCCATTTCGCCAAGCACATCAACAAGATGATCGCTGGTCATCTCCTCCATGATAGCTGCAGCTTGTTCCGAAGGCATATCCTCTATTAAATCTGCAGCTTGTTCATCTGAAATGTCCTCAATCATGTCGGCAGCATCTTCGGGCTTGAGAAGGCTGATCAAACGATGCTGTTCTTCTTCTGTTAGACGGGAAATAGCTCTGGCAGTTTGTGATGGACTGAGAGCTTCGATAAACTTTGTTAAATCGACGCTGTTTCCTGCATCGATAAGTTCACTGAGCGTATCCCAGGGGGTTGTTACAGCACTCATAAATAACCTCTCTAAATTGTAGCAATAAATAGATGGCTCCGCGCAGAGCGAGAAGGCGATATCCTTTTTTTATAAATTAAAGTGTAAATGCAAGTCAGTCTACATTATTGAATATGCCTTCTTCTGATAAACCTGCTGACCAGAGGTTGAATATACTGTGACTAACTTTCTTCTTAGTACAGTTTGTAAGTTAATAAATTATTTAGAATACTTAGAACAACATCACTAGCAAAAACAAAACGCCAAAATTATCAAATCACCGAACTAAAATAGCCTGTCCGCCTCAGCCAAGTAGGCTGATAAATCTGGCGGAGCGGTTGGTGTTGCGATGATAACCAAAATTTATTTAATAACTTCTAAAAAATCTCTCAGTTTATCATTAAGAAAATATTTCCAGCCGGCAATACAACTTTCTCGAGTGAATTCAGGGATATCTTCCGGAAAATCTTCTAGTATATCAACTGTTAGCCGCAGCTTTGTTTTATTTTCTACTTTTACTAATTCAAAAGAAGCAGTTGATTTACCGGGATAATTCCCAAATTCCCAACTATATTTTATCATTTTCAGATGCTCAACTTCAGTCACTTTCCACTTATGCAGAAAATTTCTATCGTTACTTTGCACATTAAATTGAGTCTCGAATCCGATTTCAGGTTTAAATGCAGGAATGTTTTCAAAATACCATTGGCGCATCTGTCCAATTTCTGTAATGGAATGCCAAACAGATTCAATAGATGAATTAAATGTTTGTTCTAAGATAAATGGTTCATCACTAGTTTTCATATCACCTCAACTAATCATTTGTATTATTCTATTAAATACTAAAGCGTATAAACTAGACTTATATCTTTTAAAGTCGCAATATAAACCCTTTTTAATTGAGTAATATTGTAACATTAAAGTAGTAAATTTTTTAAACACCTCTTAAAACGTGAATTAAATTACCAGTATAATTGTCCTTCAATTAAAATTCACTAGTACAATTATTCTCACATAATAATTAATTCGTTTCCTTCTTGCATTTATTGTTAATATTTGGCAATTTCATCAGCAATTAATCAAATTATTCTCCATTTCTATTACAGCAATGTATGGCAGAAGAAAACTCCGGCACAAACAGCGAAACAAAATTTAGAACATACATCTCCCCAAAAGATTTCATCCCTGAGTTTACTCTTAAGGCAATAATTCTTGGTGCGGTTTTCGGGATAATTTTTGGCGCTGCAACGGTTTACCTTGGTTTAAAAGTTGGTCTAACAGTTAGCGCTTCAATTCCAATTGCAGTTCTCGCAATTTCTATCTTCAGCAAGATTGGAAAATCAACCATCCTTGAAAATAATATTGTTCAAACAATAGGTTCCGCAGGAGAATCTGTAGCAGCAGGAGTTGTTTTTACCATCCCCGCATTAATCTTTTTGCCCGGTGGAGGAGATTATTTTAATTACCTGCAGGTATTCCTCCTTGCTTTAGTGGGCGGAATTCTCGGCGTACTTTTTATGATCCCGCTAAGACGATCTTTAATCGTAAAAGAACATGGTAATCTGCCATACCCCGAAGGGACCGCATGTGCAGATGTACTTATAGCAGGAGAAAAGGGAGGTAGTTTAGCTAAAAAGGTTTATTACGGTTTGGGTATTGCATTCATTTACAAGCTTTTGATGTCTGTGATAGGTTTGTGGAAAGATGTTCCCACTTATGTGTTCAGTAGAAATTCCGATCTTCCAAACGGAACCATTAACGGTGAAATTACTCCTGAACTACTCGGTGTTGGTTACATAATAGGACCAAAAATTGCAGGAATAATGGTTGCGGGCGGAGTGCTTAGCTGGTTGGTTTTAATTCCACTTATAACTTTAATCGGCGATAGTATGCTTACAGTGTTTCCTCCGGCAACAAAACTTATCTCGCAAATGTCTGCCAGTGAAATTTGGTCTAACTATATTCGCTACATCGGCGCAGGAGCTGTAACGTTTGGCGGAATTGTAACTTTGATAAGATCTTTCCCAACTATCATTAGCGCTTTCAGAGATTCTTTTAAAGATTTAAAAGAAAACCGAGCTGGCGGCAAGCAGAAAAAGATTAGAACCGAAAGAGATATCCCATTGGTTTTTGTTCTTGCAGGATCTGTTCTGCTGGTAATTTTTATGTCAGTGATTCCTTCGATTCCCACAAATCTTTTATCATCAGTTTTAATAATCATCTTCGGATTTTTCTTTGTTACAGTTTCATCGCGTATAGTTGGGCTAATCGGCGCATCATCAAACCCTATTTCAGGAATGACTATTGCAACGCTTATGGCAACTGCATTAATTTTTGTTGGAGTAGGATGGACCGGAGATTTTTACCAGCCGGTTGCGCTTGTGGTTGGTTCAATTGTTTGTATTGCTGCAGCAATTGCAGGTGCAACATCACAGGATCTTAAAACCGGTTATATTATTGGCGCAACTCCTGTTAAACAACAGATTGGATTAATTATTGGAGTACTTGCATCGGTTGCGGTAATTGGATTTACAGTTTTAATGCTTCACAATGCTTTAGGAATTGGTTCGAGTAATCTTCCTGCCCCGCAAGCCACTCTAATGGCTACGGTTATAAAAGGATTGTTAAGCCAAAATCTTCCGTGGGGATTGGTGATTGTTGGAATGGGAATTGCCGCAGTTATGGAATTAAGCGGTGTCCGTTCTTTACCCTTTGCAGTTGGTGCTTATCTTCCGCTTTCAGTTAGCTCACCAATTTTTATAGGCGGATTAATAAAACTAACTTTAGATAAGAAGAAGAATAAGAAAGAGGAAGAATCAGATATAGGTCCCGGCGCACTATTCAGCTCGGGTTTAATTGCGGGCGGCGCATTAACAGGAATTTTAATTGCAGCATTAATGGGTATAACCGCGAGCGTTGATGCTGCAGGAAACGATATTTCCGTTCTTGATAAAATACATCTCTTCTTCCTGAATATCTTTCCCGGAAGTACTGAAGGTGCAGCGAGCATTGTTGAATACCTGGAAGAAAGAGTTTTGTTCGGCGGAGTGGATCTTTATTCTGCTGTTATCTTTTTTGTACTTGCAGCAATACTCTTTAAATTTGCGATGGCTAAAAACAGTAACGGCAGTTAAATTACAATTCCTTAACTGGTTTAACCTTAACGAAGTTGTTCATTGCTGTTTTAATAAGAAATTCTTAAACTTTAATAATTAAAAAAAATATATATACAATTAAGGAGGTAGTTTGTGAAGAATCTTTTTACTTTTTTTCTTGTAGCGGGGTTATTATTTGTAGCTTATACACCTGATTCCAAAGGGCAGGATGATTGCTGCGGTGTCGGCTCAATTTTTTCATCACTTTTACAGAGCGGAATTTTTGGCGGTTATGGCGTACAGATGTATAGCGCCCAGGGATTAAACGAGGAGCTGCCTGAGGGTTTTAAGGATTATGGAACAGCAATGGGATGGAGAGTTGGGGCGAACATTATCCAGCTTCGCCGTGAACAATTATTGATAGGACTTAAATTTTATTACCAGCAGATGACCGAAACGCAGGATGCAACCGGGCAGGAAATACAGTTGGACCTTAAACAGTGGAACCTGGGAATGAGCTTCTCTTATATTATAAGTAATAGTTTTGATATTCGCATATTTGATGCAATGCTTTCATGGACTAGCGCAGAAGTGAAAAATACGGGTGAAGGATATGAGGATATTGTATTTAGATCTCCTGAAGCTAGTATCGGTTTTACTGCAGACGCGGGAGTCGTATATTATCCGTTCCCACCTTATATCTCATTGGAAGTTCTGGGTGGATATTCTATATTTTCTGTTGATAAGGTAAATCTTGAGTCAGGCCAGGTTGGACAATCAACAATAAATGATTTCGTTGATGGCGGTGGATTCTTTGCAGTTGCTGTACTAACTGTTGGGATTCCTTTTAATTAAGATTGTTTGTAAGTTTTTATACCCGGATATTGTTGGAAGTAAAAAGATTTTGAATGTTAATGTATGATTTACAATCTTAAATCTATAATGATTTTGTAAGGTACAGTAATGCTATGCAGATGAAAAAATTATTTAATTCTATACTGATTGCTTCTTTTATTCTGTTTGGTACTAATATTCATTCACAAACATTTGGCTTTGGATGCCTTGGATTTGTGGGTGGATATGGTGGATATACTTACCAGCAATTTGATGCAACAGGGTTAAACGATTTCGTCAGGCAATTTAACGAGGTAAAAGCTTCAACACTCCAGTCTGATTTAAAAGAGATTAAATACGCCACCGGTTACAGGGTCGGGATTAACATTTTCAGGGCTTCATTCGAAGGAGGACTAATCGTTACCGCAAAAGGATTTTATCAATCACTCGGTAAAAAAAGCGAAGTGACTGAAAACATTCCGGAAGGAACAGCTAATTACGAGTTCGATCTCGATCTTAAAAACTGGGCAATTGGTTTTGATGTTGGAATTAATCTGACAGCCGGTATAAGCTGGAAAATACTGGATGGAGCAGTTCATTTTAATAAGGTAAAGCTTACAAACACGGTTAATAATCCCGGCGATACCGAAATCCATAAATTTATTAGCGATGATAATGTTTTTGGTTATTCTCTTGGAACTGGTTTTATTGTATATATTGTTGAAGATTATATTAGCATAGAGGGCCTTGCAGGTTACACAGGACTTAAAATTGATAATATGAAACTCGAAGAGGGAACACCTTTTCCGCCTGAACCTTACAACAACCAGGAGAACATCAACTTTATTGACTCAGGAGGTTTTACTGCTGTTGTTCAGCTTAATGTAGGCATTCCACTTTAAATAATATTAATACATAAGTCATCTCTACAATAAATAATTTTAAATGAATATGAAAAAACTTACAAAACTTGATACCGCCTCTATCATAGCAATTAAAGATTGCATGGCTGTTAAAAAGAATGAGAGTGTACTTGTAATAACAGATGAATTTAAGCGAGAGATAGGATACTCACTTTTTGAAAATGCAAAACGACTTGGATATAAATCTCTTTTAGTCGAGATGAAATCCGGTAAAATAAATGGTGAAGAACCACCCGCGGAAATTGCACAATTAATGCAAAAATTTGATGTTGTGCTTGTTCCTACAGCAAAATCTATAACTCATACTGATGCAAGAAGGACTGCTTCAAAAAAAGGTGTACGTGTGGCAACATTCCCCGGCATCACAAAAGAGATTATGATACGCGGAATGAATGCAGATTATAAATCGATCTCTAAGCGATCAATTAAACTTAAAAAGATACTCGAAAAAGGTAAGCATGTAAGGATAACCGCTCCCGCAGGAACAGATATTGAGTTTTATATTACAGGAAGAACCGCAATTGCAAGTAAAGGACTGTATCATAAAAAAGGGGAAAGCGGTAATCTTCCAACTGGCGAAACTTACAATGCGCCTGTTGAAGGAACAACAAACGGAATTTTTGTGGTTGATGGTTCAATGGCTGGTTTGGGATTGATTGGAAATGTTAATATCACTATTAAAGTGAAGGATGGATTTGCTACCGATATCACCGGCGGAAGACCTGCTAAAAAATTAAAAGATATGCTTGATGCTGTTGGGAAAGGTGCACGCAACATTGCAGAATTTGGAATTGGTACGAACGATAGCGCCAAGCTAAGTGGAGTTTTACTAGAAGATGAAAAAGTAATGGGCACTGTACATCTTGCACTTGGTAATAACATTACAATGGGCGGAACCTTTAATGTTCCAATTCACCTGGATGGGATTATTAAAAAACCAACAGTTTACCTTGATGGAAAACTTTTAATGAAGAGCGGTAAACTGCTTATATAATTTTTAGTGGTGTAAATTCGTGTGAAGCTGATTGTGGATGAGATTATTGTTGACAGGACGAAATATTCTTACTTAATCCTGCATGCTACTTAATTCCTTTTTTCTTCTTCTCCATTTAATTATTTTTGTATTTATTCAACTGATTATCAAAAAAAGTAAGCAAATAAAAAAATAAACTATGGCATCATTACCTGTAACAATGTGCGGCGATAAGATACTTCGAAAGAAAGTTGCTAAAGTAACCCAAGTGGATAACGAAAACGTAAAGTTAATTAAAAACATGTTTGATACGATGAGGAATGCAAATGGGATTGGTTTGGCAGCCAACCAGGTTGGTGCAGATAGAGCAATTATAATTGTTGATATCTCGCTCGTTGAAGGCTTTGAAGAGATTAAACCTATCGTGTTGATAAATCCTGAAATCACAAAATATTCTGATGAGAAATCTGTTCTCGAAGAAGGATGCTTAAGTATTCCTGATATTAGGGAAGAGGTTGTAAGACCTAAAGCAATTACAGTTACTTACAAGGATACAGATCTTGAAGAGCATACACTGGAAGCTGAAAGTTTGCTTGCAAGGGTTATACAGCATGAGTACGATCACCTGCAGGGAATTTTGTTTACCGACCTCGTAAATGATGAAGCAAAAAAGAGATTAAAAAAACCTCTTTCGAAGATCAAAAGAAGAAAGATAGAAGTTGAATATCCCATCAGCGATTCTGTTGATTACCAGATTGTTTTTTAAACCGGAATCCGCCTAATGAAAATTATTTTTATGGGCACGCCCGATTTTGGAATCCCTTCACTAAAAATCTTAGTTGAAAGCAAGCACGAAGTTCTTGCTGTTGTTACTTCGCCAGATAAACAGCGGGGGAGAGGACAAAAAATTTCATTCACTGCAGTTAAAAAGTTTGCTTCTGATTATAACCTGCCTGTTCTGCAGCCGGAAAAGCTAAAGAACAATTCTCAGTTAGTTGAAGATTTAAAAAAATTTGATGCAGATCTATATATTGTTGTTGCCTTCCGCATTCTTCCGCCGGAAGTTTTTAATATTCCAAAATTTGGATCGTTTAACCTGCATGGCTCTTACCTGCCTAAATACAGGGGTGCGGCGCCTATTCAGTGGGCACTTATAAATGGAGAAACCGAAACAGGACTAACAACTTTTAAGCTTGCCGAAAAAGTTGATACCGGAAATATATACCTTCAAAAAAAGGTTGAAATTTTTAAAGAAGATTCACTTGGAACTTTACATGATAGGTTAAGCGAAATTGGTGCGCAAGTTGTACTCGAAACTGTTGATATGATTGAAAGGGGTGATTATGAACTTTTGAACCAGGATGATTCACTAGCAACACCTGCACCAAAGATTACTAAAGAAACTTCGCTGATAGATTGGAATCTACCGGCAATTAAGGTTCACAATTTAATAAGGGGTCTATCACCTATTCCCTGCGCTCATTTTATTCATAAAGAAAAAAATATAAAGATTTACAGATCCGAAATTGTTGAAAGAAACGATCTAGCTTCCGGCGAGTTTTTTCAATCCAAAACGGAACTGCAGGTTGGCTGCGGTGAAAATGCTTTGCACATTCTTGAACTCCAGCAGGAAGGCAAGAAAAGGATGACAACTGAGGAGTTTTTGAGAGGTTTCACCTTTCAAGTTTGATCTTCACTAGGCTGAGTTTCTGCTGGCATTAATGTTTCCGTATAATGACCGCATAACGATTTTTTCGTAAACATTATTATGCTTAGAATTCTGCTCTATCTTCTGCATTGCATACTGCTGAATTACTAAAAGTGGTAATATAATTTGTTCCCTTATTGCAATCGAATTACCTGAGACAGGCTCTTCTTCCATTAAATCTTTGAAGCCGGAAATTTTCAGGAGCATTTTTTTAGAGAGTTTGTACTCTTCAAATAATATATTCCAGAATTCTTTGAACTCTTTATCATTATTAAAGTAACTCGTTAACTCAAAATAACATTTTGATAAAGACATCATACTATTAAGCATTAATACTTTGAAGAAAGGTACTTCCTTAAATAAATTTTTTATCTCTTTAAGTTTACCGTTATCAGCTAAAATTTTTAACGAAGTACCTACACCAAAATAACCGGGAACATTTTGCTTTAATTGACTCCACGATCCCACAAATGAAATTGCCCTCAGATCTTCGAATTCCATTTTATCTTTAGAACCTCTTTTTGCAGGTCTGCTTCCTATGTTGGTTTCACCATAATATTTTAAGGTGCTTTTCTTTTCAAGGTAAGAAATAAATTTCTCATGATTTTTTAATGATTTATATTTCTCATAGCTTATTTTTGCAAGTTCTTCAATTAACATCCTTGATTCTTTCGGTATATCATTTCCTTCAGCAATAAATTTATTAGAAATACCTGCTGTGATAAGTTGTTCCAAGTTATTAGCGAATTGTTCTTTCGTGCCGTATTTGCTGGTTATAGTTTGACCCTGGATAGTTAATTGAATTTCATTATTTGCTATCATTTTAGTCTGAGTAGCATAAAACCTGTGTGTTTTTCCTCCACCACGTGCCGGTGGCCCGCCGCGTCCGTCAAAGAAAATTACCTTAATATCAAAACTGCTGCATAATGCTGATATTATTTCCTTTGTTTTGAATATTGACCAGTTAGCTTGCAGATATCCGCCATCTTTAGTTCCATCTGAAAAACCAAGCATAATGGTCTGAGTATTTTTTCTTTGCTTTAAGTGTTTCCTATATGCAGGCATTTCAAACAAAGTTCTCATAATACTTTCAGAATTTTGCATGCCATCCATTGATTCGAAAAGCGGAATGATATCAAAATTTATTTTTTCACTATTCCAGCACCATCTGAATAACGCAAAAACAAATAAGACAGAAAAAATATCTTCAGAGTTGCTAACGATGTATCTGTTACAGCCTGCTTCACCGTTTTTTCTTTGGATCTTTTTTAATTGTGTGATGCTGATAATCGTGTCTTTAATGATTTCATTTTTAAACCTATACCGATTAATATTAATCTTCTTATACAGAAGAATATTTATTAGTTCTTCTTGTGTAATATCGCTAAGACTGCTTGAAATCATTTTTTCTTTCTTCAGTATCTCTTCTACTACTTTTAAATGAATAGTATGATTCTGCCTGATATCCAAAACTGCAAAGTGTGTTTTGAAAATTTTAACCTTATTGATCAAATCATTAAGTAATTCCAGGTGGAGACTGTTATAATCAATAATGATGTGTTTTTTTATTTTTAAGAGCGGAGTTAGAATTTCTTCAAATTTAATCGCTTTTGATGGATTAAACATTGACTCATAAATTTTTGCTTTAAGTTCAGCTATCAGAGCTTTCACTTTTCTGAAAGTCATTCTGCTTTCAATTATTTTTAAATTGCCGTAATAGCATTTCATTAAAGTCATTCTGAGTTCGTCTGCTACATTCATTGTAATACCTGATGTAACAAACGGATTGCCATCCCTATCACCACCGGGCCAAAAACCAATCTTTATTAAATCGGGGTTATCAAAATTATCATTTTTTAATATGTTTTTTATGTGAGAATAAAGCTCACTTACAGAATCATAGTAAACATATCTAAGAAAGTAGATTATATTTTTTGCTTCTTCAAAGGGAGTAGGCTTTTTGGAATTAACAAGTGAAGTTAATCCAAGCTGTTGCAGAGTTAAGTCAATTTCGTTGATATTATTTTCAAGAATTAGAAGTCTTAATCTTTTGATAATATCAAGAACAGAGTGTGAGTAAAATTGAGTTGGATGAGCAGTCAATACAATTCTTGCGCTGAACTGAGATAATACTTTAGAAACATCTGCCGGCTTTATTTTATTTTCTAAAAGATTAATAAAATCTTTAAATGAAAGATCGTTGCTCAGCTGGTAAATTGCCGGATAAGCTGCATCTTCCACACTATCATAAAGTACAATTTGCCTCTCCACATACTGAATCACCCGGAACATAAAATCAATTTTACCTTTTTCAGTTGTGATATTTGTGTGGACTTTAAAGAAGTTATCGAGAATTTCCTGAGGTTCTTTGCCGTCTTCCAGCCCGCTTTTGCAAAGCTGTTGTAACAACGGAATGAACATTCCGATATTCCTGATATTACTGTAAGGGAGGTTAAGGAATAAACTGTTATAAACTTCAAATTTATTTTTAACTAATTTTTCAAACTCTTTTATTTCTTCCGATCTATACATGGTTTCACGCTGATTTTATGAAAAATGCTTCGATAATCTGTTAGTAATATAAAAATTTAAATGCCGATTCAAAGTGGAAAATGAATGGCTTCACACCATGTCAGATTCACCGCAATAAAGACGAACTGATAATCGGCTGCGGTAAAAGTGCGTTAAAAATTCCTGAACTCCGGCAGGAGGACAGAAAGCGAATGGGCATTGAAGAATTTTTAAGAGATTTCAGAGCTTAGGCTTACTTCTTTTTTATTATTTGTCATTAGCCCCAACATCATTATTAATGCTGTTAATATTATAACTTGTACAATCAATGAATTATTTACAAACAATATTCGCTGTGCAGGTGCTATCGAAAGAAATAACAATATAGTTATCAGTCCCCTTGGTGCTACAAAAAGTAACGGTTTAAGGGACAGTTTCGATAATTTAATTTGAACAGCTCTTATAATAAAAATGGCAGCTACAATTCCTATTGACCATCCAAGAGTCTCAGTATTTAGGATTTCAGATGTCTCTAGTAAGTAACCGAAGAGTAGAAAAAATAATGACCTAATCAAAAATGTTGCTTCTATTGTGAGCTCCTTAAACTTATGTGCTTCTTCATTTAATTCTTCAGGATGAAATCTCCCAATAAGCTTAAAATGTTTTAATTGATCAAGATTACCAATAAATAAACCGAATAACAGAATAAAAACAAGTGCCGGAAGATGATAATATTTTGCAATTTCGTAGATTAAAATTACAAGTAAAATGATAGGAAAAAATTTTATGTGATGTTCTATTTTGCTTAACAGATATGAAAGTCCAATGGTAGCAATAAATGAAATTATAATAATTATTACTAACTGCAAACCAAAAAATCCGAATGAGTTTAAATCGAAATATTCATTGAGTGTTATAAAATTAAAAAATAAAACACCGATTATATCTGATAAACTGCTTTCGTAAATCACAAATTCCTTATTCTCTGATGTTAAGTTTCGTACACTTGGTATAGCAATTGCACTGCTTATAACACAAAAGGGGATAGCATTAATTAAACTGTCTTTAAATGAATAATTTCCCAAATAATGAAATAGATATGCTAGTGAAAATGCTAAAACAATAATTGGTATTAAGGCTCCAATAAAAGATTTTTTTATTAAAGATACTTTAGATTTATTCAGATCAAGTTCTAATGAGCCTTCGAGAACAATTAGTATAAGTCCAATAGTTGCGAATATTGGCAGGATTGCAGAAAAATCTGGAAGCTGTACATTTAAAAAAAGAGTTAGCTGTCTAACCAACCAGCCTAATAAAAGTAGAAAAATTACAGATGGAACTTTTGTTGTAGAAGATGATAATTCGAATAAGTAGGCAATTAGTAATAAAGAGCAAAATGTAATAATTACGGTTGTAGTCATCTTCTATTATATCTTATTTGTGATTTGACTTGTGCTAAAGTTATTGATAGTGAAAATAATAATAAATAATTAAACAAATTTAACCGGATCAATTTCCCGCATTATTCTTTCAGTTTCAGAAAGTGCAACAATAATTTTCTGATAATGTTCAATTTCGCCGTTGTGAGTGTGCGAATTGGGAGTGGTGCAGGTCCATGTTTCATTATCTTTTAACTACTTTTCTAACAACAAGAAAGAAGAGAAGATAGAGGATTGAAGAATTTTTAAGAGGGTTTAGTTTTAAATAAGACTAATCTCCAGTCGGAATAATATTTTTGTTTTCCACCATTAGCATAACAGTTTTTTGCGGTGCTCTTGTTCTGTGCACAACATTTTTTGTAACAGTTACACCTTGCCCGGGATTAAGTTCAATCGTTTTGTTTTCCAGATCAACAAAAAGTTTTCCTTCCAGAACAAAAAAGAATTCATCATCATTTTCGTGCTTATGCCAGTGATATTCACCTTCAACAATTCCAACTCTTACAACACTGCCGTTAACTTCTGTTAGAGTTTGATTGAACCACTTATCCTTACACTCCGTTACCATTTGCGGAATGTCAATCAGTTCAAAGTGTTTGTACTTAATATCCAGCTTAGTTGTGTAATTATATTTTTGTTCCATTTTTTTCTCTGTTGATTATAAACTCAGTTAATTTCTTTTTTCTAAATTTAATAAATATTGCTTTCGCCATACTCCTCCGCCGTATCCAACAAGCTTTCCATCGCTGCCAATCACACGATGGCAGGGAATAATTATAGCAATCCTGTTATCACCATTTGCTCTTGCAACAGCTCGCACGGCTTTTGGATTATTTAATGCGATTGCCTGCTCTTTATATGATCGTGTTGAACCAAAAGGAATTTTCATCAGTTCTTCCCAGACTTTTACCTGGAAATCTGTTCCGGGAAGCTGCAAAGGAACATCAAAATCGGTTTCTTTTTCTATCAAAATATTCTTTTAACTGTTGTGCCAAAACATCAAAATACTTATTTGTTCCAGGCACAAATTCTGCATTTAAATAGTTTTTTCAGTCGTTTAATTTGTGTTTCAAGCATTCGCCGGTCAACAAATTCAAGTAAACAAATTCCTTTATCGGTTGCGCCCGCAAGCATAGGTCCCAGTGGAGTTAGAATTCTTGTTACAGAAATAATGTTATTGTTTTTACTTTTTGATGGTGAAAATCCTGTTGATTTTTTGAAACGATTCTGTAAATCCGCTTAATGATTCATATCCAAGTTCGTAAGCTGATTCAACAACTTTCTCTCCATGCTTAATTCTTCCAAAAGCATTATTTATTCTTAACAACCGTAAGTACGATTGAAAAGTCATTCCATAATGTTTTTTAAACCATCTGCGAATTCGCGCCGGGTCTATTCCTTTTGTTCGAAGATCATAATCTCTCAATTTTATATTTTGATTTTGATCAATTTCACTCAATAAGTTTTTAATCCAATTTGGAAATTCACCATTAAGATTAAGCGGATGGCAAACTTTGCAAGGTCTGTATCCATTATGCAAAGCTGTTTTTACAGATAGGGAAGTACTCTACATTTTCTTTTTTTGGTTTGCGGGCGGTACAGGTTGGTCTGCAAAAAATTCCTGTTGTTTTTATTCCGGCAAAAAATATTCCTTCAAACTCACTATCCTTTTTTAATAGTGCTTCGTACATAGTATGTTCGCGGGCAGTATGTTATTTCTCAATTGTAACTCCGAATAATTTTATACGATCTAAACATAAGAATAGGATAATAGCACTACAACCGAAAACTTTACAATCAATTTTTTGTTTTAAAATTCCTCAATAAGCACACCCATTTTACCCATTTGTGCATCTCTCATTGCTTCCATAATTTCTGTTTGAGTATTCATAACAAAAGGACCATAGCTCGCCACTTCTTCATTAATTGGAGTACCTGAAAGTAGAATTCCATAACCGTCTTCTTTTGCAGTAAATTTTATTTTCGAGTCATCATTAGCAAAATGGACTAAATCTTTGGCGTTGATTTCCTGATCATCATTTAATTGCACTTTACCTTTAAGTAAATAAAAGAGAGTGTTATGATCGTTCGGAATTTCAAATTCAATTTCACCATCCTTTAAAAAATTAAACCGGAAAGTATTAATAGGTGTGTAATGTATCAACTTTTCCGATTCACACCTTCTAATTCACCTGAAACAACCGCAACCTCAACTTTTTTATCTTCAGAAAAATAAATTGAGTTTTCATCCGCAGTTATAGCTTTATAGTATGGCTGTTCCATTTTGTTTTTTGCAGGCACATTAACCCAGAACTGAATAAATTCAAGAGTTCCGCCGTTTTCAGCTAACTCTTTTACAGGTCTTTCGCTATGAGTTATTCCTCTTCCAGCAAACATCCACTGTGTTCCGCCTTCCGTTACAATACTGTTGTTACCTCTTGAATCGCGGTGCTGCACACCTCCTTTAAAAATTAAAGTAACAGGTGAGAATCCTCGATGAGGATGAGGACCCACTCCAACTTCCTTTTGTCGTTTGTCTGCCTTTCAGCTCATCATCCCAGTGATGAATAAGCAAAAAAGGATCAACCTGATCCATAAATTTATTTGGTAATGGTTGATCAAGAATGATCCCGCCCATATTAACTTTTTCGCTTCTTATAATTTGCTTAACTGATTTCATAATTCATTCCATTTTAATGTTCATATAATTTTTCTGAATTCTGATACATCAAATATTTTGTTTAAATCTACAAAATTTAATCATTAATCTGAAAAAAGAAATACGTGTTGTAAGGCACAGTTTGAAAGAGTTGTTCAATTCGAAAATAATAATTTGCAAAAAACAGTGAGAATAAAGAATAATTTTATTATCCATTTTGTACATCATAATAATCTTTTATCATAAAAAACTATTGCTTATTATTGCTCAAAATTTTAGCAAATTTATAATCACGGAGAATCATAATTGAATTTTAAGGAGAGCATACTTGATCAGATTGGAAACACACCGCTTATTCGGATAAACAAAATTAATAAGGGATTGAAACCGCAGATATTTGCTAAACTTGAATCTGCAAATCCTGGCGGAAGTGTTAAAGACCGGATTGGCTACAATATGATTATCGATGCAGAGAAAAAAGGTGAGCTAAAACCGGGTGGAACAATAATAGAAGCAACAAGCGGTAATACAGGAATTGGGCTTGCAATTACAGCTGCGGTAAAGGATTACAAATCAATTTTTGTAGTAACAGATAAAGTGAGTTCAGAAAAAATTAATTACCTTAAAGCACTTGGCGGTGAAGTTATTGTTGTATCAAATATGGCTGAACCGGATGATCCGGAATATTACGTTAATGTTGCAAAAAGAATTCATAAGGAAACACCAAATTCAATTTTTGCTTATCAGTATTCCAATCCTTCAAATCCTGAAATTCATTATATAACTACCGGACCGGAAATCTGGCAGCAGACAGATGGAAAAATAACTCACTTTATTTCGAGCATTGGTACTGGCGGAACTATAAGCGGTGCAGGCAGATATTTAAAGGAAAAAAATCCTGATATAAAAGTAATTGGTGCTGATCCTTTCGGTTCCATATTTAAACATTACAAAGAAACTGGAGAATTAATAAAAGGCACTCCTTACTTAGTTGAGGGAATAGGACAGGATTGTCTGCCGGAAAATGTTCACTTCCAATATATAGATCAAATTATAAATGTTAGTGATAAAGTCTCTTTTACTGCTGCAAGAAGACTTACACAGGAAGAAGGAATTTTCTGCGGAGCCAGTACAGGAACTATAGTTCATGTCGCACTGGAAATTTCAAATGATTTAACTGAAAATGATGTTGTTGTATTCATAGTTTGCGATACAGGAGAAAGATATTTATCCAAAGGTCATAATTTAGAATGGTTAAAGATGAACCGATTACTTGATTCTGAAATTAAAACTTTACGCGATATTTCGGATGCAAAAAAAGCACGTGGCATTGAAGATATAACTTCCATAAAACCAGATTCTACAGTTAAAGAGGTTTTAAAAATAATAAATGAAAAAGGTTTTTCGCACATTCCTATTCTGAAAGGGAAGACGGGCAATTGGATGTATCACAGAAAACAGGTTGATGAAAAAACTTTTAGACAATCCGGAGTTAACCAACTCTATTGTGGAAGAAGTAATGGGCGAATGCTGCCCAACACTCGATGCTAAAACGGAACTAGCTGAAGTTAAAAATATCATGAAAGACAATGCTGCAATATTGGTAAGTGATTTTGGATTGATAACGGATATCATCACACGTTATGATTTATTTCATTTTGATGATGAGTCGTTTTGAGTCATGTAATGCCCAGAAGCTTGTTTAAGCATCAGAATAAAAATTAAAGACCCTGAAATAAATTCAGGGTGACAAAAGTATTGTCATTCTGAGGAATCCATTAAGGATGACGAAGAATCTTTGTAAACATTTGAGATTCTTCGCTTCGCTCAGAATGACCATTTAATATTGATTAAATAAAGGACTAAAAATGGGCTTTTCAACAGACGCAATACACGCGGGGCAAATACCCGATCCAACAACAGGAGCAGTAATAACGCCGCTTTATCAAACATCTACTTATAAGCAAGATGAACTTGGTAAACACAAAGGATATGAATACGGGAGGACTCAAAACTTAACTCGTGAAGCTTTGGAAAATAATATTGCAGCATTGGAAAAAGGAAAATATGGAATAGCATTTGCTTCCGGTTTAGCTGCAACTCATGCGTTAATGAGTTTAGTGAAATCCGGAGATCACATTATAGTTTCAAATAATGTTTACGGCGGTACTTACAGGTTATTTGAACAGAATTTAACTGCGTTTGGTTTGCAATATTCCTGGGTTGATACAAGTGATTTGAAAAATATTGAAAATGCAATTAAAGACAATACAAAATTGATTTTTGTGGAAACTCCTACTAACCCAATGCTCGTTCTAACAGATCTAAATGCAGTTGCAAAAATTGCAAAGAAGAATAAATTACTAACTGTTTGCGACAATACTTTTATGAGTCCTTATTTTCAAAATCCTTTGGATTGGGGTATTGATATTGTTCTTCACAGCACTACAAAATACATAAACGGGCACAGCGATGTTATCGGTGGAATGATTGTTACAAGTAACGAAAAAGTTCATGAAAGAATTCGCTACATTCAAAATGCTGCGGGTGGAGTTCCTTCTCCATTTGATTGCTGGCTTGTTTTGCGCGCAACTAAAACTCTTGCGGTAAGAATGAAGCAGCATGATGAAAATGCAAGAATATTTGCAGATTGGCTTGTTAAAACTGGAATGGCTGAAAAAGTTATGTATCCCGGATTAAAAGATCATCCTCAGTATGAACTTGCCAAAAAGCAAATGCGTGGTTTTGGAGGAATGGTTTCTGCAGAATTTGGATCTATTGAAAAAGCAAAAAAAGTTTTAAACGGTGTAAAGATATTTACACTTGCTGAAAGTCTTGGAGGAGTGGAAAGTCTAATTTGTCACCCTGCTTCAATGACACACGCTTCGGTTCCAAAAGAAGAAAGAGATAAAATGGGTTTAACAGATTCGCTCGTTCGCTTCTCTGTTGGAATTGAAGATGTTGAGGATCTGATTGAGGATGTTAGGAAAGCCCTGGAATAATATTAATCGATTTAAGAATTATTTAATTTAATCAATAATGATTATTTTTTTATTCATTATTTTTATTTTTTATGAGTAACAAACTAAAGCCATTTCTAACAGCTCTTCTCATTACCCTGAGCACATTTACTTTAATGTTTGCACAGGAAACCGACTCAATAGAAATTTATCTTATTGATGCATACGTAAAACCGGAACTACCACACAGATTTACTCTCTCTTTTTTTACAAGTGATCTCTGCAAAAGTAAAGTTATTGTTGATGATAATTATGAATATCACTGTTAATGATGAATTCAGCGACATGCATAAAACGGAAATCGAGATAACAGATTTAGAATTTAATGATAAGATTGTAAACTTTGTCATCATCACAGAGGATGAAGCAGGCAATAAAAATATTAGTGAAATTTTTGATTTTGATCTTCCTTATGAACCCGAAATAAAAACAGGTTCTGATTTTTTACAGGTATGTTTATTTGCCGGAGCTATATTTCTATTACCGTATCCAAATTTAGTACTTCAAAAGGGAGAAAGTTATTTTAGCCTGACAAAAGAAATTCCAATATTTTCGTTTCGCTCAAAAAGCAGAAGATATCCTGCTGGTTATTTGTCTTTAGAATACTCGTATATTTTTAATGCTAGCGCAAAAAACTATTTACGTGCCGGTTATAAACAACTATATGAGCTGCCATACATAGAATATTTATCTCCCGGTGTATCTTTGTACACAAATTTTTTAGGTAACAACGGAATTGGTCTTGAAACTTCCATCGGGTTGTTTACAATTGTAGATACATTTACTTTGTACACACGGTACAGGTTCAATATTAAAATGGGCGATTCTCCAGGAAACTTTCACGAAATATCTTTGGGGCTTTATTCAAGCTTCTTTTCTTTTTATCTGAATTGATCTTCCTCCTTCTTACTATTATTTGCGGTAATTTTTGTTATAGATTATTGCCGCTATAATAATTATCTATACGTTTAATGAAATTAATATTTTTCACATTAGTTTTTGCATTTTGTAACCTTACTAATGCACAGACAGGCAATCTTACTGGAAAAGTTTCACACAACAACTTTCCTGTTCCATCTGTAAATATTATTGTCATCAATACCGGATTAGGAACTGCTTCTGAAATTGATGGTAATTATAGGATTGAAAATATTTCAGCAGGTAGTTATGATGTTAAGTTTAGTTCTATTGGTTATAAAACAGAAACATTTCCAGTTACGATTAATGCTGGTAAAACAACCGAGCTTAACGTTTCCCTTGAAGAAGAAGCGATTGAGATGGAAACTGTGGAGGTTACCGGCACTCATATGCAGGATCAGCGGGATACAAGAACAAGTTTAATTGATCTTGATCCGCGAGATGCCAAAATTTTACCCGGCGCAGTTGAAGATGTTTTCAGAACACTGCAATCGCTCCCAGGTGTTTTGGCACCAAATGATTTTTCTTCACAACTTATTGTTAGGGGGAGCGGGCCCGATCAAAACCTTATAATTATTGGATGATGTGGAAGTATTTAATCCATACAGGTTGTATGGTGTAGTTAGCATGTTTAATCCTGATGCTGTTGAAGATGTAAGTTTAATCTCTGGCGGGTTTCCGGCAAAGTACGGCGACCGGCTTTCTGCTGTTCTTGATGTTACAAACCGTGAAGGAAGCAAAACAAAATCAATTACCGGAAGTATTAATGCATCTATTGTGCAGGCAAATCTGGTTCTGGAAGGAAAGAATCCGTTTAGTCTAAAAGGTGGATGGCTATTCAATTCACGCAGAACTTATTACGATCTGATAATAGAACCATTCGTAAAAAGTGCAGGACTTGTAGATGACAACACCAGCTTTCCCAAATTTTTATGATTTTCAAACAAAACTTGCTATTGGACCATATAACGGACATAAGTTTTTACTGAATGGAATTCTTTCCAGGGATGGTGTTGATGTTGTAAGTGGAAAAGAGCGTAACACTCCCGATAGTGTGGGAGTTTTTAACATCACGCGCAACGATTTGCTTTCAGCCGCCTGGCATTATACGCCTAACCAAAACTTGCTTAACAAGTTTATTGTTTCGTGGTATAAAAATAATGGCACAACTGATTTTGATTCACAATTTCTCGATCCTTCCCTAAACAGAGATGCTTTTGAAAATACAATTCCGGATACACTTTCACCCTATCTTTTAAACTTTAGTTTTGGCGGCGATTTTTCTTACATAAAATATTCTGTAGATGATAAACTAACTTACTTTGCCGGCGATCATATAATTGAAGCAGGAATTGGTGCAGATTTTATGGAAACTGTCATCAATTTTACATTTCGATCTTGATCCGCAGTTTGAAGCTATTTTTGCTGGTAATCCTCAGTTCAGAACTGTATTAAGCGATTTGAAAGATATTAAATTTTATAACCGTTACCGTGCTTATCTTCAGGATAATTTTAAATTAACTGAACAATTAACTTTGCAGCCCAGCTTACGTTTCGATTATTATAACATCTTAAATAAACCATACGTTGCCCCTCGTATCTCGGCAAGCTATGCCCTTGGTAACTTAACAACATTACGGGCAGCGTGGGGTATTTACTACCAATCTGCCGGTTATGAAAAACTAAGAGATCAGAATATACTTTACGATCTTTCCGATAGATACACTCACGAACTTACCGCTGAAAGATCGATTCATTATGTATTGGGAATTGAAAGATGGCTATCAACCGAGTGGAGTTTAAAATTAGAAGGATACTACAAAGATTTTGATAACCTCTATATTCCTGCTTTATTGCAAGGCAGCAGGTATTTTACTGAACCTGTACCAGGAAAAGATCCACGGTTTATTTCCGGCTGGACTCTGCCTTATGCAGTGCAGGGAGATTCATTAACGCAAATTCCACTTAACGGATCGTTTGGCGAAGCTTACGGCATAGAAGTATTGCTTGCGAAAAAAAATATTATTAGGGGAAGCGATTTGTCCGGCTGGGTTTCTTATTCACTTGCTTTTGCCAACCGTTACGAAAATGATAAAAATTTTCCTTTCCGGTTTGACCAGAGACATACTGTAAACGTCGTTTTAAATTATACAATTAAGTAGCTGGCTTGAGCTTGGTGTAAGATGGCAGTATGGTTCAGGATTTCCATACAGTGAACCTAATGGCGTTAAACCAAGAATAATTCTTGAAGACCAGGATCTTGATGGAATACCCGAAACTCCTGTAATTGCAACGCGTAAAAGTAATTCCGGAGGTGAAGAAACGGTTATTTACGATATAGATTTTGGAGATAAAAAACTTAACTCACGCAAACCGGAATATCACCGGCTTGATGTTAGGTTAAATGCACTTGCAGATTGGTGGGATCTTGATTGGGTAATTTATCTTGATGTGATAAATGTTTATAACCATTCTAATATTATTGCTTACGATTATTATGTAACCGAAACTCTTACTTTTGGGCGTGAACCAACAACAATGCTGCCCATCATTCCTACATTAGGTTTTAGTGTAAAATTTTAATTTTTTGAATTAGTATATTTTCTATTATTATATTCTTCTATAATCTATCTCTCATAAAAAATGAAGTCATCAATTACACTTTGGATCATTGCTTTTATTCTTACACTTGCAATAGCAGTTTATCAACGTATAACAGGTCCAACTCATCCTGTTAAAGAATCTATAACTCTAAAGAGATATAGAAGTAAAAGCCACATTTGATAGAAGCCATAGTGGTGAAGGCGATCAGCCAGTAGTTAGTTGAAGTAAGTTCAAATAATCTTGAAGGCGAGCTTTACTGGAAGCGATTTAAAACCAGCGATGATTGGAACATAGTTAAGATGAATAAGAAGAATAAAACACTTACTGCATTTTTACCTCATCAACCGCCAGCAGGTAAGCTGGAATACTTTGTAAAAATTTTTAGTGAGAATTCGGAAGCATTTCTTCCTGCAAAACCTATTGTTACAAGGTTCAAAGGTGCTGTTCCTGATTTTATCCTCATCCCGCATATAATTTTTATGTTTGGTGCAATGCTGCTTGCATTACGAACAGCGATGGAAATTTTTAAGCAGCAACCCAAGTTTAAAATTTTAACAATAATTACAGTAGTTGTTTTAGGAATCGGTGGAATGATTTTAGGACCAATTGTACAAAAATATGCTTTTGGTGAATTCTGGACAGGATTTCCTAACGGTACTGATCTTACTGATAATAAAACTTTAATTGCATTTATTGGTTGGTTGATTGCACTGTTTGCAGTTATTAAAGAAAAGAAACAAAAATTCTGGATTGGTTTTGCAACTGTTACTTATGTTTGCTGTCTTTCTTATCCCGCACAGTGTAATGGGCTCGGAGTTGGATTACAGCAAACTCGATAAAGAGAAAAAACAGATTGAACAAATGGAAGAACCTCAAAACTAGATAAATATGCAGGAAGATTTTCATCCAGAAATATTAACAGTTTCCGATTTAACTAAAGAAATCAAATCATCTTTAGAAGAAAAGTTCTCAAGAGTCTCAGTGATTGGTGAAATATCAAATTTTAAAGCTCACATTTCGGGGCACTGGTATTTTGTTCTTAAAGATTCTGGAGCGGTGATAAATTGTACAATGTGGAAAGGTTTTAACCAGCATGTTTTTTTCACGCCGGAAGATGGAATGAAAATTATTGTGAACGGTAAAATTATCCGTTTATCCACCAAGAGGTGCTTATCAGATTGATGTTCGTTCTATGAAACCTGCAGGAGTTGGGGAACTCCAGGAAGCTTTTGAACGACTAAAGAAAAAGTTGGATGCTGAAGGATTATTTGATGAAGATTATAAAAAACCAATTCCTGCATTCCCTAAAAAGATTGGTATTGTTACTGCATCTTGACGGAGCTGCCTTCAAAGATATGATAAGTGTCGCAGAAAGAAGATTTCCATTAGCTGAAATTGTAATTGTTCCGGCAAGAGTGCAGGGAGCCGGTTCAGCAAAAAGTGTGGCTAACGGAATAAAATTATTAAACAGGCAAAAAGATATTGATGTTATAATTATTGGCAGGGGCGGTGGATCGATTGAAGATCTGTGGGCTTTTAATGAAGAGATAGTTGCACGCGCAATATTTAATTCTAAAATTCCGGTTATATCAGGAGTTGGTCACGAAAGTTGATTTTACAATTGCAGATTATGTTGCCGATCTTAGAGCTCCAACACCTTCGGTGGCAATGGAGTTGGCAACACCTAACGTAAGAAGATATAATTGCATTCCTATCAAATTTTATCAATAATTCATACAGATTCAGTAACTGAGAACGATTGAAAATAATAAGGAAGAAGTTGAAAGAATATTGTATTCATTACGGATTCAAACAGTTACCTCGATTTGGTAAACCGGAAATCGCAGCAGACTGATAATGCTTTATCATCTATCTTTAGTAAAATTGAAAAGATATTTCTCCTGCTTGATAGAAAACTTTCAGTAATTAGTAAAATTCTCGAATTCGAACGATATTACGAGGACACTTAAGAAGGGCTTTGTTTTAGTGCAGCAGAATTCTAAATTTGTTATTCGGGCTGCAAAATTTAACAAACTTGCCGCAGCTAAGCTCAAATTTTCTGATGGCGATGTAGATATTAACAGCAGCGATTCCGGCAGCAAAGCATAAAATTTATGGCTAAGAAAAAACAGAAACATAATTTTGAAAAAGATCTTTCACGGCTGGAAGAGATAAGTGAACTTTTAGAGAATAATGATATTGGTTTGGAAGATTCTATTTCTCTTTACGAAGAGGGGATTAATCTTTCTAAAAGCTGTCTTACCACTTTAAAAAAAGCAGAACTAAAAGTTACTAAACTGAAAAACGAATTAACTGATTTAACATCTAATATTAATAAAGATATAATTGAAGAATAACATTACCGGAGTTTTTAATGATCGATGCTAAAAAATATCCTGTTCTATCTAAGGTAGATGATCCCTCAAACATAAGGGATTTAGCATTACCGCAGCTTAAACAGTTGTGCCAGGATATTCGTGATTACATGGTTGATACAATTTCAGAAACAGGTGGGCACTTTGGCGGCGGGCTTGGTACGGTTGAACTAACTGTTGCCCTTCATAAAGTTTTCAATACTCCAAAAGATCTTAGTTGTTTGGGATACGGGTCACCAGGCATATCCTCATAAAATATTAACCGGCAGAAAAGAAGCACTTAAAAGAATAAGAAAGTTAGGCGGAATTAGCGGCTTCTTAAAAAGAAGCGAGAGTGAATACGATGCATTCGGTGCGGGTCATGCTTCCACTTCAATTTCTGCTGCGCTTGGTATGGCTGTTGCCCGCGATCTTAATAAAGAAGACCGCAAAGTTGTTGCAATTATGGGCGATGGTGCTATGACAGGTGGTATGGCTTACGAAGCAATGAATAACTCCGGTATTTACAAATCAGACTTGATCGTAGTTCTTAATGATAACAATATGTCTATTGCTTCTAATGTATGGACTATCTCAAATTACTTTACTGAAATGATCTCTCATCCTGACTATAATAAATTCAAAGGACAGATTTGGGACTTAACAGGGAAACTGGATCAATTTGGCGACAGGCTGAGGAAAATTGCTTCACGTCTTGAATCTGGTATTAAAGCGGTTATTACACCGGGTATGTTATTCGAAGCTCTTGGTTTCAGGTACTTTGGTCCTGTAAACGGTCATAATGTTCACCAGCTTACAAAATTATTTGAACAGGTTAGAGAGTTAAAGGGTCCTATTCTTGTTCATGCTATTACTGAAAAAGGTAAAGGTTACAAACCTGCCGAAGAGCATTCCCAGAGACTGCATGCTTCTACTCCGTTTGATAAGATAACTGGCAAAGCTCATAAGAAAGGTGAAACACTGCCATCTTATACAAAAATATTTGGTGAAGCGCTGGTTAAGATTGTAGAGAACAATCCAAAAGTTGTAGGAATTACTGCTGCCATGCCTGATGGTACGGGGTTAGACCTGCTTAAAGAAAAACATCCTTCGAACTTTATTGATGTTGGAATTGCAGAGGAACATGGTATTACTTTTGCCGCTGGAATGGCAACCCAGGGATTGATACCGGTTGCTGCAATCTATTCTACTTTTCTTCAACGTGCGATTGACCAGATAATTCACGACGTTGCATCTACAAAAACTGCACGTTGTATTCGTTTTAGATAGAGCAGGATTGGTTGGTTCAGATGGACCGACTCATCACGGTGCTTTTGATCTTACTTACCTGCGGATGATTCCCGGTATGGTTATAATGGCTCCAAAAGATGAAGCAGAGTTGAGGAATATGGTTTACACTGCTGTTGAGCATTGCGATGGACCTGTAGCCGTAAGATACCCAAGAGGTTCAGCTTTAGGAGTTCCGCTTAAAGATGAGTTTGAAAAAATTGAAATAGGAAAAAGTGAAAAGCTGACCGATGGAGATGATGTTGCATTGCTTGCTCTTGGAGCTATGGTAGATTACTCAATGAAAGCAGCAGCTAAATTAGAAGAGGAAGGCGTAAAATGCGAAGTGATAAATATGCGGTTTGCAAAACCTCTTGATACGGAATGTCTGGATGATATTGCAAATCGTCATACCAAAATAGTAACCCTCGAAGAAAATAATTTGCCGGGTGGTTTTGGAAGCGGGGTTGCATCACGTGCTTTTGATCTTACTTACCTTCGGATGATTCCCGGTATGGTAATAATGGCTCCAAAAGATGAAGCAGAGTTGAGAAATATGGTATATACCGCTGTTGAGCATTGCGAGGGACCTGTAGCCGTAAGATACCCAAGAGGTTCAGCTTTAGGAGTTCCACTTAAAGATGAGTTTGAAAAAATTGAAATAGGAAAAAGTGAAAAGCTGACCGATGGAGATGATGTTGCATTGCTTGCCCTCGGGGCAATGGTAGATTACTCGATGAAAGCAGCTACTAAACTTAAAGATGAAGGCGTTAATTGCGAAGTGATAAATATGAGGTTTGCAAAGCCTCTTGATACGGAATGTCTGGATGATATTGCAAATCGTCATACTAAAATAGTAACCCTCGAAGAAAATAATTTACCTGGTGGTTTTGGAAGCGGAGTTGCAGAATATTTTACAGACAAGAATTATAAAAACGATATTTTACGAATCGGTCTGCCCGATAATTTTGTTGATCACGGTACGCAGCAGGAATTGCACCAACAGTTAGGTATTGATCCGGATGGAATTGTTTCTAAAGTTAAAGTATTTTGCGGAGATAAAAGGATCAGGCAAGGGGTAGCGGTTTAATGGGCAAAACAAAAGTTGCTGTAATAGGGCTGGGTCATGTTGCACAGCTTGTTCATCTTCCCAACCTTCTTAAAATTAATGATGCTGAAGTAACTGCTGTTGCAGAACCAAACAAAAGCAGGCTTAATGCCGTTGCCGACAAGTTTAACATTCCCAACAGGTTTAAAGACTATAAAGAGCTTCTAAATGAAAGTGATGCGGAAGCCGTAATCGTAGCAACCCCAACGGGGCTTCATCAACAGGTTGCAAATGATTCTTTAAAAGCAAAAAAAGATGTATTGGTTGAAAAGCCAATTGCGCGCTCCTTTGACGAAGCTAAATCTATTGTTGATACCGCTGCGAAGAATAAGCAGAAATTAATGGTTGGAATGAATCTCCGTTACAGACCCGATCTTATGCTTTTCAGGACTTTGATTAATGCCGGCGAAATAGGTGAACCATTTTACATAAGGTGCAATTGGATACGCAGGCAGAGCAGCACAGAAAAATGGTTTTCTAAAAAGAATGAAGCCGGCGGCGGTGTAATTCTTGACCTGGGAATGCCATTGCTTGATATTGCCCTCTGGCTCCTTGATTATCCGTCTGTAAAATCGGTTTCCACTCAAAATTACTATCAGCATACAAAAAATCTTGAGGACACATCTGTATCATTTATAAGATGCGATGGCTCGGAAGTAATCCATCTCGAAGCAAGCTGGTCTCTTGCAATCGAAAAAGATATATTTTCAATAACTGTTTTCGGATCGAAGGGAAGTCTATCCACCAATCCATTAAAATTATA
>CAVVMV010000011.1:0-29860 GCA_963749485.1 uncultured Ignavibacteriales bacterium | reverse complement strand
TAATCTGTTACAGATTCCACAATCCCGTTTTCGTAGTAAATTATCTGCTTGCCGTTTATAACACCATTCTCATAAGGAATTTCTTCTTTAAGAAAACCGGATTCATAGTAAGTTGTTGCAACTTCTTCTTTAACACCATCTATTAAAAATGTTTCGCTATCGAAGCGTTCCGCCATCATAATAATTTCGTAGTATCTCTTCTTTCGATTCAAACTTTCCTTCGTAGTCATACCTTTCCCTGTGAAGCAGCTGATCGTTTAGATATTCATCTTTAACTCTCAGGTTCCCTGCCATATCGTAAAGTTTTACCGTTCCTTCTATCTTATCATTTTCAAAATAGGCATCCAGGGCAACAACGTGGTTCTCGTGATAGATATAAACTTTCCCGTTTTGTTTTCCATCAACAAAATTTCTTTCAACTTCCAGTTCGCCGGTTTTATAATAGGTTCTGGAAATATCTTGCAGCATTCCATCGATGTAGTTCCACTCTCCCTGCAGTTCGCCGGTTTTGTAATATGTGTAAGTTAGCCCGTTCAAGTTTTCCGTTGTAATAATTTTGTTCAGCCCACAATTCACCGGTTAAATAATGCCATTTTGATATCCCCTCTTTCACGCCATCTTTATAATTCCACTCGATGCTTACAATCCCGTCTTCAAAATACCATGTAGAAAGTCCGTTCTCTTTTCCATCTTCAAATTTCCATTCCTTCCATAACTGCCCTGTTGGATAATATTCGCGGTAAAATCCGTGTAACCTATCGTACCAATAATCACCTTCAGTTTTTATTGTTCCGTTGGGATAAAATGTTTTTTTTACTTCTGTTCCGGATAACTTTTGAGGCAGCAGATGACCCGAGTAAATAATTATGAACAGCAGGACTAATAATGTAATTCAGTTTAAACTTCAATCTGTTTTTCTCTATTAATTTTGATTTTTTATTAATTGTGTAAAATTATAATAATCTGGTTAGAAGAAAAACTTAAAAAGAATACCCACGAATTTTCATCGATTTGGCAAAAGTAATTTTTTATGGAAAAATGGAGAGGAATTATTTCAAAACGCAGCAGCACTTGAGTGGAAACATGAAATTTCATTAAATCGAATAGAATTATTTGATCAGAATACGTAAGTTCAAAGTGAGAATTTAAATAATTTTGGGTACTTAAAACTTGCACAATAAAGAGTGAAGAAATATCCTATGTCTAATCAATTCCTATTTAAAAAAAACTGCTTTTATACTTTTCCTGATTCTTTCCTTTCTAAACATTGCTTTTAGCCAAACTGGAAACAAAAAGATAATTCACCCATTAATGGGTGCGTTAACTCTTTCTGCAGAAGCAGGTGCAACTTTCAGTTATACAGACTACGCTAATACTAAAAATGGTTTTATCTGGCGCGGTTCTGCAGAATATTATTTTGCTACTTACACCAACCACCTTGTTGCAATTAAGTTGTTTGGTGGGACCGGAAATTTGCGAGGAAATGATGAAGGTAAAGTACCAACTGAGTTTAAAACCGATATCAGTTTTTTTGGATCAGGTATTACATATGGATATAGGATAGGAGAACAGTTTTTCCCAACTATTTTTGCCGGACTTTCTTATTTAAGCTTCGACCCCAAAGATGATAGTGGTAACCTGCTACCTAACAATGCAGCTGGAATATATGAAAAAAATGATGTGAACCTGAATGCAGAAATTGGTTTAAAGTATATGATAAACAACGATACTTACTTTTAATATGAGTTTTGGTGCTGCATTCAACTTTAATGATTTCCTTGATGATATAGAAAAAGGTAAAAAGAAAGATATTTTTTATACAGCAATGGCTGGTTTAACTTTTAATTTGATTTCAAGAGAAGATAGTGATAATGATGGAGTTGATGACTCGGAGGATTTGTGCCCCGATACACCCGATGGAATTGAAGTTGATATTCTTGGCTGCCCAATTGATGAGGATAGAGATGGAGTTCCAGATTACCTGGATAAATGTCCTAACACCCCGGCTAGAGTAAGTGTTGATGCGAACGGCTGCACTCTTGATAGTGATAAAGATGGTGTACCCGATTTCCTCGATAGATGTCCTAATACCCCGCCGAATGCAAGTGTAAACCGTTATGGCTGTCCGTCAGATTCAGATGGTGACGGAGTTCCTGATATACTTGATAAATGTTCGAAAACTCCTAAGGGAATTCGTGTAGATAGTGTTGGCTGCCCAGTTGATTTGGATGATGATAGAGTTCCTGATTATCTTGATAAATGTCCTAATACTCCGAATGGAATTTTGGTTGATAATACCGGTTGTCCATTGGATTCAGATAGAGATGGCGTAGCAGATTATCTTGATAAATGCCCGAATACTCCTCTCGGTATCCCGGTTGCAAACGATGGATGTTCTGATCAGTTCCAGGAATATATTTTTGAAGCATCCACTACTTTTAAAACCGGAGAAGCATCTCTGTCTCCAAATGCTTATGAGGAACTGAATAAAGTAATTTCAAGAATTAAAATGCGTCCAAATTCAAAGTGGCGCATTGAAGGACACACTGATAACCAGGGTGAACCTGAGAATAATAAAATACTTTCATTTCGAAGAGCCCAAGCAGTCTTTAATTATTTTCATATCTAAAGGATTATCTAGTAACAAGTTTGAAGTTGTTGGTATTGGCGATGACGTTCCAATAGCTGATAATTCTACTGAAGAAGGCAGAGATCAGAAACAGGAGAGTAGTTCTTATAAGAATTGAATAAGCTTGTCCGCCGAAGCGAAACACGATGGTGGATCAAATTGAAATTTACTCTTTTTTATTTTCAGTTTAATATTCTTTAATGAAAATTCTTTTCTCCTGCTTCAATAAGAAAATCCAGATAATCCTCTTCCCTTGGAATTGGACATGAATACTTTGCACTGTATGAACAATAAGGATTGTATGCATAATTAAAATCGATATCGTAAACAAAATCCGGATCTTCATTCATTTCAAAATCAAGGTACCTTCCAACTCCGTATGTTTCTTCACCTGTTGTTTTATCTGTAAACCAAATACTGTGGTAAGCCACACCGTTGGGTCCAAAACCTTTATAAACATTAACACGATATTCTGTCTCGTCAAAATCCAGCTTAGCATACCCTTCCTTAATAACCTGCCTTATTTCACCCTTTGTTCCTAATATCTCAACAGTATCCTGTGGGTCGTAACGATAAAGTTTTGATTTAAACAAAAATGCAGGATCAGGTTCATAATATTTAAGCGGTGAAAATTCAACAGTTGTATCCCGGTTAAACGGAGAATGCTCTTCAAATCTCATCAAGCTGTCTTTTTCATTTCGGTGATCCATAATACTATTTATATATTCATCATCAACTTCAATGTTTGTTTCTTTAGAATCGCAAGCTATGAAAAGCAAAGTGATAACCTGAATTACCACAATGTATAAAACTCTATATTTATTCATCTTTAAAAACTTTTAATTTTAATATTATTCATTTTTCACTTTCTTTTTTAATTCACTTAATTTGTTCAATGCTTCCAATGGAGTTAATTTTTCTATATCCAAATCGTCAATTTCACCACGTAGTTTATCATCTTTTATTTCAAAAAGATCTATCTGGTTTTCAATTTTTTCTTTAAGCTGCCTAAGTTTCTCTTTCCTTTCTTCGTGCGGTGTAAGTTCCTTGCTCTCTAAGGTTTTGTAAAACTTCTTTTGCACGGTTAGTAACATACAACGGTAGTCCTGCCATCTGTGCAACCTGTATTCCGTAACTATGGTCTGCCCTGCCGGGATTCACCTTATGAAGAAAGATAACCTTATCTTCATATTCTCTTACTTCAACTTTATAATTTTTTATCCTGGGAAATAATTCTGCCATTTCATTAAGTTCATGATAGTGAGTGGCAAAAAGTGTTTTTGCAGAAACTTCCGGGTTCTCATGAATATATTCGGTAATTGCCCAGGCAATTGATAATCCGTCGAACGTACTTGTGCCGCGTCCAATTTCATCAAGTAATATAAGGCTTTTGGAAGAAGCATTATTCAGAATATTAGCTGCCTCCTGCATCTCTACAAGAAATGTACTTTCACCGCCGGTTATATTATCGCTTGCACCCACCCTTGTAAAAATTCTATCAACCACACCAATCTCTGAACTTTCTGCAGGAACAAATGAACCAATCTGTGCCATTAAAACAATCAATCCTACCTGGCGGATGTAAACAGATTTACCTGCCATATTTGGTCCGGTAATAATAGCAATTTGATTTGTTTCATTATCCAAAGAACAATCATTAGGATTGAATTTTTCTCCTGGTGGAAGAATCTGTTCAACTACGGGATGCCTTCCCTTTTTTATTTCGAGTTTAGTTCCCTCAACTAATTCCGGTTTTGTGTATTTATAACTCTCTGCACATTCGGCAAAAGAAACCAGGCAATCTGTAACTGCAATTAACCGTGCATTGCCCTGTATCTGCGATGCTTCCGAAGCAGCCATCAACCTTATTTCATTAAATAGCTGGGATTCAAGTTCATAGATCTTTTCTTCTGCATTTAATATTTTATCTTCATACTCTTTAAGTTCAGGAGTTATATATCTTTCGGAATTAACTAAGGTTTGTTTTCTGATGTAACTATCAGGAACTTTTTCTTTATGAGCATTGCTAATATCTATATAATACCCGAACACTTTATTATAGCTAATTTTTAGAGAAGGAATGGATGTACGTTCTCTTTCGGTTTTTTGAAGTTTGGCAATCCAGTCTTTCCCGTTTATTGCAATATCCCTTAACTCATCCAGTTCAGGGCTGAAGCCGCTTCTTATTATTCCACCTTCTAAAATAGATGCCGGAGGGGAATCGATAATCGCGCTCTGGATCTTATCAACTAATGATTCAAGTGGATTTAGATCATCTTTTATTTTCTTAAGAATATCAGATTTAAAATGGGAAACGTACTCCTTCAACGCAGGTATTTTTTTAAGTGATGTTTTAAGTGCTGCAACTTCCCGCGGAGTTGCCCTCCCTGTACATATCCTGGAAATAAGTCTTTCAAGATCACCAACTTCATTAAGCTCGTTAATAATTTTTTTTCGTATTTGCTTTTCCTTTAGAAGTTCCTCAACACCATCAAGCCGGTTTTTTATCAACTCAATATTTCGCAAGCGGTGCTGATATCCATTTCTTTAAAAGTCTACCTCCCATTGCGGTAGAAGTTTTATCCAGAATAGATATTAAAGTTCCTTCCGTTCCCCTTTCCTGAATTGTGCTGGTAATCTCCAGGTTCCTTTTAGTTGATGAATCGAGCAGCATAAATTCGGAAGGATTATAAAGTGAAATTCGGTTAAGATGAGTAAGGTTTACTTTTTGTGTTTCCTGTAAATAGTTTAACACAACTCCAGCAGCAATTATTCCATTATAGAATTTTTCAATACCAAAGCCCTTAAGGTTAACAGTTTTAAACTGCATTAATAAAAGCTCTTTCCCATATTCATAATTAAATATCCAATCATCAATTTTTGTGATGCGAAGTGAAGGACTGCTTTTATGGATTAACGGTGTAAGATGGTCTTTATCTTTTTTCCTGATAAGGATCTCAGCCGGAGAGATTGACTCCAGTTGCTGTTGAAATTCACTTTCGGGAACTTCAAAAGTATAAAACTCGCCGGTAGAAATATCTGCAAAGGAGATTCCTGCTCCGCCTCCGGCGTATCATCCCTGCCTGCCGCGAGTCAGGTTTTATAGAAACAGCAAGCAGGTAATTATTTTTTTTATGATCCAGCAGTTGTTCTGAAAGTGCAACCCCGGGAGTTACTACTTCTACCACTTCCCTTTTAACAATTCCTTTAGCAAACTTGGGGTTCTCCGTCTGCTCACAAACTGCAACCCTATAACCGGCTCTAACTAGTTTTGGTAAGTAAGTATCAATGGCATGATGTGGAAAACCTGCAAGTGCAACGTGGGAAGCAGCTCCGTTAGCTCTTTTGGTAAGAGTTATTCCAAGCACTTTGGAAGCAGTTTTTGCATCTTCCTCAAAAGTTTCAAAGAAATCGCCTACCCTGAACAGTAGGATTGTATCAGGATTCGCTTCCTTGATCTTAAAATACTGAGCCATTAATGGAGTTTGTTGCATAGAATCTTTCTAATTGAACGATAAAGATAGCTTTTAGATGGAAGATATTCAATTTACCATTTTATTATATTGCGTATTAAAATCGTTCTGATTTTTCAATAAATTCTGTACAATAATTAGCGTAATTATCGTGATGATAAAATATGATTTTCACGTTTCGAAAGCTGCCCGGCAAAAGTATGATTTTGATCAATCTCTTTTTTCCATTACCGGCGATTTAATAATAGCCAATTTTAGACAGGCAAGGTTACTTTCAGATAAAATTAATCGCAAACGAAAATCTGCTGGTTTAGTCGATCAGCTTGTGACTCCGGGAGAAATTAACGCACGTTGGACTTTTACACGAGGTATTTCATTTCTTAATCAGGAAATATGAACAGGATGTAAACCCTGGAGTTTTTAAAAGAGCCAACACGTTTTTAAAAGAAGATATTGGTGAAAAAGATTTATCAAATATCCTCCTTTCCTTTGTAAAAGAATTTCCCCCTTTGCCTGTTTTTAAAAAAGAAGTGAGCTCCAGAAAAATATTTATCCGGCTCAACAGGTGGAAAACCAAATACTGAAATTATTCTTGAAGAATTAATATTACTGCACTTAGAAAATCGTAACCCTGCAGCATCTAAATTAAAAGAGTTATTTTCTGATGAAGTGCTTCATAAAAAAACAAAGTACACAGAGCTGATAGAAAAAACTGAAAAGTTTTTCGATAAAGAAAAACCAACCGGTATAGGGGGAATGCATCTTTTCTCTTTACTTAAAATCCTCTAATTACTAACCCCCACAGCTTAGAGCAGCAGCTTGAATTTATAAGGAAGGAATGGAAAATATTTATCGGGGACGAAATATTTTCCAGGTTATTAAAAGCTGCAGACTTAATTAAAGAAGAATATAGATTATTTATAAAAATGGGCGGCGGCGAAAAAGCCACCCCGCCTGTTCCTGTTTATCCTTCTCCTCATCAATTAAAGATAATGGGAGGTGATGAGAAATCAATTGAAGATGATGAAGCGATTTAAATTTAGAAGAAGTTGAAAAATTTAGTGAAGACACACATTGGATACCTGAAGTTGTAATGATTGCAAAAAATATTTTTGTGTGGATGCACCAATTATCAATAAAATATCAGTTTGAAATTAAAAGACTTGACCAGATTCCTGATGAAGAACTTGATTTGCTTGCACAATGGAATTTTACTGCTCTCTGGTTGATTGGTATTTGGGAACGAAGCAGTGCTTCACAAAAAATTAAACAGCAAACCGGTAACCCGCAGGCAGCAGCTTCTGCTTATTCTTTATTTGATTATGTAATTGCGAATGAGATTGGCGGCGAAGATGCTTTTCAAAATTTGAAAGAGCGTGCATGGCAACGAGGAATAAGACTGGCAAGTGATATGGTGCCAAATCATACTGGTATTTATTCTAAATGGATTATTGAAAAACCTGACTACTATATTCAATCAACCGAGCCGCCTTTTCCAGCATATAAATTTACCGGACCCAATCTTTCTGATGATAACCGGGTGGAAGTAAGAATTGAAGATAATTATTACAACAGGTCGGATGCTGCAGTAGTATTTGAAAGAAGAGATGCCTACACAGGAGATAAACGCTACATTTATCATGGCAATGATGGAACCCATATGCCGTGGAATGATACTGCACAATTAAATGTACTGAATTCTGAAGTTAAGGAATCGTTGATCCAAACTATTATACACGTTGCCCATAAAACTCCTATTATCAGGTTTGATGCGGCAATGACACTTGCAAAAAAACATTACCAGCGGTTATGGTTCCCTAAACCGGGAGAAGGGGGAGCAATTCCATCACGCTCAGATTATTCGATGACCAACGCACAATTTAATGCTCTAATGCCAACCGAATTCTGGCGTGAAGTTGTTGACAGGGTTAGCGAAGCTTTACCAGGTACGCTGCTTCTTGCCGAAGCTTTTTGGTTGATGGAAAGTTACTTTGTTCGCACCCTTGGAATGCACAGGGTTTACAACAGCGCTTTTATGCATATGATGATGAAGGAAGAGAACGATAAATATAGGGATTTGTTAAAGAACACTTTGGAATATAATCCCGAAATCTTAAAACGCTACGTAAATTTTATGAGCAACCCGGATGAAGAAACTGCAGTTAACCAGTTTGGTAAAGGAGATAAATATTTTGGGGTTGCAGTAATGATGGTTACGCTGCCGGGGCTTCCTATGTTTGGGCACGGGCAGGTTGAAGGTTATTCTGAAAAATATGGAATGGAATATAAACAGGCATACTACGATGAGCCGGTTGATGAACATCTTACGTGGAGACACAAAAAAGAACTCTTTCCCCTGCTTAAAATGCGCCACTTATTCAGCCAGGCAGAGAATTTTGAACTTTACGATTTTGTTGAAAATAATAATGAAGTAAACAATAATGTTTTTGCATTCAGCAACAAGGTTGATAATGAAATTGCGCTGGTACTTTATAATAATTCTTATTCCCAGGCAAGCGGTTCAATAAGGTACTCTTGTTTGAAAGCATCGGCAAATAACAAAGGCGGTTCAATGAATCCGCGAAAAATTTCAAATGTACTTGGCTTTAAACCGCTATCCGGTTACTTCTATATTTATACCGATCACAGGACTCAACTACAATATCTTCTTTCTGGCAAGGAACTTTCCAAAAATGGTTTCGGTATTCATTTGTTTGGTTACCAGTACAGGGTATGCTATAATTTTGTAGAAATTTATGATGCCTCCGGTAAATACATGCATCTTTACAATCACCTGAATGGGAAAGGAATTTCATCTGTTGAAGAAGCAATTAAAGAGATGGATCTTATCCCCTTGCATAGCTCTATTGAAGTTCTTTTTTCGTTGGATAACCTGGAAAAATTCAGAAACTATCTACTCACTTCTTCTAAGACTAAAAATAAAATACAGGATGACATTAAACTTCCACCCGCAATAATAACTGCGTTTGAAAATGTTGTGGTTCAAATAAATAAAACCGCTGAATTTGATTTTGATTCCGAGCGGAGATTAGAAAAATTTACTTCTGCAATTAAAGCAACCCGAAGTTTTTACCAGTTCTGGATAAGGTTAAATATGAGAAAAAATGTTCCTAAATGGATACAGGGAATTAATATAAATTTACCTGTAAACGATCAGCTTAATTTTGGAACCGATTTATTGCTCTTGTTCCTGTACATAGCACTAAGACACACAATACCGAAAAAGAAAGCAAACAGAATTGTTGTTAGTGAAATTTTTAATGACATGATGCTATCAAAGGTTATAAATAATCTTTTAAGCAATTTGGATGAAGAAGAAAATTATCTTCAAAAAACTGAGTTAGCTGAGAACCTGCTTTTATATGATCTGATTTTTAATGATAAATTGAAAAGCAGGAAGAAAAAGAAATCAAAAAAGATAAAGGAGGCAATTACTCAAAATTATTTAACCAAGTTACCTGTTTCAGTATTGCTTGATAACGATATTGTTCTTAAGTTTTTGCACGCTAATGAGTATGAAGGGATAACATATTTTAATAAAGAGCGCTTTCAGTTGCTGCTAAATTGGGTTTTATTAATATCTGTACTAATAAATTATACCACTCTAGAAAAACCCTTCTTAGAGAAAAAAGTAAGCAAGAAAAAATCTCCGGGAGCTAAACCTTCCAGGAAGAATTTTGAACGTGAATTTTTAAGCAACACGAAAGAGATATTTGTCACTGTTACTAATCTTACAGCCCGTGCAGAAGGTCTCTCTTTTGACCTGACCAGGTTAAAGAAAGAATTAAAGAGAAGAAAAAAGCAAACAGTTAAAACGAAAGTAAAAACGAAAGGTAGCTTAGATGAAAAAAAATAAGTTCATTGTATTAATGTTGATAATGATATTATCAGCAACAACAAATGCCCAATTTAGTTTGGAGGAAGCTTTCCCCAACCTGTCGTTTAGCAGCGCACTATATTTAACACACGCCGGTGACGGCAGCAATAGCATATTTGTTCTTGAACGTAGTGGGAGAATAAAGGTTTTTGAGAATTCGCCTTCAACTTTAACATCTAAAACATTTTTAGATATTACAGACCGTGTTTCCGCAGGGGGAGAAATGGGTTTGCTTGGATTAGCTTTTCATCCCGACTATGAAACTAACGGTTACTTTTATGTTAATTATACAGCAAGTAGTCCGCGAAGAACGATTATATCACGCTTCCAGGTTTCTGCAGCTAACCCTGATTCAGCAGATAAGAATAGCGAGTTTGAACTTTTTAATTTTAATCAACCATTCAGCAACCATAACGGCGGATGGATAGGTTTCAGGCAATCTGATGGATACCTTTATATCGCTACCGGTGATGGCGGCTCAGGTGGCGATCCACAAAATAACGGACAAAAAATAACAACAATGCTGGGTAAAATTTTAAGAATAGATGTTGATAACCAGGATCCCGGATTGAATTATGCAATTCCACCAGATAATCCTTTTGTAGATAGTACAGGAAATGTAGTAAAAGAAATTTATGCATGGGGTATGCGAAACCCGTGGCGATGCAGCTTCGATCCTGTAACTGATTTATTCTGGGCTGCTGATGTGGGACAAAATGCCTGGGAGGAAGTTGATATTGTTGAAAATGGAAAGAACTATGGCTGGCGTTGCTACGAAGGTACACACTCATACGATTTATCCGGCTGTAATTATCCTGAATATATTGATCCCATTTGGGAATATGATCATCCAACTGGGTTTTCTGTAACGGGTGGATATGTTTACCGCGGACAAAACGTGCCCGAACTTAACGGCAAATATATTTACGGAGATTATGTAACGAAATTAATTTGGGCACTTGAATATGATGGTATTAATCCTCCAACTAACGAATTTCTTTTAACTGCCACCGGAGATATTACATCGTTTGGGCTTGATCAAAATAATGAATTATACATTACATCATTTAATGGTAATATATATCGGTTCACTCCCACCGGAACTCTCAATGCACCTACAAACCTTGATGGTACTGCTTCAATTACGCTTGGTGTTCCTCCCATAATTATTGTTGATCTTACATGGATTGATAATTCAAATAATGAAGACGGTTTTGTAATAGAAAGAAAAGTTGAGAACGGCGGATTTGAGGTAATCGATTCTGTGTCTGCAAATGCAGAAACTTATATGGATTGGGATCTTGCAGACTCGGTAACCTACACTTATAGGGTTGCTGCCTTCAACAGTAGTAATTTTTCCGCTTACAGTAATCAATTTTCAGTGACAACTCCAATTCGGATAGCCGCTCCAACTAATCTCGTTGCAACAGCCAACAGCCCCAACCAGGTAACTGTAACATGGCAGGATAATGAATTTCAGGAGGATGGATATAAGATTGAGAGAAAAACTGGTTTGGGCGGTACATATGGTATTATTGATTCTGTTAGTACAAATGTGACTATTTATAACGATAATGGTGTAAACCCGAACAACATATATTACTACCGTGCTTTTGCTTATATCGTCAATGTAAATTCATTTTACAGCAATGAGGATTCAGCTAACACTTCATCACCAACTAATTTAGGAAATGATCTTCTCCCAGGTGAATATTTTATTTCGCAGAATTATCCAAATCCATTTAATCCAAGTACAGTAATAAAATATAGCATCCCGAAGAAAGTAATTTGAGAATAACTATTTACAATTCACTCGGTGAAGAAATAGGAATTCTGGTTGATGATACTCTGCAAGCAGGATTTTATGAAGAAGTATGGAATGCAGATGGATTTCCATCAGGAGTTTACTACGTTAAAATAAATGCAGAATCTCTAGTTTCGGATAAAAATTTTACAAATGTTATTAAGATGTTGTTCTTAAAATAATTTTTAGAAATCCTAAGATTACTTAAGGCGATCTAATAGGATCGCCTTTTTTGTGACAAAAGTCTGGTTTGTTTAACATCATAGAAGTTGTAATATTTAATTATTCTATATTATATAATAAGGTTATCACCATGAAAAAATCTTTACTCTTCCTTTCCGTTCTTATAATTATGTTTTCAGGTTCTGCATTTTCACAGGAAGTTATAATTGATGAACCACTTGAAATAAATGCTGAAGAATGGTTGAGCAGGTTCCCACATTCGTTCACTCCAATTTCATTTGAACCTACATCTGTTTTTTATTCCGATTTTGATAATGTGAATATCTCTAATAATCCCGAACCACAAAACGAACCTTCTGTCATGATCAGCAGAAAAAATCCTGACAGGGTTGTTGCTGCGTGGCGTGACTTTAGAACAGGCGTTAATCCGCCATTACGCAGGATCGGTTACAGTTACTCAACCGATGGAGGAGAAACCTGGTCTGTTAGCCAGTTGCTGCCGCAAATAATTCCAGATGCACCATTAAGCAGTGATCCGGTTGTTGGTGTGACACTGCTGGAAACTTTTATATCTACACAGTTTCATTAAATGAATTAACAGGAGTTGGCGAACTCTGGGTATTTAAATCTTTTAATGAAGGGGTAACATTTAATGATGTTTATGAAATTGCAACAGGACCTGGATTTGAAGATAAAGAATGGGCTGCTGCAGATTTAACTCCATCAAGTCCTTTTGCAAATAATCTTTATTTAAGTTGGACAAGATTCGGTTCTTCAACAGAAATTCTTTTAACCAGGTCAACTGATGCTGGCGTCAACTGGAGTTCCCCAGTTTTAGTAAGTGATTTAACAGGAGGTGTACAAGGATCCTTTCCAGCTGTGGCACCAAACGGAGATCTCTATATGTAGTATGGAGGGGATTTAGCGGAGGCACAAGAATCCTTTTTGATAAATCAACTGATGGTGGTGTAACTTTTGGGACTGATGTTATAGTTAGTAATACACCTGGCGCATTTTTTCCAACCATGGCTGTTGACCATAGTGGAGGACCATGGGATGGTTATATTTATGTTACATGGAATGATGAAAGGAACGGTGATGACGATGTGTTTCTGAGCTTTTCATCCGATGGAGGAAATAACTGGTCTGCACCTTCTCGTATTAATAACGATCCTGTGGGAAACGGTAAACTTCAATACTGGCCATCAATAGCTGTTGGGCAGAATGGTGACATTGCTATTCTTTTTTACGATACGAGAAACACACCAAGTAATAATGTTATTGAAGCGTTCATTGCAAGATCAACCGATGGCGGTACAACTTTTACAAATGAATTAGTTAGCTCTGCGCAATCCCCTACCAACATTCCAAATGGTGACGTAAGATTTGGTGATTATATTCAACTTGATTTTTACGGCAACAAGATTGTACCTGTTTGGACAGATGAACGAGCAGGTGGATTTGATATGGATATTTACACTGCAGTTATAGATGCCGTTGTTCCTGTTGAACTTATCAACTTTACTGCAAGAATTGTCAATGGTATAACTCTGTTAGAATGGACAACAGTTAGCGAAACAAATAACCTGGGATTTGAATTGGAAAGAAAATTAGCTGAACAAGGATGGGTCACGATTGGCTTTGTTGAAGGACATGGTACAACTACTGAAACATCAGAATTACAGGTTTAGTGATGAAGGAATAGCAGGAACTCTATATTACCGACTTAAACAAATTGATTATGATGGCAGCATTACTTTCTCAGAGGAAATTGAAGTTAACGGTGTTACTGTTTCCACAATCCATTTAGCGCAAAACTACCCTAACCCGTTTAACCCTGCAACAATTATTAATTACCAGCTTGGTAATGATGGCTTTGTAAGTCTGAAGGTCTTTAATTCGTTAGGAGAAGAAGTTGCAGTAGTAATAGATGATTATCAATCTGCTGGAAATTACAAAATAACTTTTAATGGAAACGATTTACCGAGTGGAATGTATGTCTATCAATTAAAATCAGGTAATTATTCTGAAAGTAAGAAAATGCTACTGCTCAAATAATTAAAATATACCCTTAACATATCCACCATCTACCTGGATTGTGTTACCGGTAATATAGCCAGCTTGCTTCGAAGCAAGAAAAACAACTGCAGAGGCAATTTCTTCCGGTCCCGCTAAGCGATTTATAGGAATACGTTTTGCCATATCAGATAATACTTCTTCGTGCGATTTTCCTTTTTCTTTTGCTTCAATTACAGCCAGTTCATAAAGACGGTGTGTTAGCGTTAAGCCAGGGGCAACATTGTTTACGGTAATATTGTGTTTAGCAATTTCGTTGCTTAGCGATTTTGCAAAACCTGTGACTCCTGCTCTTAATGAATTGGAAAGTATTAAATTATCAACCGGTTGTTTTACAGAGATGGATGTTATATTTATTATTCTTCCCCAATCGTTACGTATCATTTGCGGCATTACAAGTTTAGACATCCTGACAACACTAAGCAGAACCTGTTCGTATGCATGATCCCAATCCTTTTCATCAAGTTCGGCAAATAAACCGGGCACAGGTCCGCCGCAGTTATTTACTAAAATATCTATACCACCAAACTGATCGGTTACAGCGTTAATCGTGTTTTCGATATCTTTATTTTTATTAAGATCGCAAATAGACCAGAGCGGTTCAATACCGTACTTGGATTTTATCTCGTTTGCTGTTTGAAGAAGGTCTGATTTAGTCCTGGAAGAAATGGCTACCTGGCAACCTTCTGCAGCAAAAGCTTCAGCAACAGCTTTTCCAATTCCTTTACTAGAAGCAGTTACTAGTGCTGTTTTGCCGTACAATCCTAAGTTCATTTTTACCTCACTGTTGTTACTTAATACTTGTAACCGGGGAACAACATTGTTACCATAACAGGTTTCGTAAAATTAATTAACCGATTCTCCAACAATTCTGTTTGTATCCATTGCAATTACCAGTTCCTCGTTTGTAGGAATCCGCATAACAGAAACTTTAGATGATTCAGTTGAAATAACCGTTTCATTATTTTCATTTTTTAGATCATCAAGTTCAATGCCCAGGAACTTCATATCGTTGCAAACTTCCTGCCTCACTTCAACGGCGTTCTCACCAATTCCTCCTGTAAAAACAAGTGCATCTAGTCCGCCCATTGCAGCAGTGTAAGCACCTATATACTTTTTAATCCTGTAACAAAACATTTCAAAAGCATAACGGGCTCTTTTATGTTCATCTTTTACGGCCGCTAGGATTTCCCTCATATCGCTGCTTTCTCCGCTAACACCAATCAATCCGCTGTGTTTGTTTAGCAAAGTACCTGCTTCGCTCAGGGAAAGCCCTTCCTTACCCATAATATATAAAATTAACGAAGGATCAATATCCCCACTCCTTGTTCCCATTAACAATCCTTCAAGCGGAGTAAATCCCATCGTCGTATCTATTGATTGCCCATTTTTAACTGCTGCCATGCTGCTTCCGTTACCAAGATGCGTGGTTATAATCTTTAACTCCGAAATATCCATGCCTAAGTTTTCTGCAGCAATCTGCGAAACATATCGATGAGATGTACCGTGAAATCCATATCTTCTAATTTTATGCTTTTTATATAGCTCATACGGAATACCATATAAATATGCCTTAGGCGGCATTTTAACATGAAAAGCCGTATCGAATACACCAACCTGCGGAGTACCCGGTAGTATCCTTGTAACTGCCTGGATACCTTTAATATTAGGTGGATTATGCAAAGGAGCTAATTCAATATTATCCTGAAGAACTTTAACAACCTCTTCGGTTATTAGAACTGAATCTGAAAAGGTTTCACCACCATGCACAACTCTGTGTCCAACAGCTTCGATATCTTCCTTCTCATCAATAACTCCATGGTTTTTACTTAACATTACGCCAAGAACATACTCAATAGCCATTGTGTGATCTAGTATTTCACCTGCAATTTTTATTTTGTCTCCGTCATACCTTGTATGAGAAAGAACCGCACCGCTCATTCCAATCCTCTCTACCGCACCTTTAGCAAGCTCTGTTTTTGATTCGGTATCGATAAATTGGTATTTAATTGAAGAGCTGCCGCAATTAAGAACTAGTATTTTCATGTCTGTTTAATTTTTCTTTCTGTAAAAAAATCACTCAATAATATTTCCATGCTCATCATACTTATAAAAGCCTTCCCCGGTTTTCTTGCCAAGTTTCCTCTCTCTTACAAGCTTACGCAGTATAGGACAAGCTCTGTAACGGGGTTCACCCAGTGTTTTCCATAAGGTTTCCATCCATGCAAGTATTTCATCTAAACCCATGTTATCAGCCATCTCCAGCGGACCACTCTGGAAGTTGTAACCCAGCTTCATTGCTGTATCAATATCTTTAGCTGTAGCTACACCTTCGAGCAATATATACATTGCTTCATTAAGAAGCGGAACAATTGCGCGTGTGGTAACAAAACCAGGGTACTCATAAACTTCAACAGGTGTTTTTCCAATATTGGAGATAAACGATTTTACAATGCGTACCGTTTCGTTGGAAGTATGTAAACATTTAACAACTTCAACAACAGGTATTTTTGGGACAGGATGTAGGAAGTGTAATCCAATAACTTGTGAAGGTCTGCTTCGTGGATTCAGCAATTTTAGTTAAACTTAACGTTGATGTGTTCGAAACAAAAATACAATCTTTTTTTGCACTAACATCGAGTTTTTTAAATACTTCTACCTTTGCATCAAAATCTTCTGTAACAGCTTCAATTATAAGATCGTATTTTCCAATTGATTTAAAATCGGTTTCCCATTTAATCCGGTTAAGTACTGCTTTCTTATCTGAATTGGTCATTGCCCATCTTTTAATCTCTCTATCCATAGATTCCGCAAGTGCTGCTTTTGCTTCTTCTAATCCATCTTCTATCTCGCTCAACAATCAAAACATCCATACCAGATGATGCAATTGTCTGCGCTATTCCCTGTCCCATAACACCAGCGCCAATAATTGCAATATTATTTATCGAATCGGCATCATCTTCAACCGGGGAATGAAGAAGCAAGTCTTCGAGTTTAAGATTATCTTCCTGCATGATCAGTTTCCTATCAAAAAATTATAATATTCAAATACAATTTTCAATCTAATCTGCTCAACAAGAAAACAATAATTTCCAGCGTTAATACGATTATAAATGAGAATTAAAACGGAAAAGAAACTGCTTACTCCGTGCCTTTAAAAATCTTTTTTTCTGAACAAATAAATTGAAAAACTCAACACTAAAACTAATAAGAAAAAAGAAGTTATAATAGGCGAATAATTGTCAATTCCATTCCCGGAAGCTAGATCCACCGTTAGTTTACCCATCAGTTCGGCAGTTTGCGGAATGATGTAATAAAAACCATCCAGGATAGTTTTCGCAAATCCATTCTCTACAAATGTATGAAGTTCAGCTTTGTATAGCTGCAGCAATGGGCTCAGGATAAGGAAAATCAGATATGCAACCATCATTCCTAGAATTGAGCTTTTGGTAATAACTCCAAATAAAACAATAATGGAGTATAAAACAGCAAACGAGAAAGTTACCGTAAGAGAGACCAGAAGAAATGAAAAATCCCAATAAGAAAATTTAAGCGAGATGATAAGCCATACACCCACAATAAGGAAAATAATATTTACGAATACAACCAGTATACCACCCAGGTATTTACCTAAAAGTAATTGAGCTCGTGAGATTGGCTTGGAAAGAAGAAGATCTATTGTTCCCTTTTCCAACATTACAGGAACAAAACTTGCACTAGAAAAAATTGCAAGTAAAAGACAAAGCCCTGCCAACGGGCTTATAATCAGTAGTTCTAATCCTGCTACAATTTCCTTAAGAATTATAACTGATTGTCCCTGGTTTGCAGCAGAAATAAAAGTTTGCGTATCAACAAGACTGAAAACTAATACTGAAATGATGAGCACAAGCAAAGATATCCCTGCAAAAAACATGAATACCTTTCTTGCCATTGCTTCACGCAGAGTAAACCAGGATATAATAAAAATGTTTCTCATTTTTTCCCGTCCTCCTCTGCCTGGCTTATTAACGAGATGAACATATCTTCTAAAGTATTTTTCTGAAGGAGGACTTCTCTTATGATTTTCCCATCAGACCTTATCTTATCAATCAGAATATTTATTGAACCCACATCATCTACTTTAACAGAGTAGGAACCATCACTTAGTTTAGATATTTGGTGATTTGAATCTGAGTGATTTAAAAGAACATATTCATCATCATCAACATTTACAATGTACTCTTCTTTTCTTTCGGTAAGTTCCTTAACCGAGCCCTCTCGCAAAAGTGTGCCTTTATTTAAGATACCAACCCTGTCTGTAATTAGTTCAACTTCCGAAAGAAGATGGCTGTTTAGGAATATTGTTTTTCCTCTCTCTTTAAGTTCCAGGAGAATATTGCGTATCTCCTTTCTTCCGATCGGATCAACACCATCAGTTGGTTCATCGAGAAAAATAAGTTCCGGATCGTTGATAATTGATTGCGCCAATCCCAGCCGCTGCATCATTCCTTTTGAGTATGCTTTTACCTTGGTTTTCTTCCATTCGGATAGTTTAACAAGTTCAAGCATTTCATCAATTTTCTTTTCAAGTTGCTGTCCCTCTAATCCGCTAAGCTTACCAAAAAAATAGAGGACTTCGCCTCCTCTTAAATAAGGTGGGTATTTATGGTTCTCCGGTAAATAACCGATTTTCTTTTTAAATTCATACCCGGAAATATCTTCATTAAAAATTTTTGCACTTCCAAAAGTTGGAAAGGTAATCCCGAGCAGCAATTTAATAAGGGTGGTTTTCCCTGCGCCGTTAGGTCCGAGCAGCCCGAATATAGTACCCTTATTTACAGAAAGATTTAGTTCTTTTAATGCTTGTATTTTCTGTTTGCCAAATGAAGTGGTATAAATTTTTTCCAGTGAGCTGGTTTCGATTGCGGTCATAAAATTAAATTTAATTGTAGATGTTCATCAAATGTTAAAAATTTTGAAATTTGCTAGCAATTTAATTATAAAATTACTCTAAAATGAAAAGATTTATTTGAGCGGTAAAATCTAAAGAGGGATACAAAAAGTATCCCTCAAAAATTATTTTCTCTATTTCATAAATACAATTTTCTTCATTTCGCGGTATACTTTACTGCCATCAAGCGGAGTAAGTTCAAAAGTATAAAAATAAATACCTGATGACCTGTCTCCTGCATTCCATATAACTTCGTAACTGCCTGGCTGCTGCAGTTCTGAGATTAGAACTTCCACAGCTTCTCCAATTGAATTATGGATTGTTATTTTTACATTGCTTTCAACAGGAAGTGAATATTCAATCCTGGTGCTTGGATTAAACGGGTTTGGATAATTTTGCGAAACATAAAATTCATCCGGAATAAAAGTAACATCAACTGCAACCTGTTCTGAGTGCTCATATGTTCCATCAAGATCAACCTGCTTTAATCGGTAAAGTACAGTTCCTTCATAAGGAAAAACGGAAAAATCATCATCATAACTGTAGCTTTGCTGTTCGGTTGTTGTTCCATTGCCTTCAATAAAACCAATTGTTGTCCATTCCTGGTTTTTCAACTTTCTCTCAACTTCAAACCCGAGGTTATTCGTTTCGGTTGCTGTTATCCAATTAAGTGTAACTATTTTTTTATTTATCGAAGCAGTAAATGAAGTTAGTTCAACAGGAATTGTTAAATCAATAAATGCTTCATAAACTCCCCTGCCGTGAGTTCCTGCTCTAAGCATCTGGTTTGATGGAGAATAATCAAGATGAACAATTACTGTATTGGGCAACCCGTTTTGTAGTTCAACCCAGCTAGTGCCGTTATCCTGTGTTAAGAATACACCAATATCTGTAGCAACAAAATAAGTGTTTGGATTCTGTGAATCATAAGTATAAATGAAAACATCATTGACAGGTGAATCGGGTAGATTACCATGAATGTTAACCCAGCTGCTTCCCATATTTGTAGTTTTATAAACCTTGCTTGTTCCAAATCCGGAAAAAGTTAACAGAGCAGTATTTGCATCAGTTGGATGGATATTAACTGAAGTAATTGTTTTGTTTGGCAATCCACTGGTTTTATTTGTCCATGTTGCCCCGCCATCTGTTGAAAGAAAAACCTGGCTGGAAGATGTAGCATACATAATTGATGCGTTAGATTTACTTATTGCTAATTCCCGAACTGCACTGGATACCATTAACATTTGCGGAAATAGAGCTCCATGATCCACCATCATTTACTGAACGATAAATTGTTTGTCTTGCAACATAAAAAGTACCTGAATTAACGGGATGAGCAATTATTGGTGCAACCCACGTAACATTTTCACCTGTATTTATTCCTGAAGTTGCAGAGTTCCACGAAGAACCACCATTAGTTGTTCTAAAGATGCCTCCGTTTTGTGTTTCACCAAGAATTACATTTGAATTAAATGGATTAAAACAAACTTCTCCTCCATCACCACCGTAAGCTGCTGCCCAACTAAGTGATGAAAATGTTTGCTGTGTGCCGTTATCCTGTGTACCGCCAAGAATTCTGCTTGGTGTAAATGGACTTGCAGCAATACGGTAAAACTGGGTTAAAGTTAAATTCTGATTCATGTTTGTAAAACTGCTTCCGTTATTTGTAGTTTTCCAGATTCCGCCATCGTTACAAACCATAAAAGTGTTTTCATCTGTAGGATGAAAGAAAAGGTAATGTTGATCCACGTGAACTGAACCTCCGCTATAACCATTTGTTAAATTATTAAAGGTAGTTCCATTTGTTGTACTGAATACATCAATAGTTCCAACGTAAGCTTTATTCGGGTTACGAGGATTTACACGACAGTATAGATCATACCAAGCCTGTCCATCAAGACTTTGAAAATTTGATGAAGTGGAAAGTTCAGTCCAGTTTGAGCCGTAGTTAGTTGATTTATATAAGCGAACCACACTTGAACCGTAAACGGAAGCAAACATAGTTGATGGTGATGATAAGCAAAGGTCAAAGTGAGTTCTTGTACCAGTACCTAAACCAGTTCCAAAAGCTGAAAATGTTGCACCTCCATTAAGTGATCTTCTTAAACCAATTCCTGAACCAACAGCAAAAGCTGTATCGCCTGTAAAAGTGAAAACTACATCATCCACTCTACCGCCTGCTAGCAATGTCCAACTCGTACCAGCGTTTGTACTCCTGTACAAACCTGAATTACCTAAAGCAGCCAACAATTCATTTGAATGACCAGGTCTTATCTTCAAACGAGAAAAATAAGTTGAAGAGGGAAGCCCGGAGGTTATATGAGTCCATGTTGTTCCACCATCTGTAGATTTTAATAAACCGCGCCCATAATACGAAGCTCCGCTATAAGTTGCTTCGCCTGTTCCTGCATAAATAATATTTGTGTTTGCCGGATCAATAGCAATTGATCCCATTGCCATCGAAACTTCATTATCTGTAAGTGGGGTCCAATTTACACCTCCGTCAGTTGATTTCCATACTCCACCGTTTGCTGGACCAATATAAAGTACATTTGGATTTGTTGGATCGTATGCACCTGTTACCACGCGGGATGAAATATTACCGTAGTTGAAGTAAGCACCGGGAGTTGGACCAAGACTTACCCAATTAATGCTCAAAGCATTTTCCCCGTTTTGTTCTCTTAATAAATTTCTTTGTTCGATAGAGTTTTCATACGCATTCTCAGGAATTACACCTTCAGGATAAGCTCTTTGTTCAAAAAACCACCATTGCCTTATAAATGGTTTTGTATTTTTTATCTCTTCAGGAGCATTGCTGAATACACTGTTTTCAATAAGCTGGTCTTTATATTCAATTTGTGAATAAACACTTAATTGAAACAGAAATATTGCTGCGATGGTAAACAAGTACTTCATTTTTTATTCCTTTAATAGTATTATTAAAAAGTCAATTTTTATTATCAATTATTCAAAATAAGTTAAATTTATCTAAAATATTTATTTGCAATATAAGGATTCTAATGGAATTCTAATTTTTTCATTTCTTGATTTTACAAAAATAAAGCCAATAATTGTGCATCTGCGAACCATCATAAATTATAATTTGAGTTAAGTTAATATTGGACAAAAAGTTAGAAAATACGTTAAAAAAGTATTTTGGATTTGAAGTTTTCAGGAACGGGCAGCAAGAAATAATTGATACTATCCTTGGTGGGAAAAATGTTCTGGCAGTTCTTCCAACCGGTGCCGGTAAATCTCTCTGCTATCAACTTCCTTCTCTGATATCAGATAATTTTTCAATTGTAATTTCACCCTTAATTGCGTTGATGAAAGACCAGGTTGACGCGCTTAACAGCATTGAAGAAGTGGCTGCCTTTATAAATAGCACAATGGATTTTAATGAGTCGGAAAGTGTGTTGCAAAAAATTGCTTTTGGTAAAATTAAACTGCTCTACATTGCACCCGAAAAACTTGAGAGCATAAAATTTGCTGAAAGAATAAAATCACTTAACCCATCTTATTTATTTGTTGATGAAGCACATTGCATAAGTGAATGGGGACATAATTTCAGACCAAGCTATTCGAAAATAAAAGACTTTATCAATTATACATCACTTAAAAAAGTAGCAGCATTTACAGCAACCGCTACACCAGAAGTTGTTAAGGATATTGTAAAACAACTGCAATTAAAAGAACCGCAAATTTTTGTAAGAGGATTTGAAAGAGATAATCTTCATTTAAATGTTCTCTTTCCTAAAAACAAAAAACAGAAATGCCTTGAACTGCTAAGACAAACCGAAGGAGCTGCAATTATTTACACTGCAACCCGTAAGAACGCTGAAGAAATAGCGGAATATTTAAACCTGCACAAATATAAATGTCATTACTATCATGCAGGTTTGCAGCCTCCCATTAGAAGAAAAATTCAGGAAGAATTTAGTAATGGGGAAATAAATATTATTGCTGCAACAAACGCTTTCGGGATGGGGATTGATAAAAAAGATATAAGGTTAGTCATTCATTATGATACAACCGGTTCTGTAGAAAATTTTTACCAGGAAATCGGAAGAGCGGGCAGAGATGGGAAACCATCCTACACTTACCTGCTTTATGATGATAAGGATATTTCAATTCATAATTTTTTTATAAGAAATTCTCATCCCGACAAACAGATCATTCAAACTATTTACAAAGCTATTTGTGATTATAACTCGATTGCAGTTGGTTCGATAACTGAAAATGAATTGATTGTTGACCCCGAATATATTTCCAATTATGCGGGGATTTCAATCTCAAGAGGATTATTGCACGCTTCGTTAAGATATCTTGAAAGAGCCGGTTACCTTAGGCAGGTTTCTGAATTCGAGAAAAAAGATTCCATAAGTTTTACGATGGAAAAGAGCAGGTTAAAACAATTCGTGAGTACAACCAGCAATGAGGAATTTAAAAATATTATTCTTCAACTGCTCCGCGAATTTGGCAGCGTGTTATTTGCTGGCAGTAAGAGTATCCAGGTGAATAAACTTGCATCATCATTAAGCATACCTGTGCCCGTTTTGTATGATATCCTGACAACTCTTGATAATCTTGGAATTATTTCATTTCAAAAAGCAATTGAGAAAGAAACAATACAACTTGCTGCACCCAGGGCGGCTGACGATAAACTCATCCTAAATTATAAGATGATAAACGAAAGTTATATTAATGCACAGCGCAAACTTAACCTGATGACAGAGTTTGCTTATACAAAAAAATGCAGGTTTAACTTTATACTAAATTATTTTGGAGAGCAGCTTGATGATTACCGCTGCGACAAATGCGATAACTGTCTTGCAGGTGAACGGATAACCGATTCCACTGTAGAATATATTTCGGAAATAATAATTAGAACCCTGGATGAAGCCGAAAAACCGATTGATGAAAATGCGCTGATCAACATTTTGCAGGGTAACAAACTAAAAGAGAGTTTTGAAAAGTTTAGAGAATTTGGAACGTGCACAAACTTCGATAAGGATGATATTAAAATTATAGTGCAGGAACTTGCGGCTAAACAATTTATCAGCAGGACGAGCGGTGCAAAAAGATTTTTAGATCTTACAGATAAAGGAAAAGAGAAATTAGTAAAAACAGGCGCTATCACAGAAGAAGCTACACCGAAAAAGGATTATGAAGAGAATCTTTATCTTTTTAACCTGCTTAGAGATGCGAGGAAAAAAGCTATCGGAAAAATTTTTGCAAACTGGAAATGTTATATGTCCTGATGAACTTCTTAGAGAAATAGTTGAAAGGAAACCGGTTACAAAAGCCGGGTTGTTAGCAATACCCGGTTTTAATAACAGGATGTTTAATAAAATCGGGAATGATTTTTTAGAACTCATTAATGATTTTATAAAAAATAATCCTGTTAAAATCGATAGTAACGAAGACCGTACTCTTCCGAAAAATATTCACAACACTTATGAACTCCTGTTAAGGAAATATTCGCTGCAAAGTATCTCGGAATTAAGAAAACTTTCGGAAGCCGTAATATCTATGCAGATTGAAACCATTATTGAATACAAACCGGAAACTGATATTGCTTTTTTATTTGAAGATGAGGTTTTTGAATTGATAAAAAAACAGGTTGAGATAGGTTATAATAATTTAAAAGATCTTAAAGAAAAGCTCCCCTCATCTGTACCTTATTCGCTTATACGAATAGCGGCTGCAAAGTTAAAATATACTAATCGTTCTTAGTCCCTAGTTTTTAATTCTTCAAGGTACGCAATCGCCTTATCAAAAAATTCTTCCCAATTTTCTGGTGATGAATTATATTTTGCAACCGTTTTATCATACAATTCGGAAGTTATATTATGTTTTGTAAAAACTATATCTTTGAGTGAATCGAGAGGCAGTGAGTTTACTCTTGTTGTATCCTGCACGATCATCAAATCAACATAAACATGTATAAATTTTTCCTCAGGAATTACTTCTTCTTCGGAACAACTACTAAGTAAAAGAGCAGGAATAATTAATAATGGAAGACAATTTTTGTGGTAATCTATTCACGATTAATTCATCTTCTTGCTTGCTTCAAATAAAGTTTTCTTTTCCTTTTCGGTAAGATTCTGATAACCTGACTTGCTTATTTTATCAAGAATTTCATCAATATCTTCCTGTGTAATTTTTTCATCGACATCATCCTTTAAATCATAAAATTTAGCTTCTTTAACTTCATCATCGTTCTTCCTGAACCTTTCTGTAATCCCGCTGAAAATATTCGGTGGTTTTTCAGTGGTTCGATAGTATGATTTATTGAACATATGTTTAAGCGTAACGTCTATTTGTTTATCCAGCATAATAAAAATAAATCCTGCAATTGCTCCGCCAAGATGCGCAAGATGAGCAACATTACTACCTGCATCTCCTATCCAGAAGATTTCCAGTACGAATAAAAATCCAATAAGGTACTTTGCTTTTATCGGAATTAGAAACCAGAGAAATATTAAACGATCCGGGAACATTAAAGCAAATGCAATCATAACTCCAAAAACTGCTCCTGATGCACCAATTGTAAGAGCAGGAACAGAAAAGAGAGGGGCGATGAAAAGCTGCGCCAATCCTGCAGCAACACCGCATATCAGGTAATAGTATAAAAACTTTTTCGAACCCATAATATTTTCTATTTCCATTCCAAACATCCAGAGCATAAACATATTAAAGAAAATATGGCCAAACCCTGCATGCATAAACTGGTAAGTGATCAACTGCCAGACCTGGAAGTTAGCACCTTCAACAAGTGGATTAAGTGCAAACCATTCTTGCAAAACATATATACCAGGTTTTCCGCCAATCAAAAAATTGCCGGCAACTAAGCTGGAAGAAAAATACCGCAGCATTGATGATCAAAAGATTTTTAATTATAGGTGGAAAAAGACTAAATCTGCCAAATCCTCTGGGTCTAAACGAATTATTCAAATTATTCCTTTACTTAAACATTATTAAATATCTGTAAGCGCAGCAACACCCGGAAGTATTTTTCCTTCTAAAAATTCCAGTGATGCGCCGCCGCCTGTTGAAACATGAGATACCTGTTTTTCTAAACCGCTTTTACTTATTGCTGCTGCAGAATCTCCTCCTCCAATAACAGTAACCGCTCCGTTTGAAGTTGCCTCTGCAAGTGCTTTTGCAATCTCCATAGTTCCTTCAGCAAAGTTATCCATTTCAAAAACTCCCATAGGTCCGTTCCACACAATTGTTTTCGATTTCATCAGTTCATCTTTGAACAATTTAATCGATTCCTTCCCTATATCCAAACCCATTTTGTTTGAAGGAATATTATCAACACTAACGGTTTCTGCGGGGGAATCATTACTAAATTCTTCAGCAACTACAACATCAACAGGAAGAAGAAACTTAACTTTAGAACTATTTAGCTTTACTAAAAGTTCCTTTGCAAGATCCAGTTTTTCTTCTTCCAGAAGTGATTTACCAATTTCTTTACCCTGTGCTTTAAAAAATGTGAATGCCATTCCGCCGCCAACAATAAGAGTATCAACTTTATCAAGCAGATTATTTATAACATCAATTTTACCTGAAATTTTAGCTCCACCAAGAATTGCACAATATGGTCTTTTTGGTTCAGCAAGAGCACTGCCAAGATAATCGAGCTCTTTCTGCATAAGGTAACCGGCTGCACATGTATCAATAAATTTTGTAACTCCTTCGGTTGAAGCATGAGCTCTGTGTGCAGATCCGAAATGCATCATTTACATAAACTTCTCCAAGTTGATGCAAGTTGTTTTGCAAATTCCGGATCATTATCGGTTTCTTCTTTATGAAAGCGTACATTTTCAAGAAGAATAACATCGCCAGAGTTCATTTCATTTACCAGCTTTTCAGTCTCTTCGCCAATACAATCAGGAGCAAGCTTAACTTCTTTACCAAGAAGTTCACTTAATCTTAACAGCAGCGGGTTTTAAACTGAATTCCGGTTTTCTTTCACCTTTTGGTCTTCCAAGATGACTCATTAAAATTACTTTTCCGCCATCATCAACCAATTTATTAATTGTTGGCAAAGATGCTTTAATTCTAATATCGTTTGTTATGTTTTGATTTTCATCCAGCGGAACGTTAAAATCAACTCTAACTAAAACTTTTTTATTTTTAAAATTAACAGAATCAATTGAAAGCTTGTTCATTTTTTACCTTATCATAAAATAATTTGCAACAGATTTTCCCCAGGCGCGGATTATCAGGATGCAGGGAATGGTCCTAAACCATTCCCTACAATAATTACATCAACATTCAATCAAACAACTTTTTTAATTAAATCAACCACTCTGCAAGAATAACCATATTCATTATCATACCAACCAACCACTTTTACCATATTTCCATTTGCCATTGTTGAAAGTGAATCAAAAATATTTGAATGTGGATTTCCAACAATATCTGCAGAAACTATAGGTTCATCACTATATTCAAGTATTCCTTTTAAATCGCCATTGGCAGCTTTTTTAAATGCTTCATTTACTTCTTCAGCTGTAACATCTTTCTTAAGTGTTGCAACTAAATCAGTAATAGAACCATCAGGTGTAGGAACTCTTAATGAAAATCCATCCAGCATTCCGTTTAATTCCGGAATAACTTTACCAACAGCTTTAGCAGCACCAGTTGTTGTAGGAATTATTGATAATGCAGCGGCACGTGATCTTCTTAAATCACTATGTGGTAAATCCAACAATCTCTGATCATTTGTATAAGAGTGAACTGTTGTCATAAATCCTTTTTCAACACCAAAAGCATCATTAAGAACTTTAACCATAGGAGCGAGACAATTGGTTGTACAAGAAGCATTAGAAATAACTTGCTCATTACCTTTTAACACTTCATCATTAACTCCAAGCACTACCATTGCATCAATTTCACCTTTTGGAGGAACAGTAAGAATAACTTTTTTTGCACCAGCTTCAACATGCTTCAAGCATGCTTCTTTAGTTCTGAAAACACCAGTTGATTCAATTACTATATCGGTTTTAAGTTCTCCCCATTTAAGGTTTGCAGGATCTTTTTCAGCAGTAATTTTTATTCTATCGCCGTCAACAATTATATCGTTACCTTCTACTTTAATCGTTCCGTTATATTTGCCATGAACAGAATCGTATTTTAATAAATGTGCAAGTGTTTTAGCATCAGTAAGATCATTTATACCAACAAAATCAAAACCGCCTATTTCTTTACATCTTCTGAAAACAAGTCGTCCTATTCTTCCAAAACCATTAATTCCAACTTTAATTGCCATTAGATATCTCCTGTAAATTTTAAATTGATTTTCCTTTAAATTTAGTCTTCAAAAGTACTTAAAGCCGTTTTTAATATCAATTCAAAAAGCTTATCTGCTTGTTAAAAATCTATATTATTTGCCTTAATGTGATCGATGCCGCACTAAGAAAATCAAAAATTACACTCATTTTTTATATATTTGGTATTCAAAATTATTTAATTGTAAATGTAATATTAAGAGGATTTAAGATGATTTCTAAAAACATACAAACAGCATTAAATAAGCAACTTAACGCAGAATATTATTCATCATACTTCTATTTATCTATGTCTGCTTACTTTGAGGCAAATGATTTGCAGGGTTTTGCCAAGTGGTTTAGAATGCAGGCTGATGAGGAATATGCACACGCTATGAAGATATTTGATTACGTTTACCAGGTTGGCGGCGAAGTTGCACTGCAAAAGATTGATGGACCGAAAACTAAATGGAATTCATTCCTGGAAGTATTTAAAGATACATTTGTACATGAACAGAAAGTAACAAAAAGTATCAATGCCATAGTTGATCTTGCACAAAAGGAAAAAGATCATGCAACCGTAAACTTTTTGCAGTGGTTCGTGGGAGAGCAGGTTGAGGAAGAAGCCACAGCACAGCAGAATGTAAAGAGGATGGAAATGATTGGCGACAGTAAAAGTGGTTTGTTTATGCTCGATAATGAATTAGGAAGCAGAACAGCTCAACAACCAACTGCAGAGTAATTTATAAAATCCCCTTCAATTTGAAGGGGATTTTTTTTGGCTAAAATGTATGAAGAAAAAATTAATAATCACTATTTTAACTTGATAGCAACCTGCAAATAGTTATTAATTGCCCCTAAAATTTCATAGTTTAATTTATAGGAAGAAACGATATCTGTAAATGCGCGGAATTCGTGAGTGGGAACTCCAAACTCATCAAAGATTATTATATCATCTTTTTGTAACAACGGAATCAACCGGGTAAGAACGAAAAGTGTTGAAGAGTAAAGATCAGCATCCATATGAATTACTTTTCTCTGCTTCGATTCATAGCTGTTTAGAAAATCCGGAAGAGAATCCTGGAACAAACCTTTAATAAATTTAACACGCTCATCTTCAATGATGGGGATATTTGCCTTCAGTGTCATAATGATGTTTTTTCATCACACCAAAATCCTCTGGTAATCCTGTAAAAACATCAAAACCGTAAAACCTGCTTTCGGGATTTATATTTTTCTCAGCCCACCATTTAATTGCAATTCCGCTGGCAACTCCAAATTCAAGATAATCAATTGATTGGTTTTGTATCTCTTCTTTTATTACAAATTCGTGTAAAGCAAACCTTCCTTCATAGTTTACTTTTTTATTATAAAAATCATTAAATCTTATTTGTGAATTGTTATTAATCCAACTTGATAGTTTTGATAAATAAACTGCATTTAACAAAATTCCTTCAAAAGGTTTTAGCAAAACGTGCAATTTGAATCTAGCAAAGAGTGATTTTATTTTTCTTATTAAGAATAGTTTAAAGTGCATACGAATATTTTTTCATTTAAAAATTGTTCAGTAATAAGATCTATTCAAC
>CAVVMV010000010.1:0-30838 GCA_963749485.1 uncultured Ignavibacteriales bacterium | reverse complement strand
ACGGAATTGCAATTGCTGCAGTTGGAATGCTTTCTAATACAGGAATTCAGCTTGCTGTTGATGCATATGGTCCTATTTCAGATAATGCTGGCGGTATTGCAGAAATGTCAGAGCTTCCTAAAGAGGTAAGACAAAGAACTGATAAACTTGATGCTGTGGGTAATACAACAGCAGCTATTGGTAAAGGTTTTGCAATAGGATCCGCAGCACTTACAGCGCTTGCATTGTTTGGTGCTTATATGACCTCAGCAGGCATCAAATCTATAGATATTTCCAAGGCGCCGGTTATGGCTGGCTTGTTTTTAGGAGGAATGCTCCCTTTCCTCTTCTCTGCACTTGCAATGAGCGCAGTTGGTCAGGCAGCTATGGCAATGATTGAAGAAGTAAGAAGGCAGTTTAAATCAATTCCTGCTCTTACTAAAGCACTCGAGGTAATGAAAAGAAATGAAGGAAAGGAAAAAGAAGAGTGGTCTTCGGATGATGTTAAAACATTCGAACAGGCAGATGGAGTTGCAGAGTATGGTAAGTGTGTGGAAATTTCGACCAAAGCTGCAATTAGAAAAATGGTATTACCAGGACTTCTTGCTATTTTATCACCGGTTCTAATTGGTATGTTAGGCGGAGCGGAAATGTTGGGTGGATTGCTTGCAGGTGTTACTGTAACCGGCGTTCTAATGGCTATCTTTCAATCTAATGCCGGTGGTGCATGGGATAATGCTAAAAAGATGTTTGAAGAAGGAATTGAATTTAATGGCACACATTACGCTAAAGGTTCTGAACCACATAAAGCAGCAGTAGTTGGAGATACCGTTGGAGATCCGTTTAAAGATACTTCAGGACCATCACTTAATATTTTAATAAAGTTAATGGCTGTAATTGCACTTGTTATTGCGCCAATAATTAAATAAATTTCTTAACATTTTAATTGAATTATTTATCAACCCTGCTCTTATTTATTAAAATAAGGGCCTAATTGACCATAGGGAGGTGATAGACATTGATGAAAACACAAGTCTATGAAAGTGCAGTGCTAATAAATGCTTCATTAGAAGATGACCAAATTGGGAACATCACAAACCGCATTAAAGAAACCATTACCAGCAACGGGGGTGAAGTTCTGGAGATTGAAGATTGGGGAAGGAAACGATTGGCGTACATGGTTAAAAAAAGCAAAATCGGATATTATCTTATTTTTAGATACAATTCCTCGCCTGATATAGTCTCAAAGCTCGAAAGATTTTTCCAACTGGATGAAAGTGTTTTAAGGTATCTTACTCTTAAACTGAACAAAGATGCCCTGGAGCAGATCGAACAGAGCAAGATACAGGCAGCCGCTTTACAGGAAGAAGAAAAAGCAGCAACCGAACCTGTTGTTAAAGAGACCAAAATAAGTGAAGATAAAAATGAGAAATTAAACAGTGAACCTGAGAAAATCCAATAATTTACGATAGTATGGAGGATTAAAATATGGCTGACTTGAAAATGCCGGAAATAAATTATGTTATAGTTGCTGGAAATTTAACCAAAGATCCTACTTTCAGACAAACAACAAACCAAACCCCGGTTGTTAATTTTTCGCTGGCTTCTAACAGGAAATATAAAGACAGCACTAATCAATGGCAGGAAGATGTTTGTTACGTTGGTATTGTTGCCTGGAATAAGTTAGCTGAAAGCTGCAGAGATAGATTGAAGAAAGGTTCCGCCGTTCTGGTTGATGGAGAACTTCAGAGCAGAAGCTGGAAATCTGATGACGGACACAATAGAAGTATTGTGGAAATTAAAGCCCGCAGAATTCAATTCCTAAATAAAAGAGCTAAGTTTGTAGATGCAGAAACAGATACACATACTAACGAAAATGGCGTGGATAAGGGAGATGGAAAAGGAACAGTAGCCGATGTTGAAAGTACCGATTATACAGGAGATTCATTTGATAAATTTTTATCGAATGAAGAATCTGATTTAATAAAAGAAGAAGGAACGGATAGTGAAAAAAGAAATTAGAGCAAAAAAAATATGCAGGTTTACACAAAATAATATCAAATACATTGATTATAAGAATGTAAAACTGCTTCAAAAGTATATTACTGAACAGGGTAAGATAATTCCTAAAAGAATTACCGGTACCAGCGCTAAATATCAAAGACAATTATCACTCGCAATTAAACGTGCCAGGCATATGGCTTTAATGCCTTATGTTTCTGATACAGTCAGATAGATTGCATTAATAGGAGTTAAGATGAAAGTAATTTTAAGACAAAACTTTGAACCCCTAGGCCAAATTGGCGATGTGGTTGAAGTTAAAGATGGCTATGCAAGAAATTATCTCCTTCCGCACAAAATTGCTTACACTGCATTAAAGGGTAACATACGTGCGCTGGAAGAAGAGAAACAAAATGTTGCAAAGAAAAGCCAACAGGAATTGAATGCCGCCGATAAACTGGCTGCTGAACTGGAAAAAGTTTCCATCACTATTCCTGTTCAGGTTGGTGAAGAAGATAAAATATTTGGTTCTGTCACTACTCAAATGATAGTTGACGCGCTAAAAGAAAAGGGGTATGATGTTGACAAGCGGAAAGTTGAAATTGAAGAAACGATTAAAACCCTTGGCATCTATAGCGTTAATATAAAGCTTCATACTAGTGTAAGTACAACAATTAAAGTATGGGTTGTTAGAGAGTAGCTGGATGGATTTACTTTAAAATAGAAAAGGGAAGCAGCTGCTTCCCTTTTTTAGTTTTAAATCTTTAAACACAATTAATGAACTTTAACTTTTCCTTCGTTAATCATTTTAGCAATATCTGCAGTGCCGTTTTTATTTATTGTTCTAAGAGCACTTGTTGAGAGTTTGAGTGTTACAAACCTGTTTAATTCCTGCACCCATATTTTCTTCTTTTGTAGGTTCGGTAAAAATCTTCTTTTAGATTTATTATGAGCATGAGAAATACTATTTCCTGCTCTGGGTCCTACTCCTGTTACCTGGCATTTTCTAGACATTTTGTCTCCTGTTAATCTAACCTTCTCTAAAATATGAACAACAAATATACAAAATTATCGAATAATGAAAACAATAATTTTTATCTCTTTAAAAAATATTTATTGAAAAAATGGCAATTTTGGTATAAAAAGGGTTGACAAAAACAAATTCATTTCTATCTTACTGATATTGTTTCTGTATATTAAAATTTTATTCCGGCAAACTAATTTTTTAACTCAAGTCTGTTTGGTAACATCATTTTAAAAGGATATTTAATGGAATTTTATGAATTACACCCTGAGAATCCACAACTTAGATATATTAGTAAAGCCGTAAAGGTAATTAAAGAAGGTGGAGTAATAATCTATCCGACTGACACGGTTTATGGTATTGGCTGTGATATTTTTAACAAAAGTGCTATAGAAAGAGTACAGGAAATTAAGAATAATCCGGAAATAAAGCTATTGAGTTTTATTTGCCACAACCTTAAAGATATTTCGAAGTACGCTAAAGTATCCGATTATGCATACAGAACCATGAAACACCTATTACCTGGTCCGTACACTTTTATTTTACCAGCCGCTAAATCTGCACCAAGAAAATTATGGAACAACAGAAAATCGGTTGGAATACGCGTACCCGAACATTTTGTTGCAATGAAAATAGTTGAAGAACTGGGTAATCCTATTGTTAGTACGAGCACGACTAACAGAAAAGGAGAATTGCTATTCGATCCGATGGAGATAAAAAGTATATTCAATTTACAGGTAGATCTTATGCTATCTTCAGGCAGTTTAAGCGTTGAGCCCTCAAGTGTAATAGACCTAAGCCAGGGAGAGCCGGTAGTAATTAGAAAAGGTGCGGGAGATATAAGTTTATTTGTCTAAATATTCTCCCACTAAGTTCAATTGTTTTTTCTATGTACAAGTGTAGCCGAAGCTTGCGCAACAGGTGTTAAAATAACTTCATTTATATTTACATGAGCAGGTCTATCTGCACAAAACAGAACAGCTTCTGCAATATCTTCGGCAGTTAACGGCTCTATTCCGCTGTAAACATTTTTAGCGCGCTCTTCATCACCTGAAAATCTTACAATGCTAAAATCGGTTTCAACAAGACCCGGATCAACACTGCTAACTTTAATTCCTTTATCAATAACATCCAGCCGGATGGACCTGGATAGCGCATTTACAGCAAACTTGGTTGCTGCATAAACGTTACCATATGGGTAAACCTCGTGCCCTGCAAGTGAGCCAATATTAATAATATGTCCTTCTCCCCTTGCTACCATCAAAGGAAGAAGCTGGCGTGTAACATAAAGTAATCCTTTTATGTTTGTGTCAATCATTTCTTCCCAGTCGTCAGTCTTTCCTTCGTAAATTTTATCGAAACCTCTTGCCAATCCTGCATTGTTTATTAAAATATCAATATTTTCCCATTCTCCATCAAGCGATGAAGCAACTTCGTGCACTTTCTTTTTATCTCTCACATCAAGTTCTATACACTTAACTTTTACACCGGTTTCCCCTGATATTTTTTTTGCAAGTTCATTTAGTTTTTCTATCCTTCTCGCTGTAAGAATTAAGTTTGCTTTTTGTTTGGCAAAAGCTTCAGCACAAGCTTTACCAATCCCGGATGAAGCGCCGGTTATAAATACATTTTTGTTAACCAGGTTATTCATATTTTTTCCTTAATCTGAATAAGTATAATTTAATAATTGTTAATATTTAGGTGAGTTAAATTAAAAATAATAATTAAGATTAATAGTATGATGAGAAAAGATCAATAATAATTAGAACACGCCTTCAATTACAGTTTTGCAGTTTGAGCAGCGTCCGTTAATTATGTTATCTGCAATAACTGTATGCCAGTTTCTCTTAATAAGCTTTTCTTTACAGTTTGGGCAATAAGTAGTTTGCCCCTCAACGTTATGAACATTGCCAACGTAAACATATTTTAATCCTGTCTCCATGGCAGTTTTACGGGCTGCTATTAATGTTTTTTCTGGAGTCGATTCTTTATCCCGCATTTTAAAATCTGGATGAAAAGCAGTAAAATGTAAAGGAACCGAATCACCCAGGTTTTTCAGAATCCAGTCGCATTCTTTTTTAATCTCCTCCTGCGAATCATTTTCGCCGGGAATGAGAAGTGTTGTAATTTCTATCCAAACATCTGTTTCATGTTTTAGCCAGGTTAAGTGTATCGAGCACATCATTTAAGTGAGATGAAGTATTCTTCCAGTAAAAATTTTCTGTGAATGCTTTTAAATCAACATTTGCAGCATCAATGTATTTGTAAACATCTTTGCGAGCTTCTTTATCGATGTAACCAGCAGTGACCATAACGGATTTTATATTTTCTTCTTTTGCAATTTTTGAAATATCAATTACATACTCACCAAATATTGTGGGATCGTTGTAAGTAAAAGCAATGGAAGGAGTAGAATGTTTTTTTGCAAGCTTCACAACATCTTCCGGTGATGCAGTAAGCGAATTGAGCTCATCAATTTTTGCTTTACTGGTAGACCAGTTTTGGCAAAACTTGCAGCCAAGGTTGCATCCGGCTGTACCAAAGCTAAGAATGGTTGAACCCGGTAAAAAATGATTAAGCGGTTTTTTTTCAATGGGATCTATTGCAAATCCGGTAGGATGACCGTATCCAATAGTATATAAAATTCCACCATGGTTTTGTCTTATGTAGCAAAAACCCGGCTGTCCATCACCAATTTTGCAATACCGCGGGCAAAGTGTGCAGAGAATTTTATCCGCATCCGTTGATTTCCCACCACTTTGCTATATTTATATCCGCACTATTTACGTCCTGCATTACCCATTACAATAACTTCGAACCTTGTCCAATCTGATCTTCCCTTGTCTGTTATTGGTGCGCGTGATAAAAATATAACTAGATCACCTTTTTTAACCAAGCCTGAATTCAGAATCAATTCTGTTGCATTGCTAATTGCAATGTGCTTCTTTATCTATTTTTTCCATAAACAATGATGAAACTCCCCAGCGCAGACATAACTTGTTCATCGTGTCAAAGCTGTTTGAAATTGCAATTATCGTTGCTTTAGGCCGATACTTTGCTAATCCCCGTGCAGCTCGTCCCTTGTATGTGAAACACCACAATTGCTGATTGCATTGATTTGCTCTGCTACATTTACGTTATTCCTTTGCAGACCGAATCGAATAGATTTTCTTCCAGCTCTTCCGGAATTGTAATATTTAATATTTTGTTCTCAACCTTTATATGCCTTCAGCATTGGTAACAATTGTCGTTCATGGTTCTCACGGTCATTAGTAGGATATTTTCCAATTGAAGTTTCACCGCTTAGCATAACCACATCAGTGCCATCCCATACTGCATTTGCTACATCCGATGCTTCAGCCCTGGTTGGAATCTGGGAGTTGATCATCGATTCCAGCATTTGTGTTGCTGTGATTACCAGCTTCCCAATCTCGTTGCATCTTTTAATTGTCTCTTTCTGAATTACAGGTACCTCGATGCGGAGAAAGTTCAACACCTAAGATCGCCACGCGCGATCATAATTCCATCCGCCGCTTTTATGATGGCGTCGATGTCATCCCATGCTTCCTTCTTTTCTATCTTTGCCATTACCGGGATTGGCTTTCCCTTTTGAGTCGAGCCAGCTTTTTAAATTTAGTAACATCTTCCGGATTCCCTAACAAATGACAGCGCAATAATAATCAACACGCTTTTTTAAAATGTAATTCAGATCATTCAAAATCTTTTTTAGTAAGCGATGGTGTGCTTAGCCTCATTCCAGGTAAGTTCATACCTTTTCTTGGACTAAGAATACCTCCATTTAAAATTTCGCAAACTAAAAAGGACTCATCTTTATTAATGATCTTTAAGTCTTATTAATCCATCAGTCAATTAAAATCAAATCATCCATCGGCATCTTCTACTAAGTCTTTATAAGAACTTGAAATTATTTCCTGGTTTCCATGTAACATCATCTGAGTTATTTCTATTGTATTACCGGATTTGATTTCGATTTCAGGTGAACCTAATTCGCCCACCCGTATTTTCGGGTCCCTGGAGATCCGCTAAAATTGAAAGCGAAGAGTTCTTTTTCGTACAAGCCATATGAATGTTATTGAACAATTGATCAAAGAAGCTCGTAGTCTCCATGTGACATATTCAATCTTACTCCGCTGACTCCTGCATCAATCAAATCGTTTATACTTTCAACTGTGTTTGTGGACGGGCCTAGCGTTACAAGAATTTTCACCCTGCAGTTCTGAGCAGCTACATCATTCATTTTTTCTTTCTCTTCGATGCAGGATCGGAATAATCTCTTTAATTGCCCTTGACTTAGCGTACATATCTTTTAGCTTTCTTTCTACAAGATCGAAAACTGTATCTTTCTCATAACCCTCTTTCATCTTCTTGCCGGCTTTAACTCCTGTAAGAATTTCAATTCCTTCTTCTAATCCTGAGATAGAATAGACATGGAATTTTTTTTCAGCAACTGCATTAACAACTTCTTCCTTAAGCATAAGGTCTTTAACGTTCTGAACAGGTATTACCACACCCTGTTCACCAGTTAACCCTTTGGTTTTACACAATTCATAAAATCCTTCTATCTTTTCATTAACTCCACCGATTGGCTGTACATCCCCTTTCTGGTTTAATGAGCCGGTAACAGCAATTGATTGTTTGATTGGCAAACCGGAAAGTGTAGAGAGTAATGCAAATATTTCTGCGCAGGAAGCACTGTCGCCATCAACCGTGCCGTATGATTGCTCGAACACAAGATTAGCATTAAAGGCAAGCGGAATATCCTGCCCGAAAGTTTCTTTAAAATAACCTGATATTATTAAAACGCCTTTGTTATAGTGCCTTCCGCTCATCCCGGCTTCGCGTTCAACATTAATAATGTTTCCGCTCCCTAAAGAAACTGTAGATGTAATGCGCGTCGGTCTTCCAAAAGAATAGAAATCAGCAGAGTAAACCGCCAATCCATTTATCTGTCCAACTCTCTCTCCTTCTGTATCCATTAGGTAAGTTCCGTCTTCGTACATTTCCGATATTTTAGATTCAAGCATACCATGCCTGTTTATAGCATTGTTATATGCTTTTTCTACGTGTGCTGCAGTAACAACATCAAACCCGTCATCAATAGCCCAAAAGTTTGCTTCCCTGGCAAGGTCAGCAATTTTAGAGAACCTGGTTGTAAGTTTTTCTTTTTGCCCTGCAAAGATTGCTGCAATTTCCAGCAGATGAGCAATAGCAGTTTTATCAAACTCTTTTAGGTTTTCATCTCTAACAAACTTTTTTATTACCCGCGCATACTCGGTTAATACTTTATCCGAACGTTTTATTTCATAATCAAAATCAGCTTTTACTTTAAACATCTTTTTAAAATCATACTCATGCTCCGAAAGGTAAGAGTAAATATACTGGCTGCCTATTAGTATAACCTTAACGTTTATATCAATCGGTTCCGGTTTTAAGGTAGATGAAGAAAATTGAAAAAGGTTTGGCGGATCCTGAATTTCTAATTTATTGTATGTTAAAACTCTCTTTAAAGTTTTCCATACACCAGCTTCTTCGAACAGGTGCATAACATTCAGTACAATGTATCCTTCGTTGGCTCTAAGAAGTGAACCTGCTTTTATATTTGTAAAATCGCTGTAATAATTTCCCCTGCCGTCACTTACTCTCTCGGTAGCGCCGAAAAGATTTGAATGCGTGGGAGATGTTTCAATAATAATCGGAACATCTTTTGTATTGCTGTTATCCATTACGATGTTTACATCATACTCTTTAAAGTAATCGATAGTAAAACCTTCGCTGGTTGTTTCGCCCTCCGGCTTTATACCTTTAAATATTTGAATATTCTCAAGTATGCTTTCTTCCACTTGTTTTAAGTAATCCTGGATCTTTGAATCATTATATTTTTCAATCAGGTTTTCTAAAACTGCTTTAACCACATCAATTGCACAATCTTTTTCCAAGATTGCAAGTTTTTCCTGGAATTCCTGGCTGATCTTTAAACCGTTTTTAAAAAGTAATTGCAGTTCCTGCTGATGCTCATTGTATTTACCAACAATTTCTTTTGCTTGTTCCTCAGTTATTTTTCCTTCCTTAATCTTTTCATCAAGCTGAAAAATGGGAACGGGTGTATCATCAATCAGTGGAATAATATCCGGTCGGGCAATCTCTCCAACTTTAATCTGACCCAAAGATAATCCAACCTTTCTTAGCTTAGAATCAAAGTCGTTCATCAGGGTTTGTTCTTGCTGGTTATAACCTGAGATGATATTCTTTTTCTTATCCAGGTACACTTCACTTTCCAAAGCCTTGGGAATGTTTACTTTCAGTACTTCAATTGAATTGCATAAATCACGTTTAAATATCTTTGCTCGTCCCTTAGGAAAGGTAAGAAGTATTGGACGGTCAGTATCTTTAAAATTATTTACATAAGCATAATCATAAAGTGCCGGTCCATTTGCCCCAATTTTTTCTAACATTTTTTTTACTGTAGATGCTTTACCAGACCCAGATAAACCCGCAATGTAAATATTGTATCCCGGCGATCTTAAATCAACTCCAAGCTTAAGTGCTTTTAATGCTCTCTCCTGTCCTAAAATTCCTTCAATAGGTTCAAGGTCGCCCGTTGAACTGAACTCCAACATATCAGGATCACACTTCCAGCGGAGTTGTTCTACAGATAATTCTTTATGTTTCGGTGCTTTTGGATTTCCCATTTATTGTCCATTTTTGTTCGTAAAGATAAGAATCAGAATTAATAATAATGAATCTCGAAAAATTTTCAATAAAAATGTAAATATTATTGTTGCTAATAGCAAAATTCAAAATGTGATGATGTGAATTTAATTTCTGATAATTTCCTATTATTCATTTAGTGTTTCTAATTATTTTTTTCACTTTATATTTTTAATAAAAATGATTGAACCTGATTTGAGCAGAGCAAGGGAGTATTTTCCTCATCTTAATAAAGGAATAATTTATTTTAACCATGCCGCAAGCGGACCGGTTAACACAAATTTAAGAGATGAACTCAATTCTCTTCTTAAAGAAAGCAGCGAAGGTAATATTGATGATTATTCTTCATTTAAAGAAAAGGTAGATGACTCAAAAAATTTATTGGGTGAGATGTTAAACTGCTCTGCCGATAGGATTGCTTTTACAGATAACACTTCAAACGGGTTAAATATTTTGGCGCAGGGAGTAAAATGGAAAAAAGGAGATAGAATTTTACTTAACGATGTAGAATTTCCTGCCAACGTTTATCCTTTTCTTAACCTGGAAGGAGCAAGGAGTTGAAATAGATTTTGTAAAATCGAAAGATGGATTAGTAACAGCCGAAGATGTTATTGATGCGGTAATACCGGGGACAAGATTGATCTCAATAAGCTATGTTCAATTCCTTAGCGGTTACAGGGTTGATCTTAAAAAGATTGGAAAGTTTTGTAAAGAAAACGATATAATATTTTCTGTTGATGCAATACAGGGGCTTGGCGCAGTTACGCTTGATGTAAAAGAATGCAACGTAAATTTTCTCTCCTGTGGAACTCAAAAATGGATGCTTGGTGTGCAGGGTCTTGCTTTTATTTATATCGAAGAGGATCTTCAAAATAAAATTAAAACTGTTCCGCTTGGATGGCTTTCTGTTAATAACGCATGGGATTTTCTGGATTATAAAATTGATCTTCGATCCTCAGCAAGCAGATATCAATCGGGTACTTTAAACGCTTTGGGTATTTATGCATTTAACACTTCTTTAAAATTATTTAAAGAGTTCGGTTTTAAGAATATTGAACAGCAGATAATAAGTAACACTTTATATTTTAATAAACTTCTTGCTGATGTTGGAATTGAGCCGGTGCTTTTAAATTACCCTGAAGAAAATATTGCAGGAATTGTAAGTTTTAGAAGTGATAAGTCGGAAAAGATTTTTAATCATCTTTCCGAAAAAAATATTATCTGCTCCGAAAGGTTGGGATATATTAGGTTATCACCGCATTTTTACAATACAAAAAGCGATATTAATAAAGTAGTTGATGAAATCAGAAAAATTTAGAATCTTTATATTATATTCGTATTAAAAGAAAGTAATTTTATCAAAGGAAAATTTATGAGAAGATTTTTGTTTTCATTTAGGTGTGCACAGTTTTTAATAATCTTTATGCTTGTTCCTCTTATTACGTTTGCACAAAACGAGGAAAAAGTAAGAATAAGTCCTAAAGCAATGGTACAGCAAACTGTTGGATTTACGGATGTTTCTATAGAGTATAGCAGACCCGGCGTAAAGGGAAGAGAAATATGGGGAGGATTGGTTCCTTATCACGTTGTTTGGCGGGCTGGTGCAAACGAAGCAACAAAAATTACTTTTAGTACGGATGTAAAGATAAACGGTAAAAAATTGAAAGCAGGCAGTTACGGTTTTTTTACAATTCCAACAAAAAATAACTGGACTTTAATATTTAATAAAGTTGCGGACCAGTGGGGCGCCTTTGAATATAATGAAGCAGAAGATGCCTTGAGAATTGAAGTTACACCGGAAGAAGGTTACGTTGGCAGGAATGGCTGGCATATACTATAACAAAAACTTTAGATAACGCAGCAACAATTAAGTTGGAATGGGAAAAGCTAAAAATACCTTTTATTGTTGAAGTTGAAATAAAAAATTAAAAATGCTTGAAAAAACAAGATTGCAGAATAACATCCCCTCCGGGTAAAATTATTTCTGCAATCCAAATTTAAAATTCTATTGTCTGACTTATATCCCTCAGTTTTTTATCAACTTCAAAATCTCTTTTGTTTTCTTTTTCATTAATTTTTCATCACCACGGCTTTCAACATTCAATCTTAAAATCGGTTCAGTGTTAGACATTCTTAAGTTAAATCTCCAGTCGGGGTATTCAACAGATAAACCATCAACACGAACGATATTCCCATCGCTGTAATGCATCTTCCACTTCTTTCATCTTTGCTGCAGCATCATCAATTGTAGAGTTTATTTCGCCTGAGCATGGATAGGTTTCAATCATCTCGCTAACTAATGATGAAAGAGATTTCTTCTCTTCAGACATAAGCTGGAGAATTAAAAGAAATGGGATCATTCCGCTATCGGAATATGCATTATCCCTAAAGTAATGATGAGCAGACATTTCGCCGCCGTAAATTGCATTTACTTCGCGCATCTTTTCTTTTATAAATGCATGCCCGCTTTTAGATTCAACAGCTTTGCCGCCGTGTTGGTTAACAATTTCAAGTGTGTTCCATATAAGCCGTGGATCGTGCACTATGCTTTCGCCCGGATGGTTTTTTAAAATTGATTTTGCCAATAATCCAACGATGTAATATCCTTCAATAAAATTTCCTTCTTCATCAAAGAAAAAACAACGGTCATAATCGCCATCCCAGGCAACTCCCAAATCAGCGTTATGCTCTTTTATAGCTTCAATGGTTGGTTTGCGGTTTTCTTCAATCATAGGATTTGGAACTCCGTTAGGAAACTCTGAATCTGGTTCGTTAAATACTTTTATCATTTCAATGGGGAGTTTTGATTCGATGGCATTTAGTGCCAACCCCACACAGCCGTTTCCGCCATTCACAACAACCTTAAGCGGGTCTATTTTTTCCGCATCATAAAATTGGCTTAGGTTATTTATAAAGTCATCCATCACATTAACATTAGTAACAGTCCCTTTTTCAACTTTAACATCGCTAAAATTATTTTCAAGTATCATCTGTTCAACTTCATTTAAACCTGAACTGTAACCTACGGGAACAGAATCCTTTCTTACAAACTTCATCCCGTTATACTCAGGCGGATTATGGCTTGCAGTTATCATTATTCCTCCATCGGCATTAAGATGAGGGGTTGCAAAGTAAACCATCTCGGTGCCGCACAGCCCAATGTTAGTAACATTAACACCGCTGTCGTTCAATCCTTTAATAAGTGCCTCAGAAATTTCCACCGAAGATTTCCTGATATCGTATCCTACCACGATATGTTTTGCATCAATATATTTTGAATAAGCTCGTCCAATTTTGTAAGCAAGTTCTGTATTCAGTTCACCAGGCACTTTACCACGGAAGTCGTAAGCTTTAAAGCCGATTATCTTTCTCATTAAGTGTCTCCATAGTTCTAAAGAGTAATATTTAGGTCAAAAATTTTTGAAGTACAAAGATATGGATTTTTTTTTGTGAATAATTACTGCATCTTTCTACGCTATTTTTGTGGTTGAAGGGAATCTTCCTCAAAAAAGTACAGAGAGACTGTTTTTTCAATAGACTTTTATGTATTTACTTTTTACATTACGTATATCAAAAACGTGGAGAGCAATATCGAAACTACTGATACGATTAAATGGCACTTCGCTAAATGCAACAATTCTAAATGTAACTCTATTTTCCTGGTTAACCCGAAGGAGGGTCCAGGGGATTTAGGTTATCTTTGTCCTGATTGCAGTGCGAAAACTACAACATCGCATGTTGTACAATGTTCGAGTTGCAGAACAATTCTTAATTTTGTTCGAGCAGCCCCCAACGAAGAGAAGGTGGTTTTTAACGTTCCAAAATGTTCGCATTGTATTGGAACGGTTGAGGATGAATGGGAAATCGAACCATTGTACCAACCCGATTCTTACATTTAAGGTTGCACAACATACCAATGAGTAAGCATTTTCGGTTTATTTACCGGCAGGTGAAATATGTCTGCTTGCTTTCCTTAAATTATTACCCAGGATTATGATCATCGTTTCCCATTCATATATAATAAGCACCGCACTCATAGTTTCTCTTTTTTTCAAAAGTAATTATTCTTTATGTTAGCTCGTTCTATTAACAAATATCACTTAATTATTTCAAAAGCGGAGTGTTAAAATGGAATTTTTCAAACTCAGGATTAAAACCGTAATTCTGTCCCTTATCTTAACCTTTACTCTTTCAAACGGAATTTTAATTGCACAATCTCCTTCTAACTGGCTGAATCTTGACACTGTTAAAGCTGGCAAATTCGACAATGGAAAAATGTGGACATTCGATTTTCCACCAACCGATTATTTTGAAGATGAATATAATTTTAGCGCCGGCGATGAATGGTTTGATAATGTAAGATTGGCAGCTTTAAGGTTTGCTAATTATTGTTCTGCCTCTTTTGTTTCGGCGGATGGGTTGGTTATGACAAACCATCATTGTGCGAGACAAACTATTACACAGGTTACAAGAGAAGGGGAAGATCTTCATAAAGATGGTTTTATTGCCAATACACTGGAAGATGAAAGACCCATTCCCGGTTTGTATGTTGATCAACTTGTACTTATTGATGATGTTACTGATGAAATCCAAAATGCAATTGATGAAGGTAAAACAGATGAAGAGAAACTTGAGATTGAGTTTAATACAATTATCAGAAATTGAAGAAAGGTATGCTGAAGAAACAGAGACTCGATATATCTATTACTCCATTGTACAACGGCGGAAAATATTCTCTTTATGGTTACAAAAGATATACTGATGTTAGATTAGTTTTTGCTCCCGAAAATCAAGCAGGTTTTTTTGGCGGCGATCCTGATAACTTTACTTACCCACGATATAATTTAGATTGTTCTTTCTACAGGGTTTATGATGAAGAAGGTAATCCATTACAAACTGATAACTTTCTTAAATGGAGCGAGAAAGGAATTAAAGCCGGTGATGCTGTTTTTGTTGTAGGTAATCCTGGTTCTACCAACAGGTTAAAAACTGTGGCTCAACTGGAATATAACAGGGATATTAGTTATCCACGTACACTTGAGATGATTAACGGGTTGATAGAGAGTTATAATTTAATAATTAAAAATAATCCTGAAAGAAAACCTGAATTGCAGGATAGGTTATTCAGTTTTGAAAATTCTAATAAAGCTTACAGCGGAATGCTGAAAGGATTGCGAGACCCGGTTTTGATGCAGAGAAAAAGAGACTTTGAACAAAATTTTAAAAATGCTGTTCAATCAGATGATGAACTTAATGAAAAGTATGGCGATTTATGGGAAAAGATTGAAGAATCACGCAGCGAATTGAAAAAATATTCCAACAAACGTTTTGCTTATAGTATGAACAGGTTTACCACACCACGTTACTTTTTTATTGCCGATGAGCTTGTTGCTATAGCCCAGGAACTCGCTCTTCCTGAAAATGAAAGAAGCGAATTATATATTGGCGAAGAGCTTGAAAATTCACTTAGTGCACTTATGCCTGATGATTTTGATTACGAAATGAACAACAACATGTTGAAGCAAAAATTAGAAACTCTTGGTAGATACCTTGGCAGCGATAACGAAATTGTTAAAAAAATGACCGGCGGAAAAAAAGGTGATGAGGCAGTTGAATATGTCCTCTCAAACTCTTCTTTAACAAACCTGGATGATATAAAGATCTCTGTTGAAGAAGGATCTGATGCAATTTTAAGCGGAGACGATCCGTTTATTTATTTTGTACTTAATGGTGTTCCTAAAGGAGAAGAACTTGATGCTAAAATGGATGCACTTGTTGCAAGTGAAGATACTTACAACCAATTGTTAGGCAGGGCACTTTTTGAAGTTTATGGAACATCCATTCCACCTGATGCTACTTTTACATTAAGAATTTCGGATGGTATAGTTGAAGGTTTTCCTTATAACGGAACCATTGCACCTCCCATTACTACTTTTTATGGTATGTACGATCGTTACAATTCCTTTGCTAAAGAATATCCGTGGGATTTGCATGAAAGATGGTTAAATCCACCAGCAGAATTTGATCTGGCAACTCCTTTTAATTTTGTATCTACAAATGATATAATTGGTGGAAACTCCGGCAGCCCGGTAATCAATATAAATGCTGAAGTTGTGGGTCTTGCGTTTGATGGAAACATCCAGGGATTACCCGGTAACTTTATCTTCAGAACCGAAGAGAACAGGATGGTTTCAGTTCATTCAGCAGGAATGATGGAAGCTATTCGCCATATTTATAAAGTTGACCGGCTGGCAGATGAATTAAAAAATGGGAAGATAAGCAACTAAAACAAATCAAGATTTAATAAGCCACCTTAACGGTGGCTTTTATATTACACAGCAATAAAGAGATCAATGATCTTGCTTTTGAACTCACCTCATTTTTTTTACTAATCATTTTTACCCAAATTTGTATAGTTGATTTAAAATAAGGAAACTCAAAATGCTAAGATCTACATAAATCACCTCTTTCTGATTTTTCATTTTTCTATTTATAACAGTTTCTACTGCCCAGGAAAATGTTTTTACCTCTTACGATTTACTAAGAACGAAATACGTTGTTGAAACATCAATTTCACCTGATGGCAACTACATAGCTTACACTCTTCATGTTCCAAGGCAATTAGAAGATAAACCGGGTAACCATTACCGCTATCTATATTTGTATAACCTGGTAAATGGCGAATCAACAGAGTTGCTGGGAGAAAAAGTGTTTATTTCATCAATTGGATGGATGCCTGATTCGAAAAGTATAACCTTTCGTGCAAAATTAAATGAAGATAAATTTACACAAGTTTACCAGTTATCCCTCGATTCGGATAAACCGTTAGCATTAACAAATTCTTTAAGTTCAGTACTTCAATACGAAATAAGCAGCGATGGTAACCAACTTGCATTTGTTGCAACTTCATTAAAGAGCAAGAAAAGAAGGAACTGCTTGAAAAAGGATTTGATGCTGAAATTTATGAAGAAGAATATCTCGATAGAAATCTTTACTTGTTACATCTTAAATCCCAGATGATGGCTGCCAAGGCAGCTAACCATGAGTGTTTCAGTGTTTGATTTTAAATGGAGTCCTGATGGAAAACAAATTGCTGCATTCATTGCTGATAAAAACCTTATCGATTATTCTTATATGTTTAAAAAAGTTTATTTGATCGATCCGGCAACGGGTGAGAGAACGTTACATTTAGATAATCCTGGTAAGATTACACAAATGGAATGGAGCCCTGATGGAAAGCATATAGCATTTATAGCTTCATCAAGTGTAAACGATGCTGTTACAGGAAGCTTATTCATAACAAAAGTTCCCAATACAAAAAAGTTTGCTGAGTTAAAAAATTATGCTGCCGGTAAAGAACTTTCCATTAGAAATGTTAAATGGAAAGATGAAAACACTGTTCTCTTTCAATCTGAAGAAGGAGTTGATATTTCTTTAAGCGAACAGGGAATTAATGATGCATGAACGGAAAATTTTATAAAACCGGGAGTGATTGTTTTCAGCAGCTTTAATGTTGAAGATGATTTGATTTCATTCGCTGGGAAATAATTCAAAACATCCTTCCGAACTTTATACATTTTCTCTGAATGATAAAAAACTTTCAAAGTTAACTGATGTAAATCCATGGCTTAAAGATGTACAGCTAGCTGATCAGAAAAAAATAACTTACAATGCAAGAGATGGATTGGAAATTCAGGGTGATACTTTTTTATCCACTAAACTATGAGGAAGGAAATAAATATCCGCTCATTGTTCATATTCATGGCGGACCTGAACATGCTACTTCAAACGGCTGGCAGACTGCATACAACCGTTGGGGACAAATTGCTGCAGCCAAAGGATTTTTTGTTTTTATGCCAAACTACAGATCGAGTTCCAGCCGCGGCATAGATTTTACGATGGAAGGATTTGGTGATCTTGCCGGTGCAGAATTTAATGATGTAATTGATGGAATTGATTATTTAATTGCTGAAGGATTAGTTGATAAAGATAAGGTTGGAATTGGTGGCGGTTCTTATGGCGGATATTTTTCTGCCTGGGCAGCAACAAAATTTTCTCATCGTTTTGCTGCAGCAGTTGTTTTTGTTGGAATCGGTAACCAGGTTTCTAAAATGTTAACCACAGATATTCCTTACGAAGATTACCTTGTTCACTGGGGAACATGGATTCATGAAAATGAAGATCTTATTTGGGAACGATCTCCTGTACGATATGTTAAGGGAAGTACAACTCCAACTTTAATTCTTGGCGGCAAAAAATGATGCTCGTGTTCATCCTTCGCAAAGTTTAGAACTTTACAGTGGATTAAAACTTCACAGCAATGCTCCTGTTAGATTTGTAAGATATCCTGGTGAAGGACATGGCAATAGAAAAAATACTTCACGACTTGATTACAGTTTAAGAACAATGAGATGGTTTGAATATTATCTTAAAGGTGATAATCCTAAAAATGAAATGCCTTCGAAGTATTTAGATTTGGAAAAATAACAATCATCACTATTTAAATGGATTGATCTCTATAATGTATAATTAAAATAAAATGCAGCGAAGAATATTGTGCAAGTGTATTGTTAAATGTAATACCGTATTCAATTCCTGCACCTATTTTAAAACCGCTCAGCTCAAAACCGCGTAAATCGAATCCGCCGTTTATTGAGAGCACAACTCCGTAACTCCAGGAATCTGTATCACTAAATGTTCGATCATTTAAAGCAAGCAAACCAAATCCTTCTTCAAGAAAAATATGATCTTCAAAATATTGTGTTGTTATTCCTTTAAATGATATACCTTGTACGAAAGGGAAATACGGTTTTCTAAGATTTGGAATGATTGAATTAAAATCCCTGGCATAAACAAAGCTTAATCGTGGAGTAACTTCTGTAAAAAGGACTGTATTTGTTTCAACAAAAAATGAAGCCGTAAAACTACTTACAGAGGGTGAATTACCTTTTATAAAACCACCGCCAACAGAACCCCCGGCTGAAACTCTAAATTGAGCAACGGTTGATCCCTGAAATGCAGAGAAAACTAAGATGAAAAAAATAATTTTGAAAAGTATAAAAGGATTTCTCAAAAATTGTTTACGGAAGATTAATAAAATTTCTTTAGCTACTAATTAACACGAATTTACACTAAATAAAAAGCCAATAGTTGGTTAACAGCAAAGTAAGAGTAGAGTAATAATAGATTAAAATAATAATGATCAGCCAAATCCAATGACTAGTGAAATTATGATTTAATCAATTTTAGTAAAAGTTATTGATCCCAATGGAGCAACTACATTATTTACTGCAAGGGGAGGAGTAGTGATTTTAAAAATAGCTATCCTTGGAACAGTAGGATCATCAGGCGATATAAAGGTTACCCCGCTATCAGTTCCTGAATCATAAATATCCACAGTGATAATTTTGCTTGTAACCCAATTATTATTTTCAATTAAATTAATATTACTAACTGCTATAAACCAATCAGGGCTTGGTGCCAGCATTGAAACCATACTTACAAGTGAATGAGTTGACGTAATATCAAATTCCAGGCTGACATTTCCAGGAGAAGAATTTATGCCTGCCCCGCTGATTAATTTATTACCTGTTCCGTTTGAAATGAATGCCTGGATTTCAGCTTCCAAAGGATTTTTACCTCCCGTTTCAGCCATATTTTTAATTCCATCTGAAGCAAGTTCACCTTGGCTAAAAAGCGTTATACTGCTGTTATGAGTCATTCCAATTAATCCTGAAAAATGTGCGCTTGGAGGAAATTCAGTTGGGTGAGTTTGTGCACTCCAGGTTGCATTAAATGTTAACCTGTATCGTGCGTTCGCATCAGGTTCTTGTGGAGTTATCGTGTTATTATCTTTAGAACATCCAATTAAAAGAACAAAAATTAAAATAGCTAAACTAATTACTTTCATTTTTAAAGATTCTCCATTTGTCGTTTATAATTCCTGATAAATATAATTCATATTCATCACAAAACAATCACAGAAATATATATGAGTTATTGGATCCAAATATTTACTAGCATTTGAAATTAATACGGCAGAAGGATAAAAGTGACATATAATGCTTGTAAATACAATTTTATTCCCCCCGTTTTTTCCAACTTATAAATCCTTAAAAACCCTCGCAAGTGAATATCCCGGGGCATCGATTTGCAAATCTAAAAAATAACCAAACGGTGTTTGCTCAACCTGGAAACCTGAACTTGTTAATCTTTCATCAATTTCATCAAAAATAGATTTAGTAAAATCAGGCTCTGCTTTACTTTCCGATAAATGTGCAAATGAGTGCAAAATAATATGTTTTGTATTATTTTTCCCGGCAATCCATTTAAGATTTTTTAATAATTTTCTCTTTATCACAGTTTCATTTTCCTCATCCTCTTTTTCAACCTGGATAAATGCCGCCTGAACATTTTCATATTCCTTTTTCCCAGTATGATCAGGCATTGTTTCAATAGTTTTTATGGTCGGATTGAATGAGAACTTTATCATGTAAATCATTATTAGTTTCATAATCTCATTTAATTTATATTTTCATATTCAGAAGACTTATTTCTTCTCCCACTCAGGGAATCTTCCCGGTGTGTAGGGTGCACCGTATTCTTCTAAAATCCGCTCAATTTGCTTTATTTCATGATCAATAGATTTTAGAAAAACCAGAACATCACCAAATTTGTTTGCTGCATCATCATAAGATTTGGTAAATGTAGTAGTTGGTGCTGCAGTTGTATTCCACAAAGCAGCAGTTATTAAATCAACACGATCTTTTATAGAACTTGGAGATGCTCCTTCATACCTTCCTCGTAATCTATCTCCATTCAATTGGCGGTTCAATTCATTCAGATTTAATTCTGCGGTTAATATCTTATTATATGTATCTTCTGGGACATTTGCGGCTTCAAGAACTGCTTTTTTAAGGTAAGAAAGTTTATCAACCAATTCTTTGCGATAAGCATCGGCTCCAGTAATAGCTCTTGTTAACTCAGCAACTTTTTTATTAAACTTATCCAGTGCAAGTTTATCCTCTGCAGGTAAGCTTGTAATATTTAACGGTTTACAACTAAACTTTTTCGGTGCAACTAATTCTGTAAACACGCCGTCTTCAAATTTACTGAGCGAAACATTATAATTGCCTGGCACTACCATATAACCTCTATCCGGTTCATTCCATGGAACCGTATCATCAAAGGGTTTAAGCGATATTGGAGTAAATGTATTGTACCTGAAATCCCAAACAATTCTGTTCACTCCTTTTTTAGGATCGGTTTTAATTTTTCTTACAACATTGCCTTGTTCATCTGTTATTGTAAAAAGTAAATAGGCATCAGGTTCTTCCTGCTCTTTCCTTAAAGTTTCGTAAGGTGGATATTTAATGTCTTCCCCATTTTTTTGTTTTTCTTTTTCTTCATCTCTTCTTTTTTCTTTGAGTGATTTAATTTCATCCTTGAGGTAATAAGTAAATACTGCTCCAACTTCAGGATTTGGTGCTGAATAAAAGCTTGCACCCTGGAAGCCAACTCCTCTAAATCCAAATGGATTTGCAGGAATGAACATCTCTGCATCTTTTATTGGAAATATTTCTGCTTCTTTCTTTAATGTTTCTTTTGATAAGTAACGCAACGGTGAATAATCATCTAAAATGTAAACTCCTCTTCCAAAAGTTGAAACAACAAGATCATTTTCTCTACGCTGAATATCAAGATCCATTACAGTTGCTGGTGGCATTCCGTTTTTAAATGGAATCCATTCATCACCGCCGTTGTTTGTAAAATAAACTCCAAACTGAGTTCCTACAAAAAGTAGATTTTTTTCAACATGATCTTCTGCAATTGAATAAGTGCTTCCTTCTTCAGGAAGATTACTGTTTATTGAAAACCATGTTTTCCGCCATCAGTAGTTTTATAAAGATAAGGTATTGCGATCGCCGCCAACATAATTATGGCAAGCTGCGTAAGCGATCAGTTTATCAAATCGTGAAGCAATCATATGATGAATTCGTGCATACTCAGGTAAACCGGGAATAGATGAACTTTGCCAGTTAGTTCCGCCATCAGTTGTAAAATGAATTAAACCATCACCGGAACCAACAAATAAAATATTTTCATCAAGAGAAGATTCAGCAATAGTTACAATTTGTGCCATTGAACCTTTGCGCGTAAGCTGATCAATACTCCAGCTTTGTCCCATAAGTTTTTGCATCTCTTTTGGAACTCCGCGTGTAAGATCAGGACTAATTTCTATCCATGTACTTCCCTGGTCATCACTTCGCAAAAGTTTGTTTCCGCCAAAGTATAAGTCTATTATTATCGTGCTGTGAAATTATAAATCCTGCATCCCAATCAAATCGGTAAGCAGTATCTGCAAAATCCTGTGGTTGGATGAAGAGGTTTTCACCGCTCTTTTTATCAAACCTAACCAATCCGCCAAACTGTGATTGCGAATAAATTATATTCGGATCTTTCCAATCAACCTGTGTTTCAAAACCATCCCCTCCATTTGTAAAATACCAATCCTGGTTCATTATTCCCGAAGAATTTATAGTTCTGGAAGGACCGCCCAAGCTGTTGTTATCCTGCGTTCCTATATAAACATTGTAAAACGGTTCAGCATTATCTGTTGTTACTTTATAAATTTCTGTGATTGGAATGTTTGCTTTAAAATCCCAGTTCTTACCTTTATCATAAGTTTCATAAACACCTCCATCACAGCCAGCAATAATGTGTTCGTTATTTTCAGGATCAATCCACAAAGCATGATTATCAACGTGTTTTTTATCATCACCAAGATTGCTCCATGTCTTTCCGCCATCATTTGTTACCTGTATAAAAACATCATCGCTGTAAACCCTGTTAACATCTTTTGTATCACAATATAATTTTTGAAAATAAAAAGCGTAGGATGAAATATAACTGTTTTGTTTTGTCCAGCTTACTCCGCGATCATAACTTCTGTAAATTCCTTTATCATCTTCTGTTGCTTCAATAATTGCATAAAGCACATCAGGATTAACAGGAGATATTGCCATTCCAATTCTGCCTACATCTTCTGATGGCAAGCCGCCTTTCATTTTTTCCCAGGTTTCTCCGCTGTCTGTAGTTCTGTAAATTCCGCTTTCCGGTCCGCCGTAAACTCCTGTGTATAAATTTCTCATTCGCTGGTGAGCAGTTGCGTATAAAATATTTGAATATCTCGGATCCATATGAACTTCATAACAGCCGGTGTATTCATTTATTTCTAAAACCTGTTCCCAGGTTTTACCGCCATCAGTTGTTTTGAATATTCCTCTTTCACCTCCAGCATTTCTTAAGTGATCCCATTGCTGCTGCATAAACTATATTTGAATTGTTTGGATCGATTGCAATTCCACTAATGTGTTCCGAATTTTTCAAACCCATATTCTTCCAGCTTTTGCCTCCATCTTCGCTTTTATAAATTCCATCGCCGTAAATAACATTATTCTGATTTTTGTTCTCACCCGTTCCTACCCAAACTACATTAGGATTAGTTGGATCAATCTCAACAGAACCAATTGCATAAGATTTGTTTCCATCAAAAACAGGGGAGAAGGTTATTCCGCGGTTAGTTGTTTTCCATAACGAGCCGTGACCTGATGCAATAAAATATTCACTGTGATCGAATGGATTAACTGCAATATCTATTGTTCTTCCACCTGTAATTGCAGGACCAATACTTCTAAAAGATAAACCGGCCAAAGAAATATTTTTAAGTGAATCGGGCTCAGAATTATTTTGTGCAGTTATTGTTGATGAGAATAGAAACAAAAAACTGAAAACTGATTATGGTAAATAATTTTTTCATAGCGATATCTCTGATTTGATTGAAAAATTATTGGTGATTTGCTGATTGATGTCGTGAATGCATAAAAATGAATTTATAGAAACTGGAATAAAAACTATAATAAATTAAATCATAGTTTTTAATAAATCCAAAGTTTTTTGATGAGTGGAGAAGTTAGATTATGGACAAAATTATTGAATCCTTTTTATGTTCACTACTCCTTTAAGAATGAAATTATTTTTCCGCCTCTCACAGTTGCACCCAAAACCAATCCTGCGCTAATCAAAACTAAGTTTTTAATAATGTACTGCCCCTCTAAAGTTAAGCCGTAAGGAAAAATCGTCCAGACTTTTTCAGGTAAAATAATCAATGGCAATGCAGTGCCGGGCATCTGAAGAAATAAAAGTAATAGAGTTAACCGCATATATTTCCCTGTTATTAAACCAAGTCCTATGATAGATTCCCAAAGCGCAAGTATGGGTATAAAAATATCAGGATCCATGAAATAAATAGTATTTCTAACAAGATCTTCGGCAGGACTTAATCCCTTAAAAAATTTAAGTACGCCAAACCATAAAAAAATAATTCCTAGGCAAACCCTTAGGATGAGCAATCCATATTTACCCATCCACTCAGTAATTTTTTTATCAAATTTGTCAAAATATTTCGTTACAATTTTTTCTTCTATTGATTTCACGTTTTAGTATTTTCTTCTTTTTAATTTAGTAATTGATTTAACGGCACTTTCAATTTCCCAAGTATCCAGGTTTTATTTCAACATAAAATAAAAGTATTAATCTTTTAACCAATCAGAATAAAGCTCAGGTCTTCTATCTTTTAGAAACAATTTTTTAGCATGTGATTTTTTACATTGCTCTAAATCAATATCACAATAAAGAATTTCTTCTGTTCCTTTATTTGCTTTTGCAACAACATTTCCCGCAGGATCACAAACAAAAGATTCGCCAGCAAAGGTTAAACATTCTTCTTTCCCAACCCTGTTACATAAAGCGGTATAGTAACCATTCTGAAAAGAAGCCACTCTCATTTCAGCTTCATAAAGTCCTTCCGGCCATTCACCGACTGCTCCGGCTTGAGGAATAAAAACAATTTCTGCTCCTTTTATTGCAAGTGCGCGCATATATTCCGGATAATGCCTGTCGTAACAAATTGCAACGCCAATTTTACCAAACTTAGTATTGTAAACGGGCGCACCGTTGTTACCGGGTGAGTAATATCCTTTTTCGTGAAAACATTTGTAATCTGTAATATGAACCATACGAGTTACGCCGAGAATTTTTCCATCAGCATCTATTACTGGAGATGAATCGTAAGTTTTATTGTTTTCTTTTTCATAAAGATTTAAAATAATAACAACACCAAGTTCCTTTGCAAGTTGTGTAAAGATATCTGTTGTGGGTCCGGGAATGGTTTCTGCAAGGTTTAAATTGTTATCTGTCAGCAGGTTTTTGTGGATAGAACGGAGTGAAAGCAAGTTCTGCAAAACAAATAATTTTTGCACCATTTTTCGCAGCTTCTTTTACAGATGCAATATCCTTTATCTATGTTTGCTTCAATATCTTTTGAAGCTTTTTGCTGGATTAATGCAATTTTCATTTTACGGACATAATTATTTCGCTATTAACAAAATCAACTAAATTGTTTACCAGTTCAACAAAACTCTGGTTTGAGGGATTGCGAATACCAGGATTACTAAGTACTATTAAAAATATTTGTTTTTCTATATCTATCATAATTGCAGATCCTTGAGGATCAATAAACATAAATCCCTTTTCGGGAATATAATTATGCTTGCCATTCATCGTAGTGTAAGGTTGTGTGCGCATTCCTTTTTGAATTTTGTTTTCCTCTAAAGCTAACCAGTTTAAAACTGTTTTTGCCTTTAAATATTGTGTGTCGTCATAATAACCTTTTTGTAATAACATTTGCGAAAAGATTGCAAGGTCGTATGCTGTAGAATGTAAGCCGCTAAAACCGGAAACACCATCCATTATTTCCAGCATTACATCACTGTAGGTTTTTACAGAAGTGTAAAGTGAATTATTTTCAACTGGAGAAGTAAAAAGGAGATTTAGTGAATCCGGAACAGGATGGAAGCTTGTGTTTTTCATCCCAATATTTGAATAAAAATTTTCAGTAATGTATGCATTAATATTTTTGCCGGTAATTGATTCAATTATTTTTTGAAGCGCCACTAAATTAAGAATGCTGTAATTTTGTTCTGCTCCAGGCGAATTAATGAGCTCTTCTTCCAAAATATTATTAACAAGCTCATCTTTATTCCACTCAGGATTTAAATCCTTTAAACTGGCAGCAAAACCAGATGTATGCGATAATAAATGTCCAATAGTAATTTTTCGTTTCTCTTCATCATTAAATTGAGGAAGATAATAATACGCTGGTTCATCAAGTTTAATTTTTCCACTATCAACCAGCATCATAATGGCTTGTGTAGTTGCTGTAAAACTCGTTAACGATCCTATTTTAAAAACATCATCCTTCTTAAGCTTGTAAGTATTATTTCCAAAACCGGAATTGCCAACAGCATTTTGATAAATAATTTTATCCTTACTGCCAATACAAACAACCACTCCCGGGAAAAGATTCTCCTTCAACATAGAATTTATTTTCCCATCAACTTTATTTAAATCAATCTTGCTTTTACTTTCAACTTCAATTGTAGTGTAAAGAGATTTTTGCAATTCCAATCCATTTCTAAAAGCAATCTCAGTTTCAGGAATTGTAATTGGCAGTGTACCTTTAATATCAATTTCTCCAAGAATTGCTCTTAGCATTGCTCTTTGAGATACACGCGAATAACTGAACGAATTAAGATAAGTGCTTGCTTCAGGGAAAAGGTAAAGCAGGTATGGATTTTTAAAACTTATTAGAACTGTTGGTACACCGGAACGTAAAACGCCAGCGATAAAATCCGTTTGTTCAGCTGCCAGATTAATTGGTCCCTGGTATGTCTTTACATCTAAAAAGGTAGAAAGGATTATAAGATCAGAATCCTTAACCATCCTTAAGAAGGTTATTATATTCTTTCCTCTTACTTTTTTTAGTTAGTAAGGCAGAATTAATTTCGCCAAAGCGGTCCTCAAAAATTCCCTGAAAATAACTTACTCTTTCCGAACCCATTTTATCAGTAAGAGTAACGCAATAAATATTTTTGTATTCGTTCAAGTTTAATGGAAGTAAATCATCATCATTTTTTAATAGTGTGATTGAGTTTTCAGCAATCTCCTTTGCCAGGTTAATATGACTTTTTATGGTAACCGATTGCTTAATCTTTTCAATATCGGAATACCTATTTTGTTCTATTCTCAGCCATCTTTTTGCAGCAAGAATTTTTCTAACACTTTCATCAATCCTTTTAATGCTTATTTCGCCGGAATAAACAGCAAGGCTTAGTGCGGTAATTGCTGTTTCATTATCTGGGGGAGTAAGAATAACATCATTACCTGCTTTTACCGCAAGCACAACAGCTTCTTCTGTTGAATAATATTTTGTAATAGCTTCCATTATCATCGCATCAGTAATTATCAATCCATCGAAGCCAAGTTCTTTTTTTAGAAGATGATCAATAATCGATTCTGATAAAGTTGCCGGTACTCCTTTTATTGGATTGAGTGAGGGAACATCGAGATGACCAACCATAACCGAATGAACTTTTGATTCAATGGCTTTTATAAAAGGATACAATTCATTACTTAATAAATCAATTTTACTGCCATTTATTCTTGGAAGATCAAGATGAGAATCAATTGTAGTATTGCCATGCCCCGGAAAATGTTTAACTGTTGTTAATGTTCTTTCTTCTTTAGCACCTTTGATAAATGCATTAACAAATTTTGCAACTTCATACTTGTTTTCTGAAAAAGACCTGATGTTTATGATTGGATTAAATGGATTGTTGTTAATATCTGCAACAGGGGCAAAGTTCCAGTGAACGCCAAGCAAGCGGCTTTCAATAGAAATAGCCTTTCCCATTTCGTATGCATAAGATTCGTTATTAGCAGAACCAATAGCCATAGCATGAGGAAATTCAATTGCATTATCAACCCTTGTGCCCAATCCTCGTTCAAAATCTGAAGCAATCAGCAATGGAATATCAGCTATTCTTTGCATATCATTTATAAACTTTGCCTGCTCAACTAATTCACCTTGATATAAGATTAATCCACCAACTTTTTGTTCCTTTACAAGTGAAGCTATTTCATCATAATCAGTCGAAGCAGGATCCAGGTCATTTCTATAAACAGCTGGCATAATCATCTGCGCACATTTTTCATGCAAAGACATTTCACTTAATTTTATCTCAATCCATTCTTTATCTTTTTCCGTAAGGTTGAATACTGATGGATACTTTTCATCGTAACTGTTAATATTTTCAAAAGAAGTTATCTTCGAGGGGAATATTATTATCGCTAAGAATATTACACTACCAATAAGAATGTTATTAATTATCCTTTTATTTTTCATTTAATTAATGATTACTCAGTTCTAAGAATTTTTAAGAAGAAGTTTACCCTCAATCTGTTGCATCGATTACTGCATCGTGCAATTTTGGTCTAACACTAATAATTTTTTTATTCTCCCTGGAAGGATAAACCCTGTTGGCTAAAAATACAACAAATAATTTTCTTTCAGGATCAATCCAAATTGAAGTACCGGTAAAACCTGTATGCCCAAAAGATGATTTACTAAACTTGCTGCCAGCCGAAGATTTTATTTCAGATTTGGTATCCCAACCAAGAGCGCGGGTGCTTTGCGAAGAATATCTTTTAGTAAAAAGTTTTATTGTTTCCGCTTTTATTAATTGTTTGCCATTGTATTTTCCCTCATCAAGAAGCATTTGGCATTAAATTGCTTAAATCTTCCGCTGTTGAAAATAATCCTGCATGTCCCGCAACTCCTCCAAGCAATGAGGAGGTTTCATCATGTACTTCTCCCTGAATTAGTTTATTACGCCAGTACTTATCAAATTCGGTGGGAGGAATTCTATATTTAACAGAATCAGGTGGATTGAAAAAAGTGTTATTCATCTTTAAGGGAATAAATATTTCCTCATTACAAAACTGATCCAATTTTTTCTTCGTAACTGTTTCTATTATTTTACCAAGAACTATGATTCCTAAATCAGAATAAACTGTTTTTGTTCCGGCGGGATATTCAGGTTTAGTTGCATAAATATTTTTAATGATTGAATCCGCATCAAGGTTTTTATCATAGAACTTTTTCCACGCTGGTAAACCGCTGTTATGCAGAAGTAGGTTTTTAATAGTAATATTTTCTTTACCATTTTCAGAAAATTCAGGAATGTACTTGGAAACCGGGTCATCGAGTTTAAATAAATTCCTGTCTATACAAATCATCGTTGCAGTTGTAGTTGCAATAACCTTGGTAAGTGAAGCAATATCATAAATTGTGTTTCTGCTAACTTTGGAAGAAGATTCATCATAAGTAAAATGCCCGAATCCTTTTTCATAAATAACTTCACCATCTTTTGAAACGAGAACAACTGCCCCTGGAAAAGCACTATCTTCAATTGCGTGCATAATTAACTGAATCTATCTCCGAAAACTTATTCCCAGATCTAAAGCAGATTTTTGTTCAGTTGAATTATTACAAACAACAATTACCGCGATTAAGGTAAGAAGTGTTATCATTAAAAATATCTTTTTCATTCAATTCTTATCTTCAGAAGTTTTTTTACCAAATTCCGGATCGATTGAAATAAATTTAGTAATTATAAAAGCAGGTATTGTTGATATACATACCCAGATAAAAAATTGCTGGTAACCAATTTGCTCCTGTATCCAACCACTAACCATTCCGGGCAGCATCATTCCCAGAGCCATAAAACCGGTTGCAATAGCATAGTGTGCGGTTTTAAACTCACCCTCTGAAATGTAAATAAGATAGAGTATAAAAGCAGTAAACCCGAATCCATAACCAAACTGCTCTACTGCAACAGCAGCGTTTATTAATAAAAAATTTGTTGTTTGTGTAAAGGCAAGATAAACATAAACAAGATTAGGAATATTTATTGCAATAAGCATCCACCAAATCCAGAATTTCAATCCCTTTTTTGCTGCTGCAAAACCGCCTAAAATTCCACCCACCGATAAAGCAATTACACCTACCGTTCCGTAAACAAAACCATACCTGGCTGGTTGTTAATGCTAAGCCGCCTGATTCAATTGGATCGAGCAGAAATGGTGATGCAAGTTTTACAAGTTGCGCTTCTCCAAACCGGTAGAGTAAAATAAATCCGAGAATGAGTAGAATACTTTTCTTTTTAAAGAAAGCTGCAAAAGTATTCTATAAAATTTTCTAATAAACTTTCGGCAGTAACATCACTTCTTTGGCTATCAGCTTTTGGATGGGGTAAGAACGAAGAGTGGTAAATAAAAAAAAGAACGAACAATCCGCTTATTATAAAAAAAGTAATTGTCCACGCATAAGCAATATCACCACTGCTTTCTTCTATCTGCCCGGCAAGAATGACTAACAAACCCTGCCCAAAAATAAAAGCGATCCTGTAAAATGTAGATCTTATCCCAACAAATAATGCCTGTTGATGTTTTGATAAACCAAGCATATAAAAACCATCAGCGGCTATATCGTAAGTTGCAGAACTGAAAGCCATCAACCAAAAAAAGGCAAGTGTGTACTGGAAAAATTTTGCAGCTGGAATTGTAAATGCAATTCCGGCTAATCCCGCACCTATAAATAACTGGCTGATAATAATCCATATACGTTTTGTTTTTAATAGATCAACAAAGGGACTCCATAGTGGTTTTATTACCCATGGCAAGTAAAGCCAGCTTGTATACAATGCAATTTCAGTGTTCGAAATTCCCAGTCGCTTGTACATTATAACTGAAACGTACATTACAACAACGTATGGAAGTCCTTCTGCCAGGTATAGTGAAGGTATCCATGCCCACGGATTGCGGGTTTCCTTTTTAAGCATTCAACAATTCCTTAGCAAGAAGAATAGCTCCTATAACAGGCGTGTTATCAGGTTCTTTAATTTTAACAGAAGAATATTTATCATCAATTCTTTTTCTTAGCATATCAGAATAAATATTTTTATTTGCGATTAAGCTCCCTGTAAAAAGCGATATCCAGTTTTTTTGATTTCATTTTCTCCATCGACTGCATTTATATGAAGCAAAAGTTCATCAGCTTCTTCATTTAAGATTTGCAAAGCAATAGCATCTTTTTCATCCGCTGCTGCAAGTACTATCTCTGCCACCGAAGCAATATCAAAATTA
>CAVVMV010000009.1:0-107715 GCA_963749485.1 uncultured Ignavibacteriales bacterium | reverse complement strand
GAGCACAAAAATAAAATACTCTATTCCTAAAACATCAAAAGTATTTATTAAAGTCAATGACATACTCGGTAACGAAATTGAAACACTTGTTGACGAAGAAAAATACGCTGGCACTTATGAAATAACCTGGTATGCAGAAAAAATACCAAGCGGTATATATTTTTATAGAATGCAAGCCGTGCCTATCGGCAGGCAGGCGGGCTCTTTTGTTGAGACGAAGAAGATGGTACTGGTGAAATAAAATGTAAATATTGGATTTATCGATCAGGAGAGCATTATGAATAATAAATTTATCTGCAGTGTTCTTGTTATTGCCTTACTGAATTTAGTAGGGTGTTATTCTTTTGAGTCCGTCAGTGTTCCCGAATACAAACAAGTCGAGGAAGAAGATGGTAAACCGAATGAAATAAAAGTAGTAACAAAAGACCTTCTAGAATATAATTTTTATGATTCGGGATATTACATTCATAATGATACATTATATGGAAAAGTAAGTTTAAAAGAACTCCCCTTTGAAGGAAAGTTTGCTTACTGGGAAATAGAATCAATCCAATTAGAGAACTTTGATTTGTATAAACCATCTCTTATTTCAGTTACAGAACTCAAAAAGATTGGAGAAGAAACGGGCAAACCAGATGAAATTTATTTAACAAAATATGACTCTACAAAATATCATTTTATGAAGAGTGACTATTATATAGAGAATGATACATTATTTGGTAAAGGAGAATTGCTTTCAGGTGCAAGGGAAGAACTGTTAGATAAAAAAATTGCTCTTTCAGATATAGTATCAATAGAAGTTGAGAACTTTAATTTCGCGAATACCTTTTGGTTGGGTCTTGGTATTGTAGCTGCTGCTGCTGCTATTGGCGTAACAGTATTTTTAATAGGGATGTCTAATATGAATTTATAATAGTCTGAAATTTGTAATCAAGTTTAAGAATAGAATATTTTCAGTTGAAAGTATGTGCTGAATTCATAAAGTAATCGTGAAATATGAAAACCCTAATTGTAATCGGTGTTATTTATAGTGTATTAGCTATCGGTTGCAGCACCACCACTTATCTTAGTTTAACAGAAAATAAAAGAGAACAGATTGAACAAAAACTTAATGAATATGAACTGGATGAAGATGTTGGGGCTAAGATAACATTATCAATTAAGAACGGTGAAAAGGTCAGTGGTGAGTTATTGTCTGTTCGGGATAACACTATGATTATATGCACTAAGTATTCAGCAACAGAAGAGGAGTTGACTAATCTTACCTATCGAATTACTATAATTCAATATGATGAAATTAAGAAATTGACAATAAAGGGTGATTCTTATATCTGGACTGGAATCGGTTATGGTGCATCGGGGGGTATCTTAATAGGTGCTATGGTGGGTTATACAATTGCAGTAGAGGAAAAGAGTTTTGGTGTGGAAATTCTTGGATTAGGTGTGATTGGTCTAATAGTAGGCGCAATTGCTGGTGGAATTATTGGCAATGCAAATTCTACAGATGAAATTATATTGTCTGATATTTCTCCCAAGTATGATATGTCATTATTGAAATCACTATCTCGCTATCCAGATAACGAGCCAGAATATCTGAAAGTAACACGGTGAGTAAAAAAGAGATGGTTTTGTTGAAACTAAGAACCTGCCTGCCGGTAGGCAGGTATGGTCTTATTAAAATAATAAGGAGTATACAAATGAAAAAAATTTTTCATTTTTTGATACCTTTTCTTGTATTGTTAATATCTTGTCAGCCCAAAGAAGAGCAAGTACTAACTGAAGAAGAGGCGACAATCCTCCTCAACCGTTTTATGGAAACAGTAACAAATACAGATACAACCTTGGCTGAAGAAATGCTTCATCCTGATTGCGTATTTCGCTATCCTCTTTTACCCGAACCCATTAAAGGAATCGAGGGTTATAAGTATCTAATTAAGAATACTGCTAAAGCTTTTGCTGAGCTTGATATAAAATTCGAGGAAGTAATTGTCAAAGGTGATAGGATTTGGTCTCGCTATACGATGACCGGAATTAATGCTGGTTCTTTGGGAGATATACCTCCCACAGGAAAAGAGTTTCAAGTAACGGGGATTGCTATAACCCGAATAGTAGATGGAAAAATTATAGAGGATGAAACTTACTGGAATGTATTGGGATTCTATCAACAACTTGGATTTACACTATCACCACCAAATGTAGAGATTAATAACTGATATTGTATTCTTGAGCTATTATTGAAAACAAGAAGGTGGAAAAATGTGTGAAAAAATATTTATAAGTTTTTTATTAGTTGCGATATTCAATTTATTAGTTGGATGTTACTCATCTGAGTTAATCACTGTCCCCGAATATAATCGAATTGAGGATAAGGATAAACCAGATGATATCAGATTTACAACCAAAGACTATAAAGAATATCATTTTTCAGATTCAAATTTTTACGTTGAGAATGACACCTTGTATGGAACAGAAATATTACTTTTAAGTGAAGGAGAATTTTCATTTGAAGGAAAATTTTCTATATCGGAAATTGATAACATCCAAATCTTAGCTCCTGATAATAGTTATTCCATTCGTTTTTCACCATCACAGTATCTAAAAACTGAAACAGCAAGTGGCAAACCAGATGAAATTTATTTAACAAAAATTGATTCTACGAGATATTATTTTTTGAAGAATAACTTTTACATAGAAGATGACACATTCTTTGGTAAGGGGAAACTACTTTTAAGTGATAGAGAAGAACTATTAGATAGAGAAACTACTCTTTCCCACATAATTGCTCTTTCAGACATAGTATCAATAGAAGTTGAGAACTTTAATTTCGCGAATACCTTTTGGTTGGGTCTTGGTATTGTAGCTGCTCTCGCCTTAATTGCTGCAGTAGTATTGAGCATTGGGTTTGCTGGTGCGAAATAATAATAATTTAGAATATGTTAATCATTATACCAAAAGAAATGAAATTAAATTGATTCTGAATATTTTATTGAAACTAAGAACCTGCCTGCCGCCTGCCTGCCGGTAGGCAGGGTAGGCAGGGATGGTTCTAATGAAATAATTTTAACATAAATTAGGAGGAAAAAATGTCAGAAATAATGCTTCAACTAAACTTTAACTTCAGTGTTACAAAGGAGGAATATGAACAAGCAGTTTCTCCTCTTGCTGATAAATTCGCAAATGTTCCCGGACTTAAATGGAAAATATGGATTCTAAATCCAGAGAAAAGTGAAGCTGGTGGAATATATTTGTTCGAAAACCAGGCTTCACTGGATAATTATTTAGCTGGACCACTTGCTGAAACTGTTACAACTCATCCTGCACTTAGTAACTTTAGTATAAAACAGTTTGGAATTATGAAGGATATAACTCAAATTACCCGAGGACCGGTTTAGAATAGTATTAAGGAATATATCTACTACATAACTCAAAAGAGGTGAGCCCCGATCCTGCCTGCCGGCAGGCAGGTATATTGGGGCTTTTTATTTGTCATCAATAATTTGTTTGATTACTTCCGGCAGCTGATTGAAACTGTTTTTTTTATTCATTTCAGTGATGTGACTAACAAAATCAACTTCACTTTTTACATCTATAAATTTCTTCACACCTTCCACAATCGCATCTGGTGAATCCGGTTTAACAACAAACCCGGTTTTCCCTTCATCAACAAATTCTGCCAAACCGCCAACATCAGTTACAATAACAGGTTTGTTAAAACCGTAAGCTACATTTAATATTCCGCTCTGGGTTGCGCTCCGGTAGGGAAGAATTACAACATCGGATACTTTGTAATATTTTGCAACTTCTTCATTTGGAACAAATTCATTTACTACTTTTACTTTATCTTCAATCCCAAGCTTTTTTATCTGATCTAAATAAGGATCAGGTTTATCATAAAATTCTCCTACAATTAGTAATCTGGCTGCAGGAATTTCGGAAAGTATTTCAGGAAAAGCTTCAATTAAAATATCCAATCCTTTGTATTTTCTTACATAACCAAAAAATAAAAGTACGATTGAATCTTTACTAAATCCTAACTCTTCTTTTGTTTTTTTAAGATCAATTTCATTATTCTGCTGGTAACAATCGTAAACCGGAAGCTCTGATCGATAAACTTTCTTTCCCTTTGCATATTGCTGAACATCTTTCTCAACTATTCCGGAAAGCGTTAGAAATTTTGAGGCATTTCTTAAACCGAACTTAGTTAAAAATCTATCTATGAAATTATCTTCGTGGGAAACTACATTTTCTGTAATAAAAAGAATTTTATTTTTATATTTTTTCCTGATCAACCAGGAAATTATACCATGACAAAGTCCAAAAAATGGATGCCACCAATCGAAAATTATTAAGATCGGCTTCTTCCTTTTTCAATTTGTTTGCAACATTAATCCAATTAAAAGGATTTATTGAATTAACCAATCTTTTATTTGGTACTTGCATTACCTGCTGTGTACTTTTATCGTATTGTGTTGTGCCAGGGAAGAGAAATGAAGGATATAATAATTTGTAATTGTAAATATTTATATCGAAATGATCTTTTAAAGCTTCATAAGTATGTGCAACAAATAGGGCATTACCGCCACGGTAAGGATATGCCGGACCAATAATGATAATTTTTTTGAAATTGCTTGCTGTCAATTACTAAACTATTAAATTTTGAATGACAATTTACCCAAAAGGACGGATTTGCAAAAGGAGAGAAAGTTGACGAAAGTCAAATAGAAGTTGCTATCCGGTATATAAAGAAGAATCATCCTCGTTAAAATCTTCATCGTCCGAAAGTGTAAACATTGAGCTTAGCATATCTTTAAATTGTAATCCTTCTTCTATTCTAAACCTGCTAAGTAAGGAGTATTCTGATAATCCGAACAGAAGAAACTCCATTAAAAGCAGCTTTGTTGCCTCATCAATTTTTTTGTGAAATTTATTAACTACTTCTTCCAGGTGCGGTACTGCTTTCAGAATCTTTTGATATTCGGTTTGGGATGAATTCATCATAAGATCAACTGTATTTCCTTTTTTAAACCATCCTGCAATCGGCTGATAAGGGCTCGGCTGCTCCTTCTTCTTTAAATCATCGGGAGTAGGAAAATATTCCGGGAATTTATTTCGGATTGCTTTGCCGATTAAAATCTGTGCAACTTTTGATGGTCCTTCCTGTTCACCCTCATAAACAAGTTCTATTTTGCCTGTGATAGATGGTATAACTCCATAAATGTCGCTAATTCTTGAAGTCGCTCTTTCCTCTTTATTTATAATCCTTCTTCGTTCGGCAGTACTCATTAAATTTTCAAAAGCAGATATTGTTAGTCGTGCTGACACACCGCTGTTCTTATCTATGTATTCACTTTCTCTTGCCTCAAATGAAATTTGTTCAATTAAATCTTTAATAAGATCATTTAATTGTATTTTTTCTATTTGCTCATCAGATAAATTGGCTTCCTGCTCGGTAATTTTTTTCGATTCCTCAATACTTTTGGGATAGTGTGTTAATATCTGGCTGTCTATTCTATCCTTTAAAGGTGTAACAATAGCACCACGGTTTGTGTAGTCTTCGGGATTAGCTGTAAAGACAAATTGAATATCAAGCGGCAGTCTTACTTTAAAACCTCTTATCTGAATGTCACTTTCCTGCAGAATATTGAAAAGTGCTACCTGTATTCGTGCCTGCAGATCCGGAAGTTCATTTATAACAAAGATGCCTCTGTGCGATCGCGGTATTAAACCGAAATGAATTACTCTTTCATCGGAATAGGGAAGTTTAAGTGTAGCCGCTTTAATTGGATCGACATCTCCGATAAGATCGGCAACCGATACATCAGGTGTTGCAAGCTTCTCAGTATATCTTTCAGAACGGTGAATCCATTTTATTTTTGTATTATCACCATCAGTTGAAATAATTTCCTTAGCAACTACTGAGAGGGGATTGAATGGATCATCATTTAGCTCGGAACCTTCAACAACCGGAATATACTCATCAAGCAGGTTTATCATCAACCGGGCAATTTTAGTTTTTGCCTGTCCCCTTAATCCTAAAAGTATAATATCGTGCCTGGATAAGATTGCTGTTTGCAAATCAGGGATTACTGTTTCATCGAATCCGATTATGCCATCAAAAGGACTTTTTCCCTGCTCGAGAAATTTTATTAAATTTTTTCTCAACTCGTCTTTTATCGTGCTGGGCGCATAACTGTTTCTCTTTAACTCACCGAGTGTAGTTAGATTAGTATCTATCATAAAAAATTTTCCTCAAAAGAATTATAATTAACGAACACGTTTTCTTCGATTACGGATATAATCTTCGAACAGGAAATCTCCTAATTTTGTTAAGCTGCTGTAATAAGCTTTTCCATTATTTATCCTTGTAAACTCTCTCACAAACTCCTGCAGATAGGGATCGCTGGCAATCATAAATGTTGTAATAACTATCCCGATCTTCCTGCAAATAGCTGCCTGATCGAGTGTTTTATTGATGATTTTTCTATCTAAACCGAAACTGTTTTTGTAATATTTTGCTCCTACTTTAAGGCAAGTTGGTTTGCCATCTGTAATCATAAATATTTGCTTATTATTTGTTTTTCTGCGTCGCAGAATATCGTGAGCCAATTCCAATCCTGCTACCGTATTTGTGTGATATGGACCTACACTTAAGTAGGGGAGATCTTTAATTTCAATTGGCCAGGCATCATTACCGAATGCAATTATATCCAGTGTATCTTTCGGGTATTTTGTAGTTATCAATTCTGATAGTGCCATGGCAACTTTTTTAGCCGGTGTTATCCTGTCTTCCCCGTAAAGAACCATTGAATGGGATATATCGATCATAAGGACAGTTGATGTTAGAGCTTTAAAGTCACGTTCTTCAATTTCCAAATCCTTTTCGGTTAATTTAAAGTCATCTATACCGTGATTTACCTGCGCATTTTTTATCGAGTCGGTCATGTCAATCTGCTCAAGTGTATCGCCGAAGTTATATTCACGCCTGTCAGAAGTTAATTCATCACCATGACCGGAAAAAGGAGTTGGATGATTTCCCCGGGCAGATTTTTTGAGCTTACCGAATATTTCTTCAAGGGATTGTTTTCTTATAGTTAATTCGCTTTTAGCTGTTAACTGGAAAACATTTTCATTCCCGTTTTCCTTTATATAACCTTTCTCTTTTAATTCCTCAATAAAGTTTCCCATACCGTAGTCATCATCAGTCATGCTATATTTTCTGTCTAGTTCATTCATCCAGTTCAACGTTTCTGAAACATCTCCCGATGTGATCGTGATCAGCTGGAGAAATATCTTCAGCAGATTTTCAAAACTGTTGTCACCTGAATTATCAGGGACATAATCTGTAAATGTGTGACCTATCATCTTTAGTTAAATAATTACGGGAATAAATTAAATGTTAAGTAGCAATTAAAATTTAGAGGGAAGATAAAGTAATCAGTGTGTTAAAACAAGAATAATTTTAATTACCAATTTTGAAGGAGTGAAAAGGGGATTAAGAAATCCCCTTTTAATTATTTCTTATCAAGAGTAATTCTTTTTTCGAGTACGTTGTCTATCAATTTATATTCTTTTGCTTCTTCGGAAGTAAGGAAGTAATCCCTGTCGCAGTCTTTAGCAATCTCTTCTAAAGATTTGTCTGTATGATTTGCCAGAATTTGATAAAGCACATCACGGGTTTTAAGCATTTCTTTTGCATGAATTTCTATATCGGCTGTTTGTCCCTGCAGTCCGCCAACCCATGGTTGATGAATCATAATTTTTGAATTAGGGAGAGCGGATCTTTTACCCTCGGTACCACCTGCAAGAAGAATTGCACCCATACTTGCAGCCATTCCAACACATATAGTTGAAATATCCGGTTTTATATATTTCATAGTATCGTAAATAGCCAGACCGGAAGTAACACTCCCGCCAGGTGAATTTATATAAAGGCTAATATCTTTTTCAGAATCTTCGGCTTCAAGAAATATTAACTGGGCAATTGTAAGACTTGCTATATGATCGTCTATAGGTGTGCCGATAAAAATAATCCTTTCCCTAAGCAGCCGGGAATAAATATCCATTCCACGCTCACCTCGCCCGGTTTGCTCAATTACGTAAGGTACTAATTGGTTTTTAATATCAGGATGATTTTTCATTATTTTCCTCTTTCTCAGTTTTGGCTAACTTTTCAGGATCCACTTTACTAATATTATTTTTTTCTTTAAGAAAGTCGAGTAATTTCTTATCAAGAAATCTTTCACTTTGCTGCGAGGTTTTATAATAGCTCACAAGCTTTTCAACAGGCAGCCCTGTTTTTTCAGCATCTTTTTTAGCAAGCTCTTCCAGGTCACTATCGGTTACTTCTAAATTTTCCTTTTTCAGAATTTCATTTTTAATAAGATACCACTTCACTTCTTTTTCAGCAGCAGGTTGGAGATGCTTTTTCAAATCCTCTGAACTAAATTTATGTAAACCTTCTTTTTTTAATCTCTCCTCTTCACTTTTTACCATCTCTTCAAGAATATTGCTAACCATTGTTGATGGTGGAGTGAAATCGTTGCTCTTAGTTATTGTACTAATAAGCTGGCTGTGTGTAAACTCATCTGTTTTCTGCGCGTAATAATTACTAAAATCTTTTTTAATTTGATTTCTTAGGTCAGTCTCATTACTGATTTTATCTTTAGTAACTTTTTTTATCAACTCTTCATTAAGTTCGGGCAAGGTAATCTTTTTAACAGTTTTAACTGATGCTTTGTAATGATAGGTTTCCTTAACATTCTCTTCCTTACCCTCTTTATTTTTAAATTTACGTTCTTCATCAAATGTAAAGGTAAATGAATCACCTGCTTTTTTACCTTTTGCTTTTTCTAAAATTTCCGGTTTTATTTCTTCTTTCGATAGATCTATTTGAAGCTTTTCTCCTTTTCCATCACCAACCGGAGTTCCATCATCACTCAGTCTGAACATTTCAACATCAAGAATATAATTATTACCATCGTCTGCCTGCTCAACCTCTTCTGTAGTACTATTCGATTTTAGAATGTAGTCAATCTCTTTTTGAACTTCTTCATCAGACACTTTAAGATCAGGTACTTCGATGGTTTTCCCGGTATAATCTTTTACATCAAGAACGGGTAGAACTTCAAACTTCACTTTAAACTTCAGGTTTTCTCCCGGATTAAAATCATGGTTGGTCATAACCGGCTGTCCAATTGGGTTTAGGTTATTTTCTTTAGCTGCATCCCAAAACCTGGTGTTTGCTACTTTTTCTGAAGCTTCATAATCAAGAGCATCACCATAGATTTTTTTAGCCATGGAAGGGGGGACTTTACCTTTACGAAAACCGGGAAGCTGTAGTTTTTTCGTTTGTTGTTTTACTTCTAACTCAATCTCTTCTTTTATCTCATCATAGCTCAGCGTAATTTCCACTTCTTTTTCAGATGAGTTAACATCGTTTACATTTAAATTCCAATTCTATCTCACTATAATTTATTTCTCGAAAATTTATTTAGGGGAAACAACGTGCGAGAACGGGGACTCGAACCCCGACACCTGTTAGGTACTAGATCCTAAATCTAGCGCGTCTACCAAATTCCGCCATTCTCGCTTGTATTCAAACTGAATTTACAATTGAAGATTAACTAAAATAATTCAGCAAAATTCTAAAAATAATAACAAAATTGCTCTATTTTAACTCAAATACTACGATTTTTAGAACAACAAATATAGTGCCTGCACAGCAGTATAGCAAACATAGAACTCCGTGGTGGGTATTTTTACAAGCTAATAATGTGATTTATTTAACACCTTTAAATTCCTCTAAACAGAAATAGAGTTAAAGATTTTTTATCATTAAATAATATATATTTGTACAGCTTATTCCACGTAATCTTGAATCAAGATATTGAAAACCCGGAAAATATTGTTATATGAAACGAGCATATAAAAATATTTGTACATAAGAAAATGATTATAATGCGAGTTCCATCTGACAAAAATTTAAAATTCCGCCAGAGGCGGACAAGTATAAACAGATGAACTATAAATATACTGCGACTACACAAGCTGGTGATGGTCGTACGGCAAATGAAGATTTTATTGGAGTGCATGAAGTAGATGGCGGTATTCTTGCCATCGTTTGCGATGGAGTTGGAATAAGCCGCGGTACAAACATCGCAGCCAAGCTTTGTGTGGCATTCTATTCAGAAGAATTTCTGTTCTTCCGATGACCCTGATTACCTTAAGAGAATTAAATCATCATTATCTTCCACCAACGAAATGCTTCGCAAATATTCTGATGAACTATGCAGGGAGCGAAACCCTTGTAACAACTGCTGATGTACTTTTTCTTCATAAAAAAAACGCATATTGGGGACATATCGGCGATTCGCGAATTTACAATATTAAGAACGGAACACTTCATAGGATGACAAAAGATCATTCATTGGTGCAACAATTAATTGATGAAGGTTTTTTAACGATGAAGGCGGCAGAGCATCACCCGGATAGGAATGTTATTTTAAGGGCGCTTGGGGAGATTCCAGATGTTGATATTGATTTGAGCAAAATGCACTTTAACCAATTTGACAAGTATAAGTTCCTTGTTTGCACAGATGGAGTTTCTAAAGTTATAAGTGAAGAAGAGCTTGAAACAATTATGAGGGAACTCGATATCTATGCGTGCACAGAACAAATTAAGAAATTGATCAGTTCCCGCAAAACAACTGATGATTATTCTTTTGTTTTGGTAGGAACAGAATAAAATCCAGGGGAATTTAGCAAAGTAGAGGAATCCTAATTAGAGATGCTCAATAAATTGAAATTATTTATTAAATAATTTCATCTACTAAAATAACTCTCCTAGTTCTGTTCGTTTGCATAAAACACGTTATTCATAAAAGATTGTTAGCAAGAGCAATAAAATTGATTTTGCATAATCATATCTATAATTTGAATTGTTAAGAATGGATTATCTTCACAACTCATTATTTCATTACGGAAGAGGTTACACTTGGATAAGTTTGTTATTGAAGGTGGAAATAAGCTCTCCGGGCAAGTAGCAATAAGCGGAGCTAAAAATTCTTCGCTGGCGCTTATGCCCGCTACTATTTTATCATCGGGAATATCAGTTTTACAAAATACCCCCGAGTTAAACGATGTTTATACAATGATAAAATTATTGAAAAACCTGGGTGCAGAAATTACTTTCGATAACCATTCTCTTACAATTAATAGCGCTACCATTAATAATTTTGAAGCACCTTATGAGCACGTAAAAAAAATGCGTGCATCGGTTTACGTACTCGGTTCGTTATTAGCAAAATATGGTAAAGCAAAAGTATCGCTGCCAGGCGGTTGTGCGTGGGGACCAAGACCAATCAACTTACACCTTGAAGCTATGAAATCTTTAGGAGCTGAAATAGATATAACCGAGGGTTATGTAATTGCCAATTCCAAACGACTTACCGGGGCTATAATAGATTTTAATATTTCATCGGTTGGTGCAACTGGTAATGCACTTATGGCGGCTGTGCTTGCAAAAGGTTCTTCGGTTATTTTTAATGCAGCAATGGAACCTGAAATTACTCAACTTTGTAATTTCCTTGTAAGCATGGGCGCAAAGATAGATGGAATAGGAACAAACAAACTCGAGATTGAAGGTGTTGAAGATCTAAATCCCGCAGAGGTAGTTACAATTGCCGACAGAATAGAAACAGGTACGCTGCTTATTGCAGGTGCTATTACACGCGGCAAAGTTAAAGTAACAAACACTGATCATCATCTGTTAGACGCCGTAATTATTAAACTAAAAGAGATTGGATGTAAGATTCACTACTCAGAAAATGAGATAGAACTTGATGCGGAAAATATCGAGCTAAAATCTTCTGATGTAACCACATCAATTTTTCCCGGTTTTCCAACCGATATGCAGGCACAATGGATGGCATTAATGTCTCTCACCAAAGGAAATTCCACTATAACAGATACCATTTATTCCGATCGTTTTAATCATGTGCCTGAACTGGTAAGATTAGGCGCTGATATTAGTATAGATAATAACAAAGCGATGATAACCGGAACCGGGAAATTAAAAGGAGCAAAGGTGATGTCTACTGATTTACGTGCAAGCGCTTGCCTGGTATTAGCAGGACTTGCTGCTGAAGGTGCAACTGAGGTTCTCAGAGTATATCACCTGGATAGGGGATACCAGAGGATAGAGGAAAAGCTCCAAGCTCTTGGTGCAAGGATAAAACGAATTGAAAGTAAAGAATATTAACTGCTTTAATAATGATGAAATTTATTAAAGAGAATTTTTATCTTCTGGTGATCCTATTAATCATTGCAGTGATAAACCTTGCTTTACTGCAATTCCCTCTTACTAATGTTTTTGGATATGAGTTTGCTGCAATTAATGCGCTTCTATTATCCTTCCTTTCTGCTATTTATTCTATATCATATTTTAAAAAGTTCTCTACACAGGATGAAAAACCGGAACCTTTTAGATTATTTAAAGCATACTTATTGTTTTTAATTATTCCGTTTCTTATTTCAGTCGGCAATTCTTTTTTTGTAGGATTCTGTTCGTTTTATGATGGTATTCTATTCTACTTAGTTTTAACTCTCCCTTCTGTGATAGTCGGCGGGGCATTAGCAGTAATTGCAATGAATACATTTAGTCGGTTTCAAACTTTAATTGTTAGTTTAATTTACCTTGGAATTCTATCAATAACTTTCTTTGAGCTTTATTTAAATCCACAAGTATATTTCTTTAATCCAGTTTATGGTTATTTCCCGGGCACCATATATGATGAGGGATTATCAGTTAGTTCAAAATTATTTCTTTATCGTTGCATCAATATCATTTTCTTTGGGATTATCTTCCTTGTGTTAGGCAAGCGAATTAAGGAGAAAAAAAGAGCCAATAAAAAAATAATTATTGTGGTGTTACTTCTTTCCGGAATATTCTATTATTTCTCTCCTCATCTGGGTTACAGTACAACGTACGGGCGATTAAGTAATGAATTACCTGTAACACTTGAGACTGAAAATTTTATTATTCATACAGATAGAGCCATCCCGCAAGAAGAGTTAAAACTTATTGCACTTAACCAGGAGTTTTATCTTCAACAACTTGAATTGTTTTTTCAGGTGGAGCAGAAGGAAAAAATCCACTCATTTATTTTTAGAAGCAACATGCAGAAGAAAGACCTTTTTGGTTCCGGTAATGCTGATGTTGCAAAACCCTGGTTAAACAATATTTATATATCAATGGATAGTTGGGAGCACACACTTAAACATGAGCTTGCACACTGTGTTTCTGCTGATTTTGGAGTGGGAATATTTAAAGTAGCTGCCGGTTTTAATCCTGCATTAATTGAGGGAATTGCTGAAGCTGCTGATAATTCCTATGATGATAATGAAATCCACTTTCTGGCAGCATTAGCATATAAAAATAATTACAAAGTTAATATTTCATCAATTTTAAACGGTTTGAACTTTTTTTCAAGTGCTTCAAGTTTGGGCTACATTTACTCGGGTTCTTTTATCAGGTATCTCATAGAAAATTATGGTATTTCCAAGATTAAGAAATATTACATAACAAATGATTTTGAAAGTAGTTACGATGTTCAATTAGAGAAAGTAGTGAAGAATTATTATTCATTTCTTGAAGGATTTGAACTCCCGAATACAGAGGATAAAGCACATTATTATTTTGGAAGAAAAGCTATATTTTATAAAGTGTGTCCAAGGTATATCTCCGATAGACTGGATGATGGATGGAAGATGTATAATAGTAATAATATTGAGGGAGCACGGATCACGTTTACAGATTTATTGGAGAAATCAGATAACTACAGTGCTCTGCTTGGTTTGGTTTTATGCTTTGAAAAAATATGATTCACTTGATTTGGCAATTGAATTGATTTCTGATAAAATATCTAAGTTTGAAAAAACAAGTTATACTTACAACCTTGAGTTAAAGTTAGCTGATCTGAAAGCTAAGAATAATAATCTATGAAGAAGCAAAAATTCTTTATTCTGATTTGGCAGATAAAAATCCAAACAGACAGCTAAAGTACATTGCAGATTTAAGAATGAAATTATCTGAAGAACCGGAAAGATTATCTAAATATTTAACAGGCAGTGAATTTGATAAATATTTTATATTAAAGGAATTGAATAATGAAGAATACTATTATTATTCGTTTCCTGTTCTAATTAGTTTAGCAGGAATATTACAGGAAGATTACGATATATTTCTTAAGCAATTTGAAAAAAGATTAATTGTTAACGATTATCACAGCAGTTATGGAACGTTTGTTCTATCAAAATATATGATGAAAAACTTCGATTTTTTGTTAGCCAGGAAGATGGCAGGTCTTTCTATGAGATATAGAGAGGATGACCATTTTCTTAATATTTTAGAAGAGAACTATAAAAAAGCTGAATGGTTTTATGCAAATTCAGATAGTTTGCTGGCGAAAATGAAAATTGTAGAATGAAAAATGTGAAGAATATAAAAATGAATTTAAGTGATGAATTAAAAAAATATGAATTCCTGAAATCCGCTTCAGAAGTAGCTGAACAATTGGAGGTAGATACTTACATCGTTGGCGGATTTATCAGGGATATTCTTTTAAGAAGAAAGCGAGACGACATTGATTTTTTAGTTGTTGGCGACGGACCTAAATATGCATCTTCTTTAGCAAATGCATTTGGGATAAAGGATATTGTCATCTTTAAAAATTTTGGTACGGCTCATTTTCGTTACCACGATATTAATTTTGAATTTGTTGGTGCGCGTAAAGAATCATACAACAAAGCCAGCCGTAAACCTGATGTTGCAGCAGGTTCATTCAAGGATGATATTAGCCGGCGGGATTTTACAATTAATACCCTTGCTGTTTCAATTAACAAAAAAAATTACGGCGAACTTGTAGATACATTTAACGGGTTGGCAGATTTAGAGAATAAGATCATCAAAACTCCGCTCGATCCGTTAATTACATTTGATGATGATCCATTAAGAATTATGCGGGCATTCCGGTTTGCTTCACAATTAGGTTTTACGGTTGATGATAAAGTTATAAATGCAGCGGGTGAACTAAAAGATAGATTAGAGATAGTATCGCAGGAAAGGATTACCGAGGAGTTCATTAAAATACTCGGTTCACCAAAACCTTCAGTTGGATTAGAATTGCTATTTAATTCAGGAGTTATGGATGTTGTCTTTCCAGAAATTGCCAAGATGAGCGGAGTTGAACAGCGTAAAGATTATCATCATAAAGATGTTTTTTTACATACCTGCAAAGTTGTTGATAACACTGCTGAAAAATCGGAAAATGTTTGGTTACGATTTGCAGCGCTGGTACACGATATCGCAAAACCGCAAACGAAAAAGTTTGTAGAGGGAATCGGCTGGACATTCCACGGGCATGATGAAATTGGCGCAAGGATGATGAAGCTGATTTTCAGAAGAATGAAACTTCCGATGAACAAGCTTGAATATATTGAAAAAATGATTCGCCTTCATTTAAGACCAATTGCACTTGTAAGTGAAGAGGTTACAGATTCTGCGGTTAGAAGATTGATCGTGTCTGCAGGCGATGAACTTGAAGAGTTGATAACTTTGTGCAGGGCAGATATTACAAGCAAAAATCCAGCAAAAGTAAGCAAGTATTTAAGTAATTACGACCGGGTAATGAAAAAGGTTTTAATGGTTCAGGAAAAAGATGAACTGCGTGCATTCCAATCTCCGGTTAAGGGAGAAACCATTATGGAAGTGTGTAATCTTAAACCTTCAAAAAAAGTTGGGGAGATAAAACAAGCTATTGAAGATGCAATTCTTGATGGAAAAATTGACAACAATTATGAAGAAGCGTATCAATATCTTTTAAAGATAAAAGACGACTTTTTGAATAATTAAGCTGCATATAATTTTTAATTACAAACTACTTCTCTATCAAAATCTTACCGAGACACCCATAATGTAAGTCTTATCAGAAATAAAGGCATCTTCTCTTCTTATACCCAACAAAATATCTACAGGGAAACTCTCTTTTGCAGCAGTAATTTCCTTTTCAAGATTGCTGGAGTAAAACTCATTGCCAGTCGGATTTAACTGATTAAGTGCTTGGGTGGAATCGGAATCTTCTTTCTGATTATTTCCTTTTCTAAAAAATAAAGCATAAGCAATTACTCCAGCAATAAGAAGACCACCAGCTATATAAACAATTGAGTTATCAGAATCACTGCTGGTTGAAGTAGTCCCACTTCCTCCGCCAATATCTTCATAAATTCTTAGATTATTTTGTGCAAGCAATGAACTTTGCGGCAGGGCTATTGAAGAAACCAGCACAATTATTAAAATGAAGAAAGAGTATTTTGCAGTTTTTTTTAACACCGGAATCCTTTTGATTTATTTGAAAATGACTGAAACAATATAAAGTAAAATCAGCTTAGAAATCAAGCAATTGACTTATGGGTGAATTTAATTGCCATATATGTAAAAATATTACCGTTTGTAAAGTAATTCAATTTAACTATCAGTTAAATAATATTTTTGTATTGTTGTTTAACTTAATACTAAAATATAATTTACTTTATCAGCTATATCTGTAACAAGTTACCAATTCAATTTGTCTAATAGCATTAGCTATAAAGGTTTTAATAAAATGGAGAAAATAATGCGTATCATCGTAACTACTTTAATCTTAATAATAATATCAGCAACATCTTTTGCACAGCAGCAATTAACTCCTTAAAGATGCAATTCGAATTGCGCTTCATAAAAATTCAACTTTACAAAAAAATCAGAATAGTCTCGAAACATTTGAATCGGGTGTACTAAGTTCGTGGGGTAATTTTTTGCCAACTTTAAATGCTGGAGCAGATTGGAGATGGAGTCGTTCTGATGTGGATGGCATATTTACACAAACAATTAGTGGTGTGCCCATTCCCAGTGTATCTACTGAATCAAGAGATTACAGTGCTGGGTTTAGCAGCGGTTGGACGTTGTTTGACGGTCTGGCAAATTTCGCAACCTTATCGCAAAGTGAAAATTACCTGGAATCTGCAAAACTTTCGTTAGACAGACTAAAACAGGATATTATTTTTCAAACAATGTCTCTTTACTACGATGTAATTAATACGACGAAGCTGTTAGAAGTTAAACAGGATAATCTTAAGTGGAATCAAAAGAATCTTGAAACAATTCGTGAAAGAAATAAACTTGGAGCTGCAACTCTTGCAGATGTTTACCAGCAGGAGGTTGCTACCGGTAATGCTGAATTGGAAATAATTACAACCAATAACAGGATGGAAACAGCTGAAAATGATTTGCTCTTTTACCTGGGAGTGGATGTTCTTGAAGATTATGAATTCTCTGATGAGCTCACCGAGGAAGAACAAAAAATATTAAACACAGATTTTACAAAGGATTTTGAGAATATAACTGAACTTGTTAACCAGGCATTGAAACAAAGAAAGGACTACAGAAGCGCTGAGTTGAATTTGGAAAGCTCGATGAATGGAATCACAATAGCACAATCTGGGCATTGGCCATCATTATCTGCTTTTGGTAGTGTTACCTGGCTTGGTAGTAAATTAAGTGATATTGAAAAGTCAAGAAGGTTTTCAGTTGGTCTTTCGCTTAACATTCCCATCTTTCTTGGCTGGTCTGTTTCCAACAGGGTACAATTTGCTGAGGTTGACGCAATGAACAGTGAAATTGACCTAAGTGATCTTGAGAGAAATATAAAAAGAGAATTACGGTCAACCTTCCTTGATCTTCAAGCGGCTCTTAAGGGATTGAATGTTAGCGAAAATAATGTTGCTGCGGCTGGAGAAAATTTGAAAATAGAGGAAGAAAAATATAGTCTCGGTTCCGGTAAATTACTGGATGTATTAATTGCTAATTCACAGTACACAACAGCTTTAACCGATCTGATAAATGCGCAGTTTGCTTATATAGTTCTTAGCGAGCAGCTTAAATACAATCTTGGTGTTTTAGATTTTACAATGTATGAATAAAATTTTAATCATAGGAGATTAAATCGATGGCAAAGAATAACAGGAAAAAATCAAAGAAAAAACTATTCATTTTCGGCGGAATTGGATTGCTGGTTATACTGCTGATTGTTATTGTTTTTGTGGGCGGAGGTAAAGAAGATATTATTCTAGTTCAAACGGAAAAGGTTGAAAAAAGAGATATAACCCAAACAGTTACTGCTACAGGTATAATCGATCCGGAATTTAAAGTAGTTATTACGCCCGAGGTTACAGGTGAAATAATTTCTTTACCTGTTAAGGAAGGAGATTTTGTAAAGAAAGGTGATCTCTTAATAAGAATTAAAGGAGATCAATACCAGGCACAAAGGGAACGGCTGGAAGCTAATCTAAAATCTTCAGAAGCTAATCTTCAGATAAGACAAGCCGAACTAAACCGTGTAACTCTTGAATACAACCGTATGAAAGAACTACATAGCAAAGGATTAGCAAGCGATTCGGAACTTGAAACAGCGGAAAGTAATTACTTAACTTCAAAAGCATCTTATGATGGAGCTGAAGCAAACGTACTGCAAAGTAAGGCACAATTAAGAGAAGTGCTTGAGACACTTTATAAAACCACAATATCTTCACCTATGGATGGAACAATTACACAGTTAAATGTTGAGCTTAGTGAACGGGTTCTTGGAAGCGGTTTTAGCCAGGGAACAAATATAATGACGGTTGCCGATCTATCGAACATGGAAGCAGTTGTTGAAGTAGATGAAAATGATGTGGTGCTTGTTTCGGTTGGTGATACTGCACTTGTTAGTGTTGATGCTTTTAGTGATGAAGAATTTAAAGGAATTGTTTCCCAGATTGGTAACAGTGCCCAATCATCTGGTTTTGGTACACAGGAACAGGTTGTAAATTTTGAAGTAAAGATTAAACTGATTGATGTTGATCCGAAATTAAGACCTGGAATGTCTTGTAATTCTGATATTGAAACCGAAACCGTTTACGATGTAATAAGCGTACCAATTCAAAGTGTTACCGTTCGGACAGATCTTCCAGAAGAATCTTCTGATTCAACAGAAACAGAAAATAATAAAAGTAATGGACATAATAGTAATGGGAAGAACGGAAAACGAGATGAACCGAAGGAAGTTGTATTCCTTGTTGAAAACGGCAAATCGAAAATTGTGCAAGTTAAAGCCGGTATAAGTGATGACAACTACCTGGAAATTAAAGAAGGTCTTGAAGGCGGTGAAGAAGTTGTTTCGGGAAGTTACAGAGTTATTTCAAGGGAACTGGAGGATGGTTCCAAGGTAAGAGTTGAAGAGAAAAAAGGTTCCCGTAGAAATAGTGAAGAAGAAAATAACTAAGCAAACCGGAATAAAATATGAACATAATAAATATAGAACATATAGCTAAAATTTACCAGATGGGTCTGGAAAAAGTGCATGCACTAAGGGATGTTTCATTAAAAATTGATAAAAATGAATACGTTGCCATTATGGGTCCTTCCGGCTCCGGTAAGTCAACATTAATGAATATGCTTGGCTGCCTGGATACACCAACTTCCGGTAAGTATGATTTTACAGGAGTAAGTGTTAGCGAAATGACTGATAACGAATTGGCAAAGATTCGTAACAAAGAAATCGGTTTTGTTTTTCAAACATTTAATCTTTTGACCCGTTCTGATGCGCTTCATAATGTTGAGCTACCATTAGTTTATGCAGGACTTCCATATTCTGAGAGAAGAGAAAAAGCAAAACAGGCATTAATTGATGTTGGACTGGGAGATAGAATGCATCACAAACCTAATGAACTTTCCGGCGGGCAAAGACAAAGAGTTGCAATTGCACGGGCTCTGGTTTCTAGTCCTTCTATAATATTGGCAGACGAACCAACAGGTAATCTCGATTCAAAAACCGGTGAGGAAATTATGCAGGTTCTTGAAGAGATCCATGAAAAGGGAAACACAATTATTCTTGTTACCCATGAAGAATATATTGCCGAACATGCTGCCCGCATTATAAGATTAAAAGATGGATTAGTTGAAAAAGATGAAATGGTTGAAAAAAGATTTACCGCAATGTAAATTCTTCAGCGGAATAAATTAATGCGTTGAAATTTTGCCATCATTAAATATTTTTGAGAAAAATAAAAAGTATATTACCATGAAAAATTTCTTATTTGAATTAAAAGAAGGATTGCTAATTGCGCTTCGTGCGCTCAGGGCAAACAAAATAAGATCAATATTAACAATGCTTGGCATTTTTATAGGAATTACGGTTGTTGTCTTAATGTCTACCGCTATTAAGGGTATTGATAATTCATTCCAGAGGGGAATAAGTGCACTTGGTTCTGACGTGCTCTATGTCAGTAAATGGGAGTGGTTTTCAAATACCGACTGGTGGAGGATGAGAAATCGAAAAAATATTGATATGGCAGACTTTGAAAAGTTTAAGAATTTGGCAAAACTTCCTCTTGCCGTAGCCCCGGTAATAAATTCAAATCAAACTGTTAAATATGGTGATAGAAGAGTTGAAGGAGTTTTTTTAACTGGATCATCATCAGATTATGTTAAGACAACAAATTTTACCTTTGATCATGGCCGATTTTATAGTGAAGTTGAAAGTAATTCTTCGCGCCAGGTTGCAGTACTCGGAAGTGAGGTTGCCAAAGAGTTATTCCCTCGCGGTGATGCAATGGATAAGACTGTAAAGATAGGTGGAGCAAATTATAGAATCGTTGGAGTTCTATCCGAACAGGGAAGTACAATTTTAGGTCCCTTTAATCCAGATAACCAGGTGTTTGTTCCAATTGGAACGATATTTAAAAATTTTCAGTCTATGCACAGGGGAACGGTTACAATTAATGTTAGAGCGCCCCATCCCAGTTTATTTGAAGATACTAAGGCTGAAGCCATAGGAGTTATGAGAATTGTGCGCGGATTAAGGTACGATGAAGAGAATGATTTTTCGATTAACCAGCAAGAAGCATTAATGGAGCAATACAATTCTGTAGTTGGTGTTATTCAAATTGCAGGATTATTTATAACTGGTCTTTCTCTTTTTGTTGGTGCTATAGGAATTATGAATATTATGTTCGTTTCTGTTAGAGAAAGAACAAGGGAAATTGGTATAAGAAAAGCCATTGGTGCAAAACGCAGAACCATACTTGCACAATTTTTAATGGAATCGTCTACGATATGTCTGATGGGAGGCGCAGCTGGATTACTTGCCGCAGTACTATTAAGTATGATGATAAACCAATTTATTCCAACATCAGTACAAATTGATGCGGTAATTATAGCAATTGTGGTTGCACTTATTACTGGAATAGTATCAGGAATAGCACCTGCATATATGGCTGCCAAATTAGATCCTGTTGAAGCTTTAAGGTATGAGTAAATGAGAATTGATCAACTATTTGCAATCTCTTTTCAATCAGTTTTAAACAACAAACTTCGTACTAGTTTAACTATCCTTGGGTGTAGTGGTAGGTATTTTTTCTATCATTGTGATTATGACCATCATTACGATGCTCCAAAATAGTATTGAAGGCGGGCTTGCAATGCTTAATAAGAATACATTCCAAATTCAAAAATTTGATGCAATTCAGACTCATGGCCGGGATAGGAGCCAGAGAAATCGTAAAGATATTACGGTTGAAGAAGCATACAGGTTAAAGAAAGTACTTACTCAGGCTAAATATGTAGGAGCTGAACAATGGCAATCCGGAAAAGTTATAAAATTTGGCAATAAGGAAACCAATCCAAATATGCACGTTGGCGGACAAACAGTAGATGCCATGCGCACTAACGATTTTAACGTTGAATATGGAAGAGATTTTAGAGAGACCTGATATTCAGTATTCCACGGATGTTTGCATTATTGGGTATGCTGTCGTTGAAAAACTTTTTCCACATATTAATCCTGTTGGACATAACTAGTACGAGTTGATAACTAGACCTTTACGAGTAATTGGAGTACTGGAAAAACAACCTGAAATGTTTGGTGAAAGTAATGATAATTGTGTCTTGATTCCAATTACTACATGGCAATCTATGTATGGCAAGTATAGAAACAGTGCACATATTATGGTCACAGCACATAATTCAGAAGAATACCAGGATGTGATTGATGCCGCAATTGGTCATTTCAGAAAAATCAGAAAGGTAGAACCCGGAGAACCGGATGATTTTTCTATCTTTAGTAATGAATCTTTGATTACTCAAGTAAATGAAATTACTGACCCGATAAAAATCGGAGCGTTAGTGGTATCGGTAATTGCACTGCTCGCGGCAGGAGTTGGCATTATGAACATCATGCTGGTTTCTGTTACCGAAAGAACGCGCGAAATTGGAATTAGAAAAGCAAGAAAAAGAATTTAATGGTGATATGAAGCAAAACGGAAAACGAGACGAACCGAAGGAAGTAGTATTCCTTGTGGAAAACGGTAAATCGAAAATTGCACAAGTTGAAGCAGGTATTAGCGATGATAACTACCTGGAAATTAAAGAAGGACTTGAAGGCGGCGAAGAAGTTGTTTCTGGAAGTTACAGGGTTATTTCAAGGGAACTGGAAGATGGTTCAAAAGTAAGAGTTGAGGAGAAAAAAGGTTCCCGTAGAAATAGTGAAGAAGAAAATAACTAAGCAAACCGGAATACAATATGAACATAATAAATATAGAACATATAGCTAAAATTTACCAGATGGGTCTGGAAAAAGTGCATGCACTAAGGGATGTTTCATTAAAAATTGATAAAAATGAATACGTCGCTATTATGGGTCCTTCCGGCTCCGGCAAGTCAACGTTAATGAATATGCTTGGCTGCCTGGATACACCAACTTCCGGTAAATATGATTTTACAGGAGTAAGTGTTAGCGAGATGACTGATAACGAATTGGCAAAGATTCGTAACAAAGAAATTGGTTTTGTTTTTCAAACATTTAATCTTTTAACCCGTTCTGATGCGCTTCATAATGTCGAGCTACCTTTAGTTTATGCAGGACTTCCATATTTTGAGAGAAGAGAAAAAGCAAAACAGTCATTAATTGATGTTGGACTGGGAGATAGGATGCATCACAAACCAAATGAACTTTCCGGCGGGCAAAGACAAAGAGTTGCAATTGCACGAGCTCTGGTTTCTAGTCCTTCTATAATTTTGGCAGACGAACCAACAGGTAATCTCGATTCAAAAACCGGCGAGGAAATTATGCAGGTTCTTGAAGAGATCCACGAAAAGGGAAATACAATTATTCTTGTTACCCACGAAGAATATATTGCCGAACATGCTGCCCGCATTATAAGATTAAGGGACGGATTAGTTGAAAAAGATGAAAGGGTTGAAAAAAGATTTACCCGCAATGTAAAATCTTCAGCGGAATAAATTAATGAGTTGAATTTAAATTGCTGTTAACTATTTTGAGAAATAAATAAAGTTATTAACTATGAGAAATTTCTTATTCGAACTAAAAGAAGGTTTGCTAATTGCGCTTCGTGCGCTCAGGGCAAACAAAATAAGATCAATATTAACCATGCTTGGTATTTTTATAGGAATTACAGTCGTTGTCTTAATGTCTACCGCTATTAAAGGTATTGATAATTCATTCCAGAGGGGAATAAGTGCACTTGGTTCTGACGTGCTCTATGTAAGTAAATGGGAGTGGTTTTCAAATACCGACTGGTGGAGGATGAGAAATCGAAAAAATATTGATATGGCAGACTTTGAAAAGTTTAAGAATTTGGCAAAACTTCCTCTTGCCGTAGCCCCTGTAATAAATTCAAACCAAACTGTTAAATATGGTGATAGGAGAGTTGAAGGAGTTTTTTTAACTGGATCATCATCAGATTATGTTAAGACAACAAATTTTACCTTTGATCATGGCCGATTTTATAGTGAAGTTGAAAGTAATTCTTCGCGCCAGGTTGCAGTACTCGGAAGTGAGGTTGCCAAAGAGTTATTCCCTCGCGGTGATGCAATGGATAAGACTGTAAAGATAGGTGGAGCAAATTATAGAATCGTTGGAGTTCTATCCGAACAGGGAAGTACAATTTTAGGTCCCTTTAATCCAGATAACCAGGTGTTTGTTCCAATTGGAACGATATTTAAAAATTTTCAGTCTATGCACAGGGGAACGGTTACAATTAATGTAAGAGCGCCCCATCCCAGTTTATTAGAAGATACTAAGGCGGAAGCCATAGGAGTTATGAGAATTGTGCGCGGATTAAGGTATGATGAAGAAAATGATTTTTCGATTAACCAGCAAGAAGCATTAATGGAGCAATACAATTCTGTAGTTGGTGTTATTCAAATTGCAGGATTATTTATAACTGGTCTTTCTCTTTTTGTTGGTGCTATTGGAATTATGAATATTATGTTCGTTTCTGTTAGAGAAAGAACAAGGGAAATTGGTATAAGAAAAGCCATTGGCGCAAAACGCAGAACCATACTTGCACAATTTTTAATGGAATCTTCTACGATATGCCTGATGGGAGGAGCAGCTGGATTACTCGCTGCAGTATTATTAAGTATGATGATAAACCAGTTTATTCCAACATCTGTACAGATCGATGCGGTGATTATAGCAATTGTGGTTGCACTAATTACCGGAATCGTATCAGGAATAGCACCTGCATATATGGCTGCCAAATTAGATCCGGTTGAAGCTTTAAGGTATGAGTAAATGAGAATTGATCAGTTATTTGCAATCTCTTTTCAATCAGTATTAAACAATAAACTCCGTACTGGTTTAACTATCCTTGGTGTGGTGGTAGGTATTTTTTCTATCATTGTGATTATGACTATCATTACGATGCTCCAGAATAGTATTGAAGGCGGGCTCGCAATGCTTAATAAAAATACATTCCAAATTCAAAAATTTGATGCAATTCAGACTCATGGCAGGGATAGGAGCCAGAGAAATCGCAAAAATATTACGGTTGAAGAAGCTTACAGATTAAAGAAAGTACTTAATCAGGCTAAATATGTAGGAGCTGAACAATGGCAATCCGGGAAAGTTATAAAATTCGGCAACAAGGAAACCAATCCAAATATGTCATGTTGGCGGACAAACAGTAGATGCAATGCGTACTAACGATTTTAATGTTGAATACGGACGAGATTTTAGAGAAAGCGATGTGCAGAATTCCACGGATGTTTGCATTATTGGGCAAGATGTTGTTGAAAAACTTTTTCCACATATCAATCCTGTTGGAATCAAACAGTACGAGTTGATAACCGACCTTTAAGGGTAATTGGTGTTCTGGAAAAACAACCGGAAATGTTTGGTGAAAGTAATGATAATGGTGTCTTAATTCCAATTACAACCTGGCAGTCTATGTATGGTAAATATAAAAACAGTGCACATATTATGGTCTCAGCACATAACTCAGAAGAATACCTGGATGTTATTGATGCTGCAATTGGTCATTTCAGAAAAATCAGAAAGGTGGAACCCGGAGAACCGGATAATTTTTCTATCTTTAGTAATGAATCCTTGATTACTCAGGTAAATGAAATAACTGACCCGATAAAAATAGGAGCGTTAGTGGTATCGGTAATTGCACTGCTCGCAGCCGGAGTTGGAATTATGAACATCATGCTGGTTTCTGTTACCGAAAGAACGCGCGAAATTGGAATTAGAAAAGCAATTGGCGCCAGAAGGAATAGCATCCTTATCCAATTTCTTATTGAAGCAATTATTTTATGCTTTCTTGGAGGGATAGTAGGAATAATAATTGGAGTTGGTATTGGTAATCTTGCCGGAAGTTTTCTTAGTGCACAAGCTGCAATTCCTGTTGATTGGGTAATAATAGGAATATCACTTTGTGTTTTAGTTGGAATTATTTTCGGAACTTATCCCGCTTACAAAGCAGCTAATCTTGATCCTATAGAAGCATTGAGGTATGAGTAAATGAGAATTGATCAACTTTTATCCATTTCGTTTCAATCGATATTAAACAATAAACTTCGCACTTCTTTAACAATACTTGGTGTGGTGGTAGGAATATTCTCCATCATTGTTATAATGACAATCATAACGATGCTTCAGAATAGTATTGAGGGCGGGCTTTCTATGCTGAATAAAAATACATTCCAGATTGAAAAATTTGATCGAACACAGGGAAGAGGTCCTGGCACCGATAGAAGTTGGAGAAACAGAAAAGATATTACAATTAATGAAGCAAAAAAATTAAAGGAAGTGCTAACCAAAGCAAAATATGTTGGTGCAGAGCAATGGCAATTCGGCAAAGTGATTCGGTTTGGGAACAGGGACACTAATCCGAACATTAGCGTATCAGGTCAAACCATCGATGGTGTCCGTACAAATAACTGGAAAGTTGAATACGGACGTGATTTAAGAGAGAGCGATATTCAAAATTCTACCTATACATGTATTCTTGGTAAGGATGTAGTTGAAAAGATATTCCCCAATATGAATCCACTTGGGCAAACAGTTAGAGTTGATGGAAAACCGTTAAGAGTAATTGGTGTATTCGAAAGACAACCAACTATGTTCGGGCAATCCAATGATAATTTTGTAGTAATTCCAATTACTACCTGGCAGTCTTTTTACGGGAAGTACAGTACAAGTGTAAACATTATGGTAACTGCATATAGTTCTGAAGAGTATGAAGAAGTTATTGAAGCGGCAATAGGGCATTTTAGAAAAATAAGAAAAGTAAAAGCCGGCGAAGATGACGATTTTTCAATCTTTAGTAATGCATCTTTAATAAGCATGGTAAATGACATAACCGAACCTATTAAACTTGGAGCTCTGGTTGTATCGCTTATTGCATTACTTGCCGCAGGTGTTGGAATTATGAATATTATGCTGGTATCAGTTACTGAACGAACGCGTGAAATTGGAATTAGAAAAGCAATTGGTGCACGTAGGAACAGCATACTTATACAGTTTTTATTTGAAGCAATAATATTGTGTTTGTTTGGCGGATTGGTAGGAATTCTTATTGGAATTGGTATTGGTAATTTTGCCGGAAGTTTTCTTAATGCTCAAGCTGCAATTCCTCTTGACTGGGTGATGATCGGTATTTCACTTTGTGTAATGGTTGGAATAATTTTCGGAACTTATCCAGCGTACAAAGCTGCTAACCTCGATCCGATTGAAGCGCTCAGGTATGAATAAAGCTGGATAGGAAATGCTTGGAAGCTTGTCTCTGGATTCCGGATATTCGATACAGGTTGTGAAATACAGTATCTTTAAGATAAGACATGTCTATTAATATTAAACCAATGGGGATAATTTATGGCAGAGTGTTCTTTCCAATTTAAAATTGAAACTAATCCTGCAGAAACAATTGAAAAAGTTAAAGCAAAAATTGAACAGGAAGGCGGAACGTTTAACGGTGATGAAAATGAAGGAACATTTTCTTTACCCACTCCTGTTGGTGTAATTGAAGGAAGTTACCAGGTGACAGCAGATGAACTTAAAATTGATATTACCAAAAAGCCCGCATTTCTTCCTTGCAGTATGCTGGAAGGCGAATTAAAAAAACGATTGTGATTTTTAATTAACACACTTATTCTAAATAAATAAATTTTAACAATGGCAGAACTGAAAACAAAAAAGAACGAAGCAAGCGTAACAAAGTTTTTGGATGGCGTGAAGGATGAAAAGAAGCGGCAGGATAGTTATACCATTCTTAAACTTATGAAACAGATTACAAAAGCCGAACCCAAAATGTGGGGAACAAGCATGGTCGGTTTTGGAAGCTATCATTACAAGTATGCAAGTGGCAGAGAAGGGGATTGGTTCGTAACAGGATTCTCACCACGTAAGCAAAACCTAACTCTTTATATTATGTCCGGCATTTCAAAGTATCCTGATCTGTTAAAAAAATTAGGGAAGTTTAAAACAGGGAAGGGGTGCCTTTATATAAATAAAATTGAAGATATAGATATCAAGACTTTAAAGGAATTGATTAAACAATCTGTTGGGTATCTTAATAAAGCATAATAAGTAAAATCACTAATAATTCTCCATCATCAACATATCATCTGAACCATTAGCTTAAGGAGATCATCTCCATTAATTCATCAAATCCTTGCAGGACTTTTTCTACATGTAATTCTTTAAGAGTAAGCGGATCATCTGATGATACGATTTTATACTTTACACCATAAGGTGCCCATGTAATTATATTCTCTCCAATCATCAAATTTAAAACAGGTGTGCCCATTGCAGAAGCTGCATGCGAAAATGAGGTATCAGGTGTAATTATTAAATAGCATTTCCGCATCAAAGCCATTATAACACGGAAATCATTCTGCACAGGAACTTGTACTACAGAAGCATGATTTAACTTCTCAACAATTTGCGTAGCTGTTCGTGGGTTTTTTAGGATCTGTAATAATAGCCCAGCAATCAATTTTATTTTTATATTTGCTTACAGCTGTTTGTAAAAATTCAATATACTTTTCCTGCTGCCACTCGTGGCGTACCATACCGGCAGATAAATTTACCAGCACTAATCGCGGATTTTTAGAATTTAATTGCGAAGATATTTTTTTAAATAGTATGTTCGCTTTCTCCTCAACAATTTTATCTATTGTCATCCACGGAGTTTCAATGTGCGATATTTCTTCGCCTGTAATATCTGAAGATAAAAGAAAGAGCCGCTTAAGCATGTGTGTTTCCATCTTGGGCGGCAGTTCAATCAGCCGGTTATAAAAATAACTGAATTGCTCCTGGTCACCTCCTGCACGCACAGCTTTCGGTCCGATAAGTCGTGCAAGAATTCCAAATGTAAAAGAAGGATATGCAACCAGGTTACAGATGTAGGTATACTTTTTTTTACGAAGTTTAAAAATTAACCGGATGATCTTGAAAATATTTTTTTCGTAGAAATAAACATTATCAACGATAGGATTTTCTTCAAGAGGATTAGCATTTTTTAAATCACAGATTACATCAATTTGTGCATCTGGATATTTTGCACGAGCTGCACGAAAGAGTGGGAGTGAAAGAATCATATCGCCCAGATGCCCGTAACGAAGGAACAATATGCGCGAGTAAGGTGGAGTTGGATTAATCTGTGGCTGCTTAAGAAAAAATTTCAGGAGTGACGAAGTGAAATTCTTAAAACCTGTCTCAAGCTGTTTACCGCTGCTCATCTTCCTGGTCAGGTATTAAACTGTAATTCGTAAAGCTGGCGGTACCGCCCGGAGCGCTGCTGGAGCTCCTCGTTTGTTCCTTCATCAACTATCTTTCCATCTTCAAGAACAATAATCCTATCGGAATTAACAATGGAAGAAAGCCGGTGGGCTATCATAAAAACAGTACGTTCTTTCATAAGGTTTTCTATTGCCTGCTGGATAAGAAATTCAGATTCGGAATCAAGGGAAGAAGTTGCTTCATCAAAAATAAGTATCGGCGGATTTTTTAATATAGCTCTTGCAATAGAAATACGCTGCCGCTGTCCACCTGATAGCATCATACCACGTTCGCCGATAATCGTGTTATACTTTTTCGGCATATCTTTTATAAACTCATGGGCGTTTGCAAGATGTGCTACTTTTTCAATCTTATCCATTGAATAACCTGACATACCGTATGCAATATTATTTGCAACAGTATCATTAAAAAGAATCACTTCCTGTGTAACGATGCCGATTAGCCCGCGAAGGTCTGAAAGTGTTATATCTTTTACATCTACGCCATCTATCTTTACTGCTCCTTCAGCAGGATCATAGAAACGAGGAAGTAAATTTACGAGTGTTGTTTTACCCGCACCACTGCTTCCAACAAAAGCAATTTTCTGGTTCTTATTTACATTTAGGTTAATTCCATTTAAAACTAATTTACCTTCCTGTTCGTAACTAAAAGAAACGTTCTCGTAAACTATCCCGCTAGTAAAATCTGTTTTCTTAATGAGCGTTTGGTTTTTCAATAACAGTTCTTGGTGTATCTAAAATATCAAACGTACGTTTACCAGAAGCGATAGAAATCTGAATATCAGAATTTAGTTCCCCGATACTTTTAACCGGTTCCATCAATGCAAAAAGGATAACAAGGAAACGTATAAAATCTTCCGAAGTAAGTGTACCGCCCTGCAGAACCAGGTTACCCCCGTACCATATTACAACCGAGATAATGCTTGCGCCAATTGTTTCCGATAGAGGGCTTGCAAGCCGCCACATCCTAACCTGCTTGACAATGGAATGAAAATGTTCCCCGGTTTTTTTATGAAATTTATTGCTTTCATATTCCTCCATTGCAAAAGCTTTAACTACTTTTATACCTGAAATTGTTTCCTGGAGGAGAGTAGTAATATCAGCAATACGTTCCTGCACTCTTGTACTGCGTCGTTTTAAACTCATTCCAATTTTACGAATAACAAAACCAGTTATTGGTAAAACTGTAATAGCAATAAGGGTAATTTGCCAGCTGATGTTGTAAAGGATAACCAGGTAGATTACTATCATCAAAGGATCTCGGATTGCCTTGGTTACGCTGCGGTTAAGAGCAACGTTTAGTTGGTTAATATCATTTGTAAGGTTTGAAATTAATCCACCGGTTTTATGTTTATGGAAAAACCCAAGGTCTTGCCGGATGATACTATCGTAAACCTCTTCGCGCAGATCTTTAACAACGCGTTGCTCGACATAAGTTATCCAAAAATTTTCCAGGAACTTAAAAAGATTTTTAAGCAGGAAGGCTACAAAAATGAAAATGCAGAGCCATTTTAATGTAGCAAATCTGTCGTCCCTCGGAATAAATTTATCTACTGTAGTTTTCAGCCACTCGTTAAGATTAAGTGATCCTTGTGGTGTTAAATCTTCAGAAGGTAATTCTTCAACATTCTCTATTTGCTGAACCGGTTCTTCAGAAAAAAATGTGGTGACTACAGGAGCAATCAACCACATAGAGAGAGTGCTGGAAACTATAAAGGCAAGACTAAGAAGAAAAACCAGTACCATCTCCTTTACATAAGGTCTCAGATAGGAAAGAATACGAATATATATTCTAAAATTCTTTTCCTTGTCAGTTTTTTCCATCACAGAACTCAATTATAAAAGCATTTGTAATTTACGGTACTATTTAATTGGTTAAAATTAATACAATAAAATAATGATTATTAGGTAAAGATTGAAAACTTCTCCTTAAGGGTTGATTTACCCTATCTTTCCTGTTATCTATATAGACTTGAAATAAGTAGTTTATAAAATTAGATTGCAAACTCATAAAACAATTTCCTCGTTTGAAACCGGCTTATAAATTAATTTTATTCATATTAATTGTTCTGCTTGCCTCCGCGGTTCTTTTCCCACAGAACAAATATAATACTGTTACTGTTACGGACAGTATTCCGATAAATTTCGAAAATAGTTATTCGGTTTCAGGTGTAGCTATCATTCCATTTTCTGAAACTATTATTCTAAGAGATTCTGTACTAAAGCGTTTTACAGATTACCAGTTTTCTTATTCAACAGCTTCGTTTACATTATCCGATACTCTTCCTTATTCCCTTTTCGATACATTGCTGATTACTTACCAAGCAGTTAACCTATCGCTTCAAAAGGAATATAAAAAGAGGAGTCTTGTAATTCGTTTCAACGAAAAATATGGTGATACCGTTCGAGTAGTTGAAGTTGAAGGCTCGGCATTTACTCCTGAAAGTATTTTTGGTGAAGGAATGCAAAAAAGCGGTACACTTATTAGAGGATTTACTGTTGGAACAACTAAAGATTTTTCACTTAACAGCGGATTAAGACTTCAATTATCCGGAAGGTTATCAGAAAATATTGAAATTGTTGCAGCGCTCTCCGATCAGAATACACCAATTCAGCCGGAAGGAAATACTGAACGGCTTGAAGAGATTGATAAAGTTTTTATACAGGTTAAACATCCAAATGCTGTTGGTACATTTGGAGATTATCAACTTAGTAACCGGAACGGAGAGTTTGGAGTTATCAACAGGAAACTGCAAGGATTGATGGGTAGTTTTAACATATCTGATTTTACCGGTTATGGCGCTATTGCAAGTTCCAGGGGAAAGTTCAATACAAATAATTTTAACGGGCTCGATGGCGTGCAGGGTCCTTACCAGTTAACCGGTCTGAATGGTGAAAAGTTTATAATTGTAATTGCCGGAACTGAAAAAGTTTATCTTGATGGTATTGAAATGAAACGAGGTGAGAATAACGATTACACAATTGAATATGCAAACGCTACAATAACTTTTACTCCTAAAAAATTAATTACAAACGCAAGTCGTATAGCTGTAGATTTTGAATACACAGACCGCAGATATTCAAGAAACTTTTTAGGCAGCGGAGTTACAGCAAATCTGTTTGATGATAAATTAAAGATTGGTGTTCAATATCTGCAGGAAGGAGATGATCCGAATGCACCGGTAGATATTTTACTATCTGAAGAAGATAAAAAAATAATTTCTGAAGCCGGTGATGATCCGGTTAAAGCTTTCAAATCGGGTGTCTCGCTTGCCGAAGAAGATTCACTTGGTGTTAGAAAAGGAATTTACCAGGCTGTGGATACGTTAATTAATAATGAGCCATTCACTTACTACGTTTATAATCCCGGTGATTCACTTGCAATTTATAATGTTTCTTTCAGTTATATTGCAGAAGGAAGCGGCGACTATGTAAGAGAAGCATTAGGAAATTTTCGTTTTGTTGGAATTGGAGAGGGAGGTTACCTGCCGATTATTCTTCTACCCATTCCCCAGTTAAACAGATTGGAAACGTAACCGCATCATATTCTCCCCTTGAAAATGTTCACACTGATTTTAGAATATTCCGGAAGTTTGTGGGACAAGAACAGATTTTCGGATCTTGATGACGGAGATAATTTTGGTTATGCTACTAAAATAGGTTTACGGATTGATCCTTCCGAAGTAAAAATTGGTTCGATGAGTCTTGGTAAAATTGGGTTTTCTTATAAAGACAGATTCATTAATAATAAGTTCACTTCTACAGATAGATTTAACGAAGTTGAATTTAACAGAATCTATAATACTTCCGGTTCCTCAAATCAGGAGGATGAACAATTCCGGGAAGTAAATTTAAATCTTATTCCTGTTGAAGAACTGAATATTACTTCCTCTGGTGGTTTTTTAAGAAGAGGTGAGAATTTTAAATCCGATAGGTTCAATAATATTTTAAAATTTTCCGATAAAAATAAATATAACTTATACTATAACTTCGATTATGTTAATACAAAAAATCTATCAAGATTAAGCAAATGGATAAGGCAATCCGGTGATGTAAATTATATTCTGTGGAAACTAAAACCCGGGTTTAATTTTCTTGCAGAAAATAAAAGAGACAGGCAAAGCAGTAAAGATTCACTTTTATCAGGAAGCTTAGAATATTTTGAACTTAATCCTTATATAGAGTTGATTGATCTTGAAGGATTAAAATTTTCAGCAAAGTATTCGCATCGGGATGATTATCTTCCTCTTAACGGGCTTATGATTAAAGAAGCAATAGCAAAAGCACAAATTTACGATCTTACATACCGCGGAATTAAAGAAGTTAATACTTCGCTAAACTTTACTGTAAGAAATAAAAAATTTACAGATCCGTTTAAGGAAAAAGGATTTTTAGATACAGAACAAATCCTTATAAGATCACAATCAAAATTTAATTTTTGGGAACCAATTTTTAACGGCGATTTATTTTACGAAGTATCAACAGAAAAGCAGGCAAGGCTGGAAAAAGTTTTTATAAAAGTAGAACAGGGAACAGGTAATTACAGGTACCTCGGTGATCTTAACGGAAACGGAGTTGCGGATGAATCGGAATTTGAGCCAACACTGTTTGATGGAGATTATATCATTGTAACAATTCCATCCGATGAATTGTTTCCTGTTATAGATTTCAAAACCAATACACGCTGGAAAATAAAATATGCAGATATTTTTTACCAGGAATTCTTTACCCGGAACAATATTAAAACCTTTATCCAGTGAAACAGTTTGGAGAATTGAAGAAGTAACACGGGAGGAAGATCTTTCAAAAATTTACCTGATGCAGTTCAAATTTTTTCACAGGAAGGTGTAACAATTCGAGGTTCAAATTTTTTCCAGCAGGATCTTTTCATAAATGAAAATCAGCAGGAGCTATCGTTTCGTTTCCGATATGCTCAAAGATTTTCAATGAATGAGTTTAATACAGGTATTGAAAAAGGTTACAACCGTGAAAGGAGTGTAAGAATTAGATTCAGAATGGTGAAGGAGCTTAGTAATCAAACTGATTTTGTTAATCTGACCGATAATGTAACTGCACCTGAAGCATCTACACGCAGCAGGATTATAGCTGATAATAATATAACTTCAGATTTTTCTTACAGACCCGAAAGAAATATTGAAGTAGGATTTAAATTTAAAGTCGGCAAAAGTGAAGATAACCTTCCCGAAATTCCAACAGTAATAGATTTGAATTCCCAGGTTATAAGATTTAATTTGTCCTTTGCCGGAACAGGTAGATTGAGAATTGAAGTTGAACGAACTGAATTGAATGCAAACGCAACTGAAAATTTTATTCCTTTTGAAATACTCAGCGGAAACCAGCTTGGTAAAAATTATTTCTGGAGATTAAATTTTGATTACCGCCTTGCTTCGTTCCTGCAAACTACAATTAGTTATGATGGCAGAGCGCAGGGAGGCGGAAGAGTAATCCATACAGCACGAGCAGAAGCGAGAGCGTATTTTTAAAGAATGTGTTGATTGCATGAATACATGTATGGCTAAAAATATATTTTAATCAATAAATTTCTTAACAAAATAAAATTAAAATGAAAATTATTTCTACAATGATCGAAGCACACATTTTTCGAGAAACAGAGAATGGAATTGAATTTTTATTATTGAAGCGAGCAAATAACCAGATTTATCCCGGTTTATGGCAAATGGTAACTGGTAAAATTGAAGGGAAGGAAAAAGCTCATCAAACAGCTTTGCGCGAAATAAAAGAAGAAACAGGTTTAATACCATTTCAACTTTGGGTTGCTCCAACAATCAATTCCTTTTACGAACCGAAAGATGAATACATCTGTTTGCTGCCGGTTTTTGCTGCAAGAGTGGATGGAGAAACGAATGTAATTTTAAGCAATGAGCATACAGAATATAAATGGGTCGGTAAGGATGAAGCAAAAAAACTTCTTGCCTGGCCGGGACAGCGAGAAGCCGTTGATATTATTGAAGATTACTTTTTAAATGAAAAAAGTTTTTTCCATTTTGTAGAGATAAAAGTAGAATAATCGCCCTGTTTTAATTATGCATTCAATATCATTTTAATTATTTTTCTAATTCATTTTTTTAACAAATAACCGGAGAAAAACTTGGGATTACTCGTTGTTGGCTCACTTGGATTGGATACTGTTGAAACACCGTTTGATAAAGTTACTGATGCGCTTGGCGGATCGGCAACATTATATTTCTTTAGCTGCAAGTTATTTTTCCGGACCTATCCAATTAGTTGGTGTGGTTGGAAGTGACTATCCGCAAGAATACATCGATCTTTTAGGTAAGCATAATGTTGATCTTGAGGGACTTCAAATAATTGAAGGAGGGAAAACATTTCGCTGGGGAGGTAAGTATCACTATGATTTAAATGTTAGAGATACACTTTTTACAGATTTAAATGTTTTCGAAAAATTTGATCCTGTAATTCCGGATAATTATAAAAAATCAAAATACCTTTGTCTTGGTAATATTGCTCCCACGCTTCAGTTAAGAGTGTTAGACCAGATGGATAACACACAGTTTGTAGTTTGCGATACTATGAATTACTGGATTGAAGGAATGAAGGATGAACTTGTAAAACTTCTTAAACGTGTAAATGTTCTCATCATTAACGATTCGGAAGCACGCTTACTTTCAAACGAACCAAATCTTATTAAAGCTGCAAAATTAATCCGTGAAATGGGACCTGAATTCCTGATCATCAAAAAGGGTGAACACGGTGCAATGCTTTTTGCAGATGATACTATTTTTTCTGCTCCGGCTTATCCAATGGAAATAATTTATGATCCTACAGGAGCAGGTGATTCCTTTGCCGGCGGCTTTATCGGCTATCTTTATAAAACACGTGATCTTTCACCGGAAAATATGAAACGTGCAGTTATTTATGGCAGTGCAATGGCTTCATTTTGCGTTGAAAAATTCAGCACGAAAGCATTAGAAGACCTTTCATATCTTCAAATTCAGGATAGATTCAGAGAGTTCAGAAATTTGTCACGATTTGATCAACCGGACGATTGAGCGATGTTGAACGAAGTTAATTCGCCTCAGGCGAACCGCTTTGCAGGAAAACAGAATAATTACTTCTCAGTAAAATTCCAGGATGATAAACTGATCTTTCTTGATCAGACAAAACTTCCACTTGAAGAAACCTATATTGAAACAGATGATTACGAAAGGATTGCTGTTGCAATAGAACGTCTCGAAGTTCGTGGTGCTCCGCTTATTGGTATTATGGCAGCTTATGGGCTTGCACTGGCATTAAAAGGGAAAGACAATTACGGCGAAGCTTTTGAAAAAGCTTTTAAAAGATTAGAATCCACAAGACCAACTGCAGTAAATTTATTCTTTGCACTTAATGAGATTAAGAAAATGTTTATAATATCCAATAGACATTCAAATAATCTTTATGAAGTACTTTTAAATAAAGCAAAAGAAATTCATCAAAAGGATGTAGAATTTTGCAGCAAAATTGGTAGGAACGGTTTAAGTATTTTTGAAAAAAAATCTAAAGTGTTAACTCACTGCAATACCGGTAAGCTTGCCACAGGCGGTGATGGAACAGCATTCAGTGTTATTAAAACCGGATTTGAAAACGACCTGGTGGAATTCGTTTATGCAGATGAAACCCGTCCGTTGCTTCAGGGTTCACGGCTTACAGCTTTCGAATTGAGTAAAAATGGTATTCCTTTTGCACTGCAAACAGATTCTTCTGCCGCTGAACTTATGAAACAAAACAAGGTTGATCTTAGTGATTACCGGAGCAGATAGGATAGCACTTAATGGAGATTCAGCAAATAAGATTGGAACGTACAATCTCGCAATCCTATGTAATTTTCATAACATTCCTTTTTATATTGCAGCACCTTCCACTACGATTGACCGCGATATAGCTTCGGGTTCAGAAATTATTATAGAGTACCGCGATAAGAAAGAAATACTTACTTTAGATGGGCACAAATTTACCTCAGAAGAATACGATGCTTTTACACCTGCATTTGATGTTACACCATCTCACTTAATTAAGGGCATCATCACGGAAGAAGGTGTGTTCACCTTCCCTTATAATTTTATACGATGAGCGAAATAATAGAAACCGAATCCGTTGTACTAAGTAAACTTGCTTACGGCGATTCAAGCATAATTGCGGATTTATTTACCGAAGATTATGGAAGAATATCAGTGATCGCTAAAGGTGGACGATCACCCAAATCTAAATTCGGGTCACTAGTAGATCCACTTAACCACTTGCAGGTAGTTTTTTATAAAAAAGATTCAAGAGATGTTCAACTTTTATCAAGTGCAGAAATCTTAACACATTTTCCGTCATTAAAAAATGATCTGCAAAAACTTAAATTTGCTTATGCAGTGATTGAACTTGTAAAAAACCTTATGGCAGAGCGTGAGGTGAACAAGCAGGTTTTCAAGGGAGTTGTTAGAATCTTATCCCGGATAAATTCATCAAACGAAAAACCGGAAATAAGTTTCGGAAGATTCTTTTTATTCTTCCTAAAAGAAATTGGTTATGAATTCCAGGTAGAAAGGTGTGCGGTTTGCAATGGGGCAGATTTTTCCAGTTTAAGTTTGTACTATAATTTTGATAAAGGTTTGATATGCGGTAAATGCACTAAAGAAGAGGTTGATTTTTATGAAATTAATTTGGAACTTTTTCAATATCTTAGTTGTCTAAAAGCAAACATAATCGCTGATAATTATCAGTGATAAAGCTGTTGATGATGCGAATAGTCTGCTTGAAAGACATCTTAAATATCACGTCCCGGATTTTAAGGGAATTCAATCTTTACAAATAGTAAATTGAGAGGTGAAGAGATAACAGTTGATACTTTTTTAATGTTCAGTTAATATGAAAATAAAATATCGGAGGAAATGAAATGAAAGCCAAAGGAATAATTGGAGCAGCTTCACTTTTAATAATCGGAGTATTGTTTGGTGCAGTGCTGGTTTCAGGATTCGGACTTGTAAGACCAAGCTTAGCGGATGTTAATCTTGGTGCAAAAGAGCCGCCCGTAAACCTTGATGCCGATGCATCATCCTTTAGCCAGTCGTTTATAGAAGTGGCTGAAACTGTTACCCCAACCATTGTTCAGATTTCGGTTGTTTCGGAAAGAGAAAACCCGCACGGCGATTGGTTCTTTTTCCCATTTAAAGATATGCCGCAGGAACAGCGAGGTTCCGGCAGCGGAATAATAATCTCTGAAGATGGTTACATTATTACAAATAACCACGTTGTAGAGAATGCAAGTAAAGTATCAGTTGGTTTATATGATAAAAGAAGATTTGATGCAACAGTAATTGGAACCGATCCTTTAACAGATCTTGCTGTTATAAAGATCGATGCCGGGAATCTTCCTGTAGCGTACTTAGGTGATTCTGATAATCTTAAAGTTGGGCAATGGGTAATGGCAATCGGTAATCCACTTTCACTTTCTTCAACAGTTACGGCTGGAATTGTTAGTGCAATTGGCAGAGGACAGCTTGGATTAATTCGTGACAGCTACGGTGTTGAGAATTTTATTCAAACTGACGCAGCTATTAATCCTGGTAACAGCGGCGGTGCACTTGTAGATCTTTCCGGTTCAGTTATCGGTGTAAACTCTGCAATTGCATCAGGTGGAGGTGGTACTTATATAGGTTATGGATTTGCTATTCCTATCAATCTTGCTAAAGCTGTTGCTAAAGATTTAATTGCTCACGGTAAAGTTAGTAGAGGTTACATAGGAGTGAATATTGGCGAAGTAGATAACGCTATTGCAAAATCACTTGGGATGGATAAACCAAGAGGAATTATTATCCAGGGTATAGTTGAAGGCGGCGCAGCATCCGAATCTGATTTAAAAGCTGGTGATGTGATCCTTAAAATTGATGGAAGAGAAGTTAACAGACCTAATGAATTGCAAAGTTACGTTGCAGCCAAAACTGCAGGTACGACTGTAACTCTTACTTTGTTCAGGGATGGTGAAGAGATAGAAAGAGAAATAACTTTAAAGAAAAGAGATACCGAAACATCTATTGAACCGACATCCAGATAAAACAAATGAAGAAAGCAGTGAAGAATCTTCATCTTCAACTGCTTCGTTTGATGGAATAGGTTTAACAGTTAAAAATCTTACTGATAAGGAACGCACTGATTTCGATGTTGAAAACGGAGTTATTATTACTGACGTGAGAGCGTTCAGCCGTTCAGAAGACCAGAGACTGTTTGCCGGGCTGGTAATTGTTGAAGCAGATAAAACTCCTGTTAAGAATGTTGATGACCTTTCTGATATGATTGAATCGAAAAAAGGTTCTGCATTACTTATTAAAGTTATTGATAACCAGGGAAACACAAGGTTTATTGGATTAGAAATTCCAGAATAGATTATGATATCTATATTTATAAAAAAAGCGTCCCGATTTTATCGGGACGTTTTTTTATATTTGAAATAAAAAAACTCATTTATATGATAAGATTTCTAACCGCAGGTGAATCGCACGGTAAAGCACTTACTTCCATCATCGAAGGATTTCCGTCAAATCTTCCTCTGAAAAAAGATTATTTCGATTTTCATCTTAAAAGAAGGCAAGCCGGTTACGGAAGAAGCGGGCGAATGAAAATTGAATCAGATGAAGTTGAAATTTTAAGCGGAATAAGATTTGGTAAAACTCTTGGCTCACCAATTTCACTTCTTATAAAAAATAATGATTGGGAAAACTGGGAAGAGATACTCGATACTGAGAAAAAATCTTCATCAGTTAATAAAGTTTCAATTCCTCGTCCCGGTCATGCAGATCTTACTGGTACAACTAAATATAATTTTGATGATATAAGAAATTCGATTGAAAGATCGAGTGCAAGGGAAACTGCTGCACGCGTTGCTGCAGGAACTGTTGCACGAAGATTCCTGGAAGAATTTGGAATTACTGTTGGCAGTTATGTTGAAAGCATTGGCGGTGTTTATGCAAAAACAAATTATAAAGAGAAACTGCTGAACAATTTATCTTCTAATAAACTGGATGTTGTGCGCTTATCTTCAAATGCTGATCTAAGTTCTGTAAGAGTTTTAGATGCAGAACAGGAAAAAAAGATCATCAATAAAATAAAACTTGCAAAGAAAAAAGGTGATTCACTTGGAGGAACCTTTGTAGTTATTGCAACAGGTTTGCCTGCAGGACTTGGCAGTTTTATGCATTACGATAGAAAAATTGATGCTGATATTGCTTCAGCGATTATGTCTATCAACGCAGTTAAAGGTGTTGAAATTGGAAACGGTTTTGCAAGTGCTGAATCTTTTGGTTCGCAGGTTCATGATGAAATTATTATTAAAGGTGAAAACTTTTCTCGTAAAACAAACAGGGCAGGAGGAGTTGAAGGAGGAATTACAACAGGGATGCCGATTATTGTTACAGCAGCTATGAAACCAATTGCAACTTTATCAAATCCTTTAAATACTATTGATCTTAAGCAAAATGAAAAAAACTGTTGCACGCTATGAAAGAAGTGATTTTGTTGCTGTTCCTGCTTGTTCGGTAATTGCAGAAAGTATGCTTGCGTGGGTTATTGCAAAACACTTCCTGCTAAAATTTGGAGGAGATTCCCTGGAAGAAACGAAAGATAATTATAAACTTTATACTAAAAATTCTTTTAAAAGAATTCAAAAGAATTTCAGAAAGTAGTTTTATAGATGATAAAAATTGAAACTTTTGTATTTAACCTCTTTTCTGAAAACACTTTTGTTGTTTGGGATGAAGAAACAAAAGAAGCTGCTGTAATCGATCCCGGAACATCAAGCTTATCAGAAGAAGAACTACTTGAAGATTTCATTTCAAAGAATGATCTTAAAATTAAATACTTAATAAATACTCATTGCCATATCGATCATATTTTAGGCTGTAATTTTGTTAAGGAAAAATATAACCCGCAATTTTTAATTCCTGAAAAAGATGTTCCGTTACTTCAAAATGGAAAAGCACAGGCATCAGCATTTGGTGTAGATTATAAAGAACCGCCAAAACCGGATGGTTTCATCACTGAAGAAAAGGAATTGCAGCTTGGTGAAACAAAAATAAAATTTCTCTTCACACCCGGGCACACACCTGGCGAGTATTGCATCTATTTTGAAGAAGATAAAATTTGCATAACCGGTGATGTACTTTTTAGGGAAGGGATTGGCAGAACAGATTTGTGGGGCGGCGATTACAACCGTTTGATCAGATCAATTGAAACAAAACTTTTTACGCTTCCCGGCGATGTAAAAATTTATCCCGGTCACGGAGAACCGAGCACAATTAACCACGAAATGAAAAATAATCCTTTTCTTGTATGAAAAGATGAGAGATATTTTTCAAAATTTACTGTTCCCAAAACCAATTCATTCCTATCTTTACATAAGTGTAAAAATATTTTTAAGTGTCTATTCCCCAGGGATCAATTAAAATGAAAAAGAAACTAAAAAAACTATCCGATTTAAGAGAAACTGCAAAACTTGGCGGCGGCGAAAAAAGAATTAAAAGCCAGCACGATAAAGGAAAACTAACTGCACGCGAAAGAATTGAACTGCTTGTGGATGAAGGCAGTTTTGATGAACTCGATATGTTTGTAAAACACCGTGCAAAAGATTTTGGTTTGGATAAACAAAATTATCCCGGCGATGGAGTTGTAACCGGTTTTGCTAAAATTGATGGAAGACCAATTGCACTTTTCAGCCAGGATTTTACAGTGTTCGGCGGTTCACTTTCTGAAGCACACGCAGAAAAAATTGTTAAAGTTATGAAGATGGCAATGAAAGCCGGAATACCTGTTGTTGGATTAAATGATTCCGGCGGTGCACGCATACAGGAAGGTGTTGTTTCTCTTGGCGGTTATGCAGATATATTTCTACTTAACACACTTGCTTCCGGTGTTGTACCGCAAATTTCTGTTGTACTTGGTCCTTGCGCAGGCGGTGCTGTTTATTCACCCGCAATAACCGATTTTATTTTTATGGTGAAGAATACAAGCCATATGTTTGTAACGGGTCCTAATGTTGTAAAAACCGTAACCCACGAAGATGTAAGTTTTGAAGACCTCGGAGGAGCAGAAACTCACTCTTCAAAAAGCGGTGTTGCACATTTTGCTTTTGATAATGAAATTGAAACTCTTCTTAATGTAAAAAAACTTATCAGGTTTCTTCCGCTTAATTACAGGGATAAATCTCCAGAAAAAGAATTTGATTTTAATAAACTTGAACCAGAACCAAAGCTGGATGATATCATTCCTGATAATCCAAATAAACCATACGATATGAAGGAAGTGATAAATCTTCTTGTAGATGATAATGATTTTTTTGAAGTTCATGCAAACTATGCTGAAAATATTATTTGTGGATTTTGCTACATTTAGGAGGAATGGCAGTTGGAATAATTGCTAATCAACCGCAGGTTTTAGCAGGTGTTCTTGATATTAATTCATCAACTAAAGCTGCAAGGTTTGTAAGATTTTGCGATGCATTTAATATTCCAATGCTTGTACTTGTTGATGTTCCCGGTTTCTTACCTGGAACAGAGCAGGAGTGGAATGGAATTATTCGCCACGGTGCAAAACTTCTTTTTGCATTCAGTGAAGCTACAGTTCCAAAAGTTACAGTTATTACACGGAAAGCATACGGCGGCGCTTACGATGTGATGAACTCAAAACATATACGCGGAGATTTTAATTACGCCTGGCCTTCTGCAGAAATTGCTGTAATGGGACCAAAAGGTGCAGTGGAAATCATCTTTAAAAAAGAAATAGCCAAAGCAAAAGATCCTGAAAAAGAAGTTGAGAAAAAACTGGCAGAGTATATAGAAAAATTTGCAAATCCTTACATTACTGCCGAACGAGGTTACGTAGATGATGTGATTGCACCGCGGGATACTAAAATAAAGCTAGTAAATGCATTTAACTTGCTTCGCACGAAAGTTGATACTAATCCTAAGAAGAAACACGGTAATATTCCTTTATAGAAATTCTAACTTCTTAAAAAATAATCGGTTATAGAATTTATTTAATTTATCACTTGATAAAAATGATTACAAATCTTAAATTAACAGTGAAATAATAATTTGATAATATATTATGAGTGCATTCCTATGAAGATTGTTATTGCTATTATTTCTTTATTTTTATTCTTTTCCTGCAGCGGTAATAAAGAAATTACCAAAAAAGAAACCACCACAGCAATTTAACCGCAGCGGTATTGTTACTGAAATGCTTGAACAGGCAAGGCAGCACTACATTTCCGCTCTTAACAAGCAGGAAGCAAACAGTATTAAAGAAGCAGTTGAAAACTATGAATCTGCTTTGAGGATTATTACTAATTTAAGCTACTATCCCGGTATTGATGATAATGAAGCTTATCTCGAACTGGGAACAGCAATAAAGGAAGATTATAAAGGATTTGTTGATGGGTTGCCTGAACTTCCGGAAGGTGTATCCTTTGCAGCACTTGATGAATGGCTTAAAGAATCTGTTCCGCAAATAGATTTGCTTGATGATGTTGAGATTGAAAACACGAATATTATTCCTGCTGAAATTCCACTTGAAGTAAATGAATATGTAGAACAATATCTTACATACTTTAGCGGCAAAGCAAGCCATGTTATGGAAAGCTGGCTGGAACGTTCCGGCAAGTACTTTCCGATGATGACAAAAATATTTTATGAAGAAGGAATTCCGCGCCAGCTTGTTTATTTAAGTATGATGGAGAGCGGACTTAATCCTACTGCACGATCATGGGCAAGCGCTGTTGGGTTATGGCAGTTTATTAAATCTACAGGAAAAATATATGACCTGAAAACAGGTTTTTATTTTGATGAAAGAAGAGATCCTTTAAAATCTACAAGAGCAGCAGCTAAACATATGAAGGATCTTTATGATTCTTTGGGTGATTGGTACCTTGTGCTGGCTGCATACAATTCAGGTGAAGGTAGAGTTAAAAGAGCAATTCGCAAATCTGGTAAATACACTTTTTGGGGAATAAGAAAATATCTTCCACGCGAAACAAGAAACTACGTACCGCAATATATTGCAGTTTGTATGATTGCAATGGATCCGGAAGCTTACGGTTTTACAGATTATCAATTAGAAAAACCTGATGAGTATGAAGTTTATAAAGTTCCCGGAGCAATCGATCTAGAATTTCTTTCCGGCTGTGCTTCCACAGATCTTGAAACATTAAAAAGTTTAAATCCTGAATTAACTCAACTTAGCACACCTCCTGAATTTGAAGGCGGTTACCCGCTTAAAATTCCTAAAGGATCGATGGAACAGTTTGCAGAGCTTATAAAAAATATTCCCGAATCTGCACGCAGAACTTACCTTGTTCATACAGTCAGGAAAGGAGAAAATCTTACAAAAATTGCAAGCAAATACGGTGTAACCGTTTACGATCTTGCTGATGCAAATAATATTTCTACTAAATCTAAATTATATACAGGAGTTCATTTAAGAATTCCTGTGCTTGTTAATCCTGAAGAAAATAATTATTCATACAATACAGATGTTGTTCTTGCAGAAGAAGATGTAAACAAAACGGATGAAAATTATGTTTCGCCATACAATACATTAAACGGGGAAACTAGACGATACAAAAACTGAACAAACACTTATAACTTCAAATGAAGATGTAAATGAAACTGATGTGGTTACTGAAAATCTTGAAGATGAAATGGAAATTATTGGCACTGTAACTCCTGTAATTCCTGCAGGATTAGTTGCTGTTAGCTATAAAGTTAAGAAAGATGACAGCTTACTTGGAATTGCCGATTTGTTTAATGTTAGGGTAAGTGATGTTAGAAACTGGAATAACATTCCTTACACAACTACAATAATGGTTGGACAGGATTTATCTGTTTACGTGCCTGAAGAAAATAAAGATTATTATGCAAGCATTGATAAAAGAACAAAGATAGAAGAGAAAGCCCCGAACCTTAATACTGATGAATCGAATGAAACGTTTTTATATCATAAAATTCAAAGGGGGCAAAACCTTGGTTACATCTCAAGAAAATACGGCGTAAGTATTGCAGCAATTAAACAGTGGAATAATATGTCGGGCAATAAAATAATAGCCGGTAAGAAATTAAAAATTTATACTGATGGTTCTATCATGGTTACACTTCAAAAGAAAATACAAGGACCAACCCAAACAGCAATCTTTACAGGTACAAAGTAAGGCGCGGTGATACGATTGGTGAAATTGCTGAAATGTATGATGTTACCACAAGGATGATAAGAAAATGGAATGGTTTAAGGAGCAACAAGATAATTGCCGGGCAAACTCTAAAAATTTATTCCGACGACCCTGTTACATCAGTTGTTGAAAACAATTCCGGTAATGAATCGAATGTTAGTTATTATAAGATAAAGAAAGGTGATGCCATTGGGCAGATTGCAGAAAAGTATAAAGTTTCGGTCGCCAATCTTAAAAAATGGAACAATTTATCCAGCAATAAAATAATTGCAGGTAAAACTTTAAAGATCTATTCAAATGCTGGTCCTAATACAAATCCTACCGGGAATACAACAACTAATAAAACCGGTAAAGTAGTTAATTATAAAATTAAAAAAGGTGATTCAATAGGACAGATTGCGGAGATGCATAACGTTTCCGTATCCGATTTAAGAAAATGGAATAATATTTCCGGCAATAAAATAATTGCAGGTAAAACTATAAAGATTTATACTAGTTCAAGTAAAACAAATACTACTACAAAGAAAACATCCAGTGGTTATACTTATCATACTGTAAAAAAAGGAGAAACACTTAGCCAGATAGCTGAAAAATACAAAGTTTCGATTGCTTCATTAAGAGAATGGAATAACATTTCCGGTAACAAGATAATTGCCGGTAAGCAGCTTAAAATTAAAAAAGGCACTGAAAGAATAATACTTCCGGGAATAATTCAGAATATCATCTTGTAAGCAGGGGAGAATCACTTTATTCGATTGCCAAAAAGTATAACACAACAATACAAAAACTTAAATCACTTAATAAACTATCAAATAGTAATATTAAAGCCGGTCAGAAATTAAAAGTCATTTGATTTTGTTTTAATGTTTTTTAATTTTGTTGAGAAATTTAACTAGTTCTTTTTACATATAATTTTGTTAAGCCGTTAGGGGTGTTATACCCAAACCTTGGGATGACTGAGATAATACCCTTTAACCTGATCTGGATAATGCCAGCGTAGGGAAACGGGCTAAGAGCGTTTATGATTTTAGCCGTTATCCAACGGCTTTTTTATTTTTTGAGAGGTAAGAAATGAAAATCTTAATCGTTCTTTTTTTATGTTTAAATTTTTCTGCTATTGCTCAGCAGATTACAATCTGGGGGAAAGTAGTTGACAGAGAAACCAGCAAGCGGTTTGCAGGATGCAAATATTACGCTGATATCTGAAACCACTAAGGGCACTACCACAGATAAAAATGGTGAGTTCAAACTTTTTGCTGAAGTATAAATCATCCGATAAATTAATTATAAGCTATGTTGGATTTGAAACAAGAAGTATCACAATTACTGAATTAAATAATATTCCATCAACTCCAACTTCTGATGGAGGCGTTTTTTATCTTTTCTATCTTGATAGTAAAATTATTCCTTCACAAACTGTACTTGTTGAAGCAACTGTTGGCAAGCAGGGAATTACTCCGCTTGCTTTCGATCAGATAAAGCAAAAAGATATTGAAAAAAATTACACTGTTTATGATATTCCAAAATACCTGAGCGATCTTCCATCAACAACTTTTTATTCCGAAAGCGGAAACGGAATTGGTTATAATTATTTAAGCATTCGCGGATTTGATCAAAGAAGAATTACAGTTTCAATTAATGGAATTCCACAAAACGATCCTGAAGATCATAATGTTTACTGGTTAGATTTTCCCGATCTTCTTGCAAGCACAGAATTGATCCAGGTTCAAAGAGGAGCGGGTTCAGGAGTGTTCGGTTATCCTGCAATCGGCGGATCAATAAATCTTATTACCTCATCATTTTCTAATAAACCAAAGCTGGAACTTTCAGCATCGTATGGTTCTTATGTTACAAGAAAATATTCTGCTGCTTTTTCAAGTGGATTAATCGATAATAAGTATTCTGTTTATGCAAAGCTTGGAAAGATTTTAAGCTCAGGTTATAAAAATCTAACCTGGGTTGATTTTAATTCCTACTATCTTTCTGCAGTAAGGTATGATAAAAATTTTACAACACAGTTTAATTTTTATGGTGGACCAATTGCTGATGGATTAGGTTATACCGGAGTAGCAAAGTTTGCAGTAAAAGATAAAATTCTTCGTAGAGCAAATTATTCTTATTGGGAAGCTGATGAAAACGGTTACACTTATACGCTTGATAGAAGACCTGAAGAGATAGAAAATTTTTCACAGCCTCATTTTGAATTATTAAATGATTGGCAGGTAAGTAATAATTTAAAATTCAACTCAGCTCTTTTTATTCTGCTGGGAGATGGCTTTTTTGATTTCGATGGTTCATGGTCTGTATTTTACAATGATTATTTTAGATTAAGAGAAAATGGATTTGATACAAGCTTTGTTCCAACTAATGCACTAATTCGTGCAAAAGTTGAAAATACACAATATGGATGGATTCCCACGATTTAGTCTTGAACATGACAAATGGTGTGTTATTTTTTGGTGCAGAATTAAGAAAACATAATTCAATTCACTGGGGAAGTATTAATTATGCTGAGAATCTTCCGCCAGGAGTTACAAAAGAATACAGATATTACTTTTACAGAGGAGGGAAGGATATTGCAAGCGCTTTTGTTCACGAATCTTATAACTTAAATGATAATATTAATGTTCTTGGGTGAATTTCAACTAGCTTATCATAACTATAAACTGAACGATGAAAAATATGTAGGAACACGATTTTAGTGTAAATAATCTATTCTTAAATCCAAGAGTTGGAATAAATTATAAACCTGCAGAACAGATTTAATTTATATTTTTCTTTTGCAAGAGTTTCACGCGAACCAAGATTAAAAGAATATTATGATGCAGCAGAATCGAGTGGAGGAGAAGTTCCACAGTTTGAACTTAATCCTGATGGAACATATAATTTTGATAAACCTCTTACAAAACCTGAAACGATGAATGATTTTGAATTTGGTGCATCGTTAAATGATGAAGATTACTCATTTACTTTGAACTTTTTCTATATGCTCTTTAATGATGAAATTGTTAAGAAGGGTCAGGTTGATAGATTTGGGCAGCCGATTACAGGTAACGTGGATAAAACAGTTCATCTCGGAGCAGAACTTAGTGCAATAATTAAACTGTTTAATGATAGAATTGAATTGTTTGGAAATGCAACCGTAAGCCGCAACACAATTGAAGAAGGAAAGTTTTTTATTGATGCGGATAATTTTATTGAACTTGATGGAAACAGAATAAGCGGCTTCCCTGATTTTCTTGCAAACTTTGGTGTTACTTATAATGATCATGGTTTATATTTTAGATTAACAGGTAAGTATGTTGGAGAATTCTTTTCAGATAATTATGATAATAACTTGAGAAATTATCTTAAACCAGTTTCCCGGGTTTATAGATTATTCTGATAATGTAAACGAAGCATATTTTGTTTCAGATTTTTTTGCAAGCTATGAATTTCCGTTTATTAATTCGCAAACTCCCTGGAAAGTTTATTTACAGGTAAATAATATTTTTGATAACTTATATTCAGCGTATGCAATTGGTAAAGAATTTTTTCCTGCTGCAGAAAGAAATTGGCTGGCTGGAATTCAAAGGTATGAGGACTTATAAGTGTCACTCTTCAAATAATATGAAAAAATGTATAATACTTGCAAACGGTAAACCACCACGCAAAAATGTAATTACTTTCTTTCAAAAGAATGGATTATGAAACATTGATCTGTGCAGATGGTGGTGCAAACTCTGCTTTAAAATTAGGATTAACTCCTGATTACATAATTGGTGATCTTGATTCATGCAGATAAAGCTGTTCTGAATAAATTTAAAACAAAATCAACAATAATTAATTATAAAAGGCAAAATGATACCGATGTTGAAAAATGTTTGAAGTTTGCTATAAAAAATAAATTTAAAGAAGCGCTGTTAGTTGGAGTTACTGGTAACCGTTTGGATCACACTTTCTGTAACCTTGGAATAGTACTTAAGTTCTTTAATCAAATAAATATTTCATTAGTTGCAGAAAATTCCTATCTAAAGCCTTACACAGGCAAACAGGAATTAAAAACATTTAAAGGTGAAACAATTTCACTTTATGGATTTGATAAAAAAACAAAAATTACTTCAAAGGGATTAAAATATCCGTTAAAGAATATATCACTTCCTTTTGGTGAAAAAGAAAGCACAAGCAATATCAGCAACTTCAAACTTATTGCAGTCTATCAATATTCAAACGGAATTATTTTTATAATCAGAGATTTTAACACAATGAGAAAGCATGATCTCTTTAGCTTCGACTGATATATTAATTATCCTGCTTTTCTTCGCTTCGATTTTATTTATTGGTTTTTATACCGGAAGAAAAACAGGAAGTGATGCGGATGATTATCTTTTATCAGGCCGTAAAGTTGGTTTGTTTCTTTTTGTCCTTACAAACGTTTCCACCTGGTACGGCGGAATATTAGGAGTAGGGGAGTTTACTTATCGTTACGGAATTGTTAGCTGGTTCACACAGGGATTTCCTTACTATATTTTTGCTCTTCTTTTTGCACTCTTCTTTGCTAAAAAGATAAGGAAAGCATCACTCTTTACAATTCCTGATAAACTAACAGAAGTTTACGGAAAAAAAGTTGGTCTGCTTTCTGCAATAGTAGTGTTCGTTCTCGTTTCTCCCGCTCCATATTTACTTATGAGCGCAAGCTTACTCTCTTTACTGCTCGATATAAATATTGTGTTATCACTTTTCATCTCTTTAATTATTTCCGTTGCGTATTTAATTAAAGGCGGATTCAGGGCAAATGTTTATGCTGATGCTTTGCAGTTTTTTGTGATGTTTATAGGATTTATTCTTATTGTTATTTTTTCTGCCGAATCATTCGGTTCAGTTGAATTTCTTTCATCTTCTCTTCCGGAAAATCATCTTAATATTACAGGAGGAATGTCTCCCACTTTTATCATCATCTGGTTTTTGATTGCATTATGGACATTTGCAGATCCGGGATTTCATCAAAGATGTTATGCAGCTAAAACAGGAAACGTTGCAGTAAAAGGAATTATCATTTCAATTTTCTTCTGGGCTTTATTTGATTTTCTAACAACTGCAACCGGTTTATTTTCAAAGGCGGTTTTACCAGATTTAGTAAATCCCGTTCTTGCATTTCCATTACTTGCCGAACAAGTTTTACCGGTTGGTTTAAAAGGAGTTTTTTATGCAGCACTTTTTGCAACAATACTTTCAACATTAAACAGCTTTTTATTTTTAAGCGGAACAACAATCGGCAGAGATTTTATTTTCAGAATAAATCCACAGCACGATGAAAAGAAATTAAAAACTTATACAATTATTGGTTTAATAATATCCGGTCTGCTGGCAATTCTTCTTGCTTACTTAATTCCTTCCGTAATTGAAATATGGTACACGATAGGTTCACTTTTTATTCCTGCAATTATACTTCCTGTTATAAGCGCTTACTATCCAAAAATAAGGATTGAGAATAAATTTATTTTAATTGAAATGATTGCTGCATTGGTTACAAGTACAACCTGGTATTTTGTTAGAGGTGAGTTTGCAAACACTCCTTTTATAAATGAAGTTGAACCAATGCTGGTTGGTTTGTTTTTTGCATTCTTAATTCATCTTGTCGGTTTATTTTCTCGCAAATAGTATTTACTCTCATCTCATAATTTTCTAAGTTTATAGTGAACTTCTTAAGAGGTTAATTATGAAATCATCAATTCATCTTCTCGGTTTATCTCTCCTTTTAACTTATCATCCCAATAAATGCACAAGATGGATGGTTTTCACAAAATAATCTGATTCCTCATCAACTAAACTCATTTGTTTTGTGTTGATAGCATAAATGGTTGGATTGTGGGAGATGATGGCTTAATACTCTTCACTGGAAACGGGGGAACTGACTGGATAGAACAATCTAGTGGAACAAATTTAGATTTAAGATCAGTGCATTTTATTGATGGGAGTCACTGGTTGGATTTTGGGGATGACGGACTCATATTGTATACAACAAGTGGAGGATAGAATTGGTCCAATCAAATAAGTGGATTGACTGATGATTTTAATGTCTGTGTACTTTACTGATAATAGTAATGGCTGGGCCGTTGGAGATAATGGTACAATTTTGCATACTACAAATGGAGGTGAAGATTGGTTGATCAGGTAAGTGGAACTAGTTTTGATTTAAAATCAGTTTGCTTTAATAGTAGTATAAATGGCTGGGCAATAGGAAGAGATTTTTACGATTGCATAATTCTGCGAACTACTGATGGTGGAGTAAATTGGATTAACCAATTTATGGGGCAAGTTAGGTTAGAATCAATTTACTTTACAGATGATAATAATGGCTGGATTGCAGGAATGGAATCTGGAGGTGGATTGATACTTAGAACCAGTGATGGTGGAATGAATTGGACAGAACAGCAAAATAACGCAACCTATACGCTAAATTCCATTCATTTCACAGATAGTAGCAAGGGGTGGGCAGTTGGAATGGGTGGATTCGTTTTGCACACGACAGATGGTGGTGATAATTGGGAAAATATATTTTATGCGGGAATTGAATTTCTTAATTCCGTTAGTTTTGTAAACAGTAATAATGGTTGGATTATAGGTTCAGAGGGTTCAATCCTGAAAACTACTAATGAAGGAGAAAATTGGATAATTCAATCTGGATTGTATGATGATTTTATATATACTCAATTTACAGATAGTGTTACAGGATGGGTTATTGGCTATCAGAATGTATTATCAACTACAAATTCAGGGTACAGCTGGAATGTCAAGGGAACTGGTTCTTATAAACATTTTACGGCTGCTCATTTTGTGAATAACAATACCGGCTGGATTGCTGGTAGGTATCCAAATGTTATTATAAAAACAACCGATAGTGGAGAGAGCTGGGAAGAAAAAACACCAGCTGTTGATGTTCCTTGGAACTCCATCAATTTTTTAAATGAAGATACGGGTTGGGTGGCAGGAGGATATTCAAATTCAGAAAATTACGTACTTAAAACTACAAATGGTGGCAGCAATTGGTGGATAACGCTAAATACATCTGATTATCTATTTTCATTGGATTTTATTAGCATTGATACCGGATGGGTAAATGGAATCGATTTTGATAACAGTACAATTTATAAAACAATAAATGGGGGTGAAAGTTGGTTTATTCAAAGTACTATTCCTGATAACCAACTGCTCTCAATCGATTTTGTTGACGCTAATATGGGCTGGATAGTCGGGTCTTATGGTAAGATTTTCAAAACAACAAATGGTGGTGATGATTGGATAATACAAAATAGCAGGACAACAAATCACCTGAGAGATGTTTTTTTTTGTTGACCAGAAGACAGGCTGGGCAGTGAGTTGGTTAGGCAAAATTCTAAAAACAACTGATGGCGGAGATAATTGGCGATTCCAGATAAGTGGAACTACAAATTGGCTTACCTCTCTTTACTTTACAGATCGATATAATGGATGGATAGTTGGAAGACAAGGGACCATTTTACATACAAAGGATGGCGGAGGAATAACAACTGATTTACAAAATGAAGATTATCAACTTCCCATAGCATTTTCACTCTCTCAAAATTACCCAAATCCATTTAACCCAAGTACAACAATTAAATACCAAATACCAGACCTGCCTGCCGGCAGGCAAGAATTAAGTTTTGTTACACTTAAAGTTTATGATGTTTTAGGAAAAGAAGTTGCAACACTTGTTAATGAAGAAAAACCAGCAGGAAAATATGAAGTTGAATTTAGAATTGCAGTAATTTACGAATTATCAAGCGGGATTTATTTTTACCAGTTACGTGCAGGTAATTTTGTTGAAACTAAGAAGATGGTATTGTTAAAATAAATTTTTACGGCAGCAAAATAGCAGCAGCAATTACCGTTGACCACAAACCGTTTTTATTACCCACTGCAGATTGAGTGACGTTGAAGGATTTTACAATCTTGCCGGACATTTTATAAACATCTTCTCTTTCATTCCAATCATGATCAGGATCGAAATCAACACCCAGAGTTGTAGCAAGCATTGTGGCTGCAAGATCTTCAGCATATTCACCGGCTACTTTTGCTGTCTGCCCATGCGGATGATGTTCTGATAAATAACCATAAGTATTTTTATCAGCAGGAAGTGCAACGCCAATAGATGCAGCAATCATCCTGTTTGGTTCCTTAGTTGAATTACGAGCCATTACAGCATGAATAATCTGTCCCGGTTGGATTTCTTTTAATCCTTCTTCAATGGGAATTCGTTTACAGTTAACAGGGTAAATACTGCTGACAGTTACGAGGTTGCACATTTCTATGTGGGCGCTGCGTAATGCAAGTTCAAAAGAAGTTAAATACTCTTTGCTGGTTCCAACTCCTTTTGTAAAAAATATTTTTTTTGGCAGATACAATTTCTTATTCCTGTATTCTAAATTACTTTATTAATTTTCCAAACTTTCTTTTACCAACTTTAAGTACCATTCCCAACTTTAATCTTTAATTTCTTTATTAGTATCTAATATCTTATTACCATCAATTGAAACTCCGCTCTGGTTTACCAACCTTTTTGCTTCACCTTTAGAACCGGAAAAACCAACCTTTAAAATTAAATCAACAATATTCATTTCATCTTCAACAATCTTAAACTCAGGAATATTATCCGGTACTTCTTTCTTTATAAAGATTTTATCAAACTCTGCCTCTGCAAACTGTGCATCTTTTTCGCTGTGATACATTCTAACAAAAGTTCTTGCAAGATTTCTTTTAATATCACGCGGATTTACTTCCGGGTTATCCAGCTTCGCTTTTATTTCCTTAAGTTCTTCTGCAGGAACATCTGAAGCAAGAGTGTAATAAACGTAAATCAGGTCATCGGGTATTGAAAGTGTTTTACCGTACATATCTCTCGGCGGCTCGGAAATTCCAATATAGTTATCGTAAGATTTGCTCATCTTTTCTGTTCCATCTGTTCCAACTAACAGCGGCATTGTTAAAATTATTTGTGGTTCCAGTCCGTACTCGCGCTGTATATCCCTTCCAACCAGCAGATTAAATTTCTGATCTGTTCCGCCAAGTTCAACATCACTTTTAATTGCAACTGAATCCATTGCCTGCGCAAGCGGATAGAGAAACTCATGAATGCTTATCGGTTCACCGGCTTTAAATCTTTTTTCAAAATCATCCCGCTCAATCATTCGCGCAACAGTATATTTTGAAGCAAGTTTAATAACCTCTTCAAAATTCATTTTGCTCAGCCAATCTGAGTTATAAACAATCTGTGTTTTCTTCTTCATCAAGAATTTTGGATGCTTGTTTAAAGTAACTTTCACCATGTTCTCTGGTCTGTTCTAAGGTTAAAGCAGGGCGGGTTGCACTTCTGCCGGAAGGATCGCCAATCATACCGGTAAAGTCGCCAACAATTAAAATTGCCTGGTGACCGAGTGACTGGAACTGTGCAAGTTTTCTTAATACAACAGAATGTCCGATATGAAGATCGGGACGGCTGGGATCGCAGCCAAGTTTAATGTTAAGGGGTTTTCCATCTTTTAAAGAACGCTCAAGCTTTTTAACCAGTTCTTCTTCAGGGATGATCTCGTTTGCACCTCTGCTTATGAGGTCCATCTGTTCATTGATAGGTGGAAATTTAATTTTGCTCATCTAAGACTATGAATTTCTTAATATTTAATTTTTCTTTCCTGATCTCTCTCAAAATCTCTTTTAGCAATATCTTTTCGTTTATCGTAAACCTTTTTACCTTTTGCAAGTGCAAGTTCAACTTTTGCTTTGCCATTTTTAAAGTATAATCTTAAAGGAATTAAAGTTAATCCTTTTTCCGTGGTTTTGCCAATCATCTTTCTTATCTCACTCTTACTAAGTAAAAGCTTTCTATCCCGTTTCGGTACGTGGTTGTTAATGTTTCCCTGCGTGTATTCGCTTATGTGGCAATTAACAAGCCATACTTCTCCAGCAACTATTTTACCATAGCTATCCACAAGATTTGCTTTTCCCTGTCGGAGCGATTTAACTTCCGTTCCAACAAGAACCAATCCCGCTTCCCAGGTTTGCAGAATGCTGTACTCATGTCTTGCTTTCCTGTTTACTGTAATATTTTTTTCGTTACCTGGTTCCTTCATAGTATTTAAAAACAAAGCATAAAATTACTTTAATTAAAGTAAAAAGCAATCATTGGCAGGAATTTGAATTAATGATCACTTAAATGATACATCAAATAAGAATAAAAAATTAAAACTTAGATGCGCTGAATGACTTACCATCTCTGAAAGATACTTTTATTTTCTGATACTCATCAACCCACCAGATATAACGTACCCAATCTGGTTTTTCACCTTCTGTTCCAATAAGTTCTGCAACTTCTTCATAGCTGAGAAAGTTAGTCATAGGACCATCAGAACCCGAGCACGCTTCTTTTAGGAGCTCATAACCATTTTTTCCTTCGAACATTGGTTTGTAAGAACTGTAAGATGATAACTTTCCTTCAGTCCATTCAGCCTGCAGGTTGTTATCCGGCCAAATGTAAATAACTGTAGTGTCGAGAGTTCCTTCAACTCCAAGGACTTCTTCAACCTGCTCAAGAGTCATTCCCATATTTATATTGATATAGTCATCGCCGTTAACATAGGTGTGCTGGGCAAGAAGAAAAGTTGTACTAAAAGTAATAAAAACAAACATAAAATAATTTTTTCATTTTTGGCTCCCGCTTAGTTTTTAAAAATGTTATACTCAAAATTAAATAATTTGAAGATTAAAAATCGAAATGAATAATGTGCAATTTATATTTCTATTAACGTCGAGTTCAATAAGACTATATCAACATCACAAGCTGCCAAATACCGTATAATAAACCTCCAAGCATCACCAAATAAAATAAGCAGTTGAGGCAATAAGCGCTAAAATAATTGGATGAAATACTTTTTTTCGCTTATGTGTAACTCTTTCTTTTCCAAAAAATCTAGAAAGCAGGTAACTTAAAAACATTTTATCTTTCCAGTAAGCAACGTGTGCAAGACCGGGAAGACGGAAAAGATTTTTTAAATGATAATTGTTAGGCTTCTGGTTTGCCGGACAAATTATTTCGTTGGAAAGTGCTCCTGAAACCGGATCGAGGAAATGATAATAGTTTATCCACCAGTTCTTTAAAAAGTTTTTAAAATCGTTATTTGCTTCATGCTTTTCTTCCTCATCCTCTAAAAACATCCTTCTGCGGCCAGGGACGTAAGAACTTTCTTATCACCAACTAAACAAAACTGCAATTTTATCTAGGGGACTTCCAATTGTAATAAAACGCTGTAAATGATTCCCAAAACTTATTAACTCCTTCTTTCTGTTCTTACATCACCATTTTGTGCAAGATCATCAGCACGTGCAAAAATATCTGATAGAACATTGTAACTAATTACAGAGCCAAGACTGTGCGCAACCCAAAATACGCGTTTGAATTCAACTGGTTTTTCATCGACTTTATATTTTTCTTTAGCAGCCAGCTGGGCGGAAATCCCAATTAAGACCAATAAGTTTTAGAAATGCTTCACCAACCCTGTAATCTATCCGCTGAACAATTGCACGCTCAACCATACCGCGTGGTGAACAATATAATTCTTACATCATTTAAAACCTGCGACATAACGGAAGGAAAGAACAAGAATAATTCCTGCAAAGAGCGGTGGAGCTGCAAAGAAGAGTAACAAATAGATTAGGCAGGCAAAGATAGATTCGTACTTTACAACGCTGTGGATCGAGAATGAAGACGTAGCAATTGCCTACGAACCATGCAAATGTGCGGAACTTTAGAAATGCTGCGGGAATTCCATAGCTCTTTCAAGAAAGGATGGTTTGTATCTTCAAGCCGGTTCCATTCATCTTTAAAACTTTCTTTGAGATTATCATAGTCTGCCCAGTATCCTTCCTGTATAAATGGAGCAGGAAGATTTTCCCACTTTTCATTTTCATCAAGCAGCATCTTCAAGTGCATCTTCCATTTTTGCACGCAATGCTGCAGAAGTTTCTGCCCAACTCTGTTTTCCCATTCCATGAACAACAAAAATTGCACTCTTCTTTGATGGATCACTATCCGGCACCTGCCCTAAATGCCATTGGTAAACCTTTTCCCACGCACGTGGTCTTTTATAAGTTGCCTGAGAGGCTTTGTGTGATTGCTGTTCCACTATGAAATCCTATTGTTGTTTTGGTTAACAATCCAGTATTTACTTTTCTCTAAAAGAATATAAGTAAAATAAATTCTTACAAATAATTAAACTTTCATCTGAAAGTTATTCCAAAAGGAGTTAAGTGCTAAAAGAACTAATATCTGAATGTACTTTTCTGCTTTAGCGCCGCAAACCGGACAATCTTCAAGTTTACCAAATTCAATGTGTCCGCAAACAGGGCAAAGGTAAAATCCGTTTCTGTAAGATCTTCTCCACGTTCAGCAGCTTCAGAGCTAACTTGTAAGTTGTGCATGCACAGCTTCTACATCAAGTGCATATTTAAACATTCTTTTTGCTTTATGATTTCTGCTTCAGCTTGTTAAACATTGGTGGATACATTTCTCAGTTTCATAAGTTTCACCAGCAATGCAGCTTTAAGATTTCAATGTTGAACCAATTGAATCCATGCTTTTAAATGCCTTCAGCATGAATTCTTTCTGCTTCTGCAGTTGTACGAATAATTTTGCAATGTTTATATCCATCTTTTTCAGCAGCTTTTGCAAAAGCACGATATTTTGGTTTGCCTGACTTTCGCCTGCAAAGGCATCACTTAAATTTTCTTTAGTTGTTGGCATGTTACTCTCCTGTAGAATTGATTTATTTTAATGTTATTAGAAATGAACATATTAAATATAACCATTTAGGAAGTAATTATTATAAGCACGGGTTTAAACCCGATTGTTTCTTTATTTAGATAATATCTTTTTTAGCCTGGTTAATTTTGATTCTACTAGAATTCTTATTAAGTTATGAAAGTTTCTGCTTACATTTGCATTTTGTAAAGCAAAATTCATATTCCTGAAAAGATGAAATTAAGTAAATATAATAAAGCAAGTTGAAGCGAAGCACCACTCGGCATTTTTTATTACACCTCCACTTTATCCTAATAGTTATTCTTACTTATTCCTCGAACCAATTGAAATAATTACCGTTTCTAAAAAGGAAGATGTTAATAAATCTTTTAACCAATTGATAAATACCTGGCAAAAGGATTAACCGGTTACTCTTTAATTAACTATGAAGCAGGTTATTTATTTGAAAAGAAATTAGAAAAATATTTAACCGATAAAGATCAAAAACTAATCCGGTTTTTTTTCTTTGAAGATAAAAATATCATTCGTTTGAAATCGGATGAAATTGAATTTGATAGCAGATGATATTAGCAAATACAGCATTACGGATTTTAAATTAAACACTTCGCCGGAAAAATTTGAAAAGAACATTAAGAAAATAAAAAACTACATTAGAGAAGGAGATACCTACCAGGTAAACTATACGGTTAAAGGAAAATTTAATTTTTCAGGTTCTTATACATCTTTTTTTCAGCATTTGCTTTTTAATCAATCCGGTAAATACTCAGCTTTTATTAATGATGATGATAAGTTTATAATTTCGCTTTCACCAGAAAAGTTCTTTTCTATAAAAGGGAATGAAATTTCTTCCAGGCCGATGAAGGGAACAATCAAAAGGGGATTTAATCATGAATCTGATTTAGCATCAACACAGGAATTAGTTAACAGCAAAAAGAACCGTGCAGAGAATGTGATGATAGTTGACCTGATAAGAAATGATCTCGGAAGAATAGCTGAGTATGGCTCTGTTTCAGTGCCGCAACTTTTTTCAACAGAGAAATATGAATCATTATTCCAGATGGTAAGCACGATTACAGCTAAGTTAAAAAATGAAATAACATTTGGTGACTGTATATAAAAAATATTTTTCCTTGCGGTTCGATTACAGGTGCACCTAAAATTAGAACTATGGAAATTATTAATGAACTTGAAAAAGAGAAGAGAGGAATCTACACCGGTTCGATAGGTCTGTTTAATAAAGATGAGATGAACTTTAACGTTGCGATAAGAACTCTTACTGTTAATAAAAAAACGAAGGTAAGGGAGAGTTAGGAATTGGAGCCGGTATTGTCTGGGATAGCGAACCGCAAAAAGAGTATGAAGAAACTTTGCTTAAAAGTAATTTTTTAACAAAGCCAGAAAACTACTTTGATCTTTTTGAAACAATTCTCTTTGAAAATGGAAAGATATTATTTCTTGAAGAACATCTCGAACGTTTAAAATTAGCTGCGGAATTTTTCCTCTTTAATTTTAATGAGAGAAAGATCAGAAAATGTATTGATGATAAAATTGTAGAACTTGAATCCTGGTAAAAAATATAAAATAAAATTAATTCTAAATAAATGGGGAAGAATTAAAATTGAAACTTCTGATTTACCTCTCATCTCCAGAAAATGTTAAAATAATTATTTCAGAAAAGAAAATAAATTCACAGAACAAATTTCAATACTTTAAAACTACAAACAGAAAATTGTATGATTCTGAATATCAAAAATATTCTGCTAAAGGATTTTTTGATGTCATCTTCTTAAACGAAAAAAATGAAGTGGCAGAAGGAAGCATTACAAATATTTTTATTAGAAAAGAGAATAGCTGGCTCACTCCACCATTAACAAGCGGAATATTGAATGGAATTTACCGCAGCCATTTACTAAAAGATGATGATATTAAAGAAAAAGAAATTTATTTGGAGGATTTGTTAAAAGCAGATGAGATTAAGCTGGTTAACTCTGTTCGTGGTGAAATAAGAGTAAACCAGCTTTATTTCCAAAATCAAATTGTTAAGTTTTAGTAATCGGGCATTAGTTTTTTATAAGCAACATATCAACAGATAAAATTTCTTCTTTCCCGTTTCAGGTATTTGCTAACACAACTAAATACCTGATTTTTATTGCACTTAAAATAATCTTGGCGTAATTTATATATGATTTAACACCTCGTTTCCTGTTCTCCTTCTGCGGAGGGATTTAATAATAAGAACATGGTTTTTTGAATGTTTGGTGTCATTAAAAATAAAATCGTACTTCTTATTATAGATGTAGTTGTCATACTGCTCTGTTTTGTCGGATTATATCTTATTTCTATAAAAGCCGACCTTCCTTTCAGCACCTCAACAACCGGCTCATATCACGTTATTTATAAAGTCTTAGATACTGATGAAGATGTGTTTGCTGTAGGTGATACAATATCTGCAATTGAAGGATATTCCTTCGGAGGATGGGAAGAGGTAGAAGTATATCTTGATGGAAAAAATATTGATGATATTATTTCTGTGGAACTGGTTAAAAACGGTATACCGAAACAGTTTTATGTAAAATTAGTCAATTATTATTCCTTCTTCGACCTGATAATGATTGTGATAGTTGGTTTCGTTTTTATATCATGGCAATATTTGTTAGGATAAAAGCACCAGATAATATTTCAGCTGCAATGTTTCACCTGGCAAGTCTTGGTTTGGGTATTGTTATTATAATGACTGGAGGAAATTATGTTGCGCCACCGCTGGGTTATGGTTACGTAAATAGAATTATCTGGTTATTCGCTTACAACCTTATGCCAGTTTTTTTTATTAGTCTTACAACCTCATTTACAGGAAAACCAATACCCGGAAGTAAAAAACTGTTATCTCTGCTTTATTTAATTGGTATTGTTAATGCATTTAGTTCTATCATACTTATTTTTAACATCAACAGTAGGGGGTAATATAGACCAGATGAAAGATTATGTGTGGTATTATAATTCTGTATTTAGAATTTTTGTTATGACTTGTGTAATAATGGCAATCACAATTTGTATCCGTGCCTACACGCTTTCAAAAACACTGCAGGAACGCCAGAAACTAAAATGGCTTCTTCTCGGGTTTTTTATCGGACCGTTCAGCTTTATTATCTTCTGGATATTACCGATTTTTTTATTAGGTCATAGTCTTTTACCGGAAGCTGTTGTATTACTCTTCCTTGTTGCTGTTCCGGTCACTTTTGGAATTGCGATAGTAAGCACCAGTTTATGGATATTGATGTAATTATAAGACGTAGTGTAGTTTACTCAATTATCCTGGCAATAATTATATTGGTTTACATAGGGTTAACTTCAATCATCACACTATTTGTCAATGATGTTAACCCAGCCATCCCATCAGTTATAACTGCGCTGTTGGTTGCGATATTGCTACAACCGCTTAAAAATATCATCCAGAAATTTGTTGATAAAAAATTCTTCCGGCTTGAGTATAATTACCGTGAAGAACAAATAAAATTTATTGCCGATATTAAGGACTCGAATGATGTCCAATCTTTAGCTGATAAAATCGTTGCATTAACAGATAAATTAATTCCGGTTCATAAAATTGCATTTTTTACTCTTCGTAAATCTGATAGCAGGATTGTAATACTTGCACAAAAAGGTTATGATATTTTAAAAAATAGGAGTATCAAGTTAGAAGCTGAAAAACTGAAAACAGATTTTTCTCTGCCAATAGCATTAGATGACTTGGTTGAGAGAGATGTAGTAGTCGAATCAGCCGATCTCAAGGTTTTTAAACGTTGGGGTATGGCGCTTATATTTCCCGTTAAATCGCCTTCTGGTCAGGTTCATGGATTTATAGTGCTGGGTAGAGAAAAAATCGGAAGCAAGATATTTTAAAGAAGATATAGATTTGCTTAACGGTGTTTCATCAACAGCCGCTTTAACATATAGACAGAATTCAACTGCAGGAAGAATTAATTCGTGAACAGCTTGAATCGGAACGGCTGGAAGAATTGAACAAATTGAAATCTTATTTTGTTTCCAGTGTTACACACGAACTTAAAACTCCGCTTACCTCTATTAAAATGTTTTCGGAATTACTGCAAAGCAAAAAAAATATATCCGAAAGAAAAATCGAATGAATATTTACAAATAATTGAAGGAGAAAGTGAAAGGTTACGCAGGCTTATAGATAACGTATTGGATTTTGCAAAAATTGAAAAAGGTATAAAAACTTATGAATTCATTTCAGTATCACTTAACGATATAGTAGAACGAGCGGTAAGATCTGTTGAATACCAGTTTAAAATTGCTAAAATTTTATTGAAGAAAGAAATTTGTAAAGAAAAATTAATAATTAATGCCGATCCGGATGCAGTTGAAGAAGCAGTGCTTAACCTCTTATCAAACGCAATAAAATATTCTTCTGCAAAAACAGAAACAAAAATTACCACATTTAATCAAAACGGTTATGCAGTAATTGATGTAAAAGATGAAGGAGCAGGTATTGCCGATGAAGATGTGAAAAATATTTTCGATCCCTTCTTTCGTACAAAAGATACCAAGATTGGTTAAAGCTGAAGGTACCGGTTTGGGGCTCGCAATTGTAAAACATATAATGGATGCACATAACGGGAAGATTGATGTTAAAAGCGAAGTAGGTAAAGGAAGTAACTTTTCTTTATCTTTCCCATTGAGTGAAAAATGAATAAAATATTAATAATTGAAGATGATCCTGCTATTCTTCTTGGTTTAGAAGAATTATTTAAAACAGAGAACTATAACGTGATAACCAGCGAAGACGGTGCTAAAGGATTACAAATAGCTATTAACCAAAGACCTGACCTAATATTACTTGATATAAATCTCCCCTCGTTAAGTGGTTTTGATATATGCCGAAAGTTGAGGGAACAAAAATATTTTAATCCCATTATTATGTTAACATCTCGATCTGAACAAATTGATAAGATTGTAGGTTTGGAAGCGGGTGCCGATGATTACATTATAAAGCCTTTTGATACAAGAGAAGTACTTGCCAGAGTACGGACAAATTTAAGAAGAATAGAAAGGGAAGATAAGGTCTTATCTTCATCAACTGCTGAAAATGAACCCAGGAGGAAGCTTCTTTCGATAATGTTTTCAGATATGAAAGAATATTCGAAAAAAATGCATAGGGATGAAGATTTTGCATTACGGCTTTTAAAAACACATAATGAAATATTAAGAAACACGGCTAAAGAGCATCATGGCAACGTGGTTGAAACTGCCGGCGATTCCTTTTTGATTTCATTTGAAAGTGCTTTGAATGCCATAAGATGTTCTATTGATATTCAAGAGAAACTAAAAAATTATAATAAAACTAAATCCAATAGGAAACGAATTGAGGTCAGAATTGGTATTCATCTTGGAGATGTGGTTGAATTCGAGGAAAAATTAAAAGGTGATGTTTTAAATGTTGCTGCTCGCATACAAGATAAAACACCTGCGGGCTCTGTCTATATCTCCGAAAGTGTTTATCGGGCGGTTAAAAGTAAAGTAAATATTGATTTTGAAGAAATGGGGGAATTTAATTTTAAAAACATCAAGGACCCTGTGATTTTATACAGTGCAGTTTTACAAAAATAATTTTCTGAGTAATCAAAACTAATCGAGAAAAAAGATGAAAAAAATATTAATTATTGAAGACGATCCTGCCATTCTTACAGGGCTGGAAGCATCATTGGAAGAAGAACACTATGAAGTTTCTTCCAGTACCGACGGGTTGGAAGGTTATGAAAAAGCAAGAGTTGAATACACTGACCTGATCATACTGGATCTGAAGCTTCCAGGAAAAAACGGAGAGGATATTTGCAAAGATCTTAGAAAGGAAGGTATAAGTACACCAATTCTTATGCTAACCAGTAAAATTGAAGAAATGGATAAAGTGCTGGGGCTTGAACTTGGAGCTGATGATTATGTAACCAAACCTTTTAGCGTTAGAGAATTACTTGCACGAATAAAAGCATTATTAAGAAGAAACTCGGTTGTAAAGTCCGAAATTGAGGAATGTTCCTTTGGAAGCATCTATATAAATTTTAAAAACCAGGAAGCAACTAAAAATAAAAAACCTTTGGAACTTTCAAACATGGAATTTAAAGTTCTTAAATATCTTTATTCAGCGGGAAGGTGCTGTAATAGAACGAATAAAACTATTAGATGAAGTCTGGGGGTATGAATCCTTCCCAACAACACGAACGGTTGATAATTTTATATTCTTATTAAGAAAGAAAATTGAAGATGATCCTTCGAAGCCGATTCATTTAAAAACTGTGCATGGGGCCGGCTATAAATTTTTAAAGGAAATATCTTAATCAACTTTCTTAAGGATCTGATTTATTGATTATTAATTCAGTATAGCTGCTTCTTTTGTATCAAATAATTTAGTTTTTCTTGTTTGTTTTTTCCCTCTCGATTTCAGTTTTTTGAAAACTCGTGCATTAGCATGATGCTTTTGAAAAATTGAAAGTTTGTAATAAATAATTGTTGTAATAACAATTTTCAAAATAAATTGGGGAATTGATTCCTGAACTGATTGCTTTGAAATAAATTTTACCCAGCGTTTAAGTATATTTTTCCAGGAATAGAAGATTTTATTTACTCTTGTATAAGCATCATAAATTTCCTTCTCGGAAAGATTATTATGTTGGAATAAAACATGATCGCCTTCATAATGTGAAATATCATCATCCAACAGTCTTCCTTCAGCCTTAGTTTTATTGTAAAATGGCGTTCCGTATATTGGAATAGAAATGGACGGCAGAATAACACTTACACCCACTTCATCCAGTTTTTGCGGAAGCGTGTCGTAATATTCTTTTGAGTCTTTATCCAATGCAAACATAAGTCCTGTAAAAGTTAAAATTCCTCTTCGATGTAGTTTATCGAAAACTTCTCTATACTCCTCAACTTTATTCTGTTTCTTTTTCACATCTCTGAGACTGTTTTCATTCAGGGATTCCATTCCCAGGAACGACATTCTGCAATTAGCTTTTGATAGAAGATCTACAAATTCATCATCCCGTAAACAATCTATGCTATATTGTACACCAATTCCCCAAAATTTTAAGTTTACCATTTCTCTAAGCAGTTTTTTTGCGTTTTTTAAATCACCCCCAAGATTGTTATCCAAAATCATTGCCATCTTCCTTTTATACCAGGGGAGACCGTTTGTATTCGTTAAATCAGTTATTACGTCTTTTACTGGCCGAGTCCGATATGGTGACGCCTTAATATTTAATTGACAGTATGTGCAAGGATGGGGACATCCCCGGGATGCTTCTGTAACAATTGGGCTGAAATATTTTGATTCAACTAAATCATAGCGGGGTGGAGGAATATTTTTAAGCGATGGCGCTAAACCTGAATCATATCGTTTTTTTAATTTTCCATTTAGCATATCATTCACCATTTGAGGCCATATATGCTGAGCTTCACCTACTAATATTGAATCAAAATGTGGCAGTACTTCATTTGGAAATGTTGATGCAAATTTACCTCCTCCAATAACTGTCTTACCTAATGCGCGAAACCTAGCTGCGACCTGGAATGCATGTGGCGAAATGTAATCCATAAAACTTATAGCGATAAAATCAGCATCTGTTTTGTAATCAATTGGTCTAACCATTTCGTGTAATACTTCAACATCTACTATTGGGGGTGTTAGTCCTGCAAGTAATATCCCCGGTAAAGGCGGAGCCGGGTTACGTGCATAATAAGGTTCTTCATCCATCAGATTTTGGAATAATACTATTATCAAGAGTTTTTTCTTATTCACTATTTATCTCGTTTTAATATTCTTAAAATGCATTACTAATTAATCATTGCTGATTTTTTATTTGCTGAGATTAAGAAATTACCTTTTACCGAATTATGATTGATAGAATATTCATCCCATATTTCTTCAAAGGCAGAAAATAATCGATCAATATCTTCTTTCGTGTGGGTTGCCATTATACTTATCCGGAATCTTTCTTGTGATTTTGGTACCGCTGGATATTCAATTGAATTCACGAATATTCCCTTATTGTGAAACTTGAGTGACAGCTCCCTGATATTCATTTCTTCCGGTACATTAATAGGAAAAATTGGTGTGATAGAATTATGAGGAAGACCAATCTCTCTCATTTTATTAGCTGTATAATTGATGTTTTCTCTTAGTGCTATTAGATACTGCGGTTCATTATCCATTATTTCCATACCGGCTAGTACAGACGCAACAATTGTTGGTGGAATTGAAGCAGAAAACATGTAAGATCTGGCAAAAAATCTTAAATAATTTATTACTTCTTTTGAGGCAGTTACAAAACCACCCGAAACAGCAAAAGCTTTGCTAAACGTACCCATTGTTATATCAATGTTTCCGTGCAATCCGAAATGTTCGGCTGTTCCGGAACCCTTCTTCCCCATAACTCCACTACCATGTGCATCATCTATTATTAATATTGCATTATACTTATTGCATAATTCTTTTATTTTATCCAGGGGCGCTATATCGCCATCCATAGAATAAACACCTTCTAAACCAACATATATATTATTAGAATTTTCATTCTTGGTCTTATATAATAGCTGGTCAAGATGGTCAACATCATTATGTCTAAAGTAAATGGATGGGGTTCCGGACATCTTTATTCCGTCATAAAAAGATGCGTGACTGTGAGAATCATATATTATCAAATCTCTATTTCCTGTTAATGCAGTTACAAGACCAACATTGGCGCCATAACCGCTGGAAAATATTAAGGAATCTTCATCTCCCTTTAAATGTGCAAGTCTTTCTTCAAGTTCACGATGGAGATGTGTATAACCGTTTAAGAGTGGGGGTCCCCCAATCCCCACACCATATTTCCTTATAACTTTAATAACATACTCTTTTACTTTAGGATGATTTGCCAGTCCCAAGTAGTTGTTTGACCCGAACATTAACATTTTCTTTAGTTCACTCGTGTAATTATCGAATACTTCAACCTCGCGATCTGCTGCACTTGAAACACACCTTAAATGTTGCATTTGCTTGTTTAACATTAATTCTTTTAAAAATGAACTAAAAAATTTGGTTCTTTGTCTTAATTTCATCTTCCTACCCTGAATTAAAACATCTTTCAGATCAAAATTTTCACCGCCTGGATAATCATTTTCCTGTAACATTGTTATACCTTTTCTTTGTATTTATTTATTCATTATTTCTGGTGGTAAATTAAATTAGAATTAATAATTATTTGTCAGGGAATTGTAATAAATTTGTCAGGATTATGTAAAAAGAAACTTATTTTAAGGAGGCATCAATCTCTAGCAATGCTTTTAAATATTGGTTGAGATCAAAATTTGATGAATCTGTTAGATTCCGGATTTTAGTTGTTGGAATTTCAACTTGCCTATTATGAAAATTTATAAATAATCCTTTCTGCTTCCGAACTTTTCCAATTCTAAATACATTAAACAAGTGCTTAGAAGCTGATTTATTAAGTGATTCTACCATCTGAGGTGGAACAGTAAAAATAAGCTCAAACTCACCATGTTGTCCTGCAAGTAGAAGCCATTTAGGAAGATTTAATTCGAACATAATTGATTTTGATTTTGTGTCAAGTTTGGTACATAAATTCGGGTCGAAGTGTATTCCAACATTATTTAGTCGCATAAGTTGATCTAATGAAGCAATAACTCCATCACTCGTATCTATACAAGAGTTAGCAATGGTACTGATAAACTTGGCGATTTTTAATTTTGCAACAGGCATAAAGTCTGTCTTGTGATTTGTCCCTACCAATTGTGAAAGCGCAAATGCATTACCAATTCCTAATTTGCCGGTCGAATAAATTAAATCCCCCGGGTTACATCCAACTCTCGTTAAAGTATCTCTATTCTTTACTTTACCTAATGCCGTACCTGTAAGAATAAGCTGTCTGCCAAAGTTTGTATCACCACCTATGACGTATGTATTACATCTCTCACAAGCATCATTTATTCCTTTATGCAGGTTAGTTAAGTAAGCTTCATCTAAATTTTCAGAAAGCACTTCTGAAATTAAAATGCCTATGGGAGAAGCTCCTACAGCGGCAAGATCACTCATGTTAACCATTACTATCATCCATCCGATTAAATACGGATCTTTATAAATACCAAATTCAATTTCTTCAACAATTGAATCCGTTGTTATGACTAGATGCTCATCATTATTGTAATTAATATTTAGAATTTCTGAATCACTTTCATGAACTTTGTTCATTTGTAATGGTGAACGATGATAGTATCTGGTTATATTTTCTATCAACTGATTTTCGTTTACTCTATTTAGTTCAAGCATATTCTTATCCCTTTATGCAAAATTGAAAATTCGGCACGATCAGTTATAATTACTTCCCCATCAAATTCAACTTTAAATGATTTTTCAGCTTCAATCAAAAGATAAGGGGATTGCATAGTACCGAATACATTTGAGGCATCTATATTTTTCGACTGTAAACGATTTAATAATTTTATCAGTTCAATTTTACTTTTCAGATCTAAAAAATAGATGTTGAATAAACCATCCTGGTAACTGTAAGGATAATCCATAGTGATGTCACCTGAAATGTGTGGGCTCTTGGTAATAGCAAGATTAGCGAGTTTCTGTTGTTTAATTTTATTATTTGAATCGGTTATTTTTAGTTCAATGCTTTTATCTTTAAAAATTGTACGGAGAGCAGAATAATTAATTGCAGATTTGGTGCTTATTTTTTTTAACGCTCTTATTATGAAGCCTGAGCTGTTGAAGTAATAATTTGCCTCTGCCGTGACTCCAATACTTGCATTTATTAAAAAATATCTTTTAAGAAGATGATTGCCGGAATGGTAAGAAATACATCCCACATCTCTAAGTGCAGCATTCTTAAAATTAATCTTTATGGGAATGTTTTTAACCATAGAATCCTGGGTTAATGGTTTGTGAAAATCGTTACTGGAACCGAAACCAATTGCCCCAATTTTAATTTCCTTAATTACATCGGGTTCCACAGCTGGTATTAGAAGATTTAAAAATAAATTAATAGTTCCGTCTCCTCCGGCTATAATAAAATTTGTTTCTCCAGTATTTATTGCTTCAATAATTTTATCTTTCAGTGAATAAATACCATTAGAGTAATGTATGGTAGCAGTTCCAATATCAATTTGATTTTTAATGGTATTCCATTTCTTCAAAGCATTTCCGCCGCCGGCTTTACTATTTAATAAAATAAACATGTTACACCTAAATTTGAGATTTTGTTGGTCGAAGTTTCATAACTGCAATAAATACCATATAAAACAGCAGAGCAAAAATTGACCAGTTTGGTTCATTCATCGTGGTAATGGAAGAAAGTGCTAGAATATAACTATGCACAGAAGGTGAAACGGCTTTATAGGCTTGGTCATCATACATAACCTGACGAAGTTGCCATTGAGTGTAGAACGTTGAAATTACTGCAGCCATTAAAAATGCAGCTGCGGGAATTAGTTGAGTGAATTCGGTTTGAGCTGCCGTAATAAAGAATATTATTATTGTTGATAAAACTGCAAGCAAGGCCAATACGTTACTATTCATTGTCGATATTTTTCTCCCGAATACAACTGGTAAAGTATTATATCCTGTTTGTTCATCCGCATCTATATCTTTAAAATATCCAACAAGAACAAAGTTGGAATATCCAAAAAAGACTGCAACTAAAGTGAGTCCGATTGTTAGATCAATCTCATAAAAACTAATACTGGTTGAAGCAAATAAGCTCATCAGGAAAAGGACGCTTACTATCCAGGAGTTATAAAATGGGCCAGCCCACCATTTCCTTTTAAATGTGGTATAAGTTGCTAACCCCAATCCTGCAATAATTCCTAAAAGCAAATTGATTGAATTGTAATATGTTAGAATACCGACACAATAAATAAGTCCAAAGCAACTTAAAGCTAAGAAATGTTCACGACGTACATATCCCTGCGTTAATGGTCGATAAGGTGATGATATTGAGTCCGTATCAATTTGAAAACAATCTGTAAGTGCCTGACCAAAGCCGTATGAAAGAAAAGTAGCTTGAAATATTATGAATCCGCTTATAAAAGTAAGATCGTGAGAAAATGACATTGCAACAATTCCGGTTATACCTGAAACAAACATCAGGTATGGTCTCATTGTTATTAAGTATGCGACAATAAATCTTAATGAAAATATTTTGTACTGATTTAAACTCGATTGCAAATACATTTAAATCCTCAACTTTATCTTATGATACAATTGAATATTCTTTTTTATAATTCATTAACTTTTTTGAACCTAATACATTTATGATCGGAAATAAAAGTTTAAAAATTCCCGGGAACGCCCCAATCAGTTTAGAACCAAAACTCAGACTTCCGGTTAGAAAAATTTCTCTTTTTGGTTTAAGTGATGCTTTTACTATTACTCTTGCAACTTTTTTAGGTTCGATTGGATCATTTATAAATGTAATGGTGGAATAATCATCTTTAGCTTCAATATCGAGCAGGTTCGTTTTTACCGGACCTGGAGAAATCAAGCAGATATCTATATTTGATCCTCTTAATTCTTCGGCTAATGATAAAGTAAATCCTCGTAATGCGAACTTTGTTGCACAATAAACAGATTCGTGTGGCATTGGTACTATACCACCCAGAGATCCTATGTTAATGATGATTCCTGATTCTTGTTTACTCATTATAGCTAAAACCTTTTTTGTCGAGATTATGATTGAGCGAATGTTAGTATCTATCATTCGTAATACTGCTGATTGCATTAAGTTTTTCAAAGGAGCCCGGAATCAAAATTCCCAAACAATTAATCAGAATATCAATTCGTTTGAACTTTCCGAGAATCTGTTTTAAAGCTTTTTGCCAGCTTTCCGCTTTTTGTAAATCATATGCCAGATAAAATATATTATCATCCTGTATTTTTTTATTAAGATTTTGTTTATTTGGATTTCTGGAAATAATAACAACCTTGGCTCCATTTTGATGAAATATTTTTGCCGTTTCTGACCCAATTCCACCAGATCCACCAGTGATTACTACCACTTTATTTTTAAAATCTGTTTTCATCTTATTGATTACATATTATCTGTTGCTAACTTATTTTAAATAAATTTTTTATTTGTCATAGAAATGTCATGGTTATGTAATACTTGTATCTCAAAATATTCTTTATGGTTTACTGAATCAGAAAAAAAGTTTTTTAGAGTAAAATTTAATATCTTTCTTTACACTTAATTTCATACTTTTCAATCACTTATGAGCTCGAATAAAAGCAATACATCATTACGTAAAAAAGAACATTTGGATCTCTGTTTGAACGATGATGTAGCATTTAAAAACAAAACTACCGGCTTTGAGTTTTATGATTTTTATCACTATGCAATTACAGAAGTTGAAATTGATAAAATAAATTTCAAAACAAAATTTTTAAGAAAAAAAATCAATTATCCTTTTTTAATTTCTTGTATGACAGGCGGAACTGTTAAGGCAAAAAGTATTAATGCAGAGTTGGCAATTGCTGCACAGGAATTAAATATTCCAATCGGGGTTGGCAGCCAGCGTCAAGCAGTTGAGGATGAGAAACATGCTGTTTCTTATAAAATAATCCGCAAAAATGCACCATCGGTGCCGGTTCTTGCAAATATTGGAGCAGCAGAGGTTATAAAATATAAATCCTTAACTCCTTTTAGATTAATGATAGATATGGTTGAAGCTGATGCACTGGTAATTCATATCAATCCTTTGCAGGAATTATTGCAACCTGAAGGCGAGCCGAATTTTAAAGGATTATTAAAACGAATCAATAAATTAGTAAAGCAAATCAGTGTTCCGGTAATTGTTAAAGAGGTTGGTGCCGGAATTTCGCCACAAGCAGCAAAAAAGTTATTAGAAACAGGAGTAGAAGGTATTGATGTAGCAGGTGCCGGTGGTACTAGCTGGGCAGGTGTAGAAATCTTAAGAAATAATTCCGATGATAAAAATGTTTTTTGGGATTGGGGTTTGCCAACTTCATTTTGTATAAAAGAAATCTTTAAATTGAAAAATAAATATGATTTTACTTTAATCGGTTCCGGAGGAATTAACTCGGGAATTGAAGCTGCAAAAGCATTTGCGCTCGGAGCTGATTTGGTTGCATCAGCAAGAATCATCTTAAAGGAACTTGATCTGAATGGAAGCGAAGGGGTTAAGAATTTAATTACTAATTGGTTCGAAGATATAAAAAGAATAATGTTTTTAACCGGTTCCGAATCAATAAAAGATTTAAGAAAAGATAAACTTATAAGAAAGGAATTACTCTATTGATGGGTAATGATCAAAAAATATTCAAAACGCTCTACGATAGGGAAAGAAGAAAAATTGATACACGTCTTCAGAATGCATTGAAAAACAGGAAGCCGGCTTCGCTTTACGAACCGGGTGCGTATATAATTAACAGCAAAGGGAAGAGATTAAGACCATTGCTTGTATTGCTTTCTGCTAAAGCTGTTGGTGGAAATTTTAACCAGGCTTATAATGCAGCGGTGGCGGTGGAACTGCTGCATAATTTTACTCTTGTGCATGATGATATTATGGATAACGCCGATAAAAGACGCGGAAGACTTACGCTTCATAAAAAATATAATCCTAATACAGCTATTCTAACTGGCGATAGTCTTCTTTCAGTTGCTTATGAGTACCTGCTGAAAGATTGTAACGGCAATGCTAAAAATGTAATTCAGTCTTTTACACGCGGTCTGGTAGAAGTTTGTGAAGGACAAAGTATGGATACAGATTTTGAATCGAAAAAAAATGTAACAATAAATGATTACCTTACCATGATCAAAAAGAAGACTGCAGCAATGTCCGAAATGTGCTGCAACATTGGCGCATTGCTTGGAGGTGGAAATAAAGAGCAAATTAAATCTTTAAGCAAGTATGGGTTAAATCTTGGAATAGCATTCCAGATACAGGATGACTTACTTGATATAACGGCTGATGAAAACGTTTTTGGAAAATCTATTGGGGGCGACCTGGTCGAAGGTAAAAAAACCTACTTATTCCTAAAAGCACTTGAAAATGCTAAAGGAGAGGATGAGAGAATTCTTAAAAAAGTTATTGAAAATGAAGGTATCAGATGGAATCAGGTAAAAAAATATAAAGAGCTTTATATAAAATTAGGTGTGCTTGATCAGGCAGGTAAGGCGATAAAATCTTACACAAACAGGGCATTAAGTTCGCTTAAAATTTTGAATGATGAAAATCAAAAAGTATTTTACTGGTTAGCCGATGCACTTATAAAAAGAACGAGGTAATGATAGAGAAGAAAGTACAAATTATTAATAAAGCCGGGCTTCATACCAGACCTGCAGCCACAATTGTTAAAATGGCTGCTAAATATAAATGTGAATTTTTTATTTCGCGTGATGGGATGAATATTAATGGTAAAAGTATTATTGGCGTAATGACTCTTGCTGCTGAAGAAGGATCTGAACTTCTACTTAGTTTTGATGGCGAAGATGAGGAGCAGGCAGCTAAAGAAATTGTTGAGTACTTTGAAAAAGGATTTAACGAATTATAAAACAAGTCTCGATTTAGCGAGATGAGTTCCATCTGAAAATATTAAATTCCGTGGAGGACAAGTAACAGATGAAATCATTTAAAGAAATATATCTAAAATCTGAAAATAAGATTGCCGGAATTGCAGCCGCCCCCGGTATTGTAATTGCTGATGCTTATCTGGTAACTAAAGAAAAACTTGAAGTAAGCAAAGCAGACATAACTGATGTTGAAAAATCCAAGCAAGATCTTATTGAAGCACTTGCAAAATCTAAAAAAGAATTAACTAAAGTATTTGCATTTGCACGCGAAAAAATGGATGATGTTCGTGCAGCAATTTTTGAAGCCCAGATTATGATCCTAGATGATCCGATATTAATAGAAAATATTATTAAGAGAATTGAGGAAGAAAAAAAACAGCCGGAATATATTGTTGATGATGAAATATCCAAATACCAGGCGAAGATGATCCTTTCTCACGAATCTTATATGAAAGAACGTGCACAGGATATTGAAGATATTAAACAAAGGATTATAAGGAACCTGCAAAAGAAGCGATGGGAATCTAAAATTCAGCAGGATGTAATTGTTGTTACCGAATCACTTACACCGGCTGATACTTTGCTTCTTTCACGAAATAAAGTCTTGGCTTTTGTAACAGATCATGGTGGATTAACATCCCATGCAGCAATCATTTCACGTTCGCTTAACATTCCTGCTGTTGTAGGAACACACAACGCAACAGAGCAGATTAAAGACGGAGATAAAGTAATAGTTGATGGATTCCACGGTTATGTTTTATTAAATCCTTCTAAGGAACAGATAAAATTTTTCAGTAAGAAGCATGATAAACTTGTTGAACTTCAGAAAGGACTTGAAGAATTACAGGACCAGCCAGCTATTACAAAAGATGGCAAGGAGATTAAACTTCTTGCTAACGTAGATGTAACTGGTGAGATCGACCTGGTTATTACAAGTGGTGCTGAAGGAATTGGCTTATACCGTTCTGAACAGATTCTGGATGAAACAGGTGAATTTCCTACCGAAGATGAACAGGAAGTTATCTATTCAAAATTATCATCAAGAATTTACCCCAACCATATTACTATCCGGGCTTATGATATTGGAGGAGACAAATTCAGATTTTTAGATTATCAGGAACCGAATCCGTTTTTGGGACTAAGAGGTATAAGGTTGCTTCTCGAAAATCCAGCTCTCTTTAAAAACCAGGTGCGAGCAGTTTTAAGGGCAAGTATAAATAAAAACATAAAATTTATGCTCCCTATGGTTACAACTATTAACGAAGTCCGTGAATCAAAAAAATATATTAATGAATGTAAGCATGAGCTTAAGAAGAAGAAGATCGCTCTTCGATAATGATATACAAATAGGCATAATGGTAGAAGTGCCTTCAGCAGCAATGCTGATAAAGGAATTTGCTAGAAGAGGTTGATTTCTTTAGTATCGGAACCAACGATCTTATTCAATACCTGATGGCTGTTGACCGTGGAAACGACCTTGTTTCAAATCTTTACCAGGAATTCAGCCCGGTTGTTTTAAGAACCTTGAAGTATATTTTAAATGATGCGGCAAAATCGGGAACTCCGGTTAGTATTTGTGGTGAGATGGCAGCCGATACCTTGGCTATGCCGCTGCTTATAGGTTTAGGGCTTGAAGAATTGAGTCTATCGCCAACAACAATTCCTTATGCAAAAAGGATCATCAGAAACTTCGAGTTTAAACGCGCTAAAGAGCTTGCCGATAAATGTCTTGAACTTTATACCGAAGAAGAAATTCAAAAAACAGTTCAAAAGTTTTTTGTTGATAACAAAATTACCAGAACCCGCCATATTATATAGATGCATATGAATATTTATGAATTAAAAGAAAAATTTGATCTTCAAAACCAGTTCCAGGTTTTGGTAGATTCGTATAAGCAGATTGAATATGCATGGAATAATGAGTTCGATTTGATGCATTTGCAGGATTCTAAATACAACCTGATATTGATTGCAGGTATGGGCGGATCCGCTATTAGCGGAGATTTGATGACAAACTATTTAGCTGACGAACTACGCATTCCTTTTATTGTTAACCGAAGCTACTCACTCCCGGATTTTGTAGATGAAAACTCGCTCGTTATCATTTCATCCTATTCGGGTAATACTGAAGAAACACTTTCTGTTTTTGAAGAAGCTTTGAAAACAAAATGTAAAATTGCTGCTATTACTTCCGGCGGACAGGTTAAAAAGATTTGTGATGAGAAAAAATTATGCTGTATTAATATTCCTTCCGGTTATCAGCCACGCTATGCTCTTGGTTTAAGTTTCTTTTCGCTGCTTAAATTGTTACAACAGCTGGGAATTATTGAAAACCAGGATAGTATTGTTAAGCAAATTAGTTCACTCTGGAAAAAGAAGGGTGAAGAATATTCTCTTGAAGAGAATAGAGTGTTATCAATTGCATTAGATCTTACTGGATTTTTACCCATAATCTATTCAGCTTCTCAACTTACTTCTGCAGCGGGATACAGGTTCAAATGCCAGCTTAATGAAAATTCAAAACTGCATGCTTTTTCAAATGTTATTACCTGAGATGAATCATAATGAAATTATCGGCTGGGAAACATTTGAAGAAAAAAAATTATTTACTAAGGTAATTACTTTATCAGATCCTGATTATCATCCGCAAATAAAAAAACGTTTTAAGATTACCAGCGAGCTTGCAAAGCAAAACGGTGTAGAAATAATAAATATCGAAAGCAAGGAAAAAAACAGGAAGGTACGATTATTTGATTTGATTTATTTGTGTGATTGGATATCTTACTACCTGGCAGTGTTACGAAACCATGATCCGTCGGAAATAGCATATATAGATGAATTAAAGAACCGGCTTACATAAAAAATTATTTTTTCATTATTGCCTTGCTGGATTTTTTTCATGCGTTTGTATTCAATCAATTTAAAACAAATCGTAGTTTACTTCTGCTTTCTTTTTTTCATTACTGCTGAAGTTACACTAGCTCAGTTTTTCTTTTTTGGCAGGAATAAAGTTCAGTATGAAGAATTTGATTGGAAAATTCTTCGAACCGAACACTTTGATATTTATTACTACGATGAAATGGGGAGGATAGCCGAGATTGGTGCATACTATGCAGAAGAAGTTTATGATGAGCTAAAAGTTGAATTAAACCATGTAGTAACCCGCCGCGTGCCATTAATATTTTATAACACTTCAATTGATTTTCAACAGACAAATACAACCCCCGGTTTAATACCGGAAGGTGTTGGTGGATTTTTTGAATTCCTGAAAGGACGGGTAGTACTCCCTTCAAACGGTTCGTTGCACGACTTTAGGCATGTTATTCGGCACGAGCTTGTTCATGTTTTTATGACAAATAAAGTTTACCGTGTTTTAAAAGACCATCGCATTCCAACAAGCAAAATGCCACCGTTATGGTTTGTAGAAGGTCTTGCAGAATTTCTCTCAACCGAAGTTGATGCCCAGGCAGAAATGATTATGAGGGATGCAATAATTAATAACTACTTTGTTGGTCTGCAGGATATATATAGAATTTTTGGATCCTTCCTTATGTACAAAGAAGGACAAAATTTTTTAGAGTTTGCATCTGAAAAATATGGGAAAGAAAAAGTGCTGCTGCTGCTAGATAATTTTTGGATGTATCCTAAGTTCAGCGAGGTAATTGAACACACCTTTCAAAATGATTATGAACAAATTGATGCTGAATGGCAGTATTACCTGAGAAAAAAATATTTTCCGCTTATGGAAGATAGTTATCCCACTGAATTTGGATCGCAAAAAATCACTGAGGATGGTTATAATTTTTCACCTGTTTATTTTGAGATAGATAAAAGAAAATATTTATACTTTTTAGCAAACAGGGATGGCTATTCTTCACTTTACAGGGTTGAACTTACACCGGAATATCTAAATTTTGATTATCCCGAACTGATTCTAAGAGGGGAAATGACTGAAGAGTTTGAATCGTTTCACCTATTCCAGGCATCTATAGACATTTCAAAAAATGGTTTGCTGGCTTTCATTACTAAGAAAGGGGGCTCAGATGCTCTTCATTTCTATTCGGTTTATGAAAAAGCAGTTGTTAAAACTTTCCAGAAACAATGAATTAATTAATATATCTTCTCCAAAATTTTCTTCGGATGGAAACAGGTTAGTCTTTAATGCAGTTGATAGAAAAGGTTTCAGCGATTTATTCATTTTAGATTTAACCGATGATGAATTGTACCGCTTAACAAACGATTATTACGATGATAAAGATCCATCTTTTGGTTTAACAGATTATCAAATACTTTTTTCTTCCGATAGAACCGGCGGCGAATATGCTCATAAGTACAATCTCTTTTCTTATAGCCTTAATAATCATGAAATAAAATATGTTACTTACTTAGACGCCAATAGTTTTTCACCGGTTGTTTCACCTGATAAGAAAAATCTTTTATTTACTTCGGAGTTAGATGGGGTACGGAATTTATACGAACTCCCAATAGAGAACAACGAATTTGAAACTAAAGTTTCTAAAGTTTCCAGCTTTATTTCCAGTGCTTTTAATCCTTGTTATATTGATTCTTCCACTATTGCATTCTCAGGTTTTGAAAATTTTTCATTCGATCTTTTCACAAAAAAAATAGATCGTGCAAATAGAGATTCTTCTTTTGTTGTTGAAATGAATTTAGACACAGTGCACACAATCTGGCAGGCAAAATTGCTTCAGCTTCCTTCCGAAAGAAAAAAAGTCGAATACGAAAAAGAATATTCTCTTGATTTTGCACAAAGTGTTGTAGCTACCGATCCTGTTTTTGGAACACGTGGTGGAGCTGTATTTTCAGTAAGCGATCTGCTGGGTGATGACAGGTATTCAGTATTGATTTACAACTCAGCAGGTGTTCAAAGCGATATTTTAAAAAGTTTTAATATTGTACTTCAAAAAATAAGTTTTGGCGACAGGGTAAATTTTGGTTATGGAATTTTTCATCTTAGCGGAAGAAGATTTGATAGAACTGATCCTGATGAATTCTTTTACGAAAGAAGTTTTGGTGCTTCATTTTTACTCAGTTATCCAATCTCAAAGTTTCAACGATTGGAAGCTACTGTAACAATCCGTAATTCGAATAAAGAAATTATTCCAAACGTTGTTGAGCGGAAAGCTCTTCTTGCTACCAACACTCTTGGTTACGTAATTGATAATTCATTGTGGGGTCCAACCGGTCCTATTGCCGGCATGCGTGGAATATTATTGCTTGGTTACACAAGCGATATAAAGTACAGCAACGTAAATTATTTTACAGTAATAGGTGATTACAGGTATTATCAAAGATTTTGGCTAACAACATTACTGGCATTTCGTGCAGCAGCTTTTTATAACGAAGGTAAAGAAGCCCGCAGATTTTTTATTGGAGGAAGCTGGGATTTACGCGGCTGGCCAAGGTTTTCAATTAGAGGAGAGAAAATATGGCTTACATCTCTCGAATTAAGGTTTCCTTTAATTGAACAAATCGGTATAAAGTTTCCGTTTTTCAGTCTTGGATTTTGGGGAATAAGAGGCGCACTCTTTTTTGATATGGGAAGTGCTTGGGATAAAGAATATGAAACAACATTAGGTTCTGTTGGATTTGGTTTTAGGTTTAACCTATTTGGTGTGTTAACGTTAAGATATGATATTGGCAAAAGAATAGAAGATGATTTTGCAAGATTTCAAGACGGTTTATTTTATCAATTCTTTTTTGGATGGGATTTTTGAAAACTAAACTTATAATAGTTGGCAATTTCACTTACTTTGCTTTTTGGCTGCGCTAAATCAATAATGAAAATTGAAGCTAAAAAAGATGATAATCCTTTCCGGATGTTCGGCAAAGTTCCATCAAGAGAATTTTATGTTCCGGTTAATGTCAGCGATTCCCTAAATCTTGTTTGGGAAAATAGTGTGAATGGAAGTTTTACAAATTCGTCCGTATCAGTTTACGATGATTTAGTTTTTGTAAATGACTTATCGGGCAGAGTATATTGCTTCCGGTTTGATGACGGAAAACAACTGGGAAAACTTAAATACAAAGGTGCTATTTATTCTACTCCAATTCCTTTTAAGAATTTACTCATCTTTCCCGTTGCACTTGAAAAAGAGAATTTGACTGAACTGGTTTACTACGATTATTCAGCCGGAGAAGAATTAGAAATTATAGAATTGCCGGGAAGAGTCCTTACTGAGATGATTGCAGTTGAAGATGGAGTTATTTTCAATACAGAAATCGGGATAGTTTTTAAATTTGATTTACATGGAAATAAAGTTTGGGAAACAGTCACAAAAGTTCCAACACGCAGTTCTCCATCAATGAAGAACAACCTTTTCATTTTTGGAAATGATAATGGGGAAATAATCTCACTTGATGTTTTAACAGGCGATTCTGTTTATGTTTCCAATATTGGCGGCAGCTTTTACAGCGGATCTACTATTGTTGATGACGTAATTTACATAGGAAATAATAACGGAAAACTATATGCGCTAAATCTTGATGATGGAAAAATGATTTGGGAATTTGACAGCGATGCAAGAATTATAATGACTCCGGCTGTCGATAATGAAAATGTTTTTTTTGGCAATCTTAGCGGGATACTTATTTTCACTAAACAGAACTGATGGAACACTAAACTGGAAAACAAAATTCCGAGGAGTGCTCAACGCAACTCCATTATTAACTGAAAATAGGATCGTTGTTCCCGATGTATTTTTCTCATTTCATCTAGTTGATAAAAAAGATGGAAGCATAATTAAAGATTTTTACCTGGATGGAAGAGCTAAATATTCTCCTGTTTACTACAAGGAAATTCTTTTTATAGGATATGATAATGGAAACTTAAGTGCTTATGAATTTGTTGAATAAAATATACTTCACTTTTTTACTTTTCTTCTTATTCACTGCTGAATATTATCCACAGGATTGTTTTGCAGAATTAATTATTGAGTCGGATATAGAATATGTGGAGATTTTTATAAATAATATCTCCGTTGGTGTTGGCAGCAGATTCAGCATTGAGCTGGAAAATGGAGACTATGTTGTAACTGTAAATGAAAATAGTGATAGGTGGGATGCCCGTTCATTTACAGATACGCTGCATATTACTGATTGTAGTGAAATAAAACTTAACTATAATTTCCGCTCTGAAGCTTTATTAAATACCGAACCGCAAAATGTTTCTGTCTTCAATAAAGATTCATTGATTGGTTTTACTCCGCTTTTAATTCCTGCTGATCTTGAAAAAGTTTACCTGCAAAAACCGGGATACTTAGCTAAAGAAGTTTTACCTGATGAAATATATTCTTTGCAGAAAATAACACTTGATTACATTGGCGAAGAAAAAAAAGAAAGTTTTTTTGAAGGAACACTGATTTAAAGTATTAGTTGGATCAGCAGTCTTACTTGGTGCGAGCACTGCTTACTTCAAATTAGAAGCAGATAAAAAATTTGATGAATACATAATTACCGGCGATCGTGAACTTTTAGATCAAACAAACCGGTTTGATGTAATAAGCGGTGTAACTTTTGTTGCAATGCAAATAAATTTTGGATTTATAATCTATTTATTCCTTACAGATTAAGCTGCCCTTTTACTAAATTAGTTCATATCTTTATTTCTAAATTTACAATGTTAACTGTTTTAGAATCATTAAATCTATCCACAGATTATTTGCAAAAGCATGGTATCGAATCTCCACGAATCAACGCTGAGTTATTACTTTCATCAATTCTTAAATGCAAGCGGTTGGATCTTTACCTTGCATTTGATAAACCATTGAGCGATGATGAACAGGAAAAGTATAGGAATTTTCTTAAACGAAGAGCGAAGTTTGAACCTCTTCAATACATTACCGGTTCGGTTGAATTTTATGGAATAGAAATAAAAGTTAATCCCTCGGTACTTATTCCACGGGCTGAAACTGAAATTCTAATTGACACAGTTATCGAGCAAGTTAAAACAGAAGATGAAATAAATATACTGGATATAGGATGCGGCAGCGGTAACATTTCAATTGCTCTTGCTGTTAACATTTCTAATTGTAAGGTGTTTGGAACTGACATCAGCAATGATGCATTAAAAATTTCTATGGAAAATGCGGAAGCTAACGGAGTAAAAAATAAAATTGAGTTTTATCAGAAAGGATATTCTTACGGATGACTTTTCAGATTTGCCGAAAATGGATATCATCGTTTCCAATCCGCCTTATGTTTCTGAAGAAAAATTTGCTACGCTGCAGAATGAAATTAAATTTTTTGAACCCAATATTGCAGTTACCGATTTTTCAGATGGCTATAAGTTTTATAAAGCTATTTCCGAAAGAGCAAAACAATTGTTGAAACCAGGTGGTAAAATATTTTTTGAACTAAGCGAAAACCAACACATCAAAGTGAAAGAAATTATGGAAGCAAATGGAATAAAAGAAATAAAAATCAATAAAGATTATTTGAACATTGAACGAGTAATTTACGGAGTGTTAAATTGAAAGCAGTTGTGCAACGTGTAAGTAAAGCATCTGTTATTGTTGAAAAAGAAAATTACTCTGCACAAATTGAAAAAGGTTTGCTCATACTGCTGGGAATTAAAATTGGTGATACTGAAAATGATGTAAATTTTGTTGCTGATAAATGCAGCAACCTAAGAATTTTTCAAGATGAAAATGATAAGATGAATATTTCGGTAAAAGATATTAACGGAGAAGTGATGATTATTTCACAGTTTACACTTTACGGAGAAACTGCAAAAGGGAACAGACCCAGTTTTACAGATGCTGCTAAACCGGATGAGGCAATTCCTTTGTACGAAAGTTTCATTAAACGAATGAAACAAAACCTGGGTGAACAAAATGTTAAGACTGGAATCTTCGGAGCAATGATGGATATTGACCTGGTTAATTATGGTCCTGTAACTGTTATAATTGATTCAGATTAATTTACTAAAAGTTAAAAATTATTATTGAGAGAAATTGTAAGTGAATTCTGTACTAATGGTTTTCCTGGATGGTGTTGGAATTGGGAAAAGGGATTTTGAATTCAATCCTTTTTTTAAATATGGATTTAAAACCTTTGAAAAAATATTTGGAACAATTCCTTCTTTAGAAAATCCCGTAATCAAAAAAGATAATATTTTTCTGTTTCCAGCAGATGCAACGCTTGGTGTTAGCGGTTTACCTCAAAGCGGAACAGGGCAGGTTGCACTATTCTGCGGATTCAACGCTCCAAAATTTGCAGGCAAACATTATGGTCCCTATCCTTTTTCTACTACAGTTCCTATTTTATTGAAAAAAAATATTCTTTTACATTACAAAAATAACGGAGGAAGTTTTTTTGCAAACGCTTACCCAAAAGTTTTTTTCGATTATATCAACTCAGGCAGATCGCGGTTAAGCACAACAACATTAACGAATAAGCGTGCAGGTATCAAGTTTAACACTGTAAGCGATGTTAGAAACGGAAAAGCTTTAACAGCAGAATTGACTAACGAAAGATGGAACAGAAAATTAGGTTATAAATTACCTGTTATAAAACCTAAAACCGCTGCAAGACGATTGTTACGTATTGCATCAAAAAATAAGTTTACACTATATGAATATTATCTAACAGATCATCTTGGGCACTGGAGATTAGCAGATGAGTTTGATAAATTTTACAGCGAACTTGGATCAGTTTCTTTTTACTTTACTTGATGAAATGGATAATAAGAAAACCACACTTGTAATATGTTCCGATCACGGAAACCTTGAAGATCTATCTGTTAAAACTCACACTTTAAATCCTTCTTTAACCATTGCTGCCGGTAAAAATTCGGAAGATATTTTCAAATCAGTGAAAAGTATAATCGATATAAAACCTGCAATAATAAAGTATTGCAAATGAAAGATTATCCTGTAATAAAAATTGCAATAGCTTTTATACTTGGGATTCTGCTTAATGAATTCTTTGCAGTAAACACTTTAATAATTATTATTCTCACCGTAATTTCAATTTTACTTTTCTTCATCGCAAAGCATTACAAGTTATTTACAAAATTAAAACTCTTGCTCAGTTTTCTGGTTTTACTACTTATTATTTCGCTCGGTAATTATTATGCTGAATTAAACTCAATTAAGAAAAATCCTTTTTTTGATAAATATTTATAGCGAAGATAACGTAACCGCTTATGGCAAAGTTAAAAAAATCGAACTTCAACGTTCAGATAAAATTATTTTTTACATTTCTACCGATTCAATCAGATCAGAAACATTTCTTGTAAAAGATAATCTAACTTTTCTTTGTAATGTAAAGGATACCAGTGAAAACCTGGAAGAACTTTACTCAGAACTTCATCCGGGAAATGCAATAGCAGTTAGCGGAACGTATTATCAAAGGAAGAGAGCAACGAAATCCTGGGGAGTTTGATTATAATAATTATTTATTCTCAAAAAACATTACAGGAATTTTATATGTTAATCAGAAAAGTGATATTTCATTTCACGATAGACGACACAGATTTTTTTACTGATTTAATTTTCCAGGTAAGAAAATTTATAGATGACAAGTTTACCGAACTACACTCCAAAGAAACTGCTGCATTGCTTAGAGGTTTACTGCTTGCAGACAGGGGTGAAATTGATTACGAAACAAAGACACAGTTTATTAATTCGGGTGTTATTCATGTCTTAGCAGTTTCTGGTTTACACGTTGGTTTTATTGCACTTATTTTTTATTTCCTCTTCGGAAGATTCAGTATTATACTCCGCTCAGTTTTAACAATTGCAGGTCTTATTATTTTTATGTTAATAACCGGTGTGCCGCCATCGGTTTTTAGAGCAACTGTAATGGCAGTTGTAATTATTATCGGCTTTGCAACTAACCGAAGCACTAATCTTTTTAACTCACTTGCAATTGCTGCACTGATTTTACTTTTGATCAATCCAAATGAATTATTTCTACCCGGGTTTCAACTTTCGTTTTCTGCTGTGCTCGCCATAGGAGCTATTTACCCTCTGATTGAAAAAGGGATAAAGAAATTGCATATTGAAAATAAGATACTGAAATATATAATTCTGTTTATGGGTGTTTCACTTAGTGCGCAGCTTGGTACGTTGCCTTTAACACTTATTTATTTCGGTAAGATCTCGGTTATTGCTTTGTTTACAAATCTCCTTGTTATTCCAGCAATAGGAGTTATAATTGGAATTGCAATCTTCACACTAATTATCGGGTTGATCTCTCCCTTTATTGCTGCGTACTATGCTATGGCAAATGAACTTATAACTTCACTTCTGTTCAAGCTGATTGCTTTCACCGGCGACCTGAATTTTTCGCATATTGTTATAAGAGCATATTCATTCTTAGATGCATTGATATTTTACTTCTTCCTTATCTTAATGGTTTATTACCTACCGAGGTTTCGTTCAGTTATTGCTGCAGTAATAATTATTTTCCTATCATTTATAAACATCTATTTTATTTCTTCTATAGATGATGAAGAATTACTGGCTGAAAATAAATTAAGCATTCTTATGATTGATGTGGGGCAAGGTGATTCTTTCCTAGTAAAATTCCCGAATAACAAAACCGCGCTTATTGATGCAGGAAATGTTACTATGAATTTCGATAACGGTGAGAGGGTTGTAATGCCATTAATGGAGTATCTTGGTATAAATAAAATTGATTACGGAATTGTATCGCATATTGATACAGATCATTACGCTGGATTTATTTCACTTATCCTGAATGATAAAATTAACGAGATTTATAAACCCGAAATTGACACATCATCAATTAAAGATATTAAGTTTGAAAAATTTTTAAAACAATATAAGATTCCTGTTTCCTACTTCAATACTCAAGCTCTACAAACAGGCAATTCAAAAGTATATATTCTTAATAACAATAATTATTTTTCGGGGGAGAATATTTCTTCAAATGAAAGAAGTGGAATCATTAAAATAGTTTATGGTAATAGTAGTATTATTTTTACAGGAGATGCGGGAAAGGAAACAGAATATATTTACACTTCGGTTTATAAGAAGTTTTTAGATTCGGATGTTTTAAAAGTTGGTCATCATGGAAGTGAATCGAGTACATCAGTTGAGTTCTTAAATTATGTTTCACCTAAAATAAGTTTAATAAGTGCAGGAATTAATAACAGTTATGGTCATCCTGCAATTGAATGTACTTAAACAGGATTGAAAAATCTGGTTCTGAAATATTTAAGAACCGATAAAGAAGGTGCAGTTATTCTTCAATCTGATGGGTTTACATTTAAAAAGATTAATTGGAAAAGTTTATAACAAAAAAACAGAGAGAATCAAAATGAAAAAGAAGAATCCTATAGTTGGGATTATTATGGGCAGCGATTCCGATTTAAAAGTAATGGAACCTGCTTTTAACATCTTTGATGAATTTAATATTCCTTACGAAGTAAAAATACTTTCGGCTCATAGAACACCAAACCAGCATGCGGAATATTCAAAAACTGCAATTGAAAGAGGATTAAAAGTAATTATTGCTGCTGCAGGCGGAGCTGCACATCTTCCAGGTGTTACTGCTGCTCATACTACACTTCCGGTTATAGGTGTTCCGGTATCCAGCAGATCTTTGGACGGAATGGATTCACTTCTATCAATTGTACAAATGCCACCAGGAGTTCCCGTTGCAACAGTAGGAATAAATGGTGGAAAGAACTCCGCACTTCTGGCAGTAAATATTTTAAGTTTAATTGATGAATCAATTCACAAAAAATTAATTGAGTTCAGAAATAATGCAGAAAAAGCATCGATGCAAAAAAATGACCATCTGAAGTATTAGAATGTTTTTATAACAAACCTTGTAACTAGTTGTTTATAATGCGCTTAGAAGTTTTACTTAATAAAGTAATACGTAATAATATTCTAATTAAACAAGTTTAAAAACTTGCTATTTTGTTGAAAACATATTTATTTTTCCTTATAGAATTAGAGAGGGCACTGTTATCATTCAGATATTAAATATTCTAACTTATTATTGAACTAAAAATTGCGCTTATTCTGTGTAATGTAATCAAGAATTGGTGCTAATTAACCAATCTAACAATTATTATATATAGGAGGTCCTTTTATGAAAAGAAGATTTCTTTTTCATACCTTTTTCTGGTGTTTACTGTTGGGATTAGCTTTTACAACAGTTGCACAAGAGCATTCTTTAGGCATTGCTCCAGCCCAACTGGAACAGAAACATGATAAGGCTGTTAAAATAGATGAAGTCCCTCTTAATCTACAAACAGCTGCTTATGGAACTAATGCAAGTGCCAATAATACACTAACTGAATTTGATCTTCCTGGCGGAACAATTGTTGGTCCAATAGGTTCAGGAGACCCGACTTTAGTGCAGGGTGCTGATTTTGGACCTGGAGGTGTATACTACGGAACTCAAAATAATACTGATTTAATCAGTATTGATATTGTTACAGGTGCATATTCTTTTGTTGCCACTATTACCGGTATAACTGGTGGGCAGACTATTACTGGAGTAGGTTACGATGAAACTAATAATATCATGTACCTGGGTACAACCAATATTACCTCATCAGAACTTTATACTTTAGACGTATTTACTGGTGCAGCTACACTTGTAGGGGTTATTGGGCAATCAGGATTAATTACTATTGCTGTTGATTGTGCTGGTAATATTTTCTCAGCTGATTTAGTAACAGATGATCTGTGGAGTATTGATCCCGTAACTGGTGTGGGTACTTCTATTGGCCCACTGCTTATTGATATTAACTTCTGCCAGGATGCGGATTTTGATCCGGCTACCGGTGTAATGTGGTTTGCAGCATATTCTGCAACGGGACTATTAGGAACTGTTGACCTTGCTACAGGTAATTTTACAACAGTTACTACAATAACCGATGAGTTTTGTTCATTTGCTGTTTCGGGATCATGTGGTCCACCATGCCCAGTTGGCGCACCATCTAATCCAAGTCCACCGACAGGTACTATTGACGTTCCAATAAATGGAAACACTGCTACTTGGGACAATGGCACTGGTACAACCGCTGTAGAACTTTACTTTGGTGAAGTAGGTAGCATGGTTCAGGTTTATGATGGAACTCCAATCACTTCATTCTCACTGGCTCCGGTTGAACCTTTAGATTATAGTACTACCTACGGTTGGAGAGTAGTTTGTAAAAACGATACTTGCGGAACCTCAGGCCCAACCTGGACATTTACAACAATGGATGATCCGAATATAGTCTGTCTATTTACTGATGAATTTCCAAGCGATATTTCACAATGGACAATAGTTGGACCATTGGGATTGACCAACTGGTCATGGCAGTCAACCAATAATGCTGCCGGTTTAGCAGCAGGAGAAATGCAATTTTCCTGGACCCCATCATTTGTTGGTGACTCCTACATTATGTCTCCTGTAATACCAAGTGCCGGTTTAAATCTTACCATTAGTTTCGAACATTTCGTTGACTATTTTGGTGCCGGATTATCAGTTGGTGCTGCTTATACAACTGACGCTGGTGCTACCTGGACAACTATTTGGTCAGTTGTTGATCCTCCTGGAAATGTTGGACCAGAGCATGTTGCTGTACCTGTGGCAGGAGATGCTAACTTCCAGCTTGGATTCTTCTATTCGGGTGATTCCTTCCAAATTGACTTCTGGTATGTTGATGATGTTAATGTATGTTACATTATACCTGTTGAGTTAACTTCATTTACAGCTGCTGTTAATGAAAATGATGTTACATTAAATTGGGCAACAGCTTCTGAGCTGAACAATTTGGGATTTGAAATCCAGCGGAATAGCGGAAATGATTATCAAACAGTTGGATTTATTGACGGTCATGGAACAACCACCCAACCTCAGGAATATTCATTTACCGATGTTGTAACACCTGGTTCTTATTCCTACAGGTTAAAACAAGTAGATTTTGATGGTACATTTGAGTATTCAGATGCTCTTGAAGTTGATGTTACAATACCTGATGTATTTGCTTTAGAGCAGAACTATCCAAACCCATTCAACCCAAGTACAAGAATAGACTTCAGCATAGCTGTGGATTCTAAAGTTAGCTTGAAGGTATTTGATATACTTGGACAGGAAGTTGCAAATTTAGTAAATACTAATCTTGTAGCAGGCTCACACAATGTAGATTTTAATGCTTCACTACTAAATAGTGGTGTTTATTTCTACAGAATTGAAGCTACAGGAATAGACGGAACTAACTTTACAAACGTTAAGAAGATGATTCTTACCAAGTAAGTTTAGTTAACCACCGCTTTATAAAGCACCGGTTTTGAAATATGAGCCGGTGCTTTTTTTTACAAAAAAATAATAGAAGAAGTAATAAATATTGTTTGAGAGAATGAATCCTATTATTTTTCGTTTCAATTCAGGGTATTGCAGAATATTGTAACAGATAAGGGATTTTTTTGAAACAAAATTTTTAAAATCCAAAACTATATTCTCGCAAATACTTGCATTATTTCTAATTTTTATTTATTCTACAGTTCAAATGTGAGGCATTTAGGTTTACATATCTTTTTGTATAGAAGATTTAATTTAAATTCTTAACTAATTGACTAACTAACACAATTCATTAATTAAAAACGGAGGTCGTTTTATGAAGAGAGTAATCACAGTCTCTTTATGTTTATTTGCTGTAATGGCATTTTCACTTACCAGTTTTGCACAGGAACTTAGTACAAGTGCTGGTACCGCTAACAATGGAGCTATTGAAAATTCTGCTGCAGTCCTTTTTGATCAGACTGGAAATCCAGGCACAAATGGATCACCATCACAGTATTTTCCTGATTTCTTAGGTGCTGGAGAATCTGCTGATGATTTTACTGTTCCTGCTGGTATGGAATGGACCGTTGATAGTTTCTATATAGTTGGAACATTTAGCTCTTACTGGTGTATATGTTGATTTGGATGTAAATATTTATTTAGATGATGGACCTGGTGGAGTACCTGGTACATTATTCTACATGAAAGTGATCTTGACTGCTGTTGCAGGTACCTGGTCCTATATTTACTGTCGTTTTATCTTCTCCAATGGTTCTTCCTGCAGGACATCACTGGTTTAACTTTATGGTTAATATGCCATTTACCCCTGAAGGTCAGTTCTTCTGGTCAAACTCAAATGTCCCGCATGATGTTGATTCATTTCGCGTATTTCAGAGATTCTACTGATCTCTTTGGAACCGGATCATTTGCTTTAATTGGGCAACTACAGAAGGGTCGTACAATTGGTGGTGGTGTAGAACCAGATTTGCAATATGCTTTCTGGGGTACTGTAGGTTCTGCAGGCGGCAGCTGTGGTTTATTATTAGATGCCTTTGATGCTGATATTGCAAATGGACAGAAGTTGGTCCTTTAGGAATTGGCAACTGGTCATGGCAGTCAACCAATAATGCTGCCGGTGCTGCTGCAGGAGAAATGCGATTTTCCTGGACACCATCTTTTACCGGTGATTCATACATTATGTCTCCTGTAGTACCAAGTGATGGTCTGGATTAACACCACTATTAGTTTCCAACATTTCGTTGATTATTTTGGTGCAGGCTTAACAGTTGGATGCTGCTACTACAACTGACGCTGGTGCTACCTGGACAACAATATGGGAAGTTGTTGATCCTCCTGGAAATGTTGGACCAGAAAATGTTACTGTCCCATTTGCCGGAGATGCTAATTTACAGTTTGGATTCTTCTATTCGGGTAATTCCTTCCAAATTGACTTCTGGTATGTTGATGACGTTTGTGTTGACGGTATAGTTCCGGTTGAATTAACTTCATTTACAGCTTCGGTTAATGAAAAAAATGTAACCCTTAACTGGACAACAGCTACAGAAACCAATAACCAGGGATTTGAGATAGAAAGAAATTCTGGTAATGGTTTCCAAAATATTGGCTATGTTGCTGGATTTGGAACTTCTACTGAACCACACAGCTATTCATTTACAGATGCTTCAGTTAACGAAGGAACGCATTCCTACAGGTTAAAACAATTAGATTTTGATGGTACTTTTGAATATTTTGATGCTATTGAAGTTGATGTTGCTGTACCTGATGTATTTGCTTTAGAGCAGAACTATCCTAATCCATTTAACCCAAGCACAAAGATTAACTTCAGCTTAGCTGTAGATTCTAAAGTTAGCTTGAAGGTATTTGATGTTCTTGGACAGGAAGTTGCAAATTTAATAAATACTAATCTTGTAGCAGGATCACACAATGTAGATTTTAATGCTTCACTATTAAATAGTGGTGTTTACTTCTACAGAATTGAAGCTACAGGAATAGACGGAACTAACTTTACAAACGTTAAGAAGATGATTCTTACCAAGTAAAATTATTGTTCCTTAAATTCAGCCCGAAGCAGGAGACTGTTTCGGGCTTTTTTATTTACCAATTAAATCAATGATAAATCCAGCCATTGCTAGTTCAACTCATATTTCATAATTTAAGCTTCACTTATTTTCAACAAAACGGAATGGTAATGAAATCAGCACTATCTTTAATACTAATTGCAGTCGTCTTTATAAGCTGCAGCAGTAAAAAATCGGATGAAGAATTATTTAACGAAGGAAAGACGAATACTGAGGAAGGAAAAATACCTGAAGCAGTAGTTTCGTATGAGGAGCTATTAAAAGAATACCCAGATAGCAAAACTGCCCCGGAAGCGCTAACAAACCTTGCTTCAATTTACCAGAATAAACTGGTTAAAAACATTTCCGAAACTGAATCATTACAAGAAGCCACAAAGTTATTCAGACAAATTTATGATGATTACCCTGAAAGTGAATTTGCTCCGATGGGTTTGTTCATGGCTGGTTTCGTTTTGGCAAATGAATTAAATATGTATAATGAAGCTACAGAAACCTACAATCTTTTTATGGAAACTTTTCCTGAGCATGAACTTGCAGCTTCGGCAAAAGAAGAACTTGATAACATGGGCTTAACCCCTGAAGAGATTCTCCAGAAAAATATTGCAAAAGAAGAATAATGTCCCGGCTTCAGCAGGATTATAAAAATTTCCTCGAACCGGCATTCGTTTCAAAACTCAATTCGTTAGAACTTAAAGCAAGATTAGTTGTAGAAGGATTTATGGTTGGGCTTCACAAAAGTCCTTACCATGGATTCAGCGTTGAATTTGCCCAGCACCGGCCTTACATGCAGGGCGATAACCTTAAAGATGTTGATTGGAAAGTTTACGGGAAGACTGAAAAGTTTTTTATAAAGCAGTACGAAGAAGAAACAAACCTGCAAAGTTTTATACTGCTGGATATTAGCAACTCGATGAAATTCAATTCCCCGGGTAATATTACTAAAATTGAATATGCTTCCACGCTTGCGGCTGCACTAAGCTATTTGATGATACATCAACAGGATGCTGCAGGATTATCTTTATATGCTGAAAATATTGTTAAATATCTGCCTCCTAAAGCCAACCGCACTTACCTTCGTGAAATATTGAAAAGTCTTGCAAATGCAAAAGCATCACAAAAAACCAACACTGCAAATTGCTTAAATGAAATAGCTGAAAAGATCAGCCGAAGAGGGTTAGTTATTATAATCTCAGATCTCTTTGATGATATTGATTCTGTGCTGAAAGCTGTTAAACACTTTAGTTACAAAAAGAATGAAGTAATTGTTTTCCAGGTACTCGATCCGCTTGAAAGATCATTTGCCTTTGGGAAGGATGCGATATTTAAAGACCTGGAAACTGAGGATGAGATGACCACCCAGCCATACCAAGTACAGAAAGCTTACAAAGATGCAATGACTGAGTTCACTTCAAAAATTAAAACTGAATGTCTTAATTCTAATATAGATTATAATCTTATCGAAACTTCAGATCCTTTTGATAAAGCCCTTCTAAATTACATTCAGAAAAGAGAAAAATTATATTAGATATTATTAATCAGAGATTTAATCTTTGTTAGATATTTATCAATCAATTTAACTGCAGCTTGCTTTGATTTTCCTTCAGCAATAATTCTTATAATCGGTTCAGTATTCGATTTACGAAAATGAACCCAGTGATCTTCAAAATCAATTCTCAACCCGTCTTCTGTATTAACGGATTCATTCTTAAATTCTGTTTTTAATGATTCCATGATTTTATCTGTATCAATATCGTGGAGATCTATCTTCCTTTTTTCTATAAAGTAAGAGGGAAGGGAATTCTTCAGTTCGGAAAGAGTTCCTCCAAACTCTGTTAAATGCTGCAGGGTTAAAGCAATTCCAACAAGCGCATCTCTTCCGTAATGGAGTTCAGGATAAATTACACCACCGCTTCCTTCTCCACCAATCACAGCGTTAACCTCCTTCATCTTTTCAACAACGTTTGCTTCTCCAACTGCAGAGCGATGAACCGTTCCGCCGAACTCAGCAACTACATCATCCACTGCACGGGTTGTTGATAGATTCACCACAACATTACCGTGCTGCTTGGATAAAATAAACTTTGTTACTTCTGTTATGGTGTTTTCCTCAACAAATGGTTCTCCTTTATCAGTTATTAAAACAAGTCGATCAACATCAGGATCAACAACAATTCCTAAATCTGCTTTTGTTTCAACAACAGCTTTCATTGTTTCGGTTAAGTTTTCAGGCAGCGGTTCCGGGTTGCGCGGAAAGATTCCCGTTTTTTCGCAGTTCATTTCAACAACTTCACAGCCAAATTCTTTTAACATATCCGGGATAACATAAGCTCCCGCGCCGTTCACACAATCAGCTACCACTTTAAATTTTCTTTTAGCTATCGCATTCACATCTATAACTTTTAAATTCATCACTGCTTTAACGTGATTCTTTACTCCCTCATTGTAAGAAATTTTCTTACCAACTTTGTCCCACCTACTAAATTCAGCAGTTGTTGTACTAAGTTTGTTTATCATTTCGTTATGTTCTTCAGGACTCATAAACTGTCCCGTGCTGTTCAATAATTTCAATGCGTTCCATTCGTTTGGATTATGACTTGCAGAAATTGCAATACCACCGTCAGCTTTTAATTCTTTTACAGTGAATTGTACCGTTGGCGTGGGGCAAATTCCTATATCAACAACGTCAATTCCTTTTGCCATCAGCGTACCTGAAACAATATTCTCAACCATCTCGCCTGTAATTCTGGAATCTCTTCCAACTATCACTTTCCCTTCACCTATAAAGTCTGCATAAACATTTAAATATTTTATTAATGATTGAGGATCCAATCCATCTCCTACAATTCCCCTTATTCCGGAAATGCTTACTACAAGTGTGCCCATATTTAGCTCCAGCTATAAAATAAATATTTTCTATATTCGATTAATAATTACTGTAAAGATAAATATTTATTATATGATTTATAGAGAGTATCTTTACTAAGAATAAAAATCATCATTTATGAAAAGAAAAATAAATACGATAAATAAACTACTTATTAAGCACTTCGGAATTCCGCCAAGAAACAAAAAGCTCCCGGATCCGGTGGATCTTTTAATTGCAACGATTCTATCTCAAAACACAAATGATAAAAACTCTTATAAGGCGTTTAAAAATCTTAAAGAGAAATATAAAAAATGGGAAGACGTAGCCCGTCTTACACAACCATCAATTGAAAAATTAATAAAGGTTGCAGGTTTGGGAAAGCAAAAATCAGCAGCTATTAAAAATTTCTTAAGCGGTTTATTAAAGAGCAATGGTAAGATTAGTTTAATCCATATTAAAAAACTAAGTGATAAAGAGATACTTGATGAGTTAACATCTTACAACGGAATTGGAATTAAAACTGCAAGTTGTGTTTTGCTCTTTTCACTCGATAGGAACATTTGTCCTGTTGATACACACGTTCATCGTACATTAAACAGGATAGGGCTGGTAAACACCTCTACGCCGGAAAAAACATTTAACAGTTTAAATGGAAATTTACCTCCAAAAACTGCTCATCAATTCCACACAAACTTAATACGGTTAGGAAGAGAAATTTGCAAAGCACAAAAACCGCTTTGCTTCATCTGTCCTCTCGGAAAAAAATGTGCCTTCCCGGATAAAAATTTAGATAAGGTGACCATATCTAAAGAAAATAGTTTTATGCTGCTGGATTCGATCAAATGAGAGAAATTTCAAATGGTTTTTAAATCCCCCAAAACTTCTTATCTTTACTTAGTTAGAATGTAATTGTGCTTCTTCACCTCCAAACATTAACACTTATTTTATTTAAATAAGGAGAATTTTAATGTCAGATAAATTGGGACTACTTGGATACGACTATGCTGAATTTTATGTAGGTTCTGCAAAAATGTGGGCTTACTGGCATGCAAAAGCATTCGGATTGAATATTGTTGGATACCTTGGACCCGAAACCGGGGTTAAAGGAAAAGTATCGTACTATCTCGAAAAAAATAATTTACGCTTAGTAATTACTTCTGCGATAAATCCAAGCCGTTATGAAATTTCATCTTTTGTTGAAAAACACGGCGACGGAGTAAAACGCTGGTCGTTAAAAGTAAAGGATGTAAAGATTGCTTATGAAGGTGCTATTGAAAATGGTGCTATACCTTCGCGAAATTTTGAAAAATTCGAAGATGAGAACGGTTATGTTGAGGAAGCTGCAATAAAACTTTATGATGATGCTGAAATAGTTTTTATCAACAGGGAAAACTACAACGGCATATTTAAACCCGGTTTCGGCAAACCGATTCAGCAAATAGAAATTAAAGCTGAAGAAACCGGTCTGCAGGCAATAGACCATATCGTAGGAAATGTACGTACAAATGAAATGAACTTGTGGGCAAATTATCTTAATAAAAGTTTAAACTTTGAAACTTTTATAGATTTCGGTCCTGGTGATATTTCCACTCAATATTCAGCTCTTCTTTCCAAAGTTGTCAGATCAACAGACGGACCTGCTGTTAAAAACCCAATTAATGAACCTTATGATGGACTAAAAAAATCTCAGATTGAAGAATACATTGATGAGTACCTTGGTTCGGGAATTCAGCACATTGCTTTAATTACAAAAGATATAATTAAAACAATTTCAGCCTTGCGTTCCAACGGTGTAGAATTTCTAACAGTGCCCGATACTTATTTTGATATGTTAAAAGAAAAAGGAATGAAGGTTACCGAAGATATCGATGAACTTAGAAAATATGGCATCTTGTGCGATCTTAGAAGGAGAAGGTTACCTACTGCAGCTATTTACTAAACCTATTGGCGACAGACCAACTTTCTTTTATGAAATTATTCAAAGAAGAAAAGGTGCGCAGGGATTCGGACAGGGAAATTTTCAAGCCCTTTTTGAATCTATTGAAAGAGACCAGGCTTTACGCGGAAGCTTAGATAAATAAAAATAGAACAAACTTATTATAGCCATGTCAACCATGCAGCTATGCAAGGGAGGAATTCTAAATTGAGCATGATTGTATGAATGCATGATTGCATGAGATTCAAATAATATTTGCAAAAGATTAAAGGAGTAGAACATGCCATTTTATGTTAAACTTGGTAAAGTTCCGCCAAAGCGGCATACAACATTTTATAAAGAAGATGGAAAATCTTTATACAGGGAAGAATTGTTTAGTACAAAAGGATTCTCGGGAATTTATTCCAACAAGTATCATATTTATATGCCTACAAAGGTTAAGAAGATTGGCGAAGTTGCTCCAGATAAATCGAATGGGTGGGATGATGCTCCATTACAATATTATCATTTTTTTACTGATAAGAAAAAAAGCGAAGGTGATTTTTTTAATTCCCGAAATGAATTTTTAAAAAATGATAACTGTGTACTTTCAACGGCTCATCCTACAAAAGATGCTGATTTTTTCTACCGAAACAGTTACGCACATGAACTTTTATTTGTTCATTATGGCAGCGGGGAATTTTTATCCGAATATGGTAAGCTTCCTTTTAAACAATGGGATTACATCATTGTACCAAAAGGAACAACATATCAACTAAAGTTTGATGATTATGAAAATGCAAAATTGTTTATCGTGGAATCATCAACACCTTTTGATATCCCGCGCCATTTCAGGAATGAGTACGGACAGCTTACAGAAGATGCTCCTTATTACGAAAGAGATTTCAAAGTTCCACAATATGTGGAACCGTTTGATGAAAAGGGTGAGTTTGATCTTTTATTAAAAGTTAATAAAAGATTATTCAAGTTTACAGTGCCTCATCATCCTTTTGATGTTGTTGGCTGGGATGGCTTTCTTTATCCTTATACTTTTAATATTAAAGACTACTCACCAAAAGTAGCACAAATACATTTACCGCCGCCGTCTCACCTGCTCTTTAAACTCAGCATTTTGTTGTATGCAATTTTGTTCCCGCGTTTGTTCGATTTTCATCCTCAGTCAATTCCTACTCCATACTATCATTCTAATGTTGATAGCGATGAAGTGCTCTATTATGTTCATGGCGATTTTATGTCGCGTAAAGGAATTAAAGAGGGTTCAATAACTTTGCATCCTATGGGAATTCCTCACGGACCGCAGCCTGGTAAGACCGAAGAATCAATCGGGAAAAAAGAAACTCAGGAATATGCTGTTATGGTTGATACATTCCAACCGCTAAAAGTAACAATGAATGTTAAAAAAACGATGGTTGAAGATTATAACCAATCCTGGCTTGAAGAATAAATTATTTTATAATTGTAATTACTTAAAATTAAAATGTAACAAGGAATAAACAATGAAGTTAGTTTCATACACGCTTAAGAAGAAAGATAGATTAGGAATTTTTGTTGATGGTAAGATTTATAACTTAACTGAATGTGCTGCGGGAATGGGAATTGAAATTCCCAAGACAATGAGAAGATTCCTGCGAGGTGGGGAAGAGATGATGCAGCAGGCAAAAAAAGTAGAAGATGCAATTAAAGAAGGGAAGATATCCTCCTTTGTTGATGACCCGAACTTAAAATTACTTGCGCCGGTTCCTAAACCTACTTCCTGCAGAGATGGTTATGCATTCAGGCAGCATGTTGCAACTGCAAGAAGAAACCGCGGTGTAGAAATGATTCCTGAATTTGATCAATTCCCGGTTTTCTATTTTACAAATCATAATGCTATTTATGGTGAAGGGGAAGTTAGAGTTGAAGAAGATCATCTCCAGAAATTAGATTTTGAACTTGAAGCTTCCATTGTAATTGGTAAAAGAGGAAAAAATATTTCGGCTAAAGATGCAGATTCTTACATTGCCGGTTATATGATAATGAATGATCTATCAGCAAGAGTTTTGCAGATGGAAGAAATGAAATTAAACTTAGGTCCTGCTAAGGGAAAGGATTTTGCAACAATAATTGGTCCCTGGCTGGTTACTCCTGATGAATTGGAACAGTATAAAATTGAAACTCCTGCCGGTAATAAATATGATTTAAAAATGACTGCAAAACATAATGGCAAACTTGTATCCGATGGAAATATGAAAGATATGAACTGGACATTTGCCGAAATTATTGAAAGAGCTTCTTACGGTGTTCGCCTTCTTCCCGGGGATGTAATTGGTTCAGGAACTGTAGGAACCGGCTGCTACCTTGAGCTGAATGGAACGTGGGCTCTCGAAGCTAAAGCAAAAGGTGAAGAATTCACACCAATCTGGATTAAAGATGGAGATGAAATGGAATTGGAAATTACCGGTTTAGGTGTACTGAAAAATAAGTTTGTCAGGACGAAAAAGGAAAGATCAATCTTAGCAAAGAAAAAGAATGTTTAATGTTACACTTCGATCCAAAAGATTTATCTGTTCCGGAAGTTCATAAATTATTACTTGGGGGTGTCGTTCCAAGACCAATTGCTTTAGTTTCAACAATTTCTGAAAGCGGAAGTAACAATTTATCACCTTTTTCTTTTTTCAATGCATTCGGTGCAAATCCTCCCTTATTGCTTTCTCTCCAAATAGGCGTGGCAAAGATGGAAGCTTAAAAGATACATACAATAACCTTGTAGCCACTAAAGAATGTGTTGTTCAAGCTGTTACTTACGAGATGGTTGAACAGGTAAGTTTATCATCAACTGAATATCCGCCAGATACAGATGAATTTATTAAAAGTGGTTTAACTCCTATAGATTCGGATATTGTAAAACCAAAACGCGTTAAAGAATCACCTTTCCAGATGGAATGCATTCTTAAAGAGATGAATAGCTACGGGCAGGAAGGTGGATCAGCAAATATGGCAATTTGCGAAGTGGTTAAATTTCATGTAGATAATGATATTCTTCGTGATGGAATAATTGACCCGGTAAAAATTGATTTGGTTAGCAGAATGTCCGCTAATTACTATTCGCGTTCTTCTTTGGGAGTTTTTGAAGTTGAAAAACCAATAGGTAAAAAGTGTATAGGATACGATCTGCTTCCAGAGCATATAAAACATTCTGAAATATATAACGCAAATAATCTTGCAAGATTAGCAAATGTTGAGGAAATTCCATCTAAAAAAGATGTAGAAATTTTTATTAGAGAACTATTAGAAAATGATATAGATACATTTGAAGCAACTGTTGAATCGTTCGAAAAATTTAATAACGATAAAGACCATGTAAAGATGTTGAAAACCGCGATAATTTTAGAACTGAAAGATTCTGACCGAAAAAAAACTTTTATTGAATTAGCGGCAAAGTGTGCTCTTGAAAATTCGGATATTGGTTTTGCCTGGAAAGCAGCTCTCTACGCCGGACTAATTTAAATTTTAATTTCTAACCAACTACCATTAACTACTTAAGCAATGGCAGAAAATAAAAAACCACTCTGGATTCCCTCACAAGAACGAATTGAAAACGCTAATCTTCAATCTTATATAAAATATCTTGTGAAAGAGTATGATCTTTCTTTCAATAATTATCATGCGCTTTATGATTGGTCTGTAAAAGAGATTGAAAATTTCTGGGAATCTATATGGAAGTTTTCTGGTTTAATTCACTCAAAAAGTTACCATGCCATATTAGATGAAAGAATAATGCCAGGAGCTAAGTGGTTTTCCGGGGCAAAATTAAATTTTGCTGAAAATCTATTAAGATTTAACGATGATAAAGTTGCCATTATCAGTAGCAGAGAAGATAAAACAGATGTTACGCTCACATATTCCGATCTAAATAAACTGGTGGCTGAATGCAGTGCCGGATTAAAAAAACTTGGTGTTAAGAATGGAGACAGGGTAGCTGGATTCGTAACAAATATTCCTGAAACAATAATTGCAATGCTAGCAGTTACAAGTCTTGGGGCAACCTGGTCTTCGTGCTCCCCTGATTTTGGAATACAGGGTGTGTTAGACAGATTTGGGCAGATAAAACCCAAAAGTATTATTCGCAATAGAAAACTATCAATATAATGGAAAACATATCGATTGCAGAGATAAAATTGAAGAAAATTGCAGAGAGAATTCCTGAAATACAAAACGTAGTTCTCATTCAGGAATTTAATGATTTTAGTGAGAACTCTTCTACCGAGAATAATTTTGATGAAGAGAAGGGTAAGTTCTTATATTTCAACGAAATACTTGATTATTCTTCAACTAAAATATCTTTTGAACAAACGCCATTCGATCATCCCGTTTATATAATGTATTCTTCAGGAACAACTGGTCTGCCAAAGTGTATGGTGCACGGCGCTGGTGGAGTTCTGTTACAACATTATAAAGAGCATGTTCTTCATACAAATTTAAAAAGAGAGGATGTAATAACTTATTTTACAACCTGCGGATGGATGATGTGGAACTGGTTAGTTAGCTCGCTTCAGGTGGGAGCAACCTTGTTTTTATACGATGGTAATCCTATGTACCCGGATCCCAGATATTTGTGGAGAAAAATTGAAGAAATTGGAATAACAGTATTTGGGACAAGCCCAAAATATCTTACATCGTGTCAAAAATCCGGTTTGATCACAAAGAATCAATTTAATCTTTCATCATTGAAAACAATTCTTTCAACCGGTTCACCGCTTACGGAAGATAATTTTAACTGGGTCTATAATAGTGTTAAAGAAGATCTGCAGCTTTCTTCAATTTCCGGGGGAACAGATATCGTTTCCTGCTTTATGCTGGGTAATCCAATACTTCCGGTTTATTCTGAAGAAATACAGTGTCGTGGATTAGGAATGAAAGTGGAATCTTTTAATGAAAATGGTGAATGTGTGAAGGGGGAAAAAGGAGAATTAGTCTGTACTGAACCTTTTCCTTCAATGCCCGTTTATTTCTGGGATGATAAGAATGATAAAAAATATAATGATGCATATTTTGATAAATATCCAGGTGTTTGGGCTCATGGAGATTATATAAAAATCACTGAATCAGGAGGAGTTGTAGTTTATGGAAGATCTGATGCAACATTAAATCCGGGTGGTGTAAGAATTGGAACTGCCGAAATTTACAGGATTGTCGAAGCAATGGATGAAGTTACTGATAGCGTAGTTATAGGTAAAAAGAATAATGGTGATGTTGAAGTTCTTCTTTTTGTGGTGCTAAAAGAAGGACTAAAACTTGAGAACAAATTAGTTGACCAAATAAAATTGAAGATAAGAAATAATGCAACACCACGGCATATTCCATCTGGTATTTACCAGGTGGATGAAATTCCACACACGATTAGTGGAAAAAAAGTTGAAATGGCCGTTACTAAAATTGTAAACGGAGAAGCAGTTGAAAATAAGGATGCCCTTGCAAATCCGGATTCTCTCAAACAATTCTATAAATATTCAAAGAAAAAAATCTAAATATAAAGGGTACTACTAATATCCCGCCTCTGTCTTACTGTAATTTCTTAAATCTTTAAAGAATAATTTTGAAACCAATCATCTACTCAAAATAGAGTTCGATTATCTTTCCAAACCAACAACCAGGAGTAGTCTAAAGCTTACTGGTTGCTGCACAGCCCATACATTCCTCTGTGTCAGGTCAACGAGAGTCGTGCTATTGTCTGTAAGTTCGGTATTCTTTTCAAGCAAGTATGCAAGAGGAAGATGCATCGTTGCAATCAACTGCAATGGACCCCAGCCATAGGCAAGCCCGACTGTATCCAGTCATCCATGTTTCATTCTTGTAATCGTTCCGTGTATGAGTTGAGGTGAAGACGTATTCATTACCACCTTCCGGAACTGCTGAACTGCCGTATTCTTTAGTTATGAAACTATATTTGCGCAAAAGCAGAACTGATGCGAGAGCAGAAAAGCGTCCGCTTATGTTGATGGATGTGGATGCCTCAAATCCTGTTGCGAAAAAAGTATAAGTGCCCTGCGAAAAGGACTCCCACGAAGGTGTAAATCCGCGTTCATAGGGTTGAGAATTTCTGATGACTCCGTTTTCTGTTGCTCCAATTGAACCATTCCACCGGGGGGATGTATTATTCATATCGGTCATGGAAAACTCCATCAGCAGTCCGAAATCGAAATAACTTTTTCCGAATTTATAATTTAGCCAGGGATTCACCTCAATGGTATATTCATTCTCCGAGTCGCTGCTTAGAGGTTCACTATTGGCTTGTTCAACCGTACTAACGGTGTTATTGTCGCGATCAGCATATTGAAGGAAAAACAACAGACCCAGATCGGCATCACCAATTTTCCAGAAGCGTATCTTCGAATAAGCACGTATCAGGTCATCAGCTATTTCATCCTCGTATCTATCATCGGTGATATATGACCCACTGAAATCCGCGCCGGGTATTGAATCCGGCAAACTGCTTTGCCAGTAATAGGTCTGTCCACTCTCTTTCCTGCTTCTATAGCGAACAGCCGATTTGTGATCTTCGAATTCATAGCTCATCTGCAGATCAAGCTGTCCTCCTGAATAGAGAGTGTAATCATTGAGGAACCATGCATCGAAATTCTGGCTGGACGTCTCGAAGATATGCGCACAGGGAGTTGTGGTCCATCCCCAGGTTAGATGATTTGATACCGTTTCATGTACCGTTCTTTGTAAACCTGATTTCCGATTCCGGAGCTTCGATGTTTTTGGTCTGATATTTTGCGCTGAATCCAAAAGGGTTGCCAAAGAGATAGTTCGCGTAGATGAAGTGAAAATTGTATGAGCTTCTTAAACCATCCGTTCGTGAAGATACAGGTATCAGCTCCATTGTTTCGTTATTACGTACGACTCCTTCAACCCGCTGTTCCATTTCTATTTGGGTGGTACCCAGTTCCAGGTAAGCTTTTCCCCAATCACCGAAATTCCATATTCCACCAACACTGAATCTGTTTTGGTAAACATAAGAGGAAGCTCTCATAAAGGAATTGATATCATTTGGATCACCTGTATAACCGCTAGGCACAGGGAAATCGAAGTAGTTGTAATTGCTTATGTAAGCATCATTCGGTCTTTGGCTGAGATTCGTTACATGTCCCTGCCATGGAAGAGTCTGCGGATAGAAATGTGAGAAGATGGCTCTGTTTGGCCAATACAGGATGTCGTGTGGATACGCTAAATAGGTATAGTATCGATTGCTTCCAATAGTGAAATGCGGATTAGCAGAAGCATATGATGTAAGTAACAGCAAGAGAATGAAGACCAATTTTTTCATGGCAATTCCTCTTAAATTATCTCGACTAATATTGTTCAATAATGCACAAATTTTACACCAAAGAGAGTATTGCATTCTACCAACCGTTTGTGGTTTTTCTAAAAATGATCCATTGTAAAAAAGTGGATTTGGATTGTAATTTTTACTTTTCTTGATTCATCATTGCTTTGTTACCCGATGGATGGATTAATTATTCTTTTGATTCTATTAGTGGAAAAATCGGCTTTATAATTTGGGTAAAGAAATTTTGGAGGAATTCAAATGAAAGATTCTGTAAAAGATCTTTAATCCTCAAGAGGCGGATGGTAGAACAACACGCTTTTGTAAATATTGGAAAGGATAAAAGATAGAAAGGTCTATCTGCTAAACAGACAGACCTTTATTATAAAAGTAGGAGGCAAAAATTTATTCTTTTTCTTTTCCAAAAAGTGCAAGGTAGATCGATTCATCAAGCATTCCGGGCATTCCCATATGATCCATAAATGCAGCCATTCCGGCATCCCAGAAGTACATATCCATTCTGAACATTTCTCTGCAGCTGTGAACATTAATTTTATCTCCATCCTGGATCAGCAACACTTCAATTGGGAAAGCTGTAAGATGATCTAATCCCGGGCACTTATTTTCATCTGTTTCATCGCCAACAATATAAAACGAAACTGCTTCAGTACGGTTCCTTGTTAAACCAAACATTACTGCATTTTTATCAGGCGAATATATTTCTCCAACAACTTTCCACTTCAAATCTTCCGCCGGATTTTTAGTCCACCTGTATTCTTTATCATCCTGGTTGGGTTTAAAACTTTTTATGTTGTTGAACATTTTTTGCTTCAGTTCTTCTATTCCAGCCGAACCTTTACTGTTCTTCTCTGAATAAATAACAGGGAACTGATCTTCATCATCGAAAAACGTCATAGGACCAACCATCATAAACATATCTCTGTCAGCATCACGAAGTTCTTCAGCTGTTCTCTTAGGTTCTCTTACTTCTTTTACTTTTGTACCACCGCTAATTTTATGAAGTGCTGCGATTATCTTATTCTTAAAAGGAAGTGTTTTGTTAACAGCATCTTTATACTGTTCATCATTTAGATCATTAAAAACAATCCTGTTTATAGTTTCCGGATCAGCAATAATTATCTGTATTCCTTCATTAGTTTGATGGATTCCAACGCGCAGAAAAGATGCTGCAAGATATTTATTTCCAAATGAGGTTAAGGTTTTTACATATTCATCACTCGAAAAAACAATAAGTTTTCCTTTAAATCCGCAAATATCATCACCATCTTCTCTAACATTATCAGGTGTTGTAACATCTCTCTCACCAATAATATTAAATCCAGCTGATTTAAGAGAACTTATTACAGCGGTATTAATTTCATTTATATCACCCTGGATATTTTTTACCGTTAACATGTATATTCCATGCTCAACATCCCACTCATCAGCAAACGAAATAGATGTAAAGAGCAGAATGAGCAGCAGAGTTATTATCCTATTCATTTTTATTCCCTTTATTTTAATTTAAATATAAAAAAAGGGCACCATGATGATGCCCTTAAGAATCAATCATTATTTTACAGAATGCTAAAGCCATAACCAATATCAATCTGGAACTGGCTCATATTTAATTCTATAGTTTGCTGATTAGGTACTTCCAGCGGATTTGGTCCAACAACACTTCCTTTTGGTGCATACATAAATGCAATCATAAGTTCGTGCGATTTATTAATCGTTTTTGAAAGACCAAGAGTTATATGATGTTCAACTACAGCAGGAGCAAGAATATTGAACATTACTTCACTCTCAGGAATAGGTTGTTTTCCGTAAGAGTATCCACCATAAAGAGTCCATGCTTCAGGAAGATTATACATCAAACCAAATTTAACAATTGTCATATCTTCCCAGCCAAATCCCCAACCGTCATTATCACCTAATGGTTTGAAGTTTGGATTTGGTGAACCATTAGGAAGAGCAGGGGAGTTGTTCATTACATCCATTGGATTTGCAATTGAGTTAACACCGCTGTAAAGAATTTGTTGTACATCAAGCAGGATTGTTAAAGCTTCGCATGGCATAACAGCTATACCAGCTTGCCAGTTAGCCGGAACATCAAAATCACCTTGTTCTGCAAATAATCCTTTGTACTCGATCGAATTCACTCATATTCATTTTACTCTGGTATGATGCACCAAATCTTATCATCTTACCAAACTGACCCTGGTAACCGACTTTAAATCCAAAACCGGTTGCAAGTACTTTTTTCATTGCCGGTTAAGTTTGCCGGACTGCTTGAAAATCACTGAAAAATTAAATAATCCTTGTGCAGAAAATCTTTGCCATCCAAAAAGTCCCTGTACCGCTAATGCGTGTCCTTCTGTAATTTCCATTCCAAAAGTAACACCGCCAAAAAGCTGCTCAAGGTTTACACCTGTGCCAGGTGAATTTTGATCGCCAAATGTCATCGTTGGATAATCAGTATTCATCCCACCATTACCATATATAACTAAGCCTATTGCCATATTTGAATTTAATCCCCAATTGGCACCGAGTGTAGGGAAGAAAAATCCCGATTTATCACTTTCAATTGTTCCAGGTGCAAGACCAAATGTGCCTTGCATCATAGAAGGATTTCCGATTACAGTGTATTCTCTTGCAGGACTAAAGTAAGATATGTTTACATCATACCGGTTGTTGATGAATACGATGCCAGCCGGGTTAGTTATTGCACCAAGTGAACTTAATGATACAGCCACACCAGAACCTGCTAAAGCAGAATACCTGATGCCGTATCCGTGTCTGAAATAACCATCTGTAGCAAATACACTTGTTGAAAATGCAGATACCACAAGTAATGTAAGTAAGAGCGTTTGTAGTTTATTCCGTATCATGGTATAAACCCCTTTTTAATTTGTTATAGTATATGTTGATTAAGTGAAAATAATTTCTGCGCCAGCAGATTTTTCATAGAATTCACCCACAGAGATAATTTCTTTCATCTGGGGGCAAAAATCATTTTTTGTTAAATGGAACATGTCCACAGTTGCCTTGCAGGCATAGAGTTCACCTCCTGCATCGTTTATCATTTCGATAAATTCACGCACGGGTGGAATATCTATTTTTTCCATTTCTTTTTTCATCATTGTTGTAGCAAATCTGGACATTCCGGGAATTGCGCCCAACCAGGTAGGCATCTTAATACCACCGGGCATTCGCATTGCAGTGTTACCAACTGTTGCAACGCTTAAGCCATCCATTCGTTTATCAATTATTGCATCTAACCCAAAGAATGTAAAGAATAAAGTTGCTTCAATACCTTCCATTCTTGCGCCATTAGCCATTATAAGTCCGGGATAAACACCTTCGAGCGATCCTTTTGAAACAACAATTGATACTTTTTCAATTGGTTCAGCCATTATTAATTCTCCTTAATAGTTTTAATTTTCTATGTGAATATTGTCATCCTGAACGAAACGAGAGTGGAGTGAAGAATCTTTTTCCAATTAATATGTATTAAGTTTCTTCGCTGCGCCTGCCTGACGGCAGGCAGGCTCAGCATGACATTATTATAAATTAAATACATCCTTTAGGTTTTGGTAAGCCAGCAATTCTTGCAGCTTTTTTTGCAGGACCCTTTGGAAACAGTTTATACAATTCCTTTGTATCAACACCGCTTTCCTTAGTTAATTTTCGTATGGATGGAGCATCACCTTTTGTTTCATATTCGTTGCGCATGAAATCAATAACAATCCAATGGCGATCGGTTAGTTCGTCAATCCCTTCCTGCTTTGCAAGTTCGATTGCAATTTCTTTATCCCAGTCAGCACAGGTTTTTAAGATTGCCATCTTCATCTGTTTCCAATTGTTTACTTAATATTTCTATTGTTGCCATTTGTTTACTCCTAATTAATTTGATTGTGCTTTGTTTAATTGCTTAAGTGGTTGATTTGTATATTGCTGTTCAGCTAAACTCTTAAGGAATTTAATTCCGAACGCTAATACCGTTTCTCATTTCCGGAGTATTCATCCGTTTGAATAATTGGAAATAAGAAACATTTTCTTCTATTTCTATATCAAGTTTTTTATAAACTGATACTGCGTTGTTGATTGCTTGCAGCATATCGGGTTGTGTAAGACTTTTAACAGTGTTAAGTATAGTAACAACGTTGTCCCCGAGCGCTTTTACATCATCAACAGTAACGAGGTTACAACATTATCCATTACATTTTGTAACTCTTTGAAAAACTGGAAATATCCTTTCCGATCAAACTCATCCATCTTAGCCATAAAATCTATTATAGATTCGCGCACAAGCGGCGAAGCGTCTTCAAGAAATCTTTAGCGCTTTCCAGCTGATCGAACATTTTGTTCATCGTGTTTACATT
>CAVVMV010000008.1:0-34725 GCA_963749485.1 uncultured Ignavibacteriales bacterium | reverse complement strand
TTTATAACTTACTTCTGGTTCAAAACCCTTTTCTCTAATCAGCGAAACTAACTCATCAGGATTCCAATCGTGCCAAAGGATAACTTCTTTATCTTTTGTAACACATAAATCAATCTCTACTGAATTTACACCTTCAGTTAAAGCTCTTTCAAAAGAGGGGATTGTATTTTCAGGCTCATTTACAGGTGAACCGCGATGCCCGCAAACCAAGAAAAAGCTGCTCTCTATCAATATTTCTTTTTACTTGGTGGACAGAATCTAAATAATTCTTTTATCCAAAGGATTAAATATTTAAATTTTCTTTTCAAACTTGATTGAAACTAACTTAATTAAGATTTTATATTTGAAAATATTTTTATTATGATCTAATTGCAAATGAAGAATAAAACTAATAAAAATAAAACAGATTTTTTTAACAAAGTATATAGAATAGCTAAAAAAATTCCCTACGGAAAAGTAACAACGTACGGACACATAGCTGAAGTCTGCGGAATTAAATCTGCTGCAAGAACTGTTGGCTGGGCTTTAAATGGCTGCGGACACGGATATTCCCGCACACAGGGTTGTAAACAGGTTTGGCGCTCTAACAGGTAAAGTTCATTTTGGCGATCCAAATTTGATGGAAGACCTGTTAAGATCTGAAGGGGTAGAATTTGATGAGAAAGGATGTGTTAGATTAGATAAACATTTATGGGTACCTAAGATTAAATGAATTACCACGACTTTTCCGCTCCGGTGAACCAGGAAACATCGTGGACAAACTCAAAATAACTTAATATCTCCTCACACTTATTGAAGAAACGCCGCAGTCAATTTTAATATAAATTTTCTTTTCTGCTTCTTCAAAATTGGAAGTCTGGTAAAGGTCACTTTTTATCTTTTCAAAACCATGAAAGTTTTTTGATGAGAGTGCAACATCTGTTTTAATCTGGCAGCCTGAACCTTCCGGCACAAAAAGATCCATATCGGATGCACCTGCATCAATATCAACTGTGGTTTTATTATTTAAATCACCAAGCCGTAAATCTAATGCTGCAGCTCCCATATCTATATTTAGTTCATTAATTTTAAAAGGAGTTAAATCAAGCTTTGCTGATGCGGCACCTATATCAAATTCCATATCCCATAAAGGTTTATCGTTCAAAGAAATATCAACCCGGTTTTTATAATTTTTACCACCTATGCTAAACCTTCTATGTTTCATCGAGAATTGAATTTTTGAACTTTTGTCAGAATCAAATCTTTTTAACTTATAATTATCTTTTCTACCTTCCGTTTTTATCATAATAAGCTGATTGGTAGTATCCTTAACATTGAATGAACCTGCGCCTGCATCAAATTCCAGGAATGCATTGGTGATGGATGTATCGAATGCTTCCTCATATTTAGTAACTTCGAATTCACCATCATCCAGTTCATCAAAAACTATTGAAAAGTCATCATGAATAAAATGTGAAGTTGTTTTAAATGTTGCAAAAACTGAAACTGCAATAATAAGCGCCGCAACACCGGCAACCACTCCTTTACCTAATTTATCTTTTATTAACATAGATATACCAAGCAGGATAATTGCAGCAGGCCATAATTTCCAGATAGTTCCCCAATCCATAAAAATTGCGGTAAAATTATTTACAAGAATTAGCAAACCCAACACTATAAACAAGGTTCCCCAAAATATGTGTGATGTTTTCATTTTAATATCTCTTAAGTTGTTGTTTATTTTTTGCATTTATAAGCAAACCAGCACCAATACCAATTAATATAAGCGGCCAGAAGTCACCAAAATCGAATCTCGGTAAAAAGTTATCTAGTAAAAACAAACCTCCCAATAAAATTAGTATAGTTCCACCCCACATAGCCCTGTTTTTTTTCTGCTCATCAAACATTTTTTGATAAGCAGTAAAATAATTATTGGATGAACTGGTTTCACTTCCACGCTTATCCTGCGCATCACTTCGCTCTCCGGGATCTGTTGGAGCAGGTCCGGGGGTAACAATAAAAGGTCTCTCCGCTACGAATATCCAGAGGATGATATAAGCAATGATTCCTCCACCGCCCAAAAAAACTGTAAGGATAAATAAAACCCGGATTAATGTGGAATCAATATCAAAATATTCTGCCAGACCACCCGCAATTCCACCTAACATCTTGTCTGTTGTTGACCTATATAGTTTCTTTGCCATGATAAGCTCCAGTAAAAATATTATTTAAATTCAATCTCTAATAAATAAGATTTTTTTACTTTTGCACCTTTATTATTATGTATGGTGTTAATTAATCGGTAACCAGCGAGAATTACCGGCTAATGGCAACTGATTTTTACCGAATATACTTCTGTAAAAAGTTATTAGACTGAATTTTGGTGAATTAGCAACTAGTGTTATATTAAGCAATTAAATTTTTTGGATTATGAAAATAGCCCTTTGCCAGATTAACACAATAATCGGCGACTTAGATTATAATAAAAATAAGATATCAGATGGCTACAAAAAGGCAACGAGTGCTAATGTTGATTTGGTAATCTTTCCTGAACTTGCTCTTGTTGGATACCCTCCTCGTGATCTTGTTGAAAAAGCTGAATTTAGAAATGCCGTTAGCGAAAGAATAAATGAGCTTGCTTCGCAAACCGGCGAAACGGGTCTTCTCTTTGGTGCAGTAACAGAAGATGATGACCTGGTTGGAACTAATATCCATAACTCTGCTGTACTTTGTTACAACGGAAAAGTTCAATTCATCCAGCCTAAATCTCTAATCCCAAATTATGATGTCTTTGATGAGATGAGATACTTTGAACCTGCCAAAGAAGTTTTTGTGCATGAGTTTAAAGGTGAAAAGTTAGGTATATCCGTTTGCGAAGATATTTGGAACGATGCAGATTACTGGTACAAAAGAAGATATCATACCGACCCGGTTAAAGAACTTGTTGATAAAGGAGCAACGATTCTATTAAATATTTCTGCAAGTCCTTACTCTTATGGAAAAAGAAAAGAACGCAGGGAAATGCTCTCTATTTTATGTAAGCAGGATAAACTTCCGCTTGCTTATGTTTGCAGTGTTGGTGCTCATACAGACCTTATTTTTGACGGTGCAAGTATGTGCCTTAACAGTAAAGGAAATCTAACAGCACTCGGTAAAGCTTACGAAGAAGATTTTATTATTTTCGATACGAAATCAGATAAAGAAATTCCGGATGAATCTGAAGGAACATTTGAAGAAGAAGTTTTGAGTGCACTCATTTTTGGAGTGAAGGAGTATTGCAGCAAACTTAACTTCAAAAAAATAGTTGTTGGTTTAAGCGGTGGAATGGATTCGGCACTGGTAACTTATATTGCTGTTCAGGCAATCGGTGAGGAAAACGTTCATGTTATTATGATGCCTTCTGAATATTCAAGCGAAGGGAGTGTTACCGATTCTGAAAAATTAATTAGTAAGCTTGGAATTTCTTCTAATAATGTTTCAATCCAGCCGGTTGTTGATAAAACACTTGAGCCTATTAGCTCATCGTTTAAAAATAATCTTGACAATATTACTAAAGAAAACCTGCAGGCAAGAGTACGCGGTATCTATTTAATGGCTTTTTCCAACAACGAAAATTACCTGCTTTTAGCAACAGGTAATAAATCGGAAATGTCTGTTGGTTACTGCACGCTTTACGGTGATATGTGTGGCGGGCTTGCAGTTTTAGCAGATATTTATAAAACAGATGTTTACCGGATTGCAAACTATATAAACAGGAATGAAGAAATAATTCCACAGGTAATTATTGATAAAGCTCCTTCAGCAGAACTTAGCCCTAACCAGAAGGACCAGGATTTTTTGCCTCCATACGAACTTCTGGATAAAATATTGAAAATGTATCTTGAGGAGAACAAAGAATTCAACGAGATATCTGAGGTAATTGGTGATAAGAAGTTAGTTGAGAAAATGCTCAGGTTAGTTGATATAAATGAATTTAAAAGAAAACAAGCTGCTCCTGCACTTAAAGTTTCACGTAAAGCTTTTGGATACGGCAGACGATTCCCCATTGTGCAGAAGTGGAGAACTTAATTATAAAAGTATGATAAAATTCAGGATGAACTAAGAATGAAAAAAATCACAATCCTTTTGGTGATGTTCTTTCTTCTTGCTTCAACACAGGCTTTCAGCCAGTTTGGAATGCAGGAAGATCTTATAAAAATTAAAACTTATCAATCATTTGATAAAGTTTATACGGGCAGTGAATTTAAAATAGCAATTGAAATAGATGTTAAAGAAAGCTGGCATATAAATTCCCACAAACCTTACGATGATTATCTTATACCTACAGAAGTTGTACTACCGGAAAATCCTAACTTTACATTGCAAAAAGTTGCTTATCCTGAGCCGCACGATTTTAATTTGGCATTTTCAGATGACCCGCTCTCTGTTTGGGAAGGAAAAGTTTTATTCGGCGCTATAGTAAAAGTTACTGAAAACCTTGAACCGGGTGAATACCAGCTAATCGTTGAACTTAATTACCAGGCGTGCAACGATATGAGCTGCCTTGCACCAAATTATGTAGCCGATACCATAACAGTTGTAGTTGCAGATAAAAAAGAAGTTGTAAATCAGGTAAACCAGGAAATATTTGAAAAGATAGATCTTAGCGTTACAACATCAGCCGGTGAAACAGAAGAAGAAACTTCCGATCCTATTTCTGATGCATTAGAAAGTAATGGGTTAATTATCGGTTTACTTTTTGTTTTTATTGGCGGACTTGCACTAAATCTTACACCTTGTGTTTATCCGCTTATTCCAATTACTATTGGATATTTTGGAGGACAGAGCGAAGGTAGAACCGGCAAGATTAGCTATGATGGGTCTACTTTTTATGCTTGGACTGGCTGCTACTTATTCCATAATTGGTGTGGTTACAGCTCTTAGCGGTGCAATTTTTGGTGCTCTGCTGCAAAATCCAATTGTAATATTAATTGTTGTTGCTATTCTTTTTGGTCTTTCACTAAGTATGTTTGGTGTTTACGAGTTTAAACTTCCTGATTCAATGGTTGCTAAAGCAGGCGGAGCTAAAGCAGGATTGTTTGGTGCATTCTTTATGGGTTTAACAATGGGAATTGTTGCCGCTCCCTGTATTGGTCCTTTTGTTCTTGGTCTTGTAACATATGTAGCAGCAAAACAAGATCCATATTTTGGATTCTTAATGTTCTTTGTACTCGCACTCGGTTTAGGATTTCCTTATCTCTTTCTTGCAATATTTTCTGGTAAGATTAAAAGTCTTCCCACGAGCAGGAGAATGGATGGATTCTGTTAAACATATTTTTGGAATTATACTTGTAGGTATGGCATTATACTTTTTGCTTACCGTTGCTGCCAAAGGAAATTTCCGGATATGTTTTTCCAATATTTATGATTGTTGCGGGTCTATACTTGCTCTTTTTTGAGAAATCAGCAAATAAAATAATGGGATTCAGAATATTTAAAATTCTATTTGCTTTTTTAATAATTGCTGTGGCTGTTTATTCTCTTATTCCATCTGATACAAAATCCGTAGAGTGGCAACAATATTCTGAGGAAGCTGTTTCCAACATTAGCAGCAGGGGAGTGATAATTGATTTTTATGCAGATTGGTGCATCCCTTGTAAAGAACTGGATGCCTTAACATTTACAGATCCGAAAGTAATTGAACTTTCAAAAGAATTTGATACTTATAAAGCTGATTTAACAAAATCACTTTCTCCTGAAGTTGAAGCACTTAGAGAAAAATTTAAAATTGTAGGAGTTCCGACTGTACTGATACTCAACTCATCCGGTGAAGAGATGAACAGAATTACCGGCTTTGTAAATGCGGAAGAATTTTATAAAATATTATCAGAAGTAAAATAAAAGACATTCTAATTCGCATTGATAATAGAATTTACATTAGTTTTTAATAAATAATAATAATATTTATTTAGAAAGAAATTTAGATGACACAAGTAAAAGAAAAGATAATACAACAGCTTGAAGATGTTACAGTTAGATTTGCCGGAGATTCCGGTGATGGTATGCAGCTAACCGGTACACAGTTTAGTGATACAACTGCGTGGATAGGTAACGATCTGAATACACTACCTGATTATCCTGCAGAGATACAGAGCTCCTGCCGGAACACTATACGGAGTTAGTGGTTTTCAACTTCATTTTAGTAGTAACGATATTCATACACCAGGTGATATGCCCGATGTTTTAGTAGCTATGAATCCTGCAGCGTTGAAAAAGAATTTGGATGAGCTGAAACCGAACGGATCAATAATTGTAAATACTGATGCTTTTGATAAAAAGAATTTGAAACTGGCTCATTATGAAAGCAATCCATTGGAAGATGGTAGCCTTGGAGGTTATGATGTTACAGATGTTCCAATTACATCTTTAACTGCTAATGCTCTGGAAGATAGTTCGTTAATCACCAAAGGAAATATCCAGATGTAAAAACTTTTTTGCTCTTGGTTTAATGTACTGGTTATATAACAGACCAATTAAAAACACTGAAGATTGGATTAAAATAAAGTTTAAAAATAAACCAGAACTAATTGATGCCAATACAAAAGCTCTGAAGAGCTGGTGCTAATTTTGGTGAGATGACTGAAATTTTTACAACAAGATACAAAGTTGATCCTGCTAAACTCCCTAAAGGAACATACAGAAATATTTCCGGTAATGAAGCAACTGCACTTGGTTTTTTAACTGCTTCGGTAAAAGCGGGATTACCATTATTTTTTGGTTCATATCCTATTACTCCAGCTTCAGAAATTTTACAATATTTAAGTAAGTATAAAAATTTTGGTGTTAAAACTTTGCAAGCTGAAGATGAAATTGCAGGAATTTCATCAGCAATTGGTGCAGCGTTTGCAGGAAATCTTGCAATTACAACAACAAGTGGTCCTGGTTTAGCATTAAAAACAGAAGCAATTGGTTTAGCTGTAATGACAGAACTTCCACTTGTAATTGTTGATGTTCAGCGAGGTGGACCAAGCACAGGTTTACCAACAAAAACAGAGCAAGCAGATCTTTTACAAGCAATGTACGGCAGAAATGGTGAAGCTCCTGTTGCAGTAGTTGCTGCATAAACTCCAAGTGATTGTTTTCATATGGCTATTGAAGCTTCAAGAATAGCGCTTAAATATATGACTCCGGTAATTTTTCTTACTGATGGTTATCTTGCAAATGGTTCTGAACCATGGAACATTCCAGCAGTTGATTCAATTCCGGAAATTAAAGTTAAATTTCATACAGACCAGGAAACATTCTTTCCTTACTCACGTGATAAAAATCTTACCAGACCTTGGGCTGTTCCTGGAACACCTGGTTTGGAACATAGAATTGGCGGTTTGGAAAAAGCAAATATTACTGGTCATGTTAACTATGAACCTGATAATCATTATGAAATGGTTAAACTTAGGGCTAAGAAAATTAAAAATATTGAGAATGATATACCTGATTTGGAAGTTTATGGAGATGATGAAGGCGAACTTCTTGTTCTGGGTTGGGGCGGAACTTACGGAACAATTATGGAAGCAGTTACTAGAGCACGAGAAGAAGGTTTAAAGTTTCGCAGGCTCATTTAAGTATATTAATCCATTCCCAAAGAATACTGGAGAAGTACTAAAAAGATTTAAAACAATACTAATTCCTGAAATAAATCTTGGACAATTATCAAAAATAATAAGAAGTGAATTCTTAATTCCTGTTGAGCAATTTAACCTTGTTAGAGGATTACCATTTAAGGTATCGGATATTGCAGACAAGATAACAGAAGTGTTAGGAGGAAGTAATGGCAAGTAACGAAGTAAAAACAGAAAAACTAACTGCAAAAGATTTTGCAAGTGATCAGGATGTAAGATGGTGCCCGGGATGCGGTGATTATTCAATCCTTGCACAAGTTCAGCGAACTTTTCCTGATATAATAGATACACCAAAAGAAAAAGTTGTTTGGGTTTCAGGTATTGGATGCTCCAGTCGTTTTCCATATTATATGGATACATATGGATTTCATGGAATTCACGGCAGAGCTGCCAACAATTGCAACCGGTGTTAAAGTTGCAAATCCCGATTTATCCGTTTGGGTTGCTACAGGTGATGGTGATCTGCTTAAGTATCGGTGGAAATCATTTTATTCATGCTTGCAGAAAAAATATTGATATTAAAGTCCTTCTATTTAATAACAGGATTTACGGATTAACCAAAGGACAGTATTCGCCAACATCAGAAAAAGGTAAAGTAACTAAAACTACTCCTTACGGAAGTGTTGATTATCCATTTGATCCTGTTGCTCTGGCTTTGGGTGCAGATGCAACTTTTGTTGCAAGATCTATAGACAGAAGCCCTAAACACCTGCAGGAAATGTTGAAGAGTGCTGGAAAGCATAAAGGTTTAGCATTTATAGAAATTTTTCAGAACTGTAATATTTTTAATGATGGTGCTTTTTTCCATCCTTACTGATAAAGATACTAAAGAAGATCATCGTACTTAGTGCTTGAACATGATAAACCAATGGTGTTTGGTAAAAATGCAAGATAAAGGAATTAAACTAGATGGATTAAAACCGGTTGTTGTTGATATTTCAAATGGCAAATATTCTAAAGATGATTTGTGGGTTCATAATGAACTGGATGAAAGTCCTGTTGCAGGAATGATACTTGCAGAAATGGATTATCTACCAGGATTTCCAACGCCAATAGGTGTTTTCAGGCAGTATTCTAAAGGAAACTTATGATGGAGGAATTAAAACACAAATTGATGCAATTACTAAGAATAGAGGCAAAGGCGATTTAGAAAAAATGCTTAAGGGACCAAATACCTGGGAAGTTAATTAATTAGATTTCAGATATAAATCAAATAATATTATATTTTACAGGGCTTGTAACTGCAAGCCCTTCTTTATTTTTGACCATGATAGACTATAAGAAGTTAGGAAAAATTCTTACAGAGAATAAATCATTTTTACTTAGCACTCATGTAAATCCGGATGCAGATGCAATCGGTTCTGAAATAGCTATGTATTATATTCTTAAACAATTAGGTAAGGAAGTAAGAATTATCAACCATAGTGCGATGCCTTATAATCTTCGGTTTTTAGATCCAGAAAATATAATTGAAAAATATGATAAAGAAAAACACGATCATCTTTTTGATAAATCGGATGTTATTGTAGCACTTGATTTTAACAAAGGTGACAGACTTGTAAGTATGCAGGAAGCGTTCGAGAAATCAACCACTCTTAAGATCTGCATCGATCATCACCAGGATGCAGGAAACGCTTTTGATCATCATTTTGTTGGAACCGATTATTCTGCAACAGGACATATTATTTATGATTTTATAAAACAGACAAACATTGCAGAGCTTAACAGCGAAATTGCCAATCCTCTTTACGCTGCTATAATGACGGATACCGGCTCATTCAGGTTTGAAAGAACAAACTCGGAACTGCATAGAATAATTGCAGACTTGCTTGAGTACGATGTGGACCCTGTTAAAATTTATGGTAATATTTATGATGAAAACAAACTGAATAAAATAAAGATCTTTGGAAGAGCTTTAAGCTCGATGAAGCTGATTGGTAACGGCAGAATAAGCTATATGTTAATTACTCAAAATGATTTTGAAGAAGTTGATGCTATCGAAAGCGATACAGATAACATTGTTGAATATTCTCTTACAGTGGAAAATGTGGTTCTTGGGATGCTGTTCATCGAACATAAGGATGGGTTTAAAGTCAGTCTTCAGATCAAAGGGAAATATTCCTGTTAACAAATTAGCAAAAGAATTTAATGGCGGCGGGCATACTAACGCTGCAGGAGTAAGGCTACACGATTCCAGGTTGGAAGATATGCTTCCTAAAATTTTAGAAAGAGCTGAATTTTATATAAATAATGATTCTCAGGAGTAAAATGTTTAAGCTAAATATCAAATCGGGTGGAAAAAAGATTTTATACAAACCTTTATCAATCAGTTTAAAATACATGATTGATGAAAAAAACCTTGAGAAAAGTTTCTTCAGCCTTGAAAAAGTATTTCATTTAAAACTATCAAAGCTTCAAAGAAAGAATTTCCTTGTAAAGAACGGTTCTGAAATTAGAATTACCAAACCGGAAGGAAAACCTGATGCACTTATATTATCAAAAGTTAAAGTTGATGATAAATTCTCATCAGATTATTTCCGTAACCATCTTGCCGGGCTAATAAAAAACTTAAGCAAAGAAGAACTTAAAAACCTTCATATATTTATTCCGGGTTATAAAGCTGTTAAAAAATATTTTAGCAGCGAACTTTATTATTACCAGACATTTGCAGAAGGACTGCTGCTAGGAAATTATACTTTTGATAAATTCAAAGAGGATAAGAGCAAACCAAAAGATCTTTCCGTTTTCTTTTATGCTGATAACGAAAAGCTTTTAAAAGCAGCAATTAAAAACGCAACCAACTTAATGCAAGGTGTTAACTTTACTAAAGATCTTCAAAATGAACCTGCATCTTCGTTAAGACCCTTTGAACTTGCAAAGCAAGTGAAATCGATGTTTGCAGGAACAGGCGTAAGGGTAACAGTATTTGATGAAGTAGAATGCAAGCGCAGAAAAATGGGCGGCTTGCTGGCAGTGGGCAAGGGAAGTACAAGCAAACCAAGATTTATCATCTTAAAATATAAACCGCCTGTAAAAAGTAAAAAACGTAAATTAAAAAAAGTTGCGCTGGTTGGTAAAGGTGTTACTTTCGATTCAGGCGGAATTTGTGTTAAACCTCCTGCTGGTATGAAAGAAATGAAAGGAGATATGTCAGGCGCTGCAGTTGTTGCAGGCACTTTGCTGGCTGCCTCCAAAGCTAAACTGCCGGTTGAAATAATTGGAATTATTCCCGCTGCAGAAAATATGATTTCGGGTGAAGCAATGCGAGTTGGTGATGTTGTAAAAACTGCTTCCGGTAAAACAATTGAAGTTGGACATACCGATGCGGAAGGAAGAATGATACTTGCAGATGCACTCGATTATGCTTCTAAATTAAAACCTGATGAAATAATTGATTTTGCTACACTTAACAGGCGCATGCGTTGTTGCATTAGGACAAAATGCTGCTGGTTTGTTTACAAAAAATGATGAACTTGCAAAAGATCTATTACGCAATGCAGGAGTAAATACCTACGACCGTGTATGGCGATTGCCAATGTGGGATGAGTATCATAAAGCTAACGAAAGTAAAGTTGCTGATGTTGCAAATGATGGGAAATGGGCTGGAGCTATTACTGCTGCAAAATTTTTAGAAAATTTTGTAGATAAAGATATTCCCTGGGCGCATATTGATATTGCAGGACCCGCAACAGCACACGATTTAAATAACTACACTAAAACTTATATGACAGGCTTTGGTGTAAGGTTAATGTTTGAGTATTTGGGTAATCTGAAATATTAGGAAGACTTCGGATTAATTTTTCCATCCTTAATCTCAAAAACTTTATCTGCAAGCTCTACAAGGTTCTGGTTGTGTGTAACAATTACAAAAGTTTTGTTGTACTTCTCCTTAAGTTCAACAATTAGTTTATGTATCGCATCGCTGTTTGCAGAATCTAAATTTCCGGTTGGTTCATCGGCAAAAATAATCTGCGGATTATTTGCCAAAGCTCTTGCAACTGCAACTCTCTGCTGTTCACCGCCGGAAAGTTCAGCAGGTTTGTGTTCAGCTCTTTCACTTAAACCAACAGTTTCAAGCAGTTCTTTACTCTTTTCAGAAGCATCTTTTAAAGATGTTCCGTTTATCATCTGCGGAATTGCAACATTTTCTAATGCTGTAAATTCTGGCAAAAGATGATGGAATTGAAAAATAAAACCAATATTCTCATTCCTGAATTTTGCAAGCCGTTCATCAGAAAGATTGAAGATATTTTTATCTTCATAAAAAACTTCACCACTATCAGGTCTGTCTAAAGCTCCAAGCAGATGAAGTAAAGTACTTTTACCAGCCCCGCTTGCTCCAACAATCACTGTAATTTTCTCCGGCTCAATTTCCAAAGAAATTCCTTTAAGAATTTCGAGACTTACTTTTTTAACAGTCTTAAATGACTTATAAATATTTTCCGCTTTAAGAATAACTTCACTCATAATGTAATTTATATACTTTATCTAAATTCTTCTTAATTCTTAATTGTACTATTCCCATTTTATTGCTTCAATTGCATTTACTTTTGCAGCGCGCTTAGCTGGATAAAGTGATGCAAAAAATGAAAGAAGCATCGCTGCACCGCTTATAAAAAAGAAATCTGAAATTCTTATCTCCAAAGGGAGCGAATCAACTTTATACTGTGCTGGATTAAGCGGGTAAAGGTTATACTTAATCTGCAAATAACAGATGATGTAACCAATTATAACTCCCAGCAAAGTTCCGATAAAACCGATCAGCAAACCTTCAAACATAAATATTCTTAAAATTGATTTTTCATTTACACCCATCGCGCGCATTATGCCGATATCTCTTTTCTTTTCTATAACAGACATAGAAAGTGAACCAAGAATATTAAAAGTTGCAACAGCAATTATTAATGAAAGAATTATGTAAGCTGTCCATCTCTCTATCTGCATAACGGAATATAATTCCTGGTGAAAATCGTACCAGGTGTTTATGCTAAAATTTGCTTCATCTAATTTTGATTGAATAATTTCTTTAACCCGGAAGGCATCATCAATATTACCAAGTCGTGCTTCATAACCCTGCACAGATTTTTTATAACCAAGCAATTGCTGCGCTGAAACAAGGTTTGAAAAAATATAGGCTGCATCATAATCATTATTATCAGAACTAAAAATTCCACCAACCACGAATTGCCTTGTAAGAGGCATAGATAGCTGAGTTAAAGCACGCTCAATACCAACTGGGGATATTAATGTTAAAGTATCACCTTCAAGTGTCTGCATCCTGTCAGCCAGTTGAATTCCGATAACGATGCTTCCGGTTCTTCCTTTATCTTTAAGATCAGCATTACCAAATAAAATAGATTCTTCAAGTTTGTTAAGATTTTTTGCTGCATCACCGGTTATTCCTTTAAGATTTACAACCTGCGTTATTCCTTTATTATAAGCGAGCACTTTGCCATCAACAAAAGGAGAGTAATATTCAACTTCTTTAATTTCTTTTAGAATATCCGGAACTTTGTTCATCCCTTCTTCGCCTTTAATAGAAGTTGCTTCAATTCTAATATGCGGATCGAGGTTTATAAGGAAACCGGATACAAGACTGCCGAAACCGTTGAAAACAGAAAGGATGACAATTAGCGCCGCAACTCCAATAGTAATTCCAGTAATCGAAATAAAAGAAATAATTGTTATAAAATTAATCTTATGCTTAGAAAGTAAATATCTCTTTGCTATAAATGATTCAAAACTCATCAGCCAAACCTCAACGAAGATATTGGTTTTATCCTGGAAGCAATAAAACTTGGAATAACTGATGCAGTTATGCAAAGCAGAAAAGTTATTACCGAAACAAGTATAAAAGTATTTAATGACAAAAGAATTGGAACGGTGGACATAAAATAAACAGAGGAGGGGAGTGTTATTACATTAAACTTTAACTGGATTTCCATCAAAACAATTGCAAGCGCATTGCCTAACAGAATTCCAACAATACCAAGTACAATTCCCTGTAATAGAAATATTAGTACAACCTGTCTTCGCTTGGCGCCAACGGATTTTAATATTCCTACTGCGTTTGTTTTTTCCAAGAACAATCATCAACAATGTTCCGATTATATTAAACACAGCCACAAGAATTATTAAAGCCAACACAATTGGGATAGGTTCCTTCTGTAACTCAATCCATGTAAAAATATTTCTATGTACCTGGTAAATTGATCGCACTGCATGTGGGTAGCGAAGTTTTTTTCCAAGATATCTTGTAAGACTATCAATTTTAGATAATGTTCCAAGCTTAATATCATAACCGGTTATGTTATCGCCAATGCTGAATAATTCCTGCGCTTCTTTCAAAGAGATGTAAGCATAAGCATCATCGTATTTTGCCATTCCGCTTTCAAATATTCCGGCCACTGTAAACTTATCGATGTTTGGCAAATCTTGAGGTGTAGGAATGCGATCATTTTTAAGAGCAAAAACTGTAATCTTATCGCCAACATCTATAAAAAGTTTATCGGCTAATCTCTGTCCTATAACAATTGATTTTTCATCTCCATCCTTTAAAAGAAATTCACCTTTTGTAATATTTCTGATAAGCCCGGGAGTTTCTCCATCCGTTTCTATTCCAATCAGGTTTAATCCTTCTTTTCGTTTTTTACTGCTTACAATAACCAGCTTTGATGCAAAAGGTATTATGCTTGGTGAAAAATCTTTTAAATCTTCTTCTAATTGTGGTAATATTTTAGAATGATCAGGAAGGATGCTGCGATAAGAAGTGATTTTTATATGAGAATCGAAATCAACAATTTTATTTGTAATGGTTTGTTCGAATCCATTTAAAACAGAAAGTGCAATAATCAGCGTTGCAACTCCAAGTGCAATTCCAACAACTGAAATTGTTGAAATAAAATTTATAAAGCGGGAATCTTTTTTAGAGAAGATAAACTTCTTAGCTATAAACCAGGGAAAAAGCATTCTGAAATAATTTAATTCATAAATCACTTTCAATTTAGCTAACAAAATGAATAGTTGAAAATCTATTATAATTTCCTGTTCCACTGGCTTACTCAAATAAGAAAAAATGCATTTTTAGGCAAATTATTTGATATTAGAAATTTATAATATATATTTGTCTTTCTATTTTTTAATGCTTATTGCTGAAAGGTAATAAGTATTATTTTTGCTCTTTATGTACTGAGATAATGGTTTTTACGGGGCGTAGCGTAGTCCGGTTAGCGCGCCTGCTTTGGGAGCAGGAGGTCGCAGGTTCGAATCCTGCCGCCCCGACTCTATAAATATCAAGTTGCAGAATTCATTACAATGTATTGATTTCTAGATTTGATAGTTAATTGTTATTTGAGAATTTAACTTAGTTGCGCCAGTAGCTCAACCGGATAGAGCAACAGCCTTCTAAGCTGTAGGTTAGTGGTTCGAGTCCACTCTGGCGTACCAGTGGAAAAAGCAAATATCAATTTCCAAGATTCAAATAAGCTCCAATAACCAAATTACAAATCAGAATTCGTTGGATTTTAGTAATTGGAATTTATTTGTAATTTGATTTTTGTGATTTGGTATTTTTCTAAATGGTGGGCGTAGCTCAGTTGGTTAGAGCGTCTGGTTGTGGCCCAGAAGGTCGTGGGTTCAATCCCCATCGCTCACCCACAAAATTATTTATTAGGCCCCATCGTCTAATGGTTAGGACCTCGCCCTTTCACGGCGGTAATAGGGGTTCGAATCCCCTTGGGGTCACTAAAGCCTCGGTATCTTTATCGAGGCTTTTTTATTGCTTAACAATATTTAATATTGCATTTAGCAAAAGGGTTTTATAAGTTGCACAAAAAAGGAGGAAGTTATGAGACGCTTTCGATCTACTTTTGCAGTTTTAATTCTTTTTTCTGCATTAAATGGTTCACTAAGTGCACAAGTCTTCAATATAGAAGACTACATTCAATTTCTTCAACAGCACCAGGACATGAGCACGGCTGAACTTCTGCAAATGCATCCTGCCGGTATTTTCACCGATCAAATTAATACAAATTATGATGAAGCACTTTACTTCGATAGTATTGATGCTTACTACAATCTAACAGAATATGAAAAATCTCTAATCGACGATCATGGGTTTATGGTAAGTGAGAGATTAGACAAAATCTCTTTTGGCCAAGCAATTTTAGAAATCTTTCATCAGGATCTTCCTGTTTTTGTTTCAACAGATGCAATTTTACATGCATTTCATGTTTCTTATGATAGAATTTTACAGGATGTGGAAATTGGATTGCTTGAAACAAAATTAATTGAATTGTTGAATGGTCTGCGTAGCTCAATGCAGCAACTCCACAACAGGTATTCATCAATTCCTGAAATGATGACAATGTTAAAGGATGTTGATATTTACATCACGGTTCCTATGATTTTAATGGAACTAACAACATCTCCATTTTACTCAGAAAATACAGCTTTAGTAAATGATGTTCTTAGCTGGATTGAAGCAGAAGAAGCAGATACTAACATCCTTTTTTCAAGTCATTGCAGATCATATGATTGGAGCCAGTTTAAGCCAAGAGGGCACTATGTTTATGATCCTACTGATCCTCTTGCAGTTAACCAGGAACCATATTTTAAAACAATGATGTGGTTTGGAAGAATTGAATTATATTTAACAAAGTCTATCAGTGATTCCATTGTTTGCCCGCCCCAGTCATTCGAAGATGTTCAGCGGCAAGCGATTGATGCTATGCTAATTGATGAACTCTATGATCTTGCAGCAGTGGAACCATTACACCAGGAAATTGATAATGTTATTAAATTTTTTGTTGGTGAATCTGATAATGTGACCTTAGAAAATTTGGACTACTTAAAGCAAGCAGTTTCTCTGGATAGTGCTAACCAGTTGCTGGATAGTCTTAAAATGGTTGAATTCCAGGATACACTGAGTAACCAGGCGTTTGCATACCAGTTAATCCTTTCGCAGATACTTTACAGCGATCCAATGAATCCTGATTCCATAGTACCAGCATCTGCATTTTTAATGTTTGGACAAAGATTTGTGATTGATTCATACGTTACAGCAACAGTTGTTTATGATAGAATAACATATATGGGGAATAAAATATGTAGACTTTTCCCATCAACTCTCGATGTTCTTTTCTCTTTAGGAAACAGTGCATCTGCTCAACTTTTAATTGATGAGTTAGACGAGTATCACTACGCCTCGAACCTTGCTGCATTGCGCTATTTAATTGATCATTACGATCCTGCTTTTTGGGAAAGCTCCATCTATAATTACTGGTTAAATTCTTTCAGGCAGTTAAATCCGCCAGAGGATAGAACGAATTTACCTGAGTTTATGCAAACAGCAGCCTTCTGGCAGCAAAAAATGAATACTCAGCTATCAACTTGGACTGAATTAAGACACGATAATCTATTATATGCAAAACAATCTTATACGGGGGGAACAATTTGTTCATATCCCTATAGTTTTGTTGAACCATTTCCTGAATTTTATTTAAACCTGAAAAATCTTTGTACGGAAGCCTCATCTTACTTTACAAGTTTAAATTTTCCTGATCCAGGTAGAAAAACGATGATAATTAATTACTTCAATAGGTTTTACGGAATTGCTGATACACTTCAATCAATTTGTGAAAAGGAACTTGCCGGTATTCAATTTTCTTCTGATGAAGTTTCATTCCTGCAAAATATGCTCTATGAAACAGGTCAGAGTGGAGAGGTTTTTGATGGCTGGTATCCCGATCTTTATTATGATGATGTAACCAGCGGTGAGCTGGGTTACGAAGGGCTTATGGAAAGTGATCATATAGTTGCTGATATACATACAACTCCCACTGACTGTGGCGGGAGTGTGATTGGTGCAATTTCTCACGTTGGAACGGGACCCATAAATCTTGGTGTTTTTATAACTAAAAATCATCAGGGAGATTTAACTGCTTTTGCCGGACCAATGATGAGTTACTATGATTACAGAACATTTGATTTTTTAAGGTTGAATGATGATGAATGGGATGAGACCTATTTGCAGTTAGCAGGAAGACCTGATTGGGTTAACATTTACCTTGCAGATACTTCTGGAGCGTCAAGAGGGGATGGCGCAACTTTAATAACTTCAGTTGAAAATGATGAAAATAATTTACTGATTCCTCAAACGGAAATACTCGTTAGCAATTATCCTAATCCTTTTAATCCTTCAACAATAATTGCATTTACAATTCCTTACGATCTAACTAACTCATTAACTGAGTTAAAGATTTATGATTTGCAGGGAAGACTTATTAAAACTTTAGTGAATGAAGTTCTTCCTGCCGGAAATTATTTGAGCAAATGGGATGGCAAAAATGAAATCGGCAACCATGTTGCTAGTGGAGTTTATATATACAACCTTAAAGTTTCATACAGGCAAAAAACTGGTAAGATGACTTTGCTTAAATAAATAAGTGCAAGGAATCTTTACTTTTAATGTAAACCCCGATCAATTCGGGGTTTTTTATTTTCTAAAATGTCGCTTGCCTGATATTGTAAATCTATATCATATACCTATTTTTAACTGTATTAATAATAAAAATTGTATAAGATGAAAAATAATTTCCAGGAAATCAGTTTAAACCTAAATGTTAGGGGTTTACCTCAATCCGCAACACTTGCCATCAACGAATTAAGCAATCAGCTTCGTAAAGATGGAAGAATGATTTATAAACTTGGATTAGGACAGTCTCCGTTTCCTGTTCCACAACCGGTTGTAGATGAGCTGAAAGCAAACGCACATCAAAAAGATTACCTGCCTGTAAAAGGTTTGCCGCAATTAAGAGAAGCCGTAGCCGATTATCACTGCAGAACCCATGGTATTTGTTACACTGCCGATGACGTTTTGATCGGTCCGGGATCCAAAGAGTTGATGTTTTTGCTGCAATACACTTACTACGGCGATCTGGTTATCCCAACCCCTTCATGGGTTTCTTACGCGCCTCAAGCACTGATAATTGGAAGACAGGTCAGGTGGATTAAAACAAACAGGAAAAATAATTGGCGTCTTTCTGCTGAACAATTAGAAGAACAATGTAAAGATGATGAAACAAAACCAAGAATAGTAATTCTAAACTATCCTTCAAATCCTGTTGGTGTTAGTTACAGCGAAAGCGAATTGAAGGACATTGCTGCGGTCGCAAAAAAACATAAAATAATTCTTCTTTCAGATGAAATATATGGTGAGCTTCATCACGAGGGAAAGCATCTTTCAATAGCACGTTATTATCCTGAACGTACAATTATTAGCGGTGGATTAAGCAAATGGTGCGGTGCCGGCGGATGGAGACTTGGTACTTTTGTTTTTCCAGGAACTCTTAACGGGCGACTAAAAGATATTATGGCTGTTATGGCAAGTGAAACATTTACTTCTACAAGTGCACCTATCCAGTATGCTGCAGTTAGGGCATTTCAAGGTGGTTCAGAAATTGAAAATTATCTTTGGCGATCAAGATGGATACTAAAAAAATTATCCCAGGTTATTGTCTTGAAGTTGTCATCTGTTGGGTTGCACGTTTGCCAGCCGGATGGCGCATTCTATCTTTTTCCGGATTTTTCAGACGTACGCGATAGCATTGAAAAGAAAGGTATAAAAACTAGCAATGATCTTTGCAAAAAACTTCTGGAGGATACAGGTGTGGCTTTGCTCCCAGGTTCTGCTTTTGGAAGACCTAATGAAGAGCTTACTGCAAGATTAGCTTATGTCGATTTTGATGGATCCCGGGCAATTAGTGCTTGTAAAACATATACAAATAGCGATGGAATTGATGAGCAGTTCTTAAAAAATTATTGCGGGAATATTCTTAAAGCAATCGATTTAATTTGCGATTGGATAAAGAGTTAACAATCTTAATTAATAAAAAGTAATCTATATTTTATGATAAGTTACTTACTCGTTTCTCTCGGGGCTGCAATTGGCGGCGGGCTCAGGTATGGAATTTCCAGATACACATATAAAATTCTCCCGGTTACATTTCCTTATGGAACTTTAATTGTAAATGTTATTGGAAGTTTTCTTATCGGGATAATTATGTTTTACCTCGATCCAAAAGAACTAATAACACCAAGATTAAGATTATTCCTTACTGTTGGATTTTGCGGCGGCTTTACTACTTTCTCTACATTCTCTTACGAAACGTTTTCACTATTCAGGGATTCACAATTTATCTTAGCAGGATTGAATATAATATTTAATGTGCTGGTATGTTTAACCGGAATTTATCTTGCATATGTTTTTACTAAAATATTAAACTGAGCTTATTATGAAAATTGAAGGCGAAGCAAAACTATTAAGAATATTCGTTGGGGAAAGCGATAAGATTGGAAACGTTCCAGTTTACGAAAAAATAGTGCTGTTAGCTCGTGAAAAAGATTTAGCAGGAGCTACAGTGCTTAAAGGAATTATGGGTTACGGTAAAAACAGCGCAATTCATACCTCAAAGATACTTGTTCTTTCTGAAGATATGCCGCTTATAGTAGAAATTGTTGATAAGTCAGAGCGAATAGAAAAATTTTTAAAAGAAATAGACAAACTTTTTGAGAAGAGCGGGGCAAACGGATTAATTACAGTCGAAAAAGCCCATGTAATAAAATATTAACTTCTCTTTTATAAGTTGAGCATCTTCAATTAATCCGTTAATGTCTTAACTTTTTTTTTAGATCTCCCAAAACTTCTAAAAGCATAGATTGTCTGCATTAAATAATGTCCAGGAAAGTAAGTCTTCAAACCATAATCTGCTGGTTTGTAATCTGGTAGATATGCAGTTCCAAAAATCCAATCCCAAAAAGCAAATTTAGTTGCAAAATTTCTGTTCCTTCCTTTACCGGTTGAATGATGCCATCTGTGCATTTCAGGTCCGTTAATAATCTTTTGTAAGCTTCCCGTTTTAAGATTTATGTTTGAATGAATATGCATACCCCAAACCGCACTTATTGTTGCCTTGTACGCAATTACTTCAACCGGGGAACCAAGTAAAACAATTGGCAGAAATTCAATCGTCTGGTTAAGGATTATTTCAAGTGCATGCGAACGTGAACCGGAAAGCCAGTCAACTTTTTTTGGAGAGTGATGTGCTTCGTGAATGCGCCATAAATATTTGTTCTTATGCTGCCAGCGGTGCATCCAGTAAATATATAAATCATGTGTAACCAGGAAGAATAATAGTTGAAGCCAGATAGGAACATCTTCAAATAAATTAAGACGGGATATTCCTGTGGAGTTATCGATAAAACGGATTATGTAAGCGAAGATAATTATTCCGAGGATATAACTTTGCGCAACTGAATATAGTGCAAAGTCATCAAAAAATCCTTCCCTGAAAATCTTTTGTCCCTTTGTGTATGGAAAAAGTCTTTCGAGAATAATAATAATTAATGCTGCAGAAACAATTATTAGTATTGAAGTAATTTCTGAATCGCTCATCCCGGCAATATAATTTCTAATATAGACTAAAATTTCAGAAAATATATCTGCATGAAGATAATTATTAGAATCCATAAAAATATATTCGCATTAATCTAAACTTCACTTTTCGATTTAATTCTTCTTAATTTATTTCTTTGTCCAAGCTCGCTTTCATAAATTTTCTTCACTCCATCACCAAGCGATTTTTCTATATCTCTAATATTTTTCACAAGCCGGCTAAAACCACCAATTTCTACCGAAGCTGCCTGATCGCTTCCCCACATAGCACGATCGAGAGTAATATGTCTTTCAACAAAACTTGCACCCATAGCTACTGCAGCCCACGTTGGTGCCAATCCTGTTTCGTGTCCGGAATAACCAATCGGAATACCTGGAAATTTATTTTTAAGAGTAAGAATCACTCTTAGGTTCAACTCTTCATTTTTGCAAGGATATGATGAAGTTGAATGTGCGACTAATAGGTTACCGGTTCCAACACAGTTAACAGCATTTTCAATTTCTTCCATTGTTGACATACCTGTAGAAGTTATTACAGGTTTATCCAATTCTTTGTGGCGAAGAAGAAGATCTATATCTGTTATCGAAGCTGAGGCAACTTTATAAAGCACTGGATCGAATTGTTCTATAAAATCAACTGCGTTTTCATCCCAGCAGGAAGCAAACCAGACTATATCTTTTTCCCTGCAATACTTATCAATCTCAGCAAATTCATCAACCCCGAATTCAACCTTGTGCCTGTAATCGATATAGCTCATTCTTCCCCAGGGAGTATCACGCTCGACATACCATTGATCTTTCGGCACGCAAATTTCCGGTGTGCGTTTCTGGAATTTTATAGCATCGCACCCTGCAGATTTTGCGCCGTCAATTAATTTTTTAGCTATCTCCAAAGAACCGTTGTGGTTTATACCAATTTCTGCAATAATAAAAACAGGATGACCTGTACCAATCATTCTGTTGCCAACTTTAATTTCCCTCTTGCCAATCATTTCTACCTCGCTAACAAAATATTAAACGAAAATTATTTATTTAGCATTGAATGCAATAATTAATTCTGCCAGTTCTCTAAAAGCACCGTTGCCGCTTCTGTTTATACAAACGTAATCTGAAATATCTTTTATAAAATTCATCCCGTCGGAAGGGGATGCTGCAAATCCAACTTGCTTCATTATTTCCAGGTCATTTACATCATCACCAATAAATGCAATATTTTCAGGTGTGATGTTATTCTTCTTTAGCACTTCAGGAAGAATTTCTGTTTTATGTTTTACACCCAAATAATATTCTTTAATTTTTAATTTTTCTGCTCTCGCTTTTACCGAGCCTGATTTTTCTCCCGTAATAATAACAGTTTCAATTCCCGCATGCTTTCTAAGTCTTTCAACTCCCATTCCATCTCTTATGGAAAAGCGTTTAAACTCTTCCCCTTTTTCAGAATAATAAACTCCTGTATCAGTTAATACACCGTCATTATCAGTTAAAACAAGTTTTATTTTTTCTAATTTTTCTTTTAGATGTATATTTTTCTTTTTAAGTTCCATATCGATTACCATGCAGTCCACCCTCCATCCACAACCAGGTTAGCGCCGGTCATATAATTTGAAGCATCACTGGCGAGAAATACCAGTGCACCTTTGTAATCGGTTGGGCGCGCCATTCTTCCCAAAGGAGTTTTTGCTGAATAATTCCTTACAAAAAAATCTTCCTGATTATTTTCAACACCACCCGGCGAAAGGGTATTTACTCTAACACCTTTTTCTCCCCAATAAGCAGCAAGAAATTTTGTAAACATAATTACAGCACCTTTGGCAACAGGGTAGGAAGCAGATTTATAAAAGGTTTGTTCTCCTTTATCATTTTTATAAATTGATTGATCGGGGGCAGATATTCCATAAGTAGAAGCTATGTTTATTATACTTCCCGAACCACGCTCAGCCATCATAGTTCCAATTATTTGTGAACATAAAAACATTCCGGTAACGTTTACATCTAAGGAGTTTTGCCACAGTTCCAGCGGATAATTTTCAAACATTGATTGTTCCGCCGCTGCTTGCGGATTTTCAAAACTGTCATTCAACGCAGCATTATTAACTAAGATATCAACCTTACTAAATTTCTTAATTATCTCATCCTTCAAATTAAGGATAGATTCTTTTTTTGTAATATCTACTCCTACACCTAAAGATTTTTCAGCAAGCGTTGGAGCAAATTCTTTACATTTAATTTCATCAAGATCGCAGACGATTACGTTAGCTCCTGCTTCGCTTAAAGCTTTGCAATGATTTTTGCCAATTAGTCCTAAAGCTCCTGTAACGACAGCAACCCTTCCTTTTAGTGAAAAGAGTTCTGGTATTTTTAGTTCTTCACTCAAGATTATTAGCCGCTCTTTCTTATAGGTTTTGTATTGAAGTTACTAACTTTTCTAAAGACAGGTTCTACCGGCTCACCTTTAAGATATCCCTTCACATTATTTTCATCAACAGCTTTTTTTAATAAGGGAAGAACTTCGCGGTAAGCTTTTAATGTATATTCAATATCTTTATCAGAATGTGAATAGCTCATGTTATGGAAACCTCCCCAGAGTATTCCTCTTTTTATCATTTCCTGTTGAACCAGAGATTTAATTTCGAGCGGGTTTCCGGCAGAAGGATCAAAAGTTATTAAAGATCTGCATTCATAACCAATACATTTAGTGTAGTTCATTTCTAGCTCTTCAGCAATTTTGTTGTAGCCATCTTTTAACCGCTTACCTTGCACTGCTAAATATTTGGGGACATTCTTTTCCCTTAACTCGGTAATAGTTGCCTTAGCTGCAGCAAGAGAGAGTGCTTCGCCTCCAAAGGTTGTATAAAAGAAAACATCCTTCTCAAGAACTTTCATAACTTCTGCTTTACCTGTTAAAATAGAGAGAGGCATACCGTTGGCAACTGCTTTGGAAAATGTAGCCATATCGGCATCAACATTAAAGAATTCCTGGGCTCCACCTAACGCGATTCTGAAACCAGTCCACATTTCATCAAAAATTAGCAACGTCCCATTTTTAGTGCACACATCTCTCAGTTCTTGCAGGAAGTTATTCTTCGGTGCTTCAAAAACAAATGGTTCAAGAATAACTGCAGCGGTTTCATCATCAATTGAATCTATAACTGATTGAATATCGTTGTAACCAAAAGTAAAAGTTAAATCGGAAGTGCTTTTTGGAATTCCTGAATCCCTATCGGTAACAGAAATATACCAATCGTGCCAGCCATGATATCCACAGCAAAGTATTCGTTCCCGTTTTGTAAATGCTCGAGCAACTCTAACTGCAGCAGATGTTACATCTGCGCCTGTTTTACTGTATCGAATAGATTCTGCATTAGGAATTACTTCTCTAATTAATTCTGCCACTTCTACTTCTAAAGGATGCATAAGTGAAAAAGTAATTCCATCTTCGAGCTGCTTTCTTATAGCTTCATCAACTTTAGGATAAGCATAACCCAGAGAAAGGGGACCGATTGCCATGTTAAAATCAATATATTCGTTGCCATCCACATCCCAAACATGCGAGCCTTTTCCTTTTTGAAGATATTTTGGTGCAATACCTTTTACATTTTGTTGTGGTCCTTTTGCCAAAGTTTGAGTAACAGATGGAATGAGTTTGAGAGCACGGTCGTAAAGTTCATCGGATTTTTCGATACATGGAAAGTTTTTATTAAATTCTACTTTATTCGGCATATGAAATTCTTCTTATTAAAAATATTATGGATTAAGAAATGATAAAATTGTAACAGCAAAATAATAAAATCTTCAGATAACTTTTGTTTGCCCTGGATCAATTGTTTTTAATTCATTTAGATGGTTTCTATACCAATTAACACCAGCGTACTTCTCATTTATCCTTTTAATTTCCGGATTATCATCAAGAAGATTTAATATGTCATCAAGTTTAAACATATTATTTTCTGAGTAAAGTTCATCGTAAACTGTTTTTATAAAATCATAATCTTCCTTGTAATCAATCGTAAACCTGTGTGTCATCGAAAAATCCAATCCCGTTTCCCAAATTACATTACCAATTCGAAATTTATCTGGGTTTTCCCACAAAAAAGGCGTGGTGTGTTCACGTTCTAAAGGAAGTTTAGCATTTTGCCATGCATCTTCAATGGCTTTCATTGTCATAACTTCAACATCATTTCCATCCGGATAAGTTGCAGGGTGGAGATTACTAACAAAATCGTATTTAGGAAAGTTATCGATGAAATATTTAATTACCTTATCAATTATGTTTGGATCAATAAGCGGACAATCAGAGGGAATCTTAACAACAACATCTGCATTGAATATTTTAGCTGCTTTGTAGTGTCTTTCCAACAGATCAGTTGAATGCCCACGGTAATAATTTAAATTATTTTCTTCGCAAAGTTCAATTATTGGAACGTCTGTTTCCTCTTTAGTAGCTGCAATTATAATATTTCCGGAAAGTTCAGATGCAGCAACTCTTTCGTGCATCCTGTATAAAAGAGGTTTACCGGCTAAAGGCATCATCACTTTTCCTGGAAGCCGCGTAGATCCCATTCTTGATTGAATAACAGTTATAATATTTAAGGACATTTTAATATTTTGTTGTGCTGTAGAGAAGTGTCAAATAATAATAATCTTAAATAGAATTTTTAAATCCTGCCAGCTTACGTTTTGCTCTAATTCGCTGAATCAGTTTACGCTTTGGAATTAAATTTTTATCCATAATGTAAACATTTGATTTCTCAGGTTCGGCAAGTAATCGCCTTGCAACATGTGCAATGTTAAAAGCAGATTTACCTCCATTCTGTAAAGGGAGAAGTCTCTTTAGTTCATCAATATCAAAATCAGAAAAAACTTCTTTTCCAAGTGCAAGCCCAATATAAACAACGGTTGAAAAACGTGTAATCAAAATATCGCAATTAGCAATCATCTGCTCAATGTTTTCACGATGGAATACAAGCGAACCCGGTGCATATTTATCTATTTCCTTTGTTGCCCTTGTAATATTCTCGTTTGGATGAAGTTTAAATATCAGCTTTCTTCCGTTAGCAATTTCAACAGCTCTTTTTATAAATTTTTTTCTATTTTCATACTTTAAAGTTTCTCTCATATCGGAAGTAGCAACAAGTGCATATCCGTGGTAAGGGAAATCGTTATCCAGGTATTTTTCACAATGCATCAAAATTCGGTATGCCTGTAACTTCAATTTTCTTCTCATCAATTCCTTCAGAAATAAATTTGTTCCTGTAACCATTGGAGGCAACACAAAAAATGTCATACTGATTCGATAGCCCGGTAGTGGCTGTTCCACCCAGCCATCGTGGAAAATTAAATTTCTTTATCAAATTATATGCGAAGTTAGGTGGATCAGTCATTCCTTCCTGAACAAGTATTATTTTAGAGTCTCTTATGTTTTTAGGAATGAGCATATCAGAGCAGGTAAAAACAAGATCGTAATGATTTTGCTTCCCTTCATAATCCAGTTTTAAATTGTTATCTTTAATGTAATTAAGAGTTTTGTTTTTTGCCTGTCCTCCTAGAACAGTAAAATCTAGTATTCCCAGTACGAATTGCAATTTTTATAACCTCGTGCCCATCAGCATGATATGGAGTGAAGTAAGCATCATATTCCGGTAACTCCTGTGCAATTTTATGCATCTGCGTAGTTTGATTGAGGGAACCACATATATAGAGAATCTTTTGTTTGCTCATAAAAGAAAATCTGAAAATATTAAGTAATTGTATGTCAACAATATAATAAAATTGATTTTTATAAATGAGTAAGTTTTATCGCTTACTTTACAATACGTGATTTGGATTACACAAAGAAAAAATCATACGAAATAATTTTCAATTGATATCAATGTTTAATATTTACATCTCTAAGTAATAAAATCCTTATAAAAATTCAATTCAGTAATAGTTTGTTAATAAATAATTAATAATGGAGAATTTTCTCTTCTTTTAGAACAAAATAGGATATTGATGATGTAAACTTAAATTTGTCTAATAAATTTCTAATACTTAAATTCGCTGGCAATTATGCGATAAATCCATTATTGAGATTGGGTATGAAAATCATCAAACCAAAAAAACTATTAAAGCGGGATGTAATTGGAATTATTTCTCCTGCTTCTACACCTAATGAGCCAGATTCAATAAAGAGTGGGATAAATTATTTAGAGAAACTTGGTTATAGAGTTGAAATTGGGAAAAATGTTGGAAAAACTAACGGTTACTTAGCCGGCAGCGACCAGGAACGTCTTGATGATCTTCATTCAATGTTCAAAAATAAAAACGTTAAAGCAATTTTCTGTGTCCGCGGTGGTTACGGGGCTTCGCGATTGCTGGATAAAATCAATTATAAATTGATAAGGGAGAATCCAAAAATCTTCGTAGGTTACAGCGAAATTACTGCACTTCAAATGGCTTTTTTACAGAAAGCAAACCTTGTTACATTTGCAGGTCCAATGCTTGCCAGTGATTTTTCCAATAAAGTTAGTGCTTATACCGAAGAAAATTTCTGGAAACTTATCTCTTCTACAAAAAAAATGGGCAGATTAAAATATCCTAATGATGATAAGTTGCCGGGTATTACAAAAGGTGGTACTGCAGGAAGAATTGTTGGAGGTAACCTGGCAGTTTTAGCTGGTTTAATTGGTACGGAATATTTTCCTTCTCTTAAAGATAAAATTCTTTTGTTGGAAGATGTGGGTGAGCTGCCTTATAAAGTTGACAGAATTTTGAACCAATTGAGATTGCTTAAAACTTTCCGGAAGATTAACGGATTAATTCTCGGAAGATTTGTTGATTGTTACGAGCATGACCCTTCAAAAAGGACCCTAACACTTGGCGAAGTGATGGATGATTATCTTCATAAATTAAACATTCCAGTTATCTACACATTCCCGCATGGGCACATTGAAGATAAGCTAACCATTCCATTTGGAATAAGAATAAAAATGAACGCAACAAAAGGTTTTATTGAGTATTCAGAACCTGCTGTCAGGTAATAATTCCGGTTTCAAAAGGATTGTTCAGGTAAGTATAATTTGATTGCGAAAAAATCTCTTCTGCTTTTCTTGCCTTTTGCAAGTTTCTAAAAATTCCAAAAACTGTTGAACCGGTTCCCGTCATCAATGCAAACTCTGCACCGTACTCATAAAGCTTATCTTTAATATTTTTTACCTCAGGGTACTCTCTAAAAACTATTTCCTCAAAATCATTTGTTACATAATCCTTCATAGTTTCAATATCTATTTTTGATTTTTCAATGAAAGTTTTAAGTGAAGATTTATTTTTACCAGGGATGATTTTTTCAAACGCCCATTTTGTGGAAATATGAATTCTCGGATTTACTAACAGGATTGGATAACCTAAAGAAAGTTGAATTCTTGTTAACAATTCTCCACGCGAAGCAGCATAAGAGGGAACAGGAGTAAGAAAATAAGGAACATCTGAACCTAGTTGAAGAGCAAATGAAGATAGTGTTTCATATTCAAGGTTAAGATTATAAAGTTGATTAATCGCCTTCAGCGTAGTTGCTGCATTTGAGCTTCCTCCACCTAGCCCAGCGCCAGTTGGAATATTTTTTTGAAGATATACATTTACATGCAACTCTCTCTTCAATTCATTTTCCATTAAATTGATGGTGTCGATTATAAGGTTTGAATCGAGATTATTTATTTCAGATGAATTTGTATCCAACTTTGTAGAATTTGATTTCTCAAAACTTATTATGTCGGAAAGAAGCAGGGGATAGAAGATAGTTTCGAGATCATGGTAACCATCTTTACGTTTACTAACGATGTTAAGCCCAATATTAATTTTAGCTGGAGAATTTAATTCAATCTTTTTCATACATCCTTTTTATTTCCCTAATATGATTAGGATTTGATCCACAACAAGCACCAACAAAAGAGGGTTGATACTTTATAGCTTCATTTACAATTTCAACATATTCAGTAGGATCAACACCACACTTAATGTTCTCATCTTCTGGATTGCCACTTCCACAATTAAGATAAAATCCCCAGTTACTATTTGGTTTTAAATTGTGGAGCACTCTCTTGAATAATGTGGGAGCAACACAGTTAAATCCTATTGCTAAAGGATTCTGATCCATTGCATATTCTACTACATAGTTGATTTGTTCACCTGAAAATATTGTTAGATTTTCATCAAAGTAAAAGCTCACCATATAAGGAATATTATTACTCGAGCAATACTCACAAATAATTTTTATCTCATCGAAATGATTTTGTGTTTCATTTAAGATGAAGTCAACTCCAGTATCCACAAGTAAATCAATATGATTAAAATGATTCTTCTTAAGTAGATTATAGTTAATTTTTCTTTCTCTTTGATAACAATCCTCAGCTGGCGGATTAGAGCCGGCTATTATTACTTTAGTATTTTCAGCTGCGTTTTTTGCTATCTTTACTGCTTCTTTAACATATTTAGAATTAAAAGGATAACCTGCTCCCTTAAATGCTTCAGGATTAGTTCTAAATGTATTAGTTGTTATAATATCTGCACCTGCACTGATGTACTCTTTATGAATTTCAAAAATTATGTCCGGATTAGTGATATTCAATTCACTCATCCAAAGGTCCGGGTTTGCTGTAAATCCTTTTTGCTGGAGCATACTTCCCATTGCTCCATCTAAAATTAGTGGGACACCATTCGACTTTGATGTTTTAAAGGGATTATTGAGGAGCATATTTTCTACTCAGCCACTTTTTTAATTATTCTTTCAATTTCCTTGGCGAATATTTTCAGACTGTAGTTTCCTTTCATTCTTTTGAAACCGTTCGCGCCCATATCTCTTCAATTAAATCATTATTTTGCTGAAAGTTTTAGAATTAAATCGGCAGCCATTGTGGAGTCTTCAAGTTTATAAATATAACCGGTTTCATTATTCACAACAACTTCAGGAATCACATTTAAATCAGGTGCTATAATAGGTTTCCTAAAGGCCATAAATTCCAATGCTATCCTGCATATATATTCAGAATAGCGTGAAGATAAAATTCCAATATCAGTAATCGCTATCAGTTCCCTAACATCATTCCTCGGTGGGAGTAACTTAACATCATTTTGAATATTGTATTTTTTTAAATAATTATTTACATCTTCATATTTTATCTGTTCTTCAGAACCCGATAAAATAAAAAATATATTTTCTGACATTTTTAATACTTTTGAAATAATTTCCAGCAAGAAAGAAAATTCCTTTCTCAGGAGAAAACCTCCCGATAAAGCTTACAATAATTTTGTTATTCTGGAATTCCTAAAACTTCTCTAAGGTTTTCTTTTTCTTCATAATCAATAAATTTTTCTAACTCGAGCGGTGCGTGTTGCACTTTAAAATTTACTATGTTAAAAATCTTATCATACCTGGCTTTTGTAGCCATTCCGGGAAAAATAAAATATTCAGTAAGCTTATTATGAAGATACCTGTTGAAAACATTATTTGTTGGCGGAACATTATCAAGGCACACTTTTATTAAAGGAATTTTTTTACTATAAAATATTTTTAGGATACCTGCAATTATATGCCCCGGGGCGCTAATGGGAATAATTAAATCAATATGTTCATCATCAATCAGTTTTTTTGTTTTTTTAATATTTGAAATAAACTTGAATGGGGAACCAACTAAAAGATCCAAATCATTAATCTGAACTTCAAGTTCAATTATTTTTTTTGCAGCCGGAGAATCTTTGCTCCCTATAAATATTACTTTATGATTATTATCAGTTAGTGCCTTGACAAGATAATACGTGTAGTATGCAGCAGCATTCCACCAGGGCGATTGATATAAAACAAGTATGTTCACTTTAATTTCAGCTTAATTTTAGTTATACATTTCTAAGATCTCTTCAATCATGTCATCCAGCTGAGCATGGTTTAATGATAAAATTCATATCACCATCTCTATAACCGTAAGTTTCATAATTATCCTGTAAAAATATGCCTATTGTTGGAACGCCCAGTGCAAAAGAAAAATGTAAAGGACCAGTATCACCGCAGATAAAAATATTGCACGAAGAAATAAAGGTTTTCAGTTTACTTAGATCATCAAATCTAAGAGAATTGTATTCCTCTTTATTTATTGATTGATAATCAATTTCCTCCTCAAGTCCAAAAATAAGCAGAGGGAAAAGATTTGTTACTAATTTAATTTTTTGATAAAGAGTTTTAAAATTTTCAATATTCCATTTCTTCTTATCCCGTGCACCTATCCATATTCCGATTATTTTTTCAGTATTCGTTTATATTGAACTTATTCTTTAAGGTACTTTTTTGTAATTCGGTTTCACTTAACATCTACAAATATTTTTGGTTTTAATTCATATTTCTCTTTTGAAAATGAGTTTACAAGTTCCTGTTTCATTAGGTGATAATGTTTTGATCTATCAGGTTTTACATGAACATTTGTGAACATCGCTCCGCTTCCACCACTAAAACCAATCCTATATTTTGCTTTACTAAGATATGTTATCCAACCATTTAAGAAGGAAGTACCCGCAGGGTTTGAGCTTTCAATAGCCAATTCGTAATTATTTTTTCTTAACTCGGATATTAGTTTAAAAAGTTTAAACGGATTTTTAATAAAACCTCTGTGATTAAAGATGTAAATAGAATCGAGTGAAGGGTTATCATCGCATAAAACTTTTAGGTTCTCTGCAGCAAGGATATCTATCGCAGCGTTTGAAAAAACTGACTTTGTTACTTCTATAAGAGGTGTGGATAAAATGAAGTTTCCAATTCTTCTATCCTGGTGTACAATCAGGATTCGCTTTACTTCCCCGGGGATTATCTTTTCAGGAGAGATTTCCTTTGATCGAATTAGAATCTTAAGTATAAATGCTAATATTTTTTTACCAAACCGTTCTGCTGATTTTCCTATGCTCATTTTAATGCGCATCCAACCAGTTTTTTCCAGTTCCAACATCAACAATAACCGGTACATTTAATGGAAGTGCAGTTTCCATTAATTTTTTAATAACAGGTTTCAGTTCATCAACTTCATCTTTGTGGGCATCAAATAAAAGCTCATCGTGTACCTGCAGAACCATTTTAGTTTTAGCTTTTCTTTTTTCTAATTCTTTGTGAATATTTATCATCGCAATTTTAATCATATCAGCTGCTGATCCCTGGATTGGCATGTTTATGGCAATTCTTTCTTCTGCCTGGCGAACAACACGATTGTTGCTATTAATGTTTCTTAAATATCTTCTTCTTCCTAAAATTGTTTCAGCAAAACCTTTTTCTTTCGCGCTTGTTACAGAATTATCCATAAATTCTTTTACACGCTTGAAAGTATTAAAGTAAGTTTCAATTATCTCTTTTGCATGTGCTTGTGTAATTCCTAACCTGGTTTTTAAACCAAACGGACCAATTCCATAAAGAATTCCGAAGTTTACTTCTTTAGCTTTTCTTCTCATATCATCAGTTACATCTTCCGGCGAAACCATAAATACAAGCGCTGCAGTGCTTCTGTGAATATCTTCACCTTTCTTAAATGCCTCGCTCATTCCTTCATCACCACAGATTGAAGCCATAATACGAAGTTCAATCTGGCTGTAATCTGCACTTAATAAAAGATGATCTTTATCTCTTGGAACAAAAGCTTTGCGAATTTCTTTTCCCATATCAGTTCTGATAGGAATGTTCTGCAAGTTAGGATCTAAACTTGATAATCTTCCTGTTGATGCAACAGTTTGGTTAAAACTTGTATGAACTCTTCCTGTTTTAGGATTTATAAGATTCGGAAGCGCATCAGCATAAGTTGATTTTAACTTGGCTGCCTGCCTGTAACTTAAAATCAAATCAATTATATCGTGTTCTCCACGTAAATATTCAAGCGATCGTGCATCAGTAGAGAACCGGTTTTTGTTTTTCTTCCGGTAGTTAAACCGAGCTTTTCAAATAAAATTACCTGGAGTTGTTTTGGTGAATTTATATTAAACTCTTCACCGCTAATTTTGTAAATCTGTTTTGTATAATTTTTTAACAAAATTTGAAGTTCATCACTGAAATTATTTAATGCAGCCTCATCAATTTTAATTCCTTCATATTCCATATCTTCTAAAACAGGAGCAAGAGGGAACTCAACATCATAAGCAATTTTTTTAAGTTTCTCTTTTTTAATCTCTTTATCAAGCTTTTCATACAATTGAAAAGTTACATCAGCATCTTCTGCAGCGTAGTTTGTAAGTTCATCGCGATCAGCTTCATATATTTTTTTCGGATCGATTTTAGCACCGAGCAATTCTGTTAATGAAATAGGTTTGTAGTTAAGATATTTTTGTGCAAGTGCATCCATTCCATGTTTCTGATCAGCATCAAGAATATAACTGGCGAGCATTGTATCGAAGTAAAAATTGTTTACTTTAATTCCAATGCTCCGAAGAACCGAAATATCGTACTTACCGTTCTGGCAGACTTTTTTAATTTTCTTGTTCTCAAAAACTGGTTTAAATATTTTAACAAAATCTTCTACAGAAATACGTTCTTTTCCATCACTAAAATCTTTTCCAGGATTTATTGCAACAAAAATTCCTTCACCGGATTTTGTAGCAAAAGATGCACCAACAATACTTAGCTCAAAAGGATTAAGAGAATCTGTTTCCGTATCGAAGACAAACAAGTCACTCTTTTTTAGCTTCTCTGCTAACTGCTTAGCATCTTTAATATTAGTAAACAAGTTTATATTTTGTTTTCTTTTCATCGAATGATTTCATCACTTCATCTTTAGCAAACTCCATTGGTTCTTCAATCGAGTTATCATAAACTTTTAACAAACGGCTAAAAAGAGTTTTAAATTCAAGTTCTCCAAAAAATTCCCGAAGCTTATCGAATTGTGGTTTTTCAAATTTTGCATGCTCAAATTCAATCTCCATCGGAACATCGCAGTGAATTGTTGCTAATTCCTTTGAGAGAAATGCGTTTTCTTTGCTATCTATTAACTTCTTTTTAATGCCTGCTTTCTCAATCGCTTCTATGTTCTTGTAAATTTCTTCAACCGTTTTATACTTTTCAATCAGCGGCAAAGCGCCTTTCGGTCCTATTCCTGCAACACCTGGAATGTCATCAGAAGAATCTCCAATTATTGCAAGGTAATCAATCATTTGCGGCGGATTAAAACCAAGTTCATCATTAACTTTTGCAACATCATAAAGTTTGGGATCATCATTTCCTCTTCCCGGGCGGATGACGAATATTTTATCAGTTACTAATTGAAAGTAATCTTTATCAGGAGTGATTGCATAAGATAGAAGTCCCTTTTTCTCTGCCTTTCTTACTGCTGTACCAACGATGTCATCTGCTTCGTAACCGGGTTTTATCCAAACAGGCATATTAAGAAGTTCAACTAATTGTTTTATCCTATCTATTTGCGGGATCATATCATCAGGCATTACAGCGCGTGATGATTTATAACCTTCATATTTTTCGTGGCGGAAAGTTTTTTCTTTCGAATCGAATGCAACGGCAATGTAATCCGGTTTATGGTCTTCCAAAATTTTTAGTATCTGGCTGATAAAACCATAAACCGCAGAAGTTGGTTCACCTTTGCTTGTTACAAGAGGACGGTTAATAAAAGCATAATAAGCTTTGTATGC
>CAVVMV010000007.1:0-71576 GCA_963749485.1 uncultured Ignavibacteriales bacterium | reverse complement strand
ATTTGCAATTCCTCTTTCATACAGATCATTTAGCGGTTTAATTTCATCTGTAGAAACAGCAACCACAACCTTACCGCATTTTTCAAAATTAATATTATTCTCTTCACAAAAATTATAAAGTAATTTTCTCCCTTCTGTACAATTTTTTGCCTTTAGCGACCCGGGTTTGTAATAAAGCCCTGAATGAATAACCCCGCTGTTGTTACCTGTTTGATGAGCGGCGAGTTTATTTTCTGCTTCAATAATTGAGATTTTATAATTACGATTATTGAGAAGTGCCATAGCTGTTGCACAACCAATAATACCACCTCCAATGATGACGATATCGTATAATTTCGAATTCATTTTTTACTTAAGTGATGAATAACACAATGCCTTGAACCTTAGTAATATATGTCGTAACATAGAAGCATAATTTGATTAAATTAAAAAATAGATAAATAACATAAAGCAATTTAGTTAATAGTAAAATCTGTTAAAACTTTATAAAATTTTTACTATACTTTTGTACTATTTTATTATTAGATGTGTTATGAATAAAAAACAAAAAATTACATTAATAATCGGGTTAGTTTTAATTGCCTCTGCATTAATTGTGTGGCTTGCGCACGGAGGAGAAATATTTACCAAAACCCAGGTGCTGGTTGAAAAGCATGACGAACTTTTTGGGTACACTTATGAAGAATGGGTTGATAAAATAATAATTGGTTTAGATTATGCAGGCAGCTTCTCGGCAGTTGTTGCACTAATTACAGGAATTTTATTGTTTATATTCAAAAATAAAAAGGAGAAACAGGTATGAAAACTTTAATAAAAACTTTTACACTTTTCGCTTTATTGGCTTCTGCATCTTTAGCACAGGGTTTCAATGTATCAGCTTCAGGCGAGCAGAATTTTTCTTTTAGCGATAAGTATGGAAGAAACCAGGCCACATTTTTTAGCACAACTCCATTAGAAGATATTAACGGACTAACCAATGATGTAAATGGAAGCGTGACATTTGATGTTGGAGATCTTTCAACATTAAGAGGGACAATCTCATTATCAACTGCATCTCTTAAAACAGGGATAGATCTAAGGGACGAACATTTGAGAAGCGCAAACTGGCTCGATGCAGATAGTTATCCCGAAATCACATTTGCAATTAAAAGTGTTAGTAATATTGAATCGGTTGAGAGTAATAAACTAACAGCAAAAGTAACCGGTGATTTTACGGCACATGGAGTAACAAAAGAAATTACTGCTGATGTAACCATGACTTATCTTGATGAAAGCGAGCAAACCCAAAAGAGAGCGCCTGGTGATTTATTAGGTGTACAGGCAACTTTTAATATTACGCTCTCCGATTACGAAGTTGATAATATGGTACTTGGACAAAAAGTGTCTGATAATATTGAGATGGGTGTTAATATAGTTGGCTCAAACGCAAAGTAAATTATTCTATAAAGAATATATGTTTTATGAGAAATCCGCAATCCGATAAAAGGGTTGCGGATTTTTTATTATTATATTTGCAGAACAATTTAGTCCATTGTTCGCAAATCATGAAAAAAACAATTACAGTTTTCGGAAGCTCACAACCACGTGAGGGAGACGAAGAATATAACATTGCGTATAAATTAGGTAAATTACTTGCAAAAAACGGCTTTAATGTTTGTACAGGCGGATTTCTTGGTACAATGGAAGCAGTTTCTAAGGGTGCAAATGAAAATGATGCCGAAGTAATAGGTGTAACCGTAAATATCTGGAGTAGCAACCCTAATAGGTTTATAACAAAAGAAATAAAATGTAAAACTCTAATGGAAAGAGTAAACAAGCTAATTGAACTTGGTGATGCATTTGTTGTTTTACAGGGTGGAACAGGTACACTCCTTGAATTTGCTGCAGTCTGGGAATTTTCAAATAAAGGCTTGATGGATCATAAACCAATTCTTTGCCATTCATCAATGTGGCAGGGAATAGTTTCGATAATGAATATACAGATGGAAAAGGAAGGAAGAGAAACTAAACTGGTTAAAGCATTTGAAAGTGTTGAAGAAATAGTTGACCATATTTCATTAAAACTAATAGATAGTTAACTAACCTTATAAATCACTTTGTTAAACACTTGAGTAATAATATTTTTATATTATTAAAGTCATCAAATACATTTTAATTTAAAAATAATAAAAGTCTATGGAAGAGTTTAAAGAACATATTACCAGCGGATATACTTTTAAAGGTGATTCGATAATACTTGGTACTGCAATTCTTAATAAAAATGCTGTGCCCGGAACACATGTTAAAATTCCATTAAAAGCCATGAACAGGCATGGTTTAATAGCAGGTGCAACCGGAACGGGTAAAACAAAAACATTACAGGTAATTGCTGAAGCATTATCTGAAAAAAGTGTTCCGGTATTATTGATGGACGTTAAAGGCGATTTAAGTGGTTTAGCACAATCAGGAAAAACCCATCCTAAAATTGAAGAGCGCCAGGCAAAAATTGGAATACCTTATAACCCACATGGTTTTCCTGTAGAGTTGTTATCTCTATCGGAAGAAAAAGGAATTAGATTAAGAGCAACAGTTTCTGAATTCGGACCGGTATTATTTTCTAAAATACTTGAACTTAATGATACTCAATCCAGTTATGTTTCAATGATCTTTAAATACTGTGATGATAAAGGTCTGCCACTTCTGGATTTAAAAGATTTCAAAAAAGTAATTCATTATGTAACTAAACGAAGGTAAGGAGGAGATTAAGGAATCATATGGGAATATTTCTTCTTCATCTTTAGGGACAGTGCTTAGAAAAGTAATTGAGTTAGAACAGCAAGGAGCTAGATCTGTTCTTTGGTGAAAAATCATTTGAAGTTGATGATCTGTTAAGAATTGATGAAAACGGATTAGGAACTATTTCAATATTAAGATTAGTTGATCTGCAGGATAGACCTAAACTCTTTTCTACTTTTATGTTAAGCTTGCTGGCAGAAATTTATTCATCTTTTCCGGAAGAAGGAGATTTAGACCAGCCGAAGCTTGTAATATTTTTTGATGAAGCACATTTAATCTTTGATGAAGCTTCAAAAGCTTTACTCGATCAGATAGAAACAATTATTAAACTGATCAGATCAAAAGGTGTTGGCATTTATTTTTGCACACAAAATCCTACTGATATTCCCGATGCAGTTTTAAGCCAGCTTGGACTTAAAGTACAACATGCTTTAAGAGCTTTTACAGCTAAAGACAGAAAAATGATAAAACTAACTGCTGAGAATTATCCTATTTCAGATTATTATAAAACTGATGAAGTGTTAACTTCGCTGGGAATTGGTGAAGCTTTAATTTCCGGTTTAAATGAAAAGGGAGTTCCAACCCCGCTGGCAGCGACATTATTATCTGCTCCAAAATCCAGGATGGATGTTCTTAATACACAAGGAAATAGATGAACTGATAAACAGCTCTAAGCTTATACCTAAATACAACGAAACTATTGACAGGGAAAGTGCTTATGAAATGCTAAGCGAAAAGTTATCCGAAGCTAAAGAAGAAGTAGAAAAAAAGAGTTGAAAGGAAAAAACAAACTAAACCCAAAACCAAAACAAGAAGAACACGAAGAACGAAAAGTACCTTCGAGCAAGTTCTTTCAAGTCCTACAAGTAAACAGGTCGGGCGAACTTTAGTTAGAGAACTTACAAGGGGAATACTTGGTGTTTTAGGATTAGGCGGAACAACCAAAAGAAGAAAAAGTCTATTTTAAATCAAAATCATTATTCATTAAACAAAGGAGACAAAAATGAAAAATCCTAAATTTCAAATTTATACAGCCACTAATAAAAAGGTTTATTTCCGTTTAAAGAGCGGAAACGGACAGGTGGTTCTTCAAAGCCAGGGTTATAAAACCAAAGCAGGTGCTAAATCAGGTGTTGCATCTGTAAAGGCGCACGCTCGCAGTGTAAAAAACTTTGAGGTTAAGCAGGCAAAAAACGGCAAGTTTCACTTCAATTTAATTTCTAAAAACAAACAGATTGTTGGCTCCAGCCAGATGTACACTGAGAAAAGAGGTTGTACTAATGGTATGAATGCAGTGAAGAAGAACTCATCTTCAAAAATTGAAGACCTTACATAGGTTAAAAATAAACAAGGGATCTTTAATGATCCCTTGTTTACTTTATTTTCCTAGCCAACAAGAAATTATACGTTGTACTTTATCATCCAATAATATTTGAAATTAAATAATTTCAAAGTTTACAGAATAATTTCTAAATATATTTTTTAGTTCATCTTCTAGAGTAAAAATTTTTTAGTAATTCGTATTCCGAACCATCTTCAAGCTTTCTAAGTTGATATGTATTTCCTTCCTCATCCGTTCTGTTAACACGGTGTGCTGCTGCCCTCAACATAGTTGTTATCTATCATTACTACAACCGAACCCGGTTTAAGTTTTGTATGAAGGTTTAGCTATAAAGGATTCTATATTATTCTTATGAATGTGTGAAAGCCAAAAGCCACAGAATGCAGAATCAAATGTATTCTTAATCTTTGAAAGCGATAATGCATCATCATTAATAAACTTAACATTATTTTTATTGTAGGATTTTAATCTTGCGATATCAAGCACTTCTTTGCTTGAGTCAATTGCAACTATTGAGTGTGCGGTGCTCGAAATAATTTCAGTCCAGTAACCCGTTCCGCATGCTATTTCCAACACAGATTTATTTTGAAGAAAATCTTTTACTAATCGCTTAAGTGATTCAAGATCAGCCTGTCTTTCAGGTTTTTTGTAAATCTTTTCGTACTCGGATGCTCTGCGGGAATAATATATTTCCAACTCTGATTTCAATTCAGTCTAATTCTGTTACAGAATGATCGTAAAGAAAATTGCAATATCCTGATTAAGTTTTACTTAACACAGAAAACTTAAACATTGTTGGATTAACAAGTTTCTTGTAATCAGCAAACTTCATTTTAATAAGCTCGGTATGAGAGCATGCGCTGAATGCGATCTCTTCATCCTCTGCAAGACTTTCTGCCACGTAAACATCCATTCCATAAAGATTACCAAAGGGCGGCATTGCACCAACATCGCAATCAGGAAATTTATCCATAAACTCCTGCTCATAGGCAAGTCTTACTTCTTCAGCATTAAGCGCATCTTTTAACTGTTCGAAACTTACTTTGTACGAAGCAGGCAGAACAGCCATCCCCATCTTACCATCAACTTTAATAATAACTGTTTTTGCAAGCTCCTTACCAGGTATGTGCGCACTTGCAGCAATTTCCTGGGCTGTAAATGCTGAAGAATGCTGGATGGCTACATACTTCACATTATTCTCATCCAGAAAATTCTTAAGTGTTTGTAATGGCATTTTTACCTCCTGTTAAACTTGGTTAATACTAATTTTCTGCTGCATTTATTGTTAACATTATCTAAACAGGAACTTATAGAGCCACACTATAGTAATGCAGCAATCACCTAAACATAAATTTTAAGCTAATTTCCTCAGTCAACTCTAAAAATCTTTTGTAAGGTATAGCCGCCAAACTCTCTGCCTGGAAAGCACCATTCGACATTCCAATCATTGATACCTTTGCAGCAGTTTCTTCATCGGGTGCCTCGTAGATATCGAGAAAATCGTAATGCCCCAGAAGAGCGTAGTGAGAAATAAATTTAACTTCCGGGCACTTTTCTTTTACCTGCTCCAGCCAGGCTCTTCCAAGTTTGGCTCGTTCTTTCATCAGCTTTGAAGTTTCCGGGGAGAGTTTTGTAAGTAACACAAATGTTTTCATGGCTTAATCCTTTCCGTACAGTTGAACATAGATTTTTATGCTGTTAAAACCATACATCTTAAGCCGGATTAATTGAGCAGACGGTTTAAGTTGTAATCCTGATTTTAATGTAAGAAGATGAGATTAAATAATCAAAGGGAATAGGAAAAAACAAGTTGATGATTGGCAAGCAATTTTTAAAGGAGGAGTTTAATTGCCGCAAAACCACCGATTAGCAAAACTGTAAAGGCAATTGCGAGCCAGTTAAAATACTTATCAATAAACGATTTTATTTGCGGTCCGAATTTCCAAATTAATCCTGCAACCAAAAAAAATCTTGCACCGCGGCTGATGATCGAAGCAAAAAGAAACATAATAAAATTTATGTTAAAAGCTCCTGATGAAATTGTTATGACTTTGTATGGAAGTGGGGTGAATCCTGCAGTAAATACTATCCAGAAATCATACTCCACATACAATTTTTGAATATCAAAAAATGCTGTTTCTGTAAAACCGGGAATGCTATTAAAAAAGAAAAGGGCGATACTTGTAAATTCATTTGAAGGCGTCCACCAGAGGTAATGTCCTATTACATAACCAAGTATTGCTCCTGCAACAGAGCCGGCTAAGGCAAATTGATGCAAACTTGAATGCTTTTTTAGATGAACCCAAAACCAGTGCAATAAGCAGTGCATCTGGAGGAATTGGGAAAAATGATGACTCTGCAAATGCAAGCAAAAAAAGTGCTGCAAGACCGTAAGGAGTTTCTGCCCAATGTAGAACCCAATCATATAATTTTCTTAGTAACTTCAATCAGTAATAACAATTTTACGGAATAAAGCGCAAACATAAGAAATTATTCCCGGTTTGGAAAAAATGTTATTGATAAACAGGTGAAAGAAGTATTAACTTCCACCCCATTGTTTTATTTTATTTTAACGAGGCACAAATGAATTTTGAACGTGGCGCAGGTATACTTCTTCATCCAACCTCTTTACCGGGTAAATATGGAATTGGAGATCTTGGAAATGAGGCATACAGTTTTATAGATTTTTTAGTTGAAGCCGGGCAAACTCTCTGGCAGGTCTTTCCACTGGGTCCTACTGGTTACGGCGATTCTCCTTATCAATGCTTTTCTGCTTTTGCAGGTAATCCTCTTCTTGTTAGCCCTGATAAATTGAAAGAAGATGGTTTTTTATCTGATGATGAGTTGAATAATCTATCCTAAATTCAGATCCGAAAAAAGTAGATTTTGGAAATGTGATTGAATACAAAAAGAAAATTACTTAGAACTGCGTTTAATAATTTCAAAAATAATTCTAATGGATTGGAAAAAGATTTTAACAGCTTTTGTGATGAGAATAAAGAATGGCTGGATGATTTCTCTCTTTTCATCGCTTGTAAAGATGCACACAACGGGGCAGTTTGGAGTGAGTGGGAAAAGGGATTAATCAACAGAGAAGAGACAGCGATAAAGGAATGGAGCAATAAATTAAGCGATGATATTTTTTACCATAAGTTTGTTCAGTTTGTGTTTTTCAAACAGTGGAAAGAATTAAAAGAATTACGCAAACGAAAAAGGAATAAAAATAATTGGTGATATGCCGATTTTTATTGCGTACGATAGTGCAGATCTATGGGCAAACAAAGAACTCTTTACAGTTGATGAAAATGGAAAACTTACTTTTGTAGCTGGTGTACCACCGGATTATTTTAGTGAGACCGGACAGCTTTGGGGCAATCCCCTTTATAAATGGGATGAGATGGAAAAAGATGAATTTCTATGGTGGCGAAAAAGATTTTCCAGCTTGCTGGAGTTTGTTGATATTATCAGGATTGATCATTTCAGAGGATTTCGAAGCATACTGGAAAATTCCCGGTGATGCGGAAACTGCTATAGATGGTAAATGGATAAAAGCACCCGGCGATAAGCTTTTTGAAATTGTAAAAAAATATTTGGGAGATATACCAATTCTTGCCGAAGATCTTGGTGTAATAACTCCACCTGTTGAAGCTTTGAGAGATCAATTTGGATTCCCCGGAATGAAAGTACTGCAATTTGCTTTTGGAACAGGGATGGAAACTAAATTTCTCCCGCATAATTTTGTTCCTAACTGCGTTGTTTACACAGGCACACACGATAACGATACTACAAAAGCATATTTTGAAAAAGAGAAGAAAAATAAAGAGAGTGATATTTTTGAGCATGCACAAAAATATCTGAATTACAATGGAAAGGATATTTTATCTGAGCTAATCCGCACTGCGTATGCTTCTGTTGCAAATATAGTTGTAATTCCAATGCAGGATATTATGAACCTTGGAGGGGAAGCGAGAATGAATTTTCCGAGCACGCTTGGCGGTGGAAACTGGGCATGGAGATTTACATGGGATCAACTATCTAAAGAAATTACAAAAAGGTACAAGGATTTATCAATTCTGTATGAACGTCCTCCCGAACCAATAGAATATGAAAAGATTGAAACAACGGAATCTTAAACAAATTCTTCAATTTTTCTGCTGAAATCAAAAAAAGTGAAAATGTTAATCAGCCGACAGCTGTTAAACACAATTAAAACGTATATTTATTTTGAATAAATGGGAATAATTCAGAATCCATTTTGAATTTTTATTATCTAACTATTTGAAGAAATCAAAAATCTTATGCAAAACAGGAGAAATAATTTGAAAGCGATATTAATCCCGGTAATTATAACCGTTCTCTTATCCCTTGGATGTTCCAATACTCCCGCTTCCGATTCGCTGGAATGGAAAACAAATATTGAAGAAGCGATGCAAATTGCTAAAAAAGAGAACAAAGCAGTGCTGGTTAACTTTACCGGCTCCGATTGGTGTAAATGGTGTTTTAAATTAAATGATGAAGTTTTTTCGCAGGCAGAATTTGAAAAATATGCACAGGAAAATTTAGTGCTGGTAAAAATAGATTTTCCGCGCAGTGTTCCGCAAACAAATGAAACCAAGCAATACAACCAATCACTTGCGCAAAAGTATGGCATACAGGGTTTTCCAACTATCTTAATAATGGATAACGCAGGCAAACTACTGGCAAAAACTGGCTACCAGCAGGGTGGTGCAGTTAATTATGTTAACCATATAGAAGGATTTTTTGGAAGCTGATTTAAAATTTAAATGCCATCTCTTTATTTAGGGATGGCATTTTTGATTTTTATAAATAACTTCTAACTTCATTGAATTTACCTCAATCTTCAATCCAGCAACCAACTACTTGATCAAAAAAAACTAGTGAGAATTTTTTGCTGCTTTAGGTGCATGGAATATAAATTCCATGCGTTTTAAATGATAATCCATGCATTTGAACTGATTTGATGTGTTCGCTAACTCCTTATGATGTAATGAATTAAGCTCTCTCATCACAATGGCATAATACTTTCTATATGCATTACAATGAGTTGAGAGGAACTGGGATTAAATAATAATTATTCATTACAAATAAGGAGCACTAAAATGAACTTTTCAAAGCTTTTCCGCAGACGCATTCTCCCATTTCTTCTGTTAGGATTAATAGTAGTTTTCTTCGGATGCCAGGATGAAATGGTAATTGAACCGGCTGATACCGAACCAACTACAGACCAGGGAGCGCTGGAAAAAATAGTTGATGAAGATTCTGCCCTCACTTCCTTCGATTATAATTATAACGAAGATGGTTTGATGGATTTTCTTGGTAAAGTTGACACCGAGATTTATCCTTTCCGCGTTGGACACAAAATGAGATTGGTAAATAGGACCCTCAGTATAGATATCCAGGATACCATTGCTTACGGAACACTTACCAAAACTTTTGAAGGAATACTTTTTATTGCTGCTAATTACGATTCACTTGGAACAGAGCCGGATACAGTAATTCAAAAACCGTTTACTGCAGTTGTAACACGAAATATTATCTTTAAAAAAATAGCTCATACGCCATATCCATTCCGTAATTGGATAATTGCTGCTATCTCTTTACCTGAAGGCGGAACACAAAGCCCCAACATCGATATAATGAAGCTTACTGCTTTCTTACCTAATGGAGACACTATCCAGGTTGATTCACCCAATGATTATTATGTAACATGGCGTTTTGGGTGGTGGAGGCAAATTCCTGTTCTTCATAGAGGCGAATCTGTATTGCTTAGAGTTGAATTGTACAGCGCATACGAGGAAGAAGATTTTGTTACGTTAACTTACGGTGCAAACAGGTTCCATAATCATAGAGCTAAAAAAATATTTGAACTGGTATCATCCACCCCAAGCGGAAACGGATGGGAAAAAGTATATGAGCAGACATATACAACACACCAGTTTCCGGGATTTTACCATGCTGTAATTAACGCAATGCCAAGGCAGGTTGTATTTGATGACGCTACACCTGTTGAATCCGAAGCATGGGGAATACCATATCTGGTACTTCCATAATTAAAAGGGAATTTTCCCTTCACTATCCTCTCCACATCCCCCTTCCCATAATTTTGGGGAGGGGGAAATTATATTGAAGGGAATAATTTTTTTAAGATTGATAATGAAAAAGTTCAACTATAAATTAAACATTATGAAAAATTTACTTACAATAACGGCACTGTTTTTATCACTTCTTTTTATTTCGGGATGTGATAAACCGGCACCAACAGAATTGTTTGACGATTCATCTGAAGATGAATACGAAGTTCTTAATAAAAACCTGGACGATCAGTATTATAACAGCGGTGTAGATACTTCAGGATTGGAACAGGATTTAAGAGGGCTTACAAATATAATTTCGCTTAGCGGAATTAAGATTACGAATGATAACGAAACTTTTAACTTATCACTTGCCCAGGCAATTTTCTTTGATAGAAATCAAACCGATATATTATTCCGATGGGACAACACTTCTTGCTTATAGAACCGTTACACCCGGAATTATAAAGTTTGATAATCATTTTGCAAGAACTGATGATTTTACATTACGTTACCGCGACCAGGGTGATGCCGATGGATACTGTGCTTGGTAAAAAATATATCCTTTACAGCGGAATTTTAGATCCTTTCAGGTTTAGGTATAACTCTTCAATCCAGTTTGAATTTAATCCGATTGTATTTCCACCGATTACTTTCGATATAAGAACTCCGCATGAAATTAATGGTAATGTTATTATGCAGGGAAGCCGTGCTAACAGAGATTTACAGGCAATACTTAGCTGGAACGCATTGCACGACAAACGAGTTACAATAGTTATTAGGAGTAATAAAACATGGGCACATATTTACAATTCCTGTTTATAGAATAAGAACAAAGGATGATGGGAGCCTGGTTGTTCCAAAACAGTTTTTAAATGAATTACCGCTTGAAAGATTTAGCAAGCTTGTTTTTACATTTATAAGAAGTTTTGAAAGTTTTAAAGATGATGGTAATAATAGATTACTAGTATCAGCACAAAGTATTCATAGTATAGTTATAGATATTCCTTGAAATATTTAGTTTTATTTTTTTTAACAGTGATGATTGCGAATATTAACATATTTCCGCAAAGTTCATTTGGGCTTGCCGGCTATTGGGGTTTACCGGAAAATTTAACTATTCCTTTATACGGTTACGAAGCAAACCCATCAAATTTTTCTAATGTTAAAGATTGGGGGATCTCGTTTTCTTATGGATCTGAATTTTCAGAAACTGTTAATTCAAATCTTTACTCCATATCACTTGCTAAAAAATTAAACGGGCATGCTTTTACAGGAAGATTCACTCCCGGTTATCAGAAAGAATTTTTATTTAATACCGGCGAATCAATTGTTCTGGAAGATTCAACAACACAATCACTTGAAGCTAAGTTTACATATAAAGAAATATTTGGATTTGGTTATTCTTATAAATTTACAAACCAGTTAAGCGCTGGGTTTACATTCAGATTTTTTAACCAGGAAATTAACCAGGAAATTGTTAAACCGGTTTTTGGTGATACACTCTACCTTGTGCGCGAAACCCTTAATGAAAAAGTAGAAACCTGGAGAGGCGATATAGGAATTGATTATAAATTAAACAACAATTTCAGTTTCCGCGCAGCTTCCATAAATCTTTTTAATTTTGGTGATGAATTTTGCGAACGAGGATTTCAGAGAGTTCAAATTAAAACATAATACCGGGGCAATGTTTGGAGCAAGTTATACTCCCATCAAACCATTTAACCTTCACTTTGTTTACGAAACTTCGCAATCTTTCCAGGCAAGTATTACGGGTTATGCCGGAGATTTTTCATACGGAGCCACTATCTTTCACGATAGATACCAAACCCCTGTTATTGCAGGGATTGTTCCCTCGTTTGGATATAAGACAGATCTTTTTGAAGTAATTCTTTCCGGGGTAAAATATTTTTCCAACAGGAAAACTACGCAGAGCTTTTCCACTTTCAGGGATGAAGGAATTTATAACATTCTTAATAATCGTTACAGCTTTGATAAGTTAATATTATCAGTGGCTTTTACTATTAGCAGCGTTGCCGAAAAAAGAGTGGAATTGATTGATGTAGAAATTGTTGAAGAAATTTACCCCACTTTTTACGATAGCTATCTCGATTTCCCCTTTGCTTATGGCATACTTGTAAACCTTACGGATGAACATGTTACAGTTAAACCGTTAGTAAAAATTGAAGGTTTGAACGATGAAAAAATTCAGTCGCCTGTTGTTATTATTGATCCGTTCGATACACTAAGGATTCCTTTCTATACAATAATTCCGGAAGGTTATTCTTCAGAAAAACCAGTACTTTCTTATGCGGATTTTTATGTTACCACAGTTAACGAAGAACCGGATGACCGGTTTCAGAAAGCTACTTTGGTAAACAGTGTTAATGCATGGGATGGAAAGGTTAGCAACCTAAGATATTTTATAATGCGGGATATCACTTTTTCCATGGATTATTCAAAAACCGTTTTAAGTGATAATAAAGAACTGCTCGATACACTACCGTCAGCACTATCCACATTTCATAAAGCAAAACTTCTTTTTAATGATTTTATAAAAAGGATGGTTTATACTTCTGATCCCAGGGCTACTGCAGAATATGTACAGTTCCCACAGCAAACCGTTCAGCTTAAAGGCGGAGATTGCGACGACCTTAGTGTTTGTTACAGCTCTTTGCTGGAAAGTGTTGGTATTCAAACAGCTTTAGTTGATTATAAAACCGATGGCGATATCAGGCACGTAAATATTCTTTTCAATACAAAACTTTCTCCTAACCAGGCAAAACTGGTTACCAACAACGATACAAAATATTTTGTTCGGGAAAACAGTAGCGGGAAGAGCGAGGTGTGGCTGCCGGTTGAAACAACTTCCTTAACAGATTTTAACACTGCCTGGAATGTTGGTGTTGAGAAATTTAATAAAGAAGCCATTTCTGATTTAGGTATTGCTACAGGCAATGTAGAAATAATAGATGTTTATTAACAGGAAGGTAAAAAAATGAAGAAGATAATTTTATTTTTATTATTAAGTACAGGCTTAATGTTAGCACAGGAATTCACAGTTGCAAAAATAACTGGTAATGCTAAATATCAAGCCGGTGGAAATGAAAACTGGGTTGATCTTAAAGAAAGCGAAACGATTGAACAGGATGCAGTAATATCAACTGGAGATAATTCCTCCATTACATTAAAAAGTAACAACCTGCACTTCACATTGAATGAATCTTCCGCAATATCTGTAAGCAGTATTAAGAAGATGAGCACGGATGAATTGCTTCTTGCGCTTGCAATGGAAGATATGATAAATGCACCTAAAAATAACGGGAACGGGAAATCCGGTAACACCGCTGTTTACGGTACTGATGAAGGCAATAGTGATGAACTTGAATTGTTATCGAGTGACTTTGGGATTAAAAGATTGAACGGCGCAATGCAGCTTGCTGAGACTGATATGAAAGAATCGGCAGTTGTGTTTGCACAAGAAACATTCAGAAAATATCCTGATACTAAATTACTATCTTCCTACAGAATCTTTTTTGCAGATATCTTATTTGAAAAAGGTTTGTACAACGAAGCTTTTGAAGAATTTAATGAAATAGCAGAGTTGGAATTAAGCGATGAGGAAAAAGTAAAAGTTGATGAAAAAACAGAAACTATTAAAAAGATATTATTGAGCAACTAAACTTCTGCCCGTTAACATAAGAAAAGGGTAACTGGCTAATGTTAAGTCAGTTGCTAATTTTATTAATCATAACCAACCAAAACTTCGGTTATGTGTCCTGTCTCATTTTAATATTATTCACCCTGGAGAATAATAATTAATAAAATTTTACCACAATAAATTTGATATTGTTTTAACTTTTCAGCAAGTTAGAATCACTTTAATTCACTACTAAATTCCAACAATAAAATATGGAGCAGGTCAATGATGAAAAAAAATCTACTGTTCTTCTTCTCGCATCACTTTTTGTGTTACTCAACCTAAATTTATTTGCACAGGAAGTATCTTCAAAAATTCACCCTTTTCTGCAGGTAGTTCTGCTCGGAACTCCCGCTAATGAAACGGTGGATGTTTACGCAACTCTTAATGAGCAATATCCTCTTGATGAACTGAGACAGGAAACCGCTCATCTCTCAAGAAAGGATAAACAAAAAGAGGTAGTAAGAGTTTTAAAAGAGTTTGCTGCCGAGACAACAACAGGCAGTGCTGGCTTTTCTGCAAAATGCAAAGCAGCAAAACCTTGTTAGCCACATAGACATTTTATGGGCTGCAAATACTGTTGTCTTTTCAGCAGTTCCACAGGTAATATACAATCTTGCCGAAGACTTTGATGAAATTGCTGAGATAAGATATGATGCAACCATAGACCAAAGTGAATTAGAAGATCCAACCGAACCCTCACATACCAGTACCTCCGGGAGATGGTACAATCTAGCTCCACAACAGGGTCTTATTTTAATTAATGCGCCTGCTGTTTGGGCTGAAGGCGATAGCGGGCAGGGTGTTCTTGTTTCTAATAACGATTCCGGCTGCGATTGGGATCATCCCGATTTATTTAACAATATCTGGAACAACTTAGGTGAAGATTTCGATGGCGATGGTCATACTATTGAAGGGAGCCCAGGCGCCGGGGTTTTCGATCCCGGTGATATAAATGGTATTGATGATGATGGCAACGGTTACATTGATGATTTTATTGGATGGGATTTTGCAAGGTAATGATAATAATATGGGACCTAACGGTACACACGGTACAAGTACTGCGGGTATAATCTGCGGTGATGGAACCAGTGGTACACAAACTGGTGTTGCACCAAGAGCAAAGCTGATGAATTGTAAAATTAGTGGTGAAGCTGACTCATGGCTTGCCATACAATATGCAGTTGATAATGGTGTTGATGTAACAACAAGCTCACATAGTTATAAATGGTATTTCAATCCGCAGCCAAATTATCCAATGCACAGGCAGATGACTGATGTTGAACTGGCTGCTGGTGTAGTACACACAAACTCTACAAGTAATGATGGCAATAGTGTAGGAATTCCTTTTAATATCTCTGCTCCGGGTAATTCTCCCGGTCCCTGGATACACCCAGATCAGACATTGGTTGGTGGTGTTAGCTCTGTAATAGGAGTTGGAAACGTTAATGCTTCCACCGATATTATTGCAAGCAGCTCACCCTGGGGTCCATGGGCATGGGAAGATTAGCAGATAAATCATCCAAGTTATCCATATCCGGTACCACTTGCGTACCAGGATTATCCATACGAAACAATACCAGGTTCTATGGGATTATTAAAACCAGACGTTTCTGCACCTGGTAATGGAACAACTTCTATTATCTGATGGCGGTGGTTATTCTTCCTTTAGCGGTACATCAGGTGCAACTCCTCATGTTGCCGGAACTGCTGCATTGATATTGTCAATTAATCCATTTTTAACTCCTGAACAAGTTAGTATGATAATTCAAACAACTGCTGTAGAGAAAGGGTGCTGCTGGAAAAGATAACAGGTATGGCGCTGGAAGAATAGATGCTTATGAAGCGTATCTATTGGCATTAGCTATGATACCTGTTGAGTTATCATCCTTTACTGCAAACAGTAATAGTAATAGAGTAACATTGAATTGGACTACTGAAACAGAAACAAATAACCAGGGATTTGAGTATTGAAAGAAAATCTGTTTTTAGCGGTAGCTTGGCACCGAGGTTGGTTGTGTGCCGGTTTCGGTACAACAACTGAAAGCAAAAGTTACTAACTATGATGACGAAGATCTAAGAACAGGAAATTATCGTTACAGGTTAAAACAAGTTGACCTCGATGGTACATTTGAATTCAGCTATGCGATTGAGATTGATGTATATGGCTCCGGGCGATTAGTCTTGAGCCAAAATTATCCGAACCCGTTTAATCCTACAACAACAATTGAGTACTCGATTCCGGAAGTAAGCAACGTTACAATTACTATTTACTCTATTGTTGGCGAACTTGCTGCAACCCTTGTTTCCGGTTCTATTGAAGCAGGTTATCACAGGATTAACTTTGATGCCAGCAAGCTTTCATCTGGAACATATATTTACCAGATAAAAGCTGTTGGTGAGAGCAGAACTTTTGTAGATAATAAGAAGATGATATTGCTGAAGTAAAAAGCAGATCATTTTAGTTCCCACCCAACGGTAGGAAATTTAAAATGCCATCCTAGTTTTGCAGGATGGCATTTTTTATTTTTCTAATTGCAAACATTATATCAAATTGAAAAGCGATTTACTTATTCATCCAGTCATTAATTCATTCATTCATGCTATTCTTAAATCCTCTCAAGTCCCATATCTGCAAAAAAGTGCTTATTTCAAATTTTGAGTAGCTCATTTAAGTTGTATATTATTAATTATAGATTTCATTCAAAATCTGAAACTGTAAAGTTATGCGAACAAAACTGATTATAATCTCGGTTCTCTTTCTGCTTTTTGCAATTTTAGCTGTACAAAATACCACAACAACAGAACTTAAAATCTTTTTCTGGAACCTGTCGGTTCCTTTAATTGTTTTAATTGTGGTCATTTTCATAATCGGATTGGTCATAGGAATATTTACTTGCAGCGTTTATGAAAGAAGGAAAAAAAAGGAGCTTAAGACCGAAAAGCGAGCTAATTCGTACGAAAACGAGTAGCTTGTCATCAAAATACTCTGTAGTTGGATAATATTGATTTCTTGCTTCTTCCCATAAATACTCTTATCTTTGTTTACTCTAATTCGCCCTTTTAAGGGCGATTTTTGTTTATATGAACTCAACTAAGCAAAATATTTTAAATGCAGCGCAGGAAATTTCAGAGAAAAATAATCTCCTCCTTTTAGAAGTTCTGTTTAGGGGATCTGAGAGGAACCACGTAATTGAAATTTTTATTGATGGAGAAGATAATCTCTCTGCCGATGACTGCGCAAGAATTAGCAGGGAAATAAACGATGTAATCGAAAAGAACGAATTACTCAATTCTGCTTACCGGCTGGATGTCTCTACACCCGGTGTGGATCGTCCCTTGGAATATTTGAAGCAGTATAAAAAACATATTAACCGGAAATTTGAAGTAAGATATAAATCCGGGGAAAATAAAAAAAGTATTACCGCCAAGCTGGTAAAAATTGAAGAGGATAATCTTTATTTTTATTCAGACAGAGAACAGGTAATTAAATTTGAAGATATAATTAAAGCAAAAGTATTAGTAAGTTTTTCCTAAAGGAGTTAAACTAAAATGAACCGTGATATAGTTGAATCATTTTCCGATATGGTAAAGATTAAAGGTCTTGATAAAGATGTTTTAGCAGGCATACTCGAAGATGTCTTCGGTATTCTTATAAGAAAAAAATATGGCGAGGAAGCTAAGTTCGACGTTGTTGTGAATGTGGATAGAGGTGATATAGAGATATTTCTGGAAAGAGAAATTGTTGAAGAAGTTGAAGACCCCGATACACAAATAAGTATCGATGAAGTTAACTCAAAAGGGAACGAAGACGAACTTGAAGTTGGAGAAGATTTTGTTGAAAAAATAGAACTTTCCTCTCTGGGAAGAAGATTAATTACCCTGGCTAAACAAAGCTTAAACCAGAAGATAAGGGAAATTGAAAAAGAAATAGTTTACAGCGAGTATAAAGAGCTGCTCGGCGAAATAGTTGTTGGAGATATTTACCAGCTTAGGAAAAGCGATATACTGGTTAACCATAACAAAAACGAATTGCTCTTACCACGCTCTGAGCAAATTCCGTTCGAGCGTTACAAAAAAGGCGAAACAATTAGAGCTATTGTTAAAGATGTTACCAAGGGTAACAGCGGTCCGGTTATTATTATTTCCAGGGCGGATAATATGTTTCTCCAAAGACTTTTTGAGATAGAAATTCCTGAAATTTATGACGGGATAATAGATATAAAAGCTATTGCCCGCGAACCAGGCGAAAGAGCCAAAGTAGCAGTTGAATCGCAGGATGCAAGAATTGATGCTGTTGGTGCATGTGTTGGTATGAAGGGTGTTCGTATTCATGCCATTGTTAGAGAACTTAATAACGAAAATATTGATGTGATAAATTATTCAGATGACCCGATCTACTTTATTCAAAGAGCTCTGGCACCTGCTAAAATTAAAGAGATTGAACTTGATGAGGATGAAAAGAAAGCTGTTATTACTGCCGACTCTGATCAGGTTTCAATTATTGTTGGAAGGAACGGAGTTAATATAAGACTTGCAATGAAGCTAACCGGTTATGAGATAGAAATTTTAAGAGAAGAAAAACCATTTGAAGATTATGATGAAGACATTGAATTGATAGACCTTAAGGAAGATCTTGGTGAAGAAGTTTATGATATTCTTATAAATAACCGTTACGATACTGCACTGGAAGTATTAACAGCCGGGCAGGAAAAACTAGCAGAAATAGAACAGTTCGATGAAAAGAAAGTTACTGAGATTATTGAACTGATAAAATCACAATTTGAAGAAGAGTAAACATCTCAATTTCCGGTGTAAAATATGGCTGAAGCTAAACAAAAGAAAATAAGAATTTATAATCTGGCAACGGAGTATAATCTTTCCGCCGATAATCTCGTCGAGTTTTTAAGAGAAAAGGGCTTTAAGGTTAAATCTCATATGTCTATGCTTAACGAAGAGATGATCGCCTCAATCAATGATCATTACAAAAAGGATATTGAAAAAGCTGAAAAACATTACAAAAAAATAGCAGAGTTTCATAAGAAGAGAGCAGAAAAAGCAATTGAAGAAGCTGTTGAGGCGGGAACAGAAGTAGCTGTTGAAGAAACAGCCCCGGTTTCTGAACCTGAGGAAATTAAAATAACCGATAAAGTTGCAGAAGAAGAGGAATCTGAAGAAGAGAAAGTCGTTAAAGAAAAAGATAAAACTGAGACTGGGACAGAAGTTAAATCTAAAGATGAGAAAGCCAAAGAATCTCCTAAACAGAAAGAGAAAAAAGCAGGTAAGCAAAAAGGACTAAAGGTTATTGGTAAGATCGATCTTGAGGAGGATAAGAAGCCGCAGAAAACTAAAGATGGAGATGAAAAGGCGACTGCAAAGAAAAAACGTAAGCCGCGTATGCGCAGAAAAACTACTGATGCAGGTACTGAAGAAACTCCTGTTGCTAAGAAAAAGAAGCGGGTTAAAAAGTTTGAGATAAATGAACAAGATGTAAAAAAAGCCATCAAAAAAACCTTATCAAGTATGGATGATAGCCGGGTTTCCGGCAGAGCAAGCTTTAGAAAAAAGAAAAGACAAGACAGGGAAGCCGAAGAAGAAAGAGTACAGGAAGAAATGGTCCTGGAAGGTCAGAAGATAAAAGTAAACGAGTTTATTGCTGTTAACGAACTGGCGAATTTAATGCAGGTTCCTGTTGGCGATGTTATTTCTAAATGTATTGAACTTGGATTGATGGTTTCTATAAACCAGCGGCTTGATGTGGAAACTATAACCATGGTCGCAGATGAATTTGGGTTTGAAGTTGAATTCCAGGAAGAATATACTGCCGAAGCACTTGAAGATTTTGAGGACGATCCCGAATCTTTAAAATTCCGTTCACCTGTTGTTACAATTATGGGTCACGTAGATCATGGTAAAACCTCGCTTCTGGATTATGTAAGAAGAACAAATGTTGTTGCCGGTGAATCGGGTGGAATTACTCAGCACATTGGTGCTTATAAAATGGATGTTGGCGACGGCAAATCAATAACCTTTCTTAGATACTCCGGGTCATGAAGCATTTACAGCCATGAGGGCTCGCGGTGCACAGTTAACCGATATTGTTGTGCTTATTGTTGCTGCGGATGATGCTGTTATGCCGCAAACAGTTGAAGCAATAAACCATGCCCTGGCAGCTGAAGTGCCAATAGTTATTGCGATTAATAAAATCGATAAACCGGGCGCTAATGTAGAAAAAATTAAACAACAGCTTGCTGATAGAAATATCCTTGTTGAAGATTGGGGAGGTAAATATCAGTGTGTGGAAATTTCTGCAAAAGCAGGTACTAACATTGACAAGCTGTTAGATACAATATTACTTGAAGCAGAAATGCTCGATTTAAAAGCAAATCCCGATAGAAATGTACGCGGCGCTGTTGTTGAAGCAGAACTTGATAAAGGAAGAGGAATTACTGGAACAATTCTGGTGCAAAAAGGAACATTAAAAATCGGCGATCCTTTTGTTGCGGGAATCTACCAGGGTAAAGTAAGAGCAATGTTTGATGAAAGAGGTAAAAAAGTTTTTGAAGCAGCTCCATCAACACCAGTTTTAGTATTAGGTTTGGAAGGTACGCCGCAAGCTGGCGATACTTTTGTTGTACTTGAATCGGAAAGAGATGCCAGGGAAATAGGACTTAAAAGACAACAACTTAAAAGAGAGCAGGACCAGAAACAGGTTCATCACATCACGCTTGATGAAATTGCAAAACAGATTAGCATTGGCGGAGTAAAAGAACTTCCGCTTATAGTTAAAGGTGATGTAGATGGTTCCGTTGAAGCTTTAGCAGATTCCCTGATGAAACTTTCTACAGAAGAAGTTATTGTGCGGGTTATTCATAAAGGTGTTGGTGGTATCTCCGAAAGTGATGTGCTGCTTGCCGATGCATCGGATGCAATTATTATCGGTTTTCATGTAAGACCAAACTTAAATGCACGTAAACTTGCTGAAAAACAAAGTGTTGACGTAAGAATGTATAACGTTATTTACGATGCAATAAACGAAGTTAAATCTGCCCTGGAAGGTTTACTCTCACCAGTAGTTTCAGAAGAAGTTGTAGCAACAGTTGAAGTAAGAGACTTATTCAAAGTTCCAAAATTTGGAACTGTTGCCGGCTGTTATGTGCTTGAAGGTAAAATTTCCAGGAGCAGCAAAATCAGGTTGATTAGAGATGGTATTGTAATACAGGAAGGTGAAATTGGAACCCTGCGCAGGTTTAAGGATGATGTTAAAGAGGTAGATGCCGGCTATGAATGTGGTCTGAATATTAATAACTATAACGATGTTAAAGTAGGCGATATACTTGAAGCTTACAAACTGGTTGAAACAAAACAAACCCTTGCCTGATTTTACTAAACACTAATTAGCTCTCAGCAAATTAATATATCAAAATACCCAGCAATAAAATGTCATCCCATAGAATTGATAAAGTTGAACAGCTTATAAAAAAAGAAGTTAGTTCCATCTTCTTACATAAAATTCAGCAACCCGAGCTTGGGTTTATTACAATAACAAATGTTAAAGTAAGCCCCGATCTTAAAATGGCTAAAATTTATCTATCGGTTCTTGAAAAAGAAAAAAGAGCATTGGTGCTGGACAGGATAGATAATAAAACCAAGTTTATACGTACAGAGCTGGCTCATAGAATAAGCTTAAAGTTCGTTCCCGAAATAAAATTTTTTATTGATGATACTCTCGATTTCGTTGAAAAAATTGAAGGATTGATTGACAGGATCCATAAAGAAGATGGTAACAAAACAAACGAGTGATTTTTCAAAACTTGATTTTAAAGCCGGCGAAGTTTTACTGATCGACAAACCTCATAGTTGGACATCATTTAAAGTTGTTAACAGAATTCGGAGAGCAACTAATGCCCGCCGCGTTGGTCATGCAGGTACGCTCGATCCCATGGCTACAGGATTATTGATTTTGTGTACGGGGAAAAAAACCAAAGAGATTTATAAATACCAGGATTTAAATAAAACCTATAGCGGTATAATTACACTCGGATTAACTTCACCATCCATGGATGCTGAAACAGAAACAAAAGCGCACCCAATACCGGAAAAGCTGGATGAAGAGCAGATTAAAATTGTACGCGATCAGTTTCTTGGTGAAATTTCTCAAATTCCGCCGATGTATTCAGCGCTAAAAGTTGATGGACAAAAACTCTATAAATTAGCCCGAAAAGGGAAAACTGTAAAGAGAGAACCGCGCAAAGTAACTATTTACAGCTTTGATATTTTAAAGATTGATTTGCCCGATATTCATTTTGAAATTAGCTGTTCTAAAGGTACATACATTAGGGTAATTGCAAACGACTTTGGCGAAAAGCTGGGATGTGGAGGAATTTTAAGCAATTTACGCCGGACAAAAATTGGCGAATACTCAGTAAATGATGCTTTGGAAGTTGATCAGTTTTTGAAATCAATTGACGAAAAAAATCTACTAATGTAGATGGATTTAGCCCATATTACTATAAATGGTAGTGGATTTTTCATTTCATTTTCCTGTTAATTAAAGTATATTTATAAGCTTTAGTTCATATTCTGAGATAATATGCAGATATACCAAGATTTTTTAGAAGTAGAACATAACGACAACACTATTATCACGCTTGGAACCTTTGATGGAATTCATTTGGGGCATAAAGAAATTATTGAAGCGGTTGTTCAGAAAGCAACAGAATTTGGCGGCAGAAGTCTGCTTATAACTTTTTCACCTCACCCGCGTAAAGTTATTCCCGGGGGCAATAAAATTAAACTGTTAAGCACACTTTCTGAAAAGAAAAAAATAATTGAAACTTTTGGAATGGATAACCTGTTGGTTATTCAATTTACAAAAGAATTCTCGCAGCAAACTCCTGAAGAATTTGTTGATAAATATCTAATTAATGGTATTGGTGTTAAAGAAATTGTTATCGGCTACGATCATCACTTTGGAAAAGGAAGAGGCGGAGATATAGAAATTTTGAAAAAGAAAGGGGAAGAAATAGGATTTGGAGTAACAGCTGTTCCGGAATATAAGATTGATGATATTATTGTTAGCAGCACAAAGATACGTAAGGCACTTATTGCAGGCGATATTGTAAATGCTAATAAAATGTTAGGGCGCTTTTATTCTTTCGAAGGAGTAGTTGTACCTGGAGACAAACGGGGAAGGGAACTTGGATTTCCCACAGCAAATCTTCTGGTAGAAAATGAAGATAAACTTTTACCTGCAACAGGCATCTATGCTGCAGAGTGTATTGTTGAAGAAAAAAAACATAACGCCCTTTTAAGTATTGGCAGCCGCCCTACTTTTCATGAGGCGGGAGAGATAATCCCTGAAGTTTATATTATTGATTTCAACAAACAAATTTATAATCAAACTGTTCGGGTTAATGTTGTAGATAGAATAAGAGGAGAAGAAAAATTTTCGTCTGCTGAAGAGCTTGTAAAACAGATGAAAAAAGATAAAGAAATAGGATTAAAAATTTTAAAGCAAATTAATTGATCCCGGTTAATTCTGGGGTTACATTGTATAATTAATATAAGGTATAGTAGAATGACAAAAGAAGAAAAACAAGAGATCGTTAAGAAATTTGGCAAAAGTGAAAATGATTCCGGCAGATCGGAAGTACAGATTGCGCTTTTAACAAAAAGAATTAACGATCTTACAGACCACTTTAGCACGCACAAAAAGGATCACCATTCCAGAAGAGGATTAATGATGATGGTTGGCAAGAGAAGAAGACTGTTGGATTATCTAACTGCAAAAGACATAGAAAGATACAGAGTAATTATCAAAGAATTGAATATTAGAAAGTAAGGTTTAAAAATGATTGTTAAAAAAGAAGTTGAAATTGGCGGGAAAATATTATCCATAGAAACCGGTAGATATGCAAGACAAGCAAACGGTGCCGTTATGGTTCGCTATGGAGATACAATGGTGTTGGTTTCTGCAGTTGCCGAAACAGAAGCAAAAGAAGACAGGGGCTTTTTTCCGCTGCAAGTTGAATACCGCGAAAGAACCTCTGCTGCAGGAAAAATTCCGGGTGGGTTCTTTAAAAGAGAAGCGAGACCTACCGAAAAAGAAATACTAACTGCAAGATTAATAGATAGACCGATAAGACCTTTATTCCCAAAAGATTTCCAAAATGAAACACAAATTATTTCATTCGTACTCTCGTATGATGGTGAAAACGATCCCGATGTGCTCGGTGCAATAGGTGCATCTGCTGCTTTAACAATTTCAGATATTCCTTTTGATGGTCCTATGGCTGAAGTAAGGGTTGGAAGGATAGATGGAAAATTTGTTGTAAATCCATCGCACACTGAAATAGATAACAGCGATATGGAACTTATTGTTGCCGGAACTGAAGATTCGATTATGATGGTTGAAGGTGAATCGAACGAGGTGAATGAAGAAGAATTGCTTGATGCATTAAAGTTTGCTGAGTCTGAAATAAAGAAAATTGTTAAGCTCCAGTTAGATCTTAAAGAAGAAGCAGGCAAACCTAAATGGGAGGTAGAAAAAAAGGAAGTTGATGAAGATATGAAAAACGATGTTTACCAATTGGGCGAACAAAAGTTTAAAGATATCGTTTACTCCGTTCTTACCAAGGAAGAAAGAGCCCAGAAAAACAGTGAGCTTAAAAAAGAAGTTAAAGAATCGCTTGAAGAAAAATATCCTGAGCAGGAAGGTGCTATTTCAAACATCCTGCACGATATTGAAAAAGATTTTATGCGCAAGCGCATTCTTGAAGAAGGAATACGGTTGGATGGAAGAACCACCACACAGGTAAGACCTATTACCATTGAACTTGGTAACTTACCAAGAACACATGGTTCTGCACTCTTTACAAGAGGAGAAACCCAAAGTTGCACTACTATTACACTCGGTTCAAAACGTGATGAACAGATTATTGATGGTTTACGTGAAGAATATAAAAAGAAATTTATGCTTCACTATAATTTTCCCCCGTTTAGCGTTGGCGAAGTTGGAAGAATGACCGGCGTTGGAAGAAGAGAAGTTGGACACGGAAACCTTGCAGAAAGAGCTTTGAAAATTGTTTTTCCGGAAGAGAGTCAGTTTCCTTACACGGTTAGGATTATTTCCGATATTCTCGAATCAAACGGCTCATCTTCCATGGCAACAGTATGTGCCGGGTCGCTTGCAATGATGGATGCTGGCGTACCTATTCGCAAACCTGTTTCCGGTATTGCAATGGGACTTGTAAAAGAAGATGACCAATTTTCTGTCCTTTCTGATATTCTTGGAAATGAAGATTATCTGGGAGATATGGATTTTAAAGTTGCCGGTACTTCCGATGGTATAACAGCATTCCAGATGGATATAAAAATACAGGGCATTTCATTCGAAATTATGGAAAAAGCCCTGCAGCAGGCAAAGGAAGGAAGAATGCACATTCTTAACGTAATGAATGAAGCAATAGATAAAGCCCGCGAACAATTATCAGAATATGCACCAAGATTAATTTCGATGAATGTTGAAACTGACCAGATTGGTCTTATAATTGGTCCCGGTGGAAAAACAATCCAGGGTATGCAGAGATTATTCGGTGTTGAAATATCTGTTGAAGATGACGGAACCATTAATATTTCATCAACAAACGGAGAAAGCGCCACTAAGTGTAAAGAATATATCAAACAACTTACTGCAACCCCGGAAGTTGGGGAAATATATGATGGTGTTATTGTAAAAATTGTTGACTTTGGAGCGTTTGTTGAAATACTGCCCGGTAAAGAGGGCTTACTTCATATTTCGCAGATAGATAATAAGAGAGTTGAAAAAGTATCCGATTACTTTAAAACCGGTGACAAGGTTAAAGTTAAACTTATTAAAACAGATAACGGCAAACTGTCTTTAAGCAGAAAAGAACTGCTATAAGACGACGATAAAAATCAAAATAAATAAACAGGCGTTGCAATAAAGTAACACCTTATTGATTATTAACTAATAGAATTTTTTCAGTATTTTTTTAATACTTATAAAAACCTTGTAGTATGTTATTTAGTTTCAACACATTATTCATGTTTTTATTTGATATCACCCTGCATCGATTTATTCATGCAGGGCAGATCTTTAATCTAGGTTTTGTAAGTATAAAAAGTTTTATAATGAAATATCTTATTTCATTAAGAGAGTTTAACCTATATGGTAAAAGAAATTATTATCAATTCCACGTCTACCCAAACGCGCGTAGCCATTACGGAAGATGGAAGTTTAGTCGACTTCTTTGTCGACCATCCTGAAAATCGCAGAACGGTAGGAGATATTTATCTTGGAAGGGTGGCTCGCGTCCTTCCCGGCATTAGGGCTGCCTTTATAGATATTGGAATGAAGCACGATGCATTTCTTCATTTTTCAGATATTGGCGATAGAACACAGCAACTGCAGGATATGATTGGCGAAGATGCTACAGATGTTGAAGAAGAAGATTCTCCAACGGATAGTGAAGCCGCAGCATCTCCCGGCAGAAATGGCTCGAACAGACCCATACCAAAACTACGTAAAGGACAGGATATACTTGTCCAGATTACAAAGGAACCTGTTGCTAATAAAGGAGTTCGCGTAACTTCATCAATTTCGTTACCAGGCAGGTTTTGTGTTCTTCTACCTTTCGATAATAAAATTGGCGTTTCAAAAAAAATTACAGATTACCGTGAGAAAAAAAGATTAAGGTATATTGCTCGCGGAATCATACCCGAAAATTATGGGCTTATAATAAGAACTGTTGCTCAAAAGCAATCTGAAGAATCACTAAAAGATGATTTAAAGTTACTGATGAAGACTTGGTCCGAAATTGAGTCATCAGTAAAAACAGAAAAGCCCCCCTCATTAATTTACCAGGATCTTAACACAACCGTTAGCGTTATCAGGGATCTTTTCAATTCTGATGTTTCCAAAGTATTTATTGATTCTAAAAAACTTATATAAACAGATAAACAGTTATTTGCGGGTCGTTCAACCGGCAATTGCTGAAAAAGTGGAACCGTACAAATCTTCCGATGGGATCTTTGATGATTTTAAAATTGAAGAGCAGATTAAAACACTTATGGGCAGACGAGTTCACCTGCCAAGCGGCGGCTACCTGATAATTGAGCATACGGAGGCGATGGTTGTAATTGATGTGAACAGCGGTAGATATGCCAGGAATAAAGAGCAGGAGCAGAATTCTCTTAAAACTGACTTAGAAGCTGCTCGTGAAGTTTGCCGCCAGTTAAGATTAAGAGATATTGGAGGAATAATTGTTACCGATTTTATAGATCTTGAAGAAGATAAAAACCGTAAAAAAGTTTATGATGAATTAAAAAAAGAATTCAGGAAAGATAGAGCCAAAGTTGCTATTTTACCAATGACTGATTTTGGTCTTATCCAAATTACCAGGCAGCGTATAAGACAGAACATTGATCAGGCAATAAAGGAGGTTTGCCCCTCTTGTCTTGGAACAGGTCAGCTAACTAAGGGATCGCACCTTGTTTACGATCTTAGAATCCTGGCTGAAAAAGTTTAAAAGAAATTCCAAAGAGAGAAGTTTAATTATTAAGTGCCATCCGTCTACGGCAGCAAATCTGCGTGAAGGGAAAATTAAATCTTTAACCAAGTTTCAAATAAAATATTTTACGCGTTTAAAAGTTGAAGAAACGGTATCTGTTAAACCGGGTAAGTTTAAGTTTATTTCTTCAAAAACAGGTAAAGATTTAACACAATTGTTTGATTAAAAAATTTATATTTTTAATAATTTTATTCGGAGACTAACCATGAAATTTTTTATTGATACAGCAAACATTGATGAAATAAAGGAAGCAGCTTCACTTGGAGTTTTAGATGGTGTTACAACGAACCCATCTTTAGTAGCCAAAGAAGGCAAAAATTTTAGAGAGTTATTAGATGAAATAATTAAAATAGTAGACGGACCGATAAGTGCAGAAGTTATTGCAACTGATTACGATGGAATGCTTAAGGAAGCGCGCGAACTTGCTGCTATTCATAAAAATATTGTAGTAAAAATTCCTCTTATTAAAGAGGGTTTGAAAGCAGTTAAAACACTTTCAGATGAAGGCATAAACACAAACGTTACACTATGTTTCTCCGCCTCGCAGGCACTGCTTGCTGCAAAAGCAGGTGCAACCTATATTAGCCCTTTCGTAGGCAGATTAGATGATATAAGCACCAGCGGGATGGATTTGATTTCACAGATTGTTCAGATTTACAGCAATTATAATTATCAAACAGAAGTGCTGGTTGCAAGTATAAGGCACCCGCTTCATCTTGTTGAAGCAGCACTAATGGGTGCTGATGTTTGCACCATTCCGTTTGCTGTTATAAATAAACTGTTCAATCATCCCTTAACTGATATTGGGATTGATAAGTTTTTAAGTGACTGGAAAAAATTAGATAAGAAATAATTAATTCTTTTATATGAAAAAAACAAAATTTTACGAGCTTCATAAAAAAGCCGGTGCAAAAATTGTAGAGTTTGCCGGTTATGAAATGCCCGTTCAATATTCTTCCATCATAGCCGAACATAAAGCAGTCCGCGATTCGGTTGGAGTGTTTGATGTTTCGCACATGGGCGAAATATTTATAGAGGGAAATAACGCTTTAGATTTTGTTCAGCACATTACGGTTAATGATGCATCGCAGCTAACACCTGGCAAAGTTCAGTATTCTGCAATGTGTTATCCCAACGGTGGAATTGTTGATGACCTGCTTGTATACAATATTGCAGAAAACAAATACATGCTTGTTGTTAATGCAGCTAATATCGAAAAAGACTATAACTGGATGGTTGAGAACAATAAATTTGGTGTTGATATTAAAAACTTAAGTGATGATTATTCCCTGCTTGCGGTGCAAGGTCATAATTCGGAATTAGTTGTGCAAAAACTAATGGATAATAAGATTGATCTGGATTATTATCATTTTAAAATTGATAAGGTTGCCGGCGTAGAGATGATAGTATCGCGAACCGGCTACACCGGCGAACTTGGCTATGAGCTTTATTTTACGGGCGATGAAGAAACTGCGGCTCATGTTTGGAATGAACTGTTCAAAGCTGGAAAAGAATATGATATTCAACCAGCCGGACTTGCAGCAAGAGATTCTTTAAGACTTGAAATGGGTTTTTGTTTATACGGTAATGATATTGATGAAACTACAAACACAATTGAAGCAGGGCTTGGTTGGATTACCAAGTTAAACAAAGAAGATTTTATTGGACGGGAATCGCTAAAAAAAGTAAAAGAGAACGGAATTACCAGAAAACTCGTTGCAATGATTTCTGATGATAAATTCTTCCCAAGAAAAGGATATGATATAGTTGATGGCGATAAAAAGATTGGAACAATTACCAGCGGTACTGTTAGCCCGGTTCTTGAAAAACCTATAGCCTTGGGTTATATAGATTCAGATTATAAAAAAGTTGGAACCGAAATAAATATTTCAATCAGGGGAAAAGAATTTGCAGCTAAAGTTGTTAAGCTGCCTTTTGTTAAAAACTAAACGGTGATACAACGCTATGAAAATAAACATAATGTTTTCGCCGGTTAATAAAGATGAACTTTACTTTTCTGGGAAAACCACTGTTGTCATTGATGTTCTTCGCGCTTCAACAACTATTATCACTGCCCTTTCAAATGGTGCAAAGGAAGTAATACCAGTAGCCACAGTTGAATTTGCTGTTAAAGTTTCGGGGGGAATGTTTGGCGGACATACTTTGCTTGGCGGCGAAAGAAACGCACAAAAAATAGATGGATTCGCGCTTGGTAATTCTCCAGCCGAATATGAAGGAAGACTGATTGAGGACAAATCGATAGTTTACTATACCACAAATGGCTCAAAAGCAATTGTTAAAGCAAAATTTTCCGATAATCTATTAGTTTGTTCCTTCAATAATCTAAATGCTGTTGCAAAGCAACTTGCTAACCTCGGTAAAGATGTCGAAATTCTATGTGCGGGAAATAACAATCTTTTTTCCATGGAAGATTCGGTTTGTGCAGGCAGACTTGTGAAGGAACTCGGGTCAATAAAAGACAATGTGGAATTATCAGACTCGGCTAAATGTGCTGTAGCATTAAATCAATCTTTTGGTAAAAACATTTTAAAAATGCTTAAAGAAACAGAGCATGGTAAATTGCTTGCCTCCCGCGGGTTTGAAGATGATCTTAAAATTTGCAGTAAATTAAGCGTAACCAGCATAGTCCCTTTCTTTAATGGAAGCGCATTACAATCAATTAAAGTATAATTACTTTCTTAAAAAGATCTTAGTTATTAATGGCTGTTAAAAGGAAGACAACTAAAAAACGGGAAAATAAATCAGGGGGTAAGTCTTATTTTACAATTTCTCCCGAAAAGAAAAAGACTATTTTTGCCATTTTTCTTTTGGTGCTATCGGTCTTTTTATTCCTGTCTGTAATTTCTTACAGCCGTTATGATGAAGCCTTGATGGGTGATTTCTTCAAAGATATTTTCTCACCGGGTGACAAATCTGATATAAATAACTGGCTTGGAATTATAGGCGCACACACCGCTCACTTTCTTATAAAGCAGACGTTAGGATATTTTTCTATTGCATTCGCTTTTATACTCTTCCTGTGGGGCTTTTCATTTTTTAAGAAATTATCATTCAAGCTTAAAATTCATCTATCAAACTTTTTTATCTTCATGGCATTAATCCTTGCTGCTTTCTTTGGAGTGCTTAAAGTAAATTACAACATATTTGCAGGATCTTATGAGCTAAGAGGATACATTGGCGAATATCTTGGAGAAGCATTATCAGGTTTGCTTGGTGGAATTGGCGGGTATAATTTTACTTTTATTTGCGTTTGTTACTGTTTTAATATTTGCTTTTGATATAAAGATTGAAAAAATAATAGGATTTTTTAAATCTGCTTTTGCGGGTAAACAGGGTAGCGAAATAAAAATAAAAGGGAATGATGAAGGGATTGAAACTAACCTGGATAAGATAAAGAAACTTCGATCCGGAAAGAAAAAACTTAAAAATAAAAATGAAGAAACACTCTCTACTGCAGAAGAGTTGATGGATGAAGAGGTACAATCACAAACAAAAATAAGAATTATAAGAAAAGATGATGGATATTCCGATGATGATCAAAATGAAGTGATTCGCGAAGAAAGAAAAAAAGTTGATCTCGAAAAAACCGGGGAAGTACCTGCCAGGGAATTTGGAAGAGATGAAGAGGAAAAACTACCTGAGCCGTGGGAGGAAAATATAGATTATAAGATGGTTACGCTGGATATGTTGGAGCCCGCTCCCGAAGAAAATTTTAAAGTTGCAGAAGAAGAACTAACAAGAAACGCAGAACTGTTAAAAGAAAAATTAAAACTGTTTGATATTGATATTCAGGATATTTCAGTTACTCCCGGTCCTGTTGTTACACTTTACGAAATTGTTCCTGCGCCCGGCGTAAAAATTAGTAAGATAGTTGGGCTTGAAAACGATATAGCACTTGCATTAGCAGCTAAAGGAATAAGAATTATTGCGCCCATCCCGGGCAAAGGTGCAATTGGAGTGGAAATACCAAACGCCGTAGCTGAGCTGGTTAATGCACGCTCAGTGCTGGGCAAAATTTACGAATCCAAAGCTGAACTGCCTATGGCATTTGGCAAAACTATTAACGGTGATGTTTATATAGCAGATCTTGCATTAATGCCGCACTTGCTTATTGCAGGTTCAACCGGCTCGGGTAAAAGCGTTGGTATAAATATGATAATTAGCAGTCTGCTTTATACCAAACATCCTTCTGAGGTAAAATTTGTTTTGGTGGATCCGAAAAAGATTGAGCTATCTTTTTATAATAAACTAAGAAGACACTACCTCGCAGTTTCGCCTGATCTTGAAGAAGAAATTATAACCGCTCCGCAGAATGCAGTGCTTATTTTAAAGTCTGTAGAAATTGAAATGGAACGGCGTTATGATAGACTGGCAAAAGCCGGTGTAAGAAATATTGTCGATTATAATCGCAAGGTAGATGATCCAGCAACAAGACCGCACGATACTGAAACTATAAAACATCATCATCTTCCCTACCTTGTTGTTGTTATAGATGAGCTTGCAGATTTAATGATAACAGCCGGCAAAGATGTTGAAGAACCAATTACCCGGCTTGCTCAATTAGCACGTGCTGTTGGAATTCATCTTGTGCTAGCAACACAAAGACCATCAGTTAATGTTATTACAGGTGTTATAAAAGCGAACTTCAGTTCAAGAATTGCATACCAGGTTGCAACAAAAATCGATTCCAGGACAATATTGGATATGAATGGAGCTGAGCAGTTATTAGGAAAAGGTGATATGCTTTTTATGCCCACCGGCTCACCGAAACCAATCCGTGTCCAAAATGCTTTTATATCGACTGAGGAAGTTGAAAAGATTACAAATTATGTTTATTCTCAGCCAGCTTATTCCAAACCGTATTTTCTTCCCTCCATTTATGATAAGAAAAAAGGATCATCAGCCGGGTTATTTGCTGATGTAGATCCTATGTTCGAAGAAGCAGCTAAAGTTATTGTGCGTCATCAACAGGGTTCTGTATCACTTCTCCAGAGAAAGCTTAAACTAGGTTATTCTCGCGCTGCAAGGATAGTTGATCAGCTTGAAGATGCTGGAATTGTTGGACCTAATGATGGAAGTAAAGCACGGACAAGTTTTAGTGGAGAATGAAGAACAACTTGAAACAGTATTCAGATCATTATAATAAATTATTATGAAAAAAATATTTAAGGTTTACAGAACAAACATCATCGTAATATTTTTATTATTATTTCTTACCAGCACCAGACTTGTTACAGCACAAAACGATCCCAGCCAGCTTCTGCAGGCGGTACAGGATAAGTTTAATACACTAAGCGATCTTTCAGCAAACTTAACACAATCAGTTAATGGATCAGCAAATCTTACAGGAAAAGTTTATTATAAAAAAGAAGATAAGATAAGATTTGAACTCACAAATATTCTAATTGTATCTGATGGTGAAACAAACTGGAATTATAATGAAAAAGAAAACAAAGTTATTATAAGCAGTTATGATGAAGAAGATGCCGGTTTGTTATCTATTGAGCGTATCATTTTTGATTACCCCGAAGAGTGTGAGCTAAGCACTTACATGATTGATGATCAGGCGGTTTTAAAGCTTGTACCTCAAACTTCCACGTTTAATTTTAACTCAGTTAAATTATGGATAGCAGATGATAATCTTATTTCCAGGGTATTAATTGATGATCCGGCTGCGGGTCTTGTGCAGATTGATCTGACAAACTATAGTATCGATCAAAATCTACCCGATTCAAAATTTACGTTTACACCTCCGGAAGGAAGCAAGGTTATTGACCTCAGGTAATTCAAAAAAAATTCCTGCTCTAAGAGGACTGATTAATTTTATTATCTCAATTGGATTGGCAGCTATCTTTCTGTTCATCGCCTTCAACGGTGTTAACCTTGGTGAAGTGTTTACTCTTGTTTCCCAGGCATCAATTTTTTGGCTGGTGGTTTTTACTTTTTCTACTATGGCTAGTCATTATATAAGAGCAGTACGCTGGAAAGTTATATTGCATTCTGTTAAACCCGATGCTTCCATGAAACATCTTTTCGGCGCACTTATGGTTGGCTATGGAGTTAACTGCGTAACTCCCAAACTCGGCGAAGTTACCAGAGCAATTATGCTTGGTAAGTGGGAAGGATTGTCGCGCACTTCAATGTTTGGTACTGTAATTGTTGAGCGTGTAATTGATTTAGTATCGTTAGGATTTGCTGTGCTTGTTTCAGCTTTTATATGGAGGGAAAATCTCTATTCAATTTTTCCATGGCTTGAAACAAGTTTATATTTATCTGCCTTTGCTATGCTTACTATTATTCTAACAATATATTTCTCAGTTCGTTATAAAGAAAGATTTTACGGAATTATTGTAAAAATGTTTGAGAGGTTTTCATCAAAGTGGGCAGAAAAATTAGTTTATATTTTCGAAATGCTGATACAGGGTTTTACCAGCCTTAAAGGATTCAATAATTATTTGTTTACAATACTGCTAACTGTTGCTATGCTATTGCTTTATGGTGTTAGTTCCTATCTGGGATTTTTAATGCTTGGACTGGATAAGCTGCAACCGGTTACTTACGAAATGGCTTGGGTATTGATGAGTATAAGTGCTATTGGTGTTGTTATTCCGACTCCCGGTGGAACTGGTTCATACCATGCGCTGGCAAAAACAACTCTTGTATTATTATTTGGTTTTGGTGAAACTATAAGTGCTGCATATGCTTTGCTTACACACGCTGTATCCTACGTGATGTTCATCTTTACCTCTTTAATTGTATTTGTAATTTTAAATAGGCAGCACATTAATCTTTTTAAGATAGTAAAAACAGATCTGGAAGAAACATGAAAAAACTTTTTTTATCAGGATTTATTTTGTTTTCAATTAACTTTGCTTATGCTCAAACAGAATTGAAAGCAACTATGGGGATTAACTTTATAAGTATTCCCTCTGTACAGGATTACATTAATCAAAGCTACCAGCCAATTGTACAATTAGGATCTTTCAGTACGGCTGTAATATTTACAATTGAAGCAGGTCAGTTCCTCAGTAGTAATTTTGAACTGGGTCTCGAAATTCCATACCAGATATTTTCTTACAATAACAATGTTGGACTTGGTCAATATGATCTTACTTATAACTCAGTATTGCCTTCAGTGATGGCTTATTACGTATTTGTTGGTAATGGATATAATTTTAAATTTGGCGGAGGTGCCGGTCCACGGTTTGTTTCAGTAAAAGAATCTAAAAAATGGATGGGGAGCGAAGTGGATTTCAGCTCAACCGGGTTTGGTGTTGTTGTAAGAGCAGAAGGCAACACAATATTAGGCGATAATTTATACGCAAATATCGGTTTAGATATAAGGTACGATGTTAACGGCGAACCATCTGATAACGATGGAAATAAGATTACAAATTTTAACGAGAATGTAAATTTTAATTCATTTTCCGCAGGAGTGAAGTTAGGAATCTCTTACTTATTCGGGGTAGCTGATTGAGTGTTTTTGAAGCTATTCTTTTAGGAATTATACAGGGTTTATCCGAATTCCTTCCGATAAGCAGTACAGGGCATGTTACAGTTGCCGGAAAGCTCCTCAATCTAATCTCATCTGAACATCCGGAAAGATGGACTGCATTTATTGCGGTTATTCAAATAGGTACTATGTTTTCTGTTTTAATTTATTTTGCAAAAGATTTGTTTCTTATTGTGAGGGATTTTTTAAGAGATAATTTCCTTTCAAGAAAAAAATATTAGCTTACAAAGTTTAAATTCAAGACTTGGATGGCTGGTTATTGTCGGTACAATACCCGTTGTAGTAATCGGATTGTTATTCAAAGAATCAATAGAAGGTTCCCTAACTAAGAATCTTTATGTTATAAGTTTTAGTTTAATAGGATTAGCTATCATATCTGGCTATTGCTGAAAAAATTGCAAATTTCAAAAAAGATATGGACAACATCACGGTTAAAGATTCTATAATTATTGGAATTGCACAGGCATTTGCATTAATACCTGGTTCATCCCGATCGGGTACCACAATTACAGGAGGTTTATTTTTAGGTCTTAAGCGAGATGTGGCTGCGAAGTTTTCATTTTTATTAAGTATTCCGGCTGTATCTTGCAAGTGGTTTGTTTGAGTTGATTCATTCGTTAGACTATCTCACAACAGATATGGCGTTAAATATTACCATTGCCACATTGGTATCGGGAATTAGTGGTTACCTTGCGATAGATTTTCTTATTAAATTTTTAAAAAAGCATTCTACTTTTGTATTTATCTATTACAGGATTGCAATTGGATTATTTATATTAATTTTATTATTAACAAATTCTATAAAACCTTAACGGAGGAAAAATGAAAAACATTGTATTAACAGTGGCATTTGCTATAGCTTTTTTCGGATGCCAAAGTTCAGATACCGTAAAAGAGAAAACTGAAGAACAAACAACATCAACAGAGGAAGAAACACAAATGCCGGAATCAATGACAGTAGCAGTAATAAACACAAACATGGGAACAATTGAGATTGAACTTTTTGCTGATAAAACTCCAAAGACAGTCGAAAACTTTGTAGGATTAGCAAACAAAGGATATTATGACGGAATAATTTTTCATCGTGTTATAGCTGATTTTATGTTACAAGGCGGCGATCCTACTGGTACAGGACGCGGCGGATCAAGCTTGTGGGGCACATCATTTGCAGATGAGTTTGTTACGGAATTAAGACATGATGCACCGGGCATACTTTCCATGGCTAACTCAGGTCCGAATACAAACGGTAGCCAGTTTTTTATAACACTCGTTCCAACTCCATGGCTGGATGGTAAGCATACAATCTTTGGCAAAGTGATTAGCGGAATGAATGTAGTTGAAGATATTGGCAAAATTAAAACCGGGGCTGGTGATAAACCGGTTGAAGATATTAAAATGATAAATGTAAAAATTGAGCAGCGAGAAAAATAAAATCAATATAAAATAACCGCCGTTAAATAATGAAGCAGCAGGAATTTTTTTCATCAAGGTGGGCATTAATAATTGCCTCGATTGGTATTGCTGTTGGCACCGGAAACATCTGGCGCTTCTCGCGCATTGTTGCTCAAAATGGCGGCGGTTCTTTTCTCATCCCGTGGGTTATCTTCCTGCTTATCTGGTCTGTTCCATTATTAATTGCTGAATTCGCAATTGGCAAATCTGCAAGAATGGGACCGGTTGGAGCTATTGCAAAAACAGCTGGAAAAAAGTTTGGGTGGATGGGTGCTTATATTGTTTTTGTATCTGCTGCAATAATGTTTTACTACTCAGTTGTAACCGGGTGGTGCATAAGGTACTTTTATTCCGCAGTTTCCGGCGATCTTTTCAGCACTTCTGAACATCTAACTTACTGGAATGAATTCACATCAGGTTACCAGCCGCTTCTTTTTCATATAGCTGCAATGGTGCTTGTTGCGCTTGTAGTTTTTAGGGGAGTTACTAAAGGTGTTGAAAGAGTTACCAAATTTCTTGTTCCTTCTTTACTGGTAATCCTCTTTCTGCTCTTCATACGCGCTGTTACTTTACCAAATGCCTTTGAAGGAATTAAATATTTTTTTACACCGGATATGAGTGTAATACTCGATCATAAAGTATGGCTTAATGCGTTAACGCAAAATGCATGGGATACTGGCGCTGGTTGGGGATTGATCCTTACTTATGCAATCTATATGAAAAAGAGAGAAGATATTTCGCTCAATGCTGCACTCATTGGTTTTGGGAATAACACAATTTCAATTCTTGCAGGCATTACTATCTTCTCTACGGTCTTTGCTTTAAGTTCTGTTGATGCTATGCAGCAGGTTTCTCAAAGCGGACCGGCAAACACGGGATTAACTTTTATTTATCTTCCGCTTCTCTTTTCAAGAATATCTGAAAGCAATCTTGTAAACACAATCTTTGCTTCACTTTTCTTTCTCGGTTTGTTCTTCGCTGCATTTACATCATTAATTTCTATGGTGGAGCTTTCCACCCGCACACTTATTGATACCGGAATAAAAAGAAAGAAAGCTATTATTGTTGTTGCATCCTTAGGAATTCTGCTTGGAATTCCTTCAGCAATTGATCTTAAATTTCTTGCAAATCAGGATTGGGTTTGGGGTGTTGGTTTAATTTTAAGTGGTGCCTTTATTTCATTTTCAATTATAAGGTATGGAGTTGATAAATTCCGTACAGAAATAATAAACGGTTTCGGAAGTGATATTAAAATTGGCAAATGGTATAATTACGTTATAGGTGTGCTGATTCCTGTTCAGGTTGTTGTGCTGGTTAGCTGGTGGCTTATATCATCTATATCCTGGGACCCGGAATGGTGGAACCCGTTTCATTCAGAAAATTTTGGAACAGTAATTTTCCAGTGGGCAATTGTTCTGTCGGTATTAATTGCTATGAATAAATTTTTAGTTAAAAAAACCTTAAGTGAAAACTCTCTTTCTAGAGATAAACAATGGATTTAAGTACAATAATAACAATGGTAGTTGTTCTCGGAATTGTCTGTGGCGGATTGGGTATCTTTATATTTAAAGCATTTAAATATGAAAAACTAAAATCAAAAAATGGCAAAGAGTAAAGCCCCCTCCATATTAAAGGTTATTCCTGAATTGAAAAAAGGAAAGCTTGCCCCGATCTATTATTTTTTCGGTGAAGATTCTTTCAGCTTAGACAGTGCTTTAAGCTCCGTTGAAGCAACAGTTGAGCCGTTACTTTCTTCTGAGTTTGACAAAAGTGTTTTTTATGGTGAAGACAAACCACTTGGTGAAGTCTTAGATCTTGCAACAGCTTTTCCTTTTGGATCAGAGAAAAAAATTATAATCTTTAAACAATTCGAAAAGGTTAAAGATAAAAAACCTCTCAAAGATTATGCTCTTGCCCCCGCTGATTTTACAGTACTTGTTTTAATTCATAACGGCACAATAACAAATTTATCTTCGGAGCCGTATAAAACATTGCTTGAAAATAATTTTATCTTCGAAGCAAAAAAATTAAAGGGCAGTGCTCTTGTTGATTGGCTTATAAGTTATGCTGAATCAAAAGGAAAAACTCTGCAAAAAGAAAATGCGCAGGTATTGGTTGATATGGTTGGCGAAAACAGGAGTATGCTGGAAACACAACTGGAAAAAATTCTTCTTTACCTTAAAGATAAAAATGAAATCACAATCGAAAACATTCGCGAAGTTTCATCATCATTAAAGCAGTTCACCATTTTCGATCTCCAGGATGCTGTTGCTGTGATGGATAAACCCCGAGCCCTGGAAGTTGCTTTTAATTTATTGGATAACGGGTTTGAACCGGTTTATATTGTAAGCATGCTAACCAGGTATTTTACAGGTTTATCAAAAGTAACAGAACTAAAAAGCAAAAACTTGCCCGATCAGGCAGCAGCCAGGATTGTAGGCACACATCCTTTTTACTACAAGGGCTATGTAAAAGCACGCACGATTTTTTCTGATGAGAAACTGATCGAAGTTTTCAGGGCGCTTGCTTAAAGCAGATATTTCCATCAAAACTACAAACCTGGATGATAAGACACTTATTACCATCCTTATTTCCGAAATCCTGTAATCCTAACTCCAAAATTCTTCTGATTTTCTTCATTTTTAGTTAATTTAACATTCAATTATGGAAACAAATTTCTCACTACTAAGGTATAAACTCTGTTAATGGATAAGAATCTCCACGAACTTACTGATGAAGAGTTGATTCTTGAATTCCAGAAGAATGACACTGAGCGGGCGTTTGAGATTTTAGTTCAGCGGTATAAAAATCCGTTAACAAATTATGTCTTCAGATTTATTGGTAATTACGATGCTTGTTCCGATGTTGTTCAGGAAACGATGATAAAAGTGCACAGGTATAAAGATAGTTATAGTTCGGTGGCAAAGTTTTCTACATGGATTTATACAATTGCCGGAAACCTTGCACGTACAGAATACAGACGGCAGCGGAGAAGACAATTTATTTCTATCAGCGATTACGGTGATGAACACAAAACATTTGATATACCGGATGAAGCTTACAGACCCGATGTTATGACAGACAGCGGAATTAAGGATGAAATAATTCAGAAAGCATTGTTGAAAGTTAAAGATGCATACAGGGAAGCAGTTATTTTAAGAGATGTGCAGGGAATGAGCTACGAAGAAATTGCTGAAATATTAAAAGTAAATGAAGGAACGGTTAAATCAAGAATAAACAGAGGAAGAGCACAACTTCAAATTTTATTGAAGGATATTTATAACGAGTAGGTGATGAAATGCCAGTGAAAGATGATGATAAAAAATATAACGATGTAATTAAAACTCTTAACCAGCTGCAGGAAGTTAAAGCCCCGGCTGATTTTGAAGCTGAATTGATGAGGAAAATTAATTCTGAAAAGTATAAAGAAAAAAAAGAACAAAGTATTTGGAGTAAGTTTTTTATACCATCAAGATTAATTCCTTCTGCAGGATTGGCTGCCGCAGCAGTTATTGTTTTCTTTGTTGTAACGCTTAACCCTGAAGAGCTGGAAGATCCTTTAATTATGGAACCAAGAGTGCGCGAAGATATTATTGAAATTGTTGATTATGATGAAAGTAAATTAGAGCGGGAAGATAAAAAGGATGTAAACGAAGCACCTTTAGAGAAACGTACTACTATGACTGAAAGCACTGTTACCGAAGATAAGAAATCTGGAAGGCGAATGGAGGGAGATGTACTTGAAGAAAGTTTTGCTGATGATAAAATGATCGCTGATATTGATTCTGTGCCAACTGAAACAATTATTTTGGGTACCACGGAACCAACTGCTGTATCAACAGAAGGGGAAACTGAAATGGCAACCGGATTGGCAATCAGCAAGGAAAAACTAAACTTCAGGCAAATTCAGTTAAGCGAAGAAGAGCAGCAGGTTGTTGATCAACTTAGGGAAAAAGTACAAATCCAGGTCGTAGATAGCTTAAAAATTGAATAAATCAGCTAGTAAGAATATTGTAAGTAAAAGTTAAATTTTCTATATTTACTGCTTGAAAATTTGAAAGAATTGTATAAAAATTAGGATTTTAAGATGAAAAAAGGGATTCACCCAGAATACAGACCGGTTGTTTTTCAGGACCCGTCGTGCGATTTTGCTATTTTAAGCAAATCTACAATTAAAACAAAAGATACTATTAAATGGGAAGACGGTAACACTTACCCATTGGTTAAACTTGAAATTTCCAGCGGTTCTCATCCGTTCTTTACAGGAAAGCAGAAACTTCTTGATACAGCAGGAAGAGTTGAGAAATTCAACAGGAAATACGCAAAGAAGAAAGAAGCAAAAAAATAGTTTTAAGAAATATATTATTGTTTTACAAAGCCGGTTTACCCGGCTTTTTTATTTTAAACTTAGAAGTTATTACATTTATATTTATTCTTAAAAGCAGAAAGTGAAAAATTCTGTTAAAGAATCTTACAACAAAAAAGCTTAAATTAAATGCTGTAAATTATTATTTACTAATGGGTTGCTAATGCAGATCGTCATTTTCGAGGATGAAAAATATATTAACTTTGAGCCGCTTATTTATTACAGACCGGTTTACGAACTGGTTTGCGGTGCAAGCACTTTAAGAGAGAAAATAGAACGTGCTTATCCCAACTTAAAAGTTGCGCTTCATTGCAGAAAATACCTTGAAGAACTGCTCAAATCTCAAAATCCTTCAAATGAAGTAAATAATTTTTCTGATAACGAAGTGCTGTTTATTAACGGAAGAATTGTTGCGCCGGAAAATCTGGCTGAGATAATATCACCAAAACTTTCGGAAGATAAAGTTTTTAAATCTAACGGAACAATTGCAGCAGCAAGAGTTTCCGGAGATAGATTAAAAAATATTTTAGATAAAGATATTCTCAGCTCTGCAGATTTTGATGGCATTCCATCAGAAGAAGTTGAACTTACCTGTGCAGAATACCTTTGGGATTTAGTTTACCTGAATGGTGAAGAACTTAAAAAAGATATAGCGTTCCTTTCTGCTAAAAATAAAATTAAAGGAACAAATTTAGAAAAAGATAAATATGCTGGTGTTAATTTTATTAATCCTGAACAAGTCTTTATAAGTGAAAATGTTAATATAAAACCGGGCGTTGTGCTGGATGCTTCAAAAGGTCCCATTTATTTGGATAAGGATGTTGTCATCTTTCCTAACGCTGTTATAGAAGGACCGGTTTACATAGGCGAGTCTTCCCAAGTAAAAAGCTGCGCAACAATTTACGAAAATGTAAGTGTTGGAAAAGTCTGTAAAGTTGGCGGCGAAATTGAGGACTCAATAATTATGTCTTACTCAAACAAACAGCATTCAGGATTTTTAGGGCATTCATATCTTGGAAGCTGGGTAAATATTGGCGCCGATACAAATTGCAGCGATCTGCAAAACAATTACGGTACAATTAAAGTGCAGGTAAACGGAAGACACATTGATACAGGAAGGCAATTCGTTGGTTTGATGATGGGAGATCATTCTAAAACTGCTATAAATACTATGTTCAACACGGGAACTGTTGTTGGTTTTTCCTGCAATGTTTACGGCGAAGGATTTCCCCCAAAATATATTTCATCGTTTGGCTGGGGCGGCAGTTCATCCGTAAGAGAATATAAACTTGCAAAAGCTATTGAAACTGCAAAAGCAGTATTTAAAAGAAGAGATAAAGTTTTTAGTGAAGAAGAAGAGAATATATTTAGCACAATTTTTAATCTTACTAAAGAAGATCGTGAGAGAAGAGGATATTAGTGGAAGAGACACCTAAATTGGAGTATCATACAGTAAAAGGACTTTATGAAGGCGTCCGCGGTCTTGCAGTAAAAATTCTTAACCGTGTTGAGAGAACCGATGCTTACCTGGAAAGACTGCTTGATAGCGAGATGCGTAACTCTGAACTTAAAGGACAGGATAAAGCGCTTCTTTACGAAATTGTTCATGGCGTAGTTAGATGGATGGGACGGCTCGATTGGATTCTTAACGGTTTTTATAAAGGTACTTTTTCAAAAGCAATCCCTAATATGAAGAACGGGCTCAGGGTTGCACTCTACCAGGTAATGTTTTTGGATAGAGTTCCTGATTATGCAGCTGTTAACGAAGTGGTGGAGTTTGTTAAACGGCTCCAGGGACAAAAACCTGCGGATCTTGTTAATGCTGTGCTGCGCAATATTATCAGGAATAAAAATTCTATCAGGTATCCCAACCCGGAAGAGGATTTAATTGGATACTTAAGTTCTTATTATTCTCATCCTTCCTGGATGGTTAAAAGGTATGTAGAAAGATTTGGGCGTGAAGAAACTGAAAAGCTGCTTCAGGTTAATAACGAAAAACCTTTCCTCACACTTCGGGTTAATTCGCTTAAAGTTCAACCGGATGAATTTAAAACATTACTCGATTCCGTTAACCTGCGATACAACAACGGCAAATACTTACCAGAATTTTTTAAACTTCAAAATCTTACAAACATTACTGCATGGGAATATTTTGCCAAAGGTCATTTTAATATTCAGGATGAAAGCGCAGGACTGGCTTGCCGGCTGCTGCAGGTAAGAGATGGAATGCGTGTACTCGATTTATGTGCTGCCCCCGGTGGAAAGACTGCATACATTGCTGCCTTAATGCATTCGCAGGGAGAAATTTTTGCAATAGACAGATTTGAAAGCAGGTTAAAACTTCTGCAAAAAAATATGGATAGATTAGGACTAAGATTGTGTGAGAGCTGAAGCAACCGATGCATTAACTTATGAAGGTGAACTGTTCGATAGAGTTCTTGCAGATGTACCTTGTTCCGGCACCGGCACACTTTCTAAGAAACCGGATATAAAGTGGAAAAAGGATTTATTCGATATAAGAGATTTGAATAATATACAATATAAGCTGCTATGTAAAGCCGCAGAACTTGTGAAGCCGGGAGGTGTAGTTGTTTACAGTACCTGCTCAATTGAACCGGAAGAAAATTTTGATATAGTTGAAAAGTTCCTGGCTAACAATCCGGAGTTCGAGTTAGAGAGTGCAAAGGATAAATTTCCTGATGAAATTCTTGATGAAAACGGATGTGTTCAAACTTTGCCGCATAAACATAACTTGGATGGAGCATTTGCGGCTAAGCTTGTGAGGAAAAACTAAACATTTAATTTTTCTCTTTTAATGGATAAGTTAAGAAAAATTTACCGGGTTAAATTATGCTAGATAAATTTGCTGAAGAACTAAGGCAGGCACGCGAAGAAAACGAAATAACGTTACAGCAAATGGCTGCCAAAACAAGGATTGATATCAAATTCCTTGAAGCAATTGATAATGGAAATTTTTCCTTCCTTCCAACTATTTATGTTCGCGCCTTTATTAAACAATATGCCAAAACAGTTGGGTTGGATGAAGAAGAAACTATAAAGAAGTATGAAGCTGCAAAGCAAGGAAAGCTGCCTGAAAAAGTGAAAGTGGAAGAAAATAAAGAGGAAAAGAAAGAACCTGTTGAAGAGAAAATTCACGAACCTGAAAAAAAACAAGCACAACCACTTCAAACTTTTACTGATATAACTGAGACCCAAACCGAAGACGACTCTGGTAAAAAGAAAAAGGCAATGATGACTGGTGGTGCAGTGGCTGGTGCAGTGGTTATTGCAATTTTAATTTACGTGATTTTTTTCCAGGATAGCTCACAGATAATCGTTGAAGAAAAACCATACGAAGAAGTACTTGAAGAATCAACACAACGTTACGTTGAAGAAGAAATAGATGATGAAGAAATAACTTCTGCTGTAAATACCGATAGTTTATCTCTTCTGATTAAAAATACAGACTCTAGAGATACTTCATGGGTTCTGGTTATATCCGATAACATTATAAAAGAAGATTACCTGTTTTATCCCGGCTCCGGAAAAACTTTTAAAGCTGGTAACAATTTTAAATTTACACTTGGTAATTCCGGCGTAATTCGTCTAGAATTGAATGGAGAAAACCTTGAGTTCGAAGGGAGACGAAAATCGGTTAGGCACTTCAAGCTTGATAAGAACGGGCTGGAACGATTGTATTCACCTCCAAATTTAATACAAGAGTAAATGTCTTCAAATATTAAACAGAAATTAGATTCACTTAAGGATAAAATAAGGGATCACGACTATAAGTATTATGTGTTAGCAGATCCTGTTATAAGTGATGAAAAATATGATTCACTTGTTAAGGAACTGGAAAAACTTGAAAGTAAGTATCCTGAATTAATCACCCCGGACTCTCCCACTCAAAGAGTTGGCAAAGATCTTACAAAAGATTTCCCGCATGTTACACACAAAATTCCAATGCTTAGTCTTGCCAACACTTATAATGAAGAAGAGCTTTTTGATTTTGATAAACGGGTAAGGAATTTACTTCCTGAAAATGAAAAAGTAGAATATATTGTTGAGCTTAAGATCGATGGTGCATCGGTAAGTTTAAATTATGTTGACGGAGTGCTGAAGACGGCTGCTACCAGGGGCGATGGGACAATTGGCGAGGAGATAACAACAAATGTTAAAACTATCCGTACTATTCCCTTGCGATTAAGAAAAGATGACTCTGATTCTTATAAACTAAATGATTTTGAAGTGCGCGGCGAAATTTTTATGAACATTGATGAATTTGAAAAACTGAATAAAGAGAGATCTGCAAATGGTGAAAAATTATTTGCTAATCCTAGAAATTCCGCTGCGGGAACACTGAAAATGCAGGATCCGAAAATTGTTGCTAATAGACCGCTTAACAATTTTATATATTCTCTTATAAGTCCTGAAGACAATCTTGAGACTCATCAAAAAAATCTGGATGTTCTTAAAAAACTTGGATTCAGAGTTAATCCAAATTACAAAAAGTGCAAAAGCATTAAAGATGTAATTAAAGTTTGCAAAGAATTTGAATCACTTAGAGATAAACTTGAATATGAAATAGACGGTGCGGTTGTTAAAGTTAATTCGATTAAACAGCAGGATATACTTGGAAACATTGCAAAATCTCCACGATGGGCTGTAGCATTTAAATTCAAAGCAAAGCAGGCATTTACTGTTATTAATAAAATAATTTGGCAGGTAGGAAGAACCGGTGCAATAACACCGGTTGCAGAACTAGAACCGGTTTTGCTTGCCGGCTCTACAATAAGCAGGGCTACTTTACACAACTTTGATGAAATTGAAAGAAAAGATATCCGTGTAAAAGACAAAGTTGTGATAGAAAAAGGAGGAGATGTAATTCCAAAAGTAGTTTCGGTTGTACTTGCTGAAAGACCTGCTGGAAGCCGCGCAACTAAGCCGCCGGATAAATGTCCTGTTTGCAGCACTAAATTATATAAGCCGGAAGACGAGGTTGCCTATTATTGTGAAAATCACTTTTGCCCAGCACAGGTAAAAGGGCGACTTGAACATTTTGCTTCGAGAGGAGCAATGGATATTGAAGGACTTGGTGTTTCTTCAATAGATGTTTTTGTTGAAAAGGGTTTTTTAAATACTTATGCTGATATTTATAAACTAAAAAACTTGCGTTCTGAATTGATTGAAATGGAAAGAATGGGTGAAAAAAGTGTTGATAATCTTTTAAATGCAATTGAGATCAGCAAAGAAAAACCGTTTGATAAAGTATTGTTTGCTTTGGGTATAAGGTATGTGGGTGCAGGTGTTGCCTCAAAACTTGCCAGGCATTTTAAATCGTTAGACAACTTGATGAATGCTACCGAAGAGGAAATGACGGAAGCAGATGAAATAGGAGAGAGTATTAGCAGGAGTGTAAAAACATTCTTCGGCAGTAAAAAAAATCTTGGAATTATTAAAGAGTTGAAAAAAGCCGGTTTGAATTTTAAGTTAAGTGATGATATATATAAGAAGCAAAATGAAACTATTTTTACAGGAAAAACTTTTGTTCTTACAGGAACGCTAAGTAAGTATTCACGCGATGAGGCATCTGCAAAGATTACAGAACTTGGTGGTAAAGTTACATCCAGTGTTACAAATAAAACTGATTATCTTATCGCCGGTGAAAAAGCAGGTTCAAAGCTTACGAAGGCAAATTCGTTTGGGATTAAAATCTTAAGTGAAACCGATTTTATTGATTTATTAAATGAAGCCGTTAAAAAATGATGGGTCCTATAAAAGAGCAAGTAGCTAAATTTATTATAAACCAGAAACTGAAGGAGCATAAGTTCAGTGAACTGGAATTCTCCAGGATTTTTAAACGCTCCTACTCATACCTTGTATTGATGCCCAAAGATGATAAGGATTTCAGATATGCAGTTGAAGTTTTGAATTTTTTAAAGGAATCGAAAAAAAATGTAACTGCTATGACCGACGATTTCAGAGTTAGTCTTCTTCCCACTGCATTTAAAGTAAGTGCAGTTGGACATGGAATTAATGATAAGACAAAACTGGAATTACCAACTAAAAAGTTTTTAAATCAGCTTAAGAAAGTACAATTTGATGTTGTGATTGATACTAACCGGCAACGAAGTGTTGTTTTATAACTTTATAGCTAATGTTATTAATTCTCCTGTGCGAATTGGTTTTTCCGGGAAAAATGCCGATAAGTATTTTAACCTGCAGGTTGCAAATAATAAAAACGAACCTGAAATTTCTTATCAGAATTTATTAAATTGTTTAAAAATGTTTTAAGGTATTTAAATGAATTTTGAAATAAAAAAGGAAGATGATATTACAATCTTCAAATTAAATGAAGAACGGCTTGACACCAGCATATCGGGACTCCTTAAGGGAGAGTTTACTCTTCTGTTAAAAGTAGAAGGTGCCAGTAAGTTTATTCTTGATTTAAGTGAAGTTAAAAGCTGCGACAGCTCCGGCTTAAGCGCTATACTTGTTGCTAACAGAATTCTTAATACAAATAATGGGCATATGAGATTAGCTGCACCATCCGAAAAAGTTTATTCATTAATAAAAATTACACAGCTGGATCGTGTGCTGCCTGTTTTGTGATACCGTTGCCGATGCATTTGATGACTTAAAAAAAATCAATTGAATTTTCCTTAAAAATATTTTTTAATATCATAAAAGCATCCGATAACTAAAAAGGATGCTTTTTTATTATCCAACATAAAATGTTCGTTACTTTTAATAACTGAGTTAGAAAACATCTTCAGAATTTGGAAACCCGCATAATTGATTATATAATTATCATCACTTACCTGCTTGGAATTGCAATTTGGGGTATAATTTCAGGAGGTAAACAAAGAACCGCTAAAGATTATTTTTTAGGAGCAGAGAAAATTCCATGGTGGGCAGTTTGTTTTTCTATAGTTGCCGCAGAAACCAGCACACTTACTTTCATTTCTATTCCGGGACTTGCTTACTTAACTAATCTTAACTTTTTACAGGTTGCTTTAGGATTTTTATTAGGAAGAATAGTTGTCGCACGGCTTTTCCTGCCTGCTTATTTTAAAGGCGAGCTAAAAACCGCATACACATTTCTTGAAATCAGGTTTGGAGGAAAAACAAGATCCTTTGCTTCCATAGTTTTTTTACTTACAAGAACAGCCGCAGATGGGGTTCGGTTATTTGCAACAGCCATACCACTTTATCTTATCCTAAAGATCGATCCTGTAATAGCTATAATTATAATTGCGTTGGTTTCACTTGTTTATACTTACACCGGCGGATTAAAAGGAGTTATTTGGGTCGATGTTATTCAAATGTTTATTTATATCGGCGGTGCAGCCCTGGCAGGTTTCTTTCTTCTTAATTCATTGCCCGATGGATTAGCAACTGTAATTAATTCTGCAGCAGCGGATAGTAAGTTTTCAATTATTAATCTTGGCTTCGATAAAAACATTACAGAATTTTTTAGTGAGCCCTACACATTATTTGCAGGACTGATTGGCGGAGCATTTTTATCCATGGCATCTCACGGAACAGATCAACTAATTGTGCAGCGGTTATTGGCAACAAAAGATCTTAAAAGTGCACGCAAAGCAGTTATTGGCAGTGGTGTGATTGTGGTTTTCCAGTTTGCATTATTTCTTATAATTGGGGTTATGCTCTTTGCGTATTACGGTAAAATGGATATTAAGTCTGATGAAATTTTCCCTATGTTTATTATTGATGTGCTGCCGCCCGGTGTTTCAGGAATTATTATTGCAGGATTATTTGCTGCCGCAATGTCTACCCTTGCAGGTTCAATGAGTGCACTCTCTTCTTCTTCAATGATGGATTTATATACTCCGCTTTCCGGTAAAGTTTTAAGTGAAGAGAAAAAACTAAAAATCTCCCGTTTATTAACTATACTTTGGGCAGGTTTGCTTGTACTCTCTGCCCTCATATTTATGGGAAGCTCCCGTGCAGTGGTGGAAGTTGCGCTTAGCATTGCATCCTTTACTTACGGAGGATTGTTAGGTGTGTTTCTTTTAGGAATATTAATCACCAAAGCAAAACAAGAGGATGCCATTGCCGGTTTTGTTGCAGGTATTTTGGTGATGGTAACTGTAATTACACTTAATTTATTTGTTTGGACCTGGTTTACATTGATAGGAGTGATAGCTACAATTTTTGTGGGCACATTATTATCTTCACTTGTTGATTCAAATAAAAATGAATCCAACGGATAATAATTTATAAGAGGATTGTTAGTTCAGTATAAATAGTTGCTAATAATTTTAAGTGCTGCTCCCTCCCTCCGTACAATATTTTCTTATGTAATGGTATGAATCGAGATGACCTTTGTTCATTGCCGCTTTTAAATCAGAACAGCATCCTTCGCGGTCACCCAAATATTCTTTAGCCATAGCTCTATCAAAATAAGCCTCAGCAAAGAGCGGATTTAATTCAACAGCCACTGTAAAATTCTCAATTGCACCATTATAGTCCTGAGTTTTACTCTTTACCAATCCTATATAGTAAAAAGCCAGCGGATAATCTGGAACAGAATTTACATAGCTGGAAAAATCCTGCAGAGCTGCCGAGTATTCTTTTATTTGATACCGTGCAACCCCACGGTAGAAAAGAGCATTAACATCTTCGAGATTTGCGCTAATTGCGCTTGTAAAATCGCCAGCCGCACTTTCATAATTATCAAGTTTGCATTTTACCAGTGCCCTGCAATAAAAAGTTATCTGCGTCATCTTTTTTAATATCCAAAGCTTTACTGAATTCAGTAAGAGAATTTCTGAAATCATTCTCCTTCGCTCTTGAAATAGCGCTGCTGAATGCAAGTTTAAATTTATCGTCTGTGGAATCCGGAATCTTTTTAAATTTTAAGAGTTCTTCCAGGTAATCTTTGGGCGGGAAAGTGTAAACCGGCGTTGTGTTGGATTTTATTTCTTTTTCAGCTACTTCTTCAGTCTCAGAATCAATTTCCAAATCAATTTCTGAATCAGCAACAATCTTAGTCTTATGTTTGCTTTCCTCGTCTATCTTGCGCTCAAGCTCAATTCTCTCTTTATAGGTAAGCTTTGGTTTAAACTCTTTGCTGCCGCTTTTAACCAGATATATAATCAGCGCTGCTGCTGCTAAAACAAACAGTATTATAAGCGTAATTGTCATAACGCACCTGCTGGTTTAGTTGTTAAAATTCTAATAAAACTCCCTGGAATATGAAATTTTCCTTTTAGTAACTAAAAACTAATAAATTTTTTTTATTTTTTCTCTATTATTTTAAAATAAAGATGAAAGTTTCATTAATTCAGACTTGTAACTTTTTTTAAGATGAATAAACAACTATACTGAATTTAGTTATTCTAAAAAATAATAAAACGAAAGAACTAACCTGGAATTTGTAGATTATTTAATAATAGCAGCCTATTTAATAATTTCTGTTTCAATAGCACTCTATTATTCAAAGCGTGCCGGTAAAGATACAAACGAGTTTTTCCTGTCAGGCAGGAATCTTCCCTGGTACCTGGCAGGTATTTCGATGGTGGCAACTACCTTTGCAGCAGATACACCCCTTGCGGTTACGGAATTAGTCGCTAAAAACGGAATAGCAGGTAACTGGCTCTGGTGGAATTTTGCCTTTGGCGGTATCCTTACCGTTTTCTTCTTTGCCCGGTTATGGAGAAGAGCCGGAATAGTTACCGAGGTTGAGTTTGCAGAGTTGCGCTATTCAGGTAAGCCCGCACGTTTCTTAAGAGGTTTTCGTGCATTGTACCTTGGTCTGTTTATGAATGTTATTATTATGGGCTGGGTAAACAAAGCGATGGCTTCCATACTTACAGGTTTATTTGGAATTCCTGAATCCCAGGTTTACTTTTTTGTTTTTGCTTGTATGCTTTTCGTTGCTTTTTATTCTGCACTTTCCGGTTTGTGGGGTGTAGTAATTACAGATGCCTTCCAGTTTGTAATTGCAATGACCGGCTGTATTATACTTGCTATCCTGGTTGTAAATTCTCCGGATGTTGGTGGAATTAGCGGAATGCAGGAGAAACTACCTGAGTATGTGTTCAATTTTTTCCCAACCATTTCTGATGTTGGATCAATGGGTGGTGCATTTGCATTAACTGTAGCATCTTTTCTTGCCTATGTAGGAATTATCTGGTGGGCTTCCTGGTATCCGGGTGCAGAGCCCGGAGGTGGCGGTTATGTTGCACAAAGAATGATGTCTGCCAAAGATGAAAAGCATTCACTTTTCGCTACTTTATTTTTCCAGATAGCTCATTATGCAATTCGCCCCTGGCCCTGGATAATAGTTGCACTTTGTACTTTAATACTTTACCCGGAATTGAGTGGTGAGGAAAAAGGAATGGGATATATCTATGCGATAAGAGATTATCTTCCTGCCGGTTTAAAAGGTTTACTGGTTGCAGCTTTTTTTGCCGCTTATATGAGTACCATTGCAACCCAGTTAAATTGGGGGGCTTCATATCTCATTAACGATTATTACAGACGGTTTTTAAACAAAGATAAAGATGAAAAACATTACGTAAAATCTTCGCGCATTGCTACAATGCTTTTAATGATCATCTCTGTAATGGTTACACTTTTAATAACAAGAATATCCGGTGCCTGGGAATTTATAATAGAATGCGGTGCCGGTGTGGGTTTGGTTCTTATTTTAAGATGGTTCTGGTGGAGAATAAATGCATGGTCGGAAATATCTGCAATGATAACCCCGTTTGTCATCTACCCAATTATTTCAAATCTTGGTGTTGAGTTTCCTGATACACTTCTAATCCTGGTGCCATCTACCACTATCATTTGGTTACTGGTAACATTTTTAACTTCTCCAACAGATGAAGCAGTGCTTTTCTCTTTTTATAAAAAAATTCATCCGGGCGGATTTCTCTGGAAGAAAATTTCTTCCAGGTTACCTGGCGTTAAAAGCGACAGTAGTTTTTTGCGGATGTTTATTAACTGGTTATTTGGAGTTCTGTTGGTTTATTCTATATTATTCGGCACGGGTAAATTAATATTTGGCTACTATATGGAGTTTTTTATTTATCTGTTAGTAGCCATAGTTTCTGTTTATATTATTTACAGAAACCTTAGTTCAATTGGGTGGAAATCTGTGGTGGAATAATCCTGTATGAATAATACTGAAAGACTTAAAAACATAAAAATAATTGTTTCTGATCTTGATGGAACATTGCTTTCTGACAGCGGAGTGATTGGAATAGAAACGAAACAACTGATAAGCCAGTTGCAGGATTGCGGTGTTATCTTTGCGTTTGCTACCGGGCGGCTTCATTCTGCTGTTACTGGTATTGCAAAGGAGTTATCAATAAAATCCCCGGTAATATCTTTAGACGGAAGCATGATAAGAAGCACAATGGATGGATCAAGGATTTATGAATCATTTGTAAAAAAAAGCATGTTAGAAGAGCGCTTAAGTTTGCTGAAGAACAGCTTTTAAACATCGTGCTCTGCCACGATGAAGCAATTTATTATACGGATAGAAATTCGAATATGCCGATGTTATCCGATAAATACGGGGCAAAGTACAAAGAGGTAACTTCTTATGATGATTACATTGACAGAACCCTTGAAGTGGTTTTATTTAGCGATGCTGCAAATTCTATGAGATATGTAAGAGACAGATTTTTATTCCCGTTTTCTATTGGCAGCAATATTTCATTTTATAAATCACACCGCCATCCTAATATTAGCTTTCTTGAAATTAGAAGATCGGGTTCTACTAAGGGGAAGGGTTTGGAAAGATTGTTAAAGCATCATAAAATAAAACCAAACCAGGCAGCGGTATTGGGAGATTGGTATAATGATATAAGTTTATTCGAAACAGATGCCTTCAAAGTAGCAGTAGCCAATGCAATACCGGAAATTAAAAGAATGGCTGATATGGTAACATCTAAAAGTAATAACGAGGAAGGTGCAGCTAAATTTTTTAAGAAAGTTTTAAAAGCAAAAAAGGATTAACAAATGCCAGACTCTGATAAAACGGTTAAGGGAAAAGGTATTTTCCTAAAGGTAATAATGGGTGTGATTAGCATCATTGTTATAACATTTATGTTTCCTAAAGGCGAGTCTTTAGAATACGAAATATCCGAAGGAGCAATTTGGCTTTATGATGATTTAATTGCCCCGTTCAGTTTTCCCATAAAAAAGAGTGAGGAGATTTACAAAGCAGAGATAAGAGAAGCTGAAGGAAAAGTATTTCCAATATTTTTAAACTTGACTGAAATTCCCGGTAAAGCCGTGGATTCGATTAAGAGCTACAGCAACTATTTTATTCAAACTCTGGATCAGTTTGCTGAATCGGATACAGTCCCTATTTTTAATCCTACATTTTTAACTTCTGAATCATACACAAGGTTTAAAAATCTCCGCATTCAGGAAAGAAATCTTGTCCAGGGAAACAACCCGGCTTTAAGAACTCTATTTCAAACAGGCAGAAATGATTCTTAGCAGTATTTATAGCAAAGGCATCCTTAGCATAGATTCCAACTTGCCTTTTAAAGATAGCATTGCCGTAAGAACCGGTTACGTGGACAGGATTGAATCAACTGGAAATTACATCTTCTTTGATGATGCAAAGAACAATGTTTCGCGCGAAATTAATAAACTTAACTATCCTGCAGATATTGAAAATGCACTTATTGAGTACACAATTTATTTTCTTTCTCCCAATCTTCAGTACAGTGCCGAATTAACCGATGAAGAAATTGAACAGGCAAAGAGTAATATTTCTAAGTATACAGATATTGTTAATGAGAATGAGAGGATAATTGCCAAACATGAACGGATCAGCAAGGAAACAAAACTAAAAATAGAATCATATAAAGAAGCAAAAGGTGAAGCCATTGGGGAAGAAGGATTAATACTTCAGGGAGTTGGAAAATTTATTCATATAGCTTTATTGATTTCTTTGCTTGTTGTGTACCTCTACCTCTTTAGAAAACGAATATTTTATGATAACCAGAAATTGCTGCTGATATCTATGCTGATCGTGTTCGTTTCCTTTATGACATTTCTTGTGAACCAGGTAAGTGTGCCTGCGCCGGTGCAGTTTCTTATTTTTATTCCTGCTGCATCTATGCTGCTTACAATAATGTTCGATTCGCGGGTTGGATTTTATACAACCGTAATTCTTACTTTAGTTACAGGTGCGCTTAGGGGAAATGATTACACATTTATGGCGATGAATTTTATTGCGGGCGGAATTGCTGTTTACACTGTAAGAGATATTAAAAACCGTTCACAAATTTTCCGCTCATTCCTTTTTATTCTGCTTGGTTACTTTCTTACAATCCTTGCATTTGGTCTGGAAAGGTTTGCTCCGTGGAACGTGATGCTGATCGAATTTGCCTTTGCAGCTTCAAATGCTTTGATAAGTCCTGTTCTTACTTATGGATTATTAATCTTTTTTGAAAAGATGTTTAAGATTACAACAGATCTTACATTGTTGGAATTATCAAACTTCGATCGTCCGCTGCTTAAAGATCTTGCAAGAAAAGCGCCGGGCACATTTAATCACTCCATGACCATTGGCACTATAGCAGAAGCTGCAGCAGAAAAAATTAAAGCAAATCCACTGCTTGCAAGAGTTGGTGCATATTACCACGATATTGGAAAAACTATTACACCACAAAATTTTGTAGAGAACCAGCTCGATAGTAATAACATTCACGAAAATCTAAAACCTGAGCAAAGTGTAAACCTGATAAAGAGCCATGTTCAGGAAGGTATTAACCTTGCGATCGAAAATGGATTACCGCGTGAAATAATTGATTTTATACCTATGCATCATGGTACATCTATTATGTCTTATTTTTATGAAAAGGCAAAAGAACGGGATGGCGAAGATGAGGTGAATGAAAAAGACTTTAGGTACCCGGGTCCAAAACCGAACTCAAAAGAAACTGCCATAATTATGCTGGCTGATGGCTGCGAATCTGCAGTAAGATCTATTGAAGAACCTAACCCCACAAAGGTTGAAAATGTAATTGCTAACATTTTTAAATCCAGGATTGAATGACAAACAGCTTGATGAATCTCCTATAACATTTGCAGATCTAACTAAGATGAAGGAAGCATTTGTTGGCATATTACTCGGTCAGCATCACCGCAGGATAAAGTACCCGAACCAGGATGAAGTTGAAAAAGGAGTGAAAGAAGAAAAATCTGAGTAATGGAAATATTTCTGAAAGAATACTTAACTACTCTTAAACTATGAAAGAAATTTATCGGGCAACACAGTCTCATCATATAAAAATGATATTTCATCTCCTGCTAAGTTTCCTGGAAACACTTGGCATCACCGATCCTTCCCAGGTAAATAAAAAAGATTTAAACTCATTTTTCTCATCTCTTAATAAAACCGGGTTAAGCAGCAATTCTGCAGCAAGGTATTACTCTTCAATTAAAGGTTTTTTCAGGTATCTCTTTATACAAAATTACATTAAAGAGAACCCGATGGAGAAAGTTTCTTCCCCAAAACTTAAAAAAGGTTTGCCGCTGGTTCTTTCGGTTACAGAAGTGGATTCCATTTTAGCAAGACCGGATACTTCAAACGTGCTTGGATTACGCGATAAAGCTTTGCTCGAATTGCTTTATGCTTGTGGTGTTCGCGTTTCAGAACTGCTTGGCTTAAAAGTTTCAGATCTTTTTTTTAATGAAGAAATGATTAGAGTGTTCGGCAAGGGATCCAAAGAAAGATTGGTTCCGGTAGGAAGATCGGCGGTAAAGTGGGTAAAAGAATATTTAATTAAAAGCAGACCGATGCTTGAGAAAAAACATAAAAGTGAAAATTTTCTTTTCCTCAACAAAAGAGGAACAAAGCTTTCCAGGATGGGTATATGGAAAATTGTTGATAAATATGTTAAAGATGCTGGAATAAAAAAGGAAGTTCATCCTCATACTTTCAGGCATTCATTTGCAACTCATTTGCTGGAAGGTGGAGCTGATCTCCGTGCTGTTCAGGAGATGCTTGGACATGCTGATATCTCTACAACACAAATTTATACGCATATTGACAGGGAATATATTAAACAGATGCATAAAGATTTTCATCCGCGTGGTTGAGATTGATGTTATAAGTATATTATTTCATTTAGCTAATTTAATTTTATTATAACCCGGTAAGTTTTTAATAAAATGCAGCACAAAATAAAAATAAGTTGCCTTGCACTTTTTATATTACTTATTACAGTAAGCTGCGATAACAAGCAAAATAAAAATGTAGATGAACAAGGTTGATTCAACTGAAGTGCGTGATACAATACCAATTGAAAAACGAGATCATTTTTTATTTGTTGGAATGTATCACGGTAAACCGGGTGTTTTCAAATATAATATTCAGGAGCAACAATATGTACCGTTGTTTGCAGTTCAGAAAGAATCTGTAATAAGTTTAAACTACAGCAGGGATCTTAGTTCAGTTTTCTTTTTAACAGCTGGAAAATCAGGTACACGCGGCGGATTACCCTTTGTTAATAGAATTAAATTTTACCGCGTAAATCCTGAAAATCGAGCCGTTGAAATGATTGAGGATTTTGGAAACGGCAGCCAGCTGCTTGCACAATGGAATGATGATGGAAATTACGAGGTTATTATTACCTCAATCGATAAAACCATATCCAGCTACTTTAATGTTGATAAAAAATTTTACAATACTTTTGGAAGATTGATTGATGAAAAAACCGAAACTTATGATATAATTAATGATGGATATCCTTCACTAATTCCTAACAGGAGTTCAACTGTATCACCTTCGGGTAATTATGGAATTGCTGCGGATGGGGATTCAATTTTCCTAAAAACTGCAGGCGAAGACAACTTGCAATTTATAACTCAAGCTAACTATGAGATTAATAAAGTAAGCTGGAGTAATGATGAAGATTTTTTATTTTTCTCAACCATCACCCCGGATAGTGAATCTGTAAATATTCAAAAGCAATCGGAACTTTTTGTTTATTCTATTAATGGCGATTCATTAGTTTCCAAATGGGAAGGGACAGGCGTAAAAAACTATATTACTTTTGACAACCTGCTTGTTTTTGATGATGGATTAAATTATCAAAGCTACATCAATATTTATAATTACAAACAGAATGAACTTGTTGCAACTGTAAGAATAAGAGGCGGCTGTGGAATTGTTAATATTCCTCGGTAAAGTTATTAATTTAGATGAACCGGTTAACAATTCAGAATAATTAAACTATAATTTCAGAAGGATAATTCTTTTTGTTAAAAGAAAAATTTATTAAGCAAATAGATAAAACACTTCAGGTAATGTTTGTATTCTGGTGTTTAATTTTACCATGGTCTATGGCAGGAATGCAAATTGCTTTGGGTGCAGTTATTCTGCTGTCAATTCTGCTTTCGGTATTAAAGCGCCGTTCGCCTTTTATCTATCATCCGTTTTATATTTTTCTTGGCATTTATCTGCTAACCGATTTAATAAGCGCTAGTCGAACTGATGATGTAGCACACTCACTTAATTCTGTTTTCCAAAATGATTGGGTAATCATAACAATTCCTTTCCTGGTTTCTTTACCAATAAAGGCACTCTGGAGGAAGCAAGGATTCAGAGTTTTGCTTCTTTCCGCTGCTGTTGCAGGGCTGTACGGAATATTTCAGTTTTTTTCCGGTGTTGATATTTTCAAGGGTGAAACTTTAACAGCGCAGGGAAATTTTTTTAGAGCTATTGGTGGATACGGCGGTTTTTATACTTATGGTGGCAACCAGTTATTTGCGTTTGCAGCCGCCTTCGCTTTTTTCATTCTGGCAGGCAATCAGAAAATTGAGCGATACGTTTATCTTCTCTTTGCCGCAATAATTTTTCTAAGTATTGTTGCGTCATTCACACGCAGTGCATGGTTAGCAGTAATTTTTGTTATACTGCTTGGTACTTTGATTGTAAATCGGAAACGGTTTCTTTATGTATTAGGTGGATTGATACTTTCCGGCGTTGTTTTATTTTTCCTGATTCCGGATTTACAAAGCAGGTTTATTAGTATTTTTGATTTATCACAAAATGAGGGTCGGTTAACATTATGGCTTACTTCATGGGAAATATTTAAAGAAAATATATTCTTTGGGATCGGTCATGGTAATTTTTCTCATTACTTTGAAATGTTTAAAGTTCCCGGTTTTTACGATGCTACAGGTCATGCACACAATGATTTTATAAATGTAACTGTTTTAAACGGCATTGTTGGTCTCGCAGCGTGGCTGGCTATGTGGATTGCATGGTTCTATTTTGCGGTTAAAGCTTTTTCTAAAAATTTGTGGAAGGATGCAGATAAGAAAATTATTTTCTCTGCAATTCTGGGAATTTCGGGAATACTTGTGGCTGCTCTATTCCAATGTTTTTTTACCGATCTTGAGAATAACATTTTCTGGTGGTTCCTTGCAGCAACTACGCTGCAGATAATAGTTCAATCAGGAAAGAGAATTGATGAGGAAAATATTTCTAACAATAAACAGGATATTAATATTGCTAAAAGTGGAGATATATAAATGAATAATAAGGAGAGAAAACTGGTTTTAGAAAATGTGAACAAACTCTCTTCGCGGTTTGATAAAAATTGTAAGGAACTTGCAATAATTCTTGCTGCAGGGCATGGTAAAAGATTAAAATCCGAAAAATCCAAAATGCTGCACACAATTTTGGGTGTGCCAACAGTTGAAAGAGTTTATAACGCCTGCATAAAAGGTGTTGAAGGAATAAACACAATTATTGTTGTGGGAATAAAAGCTGCAGATGTTATGGAATATCTTGGAAAAAGAGAAAGAACAGTTTATGTATACCAGGAAGAGCAGCACGGAACAGGACACGCAGTACAGGTTGCTTTGCAGGGATTAAAAGACATTCCCGATGATGCGATTGTCTACATACTTCCCGGTGATATGGGATTGATTGATGCAGAAACCATAAAGCAGTTCCGGAATGAGTTTTTAAAATCTAATGCTGATATGATTGTGCTTACAGGTTTGTACGAAGGAAAACCTGAAGATAATTATTACGGCAGAATTATCAGGGCAAAAGATGAAACCGGAAATGTAATACAAATAATGGAACATAAAGATATTCTTGCTTTACCTGATGATAAACCATTTACAACAACTTACAAAGGAAAAGAATATACTTACACGAAAGAAGAGCTTATAAAAAACAACGAGTACAACTCCGGCGTTTTTGCTTTTAGATTACGGCAAGCTTACGGAAATGATTGGCAAACTAAAAAGCAACAACGTGCAGAGTGAAATTTACCTAACAGACCTTATTGCACTATTTAACGAAAAAGGTTACACAGTTGCAGCAGCAAGCCCTGAAAAAAATTATGTTGTAATGGGCTTTAATACACAGGAAGTGCTTAAAGAAATGAATGAGATAGCTAGGAAAATTAGTATTGATTATTAAATAACATAATTCCAATAGCATACTGTTTGAGAAATAAATTATTATTGTATCATGTTTGGTAAAGAAGATAAATTTCCTAAAAAAGTGAGAGTAGCAAGTGGTGAAATTCTTGAAACAGCAATTTTGTCAATAAGGTTTAATTTAAGACAATGAAACCTAAAGTATTGCCAAATTGAATTAGATCATATTCACAATCTCCCAAAGATTGTAAAAAAATATGAATAGGGAGAGTTAAAATATTATTGGGATATAACTCGTGATGATTACATAGAGAAACTTAAAAAATTAGAAAAATCAGATTTGACTGTTTATAAAATAGAGTGGGAGGTATTGAAAAGATACTTCCTGTGAGATTTTGCTCAATTAAAAGGAGTAAAAAATGGATAAAGCACAAATAATTGAGTTTATTAAAAAGATAGAGCTGTTTAAGGAATTAACGGATGAAGAACTGAATTTAGTTGCTTCCGGTCTGCAGGAAAAAGTTTACGAAAAAGATGAGCTTTTATTCAGAGAACACAACCCGCGAAAAGATGTTTACTTAATTTATGATGGCGAAGTAGAGCTATTTAAAAAAACTCCTTATGGTGAAGAAAACCGTTTGTCATTCTTCAGCAAACACGATTTTTTAGCAGAAGGTTCCTTAATTGATGATTCTCCTCATTCAACATCTGCAAGAGCACTTTTAAAAACAAAAGTTTTTCTTATCAGCCGCGATAAATTCACAGAAATTGTAAAAGCAAACGGGGAAATTTCTGTAAAAATCTATTCTCAAATTTCCCGTGTAATTTCCCGCCGTATGAGTAATGCAAATTCAAAAGGTTTAAGCGTTGGCGCACAGTACGATTCCGGAAGAACCCGCAACGAGCACGATCTGCTTGGCGATAGAGCCGTTCCTTTTGAAAGATATTATGGTGTACAAACTCTGCGTGCAATTGAAAATTTTAACATCAGCGGAGTTACGCTTAATTTTTATCCTGTTCTTATACAGGCGCTGGCGATGGTAAAAATGGCAGCCGCAAAAGCAAATCACGATTTAGGATTGTTATCAAAACCTATAACTGATGCGATAGTTCAAGCCTGTAATGAAATTATAAACGGTAAACTGCACACTCACTTTGTTGTGGATATGATACAGGGTGGTGCTGGAACTTCAACAAATATGAATGCCAACGAAGTAATAGCAAACCGCGCGTTAACGATTCTTGGTTACGAAAAAGGAGATTATAAATATTGCCATCCTAACAATCATGTAAATTTATCACAATCAACTAATGATGCATATCCTACTTCAATTAAAATAGCTTTAATAAACAGCAACAAAAAACTGCTTGATGTTTTGAACATTTTAATAAAAGCATTACGAAAAAAAGCGAATGAATTTTCAGATGTAATAAAAATGGGAAGAACGCAGCTCCAGGATGCTGTACCGATGACTCTTGGTCAGTCTTTCGAAGCTTATGCAGTTACTTTCGAAGAAGAAGTTGCAAGACTTGAAGAAAATGTCAAATTTATTTTTGGAAGTAAACATGGGAGCAACTGCAATCGGCACAGGAATAAATGCTGAACCCGGTTACAGTGAAAAATGTATTCATCATTTAAGAAATATTACAAATCTTGATATTAAACTTGCAGGAAATCTTGTTGAAGCCACGCAGGATACGGGAGCTTTTGTAATGTATTCCTCTGCTGTAAAAAGATTGGCGGTAAAATTATCAAAAATGTGCAACGATCTTCGTTTGCTTTCATCAGGTCCGCGTGCAGGATTAAATGAAATCAATCTTCCGCCAATGCAGCCGGGTTCATCAATTATGCCAGGTAAAGTTAATCCTGTAATACCAGAAGTTGTAAACCAGATTGCCTTTAAAGTTATCGGCAATGATTTAACAGTAACCATAGCTGCCGAAGCCGGGCAGTTAGAGTTAAATGTTTTTGAACCGGTTATTGTTCAAAGTCTGTTTGAATCTATAGAGATGCTGAAGAATGGAATGGAAACTCTTGTTTATAAATGTATAAATGATATCACGGCGAATAAGGATCATTGTAAACAATTGGTTGAAAACAGCATCGGGTTAGTAACCGCTTTAAATCCTGTTTTAGGATATGAAACTTCAACTTCATTAGCAAAGGAAGCGTTGGAAAAAAATAAAGGTGTTTATGAACTGGTTTTAGAGAGGAAGCTGCTATCTAAAGAAGAACTTGATAAAATACTTTCCCCGGAAAATATGATTAAATCCGGTAAACAGGATTAGGCAATAAAAAAGCTCTTCAATTGAAGAGCTTCTTTCTTGCCAAAGGCTCATCAGCCTCAGGCTGAAAACTTTTATTTTAATTCCGCTTAATCTTTAGTTTCAGTCTTGGCTGGCTTTAAACTATTTAAATGTTTTGTAAGCTGTGATTTTTTCCTGGAAGCATTATTCTTCGGGATTCTGTTCTTTGTAGTGTTCTTATCTAATAAACTAACCGCATCTTTATATAACTTTTCTGCTTCTTCTTTATTCTTAGAATCAAACACTTTCTTTAAACTCGATTTAATTTTAGATGTTGCATTCTTATTAGCCACACGTTTTCTCTCAGATGTACGTATTCTCTTCTTTGCCGATTTATGGTTTGCCATTAAATAGTTTTCCTGTTCTAAATTTCTAAAAAAACGAACACAAAATATAGATATTTGGGCATTTGAAGTCAAATATTAGTTTAGTATTTTTACTCCTCAATTTCTTCAATTATAGCTTAAAATCCTGCTTTTTATGTTAAAAGTGAATGAAATATATCACTCAATACAGGGCGAAAGTACCAATGCCGGGCTTCTGTGCGTATTTATTCGATTAACCGGGTGTAACCTCCGCTGCACATACTGCGATACCGAATATGCGTTTTTTGAAGGAAAAGAGAGATCGGTTGATGAAATAATTGAAGAGGTGAAAAAATACAACTGCAAGCTTGTGGAAGTTACAGGCGGCGAACCGCTCATGCAGGATGAAAGCATTAAGCTGATGAAAAAGTTATGCGATAAGGATTTTGATGTAATGCTGGAAACTGCGGGAAATATGCCGATAAAAGAAGTTGATGAACGAGTTAAGATAATTATGGATTTGAAATGTCCATCCAGTGGAATGATGGATAAAAATTTATATGAAAATGTAGATCATCTTAAAAAAGATGATGAAGTAAAATTTGTAATAGGTAACCGCGAAGATTATGATTGGATGAAAAAGATAATAGTTAAATATGATTTACAAAATAAATGTGCCTTGCTTGCCTCGGTTGTGTTCGGCAAGCTTGAACCGTTAACATTAGTTAACTGGATTTTGGAAGATAAGCTGGAAGTAAGATTTCAATTACAGATGCATAAATTTATCTGGCACCCGGAAACAAAAGGAGTATGATGAAAATAGGTAAAGAATTTAAATGGGAAATGGGACACAGGCTGCCGGAACATTTTGGGCAGTGTAAAAACATACACGGGCATTCATATAAAATGTTAGTTGAGTTTGAAGGTGAGCTTGATGAAAACGGAATGGTAATAGATTATTATGATATTGAAAAAATAGTTAATCCCATTATTGAAAAACTGGATCACGCTTTCCTTGTTAACAAAGATGATAAGCTTACAATAGAATTTTTAGAAAAGCTAAATTCAAAAAATGTTGTTGTTGATTTTGAATCAACTGCGGAAAATATTTGCACATATCTTTTGAATCAAATTAAGCATGCTGATATTTCCTGCAAATGTAAATGCAATTATGGTTAGAGTTTCTGAAACCGATGAAGATTATGCGGAAGAGACAATAAGTTTATAATTCATTTTGATTCTGAATCCTAATTTATTAGGATATCCGAAGGACTCCTTCGGAGAAGAATCGTATAAACTATTCAAAAAGATTCTTCGCTACCGTCATAGGCTCAGAATGACATTAGGATTTCACCATCTTCTCTAACTTGGCAATTTCATCTCTTATGGAAGCTGCCTTTTCAAACTCTAAATCTTTTGCTGCTTCATGCATCTGTTCGCGTAACTGCTCAATCAAATCTTTCTTTTGTTCTTTATCCATGTACTTCAAAACTGGTTCTGCTACTTTTGCAAATCCGTAATCTTCTTTTTCATCTTTCTTTCGCATATCTGCAATTGAAGTTGAATTCATTATCTCTTCCGTACTCTTATAGATGGTAACAGGTTTTATGTTATTCTTCTCATTATATTCTTTTTGAAGTTTCCTTCGCCTGTTTGTTTCGCTTATTGTCTTCTGCATCGATTTAGTGATGACATCAGCATACATAATAACTTTACCATTTACGTTTCGTGCAGTTCTGCCTGCAACCTGCATCAACGATTTTTCACTTCGTAAGAAACCCTTCTTTATCTGCATCAATAATTGCAACCAGCGAAACTTCAGGAAGATCCAATCCTTCTCTTAAAAGATTTACCCCAACAAGCACATCAAATTCACCTAAACGAAGATCACGTAATATCTCAACTCTTTCGAGTGAATCTATATCGCTGTGAATATATCTTACAAGCACACCAATTTTATCCAAATAATCTGCAAGGTCTTCAGCCATCTTTTTAGTAAGAGTTGTAACAAGCGTACGTTCTTTCTTCTCAGTTCTTTTTCTTATCTCCGCAATAAGATCATCAATCTGCCCGGTTATAGGACGCACTTCAATTGGAGGATCAAGCAAACCGGTTGGACGAATGATCTGCTCAACAATCACACCACCACTTTTTTCTAATTCGTAATCGGATGGTGTAGCGCCCACAAAAATTACCTGGTTAAGCATACCTTCAAACTCCTCAAACTTCATAGGTCTGTTATCAAGCGCAGAAGGCAGGCGGAATCCATATTCAACTAAAGTATCCTTCCTTTTTTTATCGCCGTTATACATTGCTCTCAATTGCGGAATTGTTACATGTGATTCATCTATTATTAATAAAAAATCTTTTGAAAAATAATCGAACAAAGTGTAGGGTCTTGATCCGGGTGGTCTGTCATCCATATGGCGTGAGTAATTTTCAATCCCGGAACAGTAACCGATCTCTTTCATCATTTCAATATCAAAACGTGTACGCTGTTCAATTCTTTGTGCTTCAAGATATTTTTCCTCCGATCTGAAATATTTAAGCTGTTCCTCAAGTTCAAGGTCAATATTATAAACTGCCTTTTGAAGTTTATCCCTGTCTGTAACAAAATATTTTGCAGGGTAAATAGGCGCCGAATCAATTTCCTGCAGCACTTTACCGGTTGTTGAATCTATAATTGAGAGCCGCTCTACATCATCATCCCAGAACTCAATTCTTAATGCTTCTTCATACTGGTAAGCAGGAATAATCTCAACAACATCTCCTCTTGCACGGAATGTTCCGCGGGTGAATTCCACATCGTTTCTAACGAAATGAATATCAATAAGGTTTCTTAAGAATTTTTTCCTGTCAAGCTTCTCTCCTTTTCTTACAAACATAATCTGGTCTGCATATTCCTGCGGTGCACCTATTCCGTAAATGCAGCTTACGCTTGCAACAACCAGCACATCGGATCGTCCTTCAATTAATGATGTGGTAGCTTTTAACCGAAGGCGGTCAATTTCTTCATTAATAGAAAAGTCTTTTTCGATATAGAGATCACTTCTAACAACATAAGCTTCCGGCTGGTAATAATCATAGTAGCTTATAAAAAATTCAACCGCGTTTTTAGGAAAGAAACCTTTAAACTCTGAGTAAAGCTGTGCAGCGAGGGTTTTGTTATGGGAGATAACCAGCACAGGTTTGTTAACCTGTTGAATAACGTTGGAGATTGTAAAAGTCTTTCCGCTGCCTGTTACTCCAAGCAGAGTTTGAAATTTATCACCCCTGTTAATTCCTTCAACAAGTTCTTTTATAGCATTGGGTTGATCGCCGGATGGTTTATAATTTGATTCGAGTACAAATTTATTCATGGTTTTTAATCAAGTAATACATCATGCGCATGGAAACTGTTATCCTGGCTTAAATGTCCTCTAAGTATTAAAACTTTTGCAGATTCAATCTCTGTAGGAATTTTATCTGCATTAACAAGAACAACATTCCCCCCCTTATCGGATGTATAAAACGTGGCTCCACCGTGCGAATCTTTATTAATTCCCTTGTCTACTACAAGTTGAACTTTTATATCTTTAACCGCATTGTTGTTTGGATCAAAATCTGAGAAGGATCCTAGACCCTTGCTTGGAGAAAAGTAAATTGTGTAAACCAAAAAAATTACGAGCAAAAGCAAGACGGGTAATATTAATTTTTGTAAAATTTTCATATCACTTTCTATGATTAAATAATAACACGGAAATTTAGCAATAATTTTTTCAAGTATTTAAGAAAATCGAAATGCCATTATTAAATGAATTGTAAAATAAATAGAATGATGATATTTACGATTGAGTTTCTACCGTCTTATGTCTAGCGTCTTTCGTTTTACGACTTAATCGCTTTTAATCTAAAGTAAACTTCTTCCGGTGAAAAGATTCCAGCAAAAAATCTTTCATAAATGACCGGTTCAAGATTTACGATAAAATCCATCCATTTTAATACTTTAAAATGTGAAGTGATAAACTTCTTTTCCAACACTTCAAACTGTGCTTTCCCCTCATAGTTTGTTCGATGATTGAGTTTCCACTTTTCGTAAAATTTCAATTTCCTGTTTCCGATGTACTCATAATTATCGAAGGTTCTTATAGAGAAAGGAATTTTATGATCCGGCTCGCCAAAATATTTTGTATTTAGAAAGAAAGGTGCATAGACGATTAACAATCCACCCGGCTTAAGTATCCTGTAGATCTCAGTAATGTAATTGTGGAAATTATCAAGGTGCTCAAGAATATGTGATGCAAAAACTTCATCAAAACTATTTTCTTCGTAGGGATATGGAAATTTGTTAAGATCATGAATCTGGTTTCCGCCGTAATCCACAACATCAAGATTAACATATCCTTCCTTAATATCTTTTCCGCAGCCAATATTTAGTTTCATTCTAATAATTGTTAGTTAATAGATTATCAATGTGTGCAAATTATTTTTTAAATGGTCTTTTTTTTATCATTCCGCCATGGACATCTTTTATACTATTCATTATTATAAAAGCATCCGGGTCAATTTTATCTATCTCTCGTTTCAGCTTTGAGAGTTCAAGCCGTGTTATTACAGTATAAACTATATCCACATGCTGTAACTCATCCCGATTTTTACCGTAACCGCGATTACCACTGTATAGAGTAACTCCTCTGCCCATATTATCAATAATAGCTAGCCTGATTTCATCACTCTTACCTGAAACAATAGTAACTCCTGTATATTCCTCAACGCCTTCAATAATGAAATCAACAGTTCTTGATGCTGCTAAATATGTTAGTATAGCATAAAGAGCAATTTCAACGGATAAAATATAAGCTCCAAACATAAAAATAATGGTATTAAAAATTAATATTATATCGCCTATTGTGAGCCCTGTTCTTTTACTAAGGGAAACTGCCAGTACCTCAGTTCCATCTATAACTGCTCCGCCTCTCATTGACAAACCAATCCCAAGCCCCAGAAAAAAACCACCAAAAATTGCTATTAGAAGTTTATCTGTAGTAATAACAGGATATGGTATAAAATATACTGCAAAAGCAAGACCCACAATTGCCGCAATACTTTTAATGGCGAAAGCTCTACTGATTTGTGAGTAACCAACTATGATGAATGGAAGATTAATGATCACTAATAAAATTGATAAAGAAATTCCTGTTACCTGTTCAGTTAGCAGCGATATCCCTGTAACGCCACCATCTATAAATGAGTTTGGAATTAGGAATCCTTTCAACCCAAAACCAGCTGAGGCAATACCGAGCAATATAAGAAAAGCATCTCTTACAAAATGTGAAATATAAAAGCGGGTGATTTCATCCTTCGAATTCAATTTCTGGAAACCATATTTTGTCCCTAAACCAGTGGTACCAGATGAATTAGTTATATTTGGATTTGATTGCATACTCTACTGTAACAGTAAATTAGTGATTGTTATACATTGATTGGGTTATTGCTACAACATAATTCCTATTCAATATGCTTTCTTTTTTTTGCAGATTTTTTTCAATACAATAAACTAAATTTATAGCTTTGAAAACAAAGTTAGTCAAGATTAAATCTGTTTCGAAATTCTAACGTAGCGTAACTAAATTTATAAAATTAGATTGAATTAATTAATTTTGGGTATAAAAAAGCCCGACACTAATTGCCGGGCATTCAGGAAATGGATATGAAAAAATTTTAATTTACCGTTACAATAGGGTTATTAATTCCGTTTAAATTTATTTCTTCAACTTTTAATCTTGCAATACCGTTTGCAATTACACCAAGTTCAATAGCAGCAGCTTTGGAAAGATCCAACTGGCGCCTTGGAATGTAAGGTCCGCGGTCGTTTATCCTAACAACCAGCGATTTCCCGGATTTTGTATTTGTAAGCTTAAGCAGCGTTCCAAACTTTAATGATTTATGAGCCGCTGTATAAGCCATTTGATCATAAATTTCACCATTTGCAGTCTTTTTACCGTGAAACCTGGAACCATACCAGGAAGCTTTCATTGTTCCACGGTCTAATAAGCTCAACCACCGAAGTTTTAACAGTGTTCTCTTTTACTGCAACAGGGATGAATTCATCAACAACTAATATTACCTCTTCAGTTCCATTGTTATTATTGACTACTGTAAATCCTAACAAACCAACCACAAGTAAAGTTAGAAACACTATTGAAAATGACTTCAAGTGACACCTCATTCTTTATTTAACATAGCATTTATAATACAAAGTTAGAGTAGACGTTAAGTAAATACAATACAAAGATTAAACAAAATGACTTAAAGTATTACTTGCAAATTTATCGACTATATTAGTTTTATGGTCGAATTTCATCAAGCAACTTCTCTGATAATAGGTGAGCATCAAGTTATGTTTGAGATTTAACGATATTTTTCAACTCCTACCTGGTCTAAAATTGATGAGTTAAATTTAGGAGATTAGGTTTCATGGACAAAAATATTAAATCAATAGCAATTGCAGTTTTTTTGAATTATCAATTTTTTGATTACATTTAATTTATGGTTGTAAAACGAAAAGATAGACTTAAAAAAGAGCTGACTCTGTTTCACGTATACGCAATAGCTGCCGGGACTACCTTAAGTGCAGGGTTCTTCCTGTTACCTGGATTGGCAGCTGTCGAAGCCGGAGCCGCACTACCGCTGGCTTATTTAATTGCTGTAATTCCGCTTATCCCTGCAATGCTTAGCATAATTGAGCTTGGAACTGCAATGCCAAGAGCAGGAGGTGTTTATTATTTCCTCGATCGTACAATGGGACCAATGGTTGGAACGATTGGTGGATTTGGTACCTGGGCAGCTTTAGTATTAAAAGTTTCGTTTGCACTTATTGGAATGGGTGCTTACATCAATTTGTTTTTCCCTACATGTGGAAATTGTTCCAGTGGCAATATTAATTGCTTTTGTGCTTGGAATGCTAAGTACTTTTGGATCGAAGCGAAGTGGAAAGTTGCAGGTTGTATTAATTACTATGCTTCTTATTTTTACTCCTTATTTTTATTGGCGGTGGAGTTCCGAAAATAAGCGAGGTAAATTTTAGTGGTTTTCTTTCCTCCGGCTGGTCGTCAATTCTTTCTGCAGCAGGATTAGTTTATATAAGCTATGTTGGAATTACAAACATTGCATCTCTTTCAGAAGAAGTAAAAAATCCTGAACGCAATCTTCCTTTGGGAATTTTTCTTGCAATTGGCAGTGCAGTTATAATCTATTTTTTAGGAACAATAGTTATGGTGGGTATTATTCCGATGGAAGAACTCAAGGGTGATCTTACTCCTGTAGCCACTGCCGCTAAGTATATTTTTGGCGATGCCGGTGTTATACTTCTTTCGTTAGCCGCGTTGTTTGCTTTTATATCTGTTGCTAACGGCGGAACCCTTGCTGCATCACGCTACCCGCTGGCTTTAAGCAGAGATCATCTTCTTCCAAGATTTTTCCAGAAACTAAGCAGATGGGGCACACCATTCTTTGCAATTCTTGCAACAATAGGAACCATTATTATAATTTTGATTTTTCTTGATCCAATTGGAATTGCAAAACTGGCAAGCTCATTCCAGCTACTCGTTTTTGCGTTTATTTGCCTTGCAGTAATTATTATACGCGAAAGCAAAATTGAAGCATATGATCCCGGTTTCAAATCACCGCTATATCCGTGGCTGCATTTGTTAGGTATAGTTCTTCCTTTTGTTTTGATTTATGAAATGGGAATTTTTCCGTTGCTCTTCAGCCTTGGGCTTATTGCTGTTGGTGCAGCGTGGTACTGGTACTATGCACGGAACAAAGTTGTGCGCACAGGTGCAATCTATCACCTGTTCGAACGGCTGGGCAGACTGCGTTTTGACGGGCTGGATACAGAGCTGAGAGGAATTCTTAAAGAAAAAGGATTGCGAGAATCGGATCCATTTGATGATATTGTAACAAGAAGCTTTGTTATTGATTATAAAGAAAAAGAAGTTTTTGAAACCGCAGTACGTAAAGCTTCTGAATGGATATCGCAGTTTGTTGATAGCACTCCATCGGAAATTGAGAAGATGTTTTTAGATGGAACAAGAATGGGTGCAACTCCCGTTACTCATGGTATTGCTCTCCCTCACCTCAGGTTGAGAGGATTAGATCATGCAGAATTGGTTTTAGCCAGGGGAAGGGAGGGAATTCATATTAAATTCAGGGATCCACTTAAAGACCACGATGATGAAGATGAAGCTGATGTAGGTGCAATTTTCTTTTTAGTAAGTCCGGAGAAAGACCCCACACAACATTTAAGAATTTTAGCACAGATTGCAGGAAGAGTTGAAGAAGATAGTTTTGCAGAAGAATGGCAGAGTGCAAATGATGAACAGGAACTGAAAGAAGCAGTGCTGCACGAAGACCGGCTGCTATCCCTGCTTGTAGAGCGCGACAGCTCGAGTGATGTTCTGATTGATAAAGCACTGAAAGACATACGATTTCCTGAAGGCTGCCTGGTTGCTATTTTACGAAGACAGGGTCAAACAATTGTTCCAAAGGGAAGCACAGTTATTCTTGAAGGTGATAGATTAACAATTATAGGCGATCCCCAAAGCATGGCTGAATTGAAAAAAGATTATGAGGGAGAGTACTAATAAGTATTAGATATTCCCAAATAAATTTTGGTGGAGAAATTTTATAAGGAAATAAAATAACAGGAAAATTAAGCTTCTTCCTTTACTTTTAATGAATGTCCTTTAGTCTTTCCAACTTTTCTTCCCACTGATTCAATTAATTTATGCAACTGTTTTACTAAAGATTCTGGATTTCTATCTGTACGTGCTTTGTTTTCGTAAATAAGATACTTTTCTTTGTAGGGCTGTGGAGTGAAGTTTGGCATTATCACATTTGCTCCAACATCCAATCCTTTTTCTCTTCCATCAGAATCTAAAGTAGCAAGTGCAGTTGTTGCAGGAATGTGTGAATTCCTTAAAACAATTCGTGCAACCGCCATTGTGCGCAGCACTAAATTTATATCGCCATTCTCTTCATTCCTATAGGGTGTATTTTGGGAAGGAACAAAAGGACTGATTGAACACATATCAACATCTAACTCTTTTAGTAAAAGGATATCATTTGCGATATCTTCAATTGTTTGCTGTGGTAATCCTATAATATTTCCGCTGCCAACCTGGAACCCGATTGATTTTAAATATTTTATATGCTCAATTCTTTCATCCAGTTCATCTCCCTGGTGGTAAACGGAATAAAGTTTTGGATTTGCAGTTTCATGCTTTAAAAGATAACGATCAGCCCCCGGCATCTTTCCATCTTTTGTATTCATAAAATTCTCTTTCGCCGGTGCTAAGTGTAATTGCTACATCCAGATCCTTTTTTATCGCGGTTATTATCTCTTCAATATCTTTGCAATCAAATTTATGATCCTCGCCGGATTGTAAAACAATTGTTCTTATACCTGATTCATAAATAAAGTGCGCAGCATTAATAATCTCTTCCTTTGTCATTCGGTATCTTTCCAACCCGGTATTATGGAGCCGCAAACCGCAATAAAGGCAGTGCTGATCACAATAATTGGAAAACTCAATTATTCCCCTTAAGTGAACATCATCCCCGCAATATTCTTTCCTCACTTCATCTGCTTTTTGATACAGAAGTTTAACATCTAATGGATCATTAAGAGATAGTAGAAAAACAATGTCTTTTTTAGTTAGAC
>CAVVMV010000006.1:0-106580 GCA_963749485.1 uncultured Ignavibacteriales bacterium | reverse complement strand
GTTTCTTCTAAAAAGTTTATTCGTGATGGGATGATCTGGCTTGCGGCAGGAATTATCATCACTATTATTTCTTGCATTTGTACTAAAAGAAACTGATTACGGATTGTATGTTCTTTTTATGGGCTCCATCCTTTTTGGATTAATGCAATTAATTGCTGGAATGCTTACAAAAAATAATAAAACTGAAAATGGTTTTGTGGTAGTACTTAACGATGTTTACAATATGCCAAAAACAATGCGGCAGTTGTCCTATGTACAATTCTTTTCCTGGTTTGCACTGTTTGCAATGTGGATTTATACAACACCTGCTGTAACTAATCATATTTACGGAACATCTGATCCAACTTCAGCTTTATATAATGAAGGCGCAGATTGGGTTGGCGTTTTGATGGCTGTTTACAATGGTTTTGCCGCCCTTATGGCTTTTGCTTTAGTTTGGATGGCTAAAAGAACAAGCCGGAAAACAGTGCATATGATTAGTTTATTTGCCGGAGGATTAGGACTTGCTTCATTCTATGTTTTTAAAAATCCTGATATGCTTATTATTTCTGAGTTAGGAATTGGTCTTGCATGGGCTTCTATACTTGCAATGCCTTATGCAATTCTTGCCGGATCTCTACCGCCGGAAAAGATGGGAGTCTACATGGGAATTTTCAATTTCTTTATTGTTATTCCGCAAATAACTGCCGCAAGTATTTTGGGTTTCTTTACACGAACAGTTTTTGGAAACGAAGCTATTTACACTTTAATTCTTGGTGGTGCAGCAATGATAATTGCAGGTCTTTTAGTAATGAAAGTTGATGATGTAGATGAAATTAGGCTGTAAGTTTCTTTGCGAACTTTGTGATAGTAACTCAGCGGTCTTTGAGTGAACTAAAACCACAAATCATTATTTGCTTTTTTTTCTCGCGAAGTCCCCAAAGTATTTATGTCGCCAAAAGTGCAAAGAAAATATTATCTTAAAATTTTTTTCGTAATTTTTGCCACAATTTTCCACCAATCATTTTATCAGCATTTGCAAGTATTGTTTTAATAAGATCAAGAATATCTTTTTCGCCTGCCCAATGTTTTCTTATAATATGTGGATCAATTTCATTTATTAGATCATTTAAAACGTAAGCAGCTAATGCAATATCATCAAGGTAACCAATTGGTCCAATCAATCCTTCTGGCATTAAATCGATTGGAGAAATAAAGTATGCAATCGCACCAACAAGTTTTATTTTTTTACTTGCAGGAACATTCTTATCAACTGAAAGTTTGCAAAGAAGATGAAAAATATCCGGCGCAAATAGTATGTAATCGCTCCACTTGTTATCTTTATCAAGATTTTTACTCACCCATTGCTTTACTTCGTTTCTTAACTTTTGATAGAAATCTAATTGTTTTTTATCCATATCATATTACTCTTAATTTTTATCCGGAGTTAATACTTAATAATATTATCGCAATAATACCAGTTGTTAGTGCTGCAATTCCCGCTTTGTTTAACTTTTCCTTCCAAAGAGTATAAGCTCCAATGGCTGTTAAAATAATTATTCCAATATTGATTGTTGGATAAACGAAAATAGCCGGAAGACTAGTGAGTGTAGCAAGTAAAAATATTGTGCTGAAAACATTTGGCACACCCAGACCAATTCCGGTTAAGAATGTTTTTTTATCAATTTTTATTTTTTTAAAAAATATAAATAATGCCGAATAAATAAATGCAAAAAGGAAAATAGTAAATACAAAAAATGCCTCCTCGGATTCTGGTTTTGTGTTCTTAAAAACTTTCATACTAAAATCATTTATTCCAATAGCAATTAACACGAACAGCAGTAATAAATAATTTCTTTTATTAGATGATGAATTATTTTGTTTTGCCAGTGAGATATAAAAGAAAACGAATGTTGTGCCTGTAAATAAAAAACCAATTAGTTTTAATAGTTGAAGGATGTTCATCATAAATAATTATTGAAAATATAATAGGAATTATAACCGATAACCGGGAGCTAATCGTTGCAAGTGCAGTACCCGCAATCGCTACGGCTTTAGCAAAAGCAAAAAAGGAAGCGACAAACAAAAATCCCAATAATGCTCCAAAAATCAATGTGTCAATAGAGTGGGAGGTATCTTTTAAGAGCATTAAAATTAAACCGATAACGCTTGCGGTTAAATAATTTCCTGCAAGCAGCACAATTGGGTTACCCTGCTTTGTATCGCTGTGTTTTAAAATTAATGCAATGCTCGTTGAGCAAAGAATTGTTAATAAAAGAGGAAGCATCAATTAACTGAGATAAAATTCTCGAACAACTACTATACCTGGTTAGTAATTTGTTTATTTTCTTTAACAAATATCCATAGCAATGCGGAAATAGCCAGGGTAACTCCGCTGATAATAAAAATTAAACTCTTATCAGAGGCTTCCAGTATGAAATAACCAAGCACTAAACTTACTATCAACTGCGGAAGCACAACAGAAAGATTGAATATTCCCATAAAAAATCCCATCCTGCTTTCATCTACTTTTTCAGACATAATAGCAAACGGCAGACTAACAATAGCTGCCCAACCTATTCCTACATACTGCCATTAGCATGTACATTGCAAATGGGGATTGACCAATTGCAACAATACCAAAATAGCCAACCGCCATAATTGCAACACAGGAGAGATGAGTTTTGACTCTACCAATCTTTTCAGTTATTGGTTCAAGCACAAATGCAGGAAGGATAAATCCGACTGCATTTAAAACCAAGAAAGAGATAGCAATTATCTGTCCCGTTTCTATTTCTGTTGCAGGATTCATTTTCTGCTGGATGTAGGCAATTATATATACGAACATTGTTTGTACGCCAATCCAGGAAAAACCGTGAGCAAAATAGATTCTTAATAATTGTCCCCATTGTGTAACTTTACTTTTTTCAATTTGATCTTCAGTTTTTTCTTCTGATGTGAGATCTTTGCTTTCTTCAATGAAGAACGGGGGGATTATTGAAAATAATAAAACTAAAACTGCACCGGAATAAATCAAAAAATAATTTCCTATTATCGCACCGATTGCATAAGCCATCACACCAAAAAAACCTGAAATGGTTTGCATCCAGGTATAACCTTTAGTTCTTGGAATGCCATCAGGAGTAACATCTGCAATAATTGAACGTGTTGGATTAAAACTAATGTTAATTGCAAGATCAAGTGTTAGTGCAACTGCTATGGCTACAGCCATAAGACTGCCTATGCCAAGAAAATCATCTATCTTATCAATGTTCGGTAGTGCAATAATCATCAGTGCTGCCAGTACACCCCCAATTAGAATAAACGGTTTTCTTCTTCCTCCCCAAAACCAAACTTTATCACTTATTAATCCAATAATTACTTGCCCGAATATTCCGGCAATTGGTCCTGCTGCCCATACAATTCCTATTTCGTGAATATTTAAACCATATTTGGTATTAAGTATCCAGCTTAATACTGCTATCTGAATTGATAATGCAAAACCCATTGCTGTTGCTGGCAAACTGAGAAGTGCGTAAAATGGTTTAGTAAGTTTTTTTTGAATTTCTAACATGTTAGTTCCAATCTTTTCTGTAATTATCAGTTACTTTATTTTATAAATCTCTGCACTAAATTTTTCTAATGTAAGTATCTCATTCAGATTTGATATCAATTACTTCATTAGTTTTTAAGTTTTGCAATTCATTTACCTGTGGTAAAAACATTTTAATTTGTTCTGCCGGAATAGGAATTTGTTTTTCCCCGGTGTTTAATATGATTAGTATTTGTTCATCACCAAGAGTTTTTATAATAGCATAAATATCTCCACCTGAATATATATGTGTTAACTTTCCTTTAGCTAAAACCGGATTATTTTTCCGAAGTTTTAATAACTCACTAAGATAATCATAAATCTCATTTTCCTGTTCTGTTCTCCCTTCTTCAATAAATCCATTTCTATCATCTTCTATAAAACCACCTGGAAATGGTTGTCGTAATTCACCATGAGATTTACCTCCTTTTATTCCGATTTCTGTTCCATAAAATATTACGGGAATTCCTCTTGTAAATAAAACAAGATTTAATGCAATTTTAAATTTATCAATATTGCCATCTGCTAATAAACATTGCTCTTTCAATATCGTGATTATCCATAAATACTAATAGATTATCAGGATTATAATAAACAATATCCTGTGCAAGAGTTTCGTAAACCTGATAGATGATTTTTTCACCAGATAAGATACGACTCTTATTGCATCAGCCAATGCAAAATCAGTAACTGAAGGAAGGTTTGAATTCAAACTCAAGTTTTCTAACTGGTGAATTATGTTTGATAACCAGAAATTATTGAAGGTACACCTTTCCAGATCTCACCAACAATATTAAAGTTAGGATACTCATTTAAAATTGCTTCAGCCCATTCGGATAAATATTTTTGATCGGAGTAAGGATAAGTATCTTCTCTTATTCCATCCAATCCTGAATACTCTATCCACCAAAAGTATTTTGTATTAAATACTTTTTTAAATAGCGGATTTCTTTGATTCAGATCAGGCATATAATCCTGAAACCAGCCATCCTGTTGTAAGCTTAACAATATGTGCGTATCACCATGAATATCAAGAAAAGCCATTTTATCATGTTTTGCAGGAAGATGATTTTCAACAGTTCCATTAAACCAATCATCAAAAGGTAAATTGTTAACCCAATAATGATTAATTCCAATATGATTACTAACATGATCAAGAATGATTTTTAATCCGTGTTTATGTGCCTCATCAACTAATTTCTTATAAAGTTCGTTGCTTCCAAAACGAGGATCTATTTTATAAAGATCAGTTGCTGCATAACCATGATAGCTCATCCACATATTATTTTCAAGCATAGGTGTTATCCACAACGCTGTAACACCGAGTTCACTTAGGTAATCAAGTTTTGAAATGATACCTTCAATATCTCCACCATGTCTTCCATCCAGATCAGAAGATGTAAACTCATCCAGTGAATCACCGATTGTATTATTTTCAAGGATTACCATCACAGAAACGATCAGCAAAGATTAAGTAAATAACATCTTCATTTGAAAATCCATTGTGATCTTCAGGCGCCAATTCACGATTAAGGATTGGATAATTATATCTAACGATTTCATTTCCCTTACGAAAAATTAATTCATAATCTCCATCAGGAAGATCATTTGGAATTTCAATATCGACAAAAAGGTAGTTTTTGTTTTCAACAGAATGCGTTTTAATCACATTATTTCCTGGGTAGGAAGTAGATACACTTACATCATCTAAATTTTCACCATAGACCATCAACTGGACTGTATTCCATTTCATTCCTACCCACCAGTTTGGTGGTTCAATTTTATTTATAGAAAAATCCTGTGGGAAAGAAATTGGAAAGTAGAACAAAACGAAAAGGATAATGGGAACAAGATTTTTAATCCTACTTACGTTGGAAATTTTTCTTTTAATCATTTTCCAATTAAAAAATTGCATAAATAAAAGGTGCCAGAGCAGAACCCTGTGTAAGGATTATTAACCCACCAAGTAAAATTAAAAATACTAAGATAGGCGCCAGCCACCATTTTTTTCTTACTTTAAGAAAATCCCATAATTCTGATAAAATGGAAAGTTTACTCATAATTTCCTTCGTTAAAATTGTCGTTCATAATCTATTTGTTCAGTTATTTTTTTCTCTCTTATTTCCCAATAGGATTGTGAATTCTTATCGATTTTTAAATGCAGGAAGTCCTTTCCAATCAATTTTAAGAAAAACCCAATTGGTGTAATTATAACATAATATAATATAAATAAAATAACCCTGGACATAAACCACCCGAGGATGATAGCCAAAGTCATCCACACTTTATTTAACGGTTTTAAAAGGTTTGGAAGAATAATTCCAAAAAGTAGTAGCAGAATGCCAATTATACCGAAGTAAATAAACGAATCCTTATCCAATAAGTATAGAGCAGCACTGATGAGTAAAATAACAATTCCAACAGTTACACCGAATTTGCGAAGATCGGTTTTTTCTTCTTTTATATTTTTGATTTCTTCTTTTAACATAATTTTTCTTTAATCAAGCTCAAATTCCTTTTTCCAATCAGTATCTTTTTCTAATGGCATCTGATGTTTCTTATCAAATATATAGTTCCCCATTACTAAATAATCCATGTCGGTTCTCATAAAACATCTGTAGGCATCTTCCGGAGTGCAAACAATCGGCTCACCTCTAACATTAAAAGAAGTGTTTATTATTACAGCGTATCCTGAATCTTCTTCAAACTTTTTTATGAGCTTATGATATAAAGGATTCGTATCACTATGTACTGTTTGCAGCCGTGCAGAATAATCAACATGAGTAATTGCCGGAATATCAGAGCGCTGAACGTTTAATTTTTCGATACCAAACAGTTTGCTTTCTTCATCACTCATTTTTTTTCTTCTTTTTTCATTCACGTCTGCCACAAGGAGCATGTACGGACTATCTACATCAACATTAAAATATTCCGAAACTTTTTCCCTAAGAACGGATGGTGCAAACGGTCTGAAACTTTCCCTGAATTTTATTTTAAGATTCATTGTTGATTGCATTTTCGAAGATCGTGCATCACCAATTATAGTTCGGGAACCCAATGCTCTTGGACCAAATTCCATTCTGCCCTGAAACCAACCAATCACTTTTTCATTTGAAATCAATTCTGAAACCTTTTTAATCAGTTCATCTTCACTGAACTCATCGGCTTTATAATTGCCATCTTCAATAAACTTTTTCAATTCCGCATTTGAAAACTCAGGTCCCAGGTATGATCCTTTTTGTGAATCATTGATCTCGTTTGCAGTTCTGTTGTTTCCCAGGTAACCGTACCAGGCAGAAAGTGCTGCACCAAGCGCACCGCCGGCATCTCCGGCTGCCGGCTGAATCCATATATTTTCAAAAGGGCCTTCCTTCAGCAATCTTCCGTTAGCTACACAATTTAACGCTACTCCCCCGGCTAAGGTTAAATTCTTTAAGCCTGTTTCCTTATAAACATGATTACCCATTTTCAGAACAATTTCCTCTGTTACTTCCTGCAGGGATCTAGCAATATCCATTTCTCTCTGGGTCAACTTGCTTTCAGGTTTTCGCGGCGGTCCACCAAACAGCTTATCAAACTTTCTATTCGTCATCGTAAGACCAACGCAATAATTAAAGTATTCCATATTCATTCTAAATGAACCATCATCTTTTACATCAATTAAATGATCGTAAATAAGTTTTTTGTATTTTGGTTCACCATAAGGAGCAAGACCCATAACTTTATACTCACCGGAATTTACTTTAAACCCGGTATAATAAGTAAACGCTGAATATAGCAAACCAAGAGAATGAGGGAATTTTATTTCTGCTTGCAGCTCAATCTTATTACCTTTCCCAAGACCAAAACTTGTTGTAGTCCACTCACCCACTCCATCCATAGTAAGAATAGCTGCCTCATTATATGGTGAGGGATAAAAAGCAGATGCAGCATGAGACTCGTGATGTTCAGGAAAAATAATTTTACCATCGTAGTTCATATTTTTGCTAATCAGTTCTTTCATCCAAATTTTTTCTTTTATCCATAGCGGCATTGCTTTCAGAAATGACTTAATCCCGATCGGGGCATAAGTAAGATATGTTTCAAGTATTCTTTCAAATTTCAGGAAGGGCTTATCGTAAAATGCAACTATTTCAAGGTCATCACTTGTAATCTTTGCATAATCCAAACAAAAATTTATGGCTTGCTGGGGGAACCGAAAATCATGTTTCTTCCTGGTAAATCTTTCTTCTTGAGCCGCAGCAATAATTTCACCATCCTTAATCAGGCAGGCAGCGCTATCGTGGTAATATGCTGAGATGCCAAGAATATATTTATTATTTTCATTCAATGTGCTGTATAGTAATAAATCATTTACATTTATGGTATTAGGGGCTCTTGTTCAAGCCATGGTTGTACCCAATTGTAATTTGGAATCGTCATTGGTACGGCAAGTATTCTTCCTCCAAATCCTAAATAACGATAGAACACTGTTGTTGTGTTAGTAACTTCCAAAGATTCAAGTAACTCTTGATCAATCTCAACAGAGTACTTATTTGCCAGTTCAACTGTTTTATCTGTAATCAATTTACTGAACTTCTTCTGCTTAAGTTCAAATTTCAATTTTTCCTTTACTTCAACAGAATCTGATATTGTTGCAAACTCTTTTTTCTTTGATTGAAAATTAATTAATAACTCATCATCAGTAACATGAATATTATCGAGCATTCTATTTCTTAAAGCATTGCTTAAATAGTATGATCTCCACATATTCAATTGCTGCTGTACATCTGCAGAAAATTGCAATCCCCTGTGATAACCCTCCCGCGAAAGTAATTTATGTTCAATGTACTTCTTAACACGTAAATTTAATTTATTCATAATCATATTGTTGTCTATTGTATCAACAGCAAAGCTTTCAAATGCAAAATACTGGATAAATTCTTTTAGTATTACCGGTTGATCATCCAATTCAATAAATAATGCGTTAAGAGATTCAGCGCCAAGATCATTTTCTATTCCGTACAAATCATCAGGTTTCAGAAAAATCTCTTTTCCATCAGGAATATTCTCATTTTGTTTTCTATCAAATAAAGATTTTATTACTTTTTCAGCCAAACTGTTGAAATATAGTCACCATTAGTTTCAGCATTTATATCAGAGAAAAACTGTTCATAGAATTCTTTGTAGATACTGTCCGTAACAGTTGTGCGAGCAATCTTTAAAACTTTCTTATGTTCCGCATCAGCTTGTTCAGGATTCATCAGAATGTTTTGTCCTATTTTCATTAGTTTAAAAATATACCATCCATTCGGTGCTTCTACCGGCTTGGTATATTGCCCTATATTCAGTCAGTAAAGCATATCTTCAACTTCTTTATCCATTTGCCCGTAGCCCACGTAATACGGTTCTGTCTGCAAAGAACTCTCCGGGCGAAGTGACAGGAGAGAATCGAAAGAGGCAGATTTATTTAATTGATTATAAAGCAAATCAATCTCATGTTGGGTTGATGAAAAAAGATAATTCACCTGGAGAATCTGTGAATTTCTTCGGAATGCTTCTGTTAAATATTCATCTGATAAATTAACTTTGCTAAGAATTTCCTCTTTGTACAATGCATCCCGCACATACATTTCCTCATATACTTTGTAAGTATATTTTAGCAGATCCGATGTGCCAAGCCCCAGCTCATTCGCCTCAAGTGCCCAAAGTTTTTCTGAAATGATTGAATACAAAACTTCTTTCTTTAAAGCCTCTTCCATTCCTTTTATGCCAGCAGAAACTTGCGGTGTCAATTCATATCTCGCTAAAAATTCCTGTTCTGTAATTTCATCATTTCCAACCTTTGCAATAACTTCCTCACCAACAATTTGCGGTAATGTAGTAACTGGGGAAAGAAGCAGTATTAAAAAAATAATAGATTTTTGCATTGTTATAAGTTCTTAATAAATAATTTTAGCGGTTGGGTTGACCTGGCAATTTCGATAAATATTATAAGTTTTTTAATCAAACAATAAATTAGAGTGTTAAGATAGTAATAAACGTTGAAATTAATTCTGTAAAAAATACTACGAGGTTGAGCAAAGTTTCGTGTTTATTAATTATAATGTTTTTTTCATCACCCTGCTTAATTTAGCTCAAATATTTTTTATTTTTTCATACATCATTGTCTGGAAAAATATTTGGTTTAATGTAGCTATATTAATAGTAATCAACAAAGGATCTTATTTGGCAGTATCGAACAAGCAGAAAAAGCTTATCCAAAAGAAAAAAGGGAAATTAACAGCAACGCAAATTGCAAAGGAATTGAATTTAGAGACAAAGTTTGTTGAAGAATATCTTGCCTCTTTAACTTCAAAGAAAAGTCCTAAATGGTTTTATCTGGTTTTAGTTTTAATACCTATTCTATTTCTTGTACTTCTTGAACTCAGTCTGAGAGCCTTTAATTACGGAAGGACATATGATCAATGGATAGCTGCAGGAGAAGGGAAATTGACACTTAACCCGGAGATTGCTTACAGATATTTTTATACTACCGAAGAAGTGCCTTCTGCGGGAAACAACATCTTTGATGAAAATAAAAAGGTGAGTTGCTACCGGGTATTTATTATGGGCGGAAGCAGTGCTGCGGGTTTTCCTTTTACACCGAATGGTTCATTTGCAAGATATATTCTGAAAAGACTTAACATTCTCTATCCCCAAAAAACAATTGAAGTTGTAAATATTGCTATGTCGGCGATCAACTCATATGCCCTAAGGGATATGCTGCCGGGAGTTCTAGACCAAAAACCAGATTTGATTATTATTTATGCGGGGCACAACGAATATTACGGTGCCCTTGGAGTTGGTTCAACGGAATCACTTGGAGATACGCGGTATATTGTAAACACAGTTCTTTGGTTAAACAGATTTAAAACCTTCGAGCTGTTACGCAACATTATAAAATCAATTTATGGCGTTTTCTCACAACCGGTAATAACAGATGCTACATTAATGGCAAGAATGTCACAGAAACAATTAATCCTATATAATTCAGATTCTTTTCATTCCGGTGTTGAACAGTTTGAAGGAAATTTAAATGATATGCTTGAAATGACGAAGGATGCTGGTATCCCCGTATTACTAGGTACTCTTGTAAGTAATCTTAAAGATCAAAAACCGTTTTCATCAGTTGATGATGAGTAACTATCAACCTGCAGAAGAAATCTATAATTTGGCAATTAGGGAATTGAGAGCAGGAAATAAGAAAAGCGCGGATTCCCTATTCAGATTTGCAAAGGATCTGGATGCTTTAAGATGGCGCGCCCCGGAAGAGATGAATTCCGTAATTAATGAACTTGGGAAAAAATTTAATTATCCAGTCGTAAAGCTTGATTCAATATTTAATAAAGTTAGTCCGGATAATGTTGTGGGAGATAATTTAATCACCGATCATCTTCACCCGAATTTAAGAGGTTATCAGCTAATCGGAAAGGCGTTTTGTGAAACAGCACTTGAAACAGGAATATTTCCTGAGAAAGAAAGACAAAATTTTTCATTGGATATTCAGGATAGCTTAACATTAAATCAATATGAATTCACAGAACTTGATTCAACTATAGCCCGTTACCAGATAATCATACTAAAAAGCGATTGGCCATATGTAAAAGAAAAGAAAATCTGATGAAGAGAAATTTAAAGCATTAAATATAAAAACCTTCACTGATTCACTCGCATTCCTTGTTGGTAAACGCGAACTAAGCTGGGAAAGTGCGCACTTACAACTAGCTGGAAGAAAATTTAAGGAGGGCGATCAGACTGGATTTAAAAAGGAAATTAGTAACGTAATTGATGAGTACCCTTATGATCCATCTCCACTTGAGTTTGCGGCAAATCTGCTGGTAAATGTTAAAGCTTTTGATGATGCATATCCATATCTGATAAAACTTCATGAGCTGAAGCAAAGTGCTTTCTCATCAAAGTGGCTTGGAATAATTGATTTGTTGAATAACAAAATCGAACCCGCAATAGGTTACCTATCAACAAGTTTAAATTATAATGCATCAGATTCCCAGGTTCTATACAATCTTTCAGGTGCTTATTCAATAAAAAAAGATTATAATACTGCACTCCAGTTAATTAACAGGTGCCTGGAGATTCAGCCGGATTATACACAAGCAAAAGATTTGCAAAATCAATTAATAAACGCACTAAAACAACGATAGCAAAGGATAAATCTTGCCACTAACTGATAAGCAAAAACAATTCATATTAAATAACAGGCAACAGCTTAAAGCGAAAGAGATGTCGAAACGGTTAAACGTCTCCACTAAAGAAGTACATTTATTCTTAAAGGAAAACAAAAAACGGGCTCCACTTTGGTTCTACATTTTTCTTGTGATCATTCCAGTAATTTTCTTTGTTCTACTTGAAGCAGGACTGAGAATATTTAACTATGGGCATGATGATAAAGTTTGGGTAGATGTTTCACAAGATATGCAAATTCTAAATCCCGAGGTGAGCTACAGGTATTTCTTTAGTACTAAAAACATCCCCTTCTCAGTTGAATCATTCATTTATAAAGAAAAAAAAGAAAATAGTTTTAGAGTCTTTGTCCTCGGAGCCAGTTCAGGTGCCGGTTATCCTTACCACTCAAGCGCATCAATGAGTAAGTTCATTAGAAAGAAGTTAGAAATACTGTATCCCGATATAACCATTGAAGTCCCAAATATCAGTATGTCTGCAATTAATTCTTATACTATCCGCGACCTGGTTCCGGAAATCATAAAGAAGAAACCTGATCTCATACTGATTTATCTTGGTCATAATGAATATTACGGTGCACTTGGAGTTGGATCATTCGAATCACTTGGTACATCAAGATTTTTAGTTAACACTACGTTATGGTTTAATAAGTTTAAATCAGTTGAGCTATTAAGAAACATAATAAATTCAGTATCTGGTTTATTTTCTTCAAGCGAAGGTATTTCCGGTGGTACACTTATGGCGCAGATGGCACAAGATAAATTGATTGAGTACCAATCAGAAATGTTTAATGCTGGTATTTCTCAATTTGAAGGAAATTTTAGAGATATTCTTTCCATCTTTAAAGATGAAGGTATTCCTGTAATTGCAGGAACATTAGTTAGTAATCTTAAAGATCAACATCCATTTGTTTCAGTTGATGATAAACAATATCCTTCCGCAAATGTGATATACTTAGGGGCAAAAGAAGAGTTAAAAAAAGGAAATACTGTTGTTGCTGAATCTTTATTTGTATTTGCAAAGGAACTTGATGCGTTAAGATTCCGGGCCCCAAATGAAATAAATGAATCCATAGTGAACTTATGTAAAGAGTTCGGTTATCCTGTTGTTAGGGTAGATTCTTTATTCAACATTATGAGTCCCGATAGTATTGTGGGTGACAATCTGTTAACCGATCATCTGCATCCAAATGTAAAAGGTTATCAATTAATGGGTAATCTATACTTTAGTGCTATGAAGAGATACAAGTTTTTACCAAAAGGAGTAAATCCGGTAATGGATGAGAGAGTTGTTGACAGCTTAGTATATCGATATTATAATTTTACCCCTTTCGATTCTACTGTCGCAGATTTTAGAATTAGAAAACTAAAGAACGATTGGCCTTATATAAAACCTGAAATGAAAAAGCCGGTGAAACAATTAATTCAATTGCAAAATATTATTGATAGCACTGCTATTTATCTAATTGATGGGTACATCTCACGCGATCAAGCGAGATTGAAGATAGCTAATTACTATTTAAATAGGGGAAATTTTGAGAACTACTCAACGGAGATGCATGCACTCATCGAAGAGTTTCCATTCCTTACAAAATATTATAACACTGCCGCGAAAGAATTGATACTGGCTGGTCAATATTCACTTGCATATCCCTTTCTGCAGCAAGGTTTCAATAGAAAACCGGATGCGTTTTATTCCAAATGGTTAGGAGTTATCAATCTTTCGCAAAAATATGTTGATGACGCAATATACTATCTTGAAGCAAGTCTCGATTATAACAATCAGGATCCGCAAACACTTTATAACATTACCGGCGCTTATGCAGAAAAGAAAGAGTTTAAAAAAGCACTGGATGCAATAAACCAATGCCTTCAGCTTGATCCCAATTTCCCACGTGCAGCAGTTATCAGAGATCAACTTCTGACACTTGTAGGCTAAGAATAATTGACATGGAAAATTCGATAAAAAATGTGGGAGAAGGAAAAGTAAAATCACCATACTGGTTTTACATGATAATAATACTCATTCCCATCCTTTTTTTTATTCTTCTTGAAACCGGATTAAGAATATTTGATTATGGGAGAAACGATGACCAATGGATTGCTGTTACAGAAACAAAACAGATGCTGAATCCTGATATTGGCGGGAGGTATTTTTTCAATACAAAAAACTTTCCACAATCAAATAATGAAGCTTTTGATATAATTAAAAAGAAAGATGCATTCAGGATTTTTGTATTGGGAGGAAGCAGCGCAGCTGGTTTTCCATATTCACCAAACGGAACCTTCTCAAGGTATATCCGCCAGCGGCTTGAATTGTTATATCCTGAAATACCAATAGAGGTTATAAATGTTGCTATTACTGCTACCAATTCATATACAATTAGGGATCTTCTCCCGGGGATAGTTGAACAAAAACCGGATTTAATTTTAATATACGCCGGACACAATGAATATTATGGTGCTTTGGGGGTTGGATCAATGGAAAATATTGGAGACTCACGAAGATTCGTTCATTTTATAATCTGGCTTAATAAGTTCAAAACCGTTGAACTTGTTAGAAATTTATTTGGTTCTGTAAGCAGTTTGTTTTCAAATGATTCGGCTCAAATCACGAAGCGTGGCGGTACTTTGATGGCTCGAATAGTTAAGGATCAGCTTATAGAACTTAATTCAGAAGCATTTAATACCGGAATTAATCAGTTTAACGGAAATCTTGAAGATATTTTTGAGATGACTAAAGAATCAAACATTCCCGTTATCATTGGAACTCTTGTTAGTAATCTAAAAGACCAGCCTCCTTTTGTATCTGAAAATAAATCCAATCAAGAATCAGCAGATTCAATTTATTACAGAGGACAATATCATTTAAACCTGAAAAATATTAAAATTGCAGATTCACTGCTTAGAGTTGCAAAGGATCTTGATGCTCTAAGATTCAGAGCACCTGAAAAAATGAATTCAATCATTAAAGACCTTGCCCTAAAGTATAAATGTGCTGTTGTAAATTTGGATTCGGCTTTTAACAATGTAAGTCCTGATGGAATAGTTGGTAATAACCTGCTGGTTGATCATTTGCATCCTACACTTTCAGGATATCTTTTAATGGGAAGAATTTATTTTGAAGAAATGAAAAGATTAGGATATTTGCCAAAAGAGCGGCCTGAAAAATTCCAAGATGCAAAACTGGATAGCATAGTTATTTCTGATTTTGCTTTTTCCAGATTGGATTCAGTTGTTTCTGAGATAAGATTAATTGGATTATTAAATGATTGGCCTTTTGTAAAGAATCCGAATTTCTCTTTCCTTAATGATTTAGAATTAAGAGATAAGAATGATTCACTTGCGTATGGTATTGCGGTAGAAAACCTAAACTGGGAAATAGGACACAAGCAGGCAGCCGAGTGGTATCTTGCAAAAGAAGATTACCTAAATTTTGCCAAAGAGATGAATGTTCTTACTTCACAATATCCATTTAAATTATCTTTTTACGATCAAGCTTCGGCTGAATTGTTAAACGTAAAAGAATATGACCTGGCATATCCATTTCTGTTAAATAAGATATAAAGACAGCCCAGATGCTTTTACATCTAAATGGCTTGGGAACATATCATCTTAAAAAGGGGAAAGTTGATGAGGCAATCAAATATTTTAAACAAAGTATTATGATTGATAATTCCGATGCACAGGTTTTTTACAACCTGGCTGGTGCACATATACAAAAAGAAGAATATAAAGTTGCTTTTGAATTTTTGGAAAAATGCATTAAGATTAATCCTGAATTTCCAAATGCGAGAAGTCTTAAAATTCAACTCACCGAAATATTAAGACAATAAAAAAGCCCCGCAAAATGCAGGGCTTCAATTCTTACTGAACATAATCCAGGGGATTATTTCAATAACATCATTTTCTTAGTTTCACTAAAGTTGCCTGAAGTAATCTGGTAGAAATAAATACCGCTAGTTAGACCCTCGGCAATGAAATCAACCTGGTAAGTTCCAGCAGGTTTACTTTCGTTAACTAATGTAGCAACTTGCTGCCCAATGGAGTTGTAAACACTTAAAGTTACAAATCCCTCATTAGGAATGCTGAAATTAATTATCGTTGATGGATTGAATGGATTCGGATAATTCTGGTTAAGAGAATAAGCTGTTGGTAATGTTTGGGTAATATCCTTTACGTCCACTGTAAAATCCTGAGGACCCATTATGCCAAATGTATCTAAAACTTCAGCATAATAAGCACTTGAGAAAAGGTTAATCTCGTGATTTGCACCAATAGCATTTTCATTATCATTACCGCCGCCGTTATTAGCTGCGTCACCGTAATTTATACCAAATTTATATTGTACATTAAAAGTGGTATAAGCCGGAAAAGTAACTGTAGCTGTGAATACTAAATCACCCGCAGTTTTATCACCATTCGTACCATCATCGAACGTCGGTATCATTAAACCTATTTCACCATCCGGCCAACCTAAGTTGGGCCATTGTAACGGTGAAGTACCACCGGCTATATGAACTGTATTAACCACAGGAAATGGCAGAGTATTTATAGCAGAAATTGCATCATTACAGTCAATCTGGAATAGGACGTCGGTTGGTTGGTTTGTAACGGTAGCTAAGGTTCCATCATTAAATGGTCTTGAAACTGTAGCTTCACCATCATCATAATCATCCTGAGTTAAAATGTACAATTTGTCATTTCCACCTTCCCATGTATTGGGTGTGTAGAAAAATTTATAAGCAAGGATGGTATCACCTACACTAGCTTGTAAAATTGTATCTTGTTCTGCACTTACATAAGAATTAGGATCCAATGGATTTTGTACTAAATCATGGCGACCCCAACCATTAAAGTTACCCCTGAGCTGCAACAGTATCGTGCAGTGATTAAATCTACCGGAAAGGATTTCAATCTCCATATTGCATTCCCAGTTTATGAGAATGTCTTTGGCTGGGCAAAAGTAATGCCAGCCAGTAAAAGTAGAAATGAAATGTAAAGTAATTTTTTCATAGAATTCTCCTATTTTGATTTGTGAGATAATTGATTTAATCTGTATTATCAGGAAGAAATATAAACATAATTTTAATTAAAAAAATACATTAAAAACGGTCAAAATTTTATACCCAGCGAAAAATGCTGTGTATTGTCTAAAATGCCAAAACTCTGATAAGCATAGTCAAAACGTATTCCAAGCTCATTAGTAAAATTATAATTAAGACCAACACCGGCTGTGAGACCCTCTTCACTATTATCCAAAAACAATGATTTATAACCAACCCTGAAGGCAATTACATTGTAAAACATATATTCTGCACCAACATTAACTGATTCACTATTATCATTTGGGTGCAAGGCATCGGCAGCAAGAGTAAATCTGTGGTTTTCAAAGTCTACTAAATCCATTGCCAATCCAATTTTAAAGGTAAGAGGAAGCGGAAATTCATCAGTTTGGAGTTTTGCAAGTATTTGATCGTTATTTCCATTGCTGTTAGGATCAATATCGTGCTGAACAAGTAAATCTTTACCATCCATGCTCATTGTACCGCCAAAGTTTGTAATTGTAGCACCAATTCTCAATCCATAGATATCTGAAAGAAAGAGAACTCCGAGATCGATTGCGATAGAACTCGCAGATGAATTCCAGATTTTTTGTTGAATATATTTAACATTACCTCCAATTGAGAACCTATCGGTTAGATTGTAAGCATATGTAAGACCTAAAGACATATCAGTGGCAGTAAAGAACTGCCCGGTACCATCCTGCTCGGCTAAAGTTGTAACTTCTATGTCACCGTAGTCAAGATAAGTAACACTCAATCCAATCGTTCCTGCTCCTCCGAGATTCAGCATTGCACCAGCCCAATTATAATTTATATCTGCAAACCATTTTGAATATGAGAACATTGCCTCGTTCGTTTCGGTTCTGGAAGCTCCTGCAGGATTCCAGTAGAGAGCACTGACATCACTAGCTGTTGCGATGAATGTGCCTCCCATTGATACAGCGCGTGGTCCAATGGCTATATTCAAAAAGGGAGCCGCAGATGAACCAATTTTAGATTGGCTCATTAAACAACTAACCGAAATTAAAAAAATGAATAAAAACTTTTTCATAAAAAATTCTCCGCTATTTAATTAGGGCTAACTTCCCAATCTTGTTACCTATATTTGGTGCTTCTACTACATAAACGTATATGCCGTAAGCTACATCTATATTTTCTTCGCTTCTTAAATTCCAGAAAACATCACCAACATATAAGCTCTCGCTGTAAAGTGTTTTAACTAATTCACCTCTAACCGTAAAAATTGATATTTTGGATCCGGGAGGAATATAAGTGAATCTAACTTCTCTTTCTCCTCTTCCGCTGGTTTGAAAACTAAGAAGTCTTTCCTCACCGGCATGAGTAACGATATATGGATTTGGGACCACCTTTATTTTATCGAGTTCAGTTGTTGCCAAACTGTTATCCAATTTAGCACCTTCAACAGTAAATAAGAAACTATCCTGTGAATTAAACGGCTTCAAAGTTGTTAAATTAAAAGTTCCTATCTGTTCAATCGGTTCTTCAGCAGTTCGGTAACGTATGTTGACACGCCATGTTCTAACATAACTGCCCTTTATTTGTTCCTTAAACCATATACTATATATCGTACCAAGTGCAGAATTGGATTAATATAAACAAAATCTATGTACTCATTACTCAATATATTTTTAACTTTAAAGTTAACTTCAGTTGGTGGTACTCTTTCGAATACACTCGTACCAATCGTATCCGCCACTGATGTATCAACAATTGTATTAAAGAATTCTATCACATAATCATTTGGGACAGCATATCCATCGTATGGGGGCGTTAGCGCGGCAAACGGAAATACTTCAAATTCCGGTTCAGGTTCAGATACAATATCCATGAAAAATGCTGTGTCGACCATAACGGGATCGTTAAATAATTGTGGTCTGAATCCATGGCGAATTGAAGTTTCACCAAAAAAAGTTGTAGACTTATCAACTAAAACCTGGAAGTTTGCTTTATAGTACGGACCATTTGCAGCTACAGGAGAACCATTTACATAAATCGTGTCTGTTCCTGCTGGCAACGGTATAGAATCATTCGGATTGACAATAAAAGTTTCACTAGTAAGTGGAACGAAGACTGTATCGGGAGTCTGGAGATCAAGCAGGGACCAGTTAGCAGTTACACTTGATAATCCCGTATCTTCAAAGACTATCTGATATTCAAAACCGTTTCTAATATCTGATTCATCAATAATTTCAACATCAGCATCGCCAGTACCAAAAAAGTTTTCAGATTTTTCCAATGAATTTAAGAAAGCATTTGAATATCCGGCTGGTCGCCTGCCAGGTGTTATGAATCCGGTATTATCATCAAGTAATATCGCACCAGTATTTGTTCTAAAAATAAATTTTGAGTTTTCTTCAGGGAAAATTTCCGGTGTTCCATCACCATGATCAAAAGCACTAACTGCATAGTAATACTTTATTCCGGGAACAACTGTTGAATCAATATACCTGTTAATTATTCCGGTATTTTCACCGAAGAAGAACGTTGTTCCACCAAATGCTTCAAGCAGCCCCGGGCTTGGAATAAAAAACCCGCTAAATTCATTATCAAGATCATATTGGGCTATAGGTTTATCGAAGGAAAGTACACCAAGTGCATTAGTAATTGTTCTTGCATCTCTAAAGTTTGCATCAGTGGACCTATAAATTTTATAACCTTCAAAATCCTGCTGTTTAGTTACAAAGTCTCTTGTATTTTCAGAATCCTCTCCATCCCAATAAATTACCACTTTCCCATCGTTCTGAGTAAGATTAATTTTAGGTTTAAGTGGTGCCTGGGGAAAAGCATACCCGGCATTGTATATCTGCTGTACAATCTTTTTATTTTTGAAGATATCATCAAAATCCTCCCCAAAGAGAAGTGCAACTGAAAACCTTTCTGGTATTTGAGGAAATAGTGGAAAGAATCCGGAACTATAAATAAAATCACCATCCTGAGGAGTTGGAGGAACGACATCAAATCTACCGGGAGTCATTCTTCCCCACAATGAAGAATCTATACTGAGATCGGGAGCACTCTGAAGTTCAAAAAAGTTAAACCCTGTAAGACCTATTTGATCAGATTCATCAGGATCAGTTATACCAAAATTCGGTTCTCCCTGCGTAGGAATTCCATCACCCTCACCCAAATCGGGTCCGGGATAACCTCTATCATCTGGTCCTAATCCATCCTGACCAACATCATCAAACTCAGAATCCCAATCTTCATCTTCATCAATATCGTTATCTCGTCTTTCACCAATCAATAGATCATTAACACCTTCACCAGTAATATAATTTATATAAGATACACCGGGTAATGGCGGCAGTCTTCTTACTCTTGTTTCAAAATGAGTTGCCTGGTTTTCGTCAACCAAGCCATCCAAATCATTATCTATTGCATCATTAGCAGATGGATCAGGAATAAATACTTCTCGCCCATTAATAATTTGTAGTGTAGCATGTCCCTTCCCGGAAAGATGTTACACCCGGTTCAATAATGAATCTAACACCTAAAGAGAAAACAGTATCCGTTGTAGATTTCACGGTGTGAAGTTCACGTTCATAAACTCTTAAACCTTGCGGATCGGTGATTTCGTTTATTAGTACAACCTGGTTGCCAGCACTGTATATTACTGCATTAAAATCCGATGCTTGAAACCTGGGTGAAGATGACTTAGAATCATCATCATTATCAATTCCATCAAACGGATTACCGGGAGATTCAAGGAATGCATAGCCGACATATCCCACTTTCTGTCCTTTATTTCCAATTCCATCACTATCCCAGGAATAGGTAATCCAATCCTTAATATCAAAAAATCCCAGGTCGTCCTGGCTGTCACCATCTCCACCTGCAAGAGTACCAACTATTGTTCCGAAGTCAGCTTTTCTGTAAACAGTTGTTCCATCATTATTTATTTCATACAACCAAAAAATTGCATCTTCAGCTAAGAAGCTCGCCCACTGGAAACCTCTCTGCCTCATCCGGAGCCCCATACCTTTTCGGGTTACATCGCTACTATCAGGATTAAAAGTTGCATTAAATTCATCATCCCACTGGTCATCTGATTCAAAAAAAGACTCCTGGTCTGCATTAAATATACCCCTGCCAAAGAAACCAAACCATTGTGTATTGCCATCTTCATCTCTCCAGGAATTTGCGACTGGATCGTTCCAGCCTTCTATTGGCCAGGATTGAGGAATATGGCTCATAGCAACAGATGGATAATTTGGGTTTCTAAATCCTGGGACCGGATTCCATCCCCAGAAATGACCATCAACCGGGCTTCTCTCATCAAACTGACCCTTCCTGGGTCCCCTTGAAATTACAACCGATTGGAGAGTATCATTCAAATCGTTTATAAATTCAACTCCAATTAAAGGGACACAATCCCCGATATAATTTTCACCGGAACCGAGGGGCCATTCTCCTCTAATATCAATGCCAGTATTTATACCGGCTATTTGACCATCATTATAATAAGATATTCCAGCACGGTTTCCGCTATGAATTCCTATTGTTAATAATGTCGGATCACTACGTTGCGCAAAAAGATTAATGCCAAATAATAGAATAATTATTACTATTGACTTTCTTCATGATTACCTTTTTAAAAAATTAATAGTTAAAGGAAAAACCGACTTCAACTCTTCTTGGTTCGGAAAAATAAGTTGGATCGGTATAAAATTCATCTAAACCATTGTTAATAAAATCTTCGAAATATGCAGGGGGAACAATTCTCTGAGCTTCCAGTTTTGCAAATGTAAAGAATGGGTCACCTGTATCGTTATAAACATTCACAGGGTTCTCAGAATCAAACAAGTTATTCACTCTTAAAAATACGGTTAACAGAGAACTGGATATCTCAAAATCCTTATAAACCCTTAAATCCATATTGAATATCGTTGGTTTTCTATCGCTATTTCTTGGGAAAGCGTTTTGAGTAACTCTTGTGTTTTTATTTACTTCAGGAGTATATGGCTGACCTGTAAAAAAATTACCTATAATTGAGAATCCCCAGTCTTTGGTCTGTGAATAAGCTAAAGATAAATTTAGTGTGTGAGTTTGATCCCAGTTTAAGGGTCCAATATAAGTTTCGGGAAGTGCGCCACCAAGTACAGCATTTCTTGCATCTGCAGGATCAGAAGAATTTCCCTTAGTATCTGAAAAAGTATAATCTAAATTGGCAGCCAGACCACCAGAAAACCTTTTTGTAAATTTAATTACAAAACCTCTTGACAAACCAAAATCGGTATTTGCATATTGGCTATAAGATTGTGCCCCACCAAAAACAATAAATTCTTCGGTTTGAGTACCAGTGAGATTTCTAAAATCCTCAAAGAATACTGTTAGATCCACAGCAATATCATCACCAATCTGTTGCTGTATACCAATTTCTCCCTTTACTGTTGTTTGTGGTTCCAGGTCAGTATTTCCAAATAAAGCTGCATTTCCTGAATTAACACCTAATTTAAAATCTGGGGATTTTCATAAAGAAATGATAACGGGGCAGTTGCTGGAAATGTCCATATGAAAAATGGATCACTCCCTTATCAGAGATTGGAAATGCTAAACCAATACGCGGGCTAATTTGAGTTTTTGCAGATGCATCTTTATACCAGTATTGTGATCTATCGTTAAAAGTTTTAGAAGTCTCACCCGGATCCTGAACGCCATTTCCATTTGACATCATTAAACCTATTATTTGGTTTAAGCGGATTAAATATATTTGGATCAGTTGGATCCGAAAGAACCACCCCATCCGGCTGAAAATAATCAAATCTTACACCTAAATTGAAAATAAGATTGAACGCTTCGAACTTAGACTGAACATATCCGGAAGCTTCATAAGGTTCATGTAAATAAGTATTAAAATCGGTTGTGGTAGGTAACGGAATTGAAACATTATAGGGATCAACTCTCTGACCATTTTCATCCACCATCGGCACAAGATTTATGTCCTCCAAATACATTCTATGTTTTGCATAATTACCACCAAACTGCAAATTAATTTCCTGGTTAATTTGTGTTACCCAATCTAATTTTGCACCGTAAGTACCTGTGTTTCTCAGTAAATCGTTGATTATTAGAGCCACCAATACCAAAGCTGTATGGAGGTGTTATGACTGTCGAATTATCTTCATAATTAGTTGGTTTGCCCGGATTCCCGGTATAAATATCTTCAAATAGGTATTGTCGAAAATCTTTGTAAACATAACTTAAGTTTAATGTGTAAAAGCTATTCGAAGAAATAGCGTGGTTGAATGCCAAAATATTTGTATTTGATTTGTTAAAGCGATTTAGGTTATTATCAGGGGTTAATTTATTAAAATGATCGTAATCGTGATAATTTCTTCGATCAAGAATATAGTTATAACTTACTTTAAGTCCTTGTAATAAACGATATGTTAACTTACCCTGCCCATATATATTTTCATTATCATTCATAGATACACTTGTACCATCTCCATTCTGCAATATTGTGAATTGTTGAGTAATTGGATCTTCAAATGCTCTATCACTTATTAGATATGTTCTCCTTCCGAAAAGAGAACCAGTATTGAAATAGTACCGACCATTTAAATAAAAGAATAAATCATCCTGGAAAATCGGACCGCTAATACTACCCTCAAAATTTCTTATTGCTACCGGATCGATATCATCTATATTGTCGTAAATTTCCGTGCGATTGGAAATATAATCACCAGTAAAGGCTTGAACATTAAAATGAAAATCATTGTTTCCGTCCTTAGTTACAAGATTAACAACACCCGATTGTGCCTGCCCATATTCTGCATTAAAAGCACCGCTTATAACCTGCATTTCCTGAACCGCATTTTGATTAACATTTACAAGTGTACTTCCATCATAGACATCAGTTACAGGAACACCATCAATCTGGTAAGCAACCTGGTTACTCCTGCCACCCCGAATATGAATATTACCTCCTGAAACTACAATGCCAGCCTGTAATTGCAGCACATCATTAATATCTGTAACCGGTAATTGTGATATTACATCATCCCCCAAAATAGAAGTACTCGAAGTAAGGTCTTTTCTGATAAGTTCCCTGGTAGCAATTACAACAACCTCTTCATCCAACTCAACACTTGTTTCAGCAAGCTGAAAGTTGACCGTTGTTGTTAAATCAATTGATACTTTTATTTCCTGAATAGAAACGTTGTTATATCCTATCGCGGAAGCTTTAACTGTATAAACGCCCGGGGTAATGTTGAGAATAGAATAATAACCATCTATATCTGTAGCAGCACCTGAAGTGGTTCCCATAACTATTACATTTACAAATGGGAGCGGTTCGCCGGATATAGCATCAGTTATTCTACCGGCTATTTTCCCCTTTGTCCCGGCAAAAGTTATACTTTGTGATACCAGAAAAACAGAGAGAATAATTAGTAAAAATCTTTTCATATTTTGCTCCTTCTTATGCTTGATGCACTAACATCAAAAAGCCGGTTAATGAGCTTTTCAAAATGGATAAAATCAGAAAATGTTATGTAAGAACAATTAAGTTTAAAACTGTATAATACTATTACCAGCATAACTCTGTTTAGACTATAATTATCTCAATTCATATTAAGTAGAGCTGAACAGTTAGTTATTTATTAAATAGTTTTAAGAACCAATAATATCCCTCACACAAATAATTTACATTCTTAATCGCAATATAAAAAACTTCTCGCAATCAATTTTAAGTGACAGATCCTCTTCATCGACCATATTCTTGAACTTCCTCTGAGTGTATTTCACATTATCTGATAACAATTTATGAAAACATTTCTCAAAAAAAAATAGTTGTGAAAAAATATGTTTGATGATTTACAAAAATTGATAACTAACTTTTTACATCATTAATTTAAATAAAACGAGATTGGCAATTAATCTTTTTATCTTTAATTTATTTTCACCTTTAACTGTAATTCTTTCAAATCAATTTAAGACGATATGAAATCAGAAAAAATATTAACGTTTGTGCTTGCCTTAATAACTTTTAGTTGTACACAACAACAGCAAAGTACTATTACCGATTTAATTAAACCTGTAACTATAAAGCAAGGAACCACTGCAATACTAACCCTGAGCGACCTGTTCTATGCAGATAAATATGATGTGAATTTTGTTCCAAACAAGAACTTCAATATACAGGTTGATGATATTGAAAATACAGTGGAGATCACAGCTCTTAACAACTTCAGCGGGTTAGATTTAATTTCTTTTGATCTTTCAGGCAAGACTTATGAGCTTCCGGTCAAACTTGATCTCAAAAAGGAATACTCTTTTACTTACAAACCTGAAGGATCACCAGAAAGGGTAAATCTATTTGGTCAGTTCAACGGGTGGGACAGAGAAAATCTTCCTATGAAAGATGAAGATGGTGACGGAATATATAATATTTCTGTTCCCCTTGATCCCGGCAGGTACGAATATAAATTTTTTGTTGACGGCGCTGAATTAATTGACCCTTTAAATCCTGAAAATGTGCCTAACGGAATGGGTGATTTCAATTCGGTTCTGGTAATAGCAAAATCAGTTTCTGATAACCACTATCTTCATCTATTAAATTACAAAGAAGAAGAAAAAACATTCTCGTATAATTTTTACTATGAAAGTGTTACTAAAGATCTAATTACGAAAAAAAATATTGTTGCCTTAATAGATAACTTCAAAATAAATCCTGAGAACATAAAACTTGAAGAGAGCAAGATAAGGTTTATCAATTAATAAGGATGAACTGAAAGGCAACAAGGTTATTCGTGTAGCTGTATCAAAAAATGGTAAAGCTACTAACTTTCAGACTGTTAGGTTGGAAAATGGATTGCCAATGGGGAAAGAGCCGTTTAGCAACTGGAGTGATGCAATTATCTATTCAATTATGATCGACCGGTTTAATGATGGTGACACTACAAATAATAATCCGGTAGTACATCCGGAATTATCCATTAAAGCAAATTATCAGGGTGGCGATCTCCAGGGAATAATCGATAAACTTGAAGAAGGATATTTTGATTCACTTGGTGTTAATACATTCTGGATATCTCCAATTGTTGATAACACCAATATTGCCTACCAGGAATTTCCACCCCCACACAGATATTTTACAGGGTATCATGGTTACTGGCCGGTTTCTGCTACAGGAGTGGAAGATCATTTTGGTGATATGCAGTTAGCTAAAAAGTTTGTGGAAACTGCTCATAATCACGGGGTGAATGTGCTGCTCGATTATATTGCCAATCATATTCACGAAGAACATCCTTTCTGGGAAGAACACAGAGATTGGTTTGGTGTTCTGGAATTACCGGATGGGAGAAAAAATCTTAGATTATTTGATGAGCAGAGATTAACAACTTGGTTCGAGCCCTATATGCCCTCATTTGATTACGAAGGCTCGGAAGAGGCACTAAATGTGATGACAGAAAATGCGGTGTGGTGGTTGAAAGAAACGGGTGCAGATGGTTTCAGGCACGATGCCGTAAAGCATGTGCCAAATAAATTCTGGAGAAATCTAACAAAAAAAATAATACAAGAAATTGAAATACCAGGCGGAAAAAATGTGTACCAGGTGGGGGAAACTTTCGGTGGAATCGATTTAATAAGTTCGTATGTAAACAACGGACAATTAAGCTCACAGTTTAATTTTAATTTATATGATGTGGCGCTGCCAGTGTTTCTAAATCCTGATAATTCTTTTGAACTTTTAGATCTGCAAATGCAAAAAACTTTTTCTGTATATGGCGTTAATCATTTGATGGCTAATATAATGGATAGCCACGATAAAATTAGGTACATGGCTTATGCAGATGGTGATATAGAAATAAACAGCAACATGGCAAAGGAGCTGGGATGGACAGATCCGCCACAAGTTGATCATCCATCAAGTTATAAAAAACTGCAGCTTCATATGGCTTATCTATTAACTATACCAGGTGTCCCGATAATTTATTACGGTGACGAAATAGGAATGACAGGCGCTGCAGATCCTGACAACAGGAGAATGATGCGCTTTGGTAATGATCTTAGTATACTATGAAAAAGAAAATTTAAAAGAGATAAGTAAACTCACTCATTTTAGAAAAAATCACTCTGCGCTAAGACAAGGAGATTTTTTTACATTGATAGCAGACGATCATTGCTACGCATATATTAGATCGGATATGAATGAGAGAGTATTGGTTGTTTTAAATAAAAGCGAAGAGAAACAGAAAGTTCAGTTAAATATTCCGCAAGTGTATAATTAACGAAGCAGTTGATTTATCAGATGGAAATATTTACAGGATAATTAATGATGAACTCATACTCGATGTACCGGCAATTGGTTGGAAAATATTTAAACTGAATTGATAAGTAAATATTTTTCTGTCATTCCGGAATTCCGATTCATCGGAATATCCGGAATCTTATTTAAATTCCTCCTTTTCCTGATAAATAGGGATTTACTCATCGATTATTTTTTACTTTTTCTTCAAAACCATTCCTGTCGAAGGAGCAAGATTAACTTTGGAATCAATACTTCCCAGCGATTCTGTTCCGGCATTTTCAGAATTTACTAAAACATTCCACTCTCCATCAGGAAGCAAAAACTCTTCATCATTTTTGAATCGGCATTAAATAAAACAATGAAGGTATCATCTTTATATTCCATCAAATAACCGATTGCAAAAGGATTATCTTTTACATCAAAAAAATTAACCTGGTCATATTCTGCCCTGCGAAATGCTTCATATTTTTTTCTAAGTTTTATTAATCCCTTGTAATAATTCAGCAGGTCTTCATTAATTTTTGCATGCTCATAATTAATATAATTTGTTTCATTATCCTTATCGTAGCTGTTATGATCAATCATACCTTGATGAGGATCACTGATATCGGTGCCTGATGCAATAACTTTACTGCGGGCAAATTCCTGCCCTTCAGATATCATAGTAATTCCGCGTGAAGTAAAAAGGAATAAAGCACCAAGTTTATTTAGTTTTAGCTGCTGCTCTGTTAGTTTAATATTTTTGTTTGGATCATCAATTACCTGTTCTTTATCAATATCACCAAGACCCAATCGAATAAAATCACCTAAAGTGTAACCATCATGTGATTCCAAATAATTTACAGAATGTTGCCGACAGACCTGAAAAGTCCATGTTTATCTTTGGTAAGAGTACCATTTACATAGCTTTTAATTCTTTCGGGATTATTATTACCGTACCACTTTCCAAAAATCCATCCCTGACCATCAAACGGATTTTCTCCTTTTATACCGTTTCTAATTTGATCGTTCCATGCACCCCAGCCGCGTGCTGAAAATCCGGCGGGATCATATCCTCCTCCCCAGGGCTCGCAAACAAAAATTACATCCGGATTAATTTTTTGTGCTTCGTGAATTATTTCTTCAATTGTTTCCCAGTCAATTAATTTCCCGAGGTCAAATCGAAAACCATCAATATGATATTCTTTCATCCAGTACAGAACACTTTCAATAATTAATCTTCGTGACATCGGGCGTTCTGTTTTAAAATCATTTCCACAGTAACTTTGAGCAACATAATTACCATCTTCATCCAACCGGAAATAATATTGCTTATCAATCTCTTTAAGATTTCCCAGTTCATACTCTGAAATATGATTATAAACCACATCCATTATTACGGCTATTCCTTCTTTGTGAAATGCTTTAACCATATCCTTAAAATCGTTCACTGCACTTGCATCTTTTCCGCTCCAGGTGTTCAACTCTATTTGCCTAACATTCTCACTATAGTATGCTTCGGGGGCAAAGTATGCTGCAGTCATATATCCCCAATGATTACGTTCATAAGAATTCCAAGTATTAAACTTTCCGTTTAAGGAATCCCTGAATGGTATTTCAATATTTGCAAATTCCTGCGCAGGTAATAATTCAACGGCATTAACTCCAAGATCTTTTAAATAATCAATTCCACCTGTTTTACCTTTTTCAATTAATCCCTTGTAAGTACCTCTTTGATTTGCTCCTGAAGATGGATGCTCCGTCATATCACGAATATGCATTTCGTAAATGATTAAATCGCGCCAATCCATCTTGATCCATTCATCGCCTTCCCAGTCATAATTATCTTCATCAATTACAATTGCCCTGCGAGGACTAAAGTAAGTGTTGAAAGTTGTTACTGCCTTTGCGTAGGGATCAAGGCAAATAATATCTTCAATCCCCGGGACTTCGGTATGTTTTATTCTATATCCATAGAAAGAACCGTACAACTCACCATCCAGCGCTGCTTCCCAAACACCATTCTCATCTCTGATCATATCAAATTCATTACCGTGGGTTTGTTCGGGTTGCTCAAATATAACAACCATTACATTTTCGGCAGAGGGAGCGAACAACCGGAAGAATGTTTTACCATCCTGAACAAAAGAACCAAGTTTTTTATCAGAAGTCTGCAGATTAAACTCATCTTGTTGAGAAGTTTGTATATCTAATTTTTCCAGATGGTAATCTTTTATAAACAGTTTGCTCCCCATCAACATAAATGCTGGTATAATTAGTAAAACAATAAAGCTTTTATTTTTCATCTTCATTCCAATAAATAAATAAATTTTAGAAATCTTTTGATTTATTATAACTACACAGTAAAATACTATTCAACCGAATAAATTTCACCATCAACAACAAGTGAATACAATTTAAAAGATGATAAGAACATTAAATTTAGAAAAGATCTCTTCAAAAAATTGAAAATGCTTCCCTCTTGTTGCAAATTTATTATTGCTTGTTGAATTAGTTCATAAAAAAAGCCGCACTAAGAGCGGCTTTCATATCAAGAATTTTTTACTAAATTCAATTTCCAAAAACGTTTTTCATTCCGTTAATATGTTTTGTCTGATCAATAATATTTCCATTTGGATCAACAACGGAGGTATGACAATTACTGCAATTCGGATTTGCTATGTGTCCTTCGGGAGCTAAATTATGACAACTGCCGCACTGAGCCTGTGTTCCATCAACCTGATTGAAAATAACTGATACATTGATTGCCTCTCATTGAGGTATCAGTATATGCAAATTGATTGATTGAGGAATCCTTTAAAAACTCCCAATTGCCATGACAATAAGTGTTTGAGCATGTAGCAGAAGAATAATCATACGATGAATTAACTCCATTATTTAAAATAGCTATGTTGTTAAATATAACTTCAGCGGGTAGTGGGCTATCTATGTGACCCGGATCGTAATAATTTTGGGGAACATTATGGCAAGTTGAACAAGGTATAATCGCCCCTAATTGATTATCAATTAAATGTGCTGTATGCGCTCCTACTCCTACAGAATCCGTGGAAATATTTTTATTAATATCTCTTGGAGGTGCAATTCAATTCCGGATTATTAAAATCACCATGACAGGTATTACATGCTTCGGGCCCATTTGGATCAGTATGACAATCTAAACAGCTAGGAGATACTATTCCTCCTGAATAATCGGGACTATGACATGTAGCGCAGTCTCTCATATCCCATGCAGCTTGATTGCGAATATAATTTCCGTGAAATCCATTAGCCTGCGGATCATTTATATCTGGATTATGAACTGATATGCTTAAATGACAACCACTATCTGAGCATCCAACAAATTCGGTTGAATGGCATTGTGCGCAATCAATCATTCCATTTGTTGATTCTGCCACCATTTTACCATGAAAATTTGGAGAGTTAGGATCGAGTGTCCCTTCAGCATGAATACTGATTTCAGGTGCTGGAGGAATATCTGTATTCAGTTTACTGCATCCAGCTGCAATTAATAGAATTAATGAAACAGATAATACTTTAAAAGAATTCATCAAATTATTTTTTATAAATAATTTCAAAATTATAACCCATGGCAATAATTACAGAATCCATCAGTTGGTTGTGAATCCGGTGATGCACTTGTATGGCAGTTATAGCAAATAGAACCATAATTGTCATGCCAATCACCATGTTCATTTCGCATAAAATTAGATGCGTGTGTTTTTGGATTAGTATTTTTTATTCCATCACTATCCAGATGACACATAATACAAGTTGGATCAGCACCCTGAACATCATGACAGGATGCACAACTTTCAAGATCTCTTTTAGCCAGGATAGCATGCTCTCCTCCCCCGCTTCCAACCCCGATAGTTTTAAAATCTGGAAGTAAGTGTGAAGCAGGAACAATTCCGCCTAAAGCAAAATCGCTATTTTCAGATTGATGACAATTAGCACAAAAACTTTCTACCTGGTGACAGGTCTGGCATTCCGTTGTTCTGCCTTTAGCATCAATACCGTGATAAAATCTGTAATTAGGATCGTTATGAACTTTGGTGATTACTTGCTGCTTTGTACCATCAATTGTGTTACTTGGCATGTAGGGCTGATAAAAATCATCGGCACTATTTATTTCTGTAATCACATTTGTAGCAACATGGCATTCCTGGCAGGTAACATTGTCATGGCACATCATACAGTTTGCATCCATTTCAAAAGCCATAAATTTGTGTGCTCTTGTAAAGTCAACATTTCTATGGTTATCTGGAAGTAGATTGAAAGTTGAAATATGACACGATTCACAAGCATTTGAAGCTATCTTGCTTTCATTATGGCAACTGGCACAGGTTTCCATTGGTGGAAGAAGATTTGCACTTTCAAAACTGTAATCAACCTCATCCAAACCTTTATGACAATCTTCACAATTCATTTCATTATTTAAATGAAATTTATGATTAAAAATTAAGCTGGACTCAGTTTGAATTAAAGCTTCGTAATTTTCATTAATATGACAAGTTGAACATTCTTCATCGTCATCAACCTCATGGCAATCACTACAGTTATCATGATCCGGCAGCAGTCTATCATTTAAAGATGTACTTTCTAAAACTGCTGAATGGCAATCGCTGCACTCTGCCAAATCTGAATGCAATGAATGAGAAAAATTTATAACATCTTTGTTTGTCCGATTTTCATCTTCAGATTCCTTACTAAAAAATGCAAGAAATATAATTGAAACCGTTATAAGGAGTATGTAAATACTTTTTAATCTCATATCATTAATCGAAACTAAAGTTAAACCAGTGATTCAATTTGAAAAATAAACGCCAATCGTTCTTATAAATTTTGTTGTTCAGGTATTGTCCCTGGAAATCGAAAGATACAGCTCTCCAGGGGCGTAAATTAAAACCTGCCATGAGCGTAATTAATTCATTTTGTGGTGAAGAAACTGACTGCTTATAACGTGTAAAGGATAATCCCAGCGAAGGAGTTACTAAACCCTCCAGAGTTGTAATAGCAGTGTACAGAGAAACCGCATCCATTTCGCCTGCATACCCAAAACTTTTTCTGCCTGTTAGAGTACCATAAGGAGATGATAAACCAAGTGTGAGCCGTTGAGATGTTTCCTCTTTGTAAGAAACATTTGCAAACTTTCCAATAATCGTGTAAGCGTTTTCAATCCGGTAATCTACTCCACCCTCTATCTCCCAGGTGTTTCCATAATCGAATACCGAAAAAATAGAGTTGTATCTTATCCTCGGCTCCCTGTAATTATAGTACAAGCTAATTCCAAGATTATCAACTTCTTCATACCTGCCGCTTAGTTCTAACTTAGAAGTTGTTTTAAAATTGATATCATAATCATAACGTGTATCAATTCTAAATTTATCCTGTTTATCATAGGAAACTTCTGCTGTAACAAACTGGTATTGCCGGGAGTTGTTTTCAATTTCTATTGTTATTGGGTTAAGATTGGCATCTAACCTGGAAGCAGGATAAGAAGTGTTTCTAAAATTCTTATTTATATACTTAAGAGCAATTCTAAAATCCTGAAGAGCATAGATTGTAAACTCGCCGCCTAGAACATAATCATCTTTCCAGCTATCTGTTAATTCAAGTTCTTGATATGCCGGAACATTACCGCCGTAATACACTTTAAATTTATAACCTTCGTAATTTAATCCAAGAGTGGCTCCATCGAACACGCCGCCGGCAACACTGTTAAACAATGGCTGCCTTCCCAATTTGAAAGACAGTACATCCCAGATATTTCTTACATCAAGATAAAGATTATAAAACCGAAGCCGTGGATTATTCACTAGCTTTTCAGCTATTTCACCTTCAAGGTTTAAATTCGTACGAAGCCAAACATTCTGCTTTCCGAAATTCAGTGAAAGCATCTGAAATGTTCGTGCATAGGTATTAGAAGAGTTAGCTGTATCAAAACGTTCAAAAGTATACAGGGAGCTGGAGAAACGACCATTAATATTCTGAGAATAACCAACAGCGGATAACCCAAACAACAAAATAAATAGTAGAAGTTTTCTCATAAGTCAGTTTTATTCTTTACTTCAAAATACTATAATACTATTTTACTCACTACCAGGTATTGGATGTTTTATCTTTTCCCAGGCTTCTTCAAAAACAAAATCCACGTATGTAGGACTTTCTGCGTTATGACAATTTATACATAATTCTTCACCCGGGTTTTCATAAACAAGCAAACCATTTGCAACAGACTTTTCTCTATCCTTCATAATACTTTTCTTTTTGTAACCAGAACCTGGGCCGTGGCAAGATTCGCACTGAACTCCATCTTCAACTTTAAATTTCTTACCAAGAATAGATGCATCTAAATTATATCCCACTGCATGGCACTTCAGGCAATCTTCAGTTTCAATTGCTGGTGTTTCGTAACCCTTTTCTTTAGCTATTTTATTTGCCTCTTCAGTTTTCAATGTTTCGTAGGCACCGGCATGTTTACTTCCTTCCCATATCTTTAGCTGCTCACCTTGCTTTTCAGATTTATGACACATTACACAAGCTTTTACACCTATATAAGTATTTCCATTTTGTGCTAGAGCAGGAAATATTGTAAATAGCAAGAATGAAATTATCAATAATGCTTTGGAGTACATAACTTCTCCTATTGTTGATTAATATTAGTACTTATAAAATAAGTATATCTTATGTAAAAATAAAAAGATGATTTATTATTCTTTTAAATAAAAATATACACTAATCAAATTTTATTAGCGCTTAAATCTAAACAAAAAAAGTACATTAAATAACTGAATAAAAAGTGATATCTTATTGATCTATATTATTAATCTATTTTTATTTATGTTATGCTACTTGTTCGAGAACTTTAAAATTAAAGGAAATTTATGTTAAAAGGATATTATTGCTTTCTTATTATAGCGTTCTGTTCTGTAGTAAGTTCTGGTCAGACTGATGAAACACATGTCTGGAAAGTGCTCAATTTAGATTCCGGCGAGAAGATATGGTACGATGCTTCCGGGTTAGATACTATTAAAGGGGACAGATTTGATATCTGGATTTTAGAAGTACACCGGCCACCAAAGACTTTTGATGGATTTGAAGGCGAGGTGTTTAGGTCGAAAACACTTTTTGGAATAAATCTCACAACTGTTAAATATGGGATATTAAAAGTCCGATATTATAATATAATGAATAAAGAAATTTACAGTTACGATTATGATAATCCCCCGCCAGACGAAAGTATTAAGTACACTTACCCTGTAACAGAAAACTCATATATTCATTTACTTATACGAGAGTTATATGGAAAAGAAGGAGATAGTAACAAATAATGCGAAAAAGTAATTACGAAAAATATGTAGTGGTAAAAGGATCAAATATTCATGGTTCCGGAATTTTTGCATCAGCAAATATTCCTAAAAATAAAGTTATTATGAACATAGAAGGTGACGTTATTTCCGGCGATGAGTGCGAAAGACGGGAAGAAGAAGAAAATAATGTGTACATTTTTTGGAACGGTGATGATTGTTACATTGATACTGCAAATACTAAAAAAATAAAATATATTAACCATAATTGTGAATTTAACTGCGAAGTTGAAGAGGATGAAAACGGAGGATTAATTTTAGTATCTGATATGGCAATTAAAGCCGGAGACGAGTTAACAATTGATTACGGTTATGATGATATTTATGACGATTGTTCCTGCCATACATGTGTCATTTAAAAAATAGACCCTAAAATTAAAATGCCCGCATAGTTAGCGGGCATTTTTTTATCCTAATAGTAAAACCAGGTTTACTTCATCTCAGCAATCTCTTTCAAGATACCTTTCAACAGCAAGTAAAACTTTTCAACAGTTTCTATATTAATTTTTTCATCAGGTGAATGTGCACCCTGGATTGTTGGACCAAATGAGATCATATCCAAACCGGGATTTTTACCTTCCAATATTCCACATTCCAAACCAGCGTGTATTGCTTTTATTTCTGCTTCTTTATTGAATAAATTTTGAAAAACTTTTTTAGAAACTTTAAGAAGTTCAGAATCCATATTTGGTTTCCAGCCTGGATAACCATCGCCTGCTTTTACGTCGCTTCCTGCTAACCTAAAAATAGCAGCAACATTTTCTGAAATAAAATCTTTTGCACTTTCTATAGAACTGCGCTGGCTTGTACCAATCACGATTTTATCATCCACAATTTTAATTGTTGCAAGATTTGTTGAAGTTTCAACTAGACCTTCTAAATCAGGGCTCATCGCTATCACACCATGTGGTACGGCTAGTAAAGCGTCAACTATCCTGTTTTTTAATGCGTTTATGTAAACTGTATCAATTGATGAGCTGGATTTCTTCAATTCTATTTTCACACCACCATCAGGAGTTTTAAATTCGTTATAAACTTTTCCTTGAAGCTCTTCAATTAATTCTTCTGCTTTGGTTGCACCAGCGGCGGTTAAAAATATTATCGCTTCAGCCTCGCGGGGAATTGCATTTCTTAAACTTCCACCATCAACCTTTGCCAGAGAATAACCAACTTCATTTAAATTATTTAAAGCCCTTGCAAGAATTTTAATGGCATTACCTCTACCCGTTTGAATATCCAAACCTGAATGTCCACCTTTAAGTCCTGTAACAAGAAGTTCGTATGCAGCTGTTCCGTTGGGTACAGGTTCAGTTTCAATCATCATTAATGCAACAGTATCAATTCCACCGGCACAACCAACATAAAAAGCACCGTCTTCTTCGGAATCCATATTTAACATAATTTTTCCAGTAATAAATCCCGGTTCAAGATTATTTGCTCCAGTTAAACCAGTTTCTTCATCAACTGTAGATAAAATTTCGATTGGTCCGTGGACAACTTCAGTATCGGTTATGACAGCTAAAGCTGCTGCTAATCCAATTCCGTTATCAGCTCCAAGTGTAGTTCCATCAGCCGTTATCCATCCATCTTCTTTTAAGAGATCGATTGGATCATTATCAAAATCGAAAACTTTATCCTTATTCTTTTCACAAACCATATCCATGTGTCCCTGCAGAACAACAGTTGGAGCATTTTCATAACCTTTAGTTGCAGGTAAAAAGGCAACTATATTTCCAGATTTATCAACCTTATATTCAACCTTAAGCTGGTCTAAAAGATTTTTAAAATGTTCGATGATTTTTTCTTCCTTCTTGGAAGGTCTGGGAACTTGTGAAATTTCATAAAATCGTTTCCACAATATTTTAGGTTCAATTCCTTCAATAGCACTTTTAGGCATGTTTAACTCCTGTTAAATTTTTAGCAATAACGTTGCCAACATTAATTATTATTATAAGTATTTCTTCTACTAAAAAAGTTTAAGTATGGTTTGCTAATATAGAAATATCGCCGGGCAGTAACAAAAATTTTGTGATGAGAGAAAGATAAAGGAAAATAATTAGGTTACAACCTGGGTATGCAGGGCAATTTCTTCCAGGATAGTAGAAACATTTAAGCAAGCTGAAAACTCGCCGCTAAAAACAATAGATTTACCTTTAAAATGAACTTCAAAAGTTCGGTCGCGTGCTTCTTCAAAAGAACAATTTGTGGCTTTAATCAACTGAACAATTACTTCCTCAAACGTATGCCACTCATCATTATAAAGAATAACACGGCTCGCCAGCCCGGTCCCGGTTTCTACATCTTCAATAATTTCCGGTTCGTGTATTTTTTCTGGTGTAAGCTCCATATCAAAAAAATAGTGAAATAATAGTACAATTTAAATAGAAATTTCTATTTACCATATGAATTCGCAAAAACTACTTTTAATTGATTTTAGTGGAGTCTGTCTTTATATTTTAATAACAAATAATGTAAATAAATGGAGGTTAAATGAAAATAGCAGTTTGTGTAAGTCATGTTCCTGATACTGCTACAAGAGTAAAAGTTGGCTCCGATGAAAAAGCTATTGATCCGGCAGGGGTTACATATGTTATAAATCCTTATGATGAATATGCTGTTGAGGAAGCGCTTAAAACAAAGGAAACGTTAGGCGGTGAGAGCGAAGTTATTGTGATTAGTTTAGGCGGCGACAGCAGTAAAGAATCTATAAGAAAGGCACTTGCAATGGGTGCCGACAGTGGTGTGCTGCTAAAAGATGATAACCCCAGGGATTCAATTGGTATTGCAAAAGCTTTAGCTGAAGGGATTAAAGAAGTAGGAGCTGAGCTGGTCTTTTTCGGTAAGCAATCTGTTGATTATGATAATTCCATTACCGGGCAGTTAACAGCAGAGTTATTAAATTATTCCTGCGTAAGCGTTGTAGTTGATTTTAAAATCGACGGCAGCAAAATTACTGCAGAGAGAGAAATTGAAGGTGGACGGGAAGTTGTACAAACTGAACTACCTGCAATCATTACATGCCAAAAGGGATTGAATGAACCCCGTTATGCCTCACTTAAAGGCATTATGGCAGCCAAGAAAAAATCAATTGAAGAAAAACCTGCTGCAGATGCTGAGCAGATGAGCGAAGTAATTAAAATGCATATGCCTCAGCCAAAACAACCTGGTAGAATTATTGGTGACGACAGTTCTGCGGTTCAGGAATTAGTTAAATTATTAAGAGAAGAAGCAAAAGTAATTTAAGGAATAAATTTTATGGCAGCTAAAATATTAGCCATCCTTGAACAAAGAGATGGTTTATTAAAACGTTCGGCATTCGAAACAGTTCAACAAGCATCGCAACTAGCTAAGGATTTATCACTTGAAGCAGAAGCCGTTGTTGTTGGCGGAGATGTTAAAAATTTAAATGAAATATCCAATTACGGAATCGCTAAAATAGTTCATTTAAAGAGTTCTGATCTCTCGAGTTACTCCTCCTCAGGTTATACTTCTGCAATTAGTGATTATGCAAAAGAATCTGATGCCGATTACCTGATCTTTTCCAACACATCGCTTGGTAAAGATTTAGCACCGCGGGTTAGCATTCGCTTAAGCGCCGGTTGTATAATCGATTGCATAAAGCTGGATTGCTCATCCGGAGAATTAGTGGCTACACGCCCTGTTTATGCAGGTAAAGCTTTAGTTGATATTAAATTAAACTCAGCAAAAAAAGTTATTACTATCAGACCAAATGTTTTTAAGGCGGTTCCTTTAGATACCCCTTTAAATCCTGAAATAGAAGTAAAAGAAATCTCTTCGCCAGATTTAAAAACAAAGGTTATCGAAATAAAAAAATCAGAAGGCAAAATTGATGTGGCTGAAGCAGATATTATTGTTTCCGGCGGAAGAGGGATGAAAGGACCGGAAAATTTTCATCTTGTAGAAGAATTAGCTGAGGTTCTTGGAGCCGCTGTAGGCGCATCCCGCGCAGTTGTTGATGCAGGATGGCGACCACATGGCGAGCAGGTAGGACAAACAGGCAAAACAGTTTCACCAACTCTTTATATTGCCTGCGGAATTTCAGGTGCAATACAGCACCTTGCAGGAATGTCTTCTTCAAAATATATTGTTGCAATAAATAAAGATAAGGACGCACCTATCTTTAATGTTGCAGATTATGGAATTGCCGGTGATCTTTTTGAAGTACTACCGGTTTTAACTGAAGAAATTAAAAAGATTAAATAATAGCAGCAGAAAGTTTTTAGTGCAGAAAGTTCAATGCGAAATACTTGGCTTATCCTCCAGCCCTTCTACAGGTGGCGCGTATGCAATACTTTTAAAAGAAGTTGATGGTAAAAGAAGACTGCCTATTATTATCGGGGCTTTTGAAGCACAGGCAATAGCACTGGAAATTGAAGGGATAAAGCCACCAAGACCTCTAACACACGATCTTCTTAAACAGTTAACCGATAATCTTGGTGCAACTGTTGTAGAAATTAATGTTGACGAACTTAGAGAAAACACATTCTTTGCTAAAATTATTCTTGAACTTTCCGGATTAACCCAGGAGATCGATGCCCGACCGAGTGATGCTATTGCGCTTGCTGTAAGAGCGCAGGCGCCTATTTACGTTTCTGAATCGGTTTTGGAAACTGCAGGATTTTTACCATCGGATGAAACTGAGGCGGTTGAACTTTCCGATCTTGATTTGGGAACTGAAAAAAGTAAAAAGAAACCTCAATCAAAAGAAACCAGGTTAGCAACATTGCAAAGTAAATTAAGAGAAGCTATTGAAACTGAAGAGTATGAAAGAGCTGCGAAGATTAGAGATGATATAAAAAAGTTAACAAGCGATAATTAGTTTTTTAATTGAATACTTTCTCACCAATTTTACATTCCAAACATTTTTCCTTAACACAGTAAACTCCGGAATAATTCTATCATTCCCTGGTAATAAACACTTTTCTTTTTCATGTTGGTAAGATTTAATGTGTCGCCAACCTGGTTTACAAGCTGGTTGCTGCTTTTTTGAGTATAATTTATATACAAATTCCTTATGTTCCTTGCCGCCTCCTGCTCTGAAAAGATTTCGAAGTAAAGAGATAGAACCGGTAAAATAACATTTACAATTATCTCGTCTGCCCTTGATAATCCGATAAAATATTTTAGTTCTTCTTTTGCTACTTTATCAAAAGTAAAATGATTTTTCCAGTAACCCTCGCTATTAACTATGATTATATTTCTAATGTAATTTGTTACTTTTTTAGTCGAATTTTCTGACTGGGTAAGGTCTATAAAATTCTTTATCAATTCATCTTCTATAATTCTCTGAACTAATCTAGAGCCACCAGCGATGCGCAGTGTTGGAAAATTTTGTGGACGAAGTTTGAAAAAATGCCAGCTCTCAGGAGAAAAAGTTGGACCATCATATTTATCTTTAACTTTATCCCATGTTTCAACAAGCTCTCTAACATACTCTGAGGTAGCTTCATCAGAAAATGAAAATTCGGTTGGTATTAAACCGCTTACATTAAAGAGTGAGCTTGCAATTACTTTATCAAAATTTTCTTGGTTGGAATAATTCTTCAGGAATTCAATATTAACTGCTTTGGCAAGCTTCAGCATAATATCTTTGTTCTTAGAATAACCTAGTGCTTCAAAAATCATTTCGTAAACAAGCTGCTGCCAAATAACCTTATCTTCAAAATCACTGGGTGAAAATTTCTTATTAAAAAAATCATCACCAAAATCGTATCTAACAATAGGTTCCCTGATATTCATCTCTTTCAGGTAAACCATTTCCTTCAGCCGATCAAAAATACTCTTGGTTTTATTCTTAAAGCGCGCTGTTCCAAGATTAAATAAAAAGTTAAGTTTTTCCTTTTCAGCAACCAAGGAATTTAATTCCGCACAAGGCATGTTAAATGTTCTGTTATTTCTTTCACTCCGGATAGCATCCCTTAAGCTGTCCTGAAAGTTTTTATCGAGAAAATCTACCAGGCAAATCGATTGTACCTTCCTGCCCTCTTTTGTAAGAACATAATTTTTATTCTTTTCATTTGAAAGAACTACATGAAGTATCACTTTATTGTATTTGTTATCAATATAATGACCATGGGTTTTCCAATCGGAATGTAATGTATCTATCTCTACATCACCAAGGTAAGTGATGTTACCGATTCTAATTCTTGCACTAAGAAAATCCGGACCAGCCAATTCTTTATTTTGCAAACCGGGATCGATAATTTCGATCGATTGTGAATCAGCAGTGGAAAGAGATTTTACAATTTTCTTTTCTTTCCAGATTTCGCAAAGAAATTTTTCCTGAACTTTCATAATTAAAGTTATCTAACTATTCCTTTTAGTAATAATTTTAATGTATGCATTTAATTAGCTCTCAAGACCAACATATCCTCAAATAGGATTATTTGTAAATAGAAATAAATATACCCTAATAAAAAATGAAGGAGCAGCAAAAGAAATTATTTTCAAATATCATAATTTATCCCCCTTCCCGGGTATTTTTCTTGAGGTGAATTTATATAAACAAAACTAAGAAATGGAATAGAAAGAAGCGCGCATGAAATAAATTATTTTAACAAAATCTCACTTATCTGGTTATTAAGATTTTCAAGCTCGTTTGCTGCCTGCCTATCGAAATCATCTCCATTACTTTTATAAATTATTCCCCTGCTAACATTTATTAGGTAATTTTTTCTCTCCATAGTTTTAAATGATTCGATCACATCCTGTAGGCTGCCTCCCTGCGCCCCAATACCAGGCAGAAGTACAGGCAGATCAGCAAAAAGTTTAATATTTTCTCTCAGCTCATCTGCATTTGTAGCACCGAATACAATCCCGCAATTTTTTTTCTCATTCCATTCTATCACTTTAGAAATAATTTTCTGAAAGAGAAAAGTTCCATCTGAAAGTTGAAGTTTTTCAAAATCATTTGCACCAGGATTGGAAGTTAATGCCAGTATAAAATGAAGCTTTTCATCATAATCTAAAAAAGGATCTATAGAATCTTTTCCCATCAAAGGATTAAGAGTTGAGGCATCAAAACTTAAAGATTCGAAAATTGATTTTGCATACATCTTTGAAGTGTTGCCAATATCACCTCTTTTAGCATCAGCAATAACTAAAATATCTTCGGGAATAGAAGAAAGAGTTTTTTCCAGGTTATTGATTCCTGCAGCGCCATCTTTTTCATAAAATGCAAAATTTATTTTATACGCTGCTGCATTATCCAGCGTAGCTTCAATTATTGCTTTGTTAAAACTAACAACAGGATTTACATCTATTTTTATGTGATCAGGAATTTTATTTATATCCGTATCTAAGCCTACACAGATAAACTTACCTTCATTATTTTTCTTTTCCAGTTTTTCTAACGCGTTCATAAATAATATTTAAGTATAATTTTTTCTTGTTCTGTAAATATTTGCAACGATACCCAGCATAAACATATTTACCAGCAGCGAGCTTCCTCCGTAACTTACAAACGGTAATGGTATACCTATAACCGGCAATATTCCCACTACCATACCTAAGTTAACTATAAAGTGAACGAAGTAAACCGAAAGGATTCCGATTGTTACTAAACTAAGAAACTCATCTTTAGAAGAATAAGCAATTTTAAGAATTCTGGTAAAGAGATAAAAGAATAAACCAAGAATTATAATACTTCCGATGAAACCAAACTCTTCTCCAATTACGCAGTAAACAAAATCTGTCCATTGTTCCGGTATAAACTGAAGCTGTGTTTGGTGTCCGGATAGAAATCCTTTCCCGGTCAAACCGCCGGAACCAATTGCAACTTTTGCCTGTATAGAGTTGTAACCCGAACCGAGCGGGTCAGACATAGGGTCTATAAATGCCAGTATTCTTTTTTGTTGATGCGGGCTGAGGGCTTTATAAACATAATCAGTAAAGAACCCGGCAGCAAGGTTTAACGCAAAGATGGATCCACTAAAAAAAATATTTTTCTTGAAGGTAAAAAGAACAACAACAATTAATGCCAGCGAAGCTAAAAAGTAAGCCATCCCGAATAGTGAAGCCATCGCTACAAAGGCAGGCGAAAGAACTACAAACAATCCGAACGAACTTATTCCTTTCCAGAAGATGATGGTTATTATCATTCCAACAAATACCAGGGCTGTCCCCATATCGGGCTCAAGGAGAATTAGCATAACAGGAAATAAGCCGATAGCCAGTGTAAAAAGTAAGTCTTTAAACGAATCGATGTTTATGTTACTTTTAGATAAAAAGAGAGCCATAGCAAAAATGGTTGTTATCTTTGCAAGTTCGGAAGGTTGAAATCCTAATAATCCGATTGAGATCCAGCTTCTCGATCCGGAAACTTTTTTACCGATTACCAAAACAACTATTAATAATAGCAGCGATAATAAATAACCGGGAACCGCAGCAACTTTAAATGATTTTGTAGGAAGTGAATAGGTTACGAAAAATATGATTAAGGCAATCAGACCCCAAACAAGTTGTTTCTGGAAATTTCCCTGGGCTGCAGGATTATTGACCGTTGAGCTATAAATGGCAGCAAGCCCAGCAATAAAAAGTATGATTACCGGGAATAACAATCCAAAATCGAATTTATCTTTTATGTGATAATCAATTCTCAATCTAGAAATCCTGGTTTTCAACTTTTGTTATTGATTCATCCAATTTGGATTTATTTCTTTTAAATTTGTTAAGATAAACCTCAACAATTTTTTTAGCGATTGGTGCAGCGTGCGTTCCACCAAAGCCAACATTTTCTACAACGATGGCAAAGGCTATCTGTGGATTTTCGTAAGGTGCAAATCCTACAAACAAAGCATGATCTTCACCATGTGGATTTTGTGCAGTACCGGTTTTACCGCAAATTTCAAAATCTTCTGAACGAATATGTGTTGCAGTGCCTTTGCCATTTACAACTAAAAACATTCCTTCTTTAACAATATCAAAATACTTTTGCTCTATGTCTACATTTTTCTCTTTAAATTTATATTTTATCAATTCATTTGCTACTTCATCAAAATAACCTTTTACAAAGTGAGGCTCGAATGTTTTGCCGTTATTGGCTAATAGTGCAACGTACTGTGCAAGCTGTATAGGTGAAACACTTACTTCGCCCTGTCCTATTCCTAAACTTGCCATAATGCTGCGGGGCCACTTTTCACCATAAATTTTTTCATAATATTTTTCATCGGGAATAAGTCCTTTACTTTCTTCACCAATATCTATATTCGTTTTATTATTGAAGCCAAACCTCTCGGCATATTGTTTCCATCGTTCTAATCCTATTTTGTAAATCAACTGGTAGAAAAATGTATTGCACGATTTTTCAATCGCAGTTATAACATTAACCCTTCCGTGAGATCCGTGGCATTTAAAAAATCTTCCGTAAGTAAATCCGCCGCCGCAAAAAAATGTTGTTGAAGTAGTTATCAAACCAAGATCCAAAGCTGTTATAGCCTCAAACATTTTAAAAGTAGAACCAGGCGGTTTAACAGACATTGTGGCCCTGTTAAAAAGTGGTTTTTCGGGATCGCTGTAAAGTTTAGATAAAAAATCTTTTGATGTTAAGTATGAAAATTGGTTCAAATCATAATCAGGTGCGCTAACGAGAGCAAGAATTTCGCCGGTTGATGGTTCAATAGCAACCAGTGCACCTCTTTTCCCTATAAACTCTTCTTCAGCAACTCTTTGCACATCGGCATCTATTGTTAAAACGAGATCATGCCCCTTTAAAGAAGGATCATCATCGGCACCATTTTTATAACTGCCGATATTTTTTCTTTTTGAGTTAACCAATATGAAGCGTTTTCCCTTAGTCCCCCGGAGATCTTTCTCATAAGTTTTTTCAATTCCGTTGTGTCCAACATTATCTCCCTGCCGGTAATATTCCTTTTCAATCTTCTAACTGCTTTGCAGAAATTTCTTTAATGTAACCAAACATATGTGAACCGCTTACGCCTGCAGGATAATTCCGATGCATTTCAATTATATAATCAATGCCGGGTAAATTATCAGAATTTTCTTCAATCCAGGCAACAACATTAAAATCAATTCCTTTTTTAATTTTAACAGGAAGGTATTTGGAAAAGTGTTTATTCTTTTCAAGAACAGTAGATATAAAACCGGAATCGGCATCAATAACTTTTTCCAGCAAGTTATTAAGATTTTTATCATAATTGGAAGGGGTGATACGAAGGGTGTAAGCGGGACTGTTGCGAACAAGCACTTCCATATTCCGGTCATAAAAAATTCCCCGTAAAGGAGAAATCACAACCTGCTTAATACTATTATCAGAAGATTTCAACTCATAGGATTCGCTGTTTAAAATCTGCATTTCGAATAAACGGAAACCCACTACAGCCACACTTATTAAGATGGCAAAATAAATTATTGTTCTACGCTGCAGAGAAGCAAAACTTTCCGATTTCAATTAAAATTCCTCCTGTAAGGAAAGAAAATAATTATTGTGCTTACAACACCAGTGTACAATGCCGGCAGCAATGCCTGATCGAAAAAGAGTTTGAAGATGTTTGTATTAAAATCCACTGCAGAAAAGAAAGAGAAGATAACCGAATCAATAACAGCGCACAACAGAACAATAAAAGTAAATGCATAAGTGTTCAGGAATTTTTCCCTTTGCGTTTCTGCAGAATAATAACCTGCTACAAATCCAACAACAGTTTTCGAGAGCATCATACTGCCTAATAAAGTACCTGTTATCAAATCGAAAAGAAAGCCATAAGATGCACCTAAAACAGTTCCGTAAATCTGCCCGTAAGAAATTGCGTAATACACAAGGAGAATCAGGAGCAGGTCAGGAATTATTCCATTAATAGATATTAAGGGAACAACGGTTATTTGAAAAAGCAAAACCGGGAAGAAAAATATTATTGGTAATATCTGGATGAATCGCATATTATCACTTATTGTAGAAGTTCAATTCTAAATTTTCTTTCTGCTTGCTTTGTACAATTCCGAGCACAAATACATTTTCGATATTTAGCAGATTAGCGAACGGTTTTACTTTAACACGACTAAAAATTTCAGTTTCAACATTACGTACTTCTTCAACTATTCCAACCGGTATTGGCAAAGGCACCAGGTAACTTGCTTCGGAAGTAATGATTCTATCTCCGGCTTTAAAATCATACGTTTCAGGAACATTAATAATTGCAAGTTCCTCGCCATCCCAGAGCATTATACCATGAATTCTGCTTCGTTCATTTTTTACAGTTAACTTTAAATCAATATTTTCTAAAGTACGTACTATTGCAAAATCTTCCGAAGTAGAATGGACTATTCCAACAATTCCCTGGTAATTTATAACCGGCATACCCGGTTTAACGTTTTCTCTTCTCCCAACGTTTAAAGTAAATGTTTTATTTGCTTTGGAGAATGATTTAGAAACTATGTTGGCAGGAATTAAAGGAAATGCCGAAGTATCTTTGAATCCCGCCAATCCTCTAAATTCTTCATTTAATATTCCGTACTCACGAAGTTTACTTATCTGCAGCATCAATTCTGAATTTACTCTGCGCAGTTCTTCATTTTCTGATTTAATATTAGCAGTGTTGAACAGATCTGAAACAATTGAGGTAACAACAGCAAAGCTGCCAAAAGCAATAGCTCTTACTTTTTGCACCTCCTGGATTTTATTTTGAGAAAGGATAATAAGACTGGTTATAACAAGAAGGATAAGTACAATATATTCTTTAAAATTTTTCCATATCTTAGAAAAAAATTTTATCATTAATATCTTCTGCTACGAATAAGTACTTTTGAATATTCATTCAAATTATCAATTACAGCTCCTGCTCCTCTCACAACTGCAGTAAGCGGGTCTTCCGCAACGTGAACAGGCAGGTTTGTTTCCATTCTGATTCTTTCATCCAATCCTTTTAATAAAGCACCGCCACCGGTTAGCATAACGCCTCTATCTAGGATATCTGCAGAAAGTTCAGGCGGGGTTCGTTCAAGGGTTTGTCTTACTGTATCGACTATCTGAACAATCGATTCATTAAGCGCTTCTCTAATCTCTACAGAACTTACTTCGGTTGTTTTAGGAATTCCACCAACAAGATCCCTTCCTTTTACCTGTATAGTAATTTCTTCTTTAAGAGGAACAGCAGATCCAACCTCACACTTAATAGCCTCAGCAGTTCTTTCGCCGATAAGTATGTTGTGGTTTCGTTTGAAGAATTGCATGATGGCATAATTCATCTCATCACCAGCAATGCGTATCGATTCTTCATTAACAATACCTGACAGAGCAATAACTGCAATTTCTGTAGTCCCGCCGCCAATATCAATTATCATATTACCAACAGCAGCGGAAACATCTATTCCAATTCCTATTGCAGCAGCCATTGGTTCTGCAATAAGATGAACCTCTTTAGCACCGGCATGTTCTGCACTATCTCTAACAGCTCTCTTCTCTACTTCGGTAACACCACTTGGAACAGCCACAACAACTCTCCTGCTGCTTAGCGCCCCGGCTTTTACTCTTTTAATAAATGCTCTTATCATCCCCTCGGCAATTTCAAAATCCGCAATCACACCATCTCGCATAGGACGGACAACTCTAATCTCCTTATGTTCCCTGCCTTGCATTTCTTTGGCTTTATTACCAAGTGCAATTATTCTTTTTGAATTTTTATCAAAAGCAACAATAGAAGGTTCATTGAGCACAACACCTTTACCTTTAACGTAAATAAGTGTATTAGCAGTTCCCAGATCCATTGCAATGTCGGTAGAAAAGAAATCGAAAAAACCCATTTTACCTCTTAATGTTTAAAGTGTCTTATACCGGTAAATACCATTGAGATATTTTTTTCATTTGCAGCATCAATAACTTCCTGGTCGCGAACCGAGCCACCGGGTTGTATCACTGATGTTGCACCGCATTTTATAATTTCAACCAAACCATCTGCAAAAGGAAAGAAAGCATCAGAAGCAGCAACAGAACCTATTAAATCCAAGCCATGTTCCTCAGCTTTCATCTTTGCAATCTTCACAGAATCAAGCCGTGACATCTGCCCGGCGCCAACACCCAATGCAGCTTTATTTTTAGCAAAAACAATTGCATTCGATTTTGTATTTTTAGCGATTTTCCAAGCAAATTTCAAATCTTTCAGCTCTTCAGCAGAAGGTTTTTTTTCAGTAACAACTTCTAAATTATCCTCGATTAAATCAACTCTGTCGCTATCCTGTTTTATTAAACCGCCGGGAATATTCCTGAAACTTGCACTTTTTTCTGTAACTCGTTTCAATTGTTTAATCAGCCGCCTGTTTTTCTTCTTCTTTAAAAGAGGTAAAGCTCCTTCGGTAAAATCCGGAGCGCAAACCACTTCTAAGAATATTTTGTTAAGTGCTTCGGCAATTTCTTCATCAACTTTACCTGAGAATGCAACAATACCGCCAAAAGCAGAAACAGGATCGCATTTAAGTGCTTCATTATAAGCTTCCATTAAGTTGCTGCCAATTGCAGCCCCCGCAGGATTATTATGTTTTATAATTGCACAGGAATTTTCTCCAAGCTCTTCAACCATTTCTACGGATGAAACAAGATCTAAAATATTATTATAGGAAAGTTCTTTTCCATGCATTGCTTCAAAATATTTATTGAACTCCCCGTAAATCTCTGCTTTCTGATGTGGATTTTCACCGTATCTTAAGGATTTATCAACAGGATAATTTAACCTTATATGTGTTGCAGGGATAGAATAAAAATTTTCCAGGTAATTTGCAATATAAGTATCGTATTCGGCTGTATGGGAGAAAGCTGCCACTGCTAAGTTTTTTCTTGATTCAGCAGAAATCTCCCCGCTCTCCAATTCTTCTAAAAAATTTTTGTATTGTGAAGGATTGGTAAGAATGGAAACATATTTATGATTTTTAGCAGCAGCTCTAACCAAGCTTGGTCCGCCGATATCAATATTTTCAATTACCTCTTCTTCAGTAGCATCCGGATTTTCAATTGTTTTTTTGAAAGGATAAAGATTAACACAAACAATATCAATCGGCTCTATTGAGTTTTCAATTGCTTCTTTAATATCATTTTCATTACTGCGGCGCATTAAAATTCCACCTGTTATTTTTGGGTGAAGAGTTTTAACACGTCCATCAAATATTTCGGGGAATCCGGTTATACTCGAAATTTCTGTTACTTTAATTCCAGAAGATGAAAGTTTTTTTGCAGTATTACCGGTTGCTATAATTGTATAGTTTTTAGCAACTAAACTTTGTGCAAGTTCAATGATATCAGTTTTATCTGAAACACTTAGTAAAGCAAATTTTCTCAATTACAAATCCATTAGGGTAAAACAATAAACTATTTAACTTAATACTTTAACTCTACCGTTTTCTATTGTCACTTTTTTAAGAGCTAACTTTTCAATAACATCTGGCAACAGGCTGTGCTCAATTTTAAGCACCCGTTCAGCAATTTCTGCGGGTGAATTAACATTAGAAATATCAACACAGCGCTGTGCAATTATCTTTCCTGTGTCGAAAGTTTCATCAACAAAATGAACTGTTGCACCAGATACCTTTGCCGAAGAATTAAATACTGCTTTGTGAACATTTGCACCATACATTCCTGATCCACCAAAGGAAGGAAGAAGAGCAGGATGGATATTTATTATTCTGAACTCAAAGGAACTAACAACATCTCCGGGGACCAATTTTAAATATCCAGCAAGAACAATTAATTCAATTTCCAGAGATACCAGATGGTCTTTAAGTTTATTATTGCTGATAAAGCCATCTCTATTCCCAACACAATAAGTTGGGATAGAAAATTGTTTTGCTATTTTGAAAGCTGGACAATCGGCTTTATCACTAAAAACAGCTTTAACTTCAGCAAGTTGTCTTAGTTTAGGGGAATCTATAATTGCTTTTAGATTTGAACCCCGACCCGAAACAAAAACAGCGACAACCAAAGTATTATCAATTATAATTAATTATACAAAGCTACTTAATCAACTAAAGATAATCAATAATATTCTACTCAAAACTAACTTTAAGGTTGGAATTGAGACGACAGCGAATAGATCAGATTTCTAAGCTTGTTCTGGAAATGAAAATCGTTAAAATCATTAGCATAACCAAGGAACAATTGGGTATCCAAAATGCTGCCTAATTCTTTGCTTGCGCGCGCCGCATAAAAACAGGCAAATGCTCGTACCCACTCTTCCACAAACTCATTCTCTATTAATGAAACTGCAACCTCCTGTGATTCCTGAAATTCTCCAAGGTAATACTTTGCATCGCTTCTGTAAAAACTGATAAATGCCTGGAGAGTATCTGAAACTGAATTGGAAGATAAACTCTCAAGCGAATCCAATGCTTCTTTGTATGAGCCGGCATCTAAAAGATTTTTAATTAAAATTAATTTAAGCTCAGAAGAATCCGGCGGGTTATCCAGGTATCTTTCACCAATATCCATCGCGTAAATATCTTCATCCAGGTCCATATTCCCTTCGCCTACAAGCAGGTAATACTCTATTGCCTTTTCCGGAAAGTTTGTAAACTGATAACATAAGCCCAGCTTTAATGCTGCCATTCCTTTAAAATGATTATCCGTTGTTGAGTCTAAAAAGCATCGATAAAATATTTTTGCGGAATCAAAATCATCAATTGCAAAGAAAATATCACCGAGAAAAAGATTTGCATAGGTTTTAATTTGTTTAAAAGATGAATCCTTTGATGCAGTAATTCCGAATAATAATTTTTCAGCTTTCTTAAGTTTCTTTTCCTTTATCAGAAGTGAAGCAGCAGTTGATTTGAATAGAAGATTTCCAGGATATGTTTTAACCAGCTTATCAAGATAGTAATGAGCTCCCGCGTAATCCCTTAAAAATTCAGCTATTTAACTGTGAAAGATAGAATTGTGCATCAACCGAAGAATATTTACCTTTATCAGCAGCAAGAGTAAGATAATCCATTCCCTTATTTCTATCGCCAGAAATTCCAGTAAGATTCAAAGCCCACTTCCAGACAGATGGAGTTTGTGAAACTGCAAAGTTAAAAAGTCCTAATCCAAAGTAGGCATCAGCATATGAGCTATCCAATGCAACTGCTTTATTAAGGTATGAATAGGATTCTTTTGTTGCCCAGAGTGCGTTCAGGTATTCTTCCGCACGAGCAAATGCCAATGCTCTGTATGAGTATGCAGCTCCTAAAATATAGAAGGGAAAAGGATCTTCTGATTCGGAAGTAATAATATCATCGCTTTTATTTAATAGCCGAATCAGAATATGAAAGAAAATTTTCTAAGTTTGTTTCATTTTTGTTATCGAGGTAATACCATAAATAAGCTACTGATTGGAAATGATAACCTGCAGGGTTTGTACTATCTGCATCAATAATTTCCCTGAAAATCTTTTGGCTTTTATCAAATTTAAAATTGTAGAGAGAGTTTAATCCTTTTGTAATTTTTTTATCAAGATTTGATTGTGCGCTTACGAAAAATGAAAATGATAAAGCAAAAATAATAACTGATATCATCCACCTGTAAGAAAAGAAGTATGTGATGTCTACTATTTATTTCCGGGTACATTTATATTGTCATGATTATAAGTGGTAATAAAATAAGAAACATAAATTTATCAAAGATCAACTCTTTGTATTTGAATCAGCATAAATTAGTGCAGCTTTAACAAACTCTCTGAATAAAGGATGTGCATTAGTAGCACGCGATTTCAATTCAGGATGGAACTGGCATGCAACAAACCATGGATGATCCGGTATTTCAACCATTTCAACCAATTCCCTATCCGGGGATAAACCGCTGAACACCATACCGCTATCCATCAGTCTTCTTCTGAAATTATTGTTTACTTCGTAGCGATGCCTGTGGCGTTCAGAGATATGATTCACTTTATATGCTTCTTCGGCTTTGGTGTTTTCCCGGATAACGCAGGGATATGCTCCAAGGCGCATTGTTGCACCCATATCTTTAATGTCTTTCTGGTCGGGCATCAAATCGATTACATTGTATTTAGTTTTTTTAAATTCGGAACTGTTTGCTCTTTTTATTCCGCAAACATTCCTAGCAAATTCAACTACGGCACATTGCAAACCGAGGCAAATTCCAAAAAATGGTAAATTATTTTCACGCGCAACTTTTACTGCATTAATTTTCCCTTCAATTCCTCTTTCGCCAAATCCGCCGGGGACCAGAAGCCCCGAAACCCCTTTCAACAGGGCTTTTGCGGCTTCTTCATCTTCGCAATCTTCTGCATTAATCGGTTTGATTACAACCTTTGCATTATTCTCAGCACCTGCATGTACAAACGATTCCATTATACTTTTATAAGCATCAAGGTGATTAATATATTTTCCGCAAACTCCAATCTCAACAGTTTTGGAAGGAGTTGTTACACCATCAACAAAGTTAGTCCAGTCATCAAGCTTAATTTTGCGTTCCGGTAAACGGAGTTTTTTTGTTACAAGCAGATCAAGTTTTTCTTTATAAAGAACTAAAGGTACTTCATAAATTGATGAACAATCGTAAGCAGAGATAACAGCTTTGGAATCAACATTTGTAAAAAGAGCAATTTTATCCTTCAAAGTCTTTGTTAATCGTTTTTCAGATCGGCAAATTAAAACATCCGGCTGGATACCAAGTTCGAGTAAGTTTTTAACACTGTGCTGTGTTGGTTTGGTTTTAACTTCACCTGCAGAAGAAATGTACGGAACAAGAGTAACATGAATACTCATAGAATTTGCCCTTCCAAAATCCATCATATGCTGGCGTATCGCTTCGATAAAAGGCAAACTCTCAATATCACCAACTGTTCCGCCAATTTCTGTAATAATAATATCGTACTCGCCAAGCTCACTAAGCCGCACAAGCCGTTTTTTTATTTCATCAGTTATATGTGGAATTACCTGTACAGTTGCACCTAAATAATCTCCTCTTCTCTCCTTGGTAATAACCTCGTTATATACTTGCCCTGTTGTAGTATTGTTGGCTTTGGTCATATTAACATCGAGGAATCTTTCATAATGACCAAGATCAAGATCAGCTTCCGCCCCATCATCCGTTACATAAACCTCACCATGCTGGAAAGGACTCATAGTACCGGGATCGACATTTATATAAGGATCGAATTTTTGAATTGTAACTTTAAAACCACGCTGTTTAAGAAGTAATCCGAGGGAAGAGGCAGTAATTCCCTTTCCTAAAGAGGAAACAACACCGCCTGTCACAAATATGAACTTAACTTTTTTCCTGCTTGCCATAAATATTTTTTGCCTTCAAATATAGAGGAAGTTTAAAATAATTCCAATTTGTTAATAATAAGAATTAATAATCAGCTCTTTTCAGATCATTTTTTCTAATGCAGGATGATAACTATTCTACCTTTTTTCTAAAACCGGTAAAATTTGATTTGCCAAATGTAAAGTTTTTACCTATTCTTATAGAAAAAGGATAAACCAGTTTGATAGAATCGATAAAACTCTCTGCCATTTTTCCAGTTAGTGCAAAAATAATTTTTGATGCATGGCTTAACAGTGAGCAACATTCTGAATTTACAGGCGAAAAAGCTAAGGTGTTACCACGAACCGGCACTAACTTTACAGCTGGAGGTGGCTATATTTCCGGAACCAATTTATATATACAACCTTATGGCAGGATTGTGCAATCGTGGCGCTCTAAAGATTTTCCCGCTGGATATCCTGATTCCAAGCTGGAACTGCTTTTTGAAAAGGTGGAAAAAGGAACCAAGTTAACATTAATACATAGCAAAATACCTGATGGACAGCTGAAGAAATATGAAAATGGTTGGAAGAAGTATTATATAAAACGGATGAAAAAATATTTTAAGAACCATAATTAAACTTTTAATCAGATTAGTATTGTCTAAAGTATAATTATTAGCAATACTTAATTATATACTTGAAGTTCCTTATCCATCGATACTATATTTACCAAGCTAATTTTAAAAATCTTTAATAGAAACTTTTGAAAAAATATCTTCTGCCAGCAATACTTTTTGGTCTAATCATCACTCTCTTCTCAAACACAATAGCCCAGGATACTACCCAAAGTCTTGCCTTTAGGAATAATAAACCTGACCGCACACGACCTTATTTTTACCGACCTGACCTTGCATACCAGATATGGCAGCAATTCAGGTTAACACGGGAAGCTAATACAGGGGATCCGCTTGCGCAGCATGAACTCGGGCTTCGTTACCTTATGGGTGAAGGTGTTTCAGCAGATACTGCATACGCTGTTTACTGGATTAAAAAATCAGCCGATCAAAACCTTACATCTGCAAAATATAACTATGCAATCCTGCTGATGAACGGGATGGGAGTTGAGTGGAACCCGTTTGCAGCTTTTAAATATTTTAAAAGTGCTGCTGAAGATGGAATGGTACAGGCACAATATATTGTTGGTGTGCTTTACACAGACAACCTTACTGTAAAGCGGGATTGGAATCAATCTTACTACTGGATAAAGAAATCTGCGGATGGTGAATATGAACCTGCTGTTGAAATTATTGCTCAAATTGAGCCAAGGATTTCCCACGAAGTAGTTGATTCACTTTTAAATAAAGAACTAACTTCTCACACAGATAAAACGGAACCGGTTAGTGATCCATCAAATACGAATCTTACTTCTTCGCTCGGTTTGGTTTTTATTGATTTCGATACACTTTCGGATACCGTATTTTCTATTACCGATAGTATGTTGATTGCAGACCTTGATTTTACGGGGATAGATAGCTTAGCAGAAATTCTTGAAATAGATAGTGTGACAACTCTGCATAGTTTAGCTACTCATAAAAATATTACTGAAACTAAAAACCATAGCTGAAAACGGAAGTCCGGAAGCACAGTCAATTATAGGTCGGCTTTACGAACAAGGAATCTACTTTAATCAAAATTATATAACGGCTGCCTCTTATTATTTCAGGGCATTAAGGAATGATTCACCAAAAGCTACACATCTTTTATGGAAACTAACCAGCAAAGGTGAATTTCAATCGTTGCTGCAGGCTGAAGTTAAAAGGAATAACGTCGAAGCAAAATATGCATGGTATGCTTTAACCTCTATAGGATTTGACGGCAGGATAGCGATGAATGATGCGCTGAATTTGCTTGAAGAATCTGCTGCGGAAAACTACCTGCCTGCCCTTATGGAGTTAGGACTTAATTATTATACAGGAAGATTTATTAGCAGAGATGATACGAAGGGATTACAGTTATGGGAGAAAGCTGAACTGCTCGGCAGTAACGAAGCTACAGTAAGAATTTCTACATCCACATTATTTGATTTATTTAACCCGGGTGAGAATGAGAAAGCATTTGCAAATCTTTTAGATGCAGCTGGTGAAGGTTCTCTTTTAGCGCAAGTATCTCTCGCTCTATGTTATGAAGAAGGAATTGGTACGGTAAGATCCAGGGCAGATGCAATACATTATTTACGGCTCTCTGCACAGAGGGGAAGCCAGTTTGCTTACACAGAACTGCAGCGTCTCTATGATGAGATAAGACCGGGTGATACGGAGTTTGTAATCATAAACTAAAATAGTTCATCCGATTTCTCCCCTTTAGAAATAAAATCTTAACTATTATTTTTATATTTTTTATGTAATTATTTTTAGATGTCTAAGAATCTATTTTAATTTATAATTATGCCATATAAAATAAATTTCCAAACTAAACTCCCTAATTGGGGAACAAGCATTTTTACAGTGATGTCTAAAATGGCTGTAGAGTATAATGCAATTAACCTTGCACAGGGTTTTCCAGATTTTAACTGCTCCGATGAACTTTTGGAACTTGTACATCATTACCAGAAAAAGGGTTTTAACCAGTATGCTCCAACTGCTGGTGTGCCAAAACTGCGAAAAGCAATTTCTGAAAAGATAGAAAATCTATACAACCGGCATTATGATGTTGAAAAGGAAATTACTGTTACTGCAGGTGCAACGCAGGCGCTCTACACTGCAATAAGTTCTGTTGTAAGAGCAGGCGATGAGGTAATAATAATAGAACCGGCTTACGATTCTTATGTGCCCGATGTAACCTCGAACGGCGGTGTGCCGGTTTATGTTCCGCTTAACCAGGATGATTTTTCTTACAACTGGGATCTGGTTAGAAAAAAAATTACGAACAAAACAAAACTGATAATTTTAAACTCACCACATAATCCAACCGGCAGCTTAATAACCAAAGATGATATAAAACAACTTGAGGAAATTACAAGAAACACCGATATACTTGTTATCAGCGATGAAGTTTATGAGCATATAACTTTTGATGGGGAAAAACATTATAGCTTAGCAGAATCGGAAGAGTTATCAAAAAGGAGTTTTATAATCTCTTCTTTTGGTAAAACGTTTCATACAACCGGCTGGAAAACCGGTTACTGTGCTGCACCGGAATTTCTTACAAATGAGTTAAGGAAGATGCACCAGTTTATAGTTTTCTCATCCAACACACCAATCCAGCATGCTTATGCAGATTATATGCAGGATGAAACGCATTATTTAAATCTTCCGGCTTTTTATCAAAAGAAGCGGGATATTTTCTATGAAGGAATTCAAAGATCGAAATTCAAAATAAAACCATGTAAGGGTACATATTTTCAATTATTGGATTATTCAGAAGTTTCTTCAATGAAGGATACTGATTTTTCTGAGTATATGACAAAGGAAGTTGGAATTGCAGTTATACCAATGTCTCCATTCTATTCTGAAGAAACAGGTGAAAAGTTAATAAGAATTTGTTTTGCAAAAAGAGATGAAGTAATTAAGAAAGCTGCTAATAATATTAGCTAACTTATAATGAAAAATGAATGCTGACAGCCAAATAAAATTAAAAAAGAAAGCCGCCTGGATCTCTCTTTCGATAGGCATCGGAATGTTTTTTGCTAAAATGGGCGCATACTTTCTAACCGGTTCTGCTGCCATTTTTTCTGATGCTGCAGAATCTGTTGTGCACGTACTGGCAACTTCTATGGCGCTTTACAGTATCATCCTTAGTTCCAAACCGGCTGATGAATCGCACCGTTACGGTCATGGAAATGTTGAATTTTTCTCAGCAGGTATTGAAGGAATGTTGATCCTTACTGCAGCCGTTGTAATTATATACCTGGCTGTAATTGATATAATTGCAGGTCCCGAGCTTAAATCACTTAATACTGGTGTAGTCGTTATTGGCTCTGCGGGTATAATTAACCTTGTACTTGGAACTTATTTAATAAGAACAGGAAAAAAAACAAACTCTTTAACTCTTATTGCAGATGGTAAACACGTACTAACCGATTCGGTAACAAGTATTGGTGTTGTGGTTGGAATAATACTTGTGATATTTACAGATTATGTTATCCTCGATCCTATTATGGCTATTATTATTGCGACTTAATATTCTATACACAGGTTACAAGTTAATCCGTGAATCGATTGGCGGGCTAATGATGGAAACCGATCCGTTGAAAATTGAAAAAATTTCGAGTATTCTTTCTGCAAACAGGAAAGATCACTGGATAGATGTTCATGAACTGAGATACTGGCAATCCGGTGATACTATATTTATAGATTTTCATCTCATCCTACCATACTTTTTTACTATTGAACAATCGCATAAAGATGAAAAATATATTGATGAAAAGCTGATGAGTGAATTTGCTAATTCACAAATAAAAATTCATTTAGATTACTGCGTACCTGAGTTATGTAAATTTTGCAGCTATGATAAATGCGAAGTAAGGAAGGAAGAGAAAACTATTCCGTTTGCATGGGATTCTGAAAAGTTATCAGGCGATCCTGTTTATAAGTTGCCGATAACAACTTAACCGGTTGTTACTTTTTCTTCCGTTAATCCAGGTTCTTTAACCTTAGTTAGGATGGCTAATCCAACTAAAAAGAAAAACGCAATTGAAATAATTGCGATCCTCTGGCTCCCGGTTAAATAACTTACCAAACCAAAAGTGAGCGGACCGAGCACAGCAGAACTTTTTCCAAAGAAAGAATAAAAACCAAAAAATTCTGTTTTCCTATCGGCAGGTATCAGTTTAGTCATCAAGCTCCGGCTGGTTGACTGGCATGATCCCATTGCTGCTCCGGCAAGCAGTCCGACAGCGTAAAACCATGTTTTATCGTAAACAAAAAAAGCAAGCAAAATTGTTGCCAGCCACATAAAGAGTGTAACTATTATTGCTTTTTTTTGACCTATACCGTCTGCAATTATTCCAAAAATAACAGAGCCAGCAATTGCAGTTGTTTGCACGGTTAAAAAGAAAATGAGAAGTTCGGTATCAGAAAAACCGAGAGTTGTGCTTGCATAATTCCCCGAGAAAAAAATCACTGTGTTAACTCCTTCAATATAAAAAAAGAAGGCAAGGAGAAAGAAAGACAGGTTCCTGTAGTTTTTTAAATGTGTAAGTGTTCCCCAAACTCTTTTAAATCCTATACTTACATATGATTCAGTTTTCTCAACTTTCTTTTTACTATCCTTTAAATAGAAAAAAAGGGGTAGTGAAAAAACCAGGAAGAATAATGCAGCAACAGGAAAAGTTTCGCGGATCATTTCTGCCTGGATAAATGGGTAAACAATTCCCAGCGTTGCAAGTGAACCGACATAACCCATAGCATAGCCGTAACCACTTACTCTACCGTAATTTTTTGGTTCGGTAATTTCCGGAAGAAAAGAATCGTAAAAAACCAACCCTGCTTCAAAGCCTATGTTAGCAAGAACAAACAGGAAGATACCCCAGAATATCTGCCCTGGACCAATAAGATAAAGAGAGAATGTTCCAAAAATACAGAGCAAAGTAAAAAAGAGTAAGAATCTTTTTTTACCTGCAGAATAATCGGCGATTGCACCTAAAACAGGTGAGATGAATGCAGTTACTATCATTGCTGCACTTGTACCTATGCTCCAGTAAAGATCGCCAACCGATTCTCCGAAGGCAACGTGCTTCTTGAAATAAACAGCGTACAGGAATGTTACAACAACAATTGAAAAAGAGGTGTTAGCAAAATCAAAGAGTGACCAGATGAATATCTTTTTCTTTTTGTTCATCAATTACTTTTCATCGGCGGGTTTATGAATTGATTCTTCTACTAATCCCCTTCCGGTTTTCTTCAATTTACCCGATTTTTTTTCATCCGAAAGAATTGCATCAAGTATTCCGTTAATAAATTTACCGCTTCCGGCAGTGCTAAAATCCTTCGCAATTTCAATCGATTCATTAATTGATACTTTGGGCGGTATATCAGGAAAGTAAAGCAGTTCACAAATTCCAATTCTTAAAAGCAGTTTATCAATAAGTGCAATCCTGTTCATCTCCCAGTTCGCAACTCTTTCTAATATTTTTTCATCAAGCTCTTTCATATGGATCAAGACTTTATTTATCAGGTCGTTGGCAAACTGTTTATCGGCTTTATCTTTTATATCAGACAATGTTCCGTCAATCAGCAATTGCAATGATTCGTTGTTCATTTCGTACGCGTAAAGGACTTGCAAAACACGCTCGCGGACAATTCTTCTTTTAGATTTCAAACTCGTCATTAGCGTGTGAATTATATAGGATAATTATGCATAGGAGAAAAAAGATTTGATCAAATGTTTTACAATAATACTATTGTTTGTTTACAAAGCAAAACACCAAAAAACCACAAGCGCAAGGCTTTCACGGATTTTGTTATACAACTTACTTTTAAAATCGAGCTGCAGTTTTGATGACGCCACCTTTATATCAATATTATAAAACCTGCTGATTTCCAGAGCCCTTGGCAAATGGTATGAATCCGATATAATGATAATATCTTTAATATCCTCATCCGGCACAAGGTTATGCATGATAAACTGAATTTGCTCGCTTGAAGAAGTTGTTTTCTGTTCCAAAGAAATCTTGGTTGTATCCATTCCCAATTCTTTGGCATAAATAAATGCTACTTCAGCTTCCGATAATTCACCGGGGGCATTACTTCCCGTTAATAAAATTCTACCTATATAATCTTTATTATAGAGTTCAATTGCTTTATCAACTCTTGATGAAAGACTTGGGCTGGGTTTGTTGCCAGACCAAACCGCTGCTCCGAGGACAACTCCAATATTTTTTTTATTCTTAGATAGAGACCAACTATCAGAGCTGTAACTACTCGTTTCTAAATACAAAAAAGTAACGATAAGAAAAAAGATAAGCAACAGAACACCATATATAAACGATTTGAAGAGAGAAGTTTTCTTCTTCTTGAAAATACTTAACCACAAAATTGATGCAAAACGAAAAAAGTACCCATTGATAGAGAGTAAAAACAAATGCAACAATAATTTTATTACCAGGTTGTCCTAAAATATAAATATCTTCAAATGGCAGATTTAGATTTGCAGCGATAAAGGATAAAATGAGTAGTAAATATGAGACTCCAATAAAATAGTTGATAGTTTTTTTCTGCAATTGCGCTTTCGGAAGAAAAACAAACCCCAACATCAGTAATAAAAAAACTGCCAGGTTAAAAATATTGCCAATAAATGAAAGTGAAAACTCAGTTAGCGGCAGGTTTTGGTTGGCATACTTTAGATAGTAGAACAAAACTAATTGAATTATCATCAACGTTACAATTTTTATTGCAAATCTATTTTTTAATTTATAAGTCATGCTACACTAATTGGCCTGGGGAATAAAGTAAAGTAAAAAATTCTGAATGACTAAAACCCTGCCCTCTTATGTATGAAATTAGAAAAATAAAGTAGTTTCATCAAGCAAATGGTAAACGCTCACAATAATACAAAGCATTTTTTATTTATAATACTTAAAAACCCTATAACATATTTACCTGCTTATACTTACCATCCTCAGTTTGTACCAAATAAATTTGATTTTATAGAGTTAATTACTCATTTGTGTTTTCCTTTTAAACCAAACAACGGTCTTATAAAACCAATTCTTCTAATAATTAAGTCATAAGTAACAAAACAACCAATAAATGTTAAGAGAATAATCAGTATAAGATTTACTTCTAAAGATAAATTGAGAGGTAAAAATATAAATGAGGCTAAGTAAAGAAATATCATATGTATAATATAAACCGGATAAGCAGCCTGACTTAAATAACTCAATATCTTACTCGGTTTGTTAAGATATTTATAACCAAACCCGAACACTGCAAATATCCAATTCATTGACTCAATTGATGTTAAAAAATTTGGAGCATTAAGTTCAAAATAGAATTAATCGAACAAGATATAAAGTAAAAGCAATTATAAGACTGATAAGTTTTCATTTTATCAACTGCATTCCAGAAAGCATCCCCGATTGCGATAAATAAGAATCCGAAGAAAAAAGCCAGCATACCTAGAATGAAATCCATGACTTGTACCAACGTATAAACTAAAATATTCGGGATTTAATAATTCTGCTTCCAAAATAAATGGAATAAGGAAAAGATAAATGAAATATGGACGTTTCAGAAGTCTTCTAAAAAAATTAAAAAACTTATAGTCATAGTTTTTATCTAAAAAAGCAAACCCGATAACTTGAGTTACATAAATGCAGATGTTTAATAAGAACCATAAATGTCCAACACTCGGGGAGTATACAATTTCCTGTTCGTAGTATTTTTGAAATAGAAAAACATGAATTGGGACAATAAAAAAACTTCCAAAGATTAATGGAACCAAAATTCTTCTGCCTCTTTCAAGTAATAATTGTTTCCAATCTCTTCTTCTTAAAGCAAAACAAACTCCCATTCCGGAAACAAAAAAGAGCAGTGGTATTCTCCAAACATTAAGCAGCGCCATAGGTATCCAGATAGCCTCACTGGTTTCTGTGCTTTGAATAAACCCAATGTAAAATCCCCATGGCTGAAACACAATTACTATGTGATAGATTAAAAGCAGTGCAATTGCTATTACTCTTAACCAATCAATATCGTGCCTTCTATCTGCAGTTATCAACGCTCCCTCTTTTTAACTTTCAGGTATTTTACCTCCTCTAAACAAAAGCCAAAACATAAAAATCAATTCCCCCCAGCCTAAAACCATACTAATTTGCATATCGAAATTGGGAAAAAATAATTTGACAAAATAATCTATTAGATAGCTTAAGCCTGCAATTATCAACAAGACACTGAAAATTTTAGGAATGAAGTTTGAGTTAAAGGCTAAATAACCAAGGAGAAGGAGATGAGATCCAAATATTATTAATCCAATAGCCCATACATCATAAAACGAATTGATAGACAGCATTACATTAGCATTGAGCAGATCTGGTTGAAGTACAACCAGGTAGTCTGCAGTACTTAAAAGTATCAAAACATTAATAAAATTAATCAGTGCTATTCCTAACATAATCGCATACACCAACCTAAACCAAGCCGTAAGCAGCGAAAGACTATTATTTACTTGTTTGAGAAAAATATAAAGTGCCCAAGCCACAATCACATCACAAATAAGTACAATTAGAATGCAACAAATACCGATGCGAAACAGCATCTCATCAGCAATAATATTATTTGCTGTTGTTGTCGCATCTCCCTGCACAATAAGATTCTGGAAAATAAAAAGATCAGCAAAGACGTAGAATATGGTCATAATTAGCAAACCGGAACCTGCAACTAATGCAGCTTTACGTTGTGATATATCTGCGGTGTGATTTATCATTTTAATTATTTCCTGAACCGTTATAGTTTGTTACTATGTGCAACAGTTATTACTACTTTTCCCCGAGCGCGTCCTTCTCCATAGTATTGCAGAGCTTCAGCAGTTTTGTTAAATGAGTAGCTACTATCAATAACAGGTTTTACTTTACCGGTTTCAATTAGCTCTTTCATAAAAACCAAATCCTTATTAGGTTTCACTGTCATACTACTCAGTTTCTTACCTCCGGTCATAGAAATCAATGGTCCCATAAGCATACCCTGAAAAATTTGTGTCATTGTACCTCCGGTCACCACATAAATTCCTCCAGGACTTAATGCACGTTTGTAATCGAAAATTGAACGATATCCAGCAGTAGCAAGAATCAGATCATAGTGATGCCCATTCTTTGTGAAATCTTCTTGAGTGTAATCAATGACATGATCTGCGCCAAGTGAGCGCACTAAATCCAAATTCCTTGTGCTGCACACAGCTGTAACCTCTACCCCGAAGTATTTGGCAATCTGTACTGCAAATGTACCGATACCGCCGGATGCTCCATAAATAAGAACATTCTGTCTGGTTCGAATTTGTCCGGAGTCGCGAATAGCCTGTAATGCAACGAGTGCCGCTTCGGGCACAGCCGCGGCTTCCTCGAATGATACATTAACTGGTTTAAGCGCCAATGCATTTTCAGGAACAGATACATACTCTGCAAAAGCTCCAAAACCACATTCAGATAAATCCCCGTAAACCTCATCACCCTGTTTAAACTGCTTCACATTTATTCCTACAGCTTCAACCCGTCCTGCTATATCATTACCCGGTGTTTGGAGTTTAGGTTTAAATAATCCTGTGAAGATGCGTCCTATAAATGGTTCGCCTTTTACGAATAGCAGGGTATTATAATTCACGGAGGAAGCATAAACTTTTACAAGTACTTCATTGTCCTTTGGAGCTCAGGTTTTTCTACTTCTTTTACTTCAAGAAATTCAGGAGATCCATATTTTGTAGCATATAATTGCTTTCATAAATATTGCTCCAAAACTCTTACTCACGTTGACTAAGATATACAGACGCTAAGTTATTATTACCATCAGCAACAATAAAATCACATTTACCATCTTCGTTCAGATCGCCTATTGCAAGTCCCCAAGTATTTGGAATGCTTTCGTTGCTAAAATGCATGGTATTAAAATTCGTTTTTCCTCCTATAATAACAAGCACCTCAGAGGACCAGCTACTTATGAGAGCATCTGTAATATTATCGCCGTTAACATCTCCAATAGCAATCTGCTTTGCGCCCGAATTCATATCTTATCAATGATTTTTTTTCAGTGAGAAATTCTCCGAAACCATTCCCGGGGATTATCTCGACCAATCCACCTTCCGAAGCCGTAATTAAATCAATTGCATCGTCGCCATTTATATCAGCAAGTTCAACGGCAAAAGGAGATTCAGATACCACTGATTTTTTCTCACCAAACAAAATACTTTCAGATTTTATATTAATTACTAATCCGATTTCATTTTGATTCGGAGTGGCTATGTCCACTAAACCGTCCTTGTTGACATCTGCGGTTGCAAACCCGAGATAAGGATCGGTACCAACTTCGATAAGATTTCCCGGGCATTTCAAACTGATTTTCACCAAGACCTTTTAAAATTAACAAACCGTTGTTAGCCCGGTTGTCAACAACCAGGTCGAACATTATCATCTCCATCAAAATTTTGCAAAAGAACTGAATGCGGATGTGGTTTTACAGTTAATAGAGAGTGGTGAATTTGGTGCCTGCTGAAAATTTCCGAGTCCATCGCCATTGAGTATTGTGATATACGAAGTTTCATGATTCGCAATTACCAGGTCTACGAATCCATCATTATTAATGTCGGCGGCAGTCACATCAGTGGGCTGTTCTCCAGCAAAAAAGTGACCAGAATTAGTAAGGTTTCCATCACCATCACCCAGAAAAACTATCAGGTCATCGTCAGAAAGGTTCGATACAACAACATCAAGATGACTGTCATTATTTAAATCAGAAATTTCGATTGATGATTCACCCTCACCAACTTCTATTAGCCGATGTGAGAAAATTACGCCCGCAATTTCGATAGTCTGAGAATGACAAGCAGTAGTCAAAAAGAAAAATGAACCGATTAAAAGTTGTAGGGAAATTGATTTATATTTCAAATGTTTCATAGTGCATCTCAAGATTCATATTTTCTTAAAATGAAGTAATTTTTCAACAACTTTTAATATTAGAACTCTCGGGATCCGTATTTTGTGAATACTATTGCTTTCATAATTCTTTCTCCAATATTTCTTTGATTCAGTGATTGGTACTGTCTATCGAAGCATCTCTGCAATTTTGGGACGTGTCATTTTAATATGATCGTAGTCAAGGATTATTCCGAGTGGTTTTAATCTGGCACCGACGGCATCGTAGGCATCTTTAGCATATTCAAAAGGAGGTTCAACAATCTCAAGCGCAGTTTTTAGCCTTTTGTTTTTTAAAGTTTTATCAGCACCCTTTTCCAGCAGAGCTTCGACTATCTCTAAATTGCAGAAGAAAGCTGCAGTGTGAAGAGCAGTTGATCCATCATTGTTTTTGATGTTAAGGTCAATTCCGGCATCTATCAAGATTTTGCCAACTTCAGTCTTTCCGAATGCAATTGCAGTGTGAAGAGCAGTTGATCCATCCTCGTTTTTTAAGTTAATATCAGCTCCAGCGTCTATCAGGATTTCTGCTGCTTCAGACCTGCCAATGGCTGCAGCCGTGATAAGGGGTGAAGACCCGCGAGTGGATTCTAATACATTTAAATCAGAACCGGCTTTAATGTGCTGACGTATAACTTCAAGATTATCTGTAAGTACTGCCGTGTGAAGATCTACTTCGGGAACCGGGTTCTCCTGCTTTCCGCAACCAACAAGAGTAAGTAATATTAGTAGTAGTATTAATGTCTTTATTGTTTTCATTGCTATATCCTCTAAAAATAATATTGTTTCATTACTGTCTTTTAAATTATATAAACCGATTAGCCTACTTCCCAAATATTTTTTTCTTTCCCATCTTTAAAACGTTGGCAACATCATCCAGGGTTGAATAAATAATCGGGACGATTACTAAAGTTAAGACTGTGGCAAATGCAAGACCAAAAATAACTGCAATTCCCATCGATCGCCAGAACTCGGCGCTTTCGCCTGAGTCAGCAATTGAAAAAGAATAAATATCAAATCCAAAACCAAATGTAAGGGGTATTAATCCAAGAATTGTTGTTATTGCAGTTAAAGTTACAGGTCTAAATCTTCTTAAACCTGCTCTTATCAAGGCTTCTCTCCTGCTTATTCCCCTTCTTCTTAAAACGTTTATATAGTCAATCAACACAATATTATTATTTACTACGACCCCCGCAAGACTTATTATTCCTATCCCGGTCATTATAATTCCAAACGGCATAGCATAAATAATTAATCCAATAAAAACACCTACAAGGGAAATAACCACCGCACTCATTATAATAAGCGGCTGACTTAGCGAATTAAACTGGATAACCAGGATCAGGAAAATCAACAACAAGGCGATAAGAAAAGCTTTGCTGAGAAAATCTTCAGCTTCTTTCTGAAATTCCTGCTGACCTGTAAAATCAATTGAATAACCGGAAGGAATCGAAAAATCTTCAAGTTGTTTTTTTACATTATTCAATACTTCGTTTTCATTAAAACCATCTGCAGCATTTCCAGATACTGTAATTACCCTGCTAAGATCTTTTCGCCGGATTGCACCAGGTCCTTTAGACTTATAAATTTTTGCAACGCTAATTAATGGAACACTAAGAGTTTTTCCTTTTTTATTATTGTAAATAACTTCAAGAGTTTCAAGCGAATTAATACTTGAGCGCTGATCCTCTTTTAGTCTTACAGTTATATCATACTCATCTTCATCAACTCTGTATTTAGAGGCTGTAAATCCGTTGATAGCAGTTCTTATTGAATTAGCAATTAAGCTTGTGTTTAAACCGTAAAGTGCTGCTTTTTCCCTGTCAATTTCAACTCTTAATTCGGGTCTTCCATCATCAAAATCATCTTTCAAATCAACTAAACCTGGAACAGTTTTAATCGTTTCCTTTACCAGCTTGGATAACCCACCAAGTATCTTATAATCATCTCCACTAATTTCAATATTTACAGCTGCGCCGACGGGAGGACCCGCGTCTTCTTTCTGCACCAATACATCTGTTCCTGGAGTTTTTAATAAAGCTTCTCTAATTTCTTCTGTACTTTCTGATGATGATCTCTCTCTTTCCTCATAATCAATAAACTGAATCGTTACCGTACTTTTATTCGGTGTGGAACTTCCAGCATCGAAAGGATTGTTGGAAGAACCCACAACAACTAATACATCTTTTATATCCTGATTTTGCAAACTTTCTATTTTTTCTTCAATGCTACTAACTATTTCGTCAGACATTTCTATGTTTGTTCCGCTTGGACTTTCGAGGGAAACATAAATTCTTGGGGGTTGTGTTTCCGGAAAGAACTCTATACCATGACCAAAAAGAAAGTAAACTTGTGATATAAAAAACAACAGTAGAAAAGTTCCCCAGAGAACTTTTAATTTGCTGTTGGTAAATAGAATTACTATCCCCACACCTAGAAGCAGACTAACTAAAATAGCTACCCCAGAAGGAAGTATTGAAGAAATGCTTCCGGTAATAATGAAGAATAAAAATATAGCACCTAAGCCAAACCAGTTTCTTCTGTGAACCTTTTGATCAGGTGCGCGAACAGGTCCCAGTGCAGCGGTTAAAATTTTCTTATAGAAATCGAGCGTTTTAGGTAGAAAAACATCAACAAATAAATGAGTTATTTTATTGATTGGGAGCATAATCTTTTGAAACAGAGTTTTTTGTTCAGCCGAACGTTTTTCTAACCGCATAAATCTTGATGCAACTACGGGATTAATGATCATCGCCACAAATAAGGAAGATAGGAGAGTAACGATCAATACCAGCGGTATGTAAAGCATGAACTCACCAACAATTCCAGGCCAAAACAATAATGGAGAAAACCCTGCCACAGTAGTCATGGTTGAGGTAGTAACAGGCCAGGCAACTTCCGCCGTTCCTAATTTTGCAGCTTCTAACAGACCGTGTCCATCTTCAAGGAATTTATAGATATTTTCAATTATAACAATGGCATTATCCACCAGCATACCCAAAGCCAATATGAGGGCAAAAAGAACCACAAAGTTTAGTGTAACACCCAGCGCCTGAAGAATGAGGAATGAGATCAACATACTTAGCGGGATTGCTATAGCAACAAACATTGCATTCCTAACTCCAAGAGCAACAAAGAGTACCAAGACAACTAAAACTAAACCTGAAAAAATATTATTCTCAAGTTCCCTTACCATTTTCTTAATATCTTTTGATTGATCAGTTGAGATGTATATCTCAACATCGGAAGGAAGTTCTGAACGTTTATTATCAAGTATCTCCTTCACGTTATCGGCTATATCAATAATATTCTTTCCAACACTCTTGGAAATACTAAGGGAGACAGCATTTTTACTATTTAACCGTGCATAAGTTTGTCTTTCTTTAAAACCGTAGGAAACATCTGCAATATCTTTTAAATAAATCGGAGAACCATCTTTCAGTTTTACAATAATGTTTTCAATTATATATGGTTTATCAAATTCTCCCGGAACCCTAATAAGAAAACTGGAATTATTAACATCAATTGAACCACCCGGTATCGTTTTATTTTCATCAGTTACAGCACTTATAATATCATCAAAACGGACATTGTAATGGTTAAGCTTATTTATATCCACATCAATTTTAACTTCTCTTTCCAGTCCACCGCTTATTTTTACATCGAGTACACCATCAACTTTTTCAATTTCATCTTTCAGATCTTCTGCAATATCTTTTAACTTTACCAGGGAATAAGGACCTGCAATGTTTGCAACCACTATAGGGAATTCCGAAAAATTTATTTCAATAATTTCCGGTTTTTCAACATCCGGAGGCAGATCAGGTTCTGCTTTATTCACTTTGTCTCTTACTTTCTGTAAAGCTTCATCAATATCATACCCGCTTTCAAATTCAACTCGAACCAACGAGTAACCCTCGAACGAAGAGGAAGTTATCTCTTTCACCTCGGTTATATTATTTATTTCCTTCTCCAGTTTCTTTGTTATTAAGGTTTCTATATCCTCCGGGGAAACACCAAAATACGGAGTTGAAACTATCACAAGCGGAATTGAAATATCAGGTGAAGATTCTCTTGGCAAAGTTATATAAGCCGACAGTCCCATAAATATTATAATGATTACAAGGATAAATACACTTGTTCGGTTATCTATTGCTACGTTTGTTATTTTCATCTGTTTATAATTTTAAATTTTTGTCAGAAAGAACTCGTTCCGATGAATTGGAACTCGTTTCATAAAGTTTTAGTCGTTTACTACTTTAATTTTTGTTTTGTCAACAAGACTTTGAAATCCTACTGTTATTAAATTTTCCCCCTCTTTAACACCAGATTTTATTGCAACCTTGTTATTGCTGCGACTAATTATTTCCACAACTCTCATTCTCGCCACACCATCTTCTTCCACGAAGACAACTTAACCAAGATCGGTTTTAGATAACCGTTTCTTCAGGTATTACGATTGCATTCACTAAATTTTTGCTTTATAAATATAAATCTGTGCACTTAATTCAGGTTTAATTTTTCCATCCCTATTATCGATGTTAATTTCTATAGGAAACGTTCTGTTATCAGTTGATATTGTATTTCCAACGTATGAAACTTTTTCATAGTATACGGAATTGTTTAAATCTTTAAAGACAACTTTTACACTATCACCTTTTTTAACCATGTTAACATAATTTTCCGGTACACCGGCTTCGAGTTTAATCTTATACATGCTTACAACGGAAACAACTGGTGAGCCGGGTAGAACCATCTCTCCAATTTCTGCAAACCTTGCATCAACTATTCCTGTAAACGGAGCTTTAATAAATGTTCTTTCATACCTGGCTTTAATAAGTTCATAATTTGCTTTTGCTGCATCTCTTTCATATTTGGAATTCAGGAATTGCAATTCGCTTATAACTTTCTCTTTATAAATCTGTTCCTGTTTTATAGTAATTATTTTCAGCCATATCATACTGTGCTTTGGTTGCATCCATATTCGATTTTAGAACTTCGTTTTCAATTACAAGAATTACTTCATCTTTACGAACAAAGCTGCCTTTATTTTTCACAAATTCTTTTATCTTCCCACCTTCTTCGGAAGATAAATTGGAATGGTAAAAAGCTTTTGCCACCCCAAGAAGCGAGATGTAATCAACAAAAGATTCTGATTTGAGCTTCATAGTTTTTACATAGACAGTCGGTTCGGTTTTATTATTCACTTGTTCGCTTCCTTCGGAATCGCCGCAGGAAACGGTTAAAAGTAAGACCGACAATGATAAGCCAAATGCTAAAAGATTAATTATTTTTTTCATTTTATCACCAAAGTTTAAAAATTTAATTCTAATCAACTTCTACCTCTACTTTTGTTGAAAGCAGTTCTTCAAGCCGGGCATGCAAATCATAATACTCAAAGACAGCATTAAGGTAATTTATTTTTGCGCGGGTAAGCTCAACTAATGAATCAATATTTTCCAGTTGTGTTCCAATGCCTGATGAATATCTCTTTAAAGCAATATCATAACCTAATTGTGCTTGCTCTATAGTTGCAGAGTAAGCATCAATCTGGAATAATTTTTCTTCTATTGTTAAAAGAATATCTTCCAGTTGGTTTTTCAGTAACTTATTAGTTCTATGGTATTCTTCCTGCACTTTAAGCAGGTCAATTTCTGCCTGGTCAACTTTGGAAGTAGTCTGCCACCCGTTGAATATTGGAACCTTGAGATTCACTCCAACATATACCGAATTCTTATAACGCCAATCAGAAAATGAGCGAGGATCATTTTCCTGTGCAATTGATGACCAGCTACCAAAAAGATAGAGTTCCGGAAAATGTTTGGAGAATTGGTAAGAAGCAGCTTTGTCCATTAGTTCAATTTGAAGCCGAAGCTGCTGAAGCGTAAAGTTTTTTTCTTCTAGAATAAGTGAAGAATTTTCATAATTCTCAACATCAATCTTATTAAAAATCAAGGAATCATTAATCTCAATCTGCTGTTCAAGGTCTAATCCTATTACAAGTTTCAATCCGTTTTCTGCCAGCACAATTGAGTTTTCGGCTCTTTCTAATTCCGGCAAAATATTTTGTACCTGCACGTTAGCTCTTATGTAATCATACTCTGGCACCAACCCGGCTTTATACATTGCTTCGGTATCTTTAAAATTATCTTTTGCTGCTTTTAAAGTGATGTTAGATAGCTTCAGGAACTGCCTTGAAACCAGCAATGAGTAATAAGCTCTTTTAACATTTTTTATAAGAGCCGCCTTTGTAGCGTAATAAGATTTTTGTGATATTTCTGCATATACGTTAGCAATTCTTGTAGCGAAAAATACTGCTCCTGTAAAAAGCGGTTGATCTACAGTTACTCCCACCGAAAGAGTGTTTTCCGTTCCTTGCGGAAAAGAACCTGAAAAACCAGGTATATCGATAATTATCTCTCCGAGTTTTAATCGCTCTCCTGTAATCTACAGTTCCTTTAATATCTGGCAAAACCGATGAGCCAAAAGCTTCGGTAATCTGCTCATCAGCTTTTTCACTTTCCAATTTAGCTAGTTTAAGATCATGACTCTTTTCAAGCGCAAGTTCAATACATTTATTAAGATCAAGCACTAATTCAGTTTGACCAAATGCTGTGGGCAAAGTGAAAAAAATAAATACTAATAATAATTTTTTCAACATTGTTACCGTTTATTTTTTAATAAAATACCTTTGAAGAACACATCTAAAACAAAATCTATTTCAGATTCTTCATTAAGATCTTTTTTAGGACACTCAATTAAATAGAGGATATATGGAAAAACCAGGTGTTGGTACAAGCTTACAGTTTTATCCGGATCTGAACCTCTAAATTCTTTTTGCTTAATTCCTTCCGAAAATCTTTTAATTAGAATGTTCCTGTGTGAGTTATGCCTTCTTACAATTTTTTCCCTGTTCAAAACAAAAAGATCTGTAGTAAAAGGTACAATCTCCCTAACAAACAATTTAAACGCTTCTTTGTTTGAAAGACAGTAATAGAAAAGACTGCTTGTATATGTTTTAACAAAATCCGATGCTGATTCTGCTGCTTTATCCGCCTGGTTAATTATTTGTTTAAGATTTTTACTAACGTCTTCCACAATTTCCGAATAAATTTCTTCTTTACTGCTGAAATAATTATAAATTGTTCCCTTACCAAATTCAGATGATGCTGCAATATCATCCAGCGTTGTATTATTGAATCCTTTACCGGCAAATAGTTTTACAGAAGCATCAATAATTTCCTGTTTCCTGATTAATCGTTCTCTCTCTTTTCTTGTCAAGATATTCTCTTATACTCTTAAGTTAAAAAAATGACTGATCATTCGGATTCAAAAACTAAGAATTCATAAATCAATTTCAAATACCGTTCATCATGATATTGAGTGGTTAGTGATATTACTCACAAAATTTATATAAGCAGAATTATAAAAGGAATTGGAATGAAAAAGGCGTCTTAAAAAGACGCCTTCTTTCTTTTTACTGAAGCTTAAATACGACTGGAATGGATACCTGAACTTTAACCGGTTTACCTCTTTGTTTTCCAGGTTTAAATTTTGTTTTAAGAACTGCATTGAGAGCTGCTTCATCGCAACCAGCACCAATACCTTTAATAACATTGGCTTTCGTAACGTTGCCAGTTTCATCAACAAATGCAAGAATATAAACCTTACCTTCAACTCCTGCTCTTTTTGCAATTTCAGGATAAACAATTTTTTCCTGGATTGCTTTTATGCCGCCAATAGGTTCCGGCATCTCTTCAACAGCAACAAAATAAGTAGGTTCTTCTTCAACAGCTTCCTCTTTTGGAGGAGGAGGAGGTGCTTCCATCTCAGCTTCAAAATCAATTTCGGTATCATCAATTTCTATATCTTCCAAAACATCATCAGCAGGAGCTTCAATAGGAATTGGAGGTTTGGGTGGCGGAGGAGGTCTGTTTTCCTGCTTGGTCTGTTGAATATCTTCAACAGTAAATAATTCCTGCGGACCTTCTAATACAATATCGCTTCCTTCAATATCCGGGAAATATTTAAACGCTACAATGAGAACTGCTAATGCAATTATTAAACAGATTTCAAAGTATCTTTTATACTTAGCCCTTAGATCGGCAATTGGTTTTTTTAGGTTCATTTTAGCACTCCTCAATTAAAGCTATATATCTACCGAAAAGTTAATAAATGATCTTAGTTTTGTCAAATTAGTTTCTGATCCTTATACCACTCTAGTAGATTAAAGTTCCCTGATTTCTTAGATACTAATATTATAAAAAATTAAACCGTTTCCGCTTGCTTTTTGAACTTTTTTAAAAAAAACGAAATAATCAGAACTCCGCAAACTGATCCAATTGAATCTGCAATCCAATCTAATAATTCTGCACTTCTTCCGGGGACAAGCATTTGATGAAGTTCATCTAAAACTCCATAACATATTGCAATAGCTAAAGTTAGCTGAATAGCATTACGCTGTGCGAAACTCAATTTTTCCTGGAAAATGAAGGTTAGATATAACAAAACTGACAGAATAAGGTATGCAAAAAAATGAGCTACCTTATCCCCACCAATTCCTAAACTTGGTACGCTCTGCGCAGGTATTGAAGTTCCAACGAACAGGATAATCCAGTAAACCACCAACGTGCTAAAAACCAAGGTGGTTTTATTTTTTTCTAAATATTTAAACAATAGATTTTGTAAGGAATTTTATTGAACGGGAAAGATTATCAATTAAATCGCTGGCAAGAATATCGTACTCGGTTCTTTTGTGAACAAGAATATCTGCTGTGAGACCATGTAAATAAACTGATGATATGATAGATGCTTCAATATCTTTCTGCTGCGAAAGTAATCCGCCGATCATTCCTGTTAGTACATCGCCAGTTCCAAATTTTGCTAATGAAGGATTTCCTGTTGTATTTATAAATGCTTCGCCTGCAGGATTAAAAATTATTGTTGGCGCACTTTTAAGAACAAGGTAAGCTCCCGTTTGCTTTGCGAAATTTTTTCCATGCTTTAGTAAATCTTTTTTAAGTTCTTCAGTTTTAATTCCAATTAGATTTGCAAATTCACCTAAATGAGGAGTTAGGATTTTATTTTTCAGATTTAACCTGCGGTACTTCCCTTTTCCTAAAGCAAAAATTGCATCGGCATCAATAACCATTTTTTTTGATGGATATTTCTTTATCAATTTTATTACGGCTTTGGTTGTTCCCTTTTCTCTTCCGAGACCGGGACCAACTGTAATAACATCTGCCCATCTAATTTTATCGTCAAGTTCTAAAACATTTTCTTCACTAAAAAACTCTTTATTATTATCGTTGTATGTGTGCACAACAACTTCACCAAGTTTTTTATGTATTAAGTTCCGTACAGATTTTGGAAAACAAAGAATCGATGCACCTGCGCCTATTTTTAAAACCGATTTTGCAGTAAGTACAGCTGCACCCGGCAGTGCACCAGAGCCGGCTATTGTAAGTACTTTTCCGGCTGAATATTTATGAAGGTTTTTTCTTTTTGCAGGCAAACCATTTAAAGCATCTTCTGGTTCAACGAGGTATTCCGTTGGTGTAAATTGTTGGAAATAATCGGTGGAAATTCCAATGCTTCCTTTTTCCACTTCTCCCGAAAAGGTATAACCGTCACCAAAGAATAAACCTTTTTTAAATTCACCTAAAGTGATTGTAAGATCAGCAATAAAAGATTCTTCCGCAAAACCTTTATCTGAATCGAGTCCTGTCGGAATATCAATTGCAATTTTATATGCTTTTATTCTGTTGAGAATTTTTACTATTGAAGAATATGGTTCTCTTAGTTTTCCTTTAACGCCGCTTCCCAGCAAAGCATCAAATATTACATCGCAGTTTTTAATAATCTTTAATGATACAGGTGATTTATACTTTGCTAGCTTAATGTTTTTATTATTGGCTGCTATTTTTTTAAGAATTGAAAAGTTTGTTTTGCAGTCGCCCGTCATCTCTTTTTCTGAGCCGGTGAAAACCACATTTACTTTATAACCTTCATTAGCAAAGTGCCTTGCAGCAGCAAATCCATCTCCACCGTTGTTACCCCTGCCGCAAACAAATCCGATTTTGTATGATTTAAGCTCAGCAATTTTCCAGCTTGCAATTTCAAAAATCTCCCTGGAAGCATTTTCCATAAGAACAATTCCGGGAATGCCAAGCTTTGTTATTGCATATTCATCTATTTTTCTTATTTGTGATGTTGAATAAAGAGGAATCATAAAGTTTTAAAAAGATTTTTCTGTTTATTAAAATCTAATTGCAGTGCTAACAAATTTAATTATTTATTACGTAACGCAATGAAAGATAAAAATCAAACTTACTCTATAAATATCTGGTCTTCACCAAGTTCTTCAATTCTTAACTTATGTTTTGCTTCAGGATGTAAGCGCAATCTTAAGATGATTTTTTTTATCAAATATATCTTTACCTTTTTCAACAATAATCATTTTTATCGATTCGTATTTAGTCATCACTTCTGCTAAATCTTTGTAATCGTGGAAATAAATTTCCATAAAATCCGGGTTCTCTGAAATATAAACTCCCTTGCAGCAAGGGCTGAAATCAGTAATTAAATCATTTTCAATATTCAACTTTAGAATATGACAATGAAATGGAAGCAGCACACGGTTTCCAAAATAGAGACCTGTTAATTTTTTATCTAAAACTTCTTTAATGGTTTTCATAAATCACCCTTGGAGATAGTAAAATAATAACCAAACTATAATAAATATAGGAATTAATATTGGCAGCGAATATTTAATTAAGTAACCGAAAAAGCTTGGCATTTTTATTCCCGATCTTTCGCTGATAGATTTAACCATAAAATTCGGACCGTTTCCAATATAAGTCATCGCACCAAAAAATACTGCGCCAACTGAAATTGCCGAAAGATAAATCGGATGCAAATTCTGGAATTCAAGTACATCTGCTTTTAAAGTCATCTCTAATCCAAATTTACCAAGTGCCGCACTTAAAAAGTTTAGGTATGTTGGAGCGTTATCCAGGAAAGCCGATAAAACTCCGGTTGCCCAGTAAAAAATTCCAGGTGTTAATTTATCACCTAAAACACTGTGCTTCGTGAGCAATTAATTGAAGAGCGGGAATCATCGTTGCAAAAATTCCGATGAACAGGTAAGCAACTTCTTTAATAGGTTCAAAATCAAATTCGTTCGCTTTAAGTATTTCTTTATCAGCAGTTTTGTATGAAAGGTAAACTATCGAGAACATTATTATTTCTCTTATTCCAAATGGCAATGGATCTAAACTTGGAACCCAGCTAAGAACTGCAGGATCTAAAAATACTGAGATAACAATAATCAAAAGATAAACAACATTTTTTGATCCGCTGAATTCTATCTTGTTGGAATATGTAACTTCCGAGTTATCATTATTGTTACCGTTTTTTAAATCAATAAAATAGAAGACAGCAATTATAGCTAAAATTGTTGGCAGCCAAATGTACCATACATGCTGTACAACCCAGAAAAATTCAACGCCTTTAAGAAATCCAAGAAACAACGGTGGATCGCCAATTGGTGTAAGTGCTCCGCCCACATTACTAACCGTAAAAATGAAAAAGATAATATGAAAAGGTTTTATGCGGTCTTTGTTCAATTTGATGAATGGTCTTATCAACAGCATAGAAGCGCCGGTTGTACCAATTATATTTGCAATAACAGCTCCAAAAAGAAGTAATTATACTGTTGAGCATCGGGGTTGCTTTTTTATCTACCTTAATTAATATCCCACCTGATGCAACAAATAAAGAACTTAGTAGCGCGATAAATGATAAATACTCCGCAGCTGTATGCCTCAAGCTGTGCGTATCGTTAAGGAAAACAAGGTAATAAACAACAGTTATCGCTCCAAGAAATAAAGCAATTTTAGGATAGTTTCTTTCCCAAAAGTGATGGTAGAATAACGGACCGGTTGCTATCATTGCAAGAAGTATAATGAATGGAAGAACCATGTAAGGTGATGGTAATTCATGTTCAACTTCTCCTTCTTCACTTGCTAACCATTTCCTGTACAACTGTAGAATTACTAACATCACTACCTGATGCAAACGCAGTGCCTGCTAAACAAAAGGTGAGCAGAAGAAATAAAATTAATATTGAAAATGTTTTTACTGAAATCATATAATCCTGAAGGTTTTCCGTAATTTTAAAATATTTTAGTAAAGAATTTTTTTCTAAATTGAATGAATCAAAATAATTCCATTTTCTAATAAAGTGAAAATATTTTTAAACAAATATTATGGAGTGTTCCTGTAAATCATTCTTGGAAATGGAATGGATTCTCTTAAATGATCGAGTCCGCAAATCCAGCTAACAGTTCTTTCCAAACCTAAACCGAAACCTGCATGAGGCACAGAACCATATCTTCGTAAATCGAGGTACCATTCAAATGCTTCCTGCGGAAGTTTATGTTCCTTTATCCGCTCAAGCAGAAAATCAAGATTATCTTCTCTCTGGCTTCCGCCAATAATTTCACCGTAACCTTCTGGAGCAAGCACATCAAGGGCTAAGGCAAGTTTAGGATTTTCCGGATCGCGTTTCATATAAAATGCTTTTATTTCTGCAGGATACCTATGCACCATAACCGGTTTATCGAATTGATTGGAAATTATCGTTTCATCTCCGCCGCCCAAATCCCTACCCCATTCAATCTCTACACCATTCTTCTTTAGTATCTCAACAGCTTCATCATAACTTATTCTCGGCAATGGTCGTTTAACATTTTCAAGTTTGCTGGTATCTCTTTCTAATACTTTTAATTCTTCTGCTTTATCTTTCAGAACAGTTTGAACAACATATTCTAAAAATTCTTCAGCAAGATCCATATCATCATTTAGATCTGCAAAAGCAACTTCAGGTTCCACCATCCAGAACTCGGTTAAGTGTCTTCTGGTTTTAGATTTTTCCGCACGAAAAGTTGGACCAAAAGTATAAACTTTTCCATGAGCCATTGCTCCTGCTTCTGCATAAAGCTGCCCGGATTGAGTTAAGTATGCGCTTCCTAAATCAAAATATTTAGTTTCAAAAAGAGTTGATGTTCCCTCAACTGCATTTGGTGTAAGTACAGGAGGATCCATCAAAACAAATCCTCTGTCATCAAAAAAATCGCGGATTGCTTTAACTATCCTGTGGCGGATTCTTAAAATTGCTACCTGCTTTTTAGAACGAAGCCATAGATGGCGGTTATCTAACAGGAACTCTATTCCATGATCTTTTGGTGTGATTGGATAATCTTTTGAATCTCCAATAAGTTTTATGTTTGTTGCATCAAGTTCATAACCACCCGGAGCTCTCGGTTCGGCTTTTACTTTACCAGTAACTTCAATAGAAGATTCCTGTCCGAGTTTATCTGCAAGATCAAATATTTCTTCAGTTACATTTCCTTTAAAATATACACACTGCAAATAGCCCGTACCATCTCTTAAAATAACAAAGCGTACTTTTCCGCTTGAGCGTTTATTAAAGAGCCAGCCGCGCAGGGTAACTTCTTTATCTGTATAATCTTTTAATTCGTTTATTTGAACAATATCCATAGTAAGTCTTTTTAATTAGAAAAATGATTGTGAAATATAAATAAAATTTGTTAATGAGTCCCCTTTTTGGTCTATTCCTTAGCGATCAAAATCTCTGCAGGATTTAATTCTGTGGCAAAGTTCGATAAATCAAAAAATAGATTGAAGAATTCCTCCATTGATGTTTATATTGAACAATCAAAAAGAAAATAATCGGAGAAATTAATGTTTAAATATTTTTATCTGCTTGTTGCAACAACTTTAATAATTTTTTCATTCTCAGTTTTAGCACAGGAAACAGAAAAGCCTGAATGGGAAGACGGTGTACCTGATGAATGTACAACCATTACTGTTGGCAAACTTGCCAGCTTTGATGGATCGGTGATGACATCGCATACTGATGACAGCCATAGGACACGCAGCTGGATGGACATTGTACCTTCACAGTATCACAAGGATAATGAATTTGTAATTATGTATGAAAGAGAAAATGATGATTCACAAAAAATGCCAACTTACAAACATGTTCCGGTTGGTCAGATTCCGCAAGTAAAACAAACATACGGATATATAAACACAGCGTATCCGTGTATTAACGAAAAACAAGTTGCGATTGGTGAAACAACTTTTGGTGGAAGAGATGAGTTAAAATCTGATAAAGGATTAATTGATTGCCAGCGCTTATGCCAGCTAATGCTTGAACGAGCTTCTACTGCAAGAGATGCAATAAAAATTGCCGGGGAATTATTAAAGCAATACGGATGGCGCGATTGGGGCGAAACACTTACAATTGCAGATCCTAATGAGGTTTGGGTGTTGGAAATTGTTGGACCAGGGAAAGATAAAGTTGGAGCGGTTTGGGTTGCACAGCGTGTACCGGATGAACATATTTCCATAAGTGCAAACGCAAGCAGAATAAGATGGATTGATACAGAAAATCCTGATTACTTTATGTACTCAGAAAACGTTTTTGATGTTGCTAAAGAAAACGGTTGGTGGAACCCGGAAGACAGGAGCTTTTGAATTTTGTTATGCTTACGCAGATAGAAATTCCATGGCAGGAAGAAGAAGAGTATGGAGAGTTTTTGATCTTGTAGCACCTTCTTTAAATCTTCATCCAAATTCAGAAAATTATCCATTCTCAGTAAAACCTGATACTCTTATTACTCTTGAAAAGATGGTGGAACTTTTTTCATGATTATTATGAAGGAACTGATTATAATTTTATTAAAGATCTTACAGTTACAGATGATAGCGGGAAAACAGTTATCTCACCACTTGCCAACCCGTTTATGCCTTACGATATGAATAAGCTTTTTAAAATTAACGGCGGATGGGGATGGCGCGGCGAAAGAACGATTGCACGCTGGTACACAATGTATGCTACAATTATTCAGTGCAGAGATTGGCTGCCGGACGAGATTGGTGGGGTTGTTTGGCTTGCATGGGATAATGTTGCCACATCAATTTATACTCCTCATTACTGCTCGATAAACCGTCTGCCAATTACTTCAACAACTCCAGGAAGGCAAACCGGATTTTCAAAAAATTCTGCATGGTGGGTTTTTAACCGACTTGGTACTTTGGCTGCACAAAGATGGGGCGATATGAGACACGATGTTAGAGCTGTTTGGGATCCATGGCAGGCAGATCTGTTTGCAAATCAAAAAGATATTGAAGAGGAAGCATTGGAATTGTGGAATGGAAACCGCGATGCTGCTATTGAGTTTCTTACAAAATATTCTTTCAGGTGGCAGGAAAAAGTGGTTGACAGAGCATGGCTGCTAAGCGATGAACTTTGGACAAAATATGACGAGCTTTTTTAACACAAAAAAATTATTATGATAAAAACATTAATAGAGACAGTTAAAATAAATAAAAATATATATATGCATTATTATTTTGCTTTTGCATTCTACCATTGAGTAATTGCTTTACCAAATCCGTTGAAGAGATAATGACAAACCATTTTAAAGTTAGGCATTGGTAAAATTGTTAAATGCCTGGGAATGATTAAATTAGGAAGATTTCGCTGAAGAAGAATTTATTTTATTATAAACTATTTTTCATCTGAATTAAGATCTTTTGCTGTGATCAATCCAAAGTGGATTAAATAACCGGCGAGCGCCTTGCCGTCAAGTAAAGTAACATTTTCCTTTATAATACTCTCACATCCTTTTGTAAATCTTCCTTTTGTAATTATAAATATCTTATTGTTTTGGGATGAACCCAATTCCATTGAAACTTCCTTAACAGTTTTAACTTTAACAACATCATCAAGTATTATCCTTGCATACAAATTGAATCCGCGCTTATTTCTTTTTCCTTCTCCAACAACATTAAACGAACTGGTTCCTTCTTCATCAACTATATCAACATTGGTATAACCAATTTTGAAGAAAAATTTTGATAAAATTGTTCTAAAGTAATTCAATGTGGATATTTTAAGTAAGTTAAGTGCCTGATCGGCAGTAGGTAATACTTTTTCCTCTTTTTCACCTGTTGGCATTTTAAAGAAGTTGAGCCACTCATCAACAGAGACCAATTCATCAAGAACTTTTGGTGGAAGTATCTCCATAATATTTTTGTTTAGAAGATTCTTATCGAAGAGCAATTGCTTTATACCTTCATCAATCGAATCGTGCACACAGTAACTGTAAACATTTATCTTCTCCTTAAAGGATTGATTTTCAGACAGATCGAAAAGGTCTTCCACCTCCCAAACCGATGTGGGATTCCACCACTGGTCGAATTTGATTATATACGGGATGTTAAAATCCTTAAATTTTAACCTGGTTAGTTTTGCATCAGTTACAAATGCTGTAATATCTTCCTTGCTTTTAAAAAGTGCTAACGACTTATTCATATCTTCATCCGAAAGACTGTTTGGTGCCAGGATAAAATTAAAACCTTTTTCTCCAAATACTTTTTCAATCTTCTTTGTACCAAGCCGGTCATACTGAGACAAGATTAGCACCTTCTTTTTATTCTTTGCTATAATTGAAACATGTTCACACAGCAAGTCAGTTTTAGGACTTTCAATATTTCCAGGCGCAAAATTGCTAACTTGTTTTAACCTGTGCAGCAAAGTATAAATGTTTGACTGGAACCTGAATGGATTACCCGATTCCAATACTCTCCGTAAATCTTTTTGGCAATCAACTATAGTTTCGTTGTATTCTCTTACTTGATCTTCATCATGGTTCAACCAGTTTTCTTTCCAGATAAATAACGGTGCATTGCCGCCTATTTTCTCTTTACTTCTAATCTTTGAATTTTCAATCTGTATTTTTTCATTCAATTTTTTGTTTACATTTTCTTTAAGAGAAGGATCGATTAAACTTGAAAGCCCCCAAAGAGCATTAGGTTTTAGGGATGATAATAACTTACTGGCTTTCTCACCGTTCAGCAAAAACACCTGTACTTCATCAATTATTATACAATCAAACCTGTTCAGCCGCCCGGGTTCAACTATTTCTGAGGTACTATCGTTTATAATTGTTTCGTAATCCACCAAATTAATTAATGCTGGTATCTTCCATAAATCTGCTCTTTCATCATCGCTGCCGCAAATTTGAAGATAATTAATTTCAGGCATCCATCTGCTTAGTGCATTAGCCCAATCTAAACCCTCAATATGTTTTATATCGTGACCGACATCTCCAACTTTATTCCCTGAACTGACAATTAAGACAGATCTGAAGTAACGGCTCTCAAATAAAAACTTAAGTGCGGCAATGGTTTCTTTTTCTTTATTTAATCCAAGTTCATCCTGAAGCAGTGCATAATCATGTTCTGCAAGAAATTTTGCTCCTGCATCTTCATATTTTTCTAGTAGAAGCTGGGGATCTTTTCTCTTGTCCCATTCAACTTTATGAACATTTTTGAGGAGAAACTTAAGTACATCTTTTACTGTTTTAGGATGCTTTAATTCATTAACCTTAAAGTCACTTACTTCAATTAGCTCTTCATCAGAAGCATCATAATATTTATATGGAGGCATGCCGGTAAGAGTGACCTCTTCAGATAAAATAGATGCATCCGGAAAACTAATCTTAACAGTTTCCAGGATATCAGGCGAATTAAGCATCTTAATTCTAACTTCAGAAAGGTTGGAAGCATAATTACCCATACCGGGCACTTTAACTTTGTAAACTTTTTTCGGTTTCTTAATCTTCTGAATCGCTATCTTTTTACTCTTAACCTTTTTAATTGATGATATATCAATATTATGAATATCAACTGCGCCAACCGAGTCCTCAAGTTCTTCCACTTGAAGCAGATCGATATTATAAACTTCAGGCACCATTTCGGAAAGGTGATCAGTTACATCGGGAAGATCTAAAGTAAACTTATAGCTTGCCGGAGTTGGAAAATCTATCAGCATCTTATATTCAACCGGTTCGTAAGTATAGAACTTTATTCTAATATCCTTAATAGCTGCTTCAGGAATTAAAAATTCCATCATCTTTGCTGTGTAACCGCCCGGTTTTGGTTCAATCTCGCTTATCATAATTGCTTTTGCTGATACAGTGTGCATCATAAAAAAGACTGCATTACTTTTAATCTTCGAAAAGTGATAGTCTTTTAATTCGGGCAAGACTTGACTTGATTCAAAACCGATAATAGCTTCTCTGTTATCTGGCGGAGGAATCTCCCGTTCGAGGTGAGAAGTATCCTGTAAAGAAGAACTTATTGATCCCAGCTCAATCTTTTCATCCTGTGGCATACGTAACCAACTGCTGAAATAAAAATCTTCAGCGCCTTCTATATGGGTAATAGAAGAAGCAAGTTTCTTCCTAACAGATCTTAACATTAATTTTATTCTATAGACTTTTGCTGGTGAACCTGTTCGCAGGCAAGTTTTAGTCGCTCGAAAGGTTCCAGTAAGTTCCGGTTTTCAGCAAGTTTGTTTATTTGATCTTTTATTGCTGCAAGTTCGGCTTCAAACTTTTTAGATGTTTCTATTAAAGTTTTTCCTGAACCATTAGCTGAAAAAGCTAGGGCTTCGGGTTTAGAGCTGGCTCTTGATTGTCCATCTTCTTCATTATAAACGCGTACAACTCTGATTCCCTGTTTATTATTTGCTCCAAGGAAGAAAGGATCTTTTGCAATAATAAGATCAGCTTGTTCATTAATTGCATTGAGCAGAGGAACCGAAATGAGCTCAACCAGTATATGTTCCAGCAGAACATCGCCGTATAAAGTTTTCTGAAAACTCGTAGGTTTTATTGGAGCTGTTACTCTAAACTCGAGCGGTTTTGTATCCGAATCTGTTACAAGTATTGCTCCCATTATTCCAGCATTTTCTTCAAGTGCAAAGGTCTCTAGAAATGCCAGTTTTGCGATTTCCATTTTTTATAACTCCATTATTTGAAATGATTTGATACCACCAAAATGATTTCTTTCATATTCAATGCCATTGTTTTTTTGCTCTTTTTGTAATTTTTGCAAGAATTTAAATATTTTAGCAGCTTATCTCAGGAAATGAGTTTACAAACGGATTGTAATAACATTTGCTTGATTTTTTTGATAATTGTAAAGATTCTTAACTTTATTAGATTTTCAAAAGGTAGGAATAATAAGATTAAATTGACGGAATTGGACGATTATGTAATTCTGATAGAGAAGAGGTATTTTTTTCATGAATTTCCTACACATCAAAATGAAGGATTTTCACGTAAAAATTACCGGAATTCTTAAAAGATTACACGAGAGAATCCTCCACGGAGATTCAAGTAAAAAGGAAAAATTAATCTGCTAAATGTTTCCTGCTTATATGATCGCCATACCATCTACAAATATTATTTTGCAGCCGGATTTATTTTTTACTTGCTGGAAGCGTAATAAAAATTGCAGTACCCTTGCCGGTTTCGCTGTTAATTTGAAGAGATCCATTATTTACAGTTACTGATTCTTTAACTAACAATAAACCCAGTCCTGTTCCTAATTCTTTATATGTACCCGGTGTAGAAAACTTTTCGTTATCATTAATCTTCTTCAAATTTTCATCACTAATTCCTATGCCTTCATCACAAATAGCAATGCGAACATTGTCTATACCTTCATTTTCCATATTAATAATTTCAGCTGAAACTTTAATCATACCGCCAGTGTCTGAATATTTTATAGAGTTTGCTATAAGATTTGTAAAAATCAGGTTAAGCATGTCTTTATCAACAAAGGCAAAAGTATCCGGTTCAATTTCATTTTTAAATAGTATATCCTTTTTATTAATTATATCTTTCAGTTTTATCAAAACAGAATCAACTTCCGCAGAAAGATCCTGTAATCGTGGTCTGAATTCATATTTTCCAAGTTGTAAACTTGAATAATGAAGAAGATTAGTCGTCATACCAAAAAGAGTTTTAGATGATTCATTTATGACACTAAGATATTCTTTAATCTCCAGCTGGGTAAGCGTATCGTATTCATCAGTAAGGATATTTGCAAAACCAAGCAGTGAATTAAAAGGACTTTTAAGATCGTGCGAAATTAATGAGAACAACTGGTCTTTTGATCGGTTCAAGTCCTTTAACTGCTTTATCATTACTTCTTTTTCTTCTTCAACACTTTTTCTTTCAATTGCGCGTGAAATTGGGTAAGCGATCACATCGAAAAGTTGTTTTTCAATTTCACCGTATGTTTTCGGATCCTTATAATCTTGAACAACCATCGCACCAATAGTCTTCTCTTTAATTTTTAATGGAACTCCCAGCCATATTTGAGATTGTGGTCCTGTTAATTCCATCTCACCTCTTCTTATAAGTTCTTTATCCATTTCAGGATCAACGAGGGCAGACTTACCAGTTCTAATAATGTATTCTGTTAATCCTTTTCCAAATTTTTTAGAAGAAGAGTCTGTATCTTCTTCATCAACAAAATAAGGGAAGGTAAGCAGCTCTGAATCTTTTTGATAATAAGCTATATAAAAATTATCTGCTTTCATTAAATTACTTATGGAAGAATGAATAAACCCGAAAAATTCATAAATATTTTTTTCGGAATTAGCTTCCTCTAAAATCTCCAGCACAATTTGTTTAACCTTTTCGCCCTTCATTGATGCGCTAACATCCTGGAAAGTTCCTGTAATTAAGGTGGGCTGCTCAGATGAATCCAAATAAGCAAATGAATTATCTTCAATCCATTTTAATTTGCCGTTTTTTGTTTCGATGAGGTAAGTAGCAAAGCATTCTTTAATCATTCTAAGTGATTTTTTATCAACAGGATAGCAGTTAGTTCCATCAACAATTGTATCTCTAATAATATTTTCAAAACCAATTTGGTTTAACTCATCTATAGTATAACCGGTAAGTTTTTCTATTGCCGGGCTTACAAAAGTATATAGCTTCCTAATATTATCGTACTTGTAAAAAACGTAAGCAGTTTTAAAGGTATCTGCTCTTTTTACCTCTTTATTATAAGGAAAAACTATTTTCTCTTTTTCAGTTTGAGCCGGATTTGTCATCTTTCCTCTAAGTAAATTTATTCTTATTTATTTGATTAACGCAATTATTATGCCGATAGGAAGCAAATATTTCTGTTCTTATATGATTCAACTTAAATACATGGCTAGAAAATTGAAGTTAAAATACTTGACATTCTGTGTATAGAAGCTTATTTTTATATAGATTAAATCTGAATAATAATTGAGAAAAGGCAAAGCTGATGAAAACGGCTTCGGAATTAAATTTTGGGGAAAAGGTTACAATAAGCGATATCGATTCTTCACACCCATCACATAAAAGAATATTAGAAATTGGTTTTACTCCCGGGCAGGAAATTGAGTTGGTAAACAAATCTATTTTTAATGACCCCGTTGCCTTTTCTGTAAGAGGTTCCTTAATTGCAATAAGAAAAAGTGAAGCTGATTGCATTAAAGTCAGATGAAAGAACAGCTTACTAAGGAGCTACCCTTAATCACTTTAGTTGGCCCCCCCAATTCAGGCAAAACCACCTTATTTAATTTACTTAGTGGTAAAAATGTTAAAACTGTAAATTACCCCGGCTCAACAGTTGAATATTCTGCCAGCAGGTTACTCTCTAAGTTTGAAATCAACGCAAAAGTTGTGGATTCTCCAGGGATGATTAGTCTGCATCCCAATTCTCTTGATGAAAAAGTTGCTATAAATTCTCTCTATTCTAATACCGAACCTGGTACATCACATTTAATAATTAATACTATCGATGCAAGCCAGCTTTCAAGACATCTGCTTCTTTCAAAGCAGTTAATTAAAGCAGGTTTCCGCGTAATTATAGTATTAACCATGACTGATGTTTTAAACCGTAAAAGAATTTCAATATCGGAACAAAAATTAAAAGATGAATTAAAGTGTGATGTAATTTCAATTAACGGAAGGACAGGCAGCGGGCTGGATAAATTGATCACAGCTATCTATTGTAATCTCAGTATTCTTGAAAAATCAGTTAGCAAGCATCAACCCTTAATTGCCCCCGATGTTGATAAGGATGATGTGATCCAATCATATATCGAAATTGAACGGATTGTAAATAAAGTTTCTTTTGAAGATGGTGCTGAAAACAGACCTAACCTGGCAGAAGCCAATAAAGAGCTTAATATAATTGGCGGAAAAATAGGGAGCAACGGAAATTCGCCTGATGAATACACTTTAAAGATAGATAGAGTTCTGCTTCACAAATTTTGGGGATTTGCTGCATTCATTTTAATTATGGGTTTAACATTCACCTCCATCTTCTGGCTGGCAACACCTTTAATGGATATTGTTGATAATGCTTTCGGAAACCTTGGTGAAGCTGTTTCAGCTGGTTTGGGCACAGGCTGGTTCTCAAGTCTTATTGCTGATGGAATTATAAACGGAGCCGGTGCAGTATTAGTTTTTGTTCCGCAAATTATAATTCTCTTTCTTATCCTCGGCTTTTTGGAAGATACCGGTTACCTTGCCCGCGGGGCTATGTTAATTGATAAACCGCTTTCTAAAATTGGATTGAACGGAAGATCGTTTGTACCAATGGTATCCGGTTTTGCATGCGCTATTCCTGCTATGATGGCTGCCCGCACAATTCCAAACCGAAAAGAAAGACTGCTTACAATTTTCATTATTCCCCTTATGAGCTGTAGTGCACGACTGCCTGTTTACGCACTTTTAATTGCATACTTAATCCCCAGGGATAACCCAATGCTTGGAGGATTTATTCTTGCAGGAATATATATTTTCAGTATTTTAAGTTCAGTTATAATCGCAGGAGTAATAAATAAATTTAGGGAAAAGCTTTTAAAAGCTGATGATAATTCTTCTTTCATCCTGGAACTTCCAACTTATAAGATTCCAAAAATCAGTTCGGTAATTAAAAATACATATCTTAGTTCCAGGGAATATTTGTTCAGAGCAGGTCCTATAATCCTCCTGTTTTCTATAATTATTTGGTTCGCAACTTTCTTCCCGGATATAGATCCGCAAATTGAATCACAAAATTTATCGCAGGAAGAAATTGTAAATCTTCAAAGTACTGTAAGATTCGAAAATTCTTATGCCACTAAATTTGGTAAGCTCGTTCAGCCTGTTATGACTCCATTAGGAATGGATTGGAGAGTTGGTGTTTCATTAATTTCTGCATTTGCTGCCCGCGAAGTGTTCGTCTCTTCTCTTGCATTAATTTTTAAAGTTACCGATGGTGAAGAAGGAAATTCATTATTAAATTCGATGGAAGAAGCAACGATAGGTGATACCGGGCAAAAGCTATTCACACCTGCAACTGTTACAGGATTGATTCTGTTTTTTGTCTTCGCGCTTCAGTGTCTTTCCACCGTTGCTGTTTCCAGAAAAGAAACCGGCAGCTGGAGAATTCCCATTTTGCAAGTAGTGTTGTTTACTTTAATTGCTTACGTGGCAACCCTGCTAGCAGTTAACGGTTTACGTGCAATAGGTGTAGAATAAACTAATAACTAGCAACAAAATTTTGGTAACTAAAAAGTTATGTTGCGATTGTTCATCATCATAGATATTTTTATAATTAATAAACATAATATTTAAAATTGAAGCAAAAACAAGCTGCAGAAATATTCAGAAATTTTTTAAAGAGCGGAAAGAACCGGATAACTCCGGAAAGGTTCGAGGTGATGGAAGCTGCCCTTGATCATGAAGGACACTTTGGTGCTGATGATCTTTACATTTTGATGAAAAATGCTAATTCCCGTGTATCGCGTGCAACAGTTTATAAAACTCTTGAACTTCTCGTTCAATGCGAGCTGCTAGGTAAAAGACATTTTGGTGAAAATCTTACCAGGTATGAAAGCAGTTTTAAACGCCAGACCCACGATCATCTTATTTGCATTGATTGTGGAAGAATTGTTGAATTTTCAGATGCACGAATTAAAAAATTACCGGAAAAAATAAGCGAAGAACTGGGATTTCACCTGGAAAGTTATTCTTTCAATATTTTTGGAAGATGCCGCGATCCAAAAAAATGTAAACATTATAAATAAAGTTAGTAGTAATTAAAGTTATCCCTTTATAAATAAATTATCTCTATCAGCTATGTCTAAACAAAAATATCCTTTAAGCTGGAAGAAAAATAATTTTTCAATTAAAATTTTCTGTTCTATTCCTAACATCGCAACAGGAATATTACTAAGAGCGGATGATGCTTATTTTATTGTTGATCCCGGCGATGGGATTTTAAGAGATTTAAATAAAGAGATAGGCACATTAAAAATTCTTAATGTTTCCGATATTTTTGTAACTCATGGTCATCACGATCACGTTGGCGGCGTATGGTCGTTATTAACCTACCTTAGGGTGATGAACAAGCAAACTCCGCTTACTATTCACTACCCAAAAGGTTGTGTAGAAATTGAAAGTATCTACAACGCATTTGAAAAAGTTTATGCAAAAACTACAACATATAAAATAGAGTTAAGAAAAATAAAAGAGATAAAAAGTTTTCGCCGGAAAAATGTTACGGTTAAACCGTTCCCTGTTATTCATAAAGAATATTTACCGGATGGTATAAAAACCAGGCAGGTTCCTGCAATTGGATATAAATTTACTTTTAACGAAAAGCAAAATTTGTTACGGGGGCGATACAGCTTACTGCAAAGAACTTGTACAGCATGCTAAAAATTCCGATCTTGCAATTTTAGAAGCCGGACACGAAGAGGAAACACCGGATGAAATGCATATGACACAAAAAGAGGCAATTTCTATTGGGAAAAGTGCTAAAGATTATTTCCTTGTTCATGTTCCGGAATGATAGAATTAACTAACAATAATTTTCTAACAAAATAAATTTTTCATGAAAAATCTTTTTATACTATTTGCTATTTCTATCTTCATTTTTTTCATTTCCTGTTCCACTCCTAAAAAAGAAGATAGTTACAGAATTGACGGAGAAACGCATTTAAAAAACATAACAATGATCACTGAAGATGGTGAGAATGCAGAAGCTTATCTTTCCTTCGATGAAAGTAAATTATCTTTCCAGGCTACATTTGGAGAATTGGAGTGCGACCAGATATTTACAATGAACATTGACGGAACAGATAAAAGGATGATATCAACCGGTAAGGGAAGAACTACCTGTGCATATTATTTACCGGGAGATGACAGAGTCATTTATTCATCAACACATTTAGCCGATGAAAACTGCCCACCCGAGCCGGACAGATCTAAAGGATATGTTTGGCAATTGTACAACTCCTTCGATATTTTTTCTGTGAAGACAGATGGAACTGATCTTATTCGTTTAACAGATTCAGGTGAATACGATGCTGAAGCAACTGTTTCACCAAATGGAGATAAAATTGTTTTTACTTCGATGCGCGATGGCGACCCGGAAATTTATGTGATGGATATTGACGGAAGCAACCAAACAAGATTAACATTTGAAAAAGGTTACGATGGCGGACCATTCTTTTCTGCAGACGGAAGCAAAATTGTTTTCAGATCCAGCAGACCCAAAACAGAAGAAGAACTTGCAGATTATGATGAACTAGTGGAGCATGGATATGTAAGACCATCTGTTTTAGAAATATATATTATGAACGCTGATGGAACCGATATGAAACAAATTACTAACCTTGGTAAAGCCAGTTTTGCTCCTTTCTTTCATCCAAAAGGTGATAAAATCATTTTTTCTTCAAACATAAACAGCGAAACCGGAAGAAATTTTGATATCTATACTAGTTAACATTGATGGAACCGGGTTGGAGCAAATTACATTTAACGAAACTTTTGATGGCTTTCCTATTTTTTCAAGGGATGGTAAAAAGCTAATCTTCTGTTCAAACAGGTTTAATAAAAAGGAAGGCGATACAAACGTCTTTACAGCAGACTGGATCGACTAAGTTTTTAATTCATGATTTTATCACAATATGAGTATTCAAAATGAAAAAAGTAATTTAATCTACTCATAGTGTTTTTATCCTTCGGATTTGTTATTCAGCTGTTTGCACAGACTACAGACAGCCCGGAAATCACGGCTTCAGAAATTCAGGAACATATAAACTTCCTTGCTTCTGATGAATTAAAGGGAAGAAATACTGGAACTGAAGAGTGTCTTGAAGCTGCAAAGTATATTGAAAATGAATTTAAAAAATATGGTTTGCAACCATTATTTGATGGAAGTTATTTACAGGAATTTCCATTTATTTCTTCCATTCAGCTTACGGATAAAAACGTACTAAATATTGTACTTCCTGATAAAGAATTAAATCCTGTTTTGCATGAAGACTATATAACTGTGCCGTTTTCAGGGGATGCAAATGTTAACGCCAAACTTGTTTTTGCCGGGTTTCGGAATTTCTGCCCCAAACCTGGAATATGATGATTATGAGAATCTTGATGTTGAAGGTAAGGTTGTTGTTGTTTTAAGAAATCATCCTGATCAGGATAACCCTCATTCCGAATTTGATAAGTTTGCCCCTCTCAGAAAAAAATCATCTGTTGCAAGAGATAAAGGAGCAGTTGGTATAATCTTCGTTAATGGATATGAAGAATTTAAACAAGGAGATGATCTTGTTCATTTTAGTTACGATAGAGGTGGCGCTGTTACAGGTTTTGCAATTGCAAACGTAAAAAGAGAGATAGTTGAAGAATTATTTAATTCAAGCGGAATGAGTTTTAAAAAATACTACGAAAATATTATTGCAGATAAGAAACCTGCATCCTTCCTTTTTGAAAATGCAAATGTGAAACTTTCAACAGGAGTAGAAGAGGTTGAAACTATTAGCTGGAATGTGGCTGGGTTTCTTCCGGCAGCATATCCTAAATTTAAAGATGAGTATATAGTTCTCGGTGCCCACTTTGATCATCTTGGTATGGGCGGAGCAAATTCACTTTACCAGGGTGATGATCCAATGGTACATAACGGTGCAGATGATAATGCTTCGGGAACAGCAGGAGTACTGGAACTTGCAGAAAAATTTTCCAGCGTAAAGGATAAGTTGAATAGAAATATTTTGTTTGTTGCATTTTCCGGTGAAGAGCTTGGATTACTGGGTTCCAGTTATTTTGTAAACAACATACCAATTAATGCAAGCCAGGTTGCTACGATGATAAACATGGATATGATTGGAAGATTAAATGATGAAAAATCACTGATAGTTTACGGAACCGGTACTTCATCAAACTGGAAAGTTTTTTTAGACGATCATCAATGCTTATGGATTCAGTTTAACTTTTAATGATGAAGGTTACGGTCCAAGTGATCATTCATCATTTTACGGTAAAGAAATTCCTGTGCTCTTTTTCTTTACCGGTACGCACACAGATTATCATAAACCTTCAGATGATGCAGATAAAATAAATGCAGCCGGCGAAGAAGAAGTGCTAAAATATATTTATGATGTAACTAATTTTATCAGTACGCTAACAGAGGCTCCTGATTACCTGCTAGTTGAGAAAAAGGATATGGGACAAATGCCCGGAAGAAAAGTTTGGGTGGGTACCATTCCGGATTTTGCCGGCGAAGTTGATGGTTATAAAATAAGCGGTGTTTCAGATGGAAGTCCTGCGCAGCTTGGAGGATTGCAAGGAGGCGATATTATAATCAAGTTTGGAGAGAAGAAAATTTCCAACATTTATGATTTCACTTACGCAATTGCGGATTTTCTACCAGGTGATAAAGTGAAATGTTATAGTAAAAAGAGGTGAAGAAGAAATAACTTTTGAGCTTACGCTAAGTTCAAAGTAAAATCAACAAAGGATTTTCTGGAAAGTTTAAATAACTTGAGGAAAAGAAAAAGAAAGCTCAGCAACCTTGTAATGATCGCAATGATATTGATCGCGGTACTCTACCTCTTTGTAGATCAAAAAAATATTTATGTCACTGCTGATGAACTAGCGATTGCTTATCAAAAAAATACTAAAAAAGCTGATGAAAAATTCCTAAACAAAAAACTAGAATTATCCGGGAAAGTAAAATCATTCATCTCATCTGATAACCAACCCAACCTTCTCGAATTAAAAACCAAAAACAGCAAAATCAAAATTTATTGTTCATTCCTATCTCCAAAAGATGATTCATTAGCAGGTACTTTAACATATGCTGCACCAGTTATTATTTCAGGAACTTTTAAAGGGATTAAAAACCAGGATTCACCAGAAGAAATTTACATTGAAGTAAGTAATATTATTATCGATCAAAATAAATAATCTAACTAATTATAATGAAGTTAGTCCAGAAAGAAATATTATTGGAAGCCCGCAAGAGAGGTTTCCACCTTGTAACAGATGAGATAGTAAGACAATTGCCTGAGCTTCAAAATATAAAAACCGGGATAGCTTCAATTTTAATTAAGCATACATCAGCTTCTTTAACTCTTAACGAGAATTTTGATCCGGATGTGCGAACGGATATGGAAAGTTACTTTTCAAAATCTGTTAAAGAAAATGAACCGTTTTATCTTCATACCAGCGAAGGAAGTGATGATATGCCCGCACATATAAAATCTACTTTAATAGGTTCTACTTTAACAATTCCTATTACTGATGGCAGTTTTAATCTTGGCACCTGGCAGGGAATTTATCTTTGCGAACACAGGAACCACGGCGGAAGGAGAAAACTGGTGGTTACACTTTTTGGTGAATAGAATATTTATAATTAAAGGCAAATTTTTTAATACGATTTATTTTTGTCTATAGTTGGTTTAAATGTTTAATTACTTTATTAAGTAATTAAAACAAGTAAAGAATGGTTTACAGAACTTTATGGTTAAAAAGAAAATATTATTTGTTTGTCTTGGTAATATTTGCAGGTCACCTTCAGCCGAAGCTGTAATGATAAGAAAATTAACAGGTAATAATTTAGGGGATTCTGTAGAAGTTGATTCGGCTGGAACGATTGATTATCATGCAGGAGAACAAGCAGATGCAAGGATGAGAGTCTATGCTGAAAAGCGTGGTTACAAACTTACCCATCTTGCAAGAAAATTTAATCCTGATACCGATTTTGAAAAATTCGATTATATAATTACAATGGATGACAACAACTTTGAAGAAATAAAAGCTCTTGATCTTGATAATAAATTCACAAAAAAAATATACCGGATGGTGGAATTTTCAAAAAATTATGATGTAACAGAAATTCCTGATCCATATTACGGTGGCAGGGAAGGTTTTGAAAATGTCCTGGATATACTAGAAGATGCGGCTTCAGGTCTTTTAGAAAAGCTTAAGAATGATTTTAAATAAAAAACATAATACATCTGCTTGAAAATAAGCTAAAGCATAAAATTACCGATATCACTCCCCTCTCAGGTGGTTGTATAAGCAGTGCCTACAAACTTAAGTTAAACAATAAACGAGAACTTTTTCTTAAACATAATACTTCTGCTTCTAATAAAATGTTTATTACCGAAGCACACGGTTTGCAGGAGTTAAATAAATCAGCTGCCATCCGTGTACCTGAAGTTATAATGTACGATGACGATTTTATTCTGCTTGAATATATTCAACAAGGAAACAAGAGTAAAAAATTTTTTAGTGAATTTGGAAGAAGTTTTGCTTTGATGCACAAGTATACATCTGAAAATTATGGTTTTTACGAAGATAATTTTATTGGATCCAACGATCAAAAAAATATCCCCGCGGATAAAGAAAAAGAAAGCTGGACTTCATTCTATTTTAACAAGAGGATTTTATTCCAGTTGGAACTTACCGAAAAGCTGGGCTACGCAACTTCTGAATTGAAAAAAGGGATTGGAAAACTTGAAGAAAAAATTGAAGAGATAATTGGTACAAACGATGAAGAACCTTCTCTTCTGCACGGTGATCTTTGGGGAGGAAATTACATGGTTGATGAAAACGGAAACGCATGCTTAATCGATCCGGCAGTTTATTATGGGCATCGTGAGGCAGACCTGGGAATGACAAAATTATTCGGTGGATTCAGTTCAGAATTTTATGAAGCTTACAATGAAGCTAACCCTTTACAAGATGGATATGAGTACCGTGAAAATATCTATAAACTTTACCATGTGCTTAATCATCTTAACCTCTTTGGTGGAGGTTACTACTCGCAGGCAATCAGTTTAATACATTTTTATGTTTAAATAAAAAAAGAGGAGAAATAAATTCTCCTCTTTAACTAACAGGTAACGGCTAAAACCAGTTTACTGCATATCTACTAATTCAACATCAAAAATTAAAGTTGAGTTTGGTGGAATTGTTCCTACAGCAAGTCCTCCGTAACCTAATTCTGGAGGAATAACCAATCTCGCTTTACCACCTTTTTTCATTAGCTTCAAACCTTCTTCCCAGCCGGGGATAACCTGCCCCATTCCTAAAAGGAAACTAAACGGATCGTCCCTTTCAACAGAACTATCGAACTTTGTTCCATCAAGTAAGAAAACCTGAGTAGTGCACAGTAACAACATTTCCTGAATCGGCGGTCTCGCCTTCACCTTCGGTAATAATTGAATACTGCAAACCGCTTTCTGTTGTTTTAAGTTTTGTTGAATCTACATCCCACATCTCAGCAACAATTCGTTCTTTCACATCTAACAGTTCAACCACAAGTTTAAGATCTGAGTTTGGCGGAATAGGACCAATACCTTCTTCACCATAAGCAAGATCTGAAGGAATGATAATTGTACGTGTTCCGCCAATCTTCATACCAACAATACCATCATCCACACCTTTGATAAATGAGTTTGTGCCGACTACAAATTTTACTGGTTGATTTCTTAATTTTGAGTTTCCAATCATAGCGGCTTTTCTTAACTCTTCATTTGTCCAATCGGAAAAAAGATTGGAAGTATCTTGAATAATCCAACCGCTAAAATGAACGGTAACAAGTTCATCAGTCATAACTTCTCTGCCTGTGCCCAGCGAATCATCAAAATATTTTAACCCTGAATCGAGTGTTACTACCTCGTTCTTTTGGGAGCAGCTAAATAAAGCAATTAAAAGTAGTGAGCTGAATATATAAAATCGTTTTTTCATCGAAATCCTTTAAAATGTTGAGCCGAAATATATAATTATTTTAAACAACTCTTTTAATGTACCCATCAATTTTACCATGTTTATTACTTTAATTAGAAGTACTTTTCTGCCGGATGTTTAATCATAACTTACATAAGAACAAATCTTCTGGATCCGCGAATATGATACGCCTAATATTATTTTTTACATCACTCTCTTTTTTATATATGAATACTCATGCACAGCATAACTACCCAGCTAATAAATCATTCATCAGGCGAAAACACTGAATCGGATAATTCGTCTTCAATAGAATTAATTATAGATTCCGAGTTTACACTGGAGGAGGCGCTTTATGGGCAAAAAATACCAGCATCTGTTAAAACTAATCTCACTTTGATTAATGTTTTTTATTATGGTTTTGATGAAAAACTTCACCATGGGCAATTGGTTTTGCATAAAGCAGTTGCAGAAGATGTAAAAGAAATTTTTGAGATTATCCGGCAGATTCATTTCCCAATAGAGAAAGTAGTACCAATTTGTGAGTATAAATGGTCGGATGAAAAATCGATGAAAGATAATAACACAAGCAGTTTTAACTACAGGTTTATTTCGGGAAGTAAAATTTTATCGAAGCATGCCAGCGGACTGGCAATTGATATAAATCCTAAACAAAATCCTTATATAAAAAACGGTACAGCTACTCCTGACGGTTCAATTTATGAAATAGATTCTATAGGAACATATAACTGAAGATTCCCGAATTGTTAAAGAATTTAAGAAAAGAGGTTGGACCTGGGGAGGCGATTGGAAAAGTCTTAAAGATTATCAACACTTCCAGAAAAACCTTTCTGACAGTAAATAGAATTAGCGTAACTCTTTCACTTCTTCAGATTCAATTAAAACTATTGAAATCTGTTATTCCCCTTCTGCACAACACTTTTCCTAATGTACCTTCCGGGATCTAAGACCTGAGAAAAATCAAAGTTATAATAATTTATTTTTAGAAACTGATTTCAATTTTATTGATTTAAACGATATTAAAATGGATTTTGTGATGTAGGATTAATATTTAAGGGTGAATAAACTGGCTATTGTATTGTAATTGTATTAATTATTTTGTTTATATGAAGAAAAAGTATCTATACATATTAGTCCTTTTTTTGCTAATCAATTTTTCATGTAGAGATAGAAACGATTTTACCGGTAACGGAATTGATCCTACAATTGGAGGAATATATACTGAAATTGAAGGGGAGCAGGCAGGTGTGCTTGCTAAAAATAAATCTCCTTTTTTTGTCTCCGGAAATATCACAGTTAATACACTCGATACATTAATCATCCAGCGGGGAGTTGAATTATTTTTCAAAGAAAAGACGAGCCTAATTGTAAATGGTGTTCTCATAGCCGAAGGGACACGAATTGAGCCGATTAGATTTACAGCTTTCGAATATGATTGGGAAGGTGTTCATATAATTAATTCTGCAGGAAACTCATCATTAATTTTTTGCATTTTTGAATACATCTATCTTCCCAGGCAGATATCAGCAGAGAACGGTGCAGTTGAAATTAAAAACGCAATTGTTGAAATAAAAAACTGTTTTTTTCAAAATAACTACGTGCAAAACGGCGGCGGGCTTGCAATAACAAACTCCACCGTAGTTGTGATTAATAATGTATTCCAAAATAATACCGCAGATGTATATGGTGGAGCAATTCTTACTCAGAATTCTTCCAACCAAATAATCAATAACACTTTTTATAAAAATACCTGCTACAACTACGGGGGCGGGCTTGTAATTGTTGACCCGGTTAATGAAGATCTACAAAATAATATCTTCTTCGATAATTTTTCTTACCGCGGTGATCCAAGAATTGCAATTATTTCAGGCGATTCTTCCAACATTTATGAGCAGTTCAACTTTCTTGCCTTTGGAACTATGGATCCCCTGTTCATTTCCGAAGATGATCTTCATCTTTCTGCAACTTTCGCCCTGCATAAACAGCGGGAATCCTTTACCAGAGTTTAATGATCCGGATGGTTCACGCAATGATCAAGGTGCGTATGGCGGACCCAAGCGGTGATTGGTAAGATTAACCCTTCCTTTTAAATTTATTATCTTTGTAATATGAAAATCGATTTGGGTAAATGCCTTATTCGCAGTTACGAGTATTCTGACAAGCAAGCGCTGGTTAAGTATGCTGATAATTACAAAATATTCAGCAGACTAAAAGACAGATTTCCTCATCCATATACTGAAGAAGATGCGGAAGAATGGCTGGGTCTGGCTTGCAATCAAAATCCTGAACTCAATTTTGCGATTGCCAATGAAACTGAATTGATTGGGACAATCGGGCTTCAACTTCAGGATGATGTTGACAGGTTTTCAGCCGAGATTGGTTACTGGATTGCTGAACCTTTTTGGGGACAGGGCTTTGCTGCTTCTGCTCTTTTAGCAATGACTGACTATGCGTTCAAACACTTTAAGTTTAACCGTTTGTTTGCAGGGGTATTCGAAGGAAATGATGCTTCGGTTAAAGTTTTAGAGAAAGCTGGTTATAAACTAGAAGGTAAATTAAGAAAAGCTGTTTATAAAGATGGGAATTTTTTGGATGAATATATTTATTCAATTCTGCGAGAAGAACATATAAATTTTCGGTGATCATTAAAGTGGATATCAAAAACAATATTAAAAATCTATTTGAAACCTGGTCTGGCGAAAAAGCGCAAGTAATTTCTAGCCTTGCCGCAATCAGGTTCTTACAGGCAATATTATAGAATATCCGGAAACAGTAAGTCTGCCATCGGTGCATTTAACCCGGATCACAAAGAGAACAAGGCATTTATAACTTTTACAAAACATTTTAGATCGATTGGATTGAACGTACCTGAATTTTACCTCGATGATAAAAATTCAGGAACATATTTAATTGAAGATCTTGGTGATGTAAGTCTTTTTTCCTTCCTTTCTGAAAACAGAAATCTATAAGGAGTTCCCGGAAAAGGTAACCTCATACTATAAAAATTCTATAGAACATTTAATCCGTTTTCAGTTTGAAGGAAGTGAAGGATTAGATTATTCTGTTTGTTATCCGCGAAGCAGTTTTGATAAGCAATCGATAATGTGGGACTTGAATTACTTTAAGTATTACTTTTTAAAACTTACAAAAACTGTTTTCGATGAACAGCTTCTTGAAAATGATTTTAACAAGTTTGCTGAATTCCTTCTCTCGGCAGAAATGAATAATTTTATGTACCGTGATTTCCAGTCGCGCAACATAATGATAAAGGATGAAAAGCTTTATTTTATTGATTACCAGGGTGGAAGAAAAGGTGCATTGCAATATGATATTGCCTCACTTCTTTATGATGCAAAAGCTGATCTTCCACAAAAAATAAGAGATGAATTAGTTGAGTTTTACATCCAAATTCTGAACCAGTAAAACTAAAATAAACCGGGAAGAATTTTTAAATCATTATTACGGCTATATATTAATAAGAATTTTACAGGCAATGGGTGCTTACGGATTTAGAGGATTGTATGAAAAGAAAGTACATTTTTTAAAAAGCATTCCTTATTGCAATAAAAAATCTTAAATGGTTGATTGGATAATAATCTATTGCCGGATGGTTTTCCTGAATTACGGAAATCATTAGCCAAAATTATTAATAATGACGAGCTATCTAAATTTGGGTATCATGAAACGCAGGATAAATTAAAAGTAACGATTAATAGTTTTTCGTATAAAAATGGTATTCCTTTAGATCTTAGCGGCAACGGCGGGGGATTTGTTTTCGATTGCAGAGCACTTCCTAATCCCGGGAAGATTAGAAAAGTTTAAAGAATTAACTGGAAGAGATAAGGAAGTAATATTTTTTTTGGAGAACGAATCTGCTGTAAAAAATTTTTTAGAAAATGTTTATAAGATCAGCGAGGATTCAATTAAAAATTATATTGAAAGAAAATTCACTTCCCTGGTTATAAATTTTGGATGTACAGGCGGGCAGCACCGTTCTGTTTACTCTGCTGAAAAACTTTCAGCTCTTCTTAAAAATAAATTTGATATTAATGTTGAAGTAAACCATACCGGGTTAGAGCAAAAAGGAAAAAGCTGATGCGCGCAATGATATCTTGTGCAGGTCTCGGAACCCGCCTAAAACCTATCACTGATACTATTCCCAAAGCACTGGTAAAAGCTGGAAACGCTACACTTCTCGAGATATGCATTAAAAATTTAAATTCGCAGGGGATTTCAGACATCATAATAAACGTACATCATTTCGCCGATCAGATAAAAAAATTTCTTGAGGAGAATAATAATTATGGTGTTAATATTTCAATCTCAAATGAGAGCAGGAAACTTCTTAATACAGGCGGCGGATTAAAAAATGCTGCGTGGTTTTTTGATGACGGCGAACCATTTCTTCTTCATAATGTTGATGTAATATCAAATTTAAATCTTAAAGCACTTTATGATTTTCATATAAATTCTAAGGCAATAGCTACTTTAGCTGTAAGGGATAGAGAATCTAGCAGGTATTTACTTTTCAATTCAGAAAATATATTATGCGGCTGGAAGAATGTGAAAACTAATGAGATTGTGAGTTTCGCAAATATTGAATCACTTAAGGAATTTGCATTCAGTGGGATTCATATAATTGATCCGAAAATATTTACATTAATGCCAAATGATGAAATTTTTTCTATGATCGATTTATATTTGAACATTATGAAGAACAATGATGTTAACGCTTATATTGATAATGAATCGTTCTGGATGGATGTTGGCAATCCGGAGAGTTTGAAAATAGCAGAAGAGAATTTTGATAAGTTTTTATTGTGATGATTCATTTATTTATTATTAATTATACCTATCCATCTTAAACTTCTCACCTAAATATAACTTTTTAACTTCTTCATCACTTGCTAATTCATCTGCGCTGCCCTGCTTAAAAATAACCCCGTCTATTAAGATGTAAGCTTTATCAACAATGCTTAAAGTTTCATGAACATTATGATCGGTTATAAGAACACCAATTCCCCTGTTCTTAAGGTTTGCAACAATGTTCATAATATCCTCCACTGCAATAGGATCTACTCCTGCAAAGGGTTCATCAAGTAAAATAAAACTTGGATCTGTTGCAAGTGAGCGGGCAATTTCAGTTCTTCTTCTTTCACCGCCGCTAAGCTGAAATCCTTTGCTCTTCCTTAAATGACCAATTGATAATTCATCAAGCAGCCTTTCTACTTTTTCTTTACGCTCCTCTTTATTAAGTTTTGTCATTTCCAGTACCGCCATCAGGTTATCTTCAACTGTTAACCTGCGGAATATAGAAGCTTCCTGCGGCAGGTAACCGATTCCCATTTTCGCTCTTTGATACATCGGCACTGTGGTTATTTCTTCATTATCCAAAAAGACTTTACCTGATTCCGGTTTTATCATCCCGGTAATCATATAAAAGGTTGTGGTTTTCCCTGCACCGTTTGGTCCCAGCAATCCAATTATTTCACCTTTGGAAACCTGCTACGGAAGCTTTGTTAACAACCTTCCGCTTTTTATAGATCTTTACGAGTTCTTCGCTTCTAAGAGTTGTAGACATATTTTTAATATAATAATTTTAATTCTCCAATCCCGATAAGAGGGCTTCCTTTACCGGGCGGTTTTTATAAAAAACAAATTTAGGCAAAGTAAATGTTCTTTCAATACCTATTACTTTATTTTCCGGGTGATACTCGCTTGTGGGTGAACCGTATAACCTTACTTCACTTACTTCATTATCAAAAAATATTATGGTTGCAGCTTTTGCAGATGACTTGGTCAAACCGCTTGGTTCTTCATCTTCAAACATATAGTAGATGCTGTAAACACTTCCTTCAAACTTTGTACTTTTAATATTGCTCTCTTCAAAATGCATCTGCAGGTTATTGGATGAAGTCTGATCAAATCTTTCAGGATGTGTTTTACTTTGTGAAAGCATAAAAGCATTACTGTTTACATCCAAAGATTTAATTTCATTCTCTTCCAAATAAATAGTGATTGAGTCTCCCGTTAGCTGTGAATTCTCATACCAGAGAATGGGTCTTTCTCCTTCATCGCCCATTTTTTCTGTGATGATCTTTTTATCAGTTCTTAAATAGAGAGTAAAATCATTTACAGAAGCAAATGCGCCGCGGATAATTTTAACCGAGTCTTTGGCTTTAAATATGTTCGCAGTGTCCCTCAGTCCTTCCATCACTTCGCATTTAATAATAAGCGAATCGATTCGGAAACTTTCCACGGAATCATCTTCGGCAGTATAGATAGTATCAATCTGAAGCAGCACAGGATTTTCATTTATCAGTGTATATTTTTTTTCAGCATAATCCTCAAGGTGATCTCCAAAAATAATTGTATTATTATCATAACTAACAATCTTAACATTTCCGTCTGCAATGCTTTGTTTTGTATTTCTAAAGTGATCTAAACTGTCTGCGGTAATAACATTATCTTCATCGGTAATTGTAACATTCCCAACAGAAATAGCCCTATCATCTTTTTGAAAATAGGTAAGCTCATCCGCTGTTAGAGTCATCACGGAATCGCGAAGTATTACGTTGGTTTCGAAAAAAGCTCTATCTTCATTAAAAAAATATTCTCCGCTGTCCGCAGAAAGTATGACTTTTTGATCATCTAAAACAATACCGGATACACTTTTAGTAGTTTTCGAATTTCCGAAATAAAATCCTTGTTCAGTTTTTATGGTTAGACTATCCTGCTTTAAAACAACATTACCAATTAATTCAGCTTCATTCCTGGAAAGATATTGGATTGCCTTGTTACAAGTTACAACAACCTTCCCTTGTGTTAATGTTACATTACCAATTACTTCGCGAATTGATTCACCTTCAATCATTTTACCGATGAGACTGTCACCAATAACCGTTATCATCTCATCCCTTCCTGCGCAAAAAATGTTGATGAGAAAACAACAAGAAATAAAAAAGAAATGACGAAAGCTTTTATCATTGAAGTGTGTCGGTTCTTGTTATGTAAGTTATATTATAGATGATATAGTTTTGCAATTGCTGATCCGATTCAAATCCATAACCCTGGATTTTTTCTTTTGGCGAAACAATGGTTACAAATTTATCGGAAATTATTTTTTTATCTTCATTTCTCCACATCATCTCTTCAGTGGTTACAACTATGCCGCTGTCGTTTACGGTTACAACACTATCTATAGCGTAAAGATTATTTGTGTTTTCATCAACCTTACCTCTTTTTGAAGTTAAGGTTGTAGTTTTAACTTCATTCATATTATAAAAATCAACCTGAACTCCGCTGTCCAGTAATGTTTCTTTAGATTGTGAAAAAACCCGTAAATGCCCGGCAGTTAAAATAGCCCGCGTTTTACCTGAATCTGTAAAGAACACAGTTGAATTCCAGCTTTCCTGCGCAGGGAGTTCATCTCCTTCAAAAGATGTATTGATGGGTGGTTTTACCTTTTCCCTTGTACAACTACAAAAGAATAGAAGGACAATTAATAAGCTTATAAGTTTCATCTTCTCTGAAGTCCAAGATTCACTAAATCGTGCAAGTGAACAATTCCTACCGGTTTCTTTTCAGCATCCACAACTACGAGAGAAGTAATTTTATATGTTTCCATTGTCTGCAATGCGAACGATGCAAGGTAATCCTTACTTGTAACTTTCGGGTCGCCGGTCATAATATCTTTTGCTTTTAGTTCTTTTATCTCCATGGTTTTTTCCAGCAGACGTCTTAAATCACCATCAGTTACTATTCCTAGGAGCACACCTTTGGTATCAATAACGCAAGTCATTCCCAACCGTTTACCTGTCATCTCAATTATAATATCCTTCATTGGCGCATCTTCCGCAACAATAGGAACGTGCTCATTCTTAGTCATTATTTCATCAATTTTAAGTGAGAGCCTTTTACCTAAGCTGCCGCCTGGATGAAGCATGACAAAATTTTCAACAGAAAAGTCTCTCTTTTCAAGGAGTGCAACCGAAAGCGCATCGCCCATGGCAAGTGTTGCAGTAGTGGAGGAAGTTGGTGCTAGATCAAGAGGACAAGCTTCTTCCTTCACGCTTATATCAAGGACGATATCACAATCCCGGTTTAATGAAGATGTTTTATTTCCGGACATTGCAATTAATATTATTTCCATCCTTTTTAACATCGGAATCAGTTTGAGGAGTTCTTCGGTAGCTCCGCTTTTAGATATTATTATCACCACATCATTTTTACGAACCATTCCAAGATCACCATGTAGTGCATCTGTGGGATGTAAATAAATGGCTGCAGTCCCGGTAGAGTTTAAAGTAGCTACTATCTTCCTGGCAACTAAACCGGATTTACCAACACCTGTAAGAACAACTCTTCCTTTACTTTTGTAAATAGTTTCAACAGCTTTAACAAAATTTTCATCAATACTTTTTTCCAGGTTTGAAACGGCTTCGGCTTCAATCCTGATTACCTTTTTCCCATTCGCAATTATTTCCTTATCGGTCAATGCAATTCTCTTTTATTGAATATAATATGTTAATTAAACCTGGTATTTTTTAGTTACAAAATCTATCTCTTTTATTTCAATTAAAAGTTTTTCAAGATCGTTAAGCGGAAGCTGGCTTGCTGAATCGCTTAGCGCGTTTGCTGGATCGGGGTGAACTTCTAAAAACAGCGCATCAATTCCAATTGCAGCAGCAGCTTTGGCAAGTGGTTTTATAAATTCCGGCTGCCCACCGGTTACATTTTGGTTTGCAGGCAGTTGAACAGAATGAGTTGCATCCATTACAACCGGGTAGCCAAAATCACGCATTATTATAAGTGATCTCATATCAACAACAAGATTATGATAACCAAAAGTAGTTCCCCTTTCAGTAAGCATTATTTTTTTATTACCGGTCGATTCAACTTTTTCAACCGCATGCTTCATATCTTCGGGAGCAAGAAACTGACCCTTTTTAATATTGATTACTTTACCGCTCTTACCTGCTTCAATAAGTAATTCTGTTTGGCGCGAGAGGAAAGCGGGAATCTGCAAAACATCTGCAATTGAATGAACTTTATTTATCTCATCAGAATTATGGACATCAGTGAGTAATGGAAGATTAAGAGATTTTTTAACTTTACCCAAAATGTTTATCGCATCTTCATCTCCAATTCCTGAAAATGAATTTATGCTCGTTCTGTTTGCTTTTTTATAACTTGATTTAAAGATATACGGAATTCCAAGTTTTCCTGTAATTGCCTTTATTGATTCAGCAGTACTCAGAGTTATTTCTTCGTTTTCCACAACGCAAGGTCCAGCAATAAGCACAAACGGGTTATTTCCGCCTAACTTTATTCCTTCAATTTCAATCATCAGGTCATTTAGAGTTTAATTGATAAATACAATGTAAATATAAGAAATATAAGTAATTGATAAACCTCAATGCGCTGTACATTCATCTGTTGAAGCGGATAGAGAATCTAACTGCAAACATATATTTTTTGACATTATATTCTTTTTAATTTCCACTCAAATTAAATAACTACAATTCATCAATTATTTTTAGTAGCTTAAAGTAAATTATTGTAAAATCGTTTCAATTCATTATCTTTTAATATCTGAAGAAAATGTTGGTAACAAAGACAAAATTGCAATTATTCAATTTCAATAAAAAAATATAACCTATATGCTGAAAAAACTTTTATTTCTCCTCCCAATTCTTTCATTACTAATTTACCCTCAACCAAATAAAGTAATGAATGCATCTGAAATTAAGCTTGCGCTTAAAAAACTTAATGTGCTTGGAAGTGTGCTCTATATTGGTGCTCATCCTGATGATGAAAATACAGCTTTCCTTACTTATTGTTCTTCTGAAAAACTGCTGCGAACCGGTTACCTTTCATTAACGCGAGGTGATGGTGGACAAAACCTTATTGGAGATGAACAGGCAGAACTGCTGGGAGTTATAAGAACAGAGGAACTTTTACAGGCAAGAAGGATAGATGGTGCAGAACAGTTTTTTACACGCGCGATAGATTTCGGTTATACTAAATCACCGGAAGAGACGTTTAAATTCTGGGATAAAGAAAAAATCCTTTCGGATGTTGTTTGGGTGATCAGGAAATTCAAACCTGATGTAATAGTAACACGGTTTCCAACCACCGGGGAAGGAAGACATGGACAGCACACTGCATCAGCGATTCTTGCCCTGGAAGCATTTCGTTTAGCCGGAGATCAGGGAGCATTCCCGGAGCAGCTTGAATATGTAAATCCATGGCAGCCAAAAAGAATTTACTGGAATGGGTGGACTCCAGCATTTAATCAAATGAAAATTTCTGCCGATACTCTTATTTCTGTTAACTTGGAAGCTATAATCCCTTCTTGGAAAATCGTACACAGAAATTTCGGAGGAGAGCAGGAGCATGCATAAAAGCCAGGGATTTGGATTTGAAGCCTGGCGTGGCAATCGTTATAATTATTTTCTTTTAATGGATGGGGATGAAGCTGCAACCAATCTTTTTGAAGATATCGATATATCCTGGAGTAGAATTGACGGAACTGATAAAATAGGTTCACTGCTTAAAGAAGCAGAACATAAATTTGATGCAGAGAATCCTTCAGCTATTATTCCTTTGCTATCTGAAGCTTATTCATTAATGAATGAATTAGATGACAATTATTGGGTGCAAGTTAAAAGCCGAGAATTACTTCAATTAATAAAATCCTGTGCTGGCATTTGGGTGGAAGCAATTGTGGATGAAAAAGTTTACACGCCGGGAGATAAAGTAAAAGTCTCTACTGCAATTGTAAACAGATCAGGTTTAAATTTTCTGTTGGAAGGAATTCATATCACCTATCAATCAATTGATTCACTACTTAACCAACAATTAGAAAAGGAGAAATAATTTCATTAGATAAGGAAATTCAAATTCCTGAAAATATAAATTCACTCAACCTCACTGGTTAAGGTGAAAAGTGAAGGAAATATTTTTACAATAGAAGACAGCTAATGAGAGATTTACCTGTTAGCTCCCTCACTTTGTTGCTTGTTTCGTGTTTCCCTTCGATGATAAATTCGTCTTCACAACACCTGTTCTTTACAGGGAAAGAGTTCCTACAAAAGGAGAAGTTTATTACCCTGTTTCAATTGCCCCACCGGTAACTGTTAATTTCGAAAGTAGTTTATATCTTTTTCCATCAAATGAAAAGAGAGAAGTCCGGCTCATCATCAAAAATATAAAGAAAAATTCCAATGGAAGATTAACCTTATTTGCTCCATCAAAATGGATAATTGATCCATCAGAAATTGAATT
>CAVVMV010000005.1:0-51644 GCA_963749485.1 uncultured Ignavibacteriales bacterium | reverse complement strand
ATTTGTTTTCTGGATATTAAAATCTATCATCATCAATTGAAGATTGAATGAATCTGAGAGAATTCGAAAAGAGAATTAAAGCAGAATCTAATAAACAGCAAGCTAAATCTTTGCAGTGGTTCTTCAAAACCGGCGTGGGGGAATATGGAGAAGGTGATGTTTTTGCAGGAATTAAAATGCCAGTGCAAAGACAAATTGCAAAGGAATTTAAAAACCTGAACTTCGATGATATTAGAGAACTTATAGTTTCAAAAATTCATGAAGAAAGAATGATCGGGCTTTTGATTTTGCAGGGCAAGTATGAACAAGGAGACGAAAAAGAAAAGGAAAAAGTTTTCAAATTTTATATTCGTAACAGGAAAGCAATAAATAATTGGGACCTTGTAGATATATCTGCTCCTAAAATTGTAGGCGAACATTTGTTAGAACGGGATAAAAAATTGTTGCATGATTTTGCACGTTCAAAAAATTTATGGGAGCGTAGAATAGCAATTTTATCAACTTTTACTTTTATTAGAGCAGGAAAGTTTGGAACTACTTTTAACATCTCGGATATTCTGTTAGATGATAGTCACGCTTTGATTCATAAAGCAGTTGGATGGATGTTAAGAGAAATTGGAAAGAAGAATTTAAATGCCGAAGAAAAATTTCTTAAACCACGGTATAAAAAAATGCCCCGCACAATGCTCCGTTACGCAATTGAAAAATTTCCTGAAGTAAAAAGAAAAAAATATTTATTAAGTAAAATATAAGAGACATAAAATGAAGGACAGAGCTAATATTTCGAGCAGTGCAATCTGGGAAGACCAGATTGGATATTCCCGTGCTGTAAAAATTGGCAGAGTGGTGGAAGTTTCCGGAACATCTGCTATCGACCGGGATAAAATTATTGCGGCTAACGATCCGTATCAGCAGACGAAGTTTATCATTCGGAAAATTGAAAGAGCAATAAATGAAGCGGGTGGCTCCCTTGAAGATGTTATAAGGACGAGAATTTATGTAACCAACATCAAAGATTGGTCGGCTATTGGAAAAGCGCACGGAGAGTTTTTCAGGAATATAAAACCTGCTACAACAATGATTGAAGTTAAGTCTCTAATTGATCCTAATTTTGTTGTGGAGATTGAGGCAACAGCAATATTACCTGAATAATAAAACCATTTTTAGTTTAAAATCTTTCCAAATAGTGTTGCATACATTATTCGATAAATATCGGTATTATCTGTTTTTCCTTTCATCAGTTCGGCATTAAGTCCTTCAGCTTTAGCTACAACAGAGCCACAAACATCTCCGTAAGACGACCAGGCAACTGAAAACGGAAGAGTATTTCCTGATTTATCGGGTGCAGAAATGAAAGGCGGGGTTCCCTGCCCATTCTTTCCATCTAAGGGAGCACCGTTATTATCTGTTAACGGAAGCGGCAAATCCGGGTTCATACTTTTAACTGTAAATCCACGCAATTCCAAACCTCCTGCCTCACTATCTGCTGCAGTTATTATTAATGTATTAGGATTTTTAAGCAAGAAATTATATGCAATTCCTATTGCATCATCTGCTCGTTTTAAAGCTTCAAAGAACCCGTTGGCATTGTTAGCATTTCCGAAATTATCTGTACCCTCTTCTTCTACTACAAGAAAGAAATCCCCTTCCTTTTTAGATAAGAATTTTATTGCCGCGTTTGTCATCTCAGCTAAAGTAGGGGCGGTTGTTTTATAGTTTGGTAAACCAAGCCTGGTAAGTTCCTCTTCCGATCTATCATTAAAAGTATGATGATGAGCAAATACACCAAGGACTTTTTCTGCGTCTTGGGGTAAGTTTAACAATTCCTCCCTGTTATAAACAACGTAATATCCGTTTTGCTTTGCGCTTTCAATTAAGTTTAAACCATCATTTCTTTTGCCGGGTCCATGCCTTCCCTCAACTCCTTCGGGAATTAATAGCTTCTCACCACCAGAAAGTATTAAATCCGCACCCGATTCTATAATTTTTATTGCAATATCTTCATCATTCTCCCTGGAAACATCGCTGGTTACAAACACGCCGCTGCCGGGTTCAACTATTGTTCCCGAATTAATTATTCCGATATTTATTCCATTATCCCGTACTTCCATCATTATACTATTTATTGTAGCCGGATAGAGAATTTAAGTGATTAGTTCCATCCATACCGTAAGAATCATAATCGACCTTAACACCGTAGGCATGAATTGTAGCACCAGCATGCGAAGAAGCAGTGAGAGTGTTCTTAGTATGTCCCTGGTACAAACCGATATGCGTAAGTCTATCCCAGTTTAATGTTCCATCCGTTCCGTAGTACAGTATCCGGGTTGCATTCCACGCAGCCAAAGATGTTCCATCGGGATGAATAAAAATTACGTTACCGGTAGGTATGTCTTGGGCACTCGTGGTGTTGTACCTTAGCATACTAGCAGTTATAAATATCAAAACTAATACAATAAGTGCAACGGTAAATGAGCGCATTCATTTCTCCAAGGGTAAAAAAATTTTTAGGGCAAAATAAATATGATAAATTCCTACCAGAAATAAAATTGCTATCTGCTATTTTCATCTGGTATTTTTTGGTTTGATCTAAAAACTATAAATTAGTTTTTACTTAGAACTATTTTGTATTATTCAGATACAATCTTAAATTTAGCTCCAAATTTATTATAAGATGCAATAGAATGATATGGATGAAAAAGAACAAAACGTTGTAAATAACAAATCGTCAGTCTTTTTTACTGATGGTAAAGCCCCTGATTCATATTCAATCTCAAATCAATTTGCCGAAAATCTTGAATTCAGATTGGTTAGAGATAGAATTACTGCTTCCGGTGATGATGCCTATTTTGCTCTTTCCCTGGCAGTAAGAGACCGGCTTGTAAGAAAGTGGCTTAGAACACAGCGGCAATACTACCAGCAGGATGTTAAAAGAGTTTATTACTTATCACTGGAATATTTGATGGGAAGATTGTTGGGCAATGCACTTATCAATATGGATTATTATGATGAGTGTTATAAAATTCTTAAAGAGGATGGCTACAGCTTAGAAGAGATAAGAGATTTTGAACATGATATGGGTCTGGGTAATGGCGGACTGGGTCGCCTTGCTGCCTGTTATCTCGATTCGATGGCAACTCTGGAATTACCAGCATTTGGCTACGGCATAAGATACGAATACGGAATTTTTGAGCAGGAGATTGAGAATGGTTTCCAGGTTGAGTATCCTGATAACTGGTTAAGTGATGGAAATCCCTGGGATATTATGAGGAGGAGACTCGAATTCCGCGTTAAGTTTTATGGAAAGACAAGAAAAGTGGAAACTGAAAACGGCAGATTATAAATTTGAATGGATTGATACAGAAGATGTATTAGCTATGGCCTATGATGTTCCAATTCCTGGCTATGGAAATAATACAGTTAATAACCTCAGGTTATGGGAAGCGAGAGCTTGCAAGGATTTTAGTTTTAAAGATTTTAACGCTGGCAATTATGTAGCAGCAGTCGCAACTAAAACCGATTCAGAAACTATATCAAAAGTACTCTATCCTAACGATTCCTATCTTGAAGGCAAGTTTTTAAGGTTAAAGCAGCAGTACTTTTTTGTATCTGCAACTCTGCAGGATATTATACGAAAATATAAAATTAACCATGACACCTTTGATAATTTTGCAGATAAAACTGCTATACAACTGAATGATACTCATCCTGTTATTGCAATTCCTGAGCTAATGAGGATTTTAATTGACCAAGAAAATTTTAGTTGGGATAATGCATGGAAAATTACGTGCAAAACTTTTGCATATACAAATCATACAGTAGTGCCGGAAGCTTTAGAAGAATGGTCGCTGCAACTGTTTGAAGAGCTTCTGCCAAGGCATATTCAGATTGTGCACGAAATTAATCGTAGATTTTTAGAATACGTAAAAGAAAACTATACAACCGATAAAAAGATTTTAGCAGAATTATCAATTATAAAAGAAGCACCGGAAAGAACCGTAAGGATGGCGAACCTTGCTATTGTTGGAAGTTTTGCCGTTAATGGTGTTGCTGCTTTACATACAGAGATTATTAAGACAAAGATTTTCCATCACTTTAATAAAATCTACCCTGGAAAATTCCTTAATGTTACAAATGGTATTACACCACGCAGATGGCTAAAGACAGCGAATCCTTTCTTATCCAATATTATAACCGATAAAATTGGAGATGCATGGCTTAAAGATCTGGAAAAATTTAGACAGCTTGAATCTTTTGTTGACGATGAAACTTTTCTGGAAAGCTGGAGGAGCGCAAAATGGCTCAATAAAAAATTATTAATTGATTATATAGATAGCGAACATAACATTTCGATTAATCCGGAATCAATGTTCGATGTCCAGATAAAAAGATTTCATGAATACAAGCGCCAGCTTCTAAATATTTTTCACGTTATTACATTGTACAATAGAATTAAAGAAAATCCTGAAATAGCGATGGTTCCGCGCACTGTTATTTTCGGGGGTAAGGCAGCCCCAGCTTATTTTATGGCTAAGCTTATCATCAAACTTATTAATTCTGTTGGTGATATTGTTAATAACGATCCTGAAGTAGGAGATAAATTGAAAGTTGTCTTCCTTAAGAACTATTCTGTTACACTTGCAGAAAAAATTATTCCTGCTTCCGATCTATCTGAGCAAATTTCTATGGCTGGACTGGAAGCATCGGGTACAGGAAATATGAAGTTTGCGCTTAACGGGGCATTAACTATTGGTACGATGGATGGTGCTAATATAGAAATAAGAGAAGAAGTAGGTGAAGAAAATATTTTTATTTTTGGCTTACTGGCAGATGAAGTTGTTAAGCTTAAAGAAAACGGATACAATCCGCTTGAGTACTATGAAGGCAATAAGGAACTGAAAAAAATAATTGATATGATTAGCTCTAATTACTTTAACGCCAGCGAACCAGGGATTTTTAAACCTATAATAGAAAAACTATTAAACGATGATTATTACTGTTTGTTTGCTGATTATCAGTCTTATATCGATGCCCAGGATAAAGTAAGCGAACTATATATAAATACAAACGAATGGACAAAGAAAACGGTGCTTAATGTTGCACGCGTTGCTAAATTTTCAAGTGATCGCTCAATAAAAGAATATGCCGAAAAGATTTGGAAGGTAGTTCCTGTAAAGATTATTACTACATAATAGTTGTAATCGTTTTGATGAGCAGAATAATCAACACTATACTTTCTTAATTAATGATTTTAAATCAAACATAATTGGAAAATGAGTTACCAAATTCACCCTAAAGCTGGAATTGGACATGTCCACTTAACTGTTTCCGACCTGGAAAAAGCGATTGAATTTTATAATAAATTGCTGGGTTTTGCGGTTACAGCAAGATTTGGAACCACCGCAGCTTTTCTCTCTTCCGGAAGTTACCATCATCATATAGGATTGAATACATGGGCAGGTGAAGATGTAACGCCACCGCCACCAGGGCATTCGGGGCTTTATCATTTTGCAATTCTATATCCGGACAGGAAGGAACTTGCAAAGGCATTTAAAGTTCTCTGGGAAACAAAATACCGTATTGAAGGTGCCTCCGATTCTGGAATTTCCGAATCAGTTTATATAAAGGATCCTGATGGAAATGGGATTGAATTATATTATGATAGACCACGTGATGAGTGGCCCGTTGATGAGGATGGAAATTTAGTTCACCTTACTAAATCGCTCGATTTGCCGGATCTCCTTTCAGAATTGAATAATAGTTAAAATATTTTGAATTTATTTGATTATTAACTATTTTCGATGTAATAAGTAAGTAATTACGTAATAGACAACATAATTTTAGTGACAAATTTATTCACTTCCGGTTCTCTTATGCTCGGTTCCCGGCTTAAAAAAATAGGTGAAAATCTTAATTCGCAAGTTGGGAAAATTTGTAAGGATTATAAAGTTGATTTTGAAACAAGGTGGATTCCAGTAATCTCCGCACTTTATGATAAAGGCGAACTCAGTGTTCAATCACTGGCGGATTATTTAGGCATTACACATCCCGCAGTAGTTCAATTAACAAACCAATTGCTGGAAAAGGGCTTCATCAAAACAGAAAAACTTATAGCTGATAAGCGGGTTACAATTATCAGCATTACTGAAAGAGGCAGAGAAAAATTCGAATTACTTAAGCCGGTACTGAATGAAATTGAAGCATCAATTAATTTCCTGGTTAGTGAAACTGGCTATGATGTTATGGATGTAATATCGAAACTAGAGAAAATCATTTCCACTGATAAACTAATTAAAAATATTTCTAATAAAATTAAAGAGAAGCAACTTCATGAAGTGAAGATAATCGCCTATCAAAAAAAATATAAGAAGGATTTCAAGAATCTTAACATAGAATGGCTTGATAAATATTTTACTGTTGAACCATATGACAAAAAAATAATTAATTCACCGGAAGAGGAGATAATAAATAAGGGAGGTGAAGTATTTTTTGCACTACTTAATAATGAAGTCATCGGAACTTGCGCTGTGATAAAAGTTGATAGAAAGACTTATGAACTGACAAAAATGGCTGTTATGGAAAAAGCGCAAGGAAAACAGGTCGGTAATAAGCTTGGTTTAACAATTATCGGGTTTGCAGTATCAAAGAGAGCTAAAAAATTAGTTCTCGATACAAATCATAAGCTTACTGCAGCAATTCATCTTTACCGTAAACTTGGGTTTGTTACAATTCCCTATGAATATGATAACAAGTATAAGAGAAAGTTGATTAGAATGGAGTTGAATCTGAGATAATTTTAATATTATTTTAACCTCTCAATTCAATATATAAAATGAAGAGAGATTATGTTCGAATATTTAAGAAAAACATTGCTGCAGGATAAAATGCAGGACAGCTCGCCTGAAGCTGTTGAAAAAGGAGAGGAAAATCATCATAATAAACTTCAGGTAGCAGCAGCTGCTTTGTTTATAGAAATGGCAAAGGCGGATGGAGATTTTTCCGATGAGGAACGACAAAGAGTTATTCACATTATGCAAAACACATTTAATCTTGATGAAGATTGTGTACACGAATTAATTGAACTCTCGGAAAAGAAACTGGAAGAAAGTACAAGCATTTACGAATTTGCATCAATAATAAATAAACATTTTAGTCGTGAAGAAAAGCTGGAATTGCTCGAAGGTCTCTGGAAAATAATTTACGTAGATGATATACTCAATAAATATGAAGACCGGCTTGTTAAAGTAATCGGCGGTATGCTAAATGTTGATCATAAAGATATAATAAATGCAAAACTGTTAGTGAAGGAAAAGTTGAAACAGGGATAGTAATTTGTTACGATTCCTGTTCTGCTTATTGGGGTTTTATCTTCAACTCTTACAATATCAAGTATTAAGCAAGATGATAAAGGTGTACGCTTATTTTCTTTCCGCCAATTATGATACTTATATCCAAAATGCTGTCCGAGTAAAAAAGCAGAAACCATTATTGGGTAAGTAATAAATTCGAATCCAATTCCTGAATAAATCCTTAAAGCGATAATGAAGGGAATTGGTAAATGAATGGATAAAAACCACTGAACAGAAAACCTTTTGGTATTTGCCCGCCAGTAACCGAAGGGAATGTTGAAAATTAAATCAATACAAGCTGCGAGTAACAATATCATAATTATTTTATCTGAATATAGAAGCGAAAATATGAATAAAAACATTCTGCCTTGCAAGGTGGATAGTATTCTTTCCCTGTGAACCTTCAGTCAACCCTTAGAGACCTTCGCGTTTTCCACTTTGCGTGCTTTGCATAATAAAAGGTTTCATTCGAAGGAAGCAGAGAATTCGCAAACCTACCTGCCTGCAAGGAGGGAACGCAGAGAAAATCAAAACGAATTATTTTTGTTTATTAACTCATCAAAGCTGCAATTGAAGCAGTATTAACAATATCATCAACACTGCAGCCGCGGCTAAGATCAAAAAATGGTTTGTTTAATCCTTGCACCATTGGACCCACAGCTTCTGCTCCGCCAAGACGCTGCGCAATTTTGTAACCAATATTTCCGGAATTCAGATCGGGGAATACCAGAACATTTGCATTTCCCGCAACAGTGCTACCGGGTGCTTTCTTCTTTCCAATCGAATCAATTATTGCTGCATCGAATTGCAATTCTCCATCTACTTCTAAATCCGGTCTTTTATCTTTTATAACTTTTACCGCATCAATAATTTTATCAACACTTTCGTGCTGAGCACTTCCTTTTGTTGAAAATGAAAGCATTGCTACACGAGGTTCCTCGCCTATTAAATTACGGTGGTTATCTGCTGTGGATATAGCAATATCAGCAAGCTGGTTTGCATCAGGATCGGGAACAACAGCGCAATCAGCAAAGCTGTAAACTTTTTCCGGAAAGATCATCAGGAAAAAACTTGATACAATTGAAATCCCTTCAGGTATTCCCACGCATTGTATTCCAGCTCTCATTACATCAGCAGTTGAAGCGGAAGAACCAGCCACGCTGCCGTCAGCCATTCCTTCTTTTACCATCATTGCTGCAAAAAATAAATCTCTTAAAACTGTCTCGCGTGCTTTTTCAACAGTAACTCCCTTATGTTTGCGCAGGTTAAAATAGAGGTTTGTAAAATCACTTAATTTATCAGAAGTAGATGGATCAATTACTCTTATTCCTGTTAGATCAACATCTAATTTTTTTGCATCGCTGCGTACGCGGTCATCATCACCAAGAGTAATTACAGAGACTATCTTTTCACGGGCTAAAATTTCAGCTGCCTTTAAAACTCTTTCATCATGTGATTCAGGTAAAACGATTGTTTTATTTAATTTTATTGCTTTATTTTTTATTTCTTCTAATAACTGGCTTCCCATATAAATCTCCACAATTTTAAAATTGAAAAAACAAAATTACAAAATTCTTATCTGAAAATGGTTTTTAGTAATCTATTCAGTATTCTGCTTTCATATTTATGACAATTCATGCTTAGTGATTCAACAAGACAGCCGAGACCAACATTATCAATATGTTCATATTAATTGATTTGGATACTTAAAATAAATGTAAACATTGATTTTTGATGATAAAACCAATACATTCACATCCTTAATTTTACTATGATTGCAGAAAATCTAAAGATATTAAACGAACAGATAAAAGATAAATGCAATGAGCTAAACCGGGATCCGGAAAAGATTAGACTTATTGCTGTTTCGAAGACTTATGGTGTTGATGCAATTAACAATGCAAATGATTTGGGGCTTACAGATTTTGGTGAGAACAAAGCACAGGAATTAAGAGATAAATACAATATTTTAGGTGATAAAGTTAACTGGCACTTTATTGGCGGCCTGCAGCGTAACAAAGTTAAATATGTCGTAAAAGCTGCTTCATTCATTCACTCAGTTGATTCAATTACTCTTGCGGATGAAATAGATAAACAGGCAGCTAAATTAGGTAAGGTGCAGAAGATCTTACTTGAAGTAAAAACATCTTTTGAAGAGAGCAAATCTGGGGCTGAAGGAGAAGACAATTTAACAGCGCTTGCCCGGCATTGCGGTTCTCTTGAAAATATTAATCTTACCGGCTTGATGACCATGGCTCCCTTTACAAATGATGAAAAGATTATCAGGCAAAGTTTTAGCGAATTGCGTAAATTAAAAGATAAATTAAATGGTTATGGATTCAACCTGAGTGAACTATCCATGGGAATGACAAACGATTTTGAAATAGCTATTGAAGAAGGTGCTACTATGTTAAGAATCGGTTCAGCTATTTTTGGAAAGAGAAAATATACCAAACAACAGGAGCAGTTATGAAACTTTCTCCCCTACTAATTAAAAAACAGGAATTTACTAAATCACTAAGAGGCTTCGATCCCGAAGAAGTGCAGGCGTTCCTGGATAAAATTGCAAGTGATGTTGATTCGCTTATCCAGGAAAACGAAAGTTTAAAGGAGAAGTTGAATCTCTTAACGAACGTGTTGCTGAATACCGGAGTATAGAAAAAAACCTGCAAAGTACTTTGCTTAAGGCGCAGGAATCATCTTCCAAAGCGTTTGAATCTTCGAAGAAACAAACCAACTTGATGATGAAAGAAGCAGAAATTAAAGCTTCACAAATGCTGGAAAATGCAAGGCAGGAAGCAAACGATATACGCAATGCTGTTGTAAATCTTAGGGAAGAAAGAGATTTAATTATTGCCAGATTAAAATCGATCATAAATTCCCAGGCACATCTTCTGGAGAGCAAAGTAAAAGATGCCGGGGATGAACCGGTTCAACCGAGAAAAACTGAATCGCAGGAAAATGTTGATATTGATGTAGATGATATTGTAAATAAACTCCTGTAGAAAAGATTATGAGCGACTTAACTAAAAAAATAAATCAAACTGTTGATGTTATAAGAAAGTTTACTACAGACGAATATCCTGTAGGAATAATCCTTGGTACCGGCTTGGGCGGTCTTGTAAAAGAGATTAATGTAAAGCACGAAATTGATTACGAAAACCTTCCGCACTTTCCTCTATCAACCGTTGAATCGCATCACGGTAAATTAATATTTGGAACTATTAATAGTAAAAACGTTGTTGCAATGCAGGGCAGGTTTCATTTCTACGAAGGTTATTCGATGAAACAAATCACTTACCCGGTAAGAGTGATGAAATTCCTTGGTGTAAAAACTTTGCTGGTTTCCAATGCCTGCGGTGGAATGAACCCGATATATAAACGGGGCGATGTAATGCTGATGAGCGATCATATAAACCTTCTTGGTGATAATCCACTCATCGGAAAAAATGAAGATGACCTTGGACCACGGTTCCCCGATATGAGTGAGCCATACAGTAAGGAACTGATTGAACTAGCCGAAGAACTTGCTCTGGAAAATAAAATTAAAGTTCAACGCGGAGTTTATGTTGCTGTTCCAGGTCCTAATCTTGAAACAAAAGCTGAGTACAGGTTTTTAAGAGCTATTGGAGCTGATGTGGTTGGAATGTCTACAATCCCTGAAAACATAATTGCAAATCATATGGGAATGAAGGTTTTGGGAGTTAGTATTGTAACAGATGAGTGTTTCCCAGATTCCTTAAAACCGGTTAATGTTGAAGAAATAATTGCAACAGCTATGAAAGCTGAACCTAAAATGACTTTGATAATGAAAGAAGTAATAAAGAGAATACAATGATAAAAAATGCATTGGCAAATTATTCAACTCCCACTTTGCTGGGTCTGCTTATCTTCTCATCAAACTTTCTTAATACAGACCTGTTCAATTTTGGTGAACAAAATTTTGCAGTTTGGTTTGTACTGTCAGTTTTTTGCTTCGCCAGTGGTTGGTATATTAACCGTACTCTTGGCTGGCATCACGGAGGTAAAGTAATATTCGCGGTTATTGTTTCCGTTACTGCGGTAAGTATGGTTCTTATAATGTTTTTCAGTGATTATTTTAGCGCCAACGAATTACTTACGGAAAACCTTATCTTATTCAGTTTGCGGAATATAACACTTGGTTCTATGGGAATTTTTGGAATGGCAATACAGGAAATTCTTGCCGGGGAAAAACAAGCTGTATTACTTGCGGAAAAAGTTAAACTTCTGGAAGCATCAGCAGGAGATGCAAAGAAGGAAGCTGAATTAGTTTTAAGAGAAGCATATACAAAATCTGAAAAGATAATATTTGATGCCGAAGCAAATGCAAAGAATACCATGTTAAAAAAAGAACGAATTGAAAGTGAATTAAAAGAATTTATCCAGGCAGAAAAGGAATTGATTAAACGTTACGAAGAGCTGTAACTGCTGGGGTACGAACTTAAGGATGATTATTATATAAATGTTTAAGCAAAATTTAGATACGACTGGCTATCCCGAAATAGAGAAGCGGATACTCAAATTCTGGGAGGAGAATAAAATTTTTGAGAAAAGTATATCTTCCAGATCAGAAGAAAAACCTTTCACTTTCTATGAAGGACCTCCCACTGCAAATGGAAAACCCGGTATCCATCATGTTATTTCCAGAACGATTAAAGACCTTGTCTGCCGTTATAAAACATTAAAGGGCTACAGAGTTGAAAGAAAAGCTGGATGGGATACTCACGGGCTGCCGGTTGAAATTGAGGTGGAGAAAAAGTTAGGTATAAAACATAAGAGTGAAGCAATTGAGTTTGGAATTGAAAAATATAACCAGGCATGCCGCGATAGTGTTTTTACTTATTTAGATCTCTGGGAAAAAATGACAACCCGGATGGGGTACTGGGTCGATCTTGATGCTGCATATGTAACTTTAACAAATAATTATATTGAATCAGTTTGGTGGGCGCTTAAAACTTTATTCGATAAAGGGCTTATATACAAAGATTACAAAATCGTTCCGCAGGATCCTCAATCAGAAACTGTACTTTCAGCGCATGAACTGGCACTTGGTTACAGGGAAACAAAGGATCCATCTGTTTATGCACTTTTCAAACTAAAAAATTCTTATGAATATTTTCTTGTGTGGACAACAACTCCCTGGACACTGATTTCCAACGTTGCCCTGGCTGTTGGACCGGATATTACTTATGTGAAGATCTTAAATAAAGAAAAGAAAATTATTCTTGCTGAGGAACTTCTTTCAGTTATCGATGGTGATTATGAAGTTCTTGAAAGAGTAAAGGGAAGCGAGCTGGAACGAATTGAGTACGAACAGTTATTTGATTATGTAAAAGTTAATAAAAAAGCTTTCTATGTATGCGCAGCTGAATTTGTAAGCACTAAAGATGGATCGGGAATTGTTCATATTGCCCCGGCATTTGGAGCTGATGATTACGATTTATCAAAGAAATACGATTTACCAATGATGCAGCCGGTAACGCGCGGAGGATTGTTTACCGAGGAGGTAACAGATTTTGCAGGGCAATTTGTTAAAGATGCTGATAAAGATATCATCTATAAGATGAAGCAGGAAGGCAAGCTTTATAAAAAAGAGACAATAACTCATACTTACCCGTTTAGCTGGCGTAACGAAGATGTCCCGGTAATTTACTATGCCCGCGAATCGTGGTTCATTAAAACTACCTCAATTGCAGATAGAATGATAGAGCTGAATAAAACTATCAACTGGCAGCCGCCTGAAGTTGGTGCAGGTCGTTTTGGAAACTGGCTTGAGGAAAATAAAGATTGGGCTCTTTCGCGCGACAGGTTCTGGGCAACTCCTTTGCCGATCTGGGTAAGTGATGATGGAGATTTGTTTGCGGTTGGCAGCATTGCTGAATTGAAAGAAGGATATATTGAAGAGAACGGCAAACGTAAACCCGTTAGCGAAATTGAAGAATTAGATCTTCATAAACCGTTTGTTGATAAAATATTATTTGAAAAAGATGGCAAAATTTATAAGCGTACTCCTGAATTAATCGATGTATGGTTCGATTCCGGCTCTATGCCATTTGCACAATATCATTATCCTTTTGAAAATAAAGAATGGTTTGAAAAGAATGCTTTTCCTGCAGATTTTATAAGTGAGGGAATTGATCAAACTAGGGGTTGGTTTTACACACTTCATGCAATTTCTTCAATGCTTTTTGATAGCGTTGCCTTTAAAAATATCATTGTTAATGAGCTTATCCTTGATAAAAAAGGATTAAAGATGTCTAAAACAAAGGGCAACACGGTAGATCCATTTATGCTCTTTGAAAAATATGGTGCAGATGCAACAAGATGGTACTTAATTACGAACAGTCCGCCATGGCGCCCTACACTTTTTGATGAAGAAGGACTTATTGAAGTTCAAAGAAAATTTTTTGGAACTTTATTAAACACTTATTCCTTCTTCGCTCTTTATGCTAACATCGATAAGTTTAATTACAACGAAGTTCCTGTTCCTTTTGAAAAAAGAGAAGAGATTGACAGGTGGATACTTTCGCGGCTTAACTCTCTTGTTGATGAATATGAAAAATTAATGGAAAGTTACGAAATTACAAAAGCTGCAAGAGCCGTATCAAGTTTTACTGTTGATCAGCTTTCTAACTGGTATGTAAGAAGGTGCCGCAGGCGTTTTTGGAAATCTGAAATGAACGAAAGCAAACTTGCAGCATACCAAACATTGTATGAATGCCTGGAAACAATCTGCAAGTTAACCTCACCCTTTATACCTTTTCTATCTGAAGAGATTTATCAGAATCTTAACTCTGTAACCGGTAAAGAAAGTAATGAATCAATACACCTTTCTGAGTACCCGAAAGTTGGGAAAACGGATAAAGAGCTGGAACTAAAAATGGATGTTGCCCAGAGAGTTGTTTATTTAACCAGGGCGATGCGCGCAAAAGAAAACCTGAAAGTAAGACAGCCGCTTAAAAAAATAATGGTTGCTGTTGAAGCAGGTATGCGCGAAGCGCTGGCTTTGATGAAAGATGTTATACTTGATGAGGTAAATATAAAAGAGCTTGTTATCCTTGAAGATGATTCTGAAATCGTACAAAAATCTGCTAAAGCCAATTTCAAATCAATTGGTCCTCGTTTTGGTAAGCAAGTTAAACAGGTTGCAGCAGCTATTTCTGCTTTAGATAAAAACGAGATATCGAAACTGGAAGCAGGAGAGAAAATTCCTCTTTCGATAGATGATTCTGAATTGACAATTACGAAAGAAGATATTATAGTAGTTAGTTCGGAAATAAAAGGTTGGGCAGTGGAAAGCGACGGCACAGTAACCGCGGCTATTGATAAAGAACTTGATGTTCAGCTTATAGCCGAAGGACTTGCACGCGAATTTGTTAACAGGGTACAAAACATGCGCAAAGATGCAGGATTTGAGGTAACAGACAAAATAAAAATCTATTATTCCGGCAGCGAACTGATTATTGATGCTGTTGAAACTTTCAATCAGTATATTTCAAATGAAACTTTAGCTGAATGCCTGGAACACAATGGAAATGAAAACAAAGGATTTAAACAGGATTGGGAAATTGGGGAACAAACATTTTCTATCAATATTGAAAAGATAAGTTTTTAAAACATAGGAGTTAATGAAATGGCAAAGAAAACAACTAAGAAAAAAGTGACAAAAAAGAGTGCTGCAGGTAAAGCCGGCTTAAAGAAAAAAACCGGTGTTAAAAAGGTTACTAAAAAGAAGACAACTAAAACATCCGCACCAAAGAAAAAATCGACAGTAAAGAAAAAAATAAAGGCAAAAAAAGCTGTTGGTAGAAAAGTAACAACAAAAAAGAGAACTACTAAAACATCCACGCAAAAGAAAAAAACAACTGCAAAAAAAGCTGTTGCTAAGAAAATTGTTGCGACAAAAAAATCTACTAGTACAAAAACCAGGAAAAAAGTAACAAAACCGTTGAAAAAAACTACTGCAGTACGATCCAGAGCAAAGAAAGTAAAAACAATGGAGGACGTAATTTCAACTGCCGAAGCACGCGCAAAAGCAATTAAAAAAATAAAAGGTTACGGTAAAAAAGATCTTGAACATTTCAAGAGTGTTATAATGGAAAAACGGGACGAAATTATTGAGCAGCTTCAAAATCTTAAAGAACAGATGTTAGATCCCACTACAGGCGAGTATATAAATGAAAATTCTCCTTATTCCCTGCACATGGCTGAACAGGGAACTGATGCAATGGAAAGAGAAAAGACTTTTCTGTACGCACAAAGAGAAAATAAATTTCTTGGCTACCTGGAAGATGCACTAAAAAGAATTGACAGCGGCACTTACGGTATTTGCGTTGAGTGTATTGAAGAACCACAGAATCTATGCGGAACCTGCCCGTTAATCCCTAAAGAAAGACTGGAAGCCGTACCACACAGCCAGCATTGTCTTCCAATTAAACAAAGACAGGAGAAGATGTAATAGATATTGAAGCTTTCGAACATAATTTAATATTTATTACTTTGCCGAAGGGTATTGATTTAAGTTGAAAGTAATTATTATTTCTTTTCTGGTCCTTCTGGTAGACCAGTTTTCAAAGCTTTATGTCAAAGGATTCGTAATTCCTTTTTTCGAACCGGTAAATTCAGGATTAAGCGTTGGGGAAAGCATTCCTTTATTCAATAATTTCTTACATATTACCCTGGTAGAAAATCCGGGGATGGCATTTGGTTTTGATCCCGGTTCAGATTTTAAATTGTGGATTTCATTATTCTCAATTATTGCCAGTGTTGGTTTGCTGGTTTACTTATATATCGTAAGAAATAAAGCACTAATACTAAGAGTTGCAATCGCTTTAATACTTGGCGGAGCAATTGGTAATCTTATAGATAAAATGTTTTACGGGTTGCTGTTCGATTATGCGCCTTTGTTTTACGGTAGAGTTGTTGATTTTATTGACATGCGGTTATTCAGCATTTTTATTTTAAATAAATCGTATGGAGTTTATATTTTTAACTTTGCCGATCTTGCAATAACCGCCGGGGTTATTTGTTTTATTTTATTTCTTAATAAACAAAGTAAGGAAAGCCAAAGAGTTTTAATTCCAGTTACTGATGAATTTAACTCAGAGCAAAAAAAATATTGAGAGTAATATATTTTACAATAGCAGTTATAATAACCGACCAACTTAGCAAGATTTATATCAAGGGTATAACCATTCCTTTTTTGAATTTAGAACTGGAAGGTATGTACTTCGGTGAGTCAATTTCTGTCCTTGGTGATTTTTTTAAAATAACCTTTATCGAAAACCCCGGGATGGCATTCGGTTTCAATCCCGGTTCAGATTTTAAACTTTGGGTCTCGCTTGTTTTCATTAGTTGCCAGCCTTGGATTGCTGGTATATCTTTATTTAGCAAGGGAAAAATCACTTAGTTTAAGAATTGCCATTGCAATGATTCTGGGCGGTGCAATTGGTAATCTAATTGATAGAATGTTTTACGGAATAATTTATGACTATGCCCCGATGTTTTATGGTAAGGTTGTGGATTTTTTCGATTTCGATTTTTTCAACTTCTCTATATTAGGGCGCGATTACGATAGGTGGCCGATATTTAATATTGCGGATGCTTCAGTTACTATTGGCGTTTTAATATTAATATTTTTCTACAGGCATCATTCTAAGGTTGAATCAGGTGAAGATAAAGAATCAATTGAAAAAGAATCAGAAGATATAATCCAACAGATTCACGAAGCAAAGTTAAATGTTGAAAAATTGAATGAAAATGATAAAGCAGCCAATGGTGAAACTGATAAAGGAAAAGAAATATCGATTTGAAGTACCGGAAGGAAAGAAAAAAGAACGTATAGACCTTTTCTTAACGAACTCCATTGAAAATGCTACCCGTTCTAAAGTACAAAAACTTATTGAAGCCGATCTTGTTAAAGTAAACGGAAAAATTGTTAAAGCAAATTATAAACTGAAGCCTAACGATATAATTGAGGCTGTCCAACCTATAAGCCCGCGACCTGAAGATGTTATTCCTGAAGATATACCTCTTGATATAGTATACGAAGATGAATACTTACTTATTGTTAATAAGCCTGCAGGAATGGTTGCTCATCCTGCTTACGCAAATTATACGGGAACATTAGTAAACGCGTTGCTTCATTATTCAAATAAGCTTAGTGATACAAACCAGGCAGGCAGACCCGGCATTATTCACCGGCTGGATAAAGATACCAGCGGGCTTCTTGTAGTTGCTAAAGATGATTGGACTCACGCAAAAATAGCAGAGCAGTTTTCAAAGCATACTACAGAAAGAGAATATAATGCAGTTTGCTGGGGAATATTTCCTGATAGCAAAGGTGAAATATCGCATAACATTGCACGGAGTAAAAAAGACCGCAAGAAATTTACTACCAGCCAGAGTGATGGAAAAACTGCTCTAACATATTATGAAGTGATGGAAGAATTTGAGTTTACATCGTATATAAAACTTAATCTTAAAACCGGCAGAACTCATCAAATCAGGGTTCACCTTTCCAGTATAGGCAAGCCTGTATTCGGAGATGCTACTTACGGTGGCAGGCAAATAGTATATGGCTCTGAATTTCCGAAAATTAAAAGCAGGGTTCAAAACCTGTTGAAAGTAATGCCCAGGCAAGCACTTCATGCCAAAACATTAGGTTTTTCCCATCCTCACCTGAACAAAACAGTTAGCTTTAGTTCTGATTTACCAGAGGATATGCAGCTATTGATAAAAAATCTAAAAAGTACGTCCCCCTAAATATTATAATTATTTATATTTGCAATCACTTGAATTTTTTATTCAATTATTAGAAACTAAAAAGAAGAAATGTTAACACTTTACAATTCCCTTACCAAAAGGAAAGAAGAATTCGTTCCTCTTAATCCCCCGGAAGTTAAATTTTATATATGCGGACCGACAGTTTACGATTTCTTCCATATTGGTAATGCCAGAACTTTTGTAATGGCAGATATCCTGAGAAAATATTTGGAATATAAAGGATTCAAAGTAAAATTTTTAATGAACCTGACTGATATTGATGATCGCATAATTAAAAAATCGATCAGTGATAAAATATCTTACGATGAAGTTGCATCGAAATATTCTGATGCTTTTTTTGATGATATAAAGCGTTTGAAATTAAAACCGGCAGATCTGTATCCAAAAGCTACCGCGCATATTGAAGATATTAAAGCGATGATTAAAAAACTGGTGGATAGCGGAGCAGCATATAATGTTGATGGGAATGTTTTTTACGATGTAAACAAATTCAAGACTTACGGAAAGCTTAGCGGTAAAAATATAGATGACCTGGAAGCTGGTGCAAGGGTTGAGATAAACGAAGAGAAGAGGAATCCACTAGATTTTTCTTTATGGAAAAAGGCAAAAGAAGGTGAGCCCTACTGGGAAAGTGAATGGGGAAATGGAAGACCCGGCTGGCACATTGAGTGCTCTGCGATGAGTTGCAGTCACCTTGGGGAAACTTTTGATATACATGCCGGAGGCAACGATTTAATTTTCCCTCATCACGAAAACGAAATTGCACAAAGCGAAGCAGCAAACGGCAAACAGTTTGTTAAGTACTGGATTCATTTCGGTTTCCTGAATATTAATAAAGAAAAAATGTCTAAATCGCTTGGTAACTTTTTTACTGCCAGGGATGTACTCGATAGATATTCTGCAGAAGCAATAAGATTATTTTTCTCACAGGCATATTACCGGGGTCCTGTAGATTTTAGTGATGACTTACTTGATGCGGCTGAAAAAGGATTGGAAAAATTAAGAAACCTTGCTGATACATTCTGCACGAGTTAAAGAAAAACCAGGATGGTGGAACAGAACCTGATTTCAATTTTGATTCATTTGAAACGAAATTTACAGAAGCGATGGATGATGATCTTAAATACATCGCAGGCAGTGGCAGTTATTTTTGATTTTGTAAAAGAGGTAAACCGTACGATTGCTGAAAATGAAAATCTTAATGTTGAATTTTATAAAAAAGTAAAATCATTCCTGGATAGAACAGCAGTTGGTGTTCTTGGAATAATAAATTTTGATGTTGAGGATAAATCTTTGAGTGAAGATTTAGACATCAATTATATTGAACAAAAGATTGAAGAGAGAATCTCTGCAAAAAATGAAAAGAACTATGCACTTGCAGATAAGATAAGGGATGAATTAAAAGCCCTTGGTGTTGAACTTAAAGATTCTAAAGAAGGAACGACTTATAAAATTATTAAATAATCTGTCAACAATTTATCTTAATAGCTGCAAATTATTCTTTTACAAATATATTCCCCACTCCTAAAATATAATTTGGATCGAGCGTTTTTTTAAGCAGTCTCATCTTGTTTACATTATCTTCGCCGTACATCTCCACAAGATATTCTCTTTTGTTTTTGCCAACCCCATGCTCTGCAGAAAATGTTCCGCCAAGTTTAATCGCTCTATTACAAATGGTTTTGTAGAGCAGCTTTCCTTTCTCAAACTCTTCTTCAGTCTTTGGCAGCATATTAAGATGAAGGTGTGAGTTGCCGGCATGACCATAAATTACATAATCTAACTTTTCCTTTTCCACGTTATCCTTAATCGCATAATAGAAATCAATAAACTCATCATCAGGCACTGCAGCATCCGTTCCAAGTTTTCGGAAATTATTTTTGGTCATATATTCATTAACGTTTACAGATATAGCATGCCTGAAATTAATGATTTGCTCCTTATCCTTTTCAGTAATTGCAAACCATGCTTCATCTTCATTGCCTTCGTATTTTAAAAACAGGTTTATCCATTTTCCCAGCATAGCTTCTTCATTATTATTGCAGTGCTGTTCAAACCAGATTGCTGCTTTTGCATTACAGGAATATTTGAAAATTCATTTCTTAAAAAATTAAGCGAATTACAATCAAATAATTCTAATGCCGTTGCATCAATTGTATCTACGGAATTTAACTTACGACTATTGAAGGATTCATTTCTTGCTTCAGTTAAAAACTGTAAAGCACTTTTGTTCAGAATTAAAAAAAAGTACGCAGGAAATTTCATTTAAAGGCAACGGAAGCAGTTTTAATTTAATTTTTGTAACTAGCCCAAGCGTTCCTTCGGAGCCAATAAACAAATCCACAGCATCCATATTCTTTTTACAATAATAACCTGCGGCATTTTTTGTAGAAGGCATTTTGTAATCAGGCAGCTCAAGCTTAATTAATTTTCCTGATGTTGTTTTAAGAGATAATAAAAAATCGTTGGCAAAATTATCATTTCTCTTAAGCGTTAAAAGATCGCCGTCTGGTAACACAATTTCCAATTCAAGAATATAATCTCTTGTTGATCCAAACTTGAAAGTTCTCGCTCCGGAAGCATTTGTTGCAACATTTCCACCTATAAAGCAGCTTTTTTCAGTTGGATCAGGAGGATAGAATAGATTTTTTCCCTTTATAGCTTTTTCAAGATCGGAAAGAAGCACACCGGGTTGTACAACAGCACAGGAGTTTTGTTCATCAATATCAATTATACTATTTAACTTTTCTGTGGAAATTACAATCCCACCTGCAGGAACTCCTCCACCGGTTACACCTGTTCTGTTTCCGCTTACCGTTACAGGAATGTTTTTTAGGTTTGCTTCTTTTAAAACCTGGACAATATCATCAACAGTTTCTGGAAAATAAACAGAATCACAAAATCCTTTCGTGTTGGAAGCATCAACCAGGTAATTTTCTATTTCATCTATTTTAGATTTTACAATCATAACCAGGTTTAAAATAGCAGAGAAAAATTTACATATCCAAATTGCTTATTTATTATCAAGCTCTCTTAACTTATAAAGATATTCTTTTTGTACATCCAATTCAGGAATACTCTCACCCTTCCTTTTTTTGATGACATTTATTCCTGTTTTTAAAAATAACTGATCAACAGCATCAAACATATTTATTTCCGGGATATGAATTATCTCTAAGATGATGAATTAATTTTAAAGTTTTAAATCCATCAAACCAATTTTGCTTTTGATATTGAAGCTGCTTGCTGTTTTTACTGTTTTTCAATATCCTGTCCCACTGTTCAGGAAATTTCCTTTGTATTAAAAATATTTTTAACTCTTGGTTAATCTTACCGGCTTCTTCTATCAGGTGTTTTGTATCATTAATATTTTTATCGTTAAATATTTTCAGCCAGCTCTTTTAAAACATCAAATACAATCGGATCATTTAATAAAAATTCATTTCTAGTATTTGATAAAATTCTTGTAACGCTTCTCCCTGTTCCAAAGGGAACACGCCACGAATGCCTTGAAGAGGGATAAACCGTTGTTGAAATTAATTTTATTAATTTTATAATTCTTTGCAACTTTTTGAAGAAAGTAAAAATCCTCAGCCGCCTTTTTCTTGTTCATCCCTCCTGCTTTAATATATGCATTGTGATCAACAGCAATTGTAGAACCTATTGTATGAAATGCATAAGGTGATTTTGCATATTTTAAACCGAGGACATAGTATCTTAAAAATATTTCATAAGGAATTATTGCTTTTGTAAGTTCACCCGTTCCTGAAACATCATGTGAGAAATTAATCGTAGCAGCAGAAAGGTTTTTATTATTGAACTCATCAACAACTGTGCAGAGATAATTCTTATCAACTTTACAATCTGCATCAAGCCAAATCATTATTTTCTTTTTCTTAATCGAATAATCGAACGCAGTTAATGCAAGATCCAAACCGATTTTTCTAGCAAACCCAACTCCGCTATCTTTTTCACCTAACTCTTTTCCTTTTGATGAGGCATCAATTAAAGCAATACTCAAACCTGAATCTATCACTTTTTGTACTAACGGATTGTTGTACATTTTTCTGCTGGATGATAGTAGCGAAGTAATTTTAAACTATTTATTATTCGATTCTTTAACTTCCTTATTGTCTGCTGCTTTATTGTTGATCACAAAAATTACGAGGGTACTGGAAAAATAATCTGGTTTATTATTAACAAGTGAGGTTAGTAAAGTTTCCAGGTTTTCAAACTCAGCAATAGCTGGCACAACTATAACATTGTTGATTCCTCTTTTTTCAATCCATTCAAGCTTCCATGGGTTGGGAGATTGCCTTTTAAGGTAAGCTTCAACAAGTTCAGGATAAGATGGCATTGTTACCCAGCTTTCCTGTTACAAAATTCTTTACTTTGGTGTAATCCATTGCTTCAAACCAATTAATTTCAACACCCTCTTTTTCCATTTTTCTAAACCAGGTCATTTGTCTTTTTGCAAATTTGTGAATTGCCCGGTTCAATTCCTGGAACATCTGTTCGTAGTCAATTTGCTCTTCCAGGTAAAGAGATATGTACTTATACTCAAGTCCAAAGAATTTCAGTTTATCATGAGTAACGCCTGAACTCAATAATTTTTTTACTTCTTCAATCATTCCTTCATCAAACCGTTTTTTTAATCTTTTTGTTATTCTTCTTTTTATCTCTTCCCGGTCTGATTTTATTCCGATATTCAATGAAGTTATTTTTTTATCAACATTTTCACTTTTCTGATGTGCTTTTTCTATAAGAATGGCAGCAATAATTCTCTCCTTATGAACAAGATCAGTTATGTTATGAAGCTTTGGACACAGATTTATTAATATTTCTTTTAACTTCTCCACAGGTAAAGTGTTTAAAGATTCAAACGCTTTTTCAGAGTGGTCAACTTCGGGAAGATGATAATTTTGTAAGACGGAACTAAGGTACATTCCTGTACCACCAACAAGAATAGGAAGTTTGTTTCTATTCTTAACTTCCCGGTGAGCATTTATAAAATCATTTCTAAACCTGAAAAGATTATATTCATCAGTTGGATCAACTATATCAATTAAGTGGAAGCTAACATTCCTGCTTTCATATTCTTTAAGGTCTTTACCAGTTCCAATATCCATTCCCCTGTAAACCTGCCTTGAATCTGCAGAAATGATTTCAGCCGTTAAATTCAGAAGCAAGCTGTACAGCAATTTCTGTTTTGCCGGTTGCTGTAGGACCCAGGATTGTTACAAGATCGTAATCCATTATTAATAAATATTTCTTGAAGCAGAATTAAGAAATGAAAAAAGTTTAAAGCTCTTCAGAATCATTTTTTACGGGAAGACTTAAAATAAAAGTTGTTCCTTCAGCAGAGCTTTCAAAACTGATTTTACCTTCGTGAGCATCCATAATATTTTTTGCAAGCAATAATCCCAAGCCTTCTCCGGCTTCGTTTCCCTCGGTAAAAAAGGGTTCGAAAATTTTATCCTGAATTTCCTCAGGAATTCCAGGACCTTCATCCCTGATATTCAGAATCATCCATCTGTCTGTAAGCTCGGTGCTTAAATAAACAACTCCACCTTCCTGCGAAACATCACAGGCATTTTTAATAACCTGGAAAACAGCCGTATAAAATTTTGAACGGTCTATATTTACTACTGTACCATCTCCGATCCTCTTGAACAGCTTAACTTCGCGCATTTCGCAATATTCAGATAACAGCTCAAGTATATCGTCAAAAAGCTCATTAAAATGGATTTTATTTGTTTTAGCTTCAGAACAATTACTTGAGCAGGCTAATTATAGAACTGGCAAGGTCTTCAATTGAATGTGCCTGCTTTTGCAGCATTCTTATAACTTCATCCACATCTTCAGGTAGATTTTTTTGGCTTAACAACTCGGAATAATTATTTATTATTTTTAAAGGAGACTTGATATCATTTAAAATAAATTTTTCGAGCCGGGTGCTTAAGGATAATTTATCTTGTTTCAACAGCTCTTCTATTTCAGTTGCTCTTACAATTGCCCGCTCAATTTGCTTTGAAACCATTGTAATGTAAGTGATTTCGTCTTCAGTGTACTTTTTGCTCTCTCTACTCAAGACTAATACCGCAATAGTATCGCCACCTTCATTAATTACAGGAAAGTAGAGGATACTTTTAAGCCGGGCACTTCCGGGCTGGTCAATATTTCGCTACAAAACGTGAATCATCAGTCGGTCGGTCGTAGTTAATAATCTTTTTCTGAAGAGCGCAATTACCTGCCAGACCTTCGGGGAGGACAAAATTTTCAACAGTATAAGAATCGTCATTTTCGATAAGCTTTTGCATTTCCGAAATTTTCTCATCTACAAGCAAAAGTTCCGCACTTTCTGATTGAGTTAATTCTGTAATAGATTTTTTTATTGCTTTTACAGTATCAAGGAGTTTCATGCCACTGTAAATTCCATCAATACAGCCAAACACTTTCCTTAGTTGTTCCCTGTCCATCAGATCATTATCTTTTTCATTCTCCTCTTCTATGATTACTTCCTCTTCCTCGTCTTCAATATCCTGTTCGGGTAAATCTTCAATATTAAGAACTGCATCATCCTGTTCAATTTTAAGATCCGTATCGCCAGCATCAATCTCAAGATCAATATTATCAGAGTCAATTTCTGAATCATCAATCTCCTGCGATTCTGTCTCCTTTCACCAGGTTTAAGAGTAAACTCTATTTTTTCTTCAGGTGTTTCTTCCGGTACTTCCGAAGGTGTTTCATCCGGTTCTTCCTTTATCCCGGCAACAGGTGGTTCAGGAGTTAGTTCTGCCGGATTTTCAGTTTTAATTTTATCATCCCCTTCATTACCAACTACTTTGTTGGTAGCGCTAAAACTTATTGGTTTGGAAGCGCCGTTAAATTTGAAAGTCGGTTTAACCTCGGAGCTTATCTTGGGCAGGTTTATCTCACCGTAATTTTCAAGATTGGAGTTTAAGGTTGGATTTCTTGCAATCAGTTTTCTGAAAAGTTTCTTTTCAATTTTATATATAAGACAATTGCTGTTTGCAACTGCTGATGATATCCGGCGGGTTTCATCAACAATTTCCTTTTCACCAAAAAAATCGTTAAAATTTTTGTTGCTAACGTAATTAGCTCTGGGGTATTTAATTTTTACATCCCCCCTAAGCAGCAGATATAAATACTTGCTTTCGTCTCCGGCTTGATAGATGATCTCACCTTCTTTTAAGCGGGTAAAATTTTCCTGGTTAAAAAAAGATAAAATAAGTGCTTCGCTTACACCAGTAAGCAATTTGTTTACTGTTATTTCCTTAATGTTTCTGTTTTGCTGCATAAGATTAATGTATATTTATAACTACTTTTAAGGAATAATAAAGTTATAAGTATTTTCAGAGAATCACAAAATTGTAATACTCTTAAATAATTGAACTACTAAAAAAAATGACCCGAAAACAGAATCCATATAAAAATACTTGCATCTTATCAAATGGATGAGAAAAAACTAATTGCAGATGCGCAATCCGGCGACAAAAAAGCCCTTGCACAGGTAGTTAAAAACTACGAACAGACTATCTATAATTTTGCTTTTAAAATTTGCAGAGATCGCGACAAAGCCGAGCAGATTATGCAGGAAACTTTTTACTCGATGATTAAATCTCTGCACCAGTTTGATGGGAAATCAAAATTATCTACCTGGTTATACAGGATTGTTACTAATCATTGTTTAATGCTGGCAAGAAAAATTAAAAGCAGGCAATTTGTTTCGATTGATGATGATGAAGGTTTGTTTGAAGAGAAGTACACTGCAGATTGGAGTTCTATTCCGTACAAGGGGGCAGAGAATAAAGAATTAAAAGAAAAACTTGATGATGCAATTAAAAAACTTGCTCCCGAATACAGGATGATATTTTTATTAAGGGATGTTGAAGGTCTCTCTACTGAAGAAACTGCACAGGTTGCCGAACTTACAGTACCTGCAGTTAAATCTCGTTTGCATAGAGCAAGAGCTTTTTTAAGAAAAGAACTTAATCAGGCGTTTATAAAATGAGTAAAGAAAAAATAGAGTGCAAAGAAGTAATGAAGTATGTTTGCCAGAGCCTTGGCGATGACCTTAACTCTGAAAAATGCGCTGCAATTAAAGCTCATCTTGATGAATGTGAAGACTGTAAAAACTATTTTAAATCGGTTGAAATAACTATTGATTGCTACCGGAAGTACAACGTAGATTTACCTGAAGATGCTCATAACCGCCTTATGAAGTTTTTAGATTTAGAAGAATAAAATAATTCGCAAATTAAAATTATATCATTTATAATAATATATTGTAAGAGGAAAAAATGCCAGTTTTTGAGTATAAGTGTACAGAATGTAATAATAAATTTGAAATACTACATAAATCATCAACAAACCAGCAGGAAGTAACCTGCCCAAAGTGTAACTCATCAAAAAATAAAAAATTATTTTCCGCATTCAGCGCATCGGTAGATTCATCATCTTTTAGCGGAAGCAGCTGCGCTACCGGGAATTGCGGTATTCCTGAACCTGCACCAGGTGGTTGCGCTTCAGGGATGTGTGGTTTAAATTAGACCATCAATCATATTCAAAAAGGATTAAATTGATTAGAATATTAACCACATTCTTCCTGGTTATATTCCTTTCTTATTCGTGTGCACAAAACGATCCTGAAACAACTATGAGTATTACCGAACTTAAAGAAAAACTGCAAAGTGACTCTACGCTTGTTCTACTGGATGTGCGAACTCCTGCTGAACTGGAAAGCTCGCTGGGCAAAATTGATGGTGTAATAAATATCCCCCTGCATGAGCTCGAAGGAAGACTGAATGAGCTGGAAGCTTACAAAGATTTTCAAATTGCTGTTATCTGTAAAATTGGTATAAGATCTGGAAGAGCAACAGAGATACTAATTAAGAATGGTTTTAAAGCAAAAAATGTTTTGGGCGGAATGACTGAATACCGCGCGGCTAATAATGGTGAAGAATAGAAATTAACTATTCCAAACAGTCTTTTTGTTTTTCTTTTTGTGATAAGTAGATTGTAATGGGAAATAAAATGTTGCAACAGAACTGATTATTATTGCAGGAGTTTAACTTTACAATGCCCGAAAAAGATAAAATAAAAGTTAAGAAGAAGAAAAAACGAGTCCCCCTTCCTAAAAAACCTCCAAAGATCGAGGAGGATAAAAAAACATACAACAGAAAAAAAGATAAAGATAAGCTTAGAAAAAAAAGAGCTAAGGAAGAGTAGATTTGTATGCCCAAAGCAACCGTTATTGCTGCATTTTATAAAAAAATTAATTACCTGCGCTTAGTACTTGCCGGATTTGAAAGACAAACTGAACAAAATTTTGAATTAATCATTGCTGATGATGGATCGCAGGAAGAAGTTGTAAATGAGATAAAAAAGATTTCCGCCAATCAGTCATTTTCAATAAAACATATCTGGCATGAAGATAAAGGATTCAGAAAAAACAAAATTCTTAACAAAGCAATTACTGAATCTGAATCGGATTATCTTATTTTCATCGATGCTGATTGTATCCCCCATAGAGGATTTGTTGATGGACATCTGAATTATGCACAAAAAAATATTACTACTTACAGGAAGACGCGTAAATCTCTCACAGAAAGTAACTAATCAACTAACTGAAGAAAATGTGCAGAGGGGTTTTCTTGAAAAAAATCTTTTTGGATTAATTACAGATGGGTTGTTTGGTGATTCAATTGATGTTGAAAAAGGATTTTATTTCAGGAATAAATTAATATTGAAATATTTTAACAGAAAAAACCGGGGAATACTCGGTTGTAATTTTTCATTGTTTAAAGAAGACATATTTAAAGTAAACGGATTTGATGAACGTTATGAAAATCCTTCTATCGGAGAAGATACAGACCTCCAGTTCAGAATTGAGCTACTGGGAGTAAAAATAAAATCGATCAATCACACTGCCGTGCAATATCATCTTTACCATAAATTGCTGGAGAGGCTTGAGAAAAATCTCAGGATGTTTCGATAATGTAAAGCAGCAAAAAATTGCCTTTACACCCTTCGGGATCTCAAAAAGTTAGAAAATCCTCATTTTTTATGCTTTTCAATTAGTAAAAAATCTTCTTCCTAAAATTATTTGGTAATTTGCTTCATATACCTTATGTTCAGGGTTTAATTTTGTATTTATCCTAAATAATTAAGGTTATTATGCTTGACAACCTGGATTTGAAAATACTCAGGACACTCCAGCAAAACGGAAGAACAAAACGTAACGAGCTTGCCGAGCTGGTTGGTTTATCCATCCCTTCTGTTAGTGACAGATTAAAAAAGCTTGAATCTAATGGGATAATTGAAGGCTATTATGCAAAAGTAAAAAGGCAGGCGTTCGGGTTTGATATACTGGCATTCATTATGGTTATGATGGATTCATCAAAGCACTATAAAGATTTAATAAAGCATGTAGAAAAACATCCAAATATTATTGAGTGTTATTCAGTCTTGGGAGAAGGCTCTCATTTATTAAAAGTTGCTGTTAAGAATACCGAATCGCTTGAAAAACTGCTTAGTGAAATTCAAACCTGGACCGGGGTTACCAGCACAAACACTACTTTTGTTCTATCTGCAATTAAAGAAACAACTGAAATTAATATCTAAATAAAAAAATAATTAAAGGAATACAGTATGGCTAAAACAGAAACTCCTGTTGATAAAGTTCTTAAATTCATTAAGAATAATAAGATCAAATTCATTGATATGAAGTTTATGGACTTCCCGGGGCAATGGCAGCATTTTACTGTGCCTGCCAGCCAGTTCGATAAAAACTCATTTGTTGATGGTTTTGGTTTCGATGGTTCATCAATGCGCGGATGGAAAAGAATTGATGAAAGCGATATGCTGATAATTCCAGATCCTGAAACAATGTTTGTTGATCCGTTTATTGAAGCGCCTACAATAAGTTTAATCTGTGATGTTTACGAACCTGCAACAAAAGAAAAATATTCGCGCTGCCCAAGAAACGTTGCACAAAAAGCAACTGCACATCTTAAAACTACAGGGATTGCTGATACCGTATACTTTGGACAGGAAGCAGAATTTTTTGTTTTTGATGATGTTCAATTTGATTCGCAGCCAAACAGCAGTTTTTATTTTGTTGATTCTGTGGAAGGAAGATGGAACACCGGAAGAGAAGAAAATCCGAACCTTGGATACAAACCGCGTTATAAAGAAGGTTATTTTCCGGTTCCACCAACAGATTCCCTAAATGATCTGAGGAATGAAATGGTAATGAATCTTATTGATTGCGGAATTGAGGTTGAAGCACAGCATCACGAAGTTGCAAGCGGCGGGCAGTGCGAAATTGATCTTCGTTTTGCACCACTTGTTAAAGCTTCAGATGAACTGTTGATGTTTAAATACATTGTAAAAAACACAGCACGTAAGAAAAACAAGTCAGTAACTTACATGCCAAAACCTATCCAGGGAGATAACGGCAGCGGAATGCATGTTCATACAAGCTTGTGGAAAAAAGGTAAACCGTTATTTGCAGGATCAGGTTATGCAGGATTAAGTGAAATGGCACTCTATTTTATCGGTGGAATTTTAAAGCACGCTGCATCTCTTATTGGCATTTACAAATCCTACAACCAATTCATATAAAAGATTAGTTCCGGGATTCGAAGCACCTGTAAATCTTGCTTATTCGCAGCGTAACAGGAGTGCTGCAATTAGAATTCCAATGTATTCTGCAAATCCAAAATCAAAAAGATTAGAATTCAGATGTCCCGATCCATCAGCAAATCCTTACCTTGCATTTTCTGCAATTCTTATGGCTGGTTTGGATGGCATAATTAACAGAATTGATCCGGGTGAACCGCTTGATAAAGATATTTATGATATGGAGCCAGAAGAGCTGAAAGATGTACCTTCAACTCCGGGCAGCTTACAGGATGCATTGAAAGCATTAGCTGATGATCATGAATATCTGCTTAAAGGTGATGTGTTTACTGAAGATGTAATTGAAACATGGATAAATTATAAAATGGATAGAGAAGTAAAACCAATGGCTTTGCAGCCGCATCCGTTTGAGTTTGGTTTGTATTATGATGTTTAAATAAAATATTTGCCTATCAAGTACCGGTCACTATAAAAATGACCGGCACCTGATATTACTTAAAATCAAGTTGTTAAAGACTCATAAACATTCATTTAATAGTTCCAAAGGTTACGATTTATTTTTTCTTCATTTCTATATTTCCATTCCCAATACTTAATGCAATACTTCCAGCTCCATTCCCAAGAGTTCCGTTAAGTTGATTATTTGAAGATTGCTGGTTAGTAAAATTTAATCCATTATTACTTATTGTCCCATTACCAACTGAAGCTGTGAGATTCGCATTTGTGTTGCCCGGAATAGTAAAATCAATGTTGCCGTTCCCCACGGCGATTGTTACTGCGCAAGTATCTTCTAATGTTAAGTCTGTAATTACATTCCCATTACCCAAATTAATAACTGTTGCCTTTGTAATGGATTTTAATATGATGTTGCCATTGCCGTGTGCAATTTCAAAATTTAAATTAATTGGCAAAACAATATCAAAGCTGATCTCGTAATCACGATCACTATTCATGGGGTGATCAACCTCAAACTTAATATTATCAATATTTTCCTCTATCGAGATATCAATATCTGGTATGTGAGATTGTGCGTCACTTTCACTTACATCACTTTTCACTTTCTTTACGATATCACAATACAAGTTACTTGCAGTATCTGAACTGGTGATAATAATGTTACCGTTTGTATTATAAACAATGAGAGCTGTTTGAGTTATAAGATTTATAGTGTGCGATTCAGTTGCTTCTGATTCATAGGTAAAAACGGATATTGAATTCTCGTTACAACTCCAGTACAGCAGTGCAAATAGAACTACTAACAATAATTTTTTCATTTCATCCTCCGATTAGATTTTTTGCTAAAATTATATGCCAGAGAGGAGTGAATACGTAGAGATTAAAAAAAGCAGTAATTAGATAAAATCCTCACCTCTGCGTAAATCATCAATTACTTTACAATTAAACCTATTGATTAATGTAAATGGAAGCAATTAGCACAGGATGGCTGGTGAGAAATAGAAATCATCGGTAATTAAGTTGTTTAACATGAAATTTGTTAATAGTGGCTTCCGTTTATATTGTGACTTGAAACCCAAATACAATTGTTCTTCTTCTCGAAGATAGCTATCACCTTAAACTGTTTTGATATTTTTAAGGAAACTTGTGTTAATCCGGCAACGTTTTTAAAGATTGAAAAATATCCGCAGCACCACCTGGAGTAGTAATTACATCCATCGATGTCATCACCACTCCGTTATCTTCAGCTGTTCCGTAAGAGCTTGCTGTAACAATAACTTCATCAGTTGTGATTGAAGAACTTTTCAAAGTTAATTGAAGTGGATTATTTGAAAGTGTATCGAGTTCAATTGTTTGTTGAAACTTTTCAAAACTGATTAAACTGACAACAAGTTCAATTTCTCCAGACTGAGTTGTGTTGAATGTGAATTTTCCTTCTTCATCACTCATTGCACCATCAAAAGAATCAAGAATATAAACATTAACATATGCAAGAGGTCCATTCGCATCATCTGTTATGATTCCTTTAATAATTTTACTTGCATCCTGTGCGGATACAAACGATGAACCAATCATTATCAGTAGAAACGATAATAATATTTTATTAATTCAGCTCATCCTCGTAATCCACTCCTTCCAAACATCAGGTTGGTAACCAACTGTAGCTAATTTTGCCATTTCTTACAATTGGAGTTTTAAACAATAGAGGATCATTTAATAATTCCTCTTCCTTATCGTAAACCATAAACTCTAAATTTCTCTTTTTAAATTGTTTTCCCTCATCATCAAAAAGATCATCAATTGGAACAGCTCTCTTAATATTTTCAAGCTCACCTTTTGCAATTCCTTTTTCAGCAAGATTCCTGAAGTGAAACGGAATTCTTCTTTCCTTAAAGAATCGTTCAGCTTTTTGCGTTTCCTTGCACTTTTTTGTTCCAAATATTTGAATGTTCATTTTGAAACCCTTTTAAACACCTTTTAATATTATTCAATTAAAACTATTTTTAACAGGAAATAAATTCAACCTGGGAAAAATAATGATAAAATTACTACTCTTCTATTGTTCAATTATTCTAACCAGCAATTTATTTTCTCAATCATTACCAATTTTTTTAGATGGAAAAACCGATGATTGGAATGTTCCTGTTCCAACTTATAACGATACAGAAAATGATGGAAATGTATTTGATTTTAAATACTTCTCTGTTACAAATGATGAACAATTTCTTTTTATAAGATTAAATTTCACTCCTGAAGCAAAATTAATCGAAAACAATTTACTAGCACTTTATATAGATGGTGATAATAACAATGCTACAGGTGTTTCAGCAAATGGAATAGGAGCAGAATTAAGATGGGATTTTGGTAACAGGACTGGGCAGTTCTTTAAAAACGGTACAACGAATATCTCTTTTCCGGAAATTCAATTTAGAACTCTTCCCACAGTTACAGATACAACTTACGAAATTGCAATTGGAAGAGATGTTTTGCCAAATGGCAGCGATCCGCTATTTTCTTCACCATCAATTAAAATCTTTTTTAAAGATAATGATACTAACGGCGATTGGATGCCAAACATCGGTGTAACTTTTGAATATACTTTTGATAATACGCCCACAACGCCTTTAGTTCCAACAGAAATTAGCAGGGAAGACACTTCTTTATTAAGAGTGATGAATTGGAATGTTTTATTTGATGGTTTGCTTGAACCTGGAAGAGCAGATAACTTTGAAAGAATTCTGCAGGCAATACAACCGGATATAATTTGCTTCAACGAATTTTTTAATTCATCAGCAACGCAGGTAATAGATGCAATAAACCAGATGCTTCCTTTACCGGGTGGTGCAACCTGGTATGGAGTAAAACTGGATGCAGGCAATGTAACCATTTCAAAATATCCTATTATCCAAAGCTGGGAAGTTTATTCCGGACACAGAATTACAGCATCACTAATAGATTTACCGCAATATTTTGAAAAAGATATTATGGTAATAAACTCACATCTTAAGTGCTGCGGCGGGCAGCAAAATGATGAAACACGCCAGCTTGAAGCTGATGCAACAATTGCTTTTATACTTGATGCAAAATCTCCCGGTGGTGTAATCGATTTACCTGAAAACACTCCATTTTTAATTGCAGGCGATTTGAATTTAGTTGGGCTGCGACAGCAATTAACAACACTCATAACAGGAGAGATAATAAACACACAAATTTTTGGTAATGGCGGTCCGCCCGATTGGGATAATACTGATTTGGAAGATCTTCTATCATCTCAAACAGATAAAAGAACTGCATATACCTGGCGAAGTGATAACAGCTCATTTCCTCCGGGCAGATTGGATTTCCAGATCTATTCTAACAGTGTATTAACTGTTGAAAAAGATTTTGTTATCCAAACAGAAGTAATGAGCAGCAGCAGACTTGCACAATATGGTTTACAGCAATTTGATACAAGAGATGCTTCCGATCATTTTCCTAAAGTAACTGATTACTCTCTTGATGGTATAACAAATATTGAAGAAGAAACTGAATTAAGAGATTTTAGGTTGGAGCAGAATTATCCAAACCCATTTAACCCAACAACAAAAATTAAATTTACCATTCCAGTCACCCTGAGCGGAGTCGAAGGGTCTTTTGTTTCACTTAAAGTTTATGATGTTTTAGGAAATGAAATTGCAACCTTAGTTAATGAAGAAAAACCTGCTGGAAGTTATGAGGTTAAATTTAATGGGAAGCAATTGACAAGCGGAATTTATTTCTATACTCTAAGAGCAGGAAATTTTATTCAATCCAAGAAGATGGTTTTGATGAAGTAGGAGAACTATTTAACTAGAGGTGATTAAAAAATGAAAACACTTAACATATTTATGATAGTGTTATTTTTTGCTTCATTTGCCTTCAGCCAGGCAGATACTCTCCCCACAAAATTTTATGGTGTAGCTGAGAACGAAAGTTATACTTACATTTCAACGAATAACGGCTTATACATATTAGAAAGAGATAGCAACAATATATTTGGAGAAATTTATAATTTGCAGGATTCTTTAGGATTGCTGCATATACATAGTAATTATTTAATATCTGGAGATGAATACGCACTCAATATATTTGATATTACTCAGCCAATCAATCCATTGCTTTGCGAAGATACTCAGATGATTTATCCAGTTTCTGAATTTGAAGATTTTAATAATTACTTTGTTATCAGATTTGATCTTGGTGGTGACGAAGATAAATTTATAATAGCAGATATAATTGATGATAAATTGCAAGTATTGTTTGATTCTGATTTGGCAAATCCCCCGTTGAGTCATATTAGACGAGGATCAGAATTTTACTATCCCTATGCTTTCCTTTGTTTTGATTCTTGGAAGGACACTTTAAGGGTTTACAGATTTAACTTTGTGCAAAATGATTTTCATCGTCTTCCCAGAAATTTTGCATATCAACAGGATTTTATCGTAGCAAGCGCATACAGTGATCTTTTATATACTTCAGACCTCTATATTGATTTATACGGAGATCCCAATTTTACTCAAGACAAATATGAAATAGATTCCTCAACAAATACATTCACTCGGCTTTATAGCTGGTGGTTATTTGGAACTGGGCCAGACGAAATGAATTCATTCAGCATATTATCATTTTCTCAAGCACCCGTGATAGCATGAAGATATGATTTTTCAGCTTACAATTATAATGTGGCTTTCGGTTATTTCGATAGATTCTTTATAACGAACAATAATGTTTACGTAGAGTACACTGATGAAAATATTTACTACTCATATCGAGTTACTACAGATAGTATTATATATAAGATAATCGATTTTTACCCCGTTGACCTGAAAGAGCATTTTATAGAATTGAAAGAGTTTAATTTATATCATAACTACCCTAATCCATTCAACCCAACAACAACAATCAAATTCCAAATTCCAGAATTAAGTTTTGTAACAATTAAAGTTTATGATGTTTTAGGAAATGAAATTGCAACCTTGATAATGAAGAAAAACCTGCCGGAAGTTATGAAATAGATTTTAGTGGAAACGATTTAACAAGCGGAATTTATTTTTATCACTTTAAAAGCAGGAAATTTTATTGAAACAAAGAAGATGATTCTATTAAAGTGATTTCAAGAAAAATCTTTTTATGCCATCTGTCTCTAGCTAAATCGTAATATCTTTAACCCGTATCTTCTGCGTTCTTCTTGAACGCGGGAAACGACTTTTTAATCCACCCTGAATTACGACACCTGTTCCCATAATAATGCCTTCATATTTTACAGCATATTGTCCCGGTTCAATCGAATCATTTAATATCAATCCACCCGTGATATATGTTTTAAGTTCTTCAAGGTTTTTAATTTCATAAATATTTTTTGTTATATCTTTCTCGAATACCTGTGCTGCGTGCGAATGCAGCACAACCCTGTTGTTTTTATCAATTACTCCAAACTTAGTCCCTATCCTGTGGAAAAGACCAAGATTTTCGTCCGTCCAATCGCCGCTTACAAAAAATATCTCTTTTCTCTTCAGCATGTAATTGTACTCAGCTAAAACTTTTTTCTTTATTCCAAATTCATCAGAAATCAGTTTTAAATAATCTTTAATCTCTTTCTCACTCATGTTTATGGAAAGTCATCACGTAGCTTCTTCGTTTCTTTTCCTGCTCGGGTGGAGTGGTTTCGCCGGTTTTCTTAAGCTTAACCATAAAAAATCCATCTGAGTCTGCTTCCCAGGGAACAATTCTTATTGCTTTGGAGAGGTTTTGATTTAAATCAATTCCGTGGTACCGTGTAAATCCTTCTTTGTGCTGGTAAGGAAGATCAATATCCTGAATTTCAACAGGATAGTTGCGTAAAATATTGTTTATTACAAGTTCATTTTCTTCCGGAGTTAATGTGCAGGTAGAATAAACAACTTCGCCACCCACCTTTAACATTTTAATTGCAGCAACCATAAGGCGTGTTTGAAGATCGGTTAAACGTGCAACTCTTTCGAGCGACCACCATTTGTTCACTTCATTTTTTTTCTGAATAATTCCAAGACCGCTGCAAGGTGCATCAACTAAAATTTTATCAAAATATGAATCGTAAAATTTGCTAAGAATCTCACCCTTGGAATTTAAAACTCCGTAGTTTAAGAAATTCATTTTATCCAGATTAAAAACGAGTGCTTTAATTCTATCAATTTGAACTTCGTTAACAACAAGTTTTCCTTTATTCTTCATCAATTCGGCAAGCTGGGTTGTTTTAGAACCGGGTGCTGAACAAAGATCTAAAACTGTATCTGTAACCGAAGGATTTAAAACTATGGGCGGAAACATTGAAGACACACCCTGTATGTAATATAAACCAAAAACTAATTCCAGTGTAGTTCCTACAAATTCGTAGCCACCGGTTATTTTAAGTGCGTTAGTAGGAAATTCAAGCTCTTCGGTAGAAATACCATAATTATCGAAAAGCCGTTTAGCCAAATCGGCTCGGTTAATTTTAAGCTCGTTAACCCTTATGTACTTTGTGGGTGGTTTTTTTACAAATGCCCAGTACTGCTTTGCAGCATCATCTCCAAAAACCGCACATAAATAAGTATAAACTTTTTCAGATACTCTTCCTTTTCGTTTCATCAGATCCTTATTAGATTTAGTTTTTTAAATACTTCGTTTACAACATCTAAATTATTTTCTGATTCGGGAAATGCTGTTTTAAAATCCTTTTGAATTTCTATTAATATGAAATCAATATAATTTTCATATTTATCAACAGCATCTTCGAGCATTCTTTTTTCTTGGGGAATTTCAATGAGCCCATTTGCGTTGCAACTGGCGTACACAATGAACTTCCCCTTCATCAGATCATCAGTAAGCAGAACCTGGCTGCCATCCGTGGTAATTATTTCAAAACTTCCAAAAAGTTCTTCCCCTAAAATTAGTGTTTTTTGGGGAATGTCAAGTACTTCAACAAAAGTTGTTTCTACAAAATCTGCCGGAAAAACTTTTATTCCCTTTCCCAAATAATGTTCAACAGTTTCTGCAATGAACTCTTTTTCAGTCACACTAAGTTTTTATTTCTTTAATATACGATTCTTATAATCTCCCTTAAATCCTCTTCGGTTCCGATATTTTGCAACTGTTAACAGATTTGAATCGCAGCCTGTTATCATTGCAGAAACTTTTTCAACCTTTTTATTAACAAGCGCAAGAACTGGTATCTTCTTTTGGAAAATGCATAAGAAATTTCGAAACCGACACCTAAACTTGGTCCTGAAATTTCAGCAATCATCATCTTACTGCCGTCAATCCATTTAAGATCTCTTGTATAAATCTGCTTATCGGTTAGCGGATTTGTAGGAGTAAACTCTGCACTTAATTCTGCCAGCGGTGTATGCCCTTCTGACTCAACAAAGTTAATAATTTCCAAATAAATTTTTTGGAAAGTTGTATCTCCCTTTATGGGTCCTGCACAATAAATGATCATTTCTATGAATCTAAAATAGTTTTATAATAATTTTCATACATTGGCACAACTTGCGATTTATCAAAAACATCTACTGCCCGGCTCCTGGCATTATCTGAAAATATTTTATACTTCCTTTCATTCGTAAGAAGTTCAAGTGTGTATTTTGCCATTCTATCAATATCACCTATTTCGGCAATAAACCCGGTTTCATTATGTCTTATAAGTTCCGGTAGTCCGCCCACGCTTGAACTGATAACCGGAAGCCCGCAAGCCATTGCTTCCAGGGCAGCAAGCCCAAAACTTTCTGATTGTGATGGTATAAGAAAAATATCACTCGATGTTAATATTTCTACAAGTGCATCCTGTTTTCCAAGGAATTTAACTTTATCCTCCAGTCCTTTTTGCCTGCATAATCTTTCGCATTCTGATCTGTCAGGTCCATCACCAACCAGTATAAGTTTGGAAGGAATTTTATCATGAATCTTTTCGAAAATTTTAATTGTATCTGCAACTCTTTTAACTACTCTGAAATTTGAAGTGTGTACAAGCACCTTTTCATTTTCCTCCGCAATGTGCTTCTTAAACTCACCGTTTAATTTTGGTTTATACAAATCCGTATCAACAAAGTTTGGAATTACCTTTATTTCCTTATCACACAAATAATTTGTAATGGTTTTTTCCTTTAAGAAACGGGAAACAGCAGTTACACCATCACTTTGGTCAATGCTGAATTTAACAAGCGGAAGAAAAGAAGGTTCAAGTCCTACAAGAGTAATATCGGTTCCATGCAAGGTGGTAATAATTTTAAGATCTCTTTTACCGTTAAGCATTTGTTTTGCAAGATATGCACTAGTAGCATGCGGTATTGCATAATGAACGTGAAGCAGATCCAGGTTTTCAAACTCTGCTACTTCAACCATCTTACTGGCAAGTGCTAAACTGTAAAGTGGGAATTCAAAAAGAGGATAACTGCTTGTTTCTACTTCGTGAAAAAAAATGTTTTCCACATATTGGTTTAATCTGAATGGAAGTGCATAGCTGATAAAGTGTACTTCGTGCCCTCGTAAAGCTAAATCCTTCCCCAACTCTGTTGCCATTACACCACTTCCCCCGTAAGTTGGGTAACAGGTTATCCCTATTTTCATTATTGCAAATTTTTAATAATATTGGTCTTAAATAGAAAGCTAATATAAATGAAATTTAGAAAAGATTAAAACCCCTGGCAGGTGATTGTGATAGGTGGCATCTTCAATTAATATACTGGCAAAATGAATTATGAATTTACTCGTATTCGGTCATTCGGTAATTGATAAAATTGATTATGGAAAAGGTAAGCTTATTAAGCCGGGAGGGATATTTTATACAACAGCAGCATTAGCTAATATAACCGAATCAAGCGATAATATCTATGTTTGCACAACTATTGACAAGATAAATGAAAAACTTTTCTCACCGGTTTTTAAAAAGATTAAACCCAATTACATCTCCTATTCAGCAAATATTCCAATGGTTAAACTGAATATTTATGATAATAAAGAAAGAGAAGAAACATATGAAAATGTTTCAGGAAACCTTCAGTTTAATATATCGAACCTTAACCGGTTCGATGGTATACTGATTAATATGGTAACCGGTTTCGATATTTCACTTAAACAAATTAAGGAGATAAGAAAAAATTACAACGGAATTATTCACTTTGATGTTCACACTTTTTCGCGTGGTTTGGATAGCGAAATGAAAAGAAATTTTAGAAGGATAACAGATTTTAAAGACTGGGCTAAATGTGTTGATATTATTCAGGCAAATGAATTGGAAGTGAAAACTTTATCACCAAAAATAAACGAAGAGGAAATTGCCCGCGAACTAATTAGCTATGGAGTGAAGCAATTAGTTGTAACCAAAGGAAACAAAGGAGCAAAAGTTTATTTTTCAGAAAATATATTTCTTTCTTCTGAAGAAATACCTGCTTTGGATGTAAAACCAGTTAACAAAGTTGGTTGTGGCGATGTTTTTGGGGCAGTATATTTTTATAACTATATTAGAAATAAAAATTTAATTGAAGCTTTAACACTTGCCAACATTGCTGCAGGAACAAGCACAACCTATACAGATATAAATGATTACTTAAACCTTAAAGCTGATGTACTCGCAAGATATAATAAAGCGTAGAATTTTTATTGTTGGTGCAAATGGAATGCTTGGGCAGCGTACCATCGAGTTTTACAGTTCTGATAAAAATGTTCAGTTATTCGCCTGCTCTATTGAAGAAAACCCACTTTTTGATAATGTAGATTATCTAAGCTGTAACATTACTGAGCGCGATAAAATTAAAAAAGTCGTATATAATTTTATGCCGGATGTAATAATAAATGCAGCGGCATATACTAATGTAGATCTTAGCGAAACTGAAAGAGAAACCGTTTGGAAAATAAATGTTAAAGGAGTGGAACACTTAGCAGAAACAGCACGGGTTATTGATGCACAAATAATTCATATCTCTTCAGATTATATTTTTGATGGTAAAAGTGGTCCCTATTCCGAAAATGATAAACCTAATCCGCTGGGGTACTACGGCAGAACGAAGCTAGCAAGTGAAAACGTATTAAAAATAAGTGGAGCCCTCTATACTATTTTAAGAACTAATGTTTTGTATGGTGTTGCTTCAAAAAGTAAAGCCGATTTTGTTGAATGGCTTATTGATACGGTAACAAGCGGTAAGCCGGTTAGAATAGTTGATGACCAGGTAAGCAATCCTACTTTTATTGATGACCTGGTTCAGGCAATAAGTAAGGTAATTGAGTTCCATAAACATGGTGTTTATAATATTGGAGGCAAGGAATTTTTATCCAGGTATGAATTCACTAAAATAATTGCGGATTATTTTAATTTGGATAAATCACTAATCACGCCCATTAAAACAAAAGAACTAAATCAAGCTGCCAGGAGACCACTCGAATCCGGGTTAATCACTTTAAAAGCAGAAGCCGAATTAGGATATAAACCTGTTTCAATTCGCGAATCACTTGCAATAATAAAAAGAAAACTGGGATTGTGAAAAAGGTTACCTAGCCAGTTATTCAATTTCCTGTTTATTTTGTAGTTTTCAAACTTAATTGTTCCAATTTTTAAAATCGGTATTATGCATTGAATAATCTTATAGAAAAATATAAAGGCTTCATTTTCGATCTTGATGGAACAATCTACCGTGGAACCCATCTTATTCCTGATGCAGACAAGACTGTAAATCACCTAAAAAGATTAGGGAAAAAAGTAATTTTTATTTCGAACAAAACCACAGGCAGCGTAACAGATTATTACCAGTTTCTTAGCGGAAATGGTTTGGAAGTTACACAAGAAGAGATTGTTAACTCTACAATTGTTACAAAAAAATATCTTCAAGAAAACTTTAAAGGTGCTTCCTTTTTTGCCATTGGAGAAAAAATATTTATTGATGAAATCAAAAGCGCCGGATTAAATTATTCCGAAGACCCTGCGGATATAAATATCCTGGTTGTTACTTTAGACCGCACATTAAATTATGAAAAGCTTGAAATAGCTGCACGCGCACTTGAAAAAGGTGCCAGGTTTTTTGCGGCTAATATTGATGATACCTGCCCGGTTGATGATGGCGAAGTGCTGGATGCGGGAGCAACCATTTCAGCATTGGAAAAAAGAACTCACAAAAAACTTGAACTTCATTTTGGCAAACCCTCTCATTTTATGTTCGAAGAAATAAGAACAAGGATTCAAACCAATCCTTCCAGTCTGCTTTTAGTTGGCGACCGGCTCGAAACAGATATTGCAATGGGTAACAAGTTTGGAATTGATACAGCGCTGGTAGATACTGGTGTGCGTTACTTCCCAAACGGTTTGAATGGTATAACTCCTACTTATCACATAAATTCAGTTTTTGATTTATTAAATCATAAAGCATAATTTTAGAGGAAGTTTAACCCCAACCTTTTTAAACTTTTGCAAGTCTAATCTACAGTTACGAAGAAAGGACTTAATGGCTTTAAGTGATATCGAATTAATCCACCAGGTAAAACAGGGGAATGACAATGCCTTTGAGCAGTTAGTTTACAGGTACGACCGGACAGTCCTTTCCATCGCACTTAAATACACAGGCAACACAGATGATGCTAAAGATCTCTACCAGGAAGTATTTATAAGAGTTTACAGGGGAATAAATAACTTTCAATTTCGAAGTGAATTTTCAACCTGGATATATCGTATAGCTGTTAATGTTTGTCTTTCTTACAAAAGCAGAAGTAAGGAATATCTTAAAGTATCAATTAATGAAGAGGATGATGATACCGATTTTACCAAAGATGCTTCCGAACAACTGGTTTACGAAGGTTCATCTCCTGAAGAAGAAGCAGCCGGCAGTGAACTGGCAGAAATAGTGGATGCAGCTTTGGAGACTCTTTCTCCCAGGCAAAAGATTACTTTTGTTCTTAAACATTACGAAGGATACAAAATAAGAGAAATTGCAGAGATGCTGAACTGCAAAGAAGGCACAGTGAAAAAATATCTGTTTGATGCTATAAAAAATCTTAGAAAAAAATTAAGCGGTATTTATGCTTTACAAAATTGAGAAAATAGATTTGAGGTTATAATGCAGCACAATGAATATAAAAAACTAATTCAGCTTTCCTTTTACGGAGAATTATCATCGAAGGAACAGGATGATCTTAATGAGCATTTAAAAACCTGTACTGAATGCAGGGAAGAACTGGAAAACCAGAAAAACTTGCTTGCAATATTATCGGAACATAAAAGCGCAAAAGTAAATGATGAAATTTTATCATCAGCACGTTACCAGTTAAGGGGAGCGCTTAGAATGGAAAAAGATAAATTTAGTTTTGCCGATGAGCTCCTCCAAAAACTGGCGGGATTATTCTCAACTCCTGCGCGGCTGGCTTTTAGCTTTGCCACGGTAATGCTAATCGGAATTTTAATTGGCTCACTTTTTTTCGGCAAGAAAAGTGTAACAGAAATAATAACCACAACCGGCGATTCTGATATTACAGAACTATCTGGTGATAATGTGACCATTACTAATTTAAGTTTTATTGATTCAGATCCTTCAGACGGCGAAGTTGAATTTACATTCGAAGCAGTGAAACCGGTTTATGTTAAAGGTAAAGTGAACGATCCAAAAATACAGAGCATATTAACATACTCAATGCTCAATGAAAGCAACCCGGGATCAAGGTTAAACTCAATTAATGCAATGTATACGGAGCTGCCAAAAAGTTTTGATAAAGATGTAAAGGATGCAATTATAACTGTTGTGATGACTGATGAAAATCCCGGTATAAGAAGAGAAGCATTAAAGCTGATGAAAAAAATTCCTTATGATGAGGAGATAAAACAAGCTTATCTTTTTGTTCTCACAAGTGATTCAAGTTCAGGATTAAGGATTGAAGCATTAAATGCATTAATTGAAGGGAGTAAAAAAGGAGAGAGGTTCAATGATAAAGAATTGGGTTTATTAAAACAGAATTATGAGCAGGATGATAATAATTATATAAAATTAAAAACCAGAACAATATTACAGGAGTACAACTAAAATGAAAAATTTATTTATAACAACTTTGATTTTCGCAGTGTTACTATTTGCAAATTCTACTTTTGCACAGAAAGACGTTAAGAAATCCTTTACATGTTAACAGTAGCGATAATCTTAGCTTATCAACAAGTATGGGAAATATCGCAATTGATACTTGGGATAAAAATGAAGTAAATGTCATCGCTAAAAATATTTTGGAAAGCGAAATGGATTTGCTTTCTATGAATCAAAGCGGAAACAAAGTAGAAGTTATTTTTGAAGGTGATGAATCGGATGATATAGAATTTGAAGTAATGATTCCTGCTGAATTAAATCTTGATCTTTCAACAGGCGGCGGCAACATCAGTTTGAAGAGTGATCTTAAGGGAAAAATAGATGCTTCAACTGCTGGTGGAAATATTTCCACTAAAAATATTAATGGTGAAGCAGATATCTCTACAGCCGGCGGAAACATTAACCTGGGAGATGTAAACAGCAATGCTGATATTTCAACTGCTGGTGGCGATATAAAGGTGGGAAGCATTAACGGTTTGGCTGACATCAGTACAGCCGGCGGGAATATTAACGTTGGCGCAGTAAACAATTCTGCTGATATTTCAACCGCAGGTGGAAATATCAGTATTGGTAATATTGATGGGAATGCTGATGTATCCACAGCAGGTGGCAACATCAGTGTTGATAAAGTTTCAGGTGGTGCAGATATATCTACAGCTGGTGGAAATATCAAGCTGGATGGTGCAACCGGTATTGTCGAAGCTAACACCGGCGCAGGCAATATGAAACTAAAAAATATTAAAGGATCCATTGAAGCAAATACCGGTGCTGGAAATATTTATGCAGAGTTGATTCCCGAAGGAAACAAAAATAGCGAGTTGAATTCCGGAGTTGGTAATATTACACTTAAAGTTCCTGAAACAGCAAAAGTTACAATAGTCGCTACTGTTCAGGTGCAAATGTGGAATGAAGATGAATCAGATTTGCAAAATATTAAATCGGACTTTGCACCAACAACTGTAAACCGGTACGGAAATAAAAAGCGGATTGAAGCAATTTTCAATTTAAATGGCGGCGGAAATAAAATTGAACTGAATGTTGCCCTGGGTAATATTAATATCCAAAAGCTGTAATTATTAAAGCGATTATCATTTTCTCTGACCGCTTATCGAATATGAGAGATATTGAAGTAAAATAATTCGAAAATTTAAACGTTAATAGTATTATAAACTGCAGGTGATCTTAAAATTATCTGTGGTTTCTTATTGAACAGTTAAGATCCAGGTCTGCTTAAGTTCTTTATCTATAGTAAAATATACTTATATATCGATTAAGCCTAAACTTACTGGTTTAATATATAGTTTAATTGATCCTTCTTTGAAACCACCCTGTTTTAAATAATTTTAAACTTGTTTACCTTTGCAGTGAAAAATTTGAATATCATTACTTAAAATATTATGCCCACGTAGCTCAGCTGGATAGAGCAACGGTTTCCTAAACCGTAGGTCACAGGTTCGAATCCTGTCGTGGGTACAAGAAGGGATTAAAGATCTGGTTTGTTATTTCTGTCCAAATTCAATATTCGCCTGAAGATCAACTGCAGCAAAATTCTTATTATAATTCAGCAAATTACCTGCCAGATCTTTAAGGTTAGATACCTTTATGGTAAAATTTTTCCATTCACCATTTTTTTCAACATACAGCACAACTGCTGTGTCCCCCTCAACTACACCGATCTTATAAATATTAACCGCCACACTATCATCCGCTAAAACATCGTAATTATTTATGTTAAATATTCCGTCCTTTGACATCGGCTCGGAGAAAGTTACTAATATCATATAAGAATCTTCATCCGATTGTGCTAAAGTGGTTGGCATAACAAGAATGGAAAGTAAAATAAGTAGTATTATTAAAGCAACTTTTATAATCATTTTATTTACCCCTCAGTTCTCCCTTTATTTCTATTTTAAATTGATGAAATAGATATTCATTGTAATAAATAGTAATATATGATCTGTTACCCAATTTCAATAGATGTGCCTAAAAAAAGTATGGAATTTAGCTTTGAAAGGCATATCCAAGCCTGGTTATTATCTCAAACTTAGATAATAAATATTGATTGTTGCGGAATAAGACATTTTTTAAGCTTATATGTAATCTTATCTAGGCGTTCTTTTGTCTATGGTAAAAAGAATGAAACGAGCAATAACTTAGACTGGATTTATTTTGATTAACAATTAACGACAAAACTCAAATCAAGATCTCGATTTTCTAAAAAAAATTGTAATAGTATTGTTCGATAAATACTTTATCCGGGTCAAATAATATCCTTCCATTATTATTCATTTTGAAATGCTAAATGCAAACCGTTACTGCAACAGAATTGATAACTTACATCAGAATCGTTAACAGCGGTTATTGATGGAGTGTTAAATGGCAATTATTTATTTATATTTGTATTGATATGTCTCAAAAAGAAATAATACACGATGAAATCCTTGATTCTATAGCAGAAGGTTTGATTACCGTTAATAAAGAATTTAAGATTGACTTTTTCAATCGGGCTGCTGAGAATATAACAGGATATCATAGAGAGGAAGTACTTGGTAAATTTTGCAAGCATATTTTAAAATGTGATATCTGCCAATCAAAATGTCCAATCGGACTTATTCTGGAAACGGGTAAAAGCTTATACGATTATAGGACTATTATAGAAATTAAAAAGGGGATTAAAAAGCCAATCAAATTAAACGCCGCCATTCTTAGGAATGGTAATGCAGAACCAACAGGTGGAGTAATTTCTTTTAGAGATCTTTCTGAACTTGAAGCAATTAAGATGGATCACGAAGTCATTTCAAGTTTCTATGGAATAATAGGTCATGGCAAACCGATGCAGGAAATTTTTGAATTGATAAATGAAATTTCCGATTCCGACGCTACTGTGCTTATTCAAGGTGAATCAGGCACTGGTAAAGAGATGGTTGCAAATGCCATCCAGGTTACAAGTAAGCGTAAAGGAAAACCATTTGTAAAAGTAAATTGTTCTGTATTTCCGGAAAATCTTTTAGCAAGCGAGTTGTTTGGGCATATAAAAGGTGCGTATACGGATGCTTTAAACAATCGTCCCGGAAGATTTGAATTTGCAAATGGTGGAACGCTATTTTTAGATGAAATTGCCGAGATGCCTTCCCACACCCAAATACAACTTCTCCGTGTTTTGCAGGAAGGTACATTTGAAAGAGTTGGGGAATCAATTACTCGTAAAGCTGATGTTAGAATTATTGCAGCTACAAATGTAGATTTAGCAGCAGCTCTAAATAAGGGAAAGCTTAGAGAAGATTTATACTACCGTTTGAATGTTATACCGATTACTGTTCCTCCATTAAGAGAACACAAGGAGGATATCCCCTTCCTGGTTAAACATTTTGTAGAAGAATATTCAAAAATGTACAGTAAACAGATCGCTGATGTATCTGATGCTGTTTTGGATATTTTAATTGAACATCCCTGGCAAGGTAATATAAGAGAGCTAGAAAACGTGATTGAATATGCTGTGGTAAGAACAAAAACTGGGAACAATATTCTTGAAAAAAATCTTCCTGCATCAATCGTATTATCCGGAGAAGCGAAATCGAAAAAAGCTCTTAAAGAATTCAAAAGAGAGAATCCTTCGGAACTTGTTAAGCTTCTTGAGAAGCATCACTGGAACAAATCGAAAGTTGCCAAAGAACTAGGTATTGGTAGAAGTACATTATGGAGAATGCTAAAAGACCTGCCTATCGAAAAATAATTATCGTTCCACATTTCTAGATGAAACATAACGTTTCATAGCCAATAATTTATTGTAATTAAACCAGTTATAAGATTAATCCCAAATCATAAGTACCATATGAATCAATTTGTTTTTTAAAATTCCTTAAAAACAGTTGATTAAAGCAATATTTCTCTGGCAAAGAAGTTGCAACTGCTCTGCATTATGATGAGTGAAATGCTTGGTAACCAAAATTTTTTAGCAAGAAACTATGCAAGTGCCGCTGAAAATTTACAAGGATGCTTTAAACAACGATCCACTAAGCAAACCTATAAGAAAAAAGCTAATTATTTGTTATTCACAAATTGGCGAAATCCAAAAAGCTCTTTCAATTTTTTACAATCTCATTCTTGAAGATATCGATTGCATTATAAATACAGATCCAGTAGGCGATGATTGTCCTTGCCCTGAACTTGTTATTCACTATGGAGCTGTTCTTCCATACGAAGAAAATTCAACAGATTTAAAAATTATGTTGGGCATGTTATGGCTTTATTGCGATGTAAATAAATCTCTAAGCTTTTTTAAATCTGCTGCAAAGATGAAACCCGAAGATAAACGTATTAAACCTGTTTGTTCGATAATTGGCAATAGAATTTCTCAAAAAAATAAACTGAACAAACATTCTTAAAAACTATGAGGAACATATGAAAATAATTAACATACTTTTTACTATTCTTTTTGTGGTTGGTATGGTGTTACCCTTACTGGCGCAACCAAACAATTTCAACACCAGTCTTCATAAAACCAGAGAAGGTAAACCAACCTGGTATGATATGGAGAACGGCGGCTATGAATCCTTAACAGGCGTGCCTATAGAAGATATAGGTTGCGTAGGCTGCCATCCGGCAGATGGATTTAATGCTAATGGTGATCCAGTTCCAGATCCTTTCGAGGCAACTTGTGAGGATTGCCATGCAACAAATTCAGGCACACCTGGACCAGTAACTGAAGACGATTGTTTGGGTTGTCACGGTCGTCAATCAAAATTACGATCACTTGGTATATCCGATGTTCATAGAGATGCAACTGTACCAATGGTTTGCTGGGATTGCCACAACACAAGTGATATGCACGGTGATGGGAATACCTATACTTCGATGCTAGAAGATGGAGCTGTTACAACAGATTGCCTGGATTGCCACTCAAGTCTTGTTGGAAACCATAATCCTTACGATGACCACAATGAGGTACTTCATTGCTCTTCCTGCCATATGCAAACAAACTTATCATGCTATAACTGTCACTTCGATAGCCAGGTAGAAGAACATGTTAAAAGAGCTAAACAGCCTATTACCGGTTTTATAATACTAGTTAATCGTGAGAAAGACGGAAAAGTTCATCCTGCAACTTTCCAATCTCTCTATCATGATTCATCTGGTGGAAGCTGGGTAGCCATGGCACCCAATTACACACACAGTGTAACAAAGAATGATGCAAAAACTTGCGGTGATTGTCATCAAAATTTGGGGAGCGGTGTTCAAGCGATTGATGATTATAACAATGGTGGAGGTATTAAGTTTTCCACCTGGAATAGTGCTGATAGTACCTTAAGCTGGACTCAAGGAATTATACCTTTACCTATTGATTATAAGTCTTCATTTATTATGGACTTCATAACCTACGAGGGTAATTTAAGTGATCCACCAGGAGCATCAAAAAACTGGACGTTTGTAAAAAGTGAAGCGGATGGTTTTCAATTAGAATACTGCACGCCTATGACCTTAAGACAAATGGATATACTTGGTATGGATACTTCATTAGTTGTATTGGATGTTCAACAAGTTGGAAACAATATACCTAACGATTACTTACTGGAACAAAATTATCCCAATCCATTTAACCCTTCCACTACAATCCGCTATTCAATTCCAGAGAGAAGCGATGTGGAACTTAAAGTTTTTGACGCTTTAGGGATGCTTGTAGAAACACTGGTTAAGAGGGAACAGGAAGCTGGAGTCTATCAAGTAGAATTTAACCCAATTAATCTTGCCTCGGGTATTTACTTCTATCAAATTAAGACAAGTTCATTTGTTGAAACTAAGAAACTAGTTCTCCTTAAGTAAAATTGAACTCAAATACTCTTGTTCTATTAAATGGGTACATAAGTGTGTGCCCATTTTTTATTATATTTGCAACTGAAAAGGTAATTTGTTACTGTCACATCTGTCGTATTTATGTAAAATTTACCTTTAGTAGTTTCATGTAAATTATATTTGCGAAGTTGGCAATATAATCCTTGTGTCATGTATAATTTACTGGTGGCACTATACTTGTGATTATCTTAATAAAATGATTTAAATAATATTAAAGGAGACTTTTTACCGATGGGATTGACTGAAATTATCGTACTTGGATTCCTTGCTTTGTTAGGATTTCTGGCATATACAAACTCTAGAAAGGTTTCTCAGGAATTAAAAAAGTTGGGCGCCGGAAAATAGATTTTAAAAATTTTATTTCCTGGGGGAAGGAGAGATCAATCCACTAATGATTGATCTTTCCTTTTTTTTATTCTCTCCTCAATATTTCATAACTGTTTGCTCTACCTACAATAATCATATCTGCAATATTAATAAACAAACCGGTCTCAACAATTCCCGGTAATTTTTTTAATTCATGTTCAAGTTTAACCGGCTCTGTAATTTTATTTAGATGAAGATCAACTGTATAATGATTTCCATCAGTGATAAATATTTTATCATCCACCAGTCTTAATTCAGGATTATAGCCAACCTCTTTTAGCTTGCTAATTGTATGTTCTATTCCAAACGGAACAACTTCAACTGGAAGAGGAAACTTTCCTAAATTATCAACCAGCTTTGTTGAATCTACAATCCAGATATTCTTCCTGGATGAAGTTGCAACAATCTTTTCAAAAAGTAGTGCACCGCCGCCACCTTTAATTCCATTTAATTTTTTATCAACTTCATCAGCACCATCGATTGTAATATCAATTTCATTTACGTCATCAAAATCTAAAATATGGATTCCCAGTGATTCTGCAAGTATAGAGGTAGCTGTAGAAGTTGAAACCGTTTTGATCTTTAAACCCTCATCAACTTTCTGTGCAAGTTTCTTTACTAGATAATTAACAGTTGAGCCGGTGCCCAGGCCAACTATCATTCCGTCTTCAATAAATTCTACCGCCTTTTCGGCTGCGATCTGTTTTTCGTTCACTATGAACTCCTACAAAATAAAATAGTATTTACAAAAATGGGTTATCTTTCTAATCGAAACAAATATTTATTTGTATTCCACAATTATAAAAATTCATATTTCGAAATTTGATAAATAAAATAAGGAGATGTACTATGCATCATTTCGATCCCAGCACTGAAATTCAAGATTACCTTGTATTTGGTGAGTACGGTGGAGTTAATCCTTCAATTGAAGATTCATCAACATTTACTTTTCTTAGTCCTGAAAAGATGAAAAATCTTTTTGATCATGAAATTGAGGGCTGCTTTTTATACTCCCGCCATTGGAATCCTACTAATAAGTATTTAGCAGACGCATTAGCACGTCTTGAAGACAGCGAATCGGCGATTGTAACTTCATCCGGTATGGCCGCAATTTCTGCAACTATTTTACAAATTTGTAAAACTGGTGACGAAGTAATTTCCGGTAGAACAATTTATGGTGGAACTTATGCATTGTTTAAAAACTTTCTGCCGAAGTTAGGTATAAATGTTAAGTTCGTAAATATCCAGGATCTTGATGCGGTTAAAAGAGCTGTTAGCAGTAAAACTAAAATTATCTATTGCGAAACTGTAAGTAACCCGCTTTTGGAAATTGCCGATATACCGAAACTCAGTAAGCTGGCAAAAAAGAATAATTTGAAACTAATGGTTGATAATACGTTCAGCCCTATTGTACTTTCACCAATTCAACTTGGAGCTGATATTGTTATTCATAGTTTAACCAAATTTATAAATGGAACAAGCGATTGCGTTGCCGGCTGTGTTTGTTCAACAAATGATTTTATAAACGAACTTATGGATATTAATTCCGGGGCTGCGATGCTGCTGGGACCTGTGCTGGATAGTCACAGGGCTGCAAGCATTCTTAAAAATTTGCACACGCTTCACATCAGGATAAAGAAGCATAGTGAAAACGCAATGTTCTTAGCAGAAAATTTAGATAAACTTGGCTGCAAAATATTTTACCCGGGATTAATTCATCACAATGGTAATAAGCTTATTAACGATTTGATGAATGAAGGTTTTGGTTATGGCGGAATGCTTGCCATTGATTTGGGAGATGTAGAAACAGCTGATAAGTTTATGAAGAAAATGCAGGATGAAAAAGTAGGCTACCTTGCTGTTAGTTTAGGTTATTTTAAAACTTTGTTCAGTTCACCGGGTCATAGCACTTCTTCCGAAATTCCCGAAGAAGAACAGGACAAAATGGGTTTAAGCAAAGGTCTGGTAAGGATTTCAATCGGGCTGGATAATAATATTAATAAGACATTTGAAAGAATAAAAAAATGTTTAAATTATGCTGGATTGTGCAAGAAATAATTATAGA
>CAVVMV010000004.1:0-197773 GCA_963749485.1 uncultured Ignavibacteriales bacterium | reverse complement strand
TTATTCATCGTATTTATTAGTGGAATTGGTTTTGCCCAATCAACCAGGGGATTAATTAACGATGGGGTTGATTATTATAAAGAATCTAAATTTTCTGATGCTGAAGTGAACTTTAAAAAAGGAGCCGAGCAATCACCCGAAATTTTTGAGGCTAAATTTAATTTGGGAGATGCCTACTATAAGCAGGAAAGATACGATGAAGCAATCAAATCATTCCAGTCTGCTTTCGCTAACGCAAAAACAGATGAAGATAAAGCTAAAGATACATTACAACGTGGGAAACTCATTATTAAAATCGCAAAAGTTAGATGAGAGTATTGAAGCGTATAAAGAATCGTTAAAACTAAATCCAAATGATCCGGAAGCAAAATACAATCTTTCCTACGCTCTTAACATGAAGAACAACCAGCAGCAGGATCAGCAAAACAAAGATCAGCAGCAGGATCAGAATAAAAATGAAGATCAGAAGAACGATAACCAAAACCAGGATCAAAAGGATAAAGAACAGGAAAACAAGGACCAGCAACAGCAACAGCAGGAGCAGCAAAACCAGGAAAGCAAGCAGGATAATACAAAGCAGCAACAGAAGCAGGAACAGAAAATTTCAAAAGAGGAAGCAGAAAGAATCCTGGAAGCTTTAAAGGATAATGAGAAAGATCTTCAAAAAGAACTAAGAAAAATTAAAGGTCAAAGAGTTAAAACCGAAAAGGATTGGTAAGAAGAAGTCAAAAGAAAAAAGTAAAAAGAAAAAGAGAAGATAATAATTAGTTGAAGATAGTTTGTGAAATAAAAAAATGATTCTACGATTTATAAAATTTTTGTTTGTTATTATTTTTTTTCTGCAGCCAATTTTAATTGCGCAGGAGTTTAATGTTTCTGTTAATGAAACTACTGTTTCTGATAATGAACGTTTCCAGGTTTCGTTTGTTTTTTCCGGCAAAAGCATTAATAACCTTAAGAATTTTAAGGCGCCTTCTTTTACAAACTTCCTTGTACTATCTGGTCCTAATCAATCTACCAGCATTCAGATAATAAATGGAGCACAAACTGCTTCCTTAACTTATTCATATATACTTCAACCTGAACGAGTAGGAACTTTTTCAATTGGCAAAGCCAGCATTCAGCAGGATGGGCAAACTTTTGAAACCAAACCGCTTCAGATGGAAGTTGTAAAAGGGAGTGCAAAACCTAAACAGAATAACACTGAACAAAATATTTCAAATGAAGAGATTGCAAAAAATTTATATATAAGAGCCATTGTTGATAAAAATAAAGTTTACAAGGGAGAGCAGGTTACCGTTGTTTATAAGTTGTATACCCGTTTAACAATCGCTTCGCAAATGTCAATCAATAAACTGCCGCAATACCAGGGCTTTTGGGCTGAAGAGCTTGAGACTGCGAGCAACATCACTTTTAATACCGAAGTTGTGAATGGAAAGCAGTTTAGGGTTGGTGTTTTAAAAAAGGTAGCGCTTTTTCCTTCGCAAACCGGTAAGCTTGAAGTTACGCCGTTTGAGTTAACGGTTCCTGTACAAATACAACGTAAAAAAAGCAGGAATATATTTGATGATTTTTTTGGTGATCCGTTCGGCAGGGGAGAGACAGTAGAATACAGCGCAATCTCAAACACAGTTAAAGTTAATGTGCTTCCTCTTCCCATAGAAGGCAAACCAGAAAATTTTCATGGGGCTGTAGGTGATTTTAAAATGGAAGCCACAATAAACAAAACTTCCACAAAAACAAATGAGCCGCTTACACTTAATGTTTCTATATCCGGCTCAGGTAATTTTGAGCTGCTTGAAATGCCGGGGATCAATCTTCCAAACGGGTTTGAAAAATACGAACCGAAAGTAACTGAAAATGTAAAAAATACAGGGAAGATCAGAGGAACCAAAACAGGTGAATATCTTTTTGTACCAAGGGTTGTTGGTATACGTGAAATTCCACCGATTGAATTTTCCTATTTCGATCCCGTAAAGAATAAATATATAACTCTTAAATCAGAACCTTTCACCCTTAATATAGAACAGGGTGATAGAATTATTAATACAGAAGTTGTTGGCAAGGAAGATTTACAACAATTAGGCAACGATATAAGATTTATTAAAACATCTTCAAACGGAGTTGAGAAAAGAAGCGAGCACATAATAAATACAACTGGTTTCTGGATTGCAGGTACAGCTCCTTTACTTTTACTGGCAGTTATTAATTGGATGGAAAAGAAGAAGCGATAAATTAGCAGGCAACATTACACTGCTACGCTATCAAAAAGCTCAAAAAGTTGCAAAGAATAGGTTAAAGCAAGCTGGAAAATTCATGCAGGAAAAAAATCATAAGGCATTTTATACTGAACTTTCAATGGCTCTCTTTGGATACCTGGAGGATAAACTTCACATTCCCAAAGCTGAGTTTACAGTTGAACGGGCTGCAGATGTTTTAAAAATGAAAGATGTTCAGGAAGGATTAATAACCGATCTTAAAAACAGTGCGGAAAAATGCGAATATGTTCGGTTTGCTCCCGGAGCTGAAGAATCTTCTGCAATGAAGGAAATGTATGCAGAACTTGCTAATGTCATAATAAACCTGGAAAAGAGTATCGGGGAGATAAAAAGTGAATAAAATTTTCTCTTCTTCATCTCTAATTCTTCCAATTAAAATTATTCTGATATTTTTTATTCTTGCAGCAGTAAGTTCTTATGCAAACCCTATCGATGAAAGTATGCAGAAGGGAGGAGAGTATTATAGAGAAGGTGAATTTGACAAGGCAATCGAAATTTACGAAGGATTGCTTAACGAAGGTTATGAAGGAACTGCACTTTATTACAATCTTGCTAACTCCTATTACAGGATTGGAAAACTGGGTTATGCCATACTTAATTACGAAAGAGCATTAAAGCTTTCTCCTTCCGATGAAGATGTAAATCATAATTTATCCTTTGCTAACTTAAGCACAATTGATAGAATTCAACCGCTGCCTAAATTTTTCATATTTGATATTTGGGAAGCTGTTCTCGGTATGCTTACCATTAATGGCTGGAGCTATGTAGTCTATGCTTTTTATATACTGCTTTTATTTTTTATTGCGTATTACTTTTTTGCGAAAACAATCTTCCAACAAAAAATTATTCTTTTTTCAGGATTAGGCGTGTCTGATAATACTTGCGCTCACTTTTTCACTTCTGGTTGTTAAAGTTAACAGGGAAGCGACTGAAAAAAGTGGTGTAATTGTTGTTCAATCAGTAACGGTTAAAACTTCTCCGGATTTAAAAAGCACAGATACTTTTGTTATCCACGAAGGGCTTAAGAGTAAAATTAGAAGATAAGCTTGATGACTGGATAAAAATTAGATTAGCTGATGGTAAAATTGGTTGGTTATTGGCCGAAAATGTGGAAGAAATTTAAGATAAACGGGGAAATATTTGCCTCTTGCAAATTGTTGATATTTTTGTAATTTACACTCGAATCTACATTCAATTAAGAAATTCATAATAATCTAATAATTCTAGAAAGGTACTATATGAAATACTGTTCTCGCAATCCTGTCGTTAGTTTTGGTATTTGCATTTACAGCAAATGCACAGACTGAAACTAATTTACAAAAAGAGCAAACAGCTACAACAGTTGAAAAAAGTTTAACAGAAGACCAAGCAACCGTTTCTGTAAATGAAGAGGTTAAACATAGAATGTGAAGGAAAAAGTAAAGAAGAATGCAAAAAAGCTTGTGATGAAATAGAAAAAGCATGCTATCATAGAACCATAAGAAATGAGTAAAAAAGAATGCAAACCAGGTTGCGAAAAGGAATGCTGTGCTAAGACTACAGAAGAAGTTATTGAATCAGATGGAACATCAGAGCAGGAATAGCTCTTAAGAAATACTCTAAATTTATATCCCGAAGTTATTTTTTAGCTTCGGGATTTTTTATGCCTTATCAATAAATTGCTTACCTAATCCCCTTTAACTATTTTTACAACTATGGATGCTAAAAGATACAACAACATAAAGTTAGCTGTTGGAATAAGTGAGGGAATCGCTTCATTTATTTTAATTTTACTTTTTGTGTGGCTGGGATACAGTTTAAGATTGGAAAACTACCTTTCGGAATTTATTTCTAATTCCTACCTATTTTCATTTGTTTTATACTTGTTGTGGGATTTGCTGGTTCAATTCTATCTTTGCCGGTAAGTTATTATTCAGGTTTTTATTTAGAGCATAAGTTCAATTTATCAAACCAGACTTTTGGAAAATGGATCTGGGAAAATTTTAAAGGATTGCTTGTTTCGCTTAGTAATTGGAATTCCTATTCTTTTACTTTTTTACTTTTCTCTTAAATCAATTTGGTCGATAACTGGTGGCTTCCCTTTGCGGTAATTATGTTTTTTGTTTCTGTTGTTCTTTCGCAGATTTTCCCGGTTCTAATCTTACCGATCTTTTATAAGCTTACTCCAATTGATAATGAAGAATTGAAAGAAAGAATTACTGCGCTTGCAAAGAACGCAAAAATAAATGTTGAAAATGTTTTTAAATTCGATATGAGTAAAAACACAAAAAAAGCAAATGCAGCTTTTACAGGACTTAGGAAAAACAAAACGAATAATTCTTGGCGATACTTTACTCGATAATTTTTCTGATGATGAAATTGAAACTGTTATTGCACACGAGCTTGGACATTACAAAAAGAAACACATTGTTAAAAATATTATCTTCGGAACAGTTACAAGTTTTTTAACTCTTTTTATAATTGCATATCTCTATAAAAATTCTCTAGCCTGGTTTGATTTCACTTCAATCACGCAAATTGCTGCATTGCCGTTGCTTGCACTCTGGTCTATGCTAATTGGAATAATTCAAACACCTTTAGGAAATATTCTTTCAAGAAAATATGAATACCAGGCGGATGAGTATGCAGTAAAGGAAACAGGGAACGGTGATGTATTTATTGCTACGCTTGAAAAATTAAACGAACAAAATTTAGGTGATAAAGAACCTCATCCTTTTGTGGAGTGGTTTTTTTACAGCCATCCATCAATTAAAAACAGAATTTCTGCAATAAGCAGCTTAGCAGGTAATTCATTTAAAGCAATTGAGAATACTGACAAAGCAGTTACAGCGCAGGGGAAAAGTTAAATGATAACCGTCTTTAAATTATTCCTGATCGTTATTCATACTTTTATTTCTTCAATCTTTGCTCTTATCTTTACCTTGTTGACCGGAGTTATTATCTATATTTTAAATTGTCAAAATATTTTTCCGGCGGAATACTTTTAATAAGCAGGATTAAATTAAAAGTAACTGGATTAGAAAATTTTTCACACGATAAAGCGTATGTTTTTGTATCCAATCATGCAAGCCTGTACGATATTGTAACACTTCAAAAGTCAATCCCAAATAATATGGCAATGATTTTTAAAAAAGAACTTGCACAAATTCCTTTTTTTGGATGGCAGCTATATCTTGGTCCTTATGTTATGATAGATAGAAAAAATTATGAAAGTGCTATGAGGAGTATTGATGAAGCAAAAGAAAAACTTGTGAAAAAAAATATTTCAATGGTTGTTTACGCAGAAGGAACAAGAAGTAAATCCGGGGAGATTCAGCCCTTCAAAAGGGGAGCATTCAGATTGGCTTCACAGGTAGGTTTTCCGATCGTGCCGGTTACAATTAGTGGATCGCATAAGATTATGCCGAAAAAAACATTCAAACTTAAACCGGGAACAATTCATGTTCATTTTGATAAACCAATTTCAACAGAAGGAATTGAATCGCGCAAAGATGAAATGGAACTGATGAATAAAGTGAGAGAGATAATTGTAAAAAATCATCTTAAAGAAAAATGATTATTGGTATAATACCTGCACGTTTTGCTTCTACCCGATTGATGGGTAAGCCTCTTGCCGATATTGGAGGCAAACCTATGATCCAGCACACCTATGAGAGTGCTTCAAAATCTAAATTGATGAATAAAATTATTGTTGCGGTTGATGATAAAAAAGTTGCTGAAGTAGTACGCGGTTTTGGAGGAGTAGCAATTGAAACATCTAAAGATTTTGTAAGCGGATCGGATAGGATTGCACACGCTGCAAAAAAAATGGATGATGCTAAGATAATTGTAAACATCCAGGGGGATGAACCATTTATAAGTGGTGAAATGATTGACCAGGCGATTGAACCTTTGCTCTTCGATAAGGAAGTTGAAGTATCTACACTTGCAAAACGAATAACCACGGTTAAAGAATTAAACTCTCCTGATGTTGTTAAAGTTGTTTTCGATTACACAAACTATGCACTCTATTTTTCACGCTCACCAATTCCTTTTGTCAGGGAAGCTAATACTGATGAAAAAAGAATAGAAAAGGCTGAAATTTACAAACACATAGGGCTTTATGTATTCCGGCGCAAATCGCTTTTGGAGTTTACAAAGTTGAAACCAACAGACCTGGAAAGGATTGAAAAACTTGAACAACTGCGAATGCTTGAGAATGGTTTCAAAATAAAAATAGTGGTTACAGAAATGGAAAGCATAGGTGTGGATACGCAGGAAGATTTGAATCGTGCAAGAAAATATTATAAATGGAAACAGAAGGAAGAGGAGAAAATGAAAATTCCTAAAAAAATTAACCTCGCTCATCTTCCAACACCGCTTGAGACCTTAAAATATAAAGGTAAATCATTTTTAATAAAAAGGGATGATTACACCGGCTCTGATTTTATGGGGAATAAAATCAGGAAACTCGAATATCTTCTTTACGAAGCAAAGAAAGAAAAAGCCGATATTATTTTTACTTGCGGCGGCGATCAATCCAACCATTCCCGTGCTGTTGCTTCGGCAGCTGCAAAGTTAGGATTTAAAACCAGGTTATTCCTTTGGGGAGATAGCAGGAAGCGCGTGGAAGGAAATCTTTTTCTTGATAAAATGTATGGCTCGGAAATTTCTTTCCTGAATAAAAAAGATTATTCTAATGTTGATGAAATAATGACGGAAGAGAGAGCAAAACTTGTTAAAAAAGGAAAAAGAGTTTATGTAATTCCAACCGGTGGTTCTACAACCCTTGGTATCTGGGGTTATATTTCTTTTATAGATGAATTAAGAAAACAAGTTGATCTTAAAAAGATTGAAGGAATTTATGCTGCATGCGGATCTGGTGGAACAGCAGCAGGATTGCTGGTTGGTGCCGCTTTGAGAAAACTGAAGATTAAAATCTATGCTGTCAACGTTCTTCTTCCTGAAGAAGAAATAAGAAAAAGAATTTTGCAGCTTGCTGAAGGTTGTATGCTGGATTACAAACTTCCATGTAAACTTGATGAAACCAGGCTGGTAATTATTGATGGATATTCGAACGAAGGATATAAAAATATAGCTGATAATAAACTGAAAAAGATGATTAATTTCTCTTCATCATCAGGAATTCTTTTGGATCCCGCGTATACAGGCAAAGCATTTGTTGCATATAACGATTTAGTTTTAAAAAAGAATAGAGGAAAAAGAAACATCTTTATTCATACAGGTGGAATTTTCGGTACATTTCCAAAGAAGAATAATTATCTTAAGATGATTTAGTATTAAGATATAACCTTTGCCTAAATGAACTTTTAACATTATTTTTATACACTATGGAATGTATCTTTTGTAACATTGCAGAAAATAAAGCTGAAGCCGAGATACTATTTGAAGATGATAACATTGTTGCCTTCCTTGATATACGTCCTGTTAACTACGGGCACACCCTCGTAATTCCCAAAAAACACTACGATAACTTTTTAACTATTCCTAAAGATGAATTAGAAAAAGTAATTAATGCTACTCAATACATTGCAGGTGCAGTAAAACGCAGCATGAATGCTGATGGTTTTAATGTAGTTTCCAATAACGGAGATTCTGCCGGTCAAACTGTTTATCACTTTCACTTTCATATAATTCCTCGTTTTAAAAGCGACTTCAGTCTTAAACCGAAACTTAAATCGTACGCTGAAGGAGCTATAAGGGAATATGCTGATGAGATTCGTTCTTTTGTGAGTAAATACAAGGACATCTACAATGGGTAAAAAAATAAGAGTGCTGGTTGCTAAAGCCGGTTTAGATGGACACGATAGGGGAGCTAAAGTAATTGCAGCTGCTTTGCGCGATTCCGGTATGGAAGTGATCTATACCGGGATTAAGGCAAACTCCGGAAATGATTGTTGAAGCTGCTATACAGGAAGATGTGGATATTATTGGAATAAGTATTTTATCGGGTGCTCATATGACTATCCTTCCTAAGATAAAAAAACTTATGGATGAAAAAGGACTTGATGATGTGTTACTAACTGGCGGCGGTATAATTCCTGAAGATGATATTAAAGAATTAAAGAAGTTAGGTGTTGGCGAACTTTTTACCCCGGGTGCAACTACTTATGCTATTGCCGATTACATAAAGGACTGGAGGAAAAACAATCCGCGTAAGTAAATTCATTTCGATTTTGATTAGATAAATATTAACCCATCAAATCAGGATTATGGTTATGAAAAAATTAATCCTCTTTGTTGCAATTCCTTTTTAACTCCTCAATCTATTCACAAACTTTGCTTGAAACAATTAATCTTCCAGCTGGTGATTATTGGGATGGTGCGTATGGTATGGTTTACAATAATTCAAAATATTGGATTTCTTCATCCCGGAATACTGGAGGAGTGGCTAATGGTATTTTTTATGCAGTAGACAACACGGGTGGATTAGTTGATACTGTAAATATTGATTTACCCTGGATTCGTTATTCACAGGGTTTAGCTTTCGACGAAACTGATTTCTGGTACGTAGAAAGAAAGACAGCAAGATGTGATTTGTTCAAAGTAAGTGCCTGATGGAATTGTGGTAGATTCAATTTCAACTGACTGAACTATTCGGCACTTCCAATATCTATCTTGGCGGTGCTGCATGGGATGGTTCGGGTTTGTGGATTTCAGTGTACTATCCGGATGCCATTGCAGCTTTATATAAAGTGAATGTGGCTGCAAGAGCGATTGTGGATACTATTCCTGTATTTGGTTTGCAGCCAACAGGTATTACAGTTAAAGGGAGATACTTTATTTTATGTTAATGATGGTTTTAATTCAAATGGTTCACAAGGTTAGTGACAGAATTTATGCTGTAAATCTAGCTACAGAAGGATACGCTGTTTTCATTTCGGGCTCCCTCATCCTTCAAATCTTCCAAAATTCACCTAAAGGGCTTGCCTGGGATGGAACATATTTCTGGATGCTTGGCAGAACCGGTTGGAGGAACAGGTAGACAATTATTTAAATATGATCTTGGCGGAAGTGGAACTCCAGGTATAAGTGTTCCTATAACGAATGTATTTTTCCCAAATACCACGGTTGGAAACACTTCCAACTATAATCTTACAATTTACAGTAACGGAGCTGGTACCCTTAACAGTTGATTCCATTAAAGTCTACAGGAAATGGTTTTTCATTTGATCCAATTTCATTTCCTCTTCAAATTCCACCAGGTAATTCTAGTGATGTAACGATAAACTTTACACCTACAAATTATGCCTTCTATGACGGGACTATTAAATATTTATTGCAATGATCCGGTTAATCCTATTGTTCAGGTTTCACTTAAGGGGCAAGGACTACTTAGTGGTGCAAGAATTGGGCTGTCTGCTTCTTCACATAACTTTGGAAGTGTTTGGGTTGGTGAAGGAATTACTTACTGGGATTTTAAATTTTTAATATGGGCGATCAACCCCTGGATGTATCGGATATGCAATTGTCTCTCCCTGAATTTTCATTTGATGCTCCTTCAATTCCCTTTCAAATTTTATCTACCGATACCGTTGATCTAAAAATTTATTTTTATCCTACTCAAGTGGGAACGTATGAAGATACTTTAAAAATTAATACAAATGATTTAACAATACCGGTTGCAAAAATTTCTGTAATTGGTACGGGAGTTTTCAATCAATACAATTACGGTTTTACGTTTTGGCAATACCAGGTTCCTCACATCCTAACTCTACAAGTGCTTCGCCACGTATTGAAGCATTAAAACCAATTAATGATATAACAGGTGATGGAATTCCTGAAGTTATGATCTCAACAGAAAACTACTGGACAATGTGTCTGGATGGTGCTGCTTCAGGTTCATCATTCCCTCTCTGGATTTTTACAACTTATATGGGAAGCAACAATACTGGTTCAATTGGTGCAAATTTTGAGTATGGAGTTCAGGATGCAATGCAAATTGCAAATGATCTTGAATGGTGATGGTTTTAACGATGTTGTAATTGCTGTAGGAGGAGGAAATGAACATGTATATGCATTAGATGGAACAAACGGAGAAATTATCTGGGAATATGGAGATAATATTAACTATAGTCTGGGTGATTTTGAAGCAGTTGATGTTCAAAGAGACTTTAACGGAGATAATGTAGAAGATGTATCTGGCAATTGCAGATGGAAATTCCGGAGGAACAGGTTACAAAAGAGCGTATTCTATTCAATGGAACAAATGGTAGTATTATCTGGGAACATTTTTATCCCGGTCCAAATCCTTCTTTTGGTAAAACTATTATATCAGTTGATGATTTTACTGGAGATAATATTCCCGAAGCTGTTATTGCGTATGGAAATAATGGAAGCACCAATCAATCTGTAAGAGCTCTTAATGGATCTAATGGTGTGACAATTTGGACGCGAGATATGATTGACTATGAACCAAAAGAAATGCTGGCATTGCGATTACCGAATGATAGCACAGATATAATAGCTGCTGAATATTTTGGAAATATCCACCGCTTAAACGGAAGGAATGGACAAATAATATGGACTTATCCTTTAGGATCTTCTGCAGGAGTGATTCAACTGACTTTGATTGAGGATATTGATAATGACCAGATACCGGATGTTTTGATTGCTTCATTTGCTAATAATGGTTTTAATTGCTTAAGTGGAGGAAGTGGAACACAGTTATGGTTTTGGCAGATGGATTTTCAGTTTGGAGTTGCTGCAGTTCCGGACATTGATGATGATGGATTTGAGGATGTTATTGTTGGTTCCAGAGATGAATTCTTTTATTGTATTAATGGAAAAGGGGATTCACTAATTTTCAAACACCAATTCTCCGATTGGTTATACTCTGTAAATGTAATGCCTTCTATTGATGGAAATTATAGTTATGAATTATTAGCTGGTACAAGAGAAGGGAAAGTTACCTGTTTCTCAGGTGGAGTTGATAATATAACGAGTACTGATCTTAGTGAAGTAATTCCAACAGAATTTCTACTACATCAGAATTATCCTAATCCGTTTAATCCAAGTACAAAAATAGAATTTAAAATTCCTGAAGCAGGATTAGTAAATCTGAAAGTATATGATATACTTGGAAGTGAAGTTGCAACACTAGTTAATGAAGTAAAACCTGTGGGAAGTTATGAAGTTGAGTTTGATGCCTCTACTCTTGCCAGTGGAATTTATTTCTATAGAATACAATCAGGTAATTTTATTGAAACGAAGAAAATGGTTTTGTTGAAATGATTTTAATGTGGAAATGGATTCTATAAGCTAATTTACTATCGCAAATCTATCGCTTAATTCGTGTTCATCAGCATTATTATGATTAATAAGTTTTATATGATAATGGAGTGAGTGGTTTATATCATTTGGTATGTACCAAATAAAAGAACCGTCATTATTTAAATTATTTTTCAGGTCTTTAATCAAAGTAGTTTTTCGGTAAAGTTGAATATCAACTTTTTCAACAGAGCCGGATGTAATCCATTTTATTTCCAACATATCTCCCGGTTTCCAGAATGAAGAGTATCGTAGGTGAGATGATAGTAAAAGTATTAAAATAAACTGGTTCCACTACTGATTCAGGCTACGGGATAATCGTTGATTAGTAGCCTGCATCCGCCTAATATAATAACGGATAATAGAAAAAATAAAAGTATATAATTTTTTTCAAGTCTCATTCTTTGTCACCAAGGGTAAAAAAAGGAAAAATCCTCCTCACATTCAAGTTTTAATAGAATATTTTAGCAATAAAATGTTAAGAATAGTGGATAAATAACTTTACAACCAATTATTCTATTCTTCTCATTATTGTGCATTGTATTTAAAAAGGGACATATTTTTTCCAAAATCATAGAAAAAACAAAAAATATTGATGGCACGGTAGTTGTTTATTTAGAACAGCATCATATGTTCTCTCCTTAACCTTCGGGTCTGTTTATTTGGGCCCGGAGGTATTTTTTTAAACAGAAAATTAAAACTGATATTAAGGGATAATCTTATTTAATGATTTAGAGGTGAGAATCAATCAGAAGGTGATGAAAGCTTTAAGGTAAAACTAAAGCAGGAGCCCTTTCCAATTTCACTTGAAACCTTTATAGCGCTTCCGTGCTTTTCAACAATTTCCTTGCACAGCAGTAATCCGAGTCCTGTTCCTTTCTCTTTATTAGTTCCTGGTGAGGAAATATTCTCATCAATTCTAAAAAGTTTGGAGATTTTATCTTCGTTCATTCCTACGCCCGTATCATTCACTTTTACTTCAACCTTTTCATCATTTATTTTGCTGCACGATATATTAATGCTTCCCCCCTTACGAGTAAACTTTATAGCGTTCGAAATTAGGTTTTGCATAAGTGATCTTATCATTGCCTTGTCGCCATAAATCATAAAACAATCGGTGATAAATTTTTCGATTGCTATAGATTTAAGCTGAGCTGTTTGATGAAGAACTGAAATAACCTCTTCTATTAGTTCTTTTAAATCAATTACCTCAGGTTGGAAAGTCATTTTACCTGATTGGATTCGGCTCCACTCCAGCAGGTTTTCAATTAGGGTGTAAAGATTTGATGTAGAGCTGTAAAGCTCGTCAAGGTAAGCTTTAGTTTCATCCGGCGGAAGATCCTTGTATTCACTTTTAAGGATGTCAGTTAATCCCATTAATCCGTAGAAGGGACTTCTAAGATCATGTGCAATAATTGAAAAGAATTTATCTTTACTCTTATTCAGTTCATGCAATTCCTCAGAATATCTCTTCAGTTCATCTTCATCCTTCTTTTTACTTATAGCCGATGCTATCTGTTCTGATACATAAATAAGAACCTGTTTTTCTTCTTCACCATAAGTTGTATTATCGTAGTAATCCTGAACTACAATTACCCCAATTGTTTTGTTCATAATTTTTAGCGATACCCCTAACCAAATTTCTGCGGGCTGACCTATCAAATCAGTTTCTCCCATTGCTCTTAATTCCAGGTCTTTCTTCGCATCGATAAGCATATCCTGCCCGGAGCGGAGAATATAATCGGTTAAACCTCTTCCAAGTTTACCCGGTTCGGGTTTTTCATCACATTCATCAACAAAGTAAGGAAATGAGATAAGATCTTTGTGATTCATCATACAGTGCTATAAAAAAATTCTCTGCCTTCATCAACCCTGCAATAATTTGATGAATTTCTTCATACAATTCGTTGATATCATTTATTGTATTAACAGATTCTGAAATTTTATATAAAGCACGCTGGATTTTTCGGGTTTTATCCTGCTGTGTGATATCATTCACAAGGGAGGACACACCTATTACTTCACCATTGTCATTTATAAGGGGAGTGTTATACCAATCACATAAAATCTGCTTTCCCTCTTTGGTAATATTTAAGTTTGTACTCCTTGTACCTCCTTCACGATTTAACAGTTGGTGCCAAACTTGTTCAGTTGTTTCCTTAGCATTTTCGGCTACGAGAAGATCATTAACTTTTATTCCAGTAGCTTCTTCTTCCGAGTAGCCGAATATTTTTTCCGCAGCAGGGTTCCACCTGATCACTGTAAAATCTTTATCCCACTCTATAATTCCTAAAGGTGTCTGATCGAAGTGTAATTTAAGACGTAGCTGGTCATTGATGGGAATACTCCCTTTTAAATCAGGCTTTACCAAATCTTGTTCAGTGTTTTGTAAGGAGTCAGACTCGCTAGTATTTTCTGTTTCGGAAATCAATTACTCGAGCTAATGCTTAATAAAATATAATTATCTGCTTCCCCCAGCTGGCATGAATATAATATTCATAAATTTAATTACCATAACAGTGCCAAATGAGTGCTAATTAAAAAAGTGTCAATTGAAGTCATTATTAGTAAATGATTCATCAATTGCAAAGAAAAATTGTAATTTTTACTTGTTTCCTGCCTTTTTATTCGTAAATCCTTTATATATATTTGCATTTTAAATTTTCAAAAAAGATGGGAAAAATGGTGGATTTAAAGGAATTGAACGTGGATCAGAGAAAAGCAGTTGAATATATCACCGGTCCGCAAATGATAATAGCTGGTGCCGGGTCGGGTAAAACTAGGGTTCTTACCTATAAAATAGCTTACCTGCTATCTAAAGGTTATAAATCGGAAGAAATTTTGGCGCTTACCTTTACAAATAAAGCTGCCAATGAGATGAAGGAAAGAATAAAAGAGCTTGGTTGGAAAGAAAGCAAATAACATTTGGATGGGCACTTTTCATTCAATTTTTGCTCATATTTTAAGAATTGAAGCAAAGAATATTAATTACAAGAGTAACTTTTCGATCTACGATACAGAAGATTCCCTTTCGTTGGTAGGTAATATTACCACTGCCCTGAATATTGATATTGAAGGTGTTACTAATAACTCTATCAGGCACAGGATAAGTTTTCTTAAAAACCATATGATTTCGCCTAAAAAATACAGGAAGGATCATGCCGGTTCATTTATTGAAGAAAAGATTGCAGATGTTTACGAAGAATACCAGAAGCGATTGGTAGCAAACAATGCAATGGATTTTGAGGACCTGCTGCTTAAACCGATAGATCTTTTTAATTCCAACGCAAAAATTCTTGAAAAATATAAGAAGAAATTTGCATATTTACTTGTAGATGAATTCCAGGATACAAACAAAGCACAGTACGAACTTATCAAGCTGCTTGTTTCAAGGAACTGTAAAATATCGGTTGTTGGAGATGATGCACAGAGCATTTACAGCTGGCGTGGTGCTAACTTAAGTAACATGCTCGATTTTGAAAAGGATTTTAAAAAACATAAAATTTTCCGGTTGGAACAAAACTATCGTTCTACAAAAATGATCCTGGAAGCTGCCGGGTCTGTAATTAAAAACAACAAAAAACAGATTATTAAAACTTTATGGACACAGAATAACGATGGCGAGCAGTTAACTTTAATTAAATGTGCCGATGAAAAAGATGAAGCTTACCAGATTGCTAAATACCTTAAAAAAGAGATAAGCAAAAAGAAATTATCCCATAAAGATTTTGCAATTTTATATAGAACCAATGCACAATCCCGGGCTTTGGAAGATGTTTTTAGAAGAGAAAAAATTCCATACACTATTATTGGCGGAGTTGAATTTTACAGGCGGAAAGAAGTTAAGGATGTTGTTGCCTACCTCCGGGTTTTATCAAACCAGAATGATGAGGAAAGTTTACTTAGAATAATGAATTTTCCCCAGCGTGGAATTGGTAACACTACAGTAAACAGGATGATAGGCTTTGCACGCAAACACGATATTACGCTTTACCAAACTATGGCAAGGGTTTTTGAAGTTATAGATATTAAGGAACGAATCCAGAAAAATGTTAAAGGATTCCGCCTCCTGCTAGAAAAATATATTGATCTTAAAGATAAACTTTCAGTTAGCGAACTTACACGTGCACTTGTTGATGAGCTTGGATTGATAAAGATGTTCAAATCAGAGAACACACCAGAATCAAAAAACAGGTTGGAAAATATAAATGAATTGCTTTCTGCACTGAGTGAATTTTCTGATTCGAATAAAGATGCTAAGCTGGATCAATTTTTAGAAGATGTTTCTCTCGTTGCTGGTATTGATATGTACGAGAATGAAAAAAATGCGGTTACGCTTCTTACTTTGCACAGTGCAAAAGGACTTGAGTTTCCAATCGTTTTTATATCGGGATGCGAAGAAGATATATTTCCAATAGCAAACCGCTTCAATACCGATGCTTCGGTTGAAGAGGAAAGAAGATTGTTTTATGTTGGTGTAACCCGTGCAGAAAACAAAGTATTTCTTTCGCATGCACGTTCGCGTTACAGGTTTGGCGAAGTTGCTTACCAGAGCCGTTCAAGGTTTATTGATGAACTGGATCCATCTACACTGTTAGAGGTAAACGGTGGTATAGGCAGAAAGGCAAACAGGAAAACTAAAAAAGAAGTATATTACGAATACTTCGATTCTGTTGATTATGAAGATTTTGACCAGGAAAATAAAACAGTTAGAATTGGAAGCCGTGTAATGCACGAAAAATTTGGACTTGGAAAAGTGGTTGATGTTGTTGGTTCGGGAGATATGGTTAAAGCTACTGTGGCATTTGAAAACAACAATGTTAAACAGTTGATGCTTAAATTTGCCAAACTGAAAATTCTTCATTAATTGGTTCTATATTCTGGACTATTGCTTCATATTTTTATTCATTTCCGTAATTTCTGAGAGATGATCGTATGTCAATTGCTCCTAAAAAATTAGCAATACTTGTTGGCGGCGGACCCGCCCCTGGTATCAACAGCGTAATTGGTGCAGCTACCATCAGGGCTGCTGTTGAAGGTATTGAAGTCATCGGTATAAAAGATGGATTTAGATGGATTATGGAAGGAGATATTACTCACTACAAAGAACTTAATATTCATAATGTTAGCAGGATTCATTTCAGAGGTGGGTCATATATCGGCATATCCAGGGCAAATCCTACTAAAGATAAAAAACATCTAGAGAATACTGTTACCTCGCTTCTCCGGCTTAATGTTGATAAGTTAATTACAATTGGGGGTGATGATACAGCTTTTAGTGCATTAAAAGTTAACGAGATGGCAGCAGGCAGAATTAAAGTTGTACACGTTCCAAAAACTATTGATAATGACCTCGATTTGCCGCACGGTATTCCCACCTTTGGATTCCAAACAGCAAGACATATAGGTGTAGATATTGTTAAAAATCTGATGGTTGATGCGCAAACAACTTCGCGTTGGTATTTTGTTGTTTCGATGGGAAGAAAAGCCGGGCACTTAGCGCTGGGTATTGGAAAAGCAACCGGCGCAACCTTAACACTTATTCCCGAGGAATTTCCCGATCATAACCTGGGGCTCTCTCATATTGCTGATGTATTAGTTGGAGCAATAATTAAACGGCTAAGTTATGGAAGGTCAGATGGGGTTGCAATACTTGCCGAAGGTTTGGTTGAAAAATTAAGTGAAAAGGACCTGGAACTTTTAGTTGATGTAGAAAGAGACGCACACGATAACATACGGATTGCAGAGGTAAACTTTGGCGAAATCCTTAAGTTGAAAGTACAGGAACGATTAAAAGAGTTTGGAATCAAAACAAATATTGTTGCCAAAAATATTGGTTATGAGTTAAGATGTGCCGACCCGATCCCTTTCGATATGGAATATACAAGGGACCTTGGTTTTTCCGCAGCACAGTTTATTCTTAATGATGGGAGCGGGGCGATGGTTTCAATTCAAAATGGTTATTTTGTTCCACTTTACTTTAACGATATTCTTGATCCGGCTACTAACAGAACCCGTGTAAGAATGGTTGATCCTGGTTCCGAGGTTTTTTACATAGCCAGAAGATATATGCTTCGATTGAACAAGACAGACTTTGATGATCCGCATGAATTAGCAAAACTTGCTGCAACAGCTGGTATATCGATAGATGATTTCAAAAAAACATTCTATTACTTAATAGAAAATGATATGCTTTACTACCATCTTGAAAAATGGCACTATAAAATTAGCCGGTGCAGAAAGTAAAACCGGTTATAAACCCTTGCCTGGCTCTGTTATTGATGATTTAGGAGATGTAACTCCCAAGTAAATCATACTAATAATTAAGCTAACCGTTAGATACGGATTACTTCTTCTTATACACTTTATGTTTAACCGAGAAGTATTTATTTGTCATCTTCTTAAGAACTCCCGATAGCAAAATAATTGCAAGAAGGTTTGGGAATGTCATAAATCCAAGTGCTGCATCACCAAATGCCCAAACAGCTTCCAGCTCGGCAATTGCACCAATAAACACAAAAAGTACAAACACCCATTTGTATGGAAGAATTGCTTTTTTCCCAAATAAATAGTTAGCAGAACGGTCGCCGTAAAATGACCAGCTTATTGCAGTTGAAACTGCAAATAAAAAAACTGAAACAGTTACAATCTTATCACCATAACTAGTGAGCCAGCTTAATCCTTCTTTAAAAGCGAATGATGTTAACAGACTGCTGTTAAGCAATTCACCTGCAAAATCCGGGTTTATTCTTGTAACAAAAAATTGAGTATGATGCCATGCGTTTGTTACAATTATTACTAAACCGGTTAAGGTGCAAATTAAAATTGTATCGATAAAAGGTCCCAACATTGCAACCGAACCTTCGCGAACGGCAAATTTTGTTTTTGCAGTTGAGTGTGCAATAGCTGCGCTTCCTTGTCCTGCTTCATTTGAATAAAGACCTCTCTTGACTCCCCATAACATAGTGTTCATAATAACTAAAAATGTTCCGCTACCAACTCCTGCAATTTCTGCAGGTGGATTAAAAGCCATTTCAAATATTAATTGAAAACTGCTTCCAACTTCTGCATAATTAAAAAGAATAATTAAGAAATGCAGATACTACATAAATTACTGCCATTATCGGTGCAAGGAATCCTGTTACTCTTCCTATTCTTTTTATTCCACCTATAATAACCACCCCAACTATTGCAGCTAAAATAATTCCGTTTATAACCTGCTGAACCGAAACCTGGAAACTTCCTAAAATTGTATGTTTTAAAGTTAGAAAATGATTTGCTCCAAGCAGTTGAACCGTTTCAGAATAAACCTGGTCGGAAACAGTAAACGATTGAATGGCATTACCTGTTGCAAACGAACAAATTACAGCAAAGCATGCAAATGCAACAGCAAGCCATCGCCAGTTTTTGCCGAGTCCTCTTTCTATGGTGTACATAGGTCCGCCGGCAGTATGTCCTTCCTCATCCAGTTCCCTGTATTCAACAGCATAAGGTTGCCTCGGCGTACTTTAGTGTTGTACCAAAAAATGCAGTAATCCACATCCAGAAAATTGCTCCGGGTCCACCGTAATAAATTGCTGTAGCCACACCTGCAATATTTCCAATTCCAACTGTTGCAGAAAGAGCAGTTGTAAGCGCCCTAAAGTGGTTAAGATCTCCTTCATCTTCAGGATTATCATACTTACCCATTGTAACTTTTATACCATGCCAAAAGTAACGGATTTGCGGCAGTGCTAATTTTATTGTAACAAATATTCCTGTACCAACAAGCACAACAATCATTAAAGGAATTATACCAAGCGGAAGATCCTCAGCTAGGAAATGTTTTGAAAAATTCAAAGTTACCGGGAAATGACCATACTGAATCGAAGAAGGCAACTCCGCCCACTATTAGAACAACAATAATTATTGCAAAGGCTATAATACCGGCTGTACTTTTCTTCATTTACTTATTGCTTTCAGGTTTTGTTGGTAAAAAATAGTAGATCTCTTTAATGATTATTCAAACAGGGCTGTAATTTTGTCTAAAATTCCTATTGATTGCAAGTAGAACTAAAAATATTAAAATAGGTGCAAAGAATTTTAAAAATATTTTCCAGAATGTAATTACCATGGATATTCATCAAATAATTTTTCAGCACCTTCTTTAACATTTACAATAACTTTATCAAAACCCCAAACCCAGCCCACAAATATGGCAATCAACATACCTCCTAAAGGAAGAATTACATTGGATGCAATGAAATCGACTAAATCAAAAAAGTTTAATCCGAAAATTTTAAAATCGGATAAAACATTGTATGAAAGAGCACTCGGTACACCGAGCAAAAATATAAACCCTGCAAGAACTGTAACTGCTGTATGCCGGTTCCATTTTCTTTCATCTACAAAATAAGATACAACAACCTGGAGCAGTGAAATTGATGAAGTTAATGCAGCAATTGTTAGCAAAACGAAAAAGAGAATTGAAAAAATATATCCACCGGGCATCTTAATAAAAACAGATGGAAGCGTATGGAAAATTAATCCCGGTCCAGCAGCAGGATCTAATCCAACAGCAAAAACAGAAGTGAAAATTGCTACACCTGCTATTAAGTGCAATTACAGTATCCAGAATCACTATTTGTAAAGCAGAATTTGGAACGCTGTCTTTTTTAGACATATAACTGCCGTAAGTTAGCATTGCGCCCATTCCTAAACTAAGCGTAAAAAATGCATGACCAAGTGCAATTAAAACAGATTGAGCATTAATTTTACTCCAATCGGGATTCCATAAAAAATCCATTCCTGCTGATGCCCCTTCAAGTGTTATCCCGCGGATCATTAATATTATTAAAAGCAGAAGAAGAATTGGCATCATTATTTTACTTCCGCGTTCAATTCCTTTTTGAATTCCGGCATAAACAATAACCATTGTTAAAATCATAAAAAAAGTAAAGTAACCGAGTATCCAATAAATATTTCCTACAAGATTATTAAAGTGATCGGACGCTGAAGTTGGTTCAGTAAAACTGTTAAAGTTACCTAGTACTGCTTCAACAATGTAACCCACTGCCAATCCTGCAATTACTGCATAGAAAGATAAAATTAAAAATCCGCCGACTACTCCCATTCCGCCAACACTTGCCCATAATTTTGAATTGCTTAATTTATAAAATGCACCCACCGGATCTCTTTGAGTAGTTCTGCCAATAAGTATTTCTGCAATTAGAACAGGAAGACCAATTATTGCGATACATATTAGGTAAACTATGATGAATGAAGCGCCGCCGTTTTCCCCAGCGATGTAAGGGAATTTCCAGATGTTGCCTAATCCAATTGCCGAACCTGCTGCTGCAAGTATAAATCCTGTTTTTGATCCCCAGTTTTCTCTTTTCTGTTCCATTTACATTACCAATTCGGGTTAATTTTATTCTGGTTTATTTTTTTATTTTTTGCTTTGGAATATGAAAACATTAATCTTTATATTTCAAATAAAATATTCTCCACAAAGAGAGCGCGGAGCTGTGATGTTTTTGGTTTGCATAAAGGCAGGTCTATTTCCGGAATTAAAACTGAAATAATTATTACTCAATATTTAAAATGAATCTAACTTTTTATCCTTACACCCTTAAGTTAAAACACAAGTTTGTTTTATCAAAACATCCGCTAATCCAATCAGTAAACCTTCCTTGTGGTAACAGCGGTTGGTGTAATTAATTTGCAGCAGGACCTTTTCACTAGCTGCCAATATCTTTCCTTTAATTAGGGCAGACCTTGACGGTGCAATAATTATCTCTAACGATATTTTTAATAGGATGAAATTGAATGGAAAATTTACACTTACCGAAGGGAACGGAATTGAGGTTGTGAAAAAATAAGGGTACAGAGTTATTCCAGATCACATCTTGAAATAATTGATTTATATTTCTAAATATTTTCACTAACTTTGCACCAAAATTTGCTAAATAGAAGGAATTGACTATGGCTAAGAATTATGTATCAAACAAAGATGAAACCGTTAGAATGTTTAAAAGTGATTTTATGGAAATGTTTTCAAAAGTCCATTTTACCGTGCCGCTTTACATTTATATTCCTATAATTGGTTATCTGCTTTATCGTTCCGTTGCAGTTTATTCTTTATCATTTTCTTACATAGTCGGTTTGCTGGCAGCCGGAATTTTTTTGTGGACTTTTTCAGAGTATATACTGCACAGGTTTATTTTTCATATTTCTGTGAAGACAGACTTTGGAAAAAGGATAAAATTTATTTTTCATGGTGTGCATCACGATTATCCAAGCGACAGTAAAAGATTAGTTATGCCGCCTTCAATCAGTATTCCTTTAGCGGTAGTTTTCTTTCTACTTTTCTGGATTATTTTTGGTGATGTATATATGCTTCCGTTCTTTAGCGGATTTTTAATTGGCTACCTCTTTTATGATATGACACACTATGCTATTCATCATTATAATTTTCATAACAAGTTCTTGCTTAAAGATAAAAAATCATCATATTCGTCATCACTTTAAAGATGAAGATAAAGGTTACGGTGTAAGTTCGCCATTATGGGATATTGTTTTCAGAACCAGGTTTGAAGAAGAAAGAAGTTAGAATAAGCGATTATAATTTCATTATTTATTAATCTTATCAAAACTTTCTTGTAAAAATATTTGCTTGTGTTTAATCATTAATTTGGGTAGATTAGTCGAGTTTTTATAGTATGGTGATACGGAAAGTCCATCCTTGCAAATACTTGATTAGACCTAATAATTAGTAGTTAATAAGTTGGTCAACTTCCTAAATTATAACAACTCGATTATATAAAAAATCTTTTGAAATTTGCTTCCAAATGCACTTTTTTGTTGTTACATTATAATACACCGGACATTTAATTGTCTCTCTTTAGTGCAAAAAACAATCCCTATAAGGCATTTTAGCCCGTAATAAGTACTTCCATTCGGCATAATATTTGGCAATAAAGAGAAAACTATTCTCAGGGCTATGAAGAAAAAAATTCAACTATTGCCTTCCGGAATCCCGCTTGTTGACCAGGCATGGGGAGGATTTTATAGGGGAGGGTCATATTTACTTGTTGGCGCTCGAAAATCCGGCAAAACTATTCTTGCATTGCAATATGCAATGGAATGCGCATTGCGTAATGAGGTTTGTTTGTATTTTACCAGCGTTCGACCAAAGGACTTATTGATTAATGCAGCATCCATAGATTTCGATTTGCAACATTACATGAATGAGAACCTTGTGATTGTTGTTAAAGTAACGCCACCTTCAAATATTGAATTGGCTGACAATCCTGATGATTACCTGGTAGAATATATAAAAGATATTGCAGATGTTGTAACAAAGTACCAGCCCTCCATGATAGTCTTCGATGAACTTACTCCCTTTATTGGTTTTAAAAATCTTGATTTGCTAAACAAAACTTTTGGTGAATCAAGTGAGGTTGTAGAAGATTTGGGTATAACCAGTCTGTATGTTGCCGGAGAACCTGCCGCTAATGCTTCAAGAAAAGTAGTAGATATTTTAAAGAATTATTCTACCGGAATTATTAACCTGCAAAAAAGGGGTGAGTTCGTTAGCAAATCTGAAACCGGTAAGATGACAATAATTCCCCAGGTTGGACATGCAGAAGGGCAGTTTAGTGCAAATTATTTTATCGAACCATATAAAGGGGTTAATGTAGACTACAAACCGGCTAAAGTATCCAACCAGGATCTTTCGAAGATAATAAAAGATATACTTCAGTTTCTAATCTCGATTTGCCAAAGGATACACTAAGTTTATCGAGCATATATTCTTTAAGCGATTTTGAACTTATCTTAAACAACCAAGTTGCCTTCTATAAAAGTACCGGGCAGGTATTTACATTGTTTTCAATCTGTTTAGATGAAAGTGCAAAAAGATCCAAGTTGCTAAATATAAATCAACTGCAGAATGCAGTAAGGCTTTCAACTGATAAAAAAGACAAGATGTGTGTTGTTGGAAATAAAGTTATTGTACTGTTCACACAAGAAGAACATAAGGATATTAATACCCTCCTTGCAGAGATAAAGAATAATCTTCCAAATGATGATCCTGAATATTTAAATTCCATAGTTAAACATCTATCCGTTTACACGATTAAAGTAGATTCCGATATTCGGAATGCGGAAGATATGTTCGAACAATTATCTTTAGATGACTCATCGGAGAAGAATAACCCCGGTATTTCATAAAAAGTGAAACATCATGAAATCCGTAGCTATCCTTTCTGTTGTATTTCTCTTTTCTTTTAATCTTTTTGCGCAACAGCTCACCGATAGACTAAAAACCGAAGCAGTAGAACAGATGAAATATGGTAGGTACGGCGAGGCAATCGATCTGCTGAACCGATTTATTTCTGCCGAACCACAAAATCCCGAAGGTTACAACTTAAGGGGCGTATGCTACGAACTGCGTAAACGATATGAAATGGCTGTTTACGATTTCAGATCTGCACTAAAACTAAATCCAAAGAATATAAAATATAATTCCAATCTACAAAGAGCAATTGATGCCTGGAATGCTCTACTGCTTAATAACATTATAGGTTATAAACGAGAAATTGCAATAAATCCGGCAACACCAATTAATTATCTTGAGATTGGTAAATGCTGTAAGAACTTAGGTGAGTGGAAGAAGGCAGAGGATTGGTATGATGAGTATTTGAAAAGGGAAGAAGCTTCAGCCGATGAAATTATTCGTTATTCAGAGATACTTGCGAAAAATAATCATATCTCTAAGGGCGAACCAATTTTAAAAAGATTTACAGAAAATTATCCTGATGATCATCGTCTCTGGTCACGTTATGGATATTTTACAATGTGGCTTGGTAAAAAGCAAATTGCATTAAAAGCATTCGAAACTGCTTTGGAATTAAGACCTTACTTTAAAGAAGCATTAGATGGTTATGATCTGGTTAGAGGTAAAGGATACATTTATACTGTAAACGATACAACCAGCAGATTTAATTATGGCTTACCTATTAAGAAAAAATACAAAGAATACCCGATAGATAAATATTACAGAATATTAAAATCGAATCCGGAAGATTTTAAAACACGTTATTTGCTCATTTCGGAATTGTTAAAAAATAACCGGCACCAGGAAGGATTTGATCAGATAAATTTTTTCTTACGAATAAAAACTGATGACAAAAATTTTATGATTTGAAAGATAAAATTCTTGCTGAGCAGGAGAAATATTTCTCTGCAAAAATTGTTGAACTGGAGAGCAAATTTCAATCAAATCCGGATGACGGAAAAACTCTCCTGGAACTTGCAAAGTATTTATCATACCAGAAAGAGTATAGCACAGCGCTTAAATTGCTACAAGAATATTTAATTCGATTTCCTGCTGATGATGATGCGAGATATGAGTATGCGCTCATAAGTTCCTGGAATAAAGATCTTCTTACTGCAAAACAACAGGTTAGTATTTTATTAAACCAATCACCCGGTAATATTGATTATAATCTTTTATTTGCACAGCTTTCTGTCTGGATGGATGAAGATTTGAATGAAGCAGAAATTTCATTAAATAAAGTTTTAAAGAATAATCCCGAAAATTTCCAAGCGCTGATTACATTGGCTTCCCTTTATTTTCAGCAAAACAAGCTTGCCGATGCACAAACTTTCCTTAACAAATTCATCTTGTTACAACCGGAAAGTCGTGACATCAAAAAACTGCAGTATTCAATTGATCTTCAAAAAGAAAGAAACGAAGAAGCACAGCTTTATAACATTCTGCAAATAGCAAGAGAGAGTGTATTTAATAAGAATTGTGATGATGCAATTTTCTATTACAATGAATATTTACTATACCCCAAAGCTGATGGAAATATTATGCAGGAATTAGCGGAAGCATACATTTGTAAGAAAGATTATTTAAGTGCGATAGAAATTTATAACGAACTTTTACTAAGTAACCCGGACGATTATAATCTATTAAACCAACGCGCAAAAATCTATTATTGGAGTGGGGACTATTATAATGCTTATAAAGAATTTAACAAACTCGCTTCTATAAATCCTGATGATGCGGAAGCAAAAATATTTTTAGGTGATTCATATTTCGCTTTAGGTGAATATGAAAATGCACGAAAAATTTACGAAGAATTGTTGACTATCTCGCCAACTTCGCACATTCTTCAAACACGAATGAGCTGGTTTGGTGGAATGGGTTCACCAGGTTTTACTACAGGAATATTTCCAACTTACCTTCTGCTTTCTCCCGAAGGAAATTATTTTTCAGATAATTTTGATTTTCTATATTCTACTTACGGATTGAAGTTTGACGCTGGAGTTACTGATAATATTGGCATAGGAGTCAGCGGTTATGGCGGCGTTCTTGCTTCCGATTCGATAACAAATAACATTTCAATTTTAAAAGGAAATGTTTATGTAAAATTCAGTCAGGTTGTTTCGGCAAGTGCAGGATTGGGTACAACTTTATTTCCGGAAAGTGCTAATCGATTTCTTGCAGAAGTCTCTTTACGTGCCGAAAAGAAGAAAAGATATTCCTTCCTACTCAATTTTCAATCAATGGATGCTGCGCAGATTCTTTATTCTCCCTTTTTAGTTGATAAAAGATTGAATGCAAACATTCTTTTATTACAGGGAGATTATTTAACAAGAAATGATTGGAAGTTTTCCGGCGTGTATGCATTTACTAATGTTTCGGATAATAACAGAGGTAACCGTCTACAGCTTCGGCTCGGTAAAATATTTAGAAAAACTTTTACAGCTGGTTACGAGTATTATTACTACAATTTTAAAGACGAAAGCCAACTTTACTGGTCTCCACGAAATTTCGACTCACATAGTCTTTGGGTAGACTGGATAATCGCAAATGATGATGAAGCTTACACAATTATAGGCGGAAAAGTTGGTTACATACCGTCAGAAGAGTTTGTAATTAGAGAATTTTATGGACTTATGAGATATAGAGTTACAGAAACTTTTTCATTGCAAGGTAGATTAACGTTTTCAACAACCATTCAATCTGAAAGAGGGTATAGTTCTACTTCATTTGGTTTGGCAGCATTCTGGAATTTATAGACCATTAAATTTTAAGAAAAATGTTAAAATTCCTTCAATAATAGTGTCTTGTTTTATATTAATACACCATTTTTATATTATCTGAGATTGTTTCATAATAGCAATCAAAAAAGTTCTAATATAGATTAAAATAAAAGTTTTTGGTGGCATTAAAATTGATTTTTTCATAGGATAAACTTGTCATCAAAAATGAATTTTAAGCGAAAAATTAAGAAATCAACCTTCAAAATTGATAGGAGTTCTTCAAATCCTGCTTCGGAAGGAAAAGAATGGAAATTTTTAAGAAGGATTCTGATCAGCGGAATCTTTTCGCTTATGCTTATTTTTATTATCCTCTATACATTACCTAAAACAGTGTTAAACACATCCTCCTTAATCGAATACTCCATCATCGTAGCGATAGTAATTTTCCTTTTCATTTTGCTGATACGTTATTTTGGTATTTTAATTTTAGCTTACTTCTACCTTAGTGAATACACTTTTAAATCTACAAACGGTTTTAAACCTTTTGTATCAATTATAATTCCTGTTTATAATGAAGCGAAAATGATTACAAAATCTGTAGCTTCCTTACTTAAGCTGGATTATACCGATTATGAAATAATAGTCGTAAACGATGGCTCTACTGACAATACAAAAGAAGTTGCAGAAACTTTGGTTGGTTACCGAAAAGGAAAATATTCTAAGATAAAAGTATCACTTATAAACAAAATGAATGGTGGTAAAGCCACTGCATTAAATGCCGGAATACAAATTTCGAAAGCAGACTTTATCCTCAGCATGGATGGTGATTCTGTGTTATCACCAGCTTCCTTAAAGTTAGCAGTTCGTCATTTCACCGATCCGAAAATTGGAGCAGTAGCGGGTAATGTAAAAGTGCTCAACCGTGGAAAATTTATTACAGACTTGCAAGCACTTGAATATATTGAAGGATTAAATATGGCAAGAAGTGCACAGAGTTTTGCACGGCTTGTAAATATTATCCCTGGACCGATTGGTCTTTTCCGGAAAGTAGCGTTAGAAAAAGCTGGTTACTATGCAGATGATACATTTGCAGAGGACGCAGATTTAACTTTAAGAATTCTTGCTGGCGGATGGAAAATTTATTACGAACCAAAATCAATTTCATATACAGAAGCACCGGAAAATATTCAACAATTGCTAAAACAAAGGTACAGATGGACAAGAGGAATAATACAGTCTATTAGAAAACACAAAAAGCTAATGCTTAATCCAACTATTAATTTTGGAGATTCTTTTACACTGTGGGCAATGTTCTACGAAGCTTTAATTTGGCCGCCAATGAATATTGCAGCACATCTATTTTTTATTGTTGCTGCACTTGCGTTTGGTTTTACATCTCTTATCTTTTTCTGGTGGGCGGGTCTTGCACTATTAGATCTTATTACTGCACTTTATTGCGTTGCGGCAGAGAAGGAAGAATTCCGTCTTGTAAGCTATGCTATTATTTATAGGATGGTATTTATACTGATAATTGATATTTGTAAAGCTATGTCTACCGTTGAAGAATTTCTTGGTGTTAAAATGAAATGGGGAAAATTAGAACGAATAGGAAACTGAAGAATTTATAACTCCTAATTATGTGAGGGCATAAATGGAACTAATTCCAATATTATCTACAATTATTTTGGTTGCTACAATCAGCACATTCATACTGGCTGTTGGGGCATACATACTGTATAAAATTCGAGAACGCAAATACCAGCAAGCACCTGCGCCTGTGCCGGAAATGCAGCATGCAGAATTAGTCGAACCTGAGGAATTGCCACAGGAAAAAATTTATGTTGAAGATATTGTAAAACCGGTTAACCGTGTGGTCAAGCCGGAAGTAAGGTATCGCCCCGTGAAGCAAACAAAAACCTCTTTATTCACCACAATATGTTGCAAGGACTGAAAGAGAGCCGGTTATAAAAACGCGGGTGGAACATGGAATCGTTCCCGAAGTACCGGATTCCAGGTTCCTTAAATATACTGAAGAAGGATATGTTGCGCCTGAAGAGGATAAAGATAGTGGAGAAATGAAGTGGCGGTAGATCAGAATAGACAATATAAATCTAACCTGTTGCTATATTATTCTCAGGAATAATTGTAATCGGGCTGGCTTTACTTGTTTACCTGTTTGTTCTCAAATCAGTCTATGGCAGGTATAGCACTGCTGATATGATACCGGACTTTGGTGTATTGAAGAATTTTATTTTTGGAAGCGATGCAAAAGTAGCAATTCTTTATTCTGATTATACAAAGAATATGATGCCCGATGGCAGCAGCTGGCTTGAAGATAATGTTGAAACCTGGAAAAAGTTTCTTGATAACATTGAGCTCAAGTATAATATTATTAAAGATGAAACAATCGAAAAAAACCTGCATAAAGATTATGAATTAATTATCCTACCGGGTTCTAAATCGTTAAGTGATAGAGAAATAATCAATATAAAAAAATTTTTAATTGATGGCGGCAGCATTTTTGCAACGAGCGGTACAGCGTCTTATTCGGATGCCGGTAAGTGGAGAGGATGGAACTTTTTCTCGGAAGTGTTTGGAGTAAAACATACTAAAGAAATTGGAAATGAAGACCGAACAAGAATTCATACTTTAAGGGGCGGGCTTCCAATCACTGCAAATATTCCAACAGGATTTCCATTAAGAGTTGCTACGTGGGATAGACCGCTTGCAGTTGAAGTGCTTGATCCGCGAACAACACAGGTTAGTTTTTGGTATAACTACCGGCTGGAAGACGGGCTTGTGCGCGAAGGGATTAAGAAAAGTGCAGGAATTGCCTACGGTACATACGGCGAAGGTAGATTTGTCTGGATGGGTTTCGAAATAAATTCTATTATCGGCAGCCAGGATGATTACATATTCTTCGATAGGTTTTTTAATAACTCCATTAACTGGCTTTCATACGGACCAATAGCTTACATAAGAGACTGGCCTGCAGGAGTTGATGCAGCAGCTGTTATAATGCCATCATTAACAAAAGATGCAGCCAATATTACGAATCTTTTGCCTGTGCTGGAGCAGGAAAAGCTGCAGGCGACTTTCTTTGTTAATCCATCACAAAGTGCGAATTATAAAAACCTGGTAAAACAGGTTAGCAGGTATGGTGAAATTGCACCCCTAGTTGATGTGGGTTATATGAACTCAGTTGAAGATAAATTAATAACCTATATGATTATAAAAACCAGTTGCAAAATCTTAAATCTGCAAAAAACTGGATTGAAAATATAACTAACAAACCTGTGCATGGAATTCTTCCATTTTACGGGTTATATGATAACAATACAATTAATGCCGTAATTGAATCAGGTTATGATTATATCCTAACAGATTCGCTTACTGATAGGTCTGTTCCTAAAACAGTTATAAGAGGTGAAAACAGGATTGTTTCGCTTACTAAAACCGCGCGTGATGATTACGAGATCATCCGCGATTTTGGATTAACTTCGCCCGAATTCCAGTTTTATTCTTACCAGGAAGATCTGGATAGAATCCTTTTTGAAGGCGGACTCTATCTTTTTAAAATGCACACTGAATTCCAGTGCAAACCAGAAAACATACCCGTTATTCACAATGTAATAAAGGAATTAAAGCAGAAAAAATTCTGGATAACTACTGCAAGCGAAATCCAGAGATGGTATGGAAAGAAAGAATATGTTGAAACAAGAACGAAAAAAAGTGGGAAGACAAGAGTAACTGTTACTGTAACAAATCCCGGAAAAGAAATTATCGATGATCTTGTGCTAGATATAGATCTTAATGATAATGCTGAGAAAATATCAATCGATACAGAAATTATTGGTACTAAACTAGCAAAGTTTAAACATGTGGTAAAATCAAGATTTTTGAATCTTCAGATTGATGATCTTGAACCTGGTGAATCGAGAACATATTACATTGATTATGATAAAGTTAGCAGTTAGTTAATTAAAAAATTTATGAGCTCAAGAATTAAAAATAAAATATACAGATTAAATGTATCTTACTTGATTGCTGTGCTTAGCATCATTCTGATTTCTTCCTTATATCCGCAGGATTTAGATAATATTAAAATTGGATTAGTTCATTCTTCGCTTACGAAAAATCTTTTGCACGCTGAAGATAAGAATTTTTATCCTGTACAGGCTTGGGAACTATTTTTCCTTAACCATAAAATAAGCTATGAAGTTTTTGATGATGAAGGAGTAGATGATTACGATTTTGATGAAGTTGATGTTCTTATCTTACCCTCAATAGAAGTTTTATCTGACGATGGATTTGAAAACCTGCAGGATTTTCTGAATGATGGAAAAGGATTATTTATTCTTGGAAAATTAGGTGTAAAAGATGAAGATGGAAACAACAGACTAGAAGATTTGTTGCATAGTTTAGGAGGATTAAAGGTTAATGAGTTTTTGGATAGAAACGTAATTGCAAAAAACCACACTCTTTATGCTAATAATTTTCTAACACATAACCTGCAAATCAATACTAGCTTTATCGTGATGAACAATTTCCCCCTGCTCTATTCAGAAAATATTTCTAATAAAAGTGTAAAACTTGGTGAATATATTTCGAAAGATAGTTCTGAAGATGCAATTATTGATAAATCGGGTATTGTGAAGATTGAAAACGGAAAAGGAAGTTTGCTTTGGTTTGGTTTTCAGCTATCACAAATTTCGATTGATGATGATGGGAAGGAAGCATTACAAAAATTAATAATTAATAGTATTTCATGGTTGGCGGGAAAGCCAATTGCTTGGATAAATCCCTGGCCTGCTGAATTTAATTCTGCTACTGTTTTTACAAGTGTGTTGGCAAAACCTAACAATTTAACTGAGTACGAAACAGAACCTTTTAAAACTTACTCAGTTGAAAATAGTATTTTCATTTCACCTTCTGCTTTAAAATCCTTCCACGGTGAGGTTGATAGACTTGCTTCATTCGGCGACATCCATGTTTTATACGATGAGATTGAGCATTTGGATTTTTCGCCGGATGACAAAATTGTAACGCTTGAAAATGCTGCACAAACATTGCGCAGTGAAACCCGGCAATCATTTTACGGGGTAAAATATTTAAACGGAAACGGACAGAAACATAATTTTGAAAAATCAGTCATCAAATCATTTGATTTTCTTACTTACGAAGATAATTCGATTATAACTTCTGAAAAGAGAAGAGGTTTATCATTTAACAATTTAAAAATGCTTTTTCCTCCTTTCAATTTCACACTACAGCGCAATAAATTTTACAAAAATAATGAACTCGCTGATTACAAAGAACATTTTGATAATGTTAAGAAGTATGGAGGAATTATACCAGTAAATTATATAAATCAGCACAGCCAGTTCAATAGCAGTATTGAGAGAGATACATTTAAAAAAATATTAAGCCATTCCAGGAATAACTCTTCCTGGGTTACAACATATTCAGGTATTGTTGATTGGCTTATTGCAAAAGAGAACATTTCTGTTAACATAAAAGAAATAGGAGAGAAACCGGTTTTAAGATTAGTTATTGAAAACCGGAATAAAGATAAAGTTGAAAATGTTGGAATAAGATTAAACCTTTCTCCAGCATACCGAAACCTCGTAACGGTAAATCGCAACTTTAGCTTGAGATATGTTGCGCTAACAAGGAGCTACATTTTACTAGTTCCAATTTTATCAGCGAATCAATCTACAACAGTTGAGGTACATTATGATAATTAGATTATCATTGCAAATATTGCTCTATATTGTCCTTCTTTCGTTTGTTATTTTTTACTTCTTGTAATAACTCAACCAATTTGAGTTGCTAGTTATTACTAGAGCTAATTACTAGCAAGTAGTTGGAATAGTGAATGGGGGGAAGGAAATCCAGTTACAGAATGGTGTTTCCGACTAGTTGTTGGGAAAATAGGAATGATTTATTTTTAATTCATCAATTAGATAATTAATTGTTCCTTCCGGCTTTATTAACCAATGAATATGAATTGAAGAGTTCAATTAAAATATTTAATTTTATAAAATGATTCTTATCTAATACTGAAATGAATTTAATAGTAATCATTTTAAAGTGCGATTGTTTATTTTTTATACAGGATTAAAAAACTTTTGTGGTTTTCGGAAAAGATAAAAATCTTCAAACTATTATTGCCCAAAATAATAGGGATCCGTTCTTTATAATAGAACAGAACGGGGAAATCATAACTTCAAACCCACCTGGTACTTCGCTCCTTAAATTAGAAACAAACCCTGGTAAAATCACACAATATTTTGATAAAGAAACCGCCGATAACTTTGAGCAGCTTTTAGAACAAGCAGTTGAACTAAACGTAAAGTTGGAAGTTGAGCTGACAGAGCTAACTCTGCGGGGTGGGGAAAAGATAAATGCAGAGTTACTTTTTAACTGCTACGAAGCTGAAAAAAATCTATTTATTTTTTGTACCGTAATTCCACGCCATTTTGAATTTGATATTGCGGGTGAAGAAAGAATAACACTTTTTACCGGCGATCTTGGAAAAATCGTGGGTAGTGAAAAAATAAAACATGTGCTCGATAAAATAATTGATATCTATCCGCTTACCTTTATTGGTAAAGAAACTATACAAAAACTTGTAAATGGATTTGAAGAACATTTTTGGATAAAAGACAATAAAGGGAAATTTTTACTTGTAAATAATGCCTATGCTGAAAGTTTGGGGCTAAGATCATTCCAGATGGAAGGGAAGTCATTTTTTGAGTTCATTCCTGGCTATTTAATCGATTTTTTTGATGCAATTGATAAATATATTAGGGAAACACTTAATTGCATAATTATTGATGCGTTTCCAATTACGAGAATGAGATCTGACGCGGATAAGGAAATTCTTGAACTGCCGCTGTCTGATAATGATAGAAATGTGGTTGCGCTGGTAGGAATATCCAGAGAAAAAGTGCACATTCCAATACAACCAAGTAATCAGGATCTTCACTGCTGCTCTGGCAGAAATTATTAGTCATTTTCCAAAATCGGCAGCTTTTGTTAATAAATATGGAGTTTTTAAGCAAACAAGTAAAGATTTTAGTAAATTATTTGCAAGAAAATTTAATGAACTTAGAAATCTCAACTATTCAGATGTTTTCGCACTTGATTTAACCGATAAAATTAATCATTTTTTGCAATCGTCTGAAGATAGAATTGAAATAATTGTAGATAGAAACTTTGATTTAAATGAGTACAATAATCCTGAGCACAAACTTTATCTTACCAAAAGCTATGGACAGGGAAAAAAACTGGAGGGATTTTCAATTTTTGTTGAACCTATTGATAATACCGATAGCCTGCAATATTTAATAAAGAGTAAAGGAAAAATGTTTGATGTCTTAGTAAAAAATAATCCGGAGCCCGTTTTCATTTATGATAAAGAAAACTTAATGTTTCTTGAAGTAAATGATGCAGCGGTGGCATTGTATGGTTACACCAGGGATGAATTCTTACAGATGGACCTCACGGATCTTTACAGTCCTGAAGATATTCAAACTCTTTTAGATACTTCTACAGCAGGATGCTGAAAATATTTATATTACTAAAGCTTTTAGACATAAAAGAAAAGACGGTTCCTCTGTATTAGTGGAAGTTAGCAGGATTGGTTTTAAGTATAACGATAGAGACGCACATTTTAATATTGTTAAAGATATAACACAAAAACTTGAACTGGATCGAAACAACCAGCTTTCAAAAATAGTTTTTGATAATACAAACGACCTGGTTTTTATTACAGATCCTACAGGTATTATTACTTCCGCGAATAAAGCTGCTTCAGAAGAACTTGGATACAGTCCAACCGATTTAGAAAATTCATCCTTTACATCGCATGTACCTGATGAAGACAGGGCAACAATAAACCAGACTTTATTTCAATCCGAATTTAAAGAACGAATAAATTTAACATCCAGGTTAAAAAATTCAATTGATGAGGTTATAGAAGTAGACCTGACTATTACACCATTGCTTGATGTAAATTCAGAAATTGAATTCTATACAATTCTTGCTAAACCGCTAGTTGAAACTCCTGAATATACAGGTGAAGAAAAAATAAAGGAAGTTATAAAAGAAGTTGTTGTTGAAAAACCTGTTGAACCGGTAACTACTGCCAGACAAACTGATTCCGATTTTCTTTCAAGTGTATTCCACGAAATATTAACCCCGATGAATGTTATCCTGGGGTTTGCACAGGAACTTGCTGATGGAATTGAAGACTCTACTCCTGAGCAAAAAGAAGCTGTGGAAATTATTAACCAGAACAGAATTAATTTGTTGAATACAATGAACTCAATTATTGAATTTACAGAAACTCAACAAGGAAAATCTGAACTAAATATTACTGAATTTGGAATAACTGACCTGATAGATAAACTTGATAAAAATATTGTTGAAATAACCGGCAACCAGAATATTGAATTTGCTTACGGAAAAATATCATCTTCATTAAAATTTGAAACTGATAAAAATAAATTCGAAAGTTTGCTGAATAATCTTATCCGTCTTATTAGCCGTGTTACTGATGGTAATAAGATCTATTTTTCTGCATATACTTTAGATGAACACCTTTTTATTATTTCAATTTCGGATAATTACGGTTCAACTTCCGATGAATTAAATAATTTGCTGCAGAAACTTTTCATCGATCTTAAAGATCCGAAAGAATTGGGAGTATCAAAATTAACTGCTCAAATTACCAGTACGTTATTAGAAACTTTAGAAGGAAAGTTTGTTACACTGCAAACTGATAATGGAAAAATTGAATCAGGTTTCCAGTTTCCTATAAAGATGGTTAAAGAACATGAAACTATTCCCGATTTTGAAACTGAGGATGAATCAATAATTGAAGAAGAGACACAAGTTGATCTTGACGAACCAATAATACATGATGAAATTGAAATTGAAGAAGAAACTTCGGAACCTCTGTTTGATGATGACACGGATCAACAAACCGAAAGTACAATCGCAGAAAAGATTGAAGAATTAGAAGCCGAACTTAGCGATGAGTCTTCATCTTTAGAAAAAGAACTTACTCCTGAGCCGGTAATTGTTGATGACAAACTTGGTACCTCTAAATTATCCTGCCTTTATATTGAAGACCAGGTAGATTCGCAAATATTATTTAAAGTCCAGATGAAGGGATTGAAAGATATTCAGTGTGCTAAAAGCTTTGAAGAATCTGTTCCCCTGTTAGAATCTAATAAGTTTGATTTTATTGTGATGGATATTAATCTGCAAGGAGAATATAACGGTTTGGATGCGTTAAAGATCATCCATAAAATGCCGGGATTGGAAGATATTCCTATCATTGCTGTTACTGCATACGTACTGCCGGGCGATAAGGAAAAATTTATAGCAACCGGCTTTAATGATTTTATATCGAAACCTATCTTCCGTGAAAAAATGATTGAAGTCCTGGAAAAGATATTTCTTCAAAAAGCATAGATTCCACTAATTTATTTTACCACATCTCCCATCTTCTCAAAGAGAATTATTCTTGCCCCATTATTTAGCTCTTGATTAATTCATTCAGCATTATTATTATTACCATACAAATGTATGGTATTTATTTTATAATCGCTATTTTGTAACTCACTAACCGAAGGTGTGTCTATGTCACGCGAATTAACGGAAATCCAGAAAAAAATACTCGATTATTTGATTGATCAGATAAAAGGGAAGGGAATACCACCAACACTGGCAGAAGTTGCTAAACATTTTGGTTATAAAAACCGTGCAACTGTTCAGCAGCATTTTGGAGCAATTGAAAAAAAAGGATACATCAGGAAAGAATCCAAAACTATCACGTGGAATTGAACTTACACTTGAAGATAAATTTTTTGTGCCTCGCCCGGTTTTAGGTGAAGTTGCTGCTGGTAATCCGCTTACAATTTATCCTGATGCAATTGATACAATAGAGTTGCCTACAATTGCAAGAATGCCGAAAGATTCTTTTCTCCTTAGAGTAAAAGGAGATAGCTTAAAAGATGCATACATTTTCAGCGGTGATATTGTAATTGTTAACCCTAATCTTGAACCGAAGAATGGACAGATAGTTGTTGCAATTTTAGATGATGCAGCTGTGGTTAAAAGATTTTATAAAAAGAAAAATCAGATAGAACTGATTTCAGAAAATCCTGAATACGAACCGATAATTATTGATAAAAAATACCCATCATTTAAAATTGTAGGAATTGTTGTTGGCGTTTACAGAAGCATGGAAAAAAGAAGGGCGGGGTAGGGATGTCAAAATTTTACATCGGAACTGCCGGCTGGTCTTACAAAGATTGGGTGCCGTCATTTTATCCGAAAAATCAATCCGGCTCATTTGACTGGCTGCAATTTTATTCTCATTACTTTAACTGTGTTGAAGTAAACTCAACTTACTATGCTTACATAAGCCCAAAAGTTGTAGAAGGATGGATTAGAAAAGTAACCGATTCGGATAATTTTATTTTTGATGTAAAGCTTCACCAGGATTTTACTCATAAAAGAAAATTTGATGAGCAAAACATAAAAGCAATAAGGTATAACCTCGATCTGCTTGCAAAAGAAGAACGGCTTGGCGGATTGCTCATTCAGTTTCCATATTCATTTTCTTTTAACGATCCTGCCGTTCAATATATACAGAAGCTGAAAGATACTTTCCCCAACTATAACTGTTTTGTTGAAGTAAGGCATTCATCCTGGAAGAATAAAAAAGCATATGAGTTTTTTAAGGAAGCCAACCTTACTTTTTGCACGATTGATCAGCCGCAGATTGGAGAGGCAATTCCTTTTGAGCCAATCATAACAAACGATAAAGCGTATATTCGTTTTCACGGAAGAAATGAGGATGCGTGGAAGAGATCAATAAATAATTATGGTAAAAAACAGACTTACGAAGAACGAAGCGAACGGTATAAATATTTATATTCACCAGGCGAGCTGGTTGAGATTGAACAGAAGATTAAATCGGTACAGGAAAAAGTTAAGGAAGTACATGTGATAATGAATAATCATCCGCAGGGAGATGCAGTGGCAAATGCATTTGAGTTGGTTCATCTGCTTGAAGGAAAAGATAAAATTGAAATGCCGGGAACAATAATTAAAGCTTATCCGAGGTTGAAGGAGATTTGCGCAAATTAATTCTATCATATCCGCTCAGCATGACGATTAGTGATAAATTAATTTTTTAGGAATTTATTCTAGGCGCAATCATTTATTCAGAATTTAATTTATTCCATTATAGATATTAAATAAAAAGATTAATAATTTTATTCATCTATTTGATGGGAATAAATAATATCAATCAATTTTAAGGAGGAATATTATGAAAATTTCAAGAATGAATCCGTTTAACGGTAACAGGCAAAACCGTAGCTTTCTTTGATGTGGAAACCGAAGAAGGTATGAATATCAAAGGATTTACTTTAGTTGAAGGCTACTAATGGATTATTTGTTGGAGTTCCAAGTGAAAAAGGAAAAGATGATAAGTATTACGATCGTGTCTATATTCCAAAGGAACTTAAAGAGCAGCTTACGGAAATGGCAATATCAATGTATAATGAATCGAAGGATGGGGCAGCATCTGCAAGAGTGCTGATGATTCCACTCCATTTTAATTTGAATTAGTTTCTCTATTTCTTTCTTATTAGTTATAGGGGGTAAGCATTAAACTATGCTGAAAAGGATAATTATGTTTGAATTACCATGCGTACAATATTTCATTTAGATCTTGATGCATTTTTTGTTTCAGTTGAAAGGATACTCGATCCTTCGCTGAAAGGAAAGCCGGTTATTGTTGGAGGCGATCCAAAATTCGGCAGGGGAGTAGTAGCTGCATGCTCTTACGAAGCAAGAGCATATGGTCTTCATTCCGCTATGCCAATAAGAACCGCTTACAGACTTTGTCCGCACGGTATTTACATTCACGGAAGTCATGGTGAGTATTCATACTTTTCAAAAGCTGTAAAAAATATTCTTAAGCAGTACGCACCGGTTATTCGAAAAAGCATCCATTGATGAATTTTACATGGATTTTACCGGTTGCCAGAATGTTTACGGTTCGCTCTTTGCATTTGCTGTCATTTCTTCAAAAAGAAATTATGGAAAAACTTTCACTGCCCTGTTCAATTGGAATTGGCAGCAACAAAACCATTGCTAAGATTGGTTCTGATTGTATGAAGCCGCAAGGCATAACTTACATAATGCCGGGAATGGAAAAAGAATTTTTAGCTCCAATGCCTGTTGAAACAATTCCCGGAGTTGGTAAAGTAACTTTAAAAGATTTACACTCAAAAGGTATTTACAGAATTTGCGATATAACAAATCTGCCGCAGGATTACTTTGCAGCAGCTTACGGTAAATATGGTATTGATCTTTACAGAAAAGCTAATGGCGGCGGAAGTGAATACTTAACTCTTGAGCGTGAACAAAAAAGTATTTCGCACGAAAGAACATTTAAAGATGTAACAAGTAAACAGTATCTTAAAGAAAAACTGTTTAAGCTAACCGGAAAAGCCTGCCAGGAGCTTAGAGATAAAGGATGGGAGGCATCAACAATAAATATTAAACTGCGTTATTCTGATTTTAAAACATTAACACGTTCGAAAACAATAAAGCCAACCGATGATGATAAAACTGTTTTTGATGTTGCATGGAATATGATGATGAAAGCATACACAAGAAGAGTTGCGGTAAGATTAATTGGTGTAGGTTTAAGCAGGTTCAATAAATTTTCAGAGCAGGAAGAGTTATTTGAATTAGAAGAGATAAAACGTAAAAAGATGTTACGAGCAGTAAATATTATAAGATCGCATTACGGATATGACATAATTCAAATGGGAGTATCTTGATAATTATTCATTGTTAATTGCTTCACCCCGGGGGCCATTTCATTTTTCTACCGCCTAATAAATGCAAATGCAAGTGATAAACTTCCTGTCCGCCATTATCACCGCAATTAAAAACCAACCTGAAACCATCTTCCTTAATTCCCATCTCTTTTGCTAATTTGTTCGCTGTATCAATCATCTCACCTAACAATCCGGCATGTTCTTTACCATTTAAATCAGTTACTTTTGGTATCTCAATTTTAGGGATGATTAAAATATGAACCGGTGCCTGCGGATTAATATCTTTAAATGCTAAAACATTTTCCGATTCAAAAACTATATCGGCAGGAATTTCTTTATTAATTATTTTGGAGAAGATTGTACTCATTGCTATTCTCCTTTTTCAATTTCATATTTTTTCATCTTATTGTAAAGATGGCTTCTTTGAATATCCAGAATTTCTGCAGTTTTACTTATGTTCCAGTTGTTTTCATTTAATTGCTTAACAATAAATGCTCTCTCAGCTTTCTCTTTAAATTCCTGGAATGAATTGCTATCATCAATAATGCTGTCCATTGTTGCACGACTTGGTGCAAATAATACTTCTATATCTTTTCTTTCAATCTCTCTTTTATCAATAATGATAATAATTCTTTCAACAATGTTTCTTAGCTCTCTTACATTACCGCTCCAATTCATTTCCTGCAAAAGTTTTATTGCATCAGCGGTAAACTTAGTAGGTGCTTTTTTATGCCTGGCAGTTATATCATTTGCAAAAAATTCTAAAAGGATAGGAATATCATCTTTTCTTTCTCTTAAGGGAGGAATCTCAATCGGGATAACATTTAACCGGTGAAAAAGATCTTCCCTGAAATTTTCTTTTTCAATTTCATCTAGTAAATTTTTATTTGTTGCTGCAATTATCCTTACATCAACATCAATCTTTTTACCACCGCCAACACGTTCTATTTTTCCATCTTCAATTGCACGTAAAACCTTTGCCTGCGCCTGATGGCTCATATCACCAATTTCATCTAAAAAAATTGTTCCTTTATTTGCTAGTTCAAACTTTCCAATTCGCTGTTGAACAGCACCGGTAAATGAACCTTTCTCATGTCCAAATAATTCAGACTCAATTAAGCTCGTTAGGAATTGCAGCACAGTTTACTTCAATAAACGGATTATCTTTTCTAATACTGTTTTTATGAATTGCCCTTGCGACTAACTCTTTACCAGTACCGTTTTCACCTGTTATTAAAACCCGTGTATCAAGTGGTGCAACTTTTTCTATCAGCTCAAGTATATTTTTAATCTGCTTTACTATTCCCAAGTATATCACCCCCGCCTTCAAGGACTTTTTTAATCTCTATATTTTCTGTAAGAAGATTAAACTGTTCAACTGCATTCCTGGTGCTAAGTAACAATTTATCCCTATCGATCGGCTTTTCGATAAAATCGAAAGCACCTAACTTTGTTGCTCTAATTGCATTTTCAACACTACCATGTGCAGAAATAATTATAACAGAAAGAGAAGGATTTTTTGCTTTAACTTTTTTTAGTACTTCAAATCCACTCATTTCAGGCATCTGAATGTCTAGCAGTAATCCTGAATAACTATTGGAAGATAATTTTGAAATGCCTTCCTTTGCTGATGTAGAATAAGAAACACTCGTAACCCTCGTATTCGAGGATCATTTTTATGCTTTCGCAAATCTCTTTTTCGTCATCAATTATTAGTATTGAATTCATAAACTGAAAATAAAATATCTTAGTGAACGAATAACCATTACCTGTGATGGAAGAGTTTCTGGATTTATATTAAGTGATTCACCAAAAAGTTTACCGTACCAATTAACATCTAAATCGCGTAAATCAATCTTAGATTGAACCTTGAAATCCTCTTCAAAAGCTTCCACAAAATAACCAATTAGATTTCCTAAATCAAAAAGTGTAATTGAATAAGATATAAAGGCACTACCGTAAAAATGTGCTTGTTTATCTACATCTCCGTGTTCTGTTGAGGGAGAATCGTAAAAAAGATACCTGGGCAATCGCTCATTTTTTTTAAGGAAGATAGAATCATTTGCCGAGATAAGAGGATAATAAAATACGTTTTTTAAGATTGGACGTTTCCATAGGTACTTCATTATAAGGAACAGTTGTAAACGTTAATGCCAGCAAGGCTTCCGAATAATCTCCTTCAAAATAATTTACTGCTCTTAAATAAATTGAATCAACTAAAGCTAAATCGGAATTAGAAGACTTAAGCTCATTAAAATATTCTGAAGCAATAAAACCTGATAAGTAATTTACGGCTTTGGATAGTTTGCTTTGCTGGGAAAATATGAGGAAGGGAAATAGAATAAGTGGCAGGAACATTATTTTCATCGTTACAAAAAAATAGTCTTAAAAATTGTCTAAATCTTCTAAGTCTGTATTACACCAGTATTAAACTTTGGTATATCAGGATTGTTATTTGCAGCTTCAATTCCCATAGAAACATATTTGCGGGTTTCAGCGGGATCAATTATTTCATCCACCCATAATCTTGCTGCAGCATAGTAAGGATTGTTTTTATCATCGTAAGCTTTTGTTATTTCATCAAGCAGTTTTTGCTTTACTTCTTCTGTAACTTTTTCGCCTTTTTTTTCTGCCTGCTTAATTTTAATATCAAGTAAAACACTACTTGCTTGTGAGGCGCCCATAACTGCTATCTTTGCATTCGGGTAGGCATAAATAAACCTTGGATCGTAAGCTTTGCCGCACATTGCATAGTTACCTGCACCAAAACTGTTCCCAATAATTATTGTAATCTTTGGAACAACAGAGTTGGCAACTGCATTAACCATTTTAGCACCGTCCTTAATTATACCTCCGTGTTCGGCGCGGCTGCCAACCATAAAACCTGTAACATCCTGCAAAAACAACAACGGAATTTTTTTCTGGTTGCAGTTCATAATAAATCGTGTTGCTTTATCTGCACTGTCAGAATAAATAACTCCGCCAACCTGCATTTCTCCAAGTTCTGTTTTATTAACATTACGCTGGTTTGCAACTATACCAACCGCCCAGCCATCAATTCTTGCATAAGCTGTAATAACAGTTTTACCGTAACCGGCTTTATATTCATCAATCACAGAATCATCAACAATTCTTGCAATCACTTCGTACATATCGTAAGGTTTAACTGTATCTTCAGGTAAGTATGCTGTAAATTTCTTCAGGTTTAAATTTGGGAGGTTTCGGTTTTACTCTATCAAATCCGGCTTCATCTCTTTTACCAAATTTATCAATCAAACTTCTAATCTGTGCAAGGCATTCTTCATCATTTTTCATAACGTAATCTGTAACGCCTGAAATGTTGGATTGAACACGTGCTCCGCCTAAAGATTCGTTATCAATCTCTTCACCAATTGCAGCTCGAACCAGGTGTGCTCCCGCAAGAAAAACTGAACCTTCACCTTCAACTATAAGTGCTTCATCGCTCATTATAGGAAGATAAGCGCCGCCGGCAACACAAGGACCCATAATAGCAGAAATCTGGGGAATACCCATTGAAGAGATTACAGCGTTGTTTCGAAAGATCCTTCCAAAATGTTCTTTATCCGGAAAGATCTCATCCTGCATTGGCAGGAAAACTCCGGCACTATCAACCAGGTAAATAATGGGAAGCTTATTTTCCATGCAGATTTCCTGTGCACGTAAATTTTTCTTTGCAGTTATAGGAAACCATGCACCCGCCTTTACGGTTGCATCGTTGGCAACAATTATGCATTGTCTTCCGCTTACTTTTCCAATTCCGTAAACTGTTCCTGCAGATGCTGCTCCGCCAAATTCTTTGTACATATCATAAGCAGCAAATGTACTCAGCTCATAAAAATCTTTAGGATCATCCAGCAGTAAATCAATTCTTTCTCGTGCAGTTAGTTTTCCTTTAGCTTTTTGTCTTTCAATAGCTTTTGCACCACCGCCGAGTTTTACTATTTCTTTTTCTGCAGTAAGTTTTTCAATTAATTTTTTTTGATAATTCAGCTCGTTTAGAGGAAAGCTTTATCTTCTTTTATTTTTGTTCCGATTTGCTTCATAGATGGATATATTTTTTATTTAAAAATAACTACGAGCTTCAGCTTTTAATCTTTCAGCAGATCTCTCGCAATAACAATTCTCTGGATTTCTGAAGTACCTTCGCCAATTGTGCAGAGTTTAACATCTCTATAAAATTTTTCTACAGGATAATCTTTAACGAATCCGTAGCCACCAGATATCTGAACAGCTTCACTGGCAGCTTTTTCAGCAATTTCACTTGCAAACAGTTTAGCAATAGCTGCTTCCCTGTTGTTTTTCTTACCTTTGTCTTTAAGATATGCAGCACGGTAAGTTAGAAGTCGTGCAGCATCTATATTTGTTTTCATATCTGCAAGTTTAAATTGGGTTGCCTGGAATGCAGCCAGCGGTTTACCAAATTGTTTTCTTTCCTGGGCGTATTTAAGTGATTCGATTAGGCAGCCCTGCGCTAACCCGATACTTAAAGCAGCAATAGAAATTCTTCCACCTTCAAGTATCTGCATTGCTTGAATGAAACCTTCGCCTTCTTTGCCAATAAGATTTTCTGCAGGCACTTTACAATTTTCAAAAATTAATTGAGAAGTTTCGCAGGCGCGCATCCCAAGTTTATTTTCTTTTTTACCTGCTGAAAATCCGGGCATTCCTTTTTCTAAAATAAAAGCAGAGATTCCATGCTTACCTCGCATCTTTATCAGTAATAGCCATAACAACTGCTGTTTCACCGTAAGTACCATGTGTAATAAAATTTTTGCTGCCGTTAAGAATATAATTGTTGCCATCTTTTTCGGCTACAGTAAGCATACCAGCTGCATCACTCCCTGAGGAAGGTTCGGTTAAACCCCATGCGCCAATCTTTTTACCAGTTGTAAGATCTGGTAAATACTTTTTCTTCAGATCATCATTTGCAAAACGGAAAATATGATTTGTACAAAGCCCGTTGTGAGCTGCTACAGAGAGGGCGATGGAAGGATCGATTTTTCCGATCTCTTCTATAATAAGTACAAACTCAGTATAACCTAATCCGGCTCCGCCATACTCTTCAGGGAAGATGACACCCATAAAACCAAGTTCACCAAGTTCACGAAATATTTCCATCGGGAATTCCTGGGCTTCATCCCATTCCATAACTTTTGGTTTAATTTTTTTCTGTGTAAAATCACGGATTGTATCTCTTATAATTACCTGGTTTTCATTTAATTCAGTTTGGAAGGATTCAGTGTTGGTTTCCATTGTTTGCCTCTATAGACTTTTGTATCCAGCTAAAAAACAGCTGACAGATTAGTTTTTTATTTTTTATGATTCACAAAGTTGTCTATAATATTTTCTGCTATTTGATAGGGCGACAAATCTCCTAAGACAACTTTTTCTAAAGATAAATTTAAAGAATTTTCAGCACTTTCACTCCATAATTTTTCCTTTAACTTATTCTCAACAATATTTTTTATCCTGTTCTTTGTTTGTTTCTCTCTTTTAGAAATAAATAATTTATTTGTTTTAAGATAATCCTTGTGTCGGTTTATTTCATTTGCAATTTCTTCGATTCCTTTATTTTCCGATGCTATTGTTTTTATAATATTCGGCATCCACGATTTTTCATCATGGTCTCTCATCATAAGAATAGTTTGCATTGAAGCAGTTGCCTGATCAGAGCCAGGTCTATCACTTTTATTCAGCACAAAGAAGTCAGCAATTTCCATTAACCCTGCCTTCATTGCCTGTACTGCATCGCCCGATTCAGGAACGAGCACAACTACTGTTGTATCGGCTGCTTGTGCAATATCCAATTCAGACTGACCGACTCCTACAGTTTCCATAATAATAATATCATAACCTGCGGCATCCAGTACATCTGCAGCATCAACTGCTTTTATACTTAATCCGCCCAAGCTGCCGCGTGTTGCCATACTTCTTATAAAAATATTCTGATCGTTTCCTATTTCAGACATCCGCACTCGATCACCAAGCAGAGCACCCCCGGTAAAAGGGCTTGTAGGATCAACGGCAATTATTCCTACTTTTTTATCCTGCTTTCTGTAAAACTTTGTTAAATGATTTGTTATTGTGCTCTTACCTGCACCGGGAGGTCCTGTTATACCAATTCGATAAGCATTTCCGACATTAGAATGTATTTGCATCAGCAAATTCAGATGCAGTGGAACTATTCTCTTCTACAATAGTTATTGCCCGTGCTACTGCTCTTCGGTCGTTTGAAATTATTTTATTTGTTAATTCTTCAACTGTCATATTCTTAGCTATTACCGATTAAGTTTTATTTCTGAAATAATCAGCTGTTTTTTCTAATCCCTCTTTGAGTGGGGTTGCAGGTTTCCAGTTAAATTTTTTATAAAGTTTTTCAGAAGTAATCACACTCCGCATTTGTTCGCCCTGTGCTGCAGGACCATGTTTTTCTTCCTGTCCTTTTCCAATGGTATCATTAAGGATTTTATAAATTACATTTACATTTGTTTCTATTGCAGTTCCAACATTATAAATATTGTTTTGTTCATCGCTTACAGCAAGAAGGTTGGCTTTTACAACATCATCCACAAAAACATAATCTCTTGTTTGTTCACCGGAACCGTTAATTACCGGCTGTTCACCTTTAAGAAGTTTGTTCGCAAAAATTGCTACCACTCCCGCTTCACCAAAAGGATTTTGCCTTGGTCCGTAAACATTTGCGTAACGAAGAATGGTGTAATTCAATTTATGTTCAAGATGATAAAAGTAGAGATACTTTTCAATAGTAAGTTTGGTAATTCCATAAGGAGAAATTGGAGATGTTGGATGAGCTTCGTCTGCCGGAAAATATTCCTGCTCACCGTAAATTGCACCACCGGTAGAGGCGAAAATAATTTTTTTTACACCGGTTTTAACACAACTTTGAAGAAGATTTATTGTTCCAAGAATATTTATGGATGCATCAAACATTGGATCGGCTACAGATTTTCTTACATCTATCTGTGCTGCGTGATGGTTTACGAGATCAAACTTTTCCTTTTTAAAAAGATCAATAATTCCCGGATCACTAATACTTAGCTTAACAAATTTTGCAGCTGGGTTTAAATTTTCTTCAAAACCTGTTGAAAGATCATCAATAATCGTTACGTTGTGTCCCTCCGCTATATACGCATCGACAATTTGGGAAGCTATAAATCCGGCGCCTCCTGTAACAAGTATCTTCATTCTATCCTGTGTATAATTTATGTTCATAAATATATTCTTTTACTTTTTGCGGGACGAGATAATGAATTGGCATTCCTTTCTTGACGCGCTCCCTAATATCGGTAGCACTTATTTCTATTCCGCGTGTCTGCACAAAAACTGCCTGGTGAAAATATTTATCTTCAAATGGTGCCGCTAAAGATGATTTTCTTTTAAGCACTATTATTGTTGCAAGCTTAATAATTTCATCTGGTTCATTCCATGAGTGAAATTGAAATATGTTATCATAACCAATTATAAATTCAAGTTCATCATACTGTTTTTTTAATTCTCTTAACGTATTTACTGTATAAGAAATTCCACCCTTCAAAATTTCCATGTCGGAGAAATCAAAAAACGGAACTTCCTCTGTTGCTAGTTTTATCATATTTAAACGATGTTCCGGAGTAGAGGATTTGATATCAGCTTTGTGAGGAGAAACAAAGGATGGAATGAAGATTATTTTATCGAGCTTTCTTATCTCCTTTACAGATTGAGCAGTAATAAGATGACCCATGTGAATTGGATCGAATGTGCCGCCAAAGATTCCAACTTTTTTCATTTTAGCAGCTCCCTGTATTCAATAAACAGATGTGTGAATCTTTCATGCATTTCCTGGCTGCAGTATTCAAGACTTTCTTTTTTTGATAGCTCATCATACAGACTTTTAAAATCCTCCATATCATTAATTGCTAAAAATCCACTTAACACATTTACAAAGTTATCTTTATTACTGATATCGGCAAGGTATTTTTCATAATCTAGTTTAGAGAGAAAAAATTCCTCGTATATTTTTTCATTCAAATTATTTGAACCAATAAATCCAACTTTATCTTTGTCAGTCTTTCCAACAACAATCGATTCATCTTCAATTGAAAGAAGATCGAACAGTTTAACAAATTTACTTAAAGAAACACCAAAAGTGTTAAGATGAATTAAAACATTATTTGAATGATGTTGGAAAAACTTTTTACCCAAATCATCAAATTGTTTGGAAATATTTTTAGTACTTATAAAATATAAATTTACTTCTTCGGGAATAAAATTCTTTGGAATAAAATTCTTGTCCATGTTATCCATGCAGCAATAAATGTTTGCCTTGTTTTGCAGCCCGGATAAATTTTTAAGGTTATTTATAAAAAGCTGCGAGTATAAAAAAATTGAGTCATTCAAATTAAGCTTGCCAAACAGAGGCGCGTGCTTCGTGTTAAGAAAAGGATGATCTGCCAAAAGGTAAACAGCATTAATACTTTTATCCATCAGTTTTACCATGTGATGAAAGCAAGTTTCTAATAAATTCCCTGTAATTCACTACATCAGCTTCATAAAAAATTCTACTTTTTCCTTTAGAATATCTCAACTGCTTTTTTCTGAATGCTAATGTTGTTGCCGATCTTACATAAACTTTCCTGATGTTTTCATCAACCCAGCCGGGAAAATTTCTTCCGGCTGAGCATAAAATATTAAGATGGTTAGTTGGTATAATACCCATTTCGGCTTCGGGAAGAAGTTCTTCGTATATAATCCTTTTTTCTTGCAGAACAGATGCAGAAAATGCAGCAATGAAAATTATAACCGTAGCAAACAGGAATAAAAATCCCAGGGCTGCTGTGGATTGAAAGCTAACGCTAAAGTTCCATGCAAAATGGATAAAAACAGCTATCGATAATCCTGCAAGTGATAACCAAATATTTATTTTTTCCTTTAAATTTTGCATTACCCAGAAAAGCTCCGAAAATTGCAGTAGCCACGCAGTGCATTACTGCTGAAAACAATGTTCTGATAATCACGATTGCAATCCAATCACTTAATGTTGTTCCGTAAGAGATGAAATATAAAAAGTTTTCCGTCATCCCGAATCCAAGACCAATTGCTCCGCCGTAAACAATTCCGTCTGTTAAATTATCAAATTTTCTATTGGCAACAATTACAAATAAAAATATTCCTTTAGTAATTTCTTCTACAACAGGTGCAACAACTATGGTCCCCAAATGGTCTAACTGTTGTTCTGATGAAGTAAAAAAGGAGAGTAAGCCTGAGAATATAAAACTTCCGATTAAACTGAATATTATTGCTCCAACTGCTCCCCAAAAATAACAAGTAAGCACTAACTTGAAAGGCTCCCTGTCATATCTATCGAATCGCCAGATTATTATAAGATAAGCAACCATTGGTATGATGGCTGCAAGTATGGAAGAAATTATCAGCATATTAAAACAGTATTGTATGATAAAAAATACTTCAGGTATCATTTGGCAATATTATCCTGATTTAATCCAACTGATAATTTCTTTAATAGTTGGTCTGCCGCCATAAGATAAAATTCCTATTCGGAAAATTTTAGCTGAGAGTTTAATCATTATATAAATTGATATGAGCATAATTGAAACTGTTACCAGGAGATCAACAACAGGCACCGGCGCAATATTTACTCTTAATAACATTACCGATGGAATTGTAAGGGGTATGTAGGAAAATATTTTTAATATAAGTACATCGGGATTTTGAATTGCAGGCATGGCAATAACAATAGGGAGCATTAAGGTTAAGCTTAAATATGTTGTTATTTGCTGCGCTTCCTGTTCAGTGGTTACAATAGAGCCGATACCTACAAACAGTGTTGTAAAGAAAACAAAACCTAAAACAAAATAAAGCAGGATCAATAAAATATTCTCAAACATTTCCGGCGGAACAACTGCACCGCCAACCAAACCTAATCCAAGCAGCACCCAAACAAAAATTTGTGTTAGCCCAAGCGAACTAAGCCCAAGTATTTTTCCTGTAAGAAGTTCATCAGGTGTGCAGCTTGAGATAAGTACTTCTATAAGTTTATTCGATTTTTCTTCGATAAGACTTCGCACAAGCATTTGCCCGGAATAGATAACCATCATCATTAATAGAATTATAAATATAAAAGATGAGAAAAATACAATAAGAAAATCCTGTTTACCTTCTTTACCGCTCTCTTCAATTCTAATCTGCTCTATCTGTACATTTTTTTGTAATGATGAAATCATCTCAGGATTTATTCCGGAATTTAATAACTCTTTACGAATCCTGATTTTATTAAGAACCACTTCAAATTTTTTTAAATCTCTAAAATTTCCTATGCTTCCACTTCGGTATTCAGCTACAAGCGAATCGGGTGCAGGCATATTAATAAACAAGTATCCTTCAATTTTCTTCTGTATAATATTTTTGTCTGCACTTGTTTTATTATTACCCGGTTCATATTTATTCTTGTAAAGATTGATTACTATGTAATTCGGCTGTCCATCTTCCAGCTTATATTCTTCAAGCGCATCCCGAACATCATCAAAATAAAAACCTGTTTGATCTAATACACCAATTACTTTGGTTCTCGTATCTTCTTCGGTAGAAAGTAAAGTGGGAACTATTGAAAAACCGATAATTATTATTGGCGTTAGAATAAGGGAGATGATAAAAGTTTTTGTTTTTACTTTTTCAACAAACTCCCATTTAGCAATGGAGAGAATTTTTTTCATTTAACTTTATATAGGATGTTCTTTAATAAGATCGATAAATATTTTGTTTAAAGTAGGTTCGATTACAGAAAAATGTTTTATCTCAATTTTATCAACAATTTTATGCAGGAATTCGGATGGAGAAACATCATCGTTTAATTGCACTTCAGCGTAATTGCTGTAACTTTCGTATTGAATTACACCAGGGAACGATTTAAGAAACTCCCCGTTACCCGAATACTGCAGTTTAATATTATTACCGCCGAATCGTTTTTTGATATCACCAAGGTCTCCACTGGTAACTTCTTTGCCGTTATTCATAAGTAATATTTCATCACATAGTTTTTCCGCAGTATCCATCTGGTGAGTGGATAGGATAATAATTTTGCCGGATGACACAAACGATAGAATAAGTTCTTTAATTTCCTGCTGGTTAATCGGATCAAAACCTGTAAATGGTTCATCAAGTATTAGTAAATCCGGATCATGAAAAACTGCAGTTATAAACTGGATCTTCTGCTGATTTCCTTTCGATAATTCCTCTATCCTTTTATTACGATAATGTTCTATCTTTAACCTCTTCAACCAATTATCTGCAGTCTTTATTGCGTTAGTACTACTCAGATTTTTTAACTCGGCAAAATACTTTAGCACATCAATAACTTTACTTCTTCTATACAAACCACGCTCTTCCGGTAAATAACCAATCTGGTTGAAGAACTGGTTTGTTATAGGTTTTCCGTTAAAAATTATTGTGCCTGAAGTTGGTTTAATAATGTTTAGAACAGTTCTTATAGTAGTGGTTTTACCTGCCCCATTGGGTCCCAGCAGCCCGAAGATCTTTCCGGGAACAACATTAAACGAAAGATTATTTACTGCAATGGAATTTTTGAATTTTTTGGTTAAGTTTTTTACTAACAGCATCTTTAATTATTCAAATTTATAACTGGCAAATTAAATCTATTCTAAAATAAAAATAAAATTATCAATTGTTCATTAAAATCTGTGGTGCTTATATTAAAAAAGTTTGATTCATTATAAGAATACGTTCAAATCCAGCCGGCTGCTTTGGAAGAGAGGATATGTTATAACTTATTAAATAACAGTAAGTTAAGAGCAACAGTAACTGTTGAATTTTGTTTGACTATCATGGAAACTATCAATATATTTGAAGTCATTTTTCTTGTAAGGTTTTTAGATCCCAATGATAATTAAGATTTCTAACCTATCTGATGGTAGTTATAATTATGAGTTTGAAGGTGAAGTTGCTGAGATTGGATTAACGGAACCCTACACTGGCAGATATGATACGAACGTAGAACTTTCTAAGTTTCAGGATCAGATTATTCTGAACAGTGGAACAAATATTAAAGCCAAAATGGTTTGTGATAGGTGTTGCGAGGAGTATGAACAGGTAATAAAAAGTGAATATAAGATAGTTTATCTTTTAAGGGGAGCTGAAGAAGAAAATGAACCGGTAGATATTGTTTACTTAAATACAGATGCTGATAAAATAAATATTAAAGATGATGTAAGAGATTATGCATTGTTGGCTATCCCGATGAAAAAGCTATGTAATGAAGATTGCAAGGGGTTATGTTATAGATGCGGCAAAAACATGAATGTAAGTGCTTGCGAATGCAATCAAAATGAAATTGATGATAGATGGAAACCGTTAACGAAATTAAAAAAACAATAGATGAATAATAACTGGAATAATTATGGCACATCCAAAACGTAAAATATCGAAAAGCAGAAGGGATAAGAGAAGAACCCATTATAAAGCTACGGCTCCTGCTATGGGTACCTGCTCTAACTGCGGCGAGATGAAATTAAATCATCGTGCATGTCCTTCCTGCGGCTACTACAATGAACGTTCAATGTTCATACCTAAGGGCTAATTGGTATAATTAGCAGCTTCATGAGTAATTCAAGCAATATGTCTAAATGTAAAATTGCCGTTGATGCAATGGGGGGAGACTTAGCCCCCCGTAATGCAGTGGTTGGGGCAATAAATGCTTATGACGAAAATAAACAGTTTGAATTACTACTTGTTGGAAGAGAAAAGGAAATTGAAGATGTTATTAACTCTGAAAATCTTCAATTCAACAAAGAAAATATAATTTATGCTGACGAAGTTATTGAAATGGGAGACAGTCCATCAACTTCACTTAAGGCAAAGCAAAACTCATCAATTGTAGTTGGTGCAAAGCTTGTAAATGAAAAAAAAGCTGATGCATTTTTAAGTGCCGGCAACACTGGCGCTATGGTTATGAGTTCTGTTTTAAATACCGGTAGGATAAAAGGAGTTTCACGTCCTACTCTTACAGCTCCTTTCCCAAATGAAAAAAATGGATATACTTTTATTTCGGATGTTGGTGCGTTTGTAGATTCTAAGCCACAGCATCTTATGGAGTTTGCAATTTTAAGTTCTATTTTTATTGAGGAAATTTACGGTATTAAAAATCCCAAGGTTGGATTGCTTAACGTAGGCGAAGAGGCGAGCAAAGGTTATAAACTAACTTCTGAAGCAAATAAATTACTTTCCGATTCACATCTTAATTTTATCGGCAACATCGAAGGAAAAGATATTTTTAAAGGTACAGCCGACCTTGTAGTATGCGATGGATTTATAGGAAATATCCTTTTGAAATTTGCAGAAAGCATCATCCCGTTTTTAAAATCAAAATTTAAAGATTATGCAGATAAAGGATTTTTCAATAAATTAAGAATTGGAATTGCAAGAACACCCTTAAGAGAATCGTTAAGCGGTGCAAATTACGAACTGCAGGGAGGGCTGCCACTGTTAGGTATTAATGGGATAAGCATTGTCGGGCATGGTTCCAGCACTGCTTTAGCAATTAAGAATATGGTACTCAGGGCAAATGAAATGCACGAGAAAAACCTGATTCAAAAAATTGAGCATTCTATAAATCAGTATTCAAACAATAACTAAATTAAGAAGTTTACATGGCAAGAGAATCTAAATATAATGCAGCTATTACCGGGGTAGGAATGTATGTGCCCGATAAAGTTTATGATAATGCATATTTTGAAAAAATTGTTGATACTAACGATGAGTGGATAACTACAAGAACCGGAATTAAGGAGAGAAGAATTTTAGAGAATGGTGGAGTAAGCGAACTTGCAACCAGGGCTGCTGAAGATTTGCTGAAGACACACAACGTTTCTGCCGAAGAAATTGACTGCATAATCGTTGCTACCGTAACCCCCGATATGTTTTTTCCTGCAACGGCTTGCCTTGTACAGGAAAGAATCGGAGCAAAAAATGCTTGGGGATTCGATTTATCTGCTGCATGTTCAGGTTTCCTTTTTGCATTTCAAACTGGCTGCGCATTAATAGAAAGCGGACAATACAAAAAGGTAATGGTTATAGGAGCTGATAAAATGAGTGCAATTACAGATTATACTGACAGGAATCTTTGTATATTATTTGGTGATGCTGGTTCCGCAGTTCTATTAGAACCAACGGAGGATAAAAGTTTAGGTTTGCAGGATTATATTTTACGTGTTGATGGTTCAGGAAAGGATGCTCTCTATATGAAAGGCGGAGGAAGTCTTCATCCTCCAACCCACCAAACTGTTGATGATAAAATGCATTACATCTACCAGGATGGTAAAGCAGTATTTAAAGTTGCTGTAAAAGGTATGGCAGATGTTTCTTATGAACTAATGCAAAAAAATAGTCTCTCTGGCGATGATGTTGCTTATCTTGTTCCTCACCAGGCAAATTTAAGAATTATTGATGCGACCGCTGAAAGAATGGGACTAAGTAAAGATAAAGTTATGGTAAATATCCACAAGTACGGTAACACAACATCTGCAACTATTCCTTCGTGCATGACTGAATATTACCGCGATGGCAAAGTTAAAAAAGGTGATAAACTTATTTTATCCGCATTTGGTGCAGGTTATACCTGGGGCTCCATCTATATAGTTTGGGCAATATAAGAATAGCATTAATTTCATGAAAATAGTCTGGTTAATATTTAAACTATAAAATGAGTAAAAGAGCTTTTCTATTCCCGGGTCAGGGTTCGCAATATGTTGGTATGGCAAAAGATCTGTTTGATAATTTTGCAGTTGCCAAAGATATTATTAATGAAGCAGATAATACTCTCGGTTTTACTCTTTCGCAAATTATGTTCAACGGACCTGTTGAAGAACTTAAGCAAACTGAGTACACTCAGCCAGCAATTTTTCTGCATAGTGTTGTTATATCATCCATCATCAATAAATTAGATGCGGATGCTGTTGCTGGACATTCTTTAGGCGAATATTCAGCACTTGTTGCTGCAGGAGCTATTCAACTTGATGATGCTGTTAAACTTGTTAGGGCAAGGGGCGTAGCAATGCAGGAAGCTGGTGTACAAAATCCGGGTACCATGGCTGCTATCATAGGTTTACAACCTGCAACTGTTACAGATCTTTGCAGCGAGGCATCTGCAGAAGGAATTGTACAATGTGCAAATTTTAATTCACCAGGACAGATAGTTATTTCCGGTTCTGTTCCAGGTGTAAAAAAAGGGATGGAACTTTGTAAAACAGCTGGAGCAAAAGTTGTAAAGGAACTTGTAGTAAGCGCAGCGTTTCATTCACCTTTAATGGAATCTGCTAAAAGTAAGCTTTTAACTGCGCTTGATAATTCAAAAATTAATGATGCTAAAATTCCTGTTTATGCAAACGTTTCTGCTAAACCTGTTAACTCAAGTGAAGAAATTAAAAAATTGTTATTCGAACAGGTAACTGCTCCAGTTAGGTGGGAAGAAACAATTAATCAACATGATTAATGATGGCATTGATGAGTTTTATGAAATTGGTCCCGGTAATGTACTGCAAGGATTGTTAAAAAGAATCAACCCGGATGTGAAAAGATACGGAATTGATAAATTTACTGATGTGGAGAAATACCTTTAATGGCAGAAGAAAAAAACGAATTCACTAAAAATTTTACAAAGAAGGTTAATGGACTTTTTATTGATCCGAAAATCTTTACGTATAAATTTAGTTGTAAGTGCAGCGGAGAGTGCTGTTATTATGGCGTTTATACAGATTTAAAGGAACACGATACTATACTTGAAATTAAAGATAAAATTCTTCCGTTTTTTGATGAAACACAAAGTAAAGATTTAACCAAATGGTTTGAGCCGCCTGAAGAAGATGAAGATTTTGAATCAGGTGTAGCTGTTGGAACTGAAGTTATAAATGGTAAGTGTACCCTTTTAGATAAAGAAGGATTGTGTGCCTTACAAAAACTTGCAATATTAGAAAATGAGCACAAGTGGAAATATAAACCCTTATATTGTATATTGTTTCCGCTTACAATTTACGAGGGCGCTTTAACAATAGATGATGAGCATATTGACAGGTTAAAAACTTGTAACGTTGAACCAGAAAACACCGAGAGTATTTTTGATGCCTGCAAGGAAGAATTACTCTATTTTTTGGGTGAAAACGATTTTGCTGAATTGGAAAAATACAGGGATGAATATTTAACAGAAATTCAGGTAGGAGAAAAACAGGATGCTGGCAAATAAAAAAGCTATAGTAACAGGGGGCTCAAGGGGAATCGGCAGAGCAATTGTTACTCAGCTTGCTGCAGAAAAATGTTCAGGTATTCTGTTAACTGATATAGCATTTGTTAATACTCCGGAAGAGTGTGCTGCCGAAATCCAAAAGGAGATTGGTAATTCGGATACAAAAATTCACGCTTTTAAAGCAGATGCTTCATCATTGGAAGATGCCCAGGCAACAATTGATGCTGCGGTTGAAAAACTTGGTGGCGTAGACATCTTAATAAATAATGCAGGAATTACCCGCGATAATCTTCTTTTAAGAATGAGCGAAAAAGAATTTGATGATGTGATAAATGCCAACCTTAAAAGTGTGTTTAATTATACAAAAGCGGCAATTAAACCTATGATAAAACAACGCTCCGGCAAAATTGTAAATATTGCCTCTGTTGTTGGTTTAATTGGAAATGCAGGGCAATCTAACTATGTGGCTTCCAAAGCCGGGGTAATTGGTTTTACCAAAGCTATGGCTAAAGAGCTTGCTTCGCGTAATATAAATGTTAACGCTGTGGCTCCGGGTTTTATTCAAACTGCTATGACTGATAAATTAACCGATGCACAAAAAGAACCGCTTTTAAAAGTAATTCCACTTGGCAGGATGGGTTTACCTAAAGATATTGCGCAGGTTGTTGCATTTTTATGCAGCCCAATGGCTGATTATATTACCGGACAGGTAATTGCTATTGATGGCGGAATGACAATGTAATTTGTTTAATAAATCTCATTTTTGTTAAATTTAGAACAATCTAAATAAAAAATTGAATTTAACTAACATAAACTTCCTTAAAAATAACAGGAGATAAAAATGGACGTTGCAGCAAAAGTAAAAGAAATAATTGTGGACAAACTTGGAGTTGAGGATTCTCAAATTACTCCCGAAGCATCTTTTACAAATGACCTTGGAGCTGATTCTTTAGATATAGTTGAATTAGTGATGGGTTTTGAAAGTGCCTTTCAGATTTCTATTCCTGATGAAGATGCTGAAAAAATTGGCACAGTTGGAGACGCTATTAAATATTTACAGGAAAAAGTTGGCTAAGATGCGGGTCAGGGAATTTTACTTTTCTGATCCAGTCATTATTTTGCTGATTGCTCCAATTGCTGCTTTTGGAGAAACTTATGAGTAAACGAAGAGTTGTTATAACAGGAATGGGAGCTATCACTCCTATTGGAATTGGTCTTGAAAACTTCTGGAATGGATTACTTGAAGGCAAAAGTGGTGCTGAATTAATTACGCGGTTCGATACTTCGAACTTCGACACTAAATTTGCTGCACAAGTTGATGATTTTCATGCTGAAGACTACTTAGACCGAAAATCTATTAGACGACTTGATGTTTTTGCTCAATATGCTCTTGTAGCCTCAATGATGGCTATAGAACATTCAGGATTGCAGCTGGATAAAATTTCTCTGGAACGCTTTGGTGTTATCTATGGCAGTGGAATTGGCGGAATGCAAACCCTTCAAGACCAACACTGGAAATACTTCGAAAGCAAAGATCCCCACAAAATTAGTCCCTTCTTTGTACCAATGATGATATCAGATATTGCCGCCGGGCAAATTTCAATTAAGTTTGGATTGAAAGGACCTAACTACGCAACTACCTCTGCTTGTGCAACATCTTCACACGCAATTTCCGACGCATTCTTTTTAATTCAGAGAGGAAGTGCTGACCTGATGGTTTGTGGTGGATCAGAAGCTGCTGTCACAGAAGTTGCCATGGCTGGTTTTAACGCTATGAGGGCAATATCAACCTGGAACGATAGGTACAAAGAAGCTTCCAGACCATTTGATGCTGACAGGAACGGTTTTGTTATGGCGGAAGGAGCAGGTTCATTGATACTCGAAGAATATGAACACGCGATGAAAAGGGGTGCAAAAATCTACGCTGAAATTGGAGGTATTGGTTTAACCGCCGATGCGCATCATATTACAGCACCTGCGCCTAATGGAGAAGGTGCAGTTAGATCGATGCGAGAAGCGCTGAGAGATGCCGATGTATCACCTGAAAAAATTGGGTATATAAATGCTCATGGAACATCTACCCCGCTTAATGATCTGAATGAAACTAAAGCCTTCAAAACAGTTTTTGGTGACCACGCTTATGAGATGGTTATATCATCAACAAAATCGATGACAGGGCACCTGCTTGGAGCAGCCGGCGCTATTGAGGCAATAGCAACCATACTTGCTTTAGAACATAATACTATTCCACCTACCATCAACTTAACCAATCCCGATCCGGAATGCGACCTCAATTACAGTGCTAATAAAGTTACTAAAAAAGAGATTGATTACGCTATTAGTAATACTTTTGGATTTGGCGGACACAATGCTTCAATTCTTTTTAAAAGTTTTAAGAGATAGCTTTGGCTGACATTTTTTCCAGACTGTTCAAGAAAATTAAACTTAAATTCACACCAGTTGTTGCAGACCCTATAAAGGAAAAATTTACACCTGAAAAATTCAGAGAACTGGAAAATATAATCGGTGAGCCGATTATTGATAAATCCCACTATCTTCAGGCACTTGTGCACAGATCCTTCCTTGAACAGAATGATGACTTTGAGGTTTCTAATGAGCGACTGGAGTTTTTAGGCGATGCCATCCTAAATTTGATTGTTGCGGATTATCTTTTTAATAAATTTCCCTACGAAGAAGAAGGTTTTCTTACAAAAGTTAGGGCTAAAATTGTTAACCGTAACACATTAGGTGATGTTGGAGAAAGAATTAAACTGGACAGTTTTATTCTTGTTGGAAGAAATTTATCGAAATCCCTGGTTAACAATTCCAAATCAATTGTGTCAGACGCTGTTGAAGCATTAATTGGAGCTATCTATTTAGACAGAGGGATGAAAGCATGTACAAAGTTTGTAATTAAATTCCTGGTTAAACCGATAGTGAGTGATGGTGAATACCTTATAGATGAAAACTATAAAAGCCAGCTTTTAGAATATGCCCAGGGTTGTAAACTAAAAGCGCCTACCTACCGTGTGCTTAAGGAAGAAGGACCTCAGCACGATACAATATTTACTGTAGAAGTTCTTATTGGCATTAAAACGTTAGGTGTAGGTGAAGGGAAAAACAAAAAGGTCGCTGAGCAGAATGCTGCTAAGATCGCTTTAAAGAAAATCCGTTCAATAAATGTCAATTCTGATTAATTAGAGAAGAATATTTCCACCTTAAAAATAACCTACCGCACGAATAAGTTTTGAATAATTAATTAAATTTGACAATTAAATTTTTCACTATTAGTAAATGAACCGATTTAATTTGGTAGTAAGATTAATTTTATTGAAAGAATAAATGAAAACAAAAATACACCCCGACGAGTTTGTTAACAGGCATATTGGTCCGCGCAATAAAGATTTAGAACAAATGCGAGCAGAATGCGGTGCAGAAAGTATTGATGCATTAATCGACGAAACAATACCAGCCAATATAAGATTAGATAAAAAATTAAAAATTAATCCCGCTTTGAGCGAACATCAGTTTATAAGGCAATTGAAGAAAACTGCTTCGAAGAACAAAGTATTTAAATCTTATATCGGGATGGGATATAACCCGGTGATACTGCCTTCGGTTATTCAAAGGAACATATTAGAAAATCCGGGTTGGTATACACAGTACACTCCTTACCAGGCAGAGATTGCGCAGGGAAGACTTGAAGCTTTGTTAAATTTTCAAACTCTTATCTCTGATCTTACTGCAATGGATTTAGCCAATGCTTCATTATTAGATGAAGGCACAGCTGCCGCTGAAGCAATGTCAATGTTTTATTCACTTCGTCCGCGTGATAAAAAAGAAGCAAATCAATTTTTTGTTTCAGATGAGTGCTATCCGCAAACGCTTGATGTATTGAAAACAAGAGCTAATCCTTTAGGAATTGAACTTGTAATTGGAAATCCTCTTACGATTGAATTAACCGATAATATGTTTGGTCTTCTTGTGCAATATCCTGCAGGCAACGGAGAGATAAGGGATTATTCTTCTCTTTTTAATAAAGCTGATTCAAAAAATATATTTAAAACTGTTGCTGCTGATCTGCTTAGCTTGTTACTATTTAAAGCTCCTGGTGAATTTGGAGCTGATGCCGTTGTTGGCAGTTCACAGCGCTTTGGAATACCGATGGGTTACGGTGGACCACACGCAGCATACTTTGCAACAAAAGAAAAGTATAAAAGAAATATTCCCGGTAGGATTATTGGAGTTTCAGTTGATGCGCAGGGAAATAAAGCTTACCGAATGGCTTTGCAGACCAGGGAGCAGCATATCCGGCGGGATAAAGCAACCAGTAATATATGCACTGCGCAGGCTCTTCTTGCAATAATGGCAGGTATGTATGCAGTTTATCATGGACCAAAAGGTTTAAAATCTATTGCCGAGCGAATTAGAAATTTTACCTGTATCCTTGATCTTGCATTAAAAAAATTAGGTTACAAGCAGGTTAATAAAAATTATTTCGATACTCTTCTTATTAAAACAGATGAAGCAATTGTTACAAAAATTAAAGCTGATTCACTAAGTAAAATGATTAATCTCAGGTATATCGATTCTGATAAAATAGGGGTGACTATTAATGAAGCAACTGAAGGAAGTGATTTAGAAGAACTAATTGGAATATTTGCATCCGCTGCCGGAAAAACTGTTGATGATAATTTAATAAGCCAATTAATTGTTGATGCTGATAATAATGATTTTGATTTTATGAAACGGGAAAGTAATTATTTAACACATCCTGTTTTTAATTCTTACCATTCTGAAACTGAATTACTCAGGTATATGAAGATGTTGGAGAACCGGGACCTTTCACTTGCACATTCGATGACTCCTTTAGGTTCCTGTACAATGAAATTAAATGCTGCAACTGAAATGCTGGGAATTACATGGTCTGAGTTTTGTGATATTCATCCTTTCGCTCCTGAAAATCAGACAATGGGCTATAAACAAATTTTTAAAGAACTTGAAGCAGATCTTGCAGAAATTACAGGACTATCTGCAGTTTCTCTTCAGCCAAATTCAGGTGCACAGGGTGAGTTTGCAGGATTGATGGTAATAAAGGAATATCTTAGAAGTAAAGGAGAAGGGGGAAGAAATATTGTTTTAATTCCTTCATCCGCACATGGAACTAATCCTGCAAGCGCAGTTATGGCAGGAATGAAAGTGATTGTAGTAAAGTGTGATGTAAATGGTAATATCGATATAAATGATCTTAAAGAGAAAGCTATAGCAAACAAAAATGAACTTGCTGCACTTATGATAACTTACCCTTCAACTCATGGTGTGTTTGAAGAAAATGTTTTGGAGATTTGTGAAACTGTTCACAAGTACGGTGGACAGGTTTATATGGATGGAGCAAATATGAATGCCCAGGTTGGATTAACCAGTCCGGCAATAATCGGTGCAGATGTCTGTCATCTTAATCTTCACAAAACTTTTTGTATTCCTCATGGCGGCGGTGGACCCGGTGTAGGACCAATCGCTGTAGCAAAACATTTAGTACCTTTTTTACCAGGAAATCCTGTTGTTAATATTGGTACAGAAAAATCAATTACAGCAGTATCATCGGCTCCCTGGGGAAGTGCAGATGTTCTCTTAATTTCATATGCTTACATAAAACTAATGGGTTCAAAAGGATTAACCGATGCATCAAAAGCTGCAATTGTTAGTGCTAATTATATGATGGCAAAACTAAGTTCAGTGTATAAAGTGCTTTACACAAGTATTAGTGGCAGGGTTGCCCACGAGTTGATTTTTGATATGAGAGAATTTAAACAGACTGCTAATGTTGAAGTAGAAGATATTGCAAAAAGATTAATGGATTATGGATTTCATGCACCAACTGTTTCCTTCCCGGTTGCCGGCACTTTGATGATTGAGCCAACTGAAAGCGAATCAAAATCAGAAATTGATAGGTATTGCGCTGCACTTATCTCTATCCGGAATGAAATAAAGGAAATTGAAGAAGGTAAAGCAGATGCCGATGATAATGTACTTAAAAATGCACCGCACACATTACAATCTGTTATTACAGATGATTGGAATCATTCATATTCCAGGGAAAAAGCTGCTTACCCGCTTCCATACACCAGGGAAAATAAATTCTGGCCGTCTGTAGGTAGAGTAGACAGCGCTTACGGTGACAGAAATTTGGTTTGTGCATGTCTTCCTGTAAGTGAATATGCTGATGAACCGGCTGAGTAAGTAAATAAAACCGTTCAATAAATCCGTGATGGGAGTATTTTACTTCTATCCTGACCATCATTTATAAATAGCATTATTCTTTTTGAAAATGTAAATGGCACGATTGTTAGCCATTGAAAATATGTTCAACTTTTAGATTGGTAAATGAGCAATACATTAAAAATATTTTTTTTAATTATAATAATTTATCTTCCAGTAATCGCACAGCAGGAAGATACATTGTACTATGAGGGAAATTACTCTGTAGCAATAGATTCTATTAAGATTGCCGGTAACGAATTAACAGAAGAAATTATTATCCTTAGAGAACTTACATTCGGGATAGGGGACACATTAAATCCCGAACTTGCATCGTTTAACAGGGAAAGGATTTACAGTCTTGATATTTTTAATGAAGTAAGACTTAAACCTTTTAAAGTTGAAGAAAAAAATATATTAATCATCGAAGTTGAAGAAAGCTGGTATATATATCCCATTCCCTTTTTGTCATTAAGGGATAAAGACTGGGAAAAAATATCATACGGAATTGCTGTTTCACTTAAAAATTTTCGCGGCAGGAATGAAAAGTTAAAAGGTGTAGTATCACTCGGTTACGATCCCTCGTTTAGTTTTTCTTATACAAATCCAAATCTTGTTTATAAACATGACTTATTTCTTCTTACCGTCCTGGGATTTAGTAAGTCAACTAATAAAAGCACTGCTGCAGAAAAGCTTCGTGGTGAAAATTTTGAACAAAAAATTTATTTTGGACAGGTTACTTTCGGAAAGCGGTTCGGGTTATACCATCGTTTTGCTTTAAAAACCGGCTTTGATTACGTTGAAACTCCATTCTTTATAAAAGGTGTTAATGCTTCTGATAGCAGGATTGACAGAACCGTAATGATTGGTGCATTTTACACTTACGACACAAGGGATCTTTCTGCACTATCCTTCCAGCGGAATTTATGCATTTATTAATTATGAATTTAAAGGTCTTGGTATAAATAATATTAATTACAGGGTTGCCAATCTTGATTTTAGAGAATACAGAAAATTCTTTAACAAACTAACTGCTAAATGGCGGTTTGCCATTCGCCACACGGCTGGCAGCACTGTTCCGTTTTATGATTATTCTTACCTGGGTTTTGGAGAAAGAATACGAGGATATTTTCATAGCAGTGAAAGAGAAGGTAACGATAGAATCACCGGTTCTGTTGAATTGAATTACCCTATTATTGATGAGACGCGCATAAACCTTTACTTCATCCCGCTTCTTCCAAAGTCACTTCTTTCTTACAGGGTTGCTCTTATTTCAGAATTATTTGTTGATACCGGTACTACGCGGCTGCAGGGTGAACCGCTCTCCATTAAAAACTTTGATACAGGTTATGGGGGAGGATTATCAGTTTTGTTCCTTCCATATTTTGTAATGAGGTTGGAGTTGGCATTTAATGAAGATGGTAAAAGTGAATGGATATTTGATCTTGGAGCATCGTTTTAATTTTTAGGATTATGAAAAATTTCCAGCTATCAGACATAGAATTATATTACACACAACAAAAGAATGTTATTGATGGTTACATAACTCTTGGTGATGATGAATTTAAACATTGCTGTAAAGTTATGCGCAACTCAATAAGTGATGTTATTTATATTACCGATGGGGAAGGGAATATCTATCAAACTAAGATTGAGAAAATTGAAAAGAATAGTTTATATGGGAAAATTTTAGAAACAATTTCATATAAAAATGAACTGAAGAATATTTTCTTTTGCATTCCGAAATTAAAAAATCCTGATCGCCTAAAATATGCACTTGAAAAATGTGTTGAGCTTGGTATAACCAACTTCATTCTATTCGAATCTAAAAGAACTATTGGCAAAGTAAAAAATATTGAAAGGTTTAATAAGATTCTTCTCTCTGCAATGAAACAATCGTTACATGCCTTTTTGCCTGTTGTAGAAACTGCTTCGCTAAAATCTTTAATAAATAATAATGGTATAAAAATTTTATTCGATCAAGGATCTGAAAATCAATTTATTTTTAAGAATAATCTTTCCAATAGATACTATTTTTTATTCGGACCTGAAGGAGGATTTGAGAACGGGGAAATTGAAATGATCGATTCATCTAACAGGTTTGTTTTATCCAATCACCGGCTGCGAAGCGAAACTGCAGTGATCAAAGTGTGCTTCTTTGTTAACAGGAAATTTCTGATTTCAGCTAATCTTTCTCTTCATTTTTTACACACTCCCACCATTCATTTTCTATAATATCATACTTCATTTTCTGCCTGCCATCCAGCACAGATTCTATTTGCTGGTTCGTATCATTCACAAGCTTTTGCTTTGTGCTATTTTTGGGAAGATTGTTGTGCCGGATTTTGAAGTTTTGCAATATCAACAGAATATTTTTGCAGAACCTGTTTTATAAATGTTACCTGCGAATCATTAAGTAAAACTTTATTCTGAAGTTTTGTAACAACAAATGTTATTTCAACATTATCGAGATGACCGCTCGTATTAATTTGTGCTCGAGCAGATAATGATAATAAGAGAAGAGTTAATACTATTATAAAAAAATATATTTGAAATTGAGATTGAACATCATCCTTCATAGTTATTTCCCCGGGCTTGTTCAAAACTGTTTCCAAGGCAAAACTAATGTGAATGGGATTGAATGTCAATTCCCCGTTATCGTTCCCCCGCGAATACTTAACCATTCTAGAAGACAAGAGAATTACCTCCTCTTATTTCTGATAAGAATTATATTACAGAATTAACTATATTTTAAGCTATTTTAAAAATTGATCTAAAAAGTATATTGAATTCAATAGAAAAATCCGCTCAAAATATTATTATTCGTTACTCGAAAAAGCTCGAGAACTTAGGTTTTACAATATCTGTACCACAAAAGGAACTATATTCTTACAACATAACTCTTGAAAAAGATAACAATAAGGTTAAATTATTAGTCTATTTCGGTAAAAAGGGTAATAAATTTCAGGTGCAGGGAAATCCTGAAACCACTACTTTTAAGGAGGTAAATAGTCTTGTTTTTGGTGAAAAACTATTTCAGGAAGATAATAAAAAGATTAAAAGAACCGTCAAATTATATCGGTACAGATGAATCAGGTAAGGGTGATTTTTTTGGACCGTTAGTAGTCGCAGGAGTTCTTGCAGATAAAACCACTATCTTTAAACTTGAAAGAGCTTGGAGTTAGAGACAGCAAAACTATAACTGATTACAACATTAAAAAGCTGGCTATAAAAATAAAATCATTGTTAAAAAATAAGTATGATATTATTCCTTTAAAACCGGAAAAATATAATCAACTTCATGCTAAGATAGGTAATGTTAATCTTATACTTGGCTGGGCACACGCAAAAGTAATTGAAAATATTCTTAACTCATTTGAAGTGGAAGAAGCTATAAGTGATAAGTTCGGTAATGAAAAAACCATTTTAAATTCTTTGCAGGAAAAGGGAAGGCAGATCAAATTACACCAGGTTACTAATGCTGAGAGATATACCGCAGTTGCAGCGGCTTCTATATTAGCGCGCGATGCAGTAATAAAGTGGTTTGAAGTAAATAGTAAAAAATTAAAAATTAAAATTCCTAAAGGTGCATCTGCAGAAGTTGAAAATAGTGCACGCAAAGTTATTGAAAACTTTGGCAAAGATGTCTTGCCGGGATTAGTAAAAATGCATTTTAAAACATCAAAAAGAATTTAATATATAAGTAGCAATAAGGAGCAGCAAATGGCTGGTGATGGAGAAATTAGAAGAATTGGAGTGCTAACCGGCGGAGGAGACTGCCCCGGTTTAAACGCAGTTATAAGAGGAGTTACAAAACCTGCACAGGATTATGGAATGACCGTTTATGGCATTGCTGATGGCTTTGAAGGATTTGTTGAAGGAAGAGCAAAGGAACTTAGAAATGACGATGTATCAGGTATTCTAATACAAGGAGGTACGATTCTCGGTTCTTCAAATAAAGGTGATCCTTTTCATTGGCCGGTGGAATCAAACGGAAAAATTGAAATTGTTGATAAATCTGAAGAAGTGTTACGCAATTATAAAGCATGGAACCTGGATGCGGTTATTGCAATTGGCGGCGATGGAACAATGCACATTTGCGATAAGCTAACCAAGATGGGAATGAACATTATAGGTGTTCCCAAAACAATTGATAATGATCTGGATGCAACCGATTTAACATTCGGACATGACTCCGCAGTTTATGTTGTTACAACTGCTCTTGATAGATTACACACTACCGCTTCTTCGCATCACAGAGTTATTGTAACCGAGGTAATGGGCAGGTATGCCGGATGGATTGCACTAAATGGCGGATTGGCAGGAGGAGCAGATATAATTTTAATTCCTGAAATGCCTTTCTCATGGAAGAAAGTGTATGACAAAATTCATAAAAGAGAATTGATGGGTAAGAGGTTCAGCTTAGTTTGTGTTGCCGAAGGAGCAAAACCGGCTGGTGGAGAAATGACAACAAAGGGAACTGATATTAAAAGAACCGACCCCATTCAGCTTGGAGGTATTGGTAAAGTAGTTGCTGATAAAATTGAAGAAAATACGGGCAGAGAAACAAGAGTTACCGTGCTTGGTCATCTGCAAAGAGGTGGAAGCCCAACACCTTTCGATAGAATTCTGGCAACAAAATTCGGATGCTTTGCAATTGATATGGCTTCTAAGAAGTGCTTTGGTAGTATGGTAGCATTGAAGGGAGCGGAAATTACTAAAGTTACAATTAAAGATGCCATTATAAAGCAAAAACTTGTACAGCCAGATGATCAGGCAGTTTTAGCTGCTAAAGCTGTAGGTATAACATTTTGCGAAGACTAATAAATATTTTTATTGATTTTAGAGTCCTCTTAGCATATATTTGTGTCTGATTTTTGCAATTGTTATTTTGAATTTTAGCAACGGGGTCGTAGTTCAGTTTGGTTAGAACGCCTGCCTGTCACGCAGGAGGTCGCGAGTTCGAGTCTCGTCGGCCCCGCAAAAAAGCTCAGAAAATTCTGAGCTTTTTTAATATAACACAAGCAAATATCAAAATGTGGTACGTTTACATAATCTATTCAAATAAGATAAACAGATATTACATTGGATATACAGATGATTTGGATTGGCGATTAGAGAGACACAATGAAGGATGGGGTAAATATACCAAACGAGGGATTCCGTGGAAGTTGGTCTATAGTAAAACCTATAATTTAAAAACAGATGTGATACGAAGAGAAAAAGAGATAAAAAACAAAAAAAGTAGAAAATTTATTGAAGAGTTAATTAGTCACGCAGGAGGTTGTCCCGATTAAATCGGGAAGTCTCGTCGGCCCCGCTCTTATAAAGCCCTGTAAGTATATCACTTACAGGGTTTCTTATTTATAACAAGATTTTGTCTGTAGCAAGAGTCTCTAAAGACTCCTTTGAAACGACCTCCATTTTAAGCATTACATTATAAAATACTAGTCAAATTATTCTATAATTTTTTAATCCAGTTTGTTTAATTCACCACGCAAATATTCCGGCGATAGGGTTGTGTAATATTCCATAGTTGTACTAATTTTAGAATGCCCCGCTAGTAATGAAGTTGCACTTAATGGAATACCTGATTCCTGGCTTCTGGAAATAAAATCTTTCCTGAATGTTGTAAGCACATAGCCTTTAGAATTTAATTTAATATCTTCCAGGTATCTACTAAACGCTTTACCCATATTTTTAACATTGCTGTATTCAAACAGACTACCGGTTTTTATTTCTTTAATTCTCTGCCTTAATGGAACTTTTAGCTTACTGTGTAATGGACGGTGGTACCATTTATCAACCTTCGGTGAATAGTAACTCAACTCCTGACGATCAAGGTTTAATTCTGATTCAGACAATTAATACTTGACATAAAAAATTACTTGTCTTATTTTATTAAGAAAATTACTAATTACCTTTGGTAATAAAGAAGAAAACTTAATTAATCACATTTCTCACTAATTTAAGGAGAGCACAATGACAAAAAGATTTACACTATTTTTGTTGTTAGTTGTTTTTATGACTTCTTTTATTTCAGCACAAACAAAAAATGTGCAGATTCATGAAAAGACAAATAACAGACGAAAATGTTAAAACTCCAGGTCTGTACCAGTGTAGACTACAATAAGGTTACCCCAAATTATCCTCTTAATGCCGGAGATCAGATTGATCACGAACTGGTTATGATTATTGAGACCAATAGTGGCAACCCGAAGAATGATTGATATGGCTGATCTGGATTCTGACGGATCACCAGATCCAATGGTGGTTGCAATGAAGAGAGATGTTGAGGGCGGTGACCGATTTATAATGTTCAGTTATAAAGCATTTGGTTTTGTTGATGCTTTTAACGCTTTCGAGGGTTCTTTAACACCTTTTGGCTGGCCTGAAGTTCAGTATTGCGTTGGAGGTACGCATGACGGTGATGCTTTAGTGATGGGTCATGTTGGCGGAGCAGCTAACCATTCCTGGATAGATTTGGTAAACTTTCACACCCAGAGTACCCTTCCCTGCTACAACATTTGGAGGCAACTGGCCGTCTTTTGTTTACCTAACGGATGGAACAATTTTAGGTATTACTACTGATATGGTTGTTTATGGCTCTACAGACGATGGTGTTACTTTTGATTCTCTTTTTAGAATTGGCGATGGTGACTCTGACGTAGATATGGACGCCGCTTCAGATACTCCAGCAGAGAATCCTTTAAGAAAATCAAAAGATGATATGGTAATAGCATCTCTCGGAGGTTTTTCGGGAGCTCCTACGGTATCCACTAGCCAACCCTGAAATTATTTATTGGTACGGATCTACAGATGGCGGAGGAACCTGGAATGGTTCAATTATTGGAGTAGGTGGTGCAACTGATGTTACTTAATAATAGTGAATATGGGCAGGTTGTAAACAGAGACTATGCACCATTATTTCACCAATTTTAGCCAGGTAAATCTTACAATTGATCCTACTGGTGTTTCGCACGTTCTGTGTAATGGTTATGGCGAAGGTCTTTATATGGGTGGTACGGATACTGTAAATGTCTACCCTATGCTCTATTGGAATAGTGCAAACCAGGAATGGATAGCAATTACCGATGAAGCAATGGAAGCCCCTGACGATGGTTTTGGTAATACGATTAGTGATTTCTTTAGTTATAGGTCGATTGGAAATGCTTATGGAACTATTGCAACCTCAAGCAATGGACAGGTTGTTATTGGCAATGTGGATGGGTCCTGAATGGACAGGTACAATTGGAAGCAGCGCGTACAATATTTACCCCGGTGATGGTGGCGCTAATAGTACTCCTCTTTATTATACTGACGTTTATTATAGCGCTTCTGAAGATGGTGGAGCAAACCTGGGGTCCTGTTGGTATAATTCAGGGTGATGCGTCCGTTATGGAAGTATTTCCTGTTTTGGCTGAGGACTTAGAGATTAGCGGAAATCAAGCCACAGCTCATTATCTGTATTACTTTGATCCGATTCCTGGTGTCGCTGGTATAGGTCGGCACTGGTCTGGAAAACGGTTTTGATCCTAATGGTATTTGGTATTACAATACATATACCTGGACACTTTCAACCGGCGTTGAAGATGATGTAGTTATTAATGACTTTACATTAGAGCAGAACTATCCGAATCCGTTTAATCCAACAACAAACATCAAATACTCACTTGCTGAACGAAGTGCAGTATCGCTTAAAGTATATGATGTTTTAGGAAATGAATTAGAAACATTAGTTAATGAAGAAAAGTCAGTTGGCAATTATGAAATTGAGTTTATTGGAACGGAATTACCAAGCGGAGTTTATTTCTACAGACTTCAAGCCGTGTCTACCGGCAGGCAGGCAGGTGATTTTGTTGAGACTAAGAAGATGGTCCTCCTCCGCTAAACCTGCCCGCCTATGGCGGGACTACGGCGGATAAATGTTGATGAAGTTAGATTAGCCTCGAAAGCGGCGTTCCCCTGCATTCGAGAAAGCCGATCCCTCCAGGTTTGGTATGGGGTGGGATTTTTCATTTTAAAATGAATTTGTACATAATTCTCACGGTGATTTTAAACTATCTCCAAATTCAAAAACAAAAAACAAATTCTATTAATTGTAATACTCAATTAGTATATTTAAACCCATCTAAAATCATATAAAATATTTTTTATGAAATCTCATTCACTTTACTTTCTGCTTGTTATTGTTTTAACAATTAACAATACTTTCTCACAAGTAGAAAATGTCCCGCTCACACATCCAGTATATACTTTTCTTAAAGAGATGAAGGTAAAAGGGATCATTCCCTATATAAATGAAGACTTACCGAATCTTTCCAGGTTCGAAGTAAAAAATCACCTGGAAACAATAGATAATAATAACTGGGAACTTAGTACTACAGAAAACAAATTATTGAACAGGTATAAAACAGAGTTTTATGAAAGTCTGGATTCTGACACCGCAACTTACTTTTTTCATCCCGAAAAGAGTTTCTCTACAAGTCTATCCGAAGTGTTTTCGAACAAAGTAAAATATTTATATGCTTACAAGGAAAAGAATGCAAATGTTTTTTTGAATCTGTTCGGTCATATTTATTACGGGCAAACCTTTAAACCGGAAGTAAACAACAGCACTCTTTTTGATGGCGGCTTAAGGGTTCACGGTACTGTTTTCAATCACCTTGGTTATAGTTTTTCATTTATAAAAGGTGGCGCAAGTGGCAGCAGGGAAGTAGCAGAATTGATTGAACCAAGATTACTTTACAGTTTTAAGTGGATTGAAGATTCTGAAAATATTGGCAATTACGATTTTACAACCGGTTATATAAAATATCATACAGAACCGGTTGATGATATGAACCTTTCCATACAGGTAGGAAGAGAGAATAAAACCATTGGTTATGGTTACAGCAGCAAACTTGTACTTTCAGGTGATAACCCTCCGCTCGATTTTATCCAGTTTAATTTTGATTACGGAATTGTAAACTTTACTTCTATCCACGGTTCTACAGTTGGAGAGTTTAGTATGAATAGACAAGCAAGGTTTACTAAATACTGGGCATTTAACCGGTTAAAGCTAAAGTTTAAAAATCTTTTTGACTGTTGGAATTGGAGAAAGTATTGTTTATTCGGGCAGGGGACTTGAATTAGCATATTTAACACCAGTTGGTTTTTATAAATTTATAGAGCATTCTATTCAGGATAGAGACAACGCAAATCTTTACTTCGATTTTCAATCCGGTTTTATAAAGAACCTGGAATTCCAGGCAACTTTTTTGCTTGATGAAAATATTCTTTCTAACCTTCAGGATTTAGATAAGTACACAAATAAAACTGCATACCAGCTTGGAGTTTTTTGGTATCAACCATTTTCAATTAATGATCTTTCACTCATTTTAGAGTACACAAAGATTCGTCCATTTGTTTATACACATTTCGATAGCATGAATGTTTACACTGCATTTGGTAAAAATCTTGGACATAGAATTGGGCCAAATGCTGATGAACTATATCTCCCGTCTTTCATATAATTTTAATGATTGGATTCGTTTAAACCTGGTTTATGCACACATCAGGAGAGGAGAAAATGTTTATGATGATGAAGGTAACCTGGTTAAAAATGTTGGAGGTGATATTTATTTAAGTCATGGTCACAATCTTGAAAATACTACTGCAAAATTTTTAGACGGTGTACGGATTAATAATGATGTTTTTGAAATTGGAATAAGGATAGAACCTGCACGCGATTTTATTTTTGATATAATTTACAATTACAATATAGAATCAAATCTTACAAGGGGAATTAAGGATTATCTTAGCTACGGATTTATCAGGTTTACACTTAACTATTAGTGTGAAGAATAGTCAAACCGCAATTTTAGTTGGTTACTGAATTTTTATATATGTTAATCTTTATTCAACTCTGCTAAGACACTCTATTTAGGCATTATTTTCACATTACTTGCTAATCGTTAAGTTTTTTTAAACTTCTTTTCATTTATATTTATCTAATCTTTTCTTCGAAAAATAGGATTCTGTTAGTTCGCTTAAATAAGACCAATTAGTCCGATAGGTAACATTTACAGTTTTCTAATAAAAGTGGGAGATTTACAGATGATAAAGAAAATTACACTTTTTTTCATCAACGCTCTCTTAATTAACACCCTTTCCGTCGCACAATGGGTATCGATAGATAATAATTCTCTTTCCAACTCAAAACCAAACGTTCAATTAATAAGTGATGATATTACCGGAACGGTAATCAAGATTGAACTTCCTGGATTCCAGATAGATGAATTTAATGCCGAAGGAAAGACTTACCATTCGATTAATCTTGGTTCAGAAGCTATAACAACCGAGGTTGGTTCACCGGAAATTCCACATTTTGCCAAGGTACTGGCAATTCCAAACCAGGGAACAATAAGTGTAGAAGTTTTGGAAACCAGTAAACCTCAAATTATAAAAGGAATCAATCTTCCGCCTGCAAGAGAAAGCTGGATTGAGGGGAAACCGGAAACAAAATATCATGAAAATGATGAATTATATAGTTCTTCAAACTTATATCCGCAGGAAATTGTAAGAGTTGAGGAACCCGCTGTCTTCCGTGATTTTAGAATTGCTCGTGTATCAATATTTCCCTATAAGGTATTCACCTGCAAATACAGGAAATTGAAGTTTACTCATCAATAACAATCCGGGTTAATTATGGATCAGGAGTTGGAATTAATCCAAAGTTAACGTCCCAAAAAACCAATAGCTCCTTCATTTGATAAGTTGTATAAAAGTTTTATTTTCAATTATGATGAAGTATTGCAAAGAGATTATAATGGAGATGAATTAGGTTTCGATGTTATGCTTTGTATTATGCCGGATGTTTTAGAACCCGATTTCCAAACTTATGCTGCATGGAAACATAAAATTGGAACATATATCCATGTAACAAAATTCAGTGAAATTGGTGCAAACGAAAACAATCCAACAGCTGTTAAAAATCATATTTTAACTGCCTATTCTACGTGGCCGAATCCCCCTACTCACATTCTGATTGTAGGAGATGATGGTGTAGCACCAGTAAAATACATTACTCTTGATGGATGGACATTTGTCTACCGAAGACTATTTTGTTGAGCTGGAAGGGAACGATTACTTCCCCGAGATGATGATTGGCAGGTTTACTAATCAAGGCGATTATAGAATGCGTGTAATGATAAATAAATTTATTGATTATGAGAGGGATCCTTATATACAAGATCCCGACTGGTTCAGAAAGGGTCTAACCTGCTCTAATGATGCATATATATCACAAATCATATACTAAAAGATTTGCAGCCGAGTAAGATGTTAGAAGAAGGTGGAAATTTTATTTCAGTAGATTCTATGTATAACGGATATCCTTGTCCGGGAAACGTAAATGACATTAAAAATATGATTAATGAAGGAAGAAGCATTTTAAATTATAGGGGTGAAGGATGGAGCTAATGGATGGTAGCTTCCTGTATTTCCTTTAGGTACATCAGATGTTAGTTCACTTAATAATGGTCAAAAGTTAACGTTTGTAACCAGTATTGGCTGTGGTGTAGCTATGTTCGATGCAAACGGAGGTAACTGTTTTGGCGAAGAGTGGGTGCAACTTGGAGCTGAATTTGAACCAAGAGGTGCCTGTGCATTTGTAGGTCCAACTTCCAATACTCATACACTTATAATAATAGACTTGATAAAGGAATTTATAAGGAATGTTCGACGAGGGTTTGGATAGTCCTGGGGAAGCTCTTTTACGAGGTAAATTATAAATGTATATTGATGTTTGGAAATACTTTCTGGGTTGAATACCATTACAAGGTTTATTGTGTGCTTGGAGATCCCAGTCTGCATGTATGGAAAGATACACCTGAAAATGTTAGTGTTGCTTATACTGATACGGTTATTGTTGGATTTAGCCAGCCACAGGTATCTGTAACCTATTCTTCCAGCGGGATGCCTGTTGCAAATGCTGAGGTTTGTATTTCAGGTGCCGGTGTTTATGCTGTTGGTCTTACTTCAGAAGGTGGTACTCTTATCTTAGATATAAATACCTCTTCTGTAGGAGAACTCGATTTAGTAGTGCGCGGCGGAAAAGTTGTCCCATTTGAAGGAACCATTCAAGTAGTAGAAGGTCTGGAAAATGTAGCACCGGCTGGCATTCCAATTGTTACAGACATTGATGGTAATAATGATGGACTGATAAATCCCAATGAAAATGGTACAATTACGTTCTCTCTAAAAAATTATGGAACGCAAACATCAAATAATGTTTATGCAAAACTTATAGTACCCGATAGTGTTGCAAACTAGTGTAGAAATCATTACTACTGATTCAGTAAGTTTTGGAACACTTGCTCCAAATGATTCGGTTCAAGGTTCACCATTTCAATTTTTCGTAAAACCTGAGTGTTCTGTTGGTTTCGAAATTCCTTTTCGATTGCACGTATCAAGCTCAACTACAACGTGGGATTATTACCGGAATGAAACTGTCCATGGATGTCAATTGGAATATACTGAGCACTTTATTGATGATGATGGAAGTGCTATTGAACAATTATCGTATGGATCCTGGTGAAACAGTAAACCTAATATTAAAAATTGCTAATATGGGAGACGATATAGCCCCCGATGTAAAAGCAGTTTTACGTAGTACCGATCAGTATATAACAATTATTGATTCGATTGGCACATTCGAAACAATTTTAACCGATAGTAATGCACTTAACGAGTCAGATTACTTTGTAGTAAAAGTGAGTGAGAATTGTCCCGTTCCATATTTGGCTGGATACTCAGTTCAACTATCAACCGAAAATGGTTTGTATCCCTACTCCGTCATTGATACATTTTCAATACCGGTAGCTATGCCTTCTGTGTATGATCCAACCGGACCTGATGAATACGGCTACTATGCTTACTCAAGCGATGACAATCTCTGGCAGCAATCACCTGAATATAATTGGATTGAGATTGATGGAATAGGTACAGAAATTCCTCGAGGCGGTGCAAGCAATTTAACACAAACTGTAGCACTCCCTTTTACATTTAAACATTATGGAAACAATTTTTCACAAGTCAGAATAAGTACTGATGGATGGATAGCTCTTGGAAGCGGGACACAAATTGCACCAGTTAATTATCCCTTACCACGTCCAGATGATATTAACAATATGGTGGCGGCATTCTGGGATGACCTGTTCTCGACTGAACCGCAGGAAGTAGGTAAACTACTATATTATAGCGATACAGATAATCATAGATTTATTATTGAATGGTCTGAAGTGGGGCATTTTGATGATTATACTAATAAGGAAACTTTTGAGATAATTTTATTAGACCCCGCATATTATCCTACACAGACAGGGGATGGTGAAATTATTTGCCAGTATAAAAAAGTCTACAGAACCCGGCAGCAGTCACAATAGGAATAGAGAACAATGGTGAAGATGTTGGATTACAATATGTATTCGATGAACAATATGATTTAACTGCCTCTGAATTGGTAGATAATTTTGCAATTAAATTTACTACGAATGGACCAACCGTTGTTTCAGTTGAAGATGAAATAAATTCTGAAAACATTTTACCGGATGAGTATGCGTTAGAACAAAATTATCCCAATCCTTTTAATCCTGAAACCAGGATAAGATATGCAATACCGGAGTCGGGACATGTAACTTTAAAGATATACAGAATCGATGGTCAGCTGGTTAGAACATTGCAAAATGCGAATCAATCACCCGGCAGGTATGAAAGAATATGGGATGGTAATAATGAATTTGGTAATAAAGTAAGTTCCGGTGTCTACTTCTACCGGCTGCAATCGAACAGCTTTACACAAGTTAGAAAAATGATACTGTTGAAGTAGTTTATAGCTGCCGGGATATTAATCCGGCAAAGTAAATGAAATTTAAGTCAAAATTATATTTGTCATTGGCTTTAACGTTTTTTATCCTGATAATTTTTGGACAAATAAACGTTCTTGCCAATGGTTTGTCCTCATTCTTCCGAAGTAAAGCGGAAGTTGATACTATTGAAAACTTTGACGACGGAGAGGTTCAACTTCAATCATATTCAGATCAGGATATCAATCCCAACATGTGGTCACTCGATAACACCATTACCTACAATAACTCACCTTATTCATTAAAGTTGTTTGGCAATACTTGGAAATTGGAAGTTATTTCTCCAATATCGATTGACTCAGGTGATGTGTGGCAAGTATCAAATTATATTGAAGAAGTAGCAGAGATTCAAGGATTTGGAATAACAGATTCCATTAACACCTTATTGTATTCTTTTGCCGGAACAGAAGAAGTAAATCCTGAAGAATGGATAACTGTGTATCAAGGTGCATTCCCCAATAACGTATGGAATGATTATCAACTTCCTGTTGCAGATGATTGGCTAGCAAGATTTGGATACTTACCCGAAGTTAAAGGAATAATTTTTATAAATGATAGAGATTATTCATCCAACGGAATTTCTTATTTCGATGAGATACTTGACATAACCAATTCTCTGCCGGTTGCACCGCAGGTTGAAATAAGTTATTCAATTGGGGAACTATATAAAAACAGTGATGGTCTTAAAAGTGTGGATGTTGAATTCACAAGCTATGTGTACGATCCCGACAGCCAAGAACACGATTATTTCTGGGACTTCGGTGATGATTCCACAAGTACAGAACCTAATCCATCTCACACATTTATTGTTGAAGATGATCATGATTATACCGTTCTGTTAGATGTAATTGATGAAACTGAATTACATGGAAGAGCTTCCTGCCGGATTTCTGTTGATCCCGGACCAACAACTTTTCCAATAACAATGAATTTTACTGGAGATATTATCCTTGCCAGGAGAATTGAGATTATATTAATCTTTATGGTTACGAACCTATATTCGATCCAACTTTTCCGTTACTTGGTGGAGCTGCTGATATAACTGTTGCAAATCTTGAGTCTCCTTTAACAAATCAGGGAATCCCTCATCCAACAAAATCAGTAGTGTTTAGAGGTTCACCGGAAAATGTAGATGCATTAACTTACGCAGGTATTGATGTAGTAACCATAGCGAATAATCATATTATTGATTATGGTTTGCAGGGTTTACAGCAAACTCAATCGGTATTGAGCGAAGAAGAAATAACATTTTTTGGTGCAGGTGCTAATTCCTACGAAGCCCTGCTGCCTGCTTTTTACCTTAAATCAGGAGTAAACTTTGCCTTTCTTGGTTCAAGTGATAGAACCGGTCAATATAACAACCATCAACCATACTTAAATGCTGGATTTCAACAAACCGGGATTTGCTAATCTTACCGAATCAAATATTATTCAGCAAATTAATTCGGTTAGAAACGTTGCCGATTTGATCATTCTTGAAATGCATTCAGGCAGCGAATACTCTGTATCTCCATCAGATTGGTTTGGTAAAGTAATACTTAATGAAGATCCGGATGGTGATGAAGATTATTCTCCTGATTTCAGATCGCCTCGTGAAAGCGATATTGAATTACGTCACTTCGCAATAGATCAGGGTGCCGATGCAGTTATATGTCACCATCCTCATATAATTCATGGCTTTGAAGTTTATAACGGAAAATTAATCGCACATTCACTTGGAAATTTTGTATTCGATTTAAATTATCCTGAGACTTTTCCAACTGTAGTCTTAAACTCAAAAATTGATGAAACCGGTTTTTACGAGTACAGCATTACACCAGTATATATTGATGATTACATTCCTGTTCAAGCAAGAGGTGAACTTGGATTATATTTATTAGATGATTTGGCAAAAAGATCTAAAGATTTAAACACTTACTTAAAGATAGATCGAGATAACGTAACTGCTGAAATTGTCTTAGACACTACGACTTTAAATCCTTCTCCCGTTTCATCAGCTGCAGAATTAATTCTAGAGGAAGAAAATGGCGTTTGGATTTCAGAACCAGTGTTATTAGAACGGGATGGCAGTATATCTTCAATCGATTATATTTCTCCGCCGGGTAACTGGCAATACCGTCTGGGAAGAGAGTTGATATGGTTCGGCAATTTTGAAGATGAAGGTTGTACACTTCTGGGAAATTGATCATCCGGATGAATTTTATGATACAACAGAATCATTTACCGGCAGAACGCTCACTCTGCCAGGAACGTCCGTCCGGTCTTTTCCCTTTGAATACAAATTTAGAAAAGCGAATAAAGTTATATTCCGATACTTCTGGCTATACTCTACATGCACATATAAAAACCGATAATGCTGTTAATGCCGGAGTAGTTCTTCAATTTTTTGAATCACGCTATCAATATAATCCGATTGGAACCGAGGATTTAGGTACAGAAATTAGTGGAACAACCGGTTGGTCGTTTTATAATAATGGATTTTCAGTACCTAACAGGTACAGCGCAGTTTATAAATCTTAGATTACGAAGCGAATCGCCACAATAACGTAGAAGCACATTCCTGGTTCGATAATGTTGGATTGATCGAATGGACTGATTGGAAAGATTATAATTCTATATCGAACATTTCTTATCCAAATGATTATTATTGGCTTCAGTTTAAAATTAGTGAACCCGTATTAAGCTGCTAATGTAAATTACACTGAGACAAAATTTACAGATATTGTTACTTCCCTCGATGAAAAACAGGCATATATTCCATGATGAATTTGTTCTATACCAAAACTATCCCAACCCGTTTAATCCGGTTACTACTATTCAATACGAATTGCCTGTTTCTACTAATGTTCAATTGAAGATTTTCGATATACTTGGCAAAGAAATAAGAACTATAATAAATGAATTTCAGCAGCCGGGTAAAAAAATCATGCAATAGCGATGGATAAAGATCAGCGGGAAGACTTGTAAGTACCGGTGTGTATTTTTATCAGTTACAAACAACGAATTTTTACAAACTAAAAAACTTATACTCTCAAATAAAAGTTTTAAGTTGATAAAGAAGATCATTTAAATGTACGTTTCTTTACTGTTATTAATAATAATTTTTCTTGCATCAATTTTTGGAATAATTGAGTTTTTTCTTCATCAAAAAAGAATTTATTCAATTCCTATCCGAATTCACGTAAATGGAACAAGAGGAAAATCCAGTGTAACAAGGTTGATTGGTGCAGGTTTACGCGAAGGCGGAATTAAAACAATTACAAAAGTTACAGGAACTTATCCACGGCTAATCCTCGAGGATGGAACTGAAGCAGCGATTTATAGAAAAGAGGGTGCAAATATTATAGAGCAGCTATCTATTATAAAGTATGCTGCAAAAAGAAAAGCAGAGGCAATTGTAATGGAATGCATGGCGATTCAACCGCAATACCAATGGATTACTGAAAAAAAAATGGTTCACTCAACCATAGGCGTTATTACTAATGTAAGATTAGATCATGTTGATGTAATGGGTTACACACTTCCCGAAATTGCTAAAGTCTTAAGCAAAACAATTCCAAAGAATCAAAATTTTTTTATGGCAGAAACAGAAGCATCTGAGATACTAAAACAAACTGCTGAAAAAAATCATTCTAAAGTTCATATCGCAAAATCGGAATCCGTTTCCAATGAAGAGATGAAAGGATTTAATTATATAGAACATAAAGAAAATGTTGCAATTGCTTTGGCAGTTTGCAATCATCTTGGAATAGATCGAAAAACTGCTTTGAAAGGAATGTACAAAGCAATTCCGGATGCCGGTGCGCTGAAACTTTATAGAGTGAATGTCTTCAATAAAATTACCAACTTCTTTAATGCTTTTGCTGCAAATGATCATCAATCAACTTTAATGATCTGGAAAATGATCAAACAAGAAATTGGATTCAAGGGACCGAAAATTATTTTGCTTAATACAAGGCACGATCGAATGGATAGAGCAAAACAGCTTACTGAAATGCTTGGAAAAAATTTGTGTGATGAATTGGATTATTTAATGTTAATCGGGCAATCGACAGATGTTGTAAAAGATTTATCAATATCGGAAGGTGTGGATCGAAAAAAAATAATTAATTTGGGATGGACTGAACCATCTTTAGTTTTTGAAAAAGTTCTATCATACACAGAAGATGAATCCACTGTTGTTGCAATTGGTAACATGGGTGGTATGGGAGGTAAGGTTGCTAATTTCTTTGAAAACAGGAGTGTAATTTATGGTTGAACTTGCAATCACTTTTGGACTAATATTTAGTTTGCTTTCCTATGAAATTTTTGGATTAGCTGCAGGAGGTATTGTTGTTCCCGGTTATATTGCACTGCAATTATCCCAGCCGGATAGATTGGCTGGAATAATTGTTGTCAGCCTGGTAACATATCTTTTTGTAAAAGTTTTAGGCAACTATACTTTTCTTTATGGAAGAAGACAAATGGTTGTGTGTCTTCTGGTTGGATGTTTACTAGCAAATTTTTCACGACACTTTTTATTCATTGATGTAACCACAAGCACAGTACAATTGCAAGCTGTTGGCTGGGTTATTCCCGGCTTAATTGCTCATTGGTTTGGAAAGCAGGGTATTTACAGAACACTGTGTGTACTGTTCATTACTTCAGTGTTAGTAAGAATGTTAGTAATAATATTATTTGATGGAGAATTACTTCCAACATAATTTTATGTTGGGAGTATTTAGATACATGTATTTGTTTCGAGCAGGTTCAAAAAGAGTATTAAGTGTCTTGGCACTGTTGGCTTTACTTGCTTTCCTGGCAGTGGAAAATGGCAAAGAAGATGTAAAACGTGAATGGTACAATCAAAAGCTTGAAGCATCAAAGTTGGCAAAAGAAGCAGCAGATTATTTAAAAGAATATCGTCTGCAAAAGGGAATATTTATTGATGATCTAAATGATCCTAACGAAACAGCTTTAATTGGACAGGACATAACACTAATTACTACTGATCGCGGATATATTGAAGCAAAATTAACTTCAACAAATCCTAATTTTGCAGCTGTTATAGTTGATATGCTGATGGAATCTGAATTGGAAAAAAATGATGTAGTTGCTATTGCTTTTACCGGCTCATTACCCGGTCTAAATATTGCTGTACATTCTGCTTTGCAAACCTTAAATTTGAAACCAATAATAATTACATCAGTTGGTGCATCAAACTGGGGTGCTAACGATCCTTACTTCACGTGGCTGGATATGGAAAAAGTACTTTATGATGCAGAAATTTTTAAAAATAAATCAATTGCTGCTTCAATAGGCGGAGGACTTGACAGGGGAAGAGGACTTAGTCCGGATGGAAGACGATTAATTATAGATGCTATTAATAGAAACAAAGTTGAATTCATTAACGAGGAACACCTGGAGAATAGCATTGAAAAACGAATGCAGATTTACAATAAGCAGAGGAAAGGTAAACCCATAAAAGCATTTATTAATGTTGGTGGTGGAATAGCAAGTCTCGGATCAACTGAAAATAGTCAATTTATTTCAAGTGGATTATCCAAATCGTTGGCGATGAAAAATTTTCCGCGGAGAGGTGTGCTGATTCATATGGCAGAGGAAGATATTCCAATTATTCATATGTTAAATATTACACAGCTTGCAAGTAAATATGGTTTACCCATTAGTCCATCACCACTTCCTCTTCCTGGTGAAGGTGAAATTTTTATTCAAAAACAATATAGCATGGCCTTAACAATTAGGAGTTACAATATTTTTAATGATAGCTATTGCACTTGTATTTATTATGGAAAAGAAACGACACCGTCTTGGTGCTGAACAAATTCCAATGCAACAACATAATTTATAGATGCAATATTCATTAAGATAAAATTTTATACAGCATTTAATAAATAAAAAGTATAAAATGAATTTTCTCTACTCCCTAATTCTAATTTTGATTTTTGCTATTCCATTCAACTCTTTGGCGCAGGGCTCAAATACTAAAGTTTTAAAACCAAAAAATGCTGAAACATAAGGTAAAAACAATAATTTCTGGTAAGAGCAAGAATTACTATCCGTTAAAATTCAGAGACCCATCAATAATTTCTTTAAAGGGTCCTGGAAAATTAAAAATAATTACAAGGGTACAGATTTGTTTCTGATTAAGATCAACAATTAGATTACAAAGTTTTATTACAGGATTGACGGGACTCATAAAAATGAAATTGAATTTAATAATGTGAAAAGATCAGAAAACTGCAAAGTATAATATTAAATCATTAGGAGTTCCGGGTATTGGTAAAAATATAATCCTGGAATTTGGACTTGGAGATCACACTTTAGAATTATGGTCTGGAAAAAATTTCCTAATGTTGCAGCCAGGTATTTGTTTACTAAGACCAAAGAGAATGAAAATTAATTGGGTAACTCTATCTCCAATGTATCCTAAGGAACCGGTTGATCTTGTAAGCAGAGAAAATGTTATCCATTACTTTCGTTTCTCTAAAAGTAAACCTTTAAAAGTGAAGATTACCGGTCCTACAATTTTAAGAATTTTGAATCGAATGGAAAACCATTATTATATGAAAGGTAAAATTAATTACAGACTTCAGGTAAAAGAAGATGGGGATATTAAGAACACTTATCTTCTTATGCAGTGATCGCTCCGAGATAACTTCCTATAAGAAGGGATGGTGAAAAAATTCCTGGTAAAGCAAAGGAAATTGTGATTAATGTTCCGGATGGGACACATTTTTATGAAATTATTCCGTTAGATAAAGATAAAAAAACAATACTGGGAAGAATTCTGTTTCCTAAAAAAGATATTAATTTAGAAGAGTAAAAATAGTTATGAAAATAAAATTATCACGTTTCTGCATTCACATTTTTTATACTTTTACCTGATGCTATTTTCTCTCTTCATTAAGCGAGAGCATATTAGCTGGAGAAAATCCTAAAAAGAAAACCTACAATTGGGAAGTTCGTCTCTCCCTTGGTACTATGTATGATAACAATATTTTAAAATATTCTGATAAGTATATCCAAAGATTTATTAAATTTAGAAGATGAAGGAAGATTTCATATCAGTAGTTACGATGACCTTGTGTTTCCATATTCAATTGGTATTACTTATTCAAATGAAATTCATCGGAGATTTGAAAACAGTATTTTCAGCAGGTTATAATTCTAATTCATATTCTTACAATGGCATTAAAAATTGGGGTCAAGTATAATATTTATTGGCGGCAATATGTAGCTAAAATCCACAAGTTTCCTGCTTTCTTACTCATATATTCCAAACTTTTACATTCGGCACTTCCGTGATGATGATTGGGTAGATCGCTTTGGATATACTCCAGAAACATTTCAACCTTATGAGTTTTCAAAAGATGATTTTAGTGCATGGCTTCAACATAACTTTTTTTGGAAAACCACCAGGGTACGTCTCTATTTTTCGTATATGAGATATTTTCATAATGAACATTACACTGAATACGACAGCGATAATTACTTATATGGATTTCGGATATACCAGTCATTAACAAAAAATATTAAAGGTAGATGCTGGTTACAAATATATTACTTCAGATGCAAAAGGAATTGATGTAGTAAACGATACTAATGAAGCTGCATTAGCAACTCGTGGTGATGCTGATTATAAAGAACATATTTACAGCGTATGGAGCTGCTTTCAAATTTCCAAAAGTTTTCGATTTGAAGAATGATATTAGCATTACAGGTCAGTATCAAAGAAGTTTTTTTACTACAGATCATTTTCTTGAGTTAGATCCAATTCATGCCGGGAGACACGATTCAAATATACGTATTTATGCAACGTATAATATTTATGTACTTAGTAATCTATCAGTTACACCATTTTTCAACTGGATATTCTCGTGATTCAGATACATCTGCTGAACTAAATAAAGAATATCTCTCTGATGAAAAAGATTACAGCTCAATATCAACTAGGAATTAAAATCAATTATAAATTTCAATTTTAAAAAAAGTAAATTAAAACTTATTAAGGAAAATAAAATGTTAAGATTATGTAGTGCACTTCTACTTGTTAAGTTTATTATTATTAAGCTGTGGAACACCTGTCGATCCTGAATCAATTGATGGAAATGATGGTGGATATAAAATTGTAAGCAAGATTACTACTTCCGGATATTCCCAGGATGTTGTGATAGATAATACTCTTGCATTCGTGGCGCAGGGTGAAGGTGGACTAATAATAATAAACATCTCTGATCCTACTAAACCTAGAGATAATTACCACTGTAAATGAAGGTATGAAGGGATATGCTTATAAAGTTGCTCGCAAAGATTCAGTTCTTTATATAGCATCCGGCGGCTTTGGAGTTTCTGTTGTTAATGCTGCTGACCCGGAGAATCCGCAAATTACTGCAACAAACCTTGCATTAAAACCGGCAAAAAATTTTCATGTAATGGGCAATTTTCTATTTACAGCTGTTGCTGAATACGGAGTTCAAATATCCGAGATAAGTTATGCAACTCAACCAGATATAAGGGGAGGAACGTAACACACCTGGTTATGCACAGGGTATTTGTGTCTTCAGCGGATAGCAATTATTTGTTGGTGGCTTGCGGCGAAATGGGTCTTGCGGTTTTTGATATATCTGAATTACAAAGTGGATTGGGGAAACTATCCAATGCTAGGATGGGTTGATATACCCGAATATACTGAAGATGTGGTTTCTCATCCAACTCTTCCTTATGCTTATATTGCAAGCGGAACTGCAGGATTAACAATTGCTGATTTTTCAGATCCGAAGATGTAAAAATTATAGGTAGTTATGATACTGGCGGTTACGCTAAAGAAATTTTGTATAAAGATGGTAAAGTTTATATGACAACAGAATCAAGAGGTCTTAAAATTTTTGATGTAACAAATGTATCTTCGCCGGATACTTATTGGTACTGTTAAAACCGAATATGCAAAAGGATTGGACATGGATGATAATTATATTTACGTTGCCGATGAAGTGGAAGGTTTAATTACCATTTCAATGTCCATAATAAAATTGGAAGCTATTAACGAAGTTCAAACATTTTTTCTGCAAGTAATTTTTCAAAGAGATAAAGTCTGAAGTTTGTAATTGCCAGGCTGCCTTTTCCCAGGAGTAATCGAAATTGAACTTTTTATAGTTGTAGAATTTTCTTCAGGTGAAAGTATAAATCTTTTTCGTGTAAAAAGATTTACTGTTCGGTCCAATCCACTCCAATCTAAATTTTAGCTCATCCTCTAAATATTCATCAAGATTCCCTAGATCTACAATAGCTCTAACTTTTGCTTTTTTCTTAATTGTGAAAACTGTTCCTTCACCAATTTTCTTACCGGTTTTCTTTCCAACTTTTCTAAAGAGAGTGATATTTGCAGAAATATTAAATTCTTTTTCCGAAATGGGTACAAAATCACTTAATTGAAATTTTTTTTCCGCAATTAGTTCTCGGAATAGAAATAATCTGAATAACATAATTCCAGGCTCTCGCTTCTCTGGAGAAATAGAGATAGAACTTTTTAACGATTGATGAATTAGCATCCGGAGATAAATCAATCCGTTTCCTGTAAAAAGATTTACCATCTGGTCCAATCCATTCGACATGGAACATCATCTCTTTATCAGCATAAGTTTTCCGGTTCTTAAGATCAAAGAAAGCGTAAACTTTTGCTTTATCCTTTATAGTAAAAACTGTTCCTGCACCAATTCTCTTACCTGTCTTTTTCCTACTTTTTTGCAGAGTGTGATATTTGCATTTACACCATCCGGTTGTTTGGGAAGGTAAACTATGGTTGAATCCTCTATAATGATTGGTTCTGCATTCCTGCTTGAACATCCGGATTGAAACTAATAACAAGAGAGAAAATCAGAATTAAGTTTGATATTATAATAATTTTATTCTTCATCAATTTTCCAAACTTACAACATACGAATCAGAAAGTTTTTACTGCGGCTTTTAACGCCATAGAACCACTTCGATAGTGGAAGCATAATCATCATCATTACAACAACTCCAATGAGTGTAGTTGTTACATCACCTTCACGGTAAAACAGTCCTAATCGTTTTGAAAATATTCCCAATATCGCAATATGCATTCCATAGAAAAATAGAGGTACTTTTCCGGCAATATCAAAAATGGTTAACATCTTAGGAGCAATCTTTCCAACGGCAATGAAAATGCTGATTGAAAGAATTACAATACCGATAAACCATAAACTGAAGTAAATGCTCGGCGGATATTTCTGATCAAAGAAAAATGAGTAAGTATCCAAAATCTAGAGAATGGAAAAATATTTCCATATCCACGGCTCATCCGGATTAATGATAGCCAAGAGTATCGCTCCAGCTAGTAATACCTAACCCCATCTGGATACGCTTTTTATCTGTCTTCCATGTAATAAGCCAACCCCTTGCCAACACTGAGCCGATTATTGCCATTGCAAACCATGGAATTAGAGGGTATTTATTAAATTTCCCTGCATCAATAAATGTTTGCATTATTGCTTGTTGCCACCAAACCTCAGGGTCGTAGGGAATATTTAGCAGAAGCGGATGAATTGCAAGGATGGCTAAGGCAATTACCAATTGAAATTGCCATCGCAAATTAACAATAGCTAGTTTGTAAAATCATCGAAAGCCCGATGCAGGAGATAATTCCAAAGTGCCATGGTTTAAATGAACTGAATCCGCCCCAGGATGAGTTTACCCAGGTTATTTGAAGTAGAATTAGGAATAGACCTCTCTGGATAAGATGACGGCGAGCTGTCCAATCAGTTGTTCCTTTATTAAGCCTGCGATGATATGCCCACCATACCATTGCACCATTCATCATAAGAAAACCTGGTGCGCAAAGGTAACTAACATACCTTAATGCAAACTGTCCCCAGCTATCAAAGAGTGGATCGAATGGATTAAAATGGAGCCAAAGTGAATTAAGGTAGTACGAACAATGATCAACAAGCATAAATATTACTACTAACCCGCGGAACTGGTCTATGAATTGAAAGCGTTGTTTTTCAGGAATGCTGCTCAATTTCCTCTACTTACAATTATGTTCAATGCGTATCTAGTGGAAATCCGATAAACCAAAACAACTAACTAGTTGCTGGAATGTTGTGGGAGCTATAGGAGTCGAACCTATGACCTCCTGCTTGTAAGGCAGGCGCTCTAAACCAACTGAGCTAAGCTCCCCGAGATTCAAAATTTTAGAGCACAAATATTAGATTTTTCTATTATAAAACCAAATATTATTCAACTATCCGTTAAGAAAAACATTTAAGTTATGTTTAGAAACAAAATCACAAAAAATATTACATAAAAATACGTGCCAAGGTTGGAAAGTAATGGTAAATGTGGTCTGCTTGGAAGATTGCTCGGTCAATAGATAAGGTTCGCACTATTTATTTTGCTCTTATCCCAGGAATTTTCTTAACTGGTTACTTCTTTTCGAAATTCTTAATTTACTTAAACCTTTTTCTTTAATTTGTCTTATCCTCTCCCTGGTAAGATTGAATTGTTCACCAATTTCTTCCAGGGTAGCCGATTTCTCACGACCAATTCCATAAGAAAGCTTTATCACTTCAGCTTCTCTTTCTGTAAGCTTAGCAAGAATATATTCTACTTCACTCCTTAAAGACTCCTGCATTAATTCCTTATCAGGTAGTGTATTCTTGTTATCCGGAATAACATCTAATAAGCTATTGTTACTATCATTACTACTTGTCAGGGGTGCATCAATCGATAACTGACGCCCGGATGTTTGTTGTGTAAATGATACTTCATCGATAGTTATCTCAAGGTAATGAGCAAGCTCTTCCGTAGAAGGCTTTCTTTCATATTCCTGTTCTAAAACTTTGGATGCCTTACTGATTTTAGTGAGAAGACTAAATCTATTCAACGGCAAACGAACAACTCTTTGCTGATCGGCAATTGCCTGCATAATACCCTGTCTTACCCACCACACGGCATAAGAGATAAACTTGAATCCACGTGTTACATCAAACTTCTGAGCTGCTTTTATTAAGCCAATATTACCTTCATTAATTAAATCACCGAGAGAAAGACCTTGATTTTGGAACTGCTTTGCTACACTAACCACAAATCGTAAATTAGCTTTGATTAATTTTTCCTGTGCAACTTTATCCCCCGTCTTTATGAGTGTCGCTAAATCAATCTCCTCTTCGGCAGTTAAAAGATCAATCTTACTAATTTCCTGGAAGTATTGATCCAGAGATTTATTATCACGGTTTGTAAACTGCTTAGTAATTATCATTTTAATTACTGTGGTTTGAACCTATCATGAATAAAAGTACTCCCAACGATGTTTAATTGTACAAAGCATTAAAATGAAGAATTAAAAAGTCTGGTTTCGTTTACTTCCGGTGTTAATATTGCCAACGTAGATATTCATTTTTTTCTAAAGATTAATTAACAATAAATCTGTACGAATATACTGCACTTAAAGGTTTATTCTAATTTATATTAATATCGTCTTCTTCCACCACTGGGAGGACCACCTTTACGATTGCTACCTTTTCTACCACCTCTTCTGCTGTCCCGCTCAGGTCTTGCTTCGTTTACGACAAGTTTCTTTCCTTTAAGTTCGAATGTGTTCAAGTTATCAAGAGCTTTTTTAGCCTCAACCTTTCCGGGCATTTCAACAAATCCAAATCCTTTCGATACCTGACTAAACATATCGCGAATGATTTTAACACTGCTTACGCGACCGTATTCTGAAAACAAAGTATTAAGTTCTTCATCTTTTACATCGTGAGATAAGTTACCCACAAATATCTTCATTCCACACTCCCTGTTTTTTTAATGTAAAATAGTTTCTTGTTATAATTAGCGAATTAAACCCGGAGCGGTTTTATTGCTTTTTATAAATTTGATAAAAAAGCCGCAAAAAATTGCGGCATAAATAAGGTGAAATTAAGAAAAATTTAGAAGCGTCTTCCTCTTCCGCCATCTCCTCTGTCCCTTTTTGGTCGCGCCTCATTCACAACAATCTTATTTCCTTTAAGCTCATGTGAGTTTAAGGTATCGATAGCTTTTTGTGCTTCAGTCTGCCCGGGCATTTCAACAAATCCAAATCCCCTCGATGTCTGAGTGTAGTTATCACGAATGACCTTTGCACTGCTAACATTACCGTGCTCAGAAAACAAGCCATTAAGATCTTCATCGCTAACGCTGGGGGATAAATTGCCCACATAGATATTCATTTTTACTCCTTTAAGATTAAATATTAAATAATTACCGGTCTACAGCTAATGAATAAGCCGGACCTTGCCGCTGTAAAAAAAATACGATTAGAAATCGGAGGACGATTTGGAGTGTACTCTGATCTAAATTTTAATTCAGCACACTTTTAAGATACAGTGTTTAATTGGTAGTTACAAACCTATTAACTTGCAAGTTATAATCTAATTAAATGAACCGAAAAATGAGCGGGCGACGGGATTCGAACCCCTGCCTGCCAGCAGGCAGGCGCGACATCCAGCTTGGGAAGCTGACACTCTACCAACTGATTTACGCCCGCAAAGCTATTAATATTAAGTTCATTTAAAATAAAAAAATCCGGTTAATCATCACACTTTTAAAGTTTAAATGATCAACTGGATTTTGTTAATTCCCGAGGAGGAAAATCAATTTTTTATAATAGCATTACTTCTGTTTCAATCTTGGTTTTTGTAATGGTTGATTGAAGATACCAGCTATAACCGCTTTGAGGAAACGGAGTGCCGGAAATAACCATCGATTTGTTTATCACCGTTGCAATTTCATAAATACCACTTGTTGAAGAATCTAATTCAGCAGGAATAATCCAATTTATAAAACTCTGGTTGCCCCCACCCATTTCAGCTGGTTTGTTAAAGAATTGCTGTGCCATTGGTACCTAAATTCACTAATTCGGATGCAATACTATCTTTATTAGAATCTTCCGCATGTGAATCAAATAGCTGGTTGGATAAACCGAGAGCGATACCGACTATTATTAACCCCAATACCACTAAAAGTAATTGTTGCTGTCCGATTTTTTCTCAGTAATTTATTTGTTTGTTCAAGCATACAAATTTTTTCAATTTGCCTGAATTATCTTCAAAAGATTTCACTACACGGTTTTAATATTTCTTTTACTGTAATCTTGAATTGGAGTAACGAAACTGCTTAAAGCTTCTTCACGCGATTCATATGTTTCAAAAAGTTCAATTGTTCCGGTTAAATGGAAAACTGATTTCGTAAAATTACCTGGTTTTACAAGTTTGAATTTACCTCCCAAAGTTTTTAACTTCTTCCAGGTTACAACTAAAACCCCGATAAAAGTTGAATCAAGAAATTCGCAAGAACCCAAATCAATTATAATATTGTGATTTCCCTTAAGAATTTCTTCGTCTAGTTCAGACTTGAATTCCAGTGCTTCTAAAATTGTTGCTTTTTTAAGTTTAAGTTTTGTTATCAAAAAGCCACACTCAAAAGATTTTTCTAACGCTTCCATTACTTTGCCCTCGTTTTGAAATAGTTTGTTGTCCAATTGCCAATAAATGTGCCAATTGATATTTTGCATTAAAACCAAAGTGAATAATATATTTTTGTTCCAAATCGTTACATTATCTTATTAATAAACTCATACGACCAACCTGAAACAACAATTTAAAAATATCTTCGATTAAAATAATTCTTAGAAAGACGAAGAGGAAAATCAAGCGATATTATCTGTAATGTATATGCCATTAGGAGGTAACAGCTAGAGCGCACATTTATGGATTATTTTCTTTATAAATAGTGTCTCATTCTCAAATAATAATTTTTTGGCGTTTCATTCCTAAACATTCGATTAGCAGAAACTTAATAAATTTGTTAAAAACTCAATGAATTTTACTGGAATGGCTTTTGTGAATAAAAAAGTAGTCTAATTAAGCCTGATCTTCTGTTTTTTAGATATTTTGCTTAAACTATTTACAGTTTTGTGTGTCACAAACTGGCTTACTAAACAAAACATTTCGATATCAATATTAACAGTAACAAGATCTTCTTAGCGGATTATTCTATCTAAATATAGTAAAGGAGTTCTTATGAGGGATGTTTGTGAGGGCATAACATCTTTATCGAAATACTTTATCTTAATTATCTTTTCATCCTTACTCTTATTCGGATGTAAGTCTTATCGCAGTACTCATAACATCTACATCGAAGAAGGTCTTATCTATAAAGAAGGAGAAGAAGCTCCGTTTACCGGAAGAATACTTGATACTCTGGATAGTCAAATTTTAGAATATGAAGTAGAAAAAGGATTAAAAAACGGGGAGTTCTGTCTTACATCAACTTCAGGTAAAATTGCCGTTTACGGTTTACTTAAAAACAATAAGAATGCAGGGAAATGGAAATATTTTTATGGTTCAGGTAAATTGGAATCTATGGGAGGTTTTAGAGATGATAAACCTCAAGGTAAATGGACCTGGTTTTATGAAAACGGAACAGTAAAAGAAGAGGGCTATTTTGTTGAAGGATATAAAATAGGAAGATGGAGCACCTATGCTGCTACAGGGGCTCCAACATCTGTAATCACTTATAATAAAGGAGAAAAAATAAACGAAATTAAATATTCTAAAGCAAGACTGCTTTAGTATTTTTATTTAACTCGCCTGCTGAATAAAGTCCGTCCCATTTGCACAGTTCGGATTGTAATTGCTGCGATGATTATCACACCTCCCGCAATAGCGTTAACAGCAGGAACCTCGCCATAACCAATAAGAACCCACACTGGATTTAGCACCGGTTCTATCATCGAAATTATTGATGCTTCAACAGCATAAACTCTTTTTAACCCGAAAGTAAATATTGCATAAGCAATTGCAATCTGGAACATTCCTAAAAAACTAACCCTCCACAAATCAGAAAAAGCTAACTCTGTTAAAGAAAAGATAAACGGAAGGCAAATTATTGCAACCAGAACATTGCCCCAAAAAATACTGCTCTGCTGGTACTCTTTCCCGTTCTTTCTCATTCCCAGAAAAAATGATGCAAAGAATATTCCTGCAAGCAAACCGTAAATGTTTCCGTCAAGTTCACCTGGTTTTAGATCTCCCATGAAAAACAAAACCATTCCCACTAAACAAACTGCAACAGTTATAGTATTTGCTTTTTGATATTTAGTTTTGTTGATGATTGGTTCAAATATTAATACATAAATTGGTGCAGTGGATTGCAGGAAAATAGCATTTGCGGCTGTGGTGGTCTTTGTTGCAAGTACGAAAAAAATTAAAACTGCAGCATAAAAAATAGAATTTAAAAATGTGAACGAGTTAACTTTTAATATTTTCCTTCTGAAAATAACCCCAAATGTTGCTGCTGCAACTGCAGCATCTGAAAAACGAGATCTGCATTGGCGTAAGTGTAATTAACTTAACAAGCAAACCGCCGCTACTCCACAGAATTGCAGCAAAAAATATTGCTATTAATCCTTGTTGATGTTCAGATAAATGTTTCATCCGGGTTATTTAATTCAGGAAAAAATTGGTTGGCAAATATAAGTATTCTATACAATATTTAATTTGTTAGCTACGCTTTTCAATAATTCATTTTAATAGAAGGTTGATTAAATTATGTATTAAATTTATCAGCTTTAAAATGTCCGGAAGTTATAAACAAATAGATCACACAGCAGATATTGCTTTTGAAGTTTCAGGTGAAAGTTTTGAAGAACTTTTTAAAGCATCTTCAGAAGCATGGTTAACTTCGGTAATTGATGAAACAACTTTTAACCAAGGTAAATTCAAAAAGATAAAATTAACTTCCTTTAGCAAAGAGCAGCTTCTTGTTGATTTTTTAAGCGAATTGAATTACTATCTCCTCACAAAAAAATGGTTATGTTACTCGGTGGATGATTTATCGATAGGAAAAAAAGAAAATGATTGGTTTCTCTCTTGTAGTTTAAAAGGAAATAATCTTAACCCTGTAGTTCATCTTAAGCAAGAGATAAAAGCAATAACTTTTCACCAGATGAACATAATAAAAAAAGGAAATGTTTTTTCTACTCTTCTTGTATTTGATATTTAATAAACAAAAGGGTGGAGGTCTTTTATGATTATAGGCGGAATTGAACTTATTAAAATAAGAGAGAATGTTTGGGAGATACCTGCATCAGGTAAAATGAATGTACCTGGCAGGGTTTATATATCTGAAGAAATGATAAATAAAAATCTTAAAACCGGTGATGCACTTAAACAAGTTATGAACGTTGCTCATCTGCCCGGCATAGAAAAATACAGTCTTGCTATGCCTGATATTCATTGGGGCTACGGATTTCCGATTGGCGGAGTGGCAGCAACAAATCTTAATGAAGGTGTGATCTCGCCCGGAGGTGTTGGTTACGATATAAATTGCGGAGTGCGGCTTGCTGTTACAAAATTAAACGCTGTTACCGTTAAAAAGAAGATCGAAAAACTTGTTTCCAAATTATTTGAGTACATTCCAACCGGAGTTGGTGCAAGTGGTGCAATTAAAAAATTATCTACCAAAGATCTTAAAAATGTATTAATGAAGGGTTCGGAATGGGCGCTGGAACATGATTTAGGTAGCCCTGGAGATATCGAATTTACAGAGGAAAGCGGAACTCTAAAAAATGCTGATACGGATGCAGTAAGTAAAAGAGCAATGGAGCGTGGAGCTGACCAGGTTGGAACTCTCGGCTCCGGCAATCATTTTCTTGAAGTAGATGTTGTTGAAAATATATATGATGAAAAAACTGCCGAAGTGTTCGGTTTGTATAAAGACCAGGTTGTTCTGCTCATTCATACAGGTTCACGTGGTTTAGGTTATCAGGTATGTGATGATTATCTTAAAATTATTTTACAAGCTAGCAGCAAATATGGTTTTAGCTTGCCGGACAGGCAACTGGCTTGTGCACCAATTCAATCAAGTGAAGGAGAGGATTATCTTTCCGCTATGCAGGCGGCAGCAAACTTTGCCTGGAACAACAGGCAGGTTATTATGAACCTGGCAAAAAAAGCGTTTAAGGAAATTTTTAACATGAGCGAAACTGAATTAGGTTTCAGATTAGTTTACGATGTCTGCCACAACATTGCAAAAATAGAAAAACATAAAATCGGGAATGAAGAAAAAAATGTATGCGTTCATCGTAAAGGTGCAACGCGTGCCTTCCCACCTGGCAGTAAACTTATTCCTGAAAAATATAAAAGTGTAGGGCAGCCGGTACTTATACCAGGTGATATGGGCAGGTATTCGTATATTGCTGTTGGAACAGAAAAAGCGATGGAAGAAACTTTTGGAAGCAGTTGCCATGGTGCAGGCAGAAACCTTAGCAGGCGAAAGGCAATGAAAAATGCAAAGGGGAGAGACCTTATGAAAGAACTGAACGAAAAAGGAATAGTCATCCAGGCAAAAGGTTACAAAACTATTGCAGAAGAAATGCCCGGCGCTTATAAAGATGTTGCCGATGTTGTAAATGTAATGCACAACGAAGGGATAACACGTAAAGTTGCAAAGATAAGACCGATTGGTGTTATAAAAGGATGACAAGATACCTGTATAACCCGCCTGCAATAATTAAGAAGATATTTAATGAGTTTTATTGGCAATCCACCAACAACAAAATTCTGCTTACATTTGATGACGGACCAAACCCGGGAATAACAGAAAAAATACTTGAGCAGCTTAGTTCTTTAAATATAAAAGCTCTCCATTTTTGTGTGGGAAATAATATAAAGAAACATCCCGGTTTAACTAACGAACTGATAAGTGAAGGGCATACTATTGGTAATCACACTTTGAGTCATAAATATTTAACCAGGATATCTAAGGATAAGGTAAAAAATGAGATAGAACAGGTAAATTTAATTTTAGCAGATGAATTTAATTACAATGTAAAACATGTTAGACCGCCTTACGGCAGGTTTAATCTATCTGTTAGAAAACTTCTGAATAAAACAAATCTAAAAGTTGTAATGTGGAATCTTGTAACTTATGATTATAAAAATGATTGGGAAAAAGTTAAATTTGCAGTCGATAATTATTTGCAGAACAATTCACTTATAGTTTTACACGATAGCAGCAAATCGAAAGATATTATTATAGATTCAATTAAATATATAGCAGATACAGCAGCCGATCGCGGATTCAAGTTTGGAGAACCTGAAGAATGTTTGAAATAATATTCCTTGTATTTCTTAGCGGATATTTTTTTCAGTCGGTTCTCTTTGTAATCGGTACAAAGAAAAAATTCCCTAAAATAAAAGAAGACAATTTACCATCAGCTACTGTTATTGTAGCAGCAAGGAATGAAGAAGATAATATTGAGAGATGTTTAAGTTCACTGGATGCACTTCAATACCCTGAAGGGAAGCTTGAAATAATAATTGTTGATGATGGTTCCACCGATAAAACTCCTACTCTGATAGAAAACTTCATTAAAGAAAAAAGCAGGTTTAAAAAAATTACAATTAGTAATGATGAAGAAAGTAAGCTGGCTGGTAAAACAAAGGCGGTTGCAAGAGGGATAGAAAATGCTAAAGGAGAAATAATCCTTACTACCGATGCTGATTGTGAGGTTAAACCAACCTGGGTAAAAACCATCACATCTTATTATGAAAAAGATGTTGGAGTGGTAAACGGTTATACAACACAAACAGCCAACAAGTAATTTCCAGGGAATGCAGGCAATTGATTTTATTTATTTACTCCTGGTTGCAGCCGGCACAATTAACCTGGGAAAACCGATCAGTTGTATTGGTAATAATATGTCCTACAGAAAAAAAGCATACCAAGAAGCAGGTGGTTATGAGAACCTGCCTTTCAGTGTTACCGAAGATTTTATACTTCTCATGGGTATCGCCAAATTAAAAAAATATAAAATAATATATCCCCTTGAAAAGGATGCTTTGGTAACATCTCGCTCTTGTGGTAGCATTAAAAAACTTGTTCGTCAAAAAAAGCGATGGGCTGTTGGCGGTTTGGGTGTTCCATTTACAGGATTCTTAATTATGTTTTGGGGTTTCTTTACCAACTTATGTATTCTGTTAACACCATTTTTATTTTCAAAAGTTTGGTTATACTTAATATTCTTCAAAATTGTTACAGATTACTTTGTTTTATTCCCTGTTCACCAGAAACTGGGTATAGCAAAAAACTTAAAATATTTTCTTGCACACCAGGTTTACTACATACTTTACGTAATTGCGCTTCCATTTATTGTACTGCCTAATCGCAAGGTAATTTGGAAGGGAAGGAAATACTGATGCTGTTACTTTGCAACTATTATGTTACATACAGGTGCAATGCATATTGCAGCTTCTGCCATTTTGGAGATCATACTAATTTTAAAGATACCCCTTACGCAAGCATTAGATGATTTTAAATCGAATATAAACCAGCTTGCACAATTTGGTGTAAAGTTTGTTGATCTTACTGGAGGAGAACCACTTCTGCATAAAGAAATTCATTTGATGGCAGAGCATGCTAGGGGATTAAAAATGCAAACGAGCATTACTACAAATGCTCTTCTTTATCCGAAGTTTGCTGAAAAACTATCAGGTAAAATTAATCTTCTTCACTTTTCATTAGATTCTCCTGATGAAGAAGAGCATAATGAAATAAGAAAAGTTGATTGTTATAAGTCTGTAATGGAAAGCATTAAAGTGGCAAAATCAATCGGGGAATTTCCTGATATACTTTTTACAGTTACAAATGATACCTACAAAAAACTGCCTGAGATGCACGAGATAGCTGCTAAAAAAGATTTGGTACTATTAGTTAATCCAGTTTTTTCATATTTCGGTAACCCGGGTTTAACGGAAGAAGCCATTGATTATATTGATGAATATTGCGACGGCAAGCTTGACGTTTATCTTAATAAAGGTTTTATGAAGCTTAGAAGAAACGGGGGAAATGATATTAATAATCCAAGCTGCAAGGCTGTATCAAGGGTAGTTGTCATCTCCCCATATAACGAAATCCTGCTGCCATGCTATCATTTTGCCAATGATAAAATTCCAATTGATAAACCAATCAACGAAATAAGAAAAACAGAAAAGTTCAAAACTTTTTTAAAGAAGGAAGGTAGATTTGAATTTTGTAAAGGTTGCACGGTAAACTGTTATTTTGAACCCTCATTTGCTTTTCCCACAAATCTTTATGCTGTTGCAAGTCTTACATCCAAATTTAAATACAGCTACAACAAACTTGTTAAGCAGAAGTTAAAGAAAAAATTAAATCCGGGAAGTTGATACTAAGTGAAACGTTTTTTAATAACTTTGTCTCTCGTTGTTATATTGAGTTCAAATTCCTTCCCGCAGAAAACGGACGAATGGTTTCCCACAGAATTAAATATTCAACCATTTACAGCAAATTTTCTAGAACCAAAAGCAGGTTTTCAATATTTATTTGATATAAGTAAAGTACAGATTAACATAGGTGCTACAAGAGATATCTATCATCATTATAATAAATAACACAACTATATCTTTCGGAGCAGATCTTTTTACTTACACAAGAACCCGTGCACAAAGCAACTTTAAGTTTCCTGTAGAAACCATTGATTATATGTTTGGTATAAATGCTGGTTATAAAAAGGATGATGGGGAAAATGAATTTGGTTTTCGTTTTCGTTTCAGTCATATAAGTGCACACCTGGTTGATGGATTATACGATGCAGAAAATGAAATCTGGCTTAATGGAAGAGAACCATTTGTTTTCAGTAAAGAGTTTATAGAACTTTTCCCGTATTTCAGGAAGGATGGCTTAAGAATTTACCTTGGGTTAACATATATTATTCATGTTATTCCGGAAAGAATTAAGAAAGGTATATTCCAGGCAGGTTTTGATTATTATATCTTCCCGCTGCGTAATTCTTCATTCATTCCGTTTATTGCTTTCGATTTTAAATTAACAGGAATTGAAAAATATTCGGGTAATAACAGTATAACAACAGGAATTAAATTTGGTCAACCCTTATCAAGAGGATTATCTCTTTTGATATCTTACTTATCTGGTAAAAGTATACACGGCGAATTTTATGATGTTTCAGAAAATTATTGGACAATCGGATTAAACCTGGATTTATAAAAAATGGCTGAAGATTATAATCAAAATACAACAATGCACCAGGAACCAATCTCCTCCAAAAAAAATGCTAAGAGTTATGTTCTGCATGCAGCACTCTTTATTGTTACATTTATTACCTCTACAATTGCCGGAGTACAATGGACCAGTGCCGAAGCAGGACCTTATGAACTTAAGCAGTTGCTGGTTGGTCTCCCTTATTCCATTTCAATTATGTTAATGATCTCCTTTCATGAATTCGGGCACTACTTTGCAGCTAAATATCACAAAGTTAAGGCAACTCTTCCTTTTTATATACCGTTTCCCCCGATTCCGTACTTTATAAATTTCGGAACGATGGGCGCTGTTATAAGAACAAAATCACTTATTAAAACCAAAAAGGCAATGTTCGATATAGGCGTTGCAGGACCTATCGCAGGATTTATTTTTTGTATAGCTATCCTTATCTATGGATTCTTAAATCTTCCAGGTGAAGCTTACATCCTTACAATTCATCCCGATTATTTCAGCCCGGAATACGGTAAAGATGCAATCGGATTAGTCTTTGGTGATTCGATTTTATTTTCAACATTAAAATGGCTCTTTGTTAATCCGGGTCAGTTCTTTCCGCCGATGTCAGAGATCTATCATTATCCATACTTATGTGTAGGATGGTTCGGTTTGTTTATTACTTCTATGAACCTTATACCTGTTGGGCAGCTGGATGGCGGACATATTTCTTATTCTTTATTCGGAAAAGAAAAACATTTTAAAATTTCTATAATTGCTTTTTCTTTCCTCTTCATTTTTGGAATTTTGGGATTGATAGATACTATGTTAGAATTAAATTATGGAATTGGCTGGTCTGGCTGGTTGTTCTGGTCGTTAGTCTTGTATTTTGTTATTAAATTAAAGCATCCTCCCATAGCCGATACCAGGGAATTAGATAACCGAAGAAAATTTGTTGGCTATATTAGTTTGTTTATATTCATAATTTCTTTTTCTCCAACACCAATTATGCTTACCTTAACGACTTAAAAAAATTATGTATCCTCATTTTTACCTTGTGAACAATTTGCATAAAAACAATATTTAACTATGCGGAAATTCGGTTTACTTATTATCCCCCTGCTGTTTTGGGGATGCGATAAAACTTTTGAAAATGTTATTGATGTTACCACGGAAAATTACCAGGTAACATCCGTAGCTGGTATAAAGGATACAATTGATCTTAAAAACCCTGCAGATTCTTTATTAAATTTACGAATAATTTTTACTCCTGAAAGCGAAGTTAATAGTGTTTATTTTGATGTAATAGATCCGGATGACTTACCTTTAAATTCATCTCCAGTCGAAATGATGAACACAAACGCTGTAATTTTTGAAAATCAATTCATTTTAAAACCTGAGTACCCTAATGGAAAATATGGAGTGCAGTTCTCAGTTACCGGTTTTAATGGTGAAAGCAAAGTTGTTGCAATAAGCAGGTTCCAATTTAATAATGGTCAGGATAATCTTCCCCCGGTAATTGCAAATACAGTAATCGAACCTGATACTGTTGTGGTAACTGATACAACAGTTATCTTTACATCTGTGGAAGCAATGGATTCCAATGGAGTGAACGACTTAAAAGAAGTTTATTATATTGTATACCGTCCTGATGGATCAACGAGTGGTGCAAAACTGCTTCTGTTTGATGATGGAAATATAGAAGAGAATGGAGATCTTGTTGCGGGAGATGGCATTTATTCCAGGTTGATACAGATTAATGAAACAAACGATAAAGGAACTTACAGGTTTGAGTTCCAGGCAGAAGATCGGTCGGGTGAATTAAGTAATATCATAAATCATTTTGTACTTATTCAATAATGAAATTTCTCACAGTAATTATTTTCCTATTCTTTCTTGTTAATGTTTATCCGCAGGTAAATCCTGAATCATTCTACCTTGCCGATGAAAATAATGTTTTATCGAAGATCAGTTCATCAAATCCTGTAAGCAACAGCATACTGGATATAATTACAATCGGCGATACAGTTTGGCTTGGAACCAGCAGGGGAGTAAGTGTTTCATTCGATAGGGGAGAGAACTGGAATAATTTTTACGGTACTACATGCTTTTGGAACTGACAATGTTTCAGCAATTGGATATTATAAAGGGACTCTCTGGGCAGCAACTGCAAAAACAGTTGAAGGTGTTGCCGGGGAAGATGTTGCTGCGGGAACAGGATTAAAATATACTACTGATAACGGGTTAACATGGAACTCTGTTCCGCAACCTGTTGATAATGAATAATGATACAGTTGAAGTTTATGGAATTAATAATATTCCTGCTCTTCCTGTAACAGTACCTGAACAAAACTTAACTTTTGATATTGCTTTTACCCCCGGAACAATTTGGATAACTTCTTTTGCAGGTGGAACCCGGAAAAGCACTGATATGGGTGAAAGCTGGCAGCGAGTTGTTCTTCCACCAGATGATTTAGATTCGATTAGTCCTGATGATACACTTGATTTTTGTCTTTCGCCGGCAGCAGGCAGCTTCTGCGGAGAAGGGAATCTTAATCATCGTGCATTCTCGGTTATCTCAACTGATGATTCTACTTTATATGTAGGAACTGCCGATGGAATTAATAAATCAACAGATAATGGAATAAGCTGGGTTAAATTTAATCATCAAAACCAGGAAGAACCGATCAGCGGAAATTTTATTACAGCTCTTGGTTATAATACTTCCACCAGCACTGTATGGGCTTCAACATGGCGCGCTGAAGGAGAGACAGAATTTTATGGTATCAGTTCCAGCACAAACGGTGGAACCAGTTGGCAAACATTTCTGAAAGATGAGAGAACACACAATTTTGGATTTAAAAATTTCGATGTAATAGTTCTTACAGATAACGGTGCATTCAGATCAAGCAACCAGGGAAGCTCGTGGATTTTACCAAATAATATTGTGGATGAAGAATCTGGGGTTACATTATCAACCACGGTTTTTTACAGCGGTGCAGCAGAGGGCAACACTGTGTGGCTTGGTTCTGATGATGGTCTTGCACGGTTGATTGAAACAAGTTTCTGGAACGGAACCTGGAAAATTTATTTTGCTTCGGAACCTTTAAAATCGGATCGCGAAACTTATGCATATCCTAATCCTTTTTCTCCAAGGCAGGAACAGCTAAAAATAAAATACAGTACTGGTGGAAAAGCTTCCTTTGTTACAATTCGCATTTTCGATTTCGGGATGAACTACATTCGCACTGTAATTCAAAATGCACCGAGAACGAAAACATTAGAAGGTGTACCCGATTTCTGGAATGGCAGAGACGATAACGGTAACCTGGTTCCTAATGGTGTTTACCTGTACCGCGTTGATGTTGATTCCGAAGAACCACTTTTTGGTAAAATTATTGTGATGCAATAGAGATAAATTTGAAAAAATTATTATTCATATTGTTAGTTTTCTTCAGCAATTTTGCTTTTGCTCAACCAACTCAAAGTGAATTAGCTGTTAAACCGGGAGCTTTTAGCCGGATAGGATTTAGTGCTCGTGGAATCGGTATGGGCAATGCGATGTCTTCTGTTATCGAAGGCGAGCTGGTATCGTATTACAACCCTGCAGTAACACCATTTCAGGAAAATAACTCTTTCCAGGCCGGATATTCTGTTCTTTCGTTTGATAGATCGCTTAACTTCTTAAACTTTACTAGAAAATTCGATTTTTATTCCAGCAAGGATTCTCTTTTAGATAATCCTAAGCCAAGATCAACAGCAGGCTTGAGCATTGGAATTATTAATTCAGGAGTTAGCGGTATAGATGGGAGAGATAATAATGGCTTGCCAACCGGTGAACTATCAACGTCGGAAAATCAATTCTTTATTGGGCTTGCAAACAAGTTTTCAGAAAAACTTTCAATCGGTATAGCCGCAAAACTATATTACTATAAACTATTTGAAGAGATTACTACGACAAGTTTGGGATTTGATATTGGTGCCCTCTACAAGGTAAACGAAAATTTTAATGTTTCACTTGTTGTCGCTGATATTAACAGTAAGTACAAGTGGGATACGAGTCCTGTTTACGGCACCGATGGTGTAATATCAGAAGATAAATTCCCGAATCTGCGTAAGATTGGAGTAAGTTACAGCAACAAAGAGGTTGGAATTCTTGGTTCCGTGGAATTTGAAAACAGCAGTGCGAAAACAAATATTATTCGCGCAGGTGTTGAGTATAACATTTACGATAGATTTTACTTGAGAGCTGGTATCGATCAGTTTGATCTAAGCAATACCGATTGGCTGATAAAACCGGCATTTGGTTTTTCGTTTTTCAAATCGTTTAGTAGTTTTGTTGTAGGTATAGATTATGCTTTCCAGATTGAACAGTATTCCAGTGCTGACAGACATATAATTGGAGTTAATTTTAATTTTTAATATGAAAAATATTCTAGTAATAATATTTCTTGCCAGCTCAATTGCAATGGCTCAGTCTGCTGGTAACAGCGGATTATCTTTCTTAAAATTTGGATTTGGTGCAAGGAACATTGCAATGGGAGATGCAGGTGCTTCGGCTTCCAACGACCTTACTGCACTTTTTTATAATCCTTCCCGGCTTGTTTCTACAGAAATGAATGAAGTTATGTTTATGCACAACGAATGGATTCAGGATGTAAGAAGTGAAGTTGGCGGAATAAAATGGGAGATGTTCAGTCTTCCGTGGGCAGTTGGATTTAATGTTACAACTGTAAGTGATATTGAAGTTAGAAATAAACCAGGCGAACCAATATCAACATTCAATGCAAATTATTTCTTTGCAAGTTTATCATCCGGTTTTACTGTTATTGATAACCTCGATTTTGGCGCAACTGTAAAGTATATATATGAAGGCATACTAAGCAGCGAAGCAAATGGCTTTGGTTTCGATTTTGGTTTAAACTATATAACTCCTATTGAAGGTTTAACTGTTTCATCAGTTATTAAAAATCTTGGCTCGATGAATGAGTTCCAGAACGAAGCAACAAAACTACCTGCTGAGTTCAGGATAGGACCAGCCTACCAATTTGGAATTGAATCGGCTGAATTTGATTTTATAGCTGTTGCTGAACTTCTTAAATATTTAGAAACAGATGATATACACTTTAATCTTGGTGGGGATATAACCTACAACAAATTAATTTCTCTTCGAGCTGGTTATCAAACAGGTTTCGAAACAAGAGGATTAACAGCCGGTTTAGGAATTATGTGGGGTAACCTTAAGTTCGATTATGCTTACCTGCCTTTCTCATTAGGATTGGGAAATGCTAATCTCTTTTCGATACAATTTAAATTTTAATAATTTCCGAACACACTCTTTATTTATTACAGCTCATTTTAATTCCAACAAATCATCTGATTTTTTCATTCACATGCATTTCACTTGTTAACTGAAGTTTACTTCGGATGACAGAATTAAATGACATAATTATCGTCTGATCATCCTCCCCAAAAAGTATTTTATTAACATACTGGATAACTATTATATTTTATTCATTAGAAAAAGTGTAATCTTCTAACTCAATAAAAAATATATTTCTGCTGTAGAATTCTTATCTTAATATTTAAAATTGGAAAATCTTTAAAAGAGCTTTGAATTGAACAATTTCAATTATATTGACCATTACAAAAGAGATGCACTTGAATTCGATTATTTCGAAGAGAATAAAGGAGCAACTTCTCATGATGAACGAAGAGTGCACGAGTATATCATTTCCAAAGTGCCAAAGGATATCAACACAATCCTGGATGTTGGATGCGGTAAGGGATGGGTTGCTGAACATTTTTTATCAAAAGGTGTAAAGGTTCATTCTTTAGATGTTTCCACATCTAATCCCGCAAGAGCGATGGAACTATATCCCTCTGAAGATCATAAAGGTATTGCAGCCGATTCATTCCATCTTCCTTTTGTTGATGATTCATTTGATGTGGTAATAGCTTCCGAAATTATTGAGCATGTTATTGATCCCGCTGAATTCGTAAAGGAACTTTTCCGCGTTGTTAAAAAAGGAGGGAGGTTGATTGTTACAACTCCTTACAAGGAAAAACTAATTTATTATTTATGTGTTCATTGTAACAAAAAAACTCCTGCAAATGCGCACATTCATTCTTTTGATGAAAAAAAACTGGAGAGTTTTTACAAAGGTAATAATCTAGAAGAATTTGAGTATGAAACATTTGGTAATAAACTTCTCATCTTTTTAAGAACTTACGTGTTACTACAATTTTTCCCATTCTGGCTGTGGAAGATGAAAGATAAATTTGTAAACCTTTTCTTCAGGAAGCCAATTCATATAATTTGTGTTTATAATAAGAGTCGCTAACTAAGGAAAGCCTTTAATTTGGCAAGTTATTCAGACAATTCTACTAAAGTTTTTCTAAAAGATTTTTAACTTCATTTTCCCAGTTCAATTCCTGTGATGCAGTTCTACAATTTTGTTTAAGCTTATTATACAAACCTTCATCCTCAGTTAATTGTTTAATCGCTTCAACTAGTTCATCAGGATTATCCAGATCAACAACCATCCCAACTTCATGCTTCTCCACAACTTCTTTCATCTGTGGAAGATTACTTACAACAACCGGGATCTCCGCCATAATATATTCAAAAAGTTTATTTGGTAGGGCATAATAATAACTCAAGCTTATATTTTCAATTATTGAAAGACCAACATCCGCAGTTTTTGTATAAGATAAAATTTCATCCTGATTTATCTTGCCTGCAAAAATAACCTGATCATTAATTCCCATTTCCATCGCAAGGTTCTTGTAATAATTCTCAAACTCGCCATCTCCGATAATTACCAACACACAATTTTGCAACTCTTTCAACGCTTCGAAAGTAGGGCGCAAACCTCTTCCCTTATGGATTACTCCCTGGTAAAGAAGTATTTTTTTATTTTTCTCAATTCTGAATAGTGATCCTGAGATTATGTTCTTCCTCAGATTTGTAATACCTAGGAAGGTTTCGTAGAAGGATAGGGTCATCTACTTTATACTTTTTTATCAGGAAATCAGAATCGAGTTTACCTGTTGTAATGATATGATCAACTTTTTTTATAAAAACTTTTTCAACAATTCGCCAGAATCCCTGCTTCGTTTTCTTTCCTTTTAATCCTGCAAGATGACCATACAGCTCGCGCGAATCATAAAAAACCTTTGCTCTTTTTAGCTTTCCGAAGATAACTGCAAACGGTAGTGTGTAAATATCCTCCGCAAAAATTATTGATGCTCTTGATACCATTAAATGAAATCTTTATGTGCCAGGAAAATTTTAAATAGAATGAGAGGGAAAGAAATCCTTTATGAAGTTTGTGAATTGTAATATCACCTTTAACAGGTTTAAAATCTTTTGTCAACCAATCAAATCCAAGGAATTCAACTTCGTAACCATTCACTTTTAAAGTGTTAAAAAGATTTTTACATCGTGTATCGTAGTTAAGATTCCCGAGGAAGGTAATTAAAACTTTATTCTTAGAACTCATATTATTAGTTCTTATTTAAATTCATACCGGAGAGTGTTTCGCATAACAGTCTTTGCATCAAACTTTTCTTTAAAATCGATAAGACTCATGCTCGGAGTCATCGGGTTATCCGCCTTCGTATCCTGCGAAACACCTATATCAACATACTTAAACCCGTTTTCTGTTGCCCACTTAACAACTTCGTACATAATTCTGTGAATTGGTTTAAGATGTTCGAACTCATAAAGAAGCATATTATAAAAACAAAGCGCCACTGTTTTATTGCAGAGGAACAAACTGGAGCCCGCAATAGGTTTATCTTTATAGTAAAGCATGAACAACTTCAATTGGTCCGGCATTAGGTCCTTAAGCTTCATCAAGTCATCGTAAGAATGAGTTGGCTTTATATCGTGTCTGGCTTTATTATCTAAAAGTATCGGATAAAACTGGTCGTACCGTTCATTTATTTCAACTTTTATATCAGGGTTCTTCATTGTCTTTCTTATGTTCCTTCTTACCGTCTGCTGGAACCTTTGCAAAATATCCTCTTCGCCGTTTAACCTTATAGCGCTGGAAATATAATGAAGATCATAGCTGAAGTCCTGCCACAGCATAGCAAAATCAAGGTTTTCGTTTGGATGGTGTTCATAAATTCTTGGAGCACTTGTAAGAAGGAATTCTTTGATCCCGATTTTCTTTCCATATTCCAAAAGAGCTGAAACCATTTCCATTGCTTCAGAGAACTTTACATCTTTTGTAACTAGTGAACCGTAACTTGCACCTATTGGTGATTCATAAAGATTACCGATGCGTGCGCCGGGAAGGAGGGCAACGATGTTGCTCTTGTCTATAAAAAGAAGATGGTTAAAATTAAATTTGCCTACCGAATGATAATCAAAGAAATTTTGTGTATGGAAAATTGTGCCGTTGTTTGATTCCAGCACAAACTGATCCCACTTTTCTTTCCACTTATCTGAATATTCTATAAGTTTCCATATAAATTATTTTTACAAGTAAGGAAACAAAAGTTACAAAATATCCTGAAGATATTAGTGAAATTAATTTGAACTCTTACTGTACACTTTAAAATCTCTGAATGTTTTTACTTCTTCAAAAGCTGAAGAGTTTAGAATCTCAAAATCAGGGAACTCAAATCGCTGCAGCTTCAATTCATCAATATGCTTTTTGCTGTAAACAATCCAATCGCCAGCTTTAATTTTATTTAGATTGAAATTCTGTCCAAGTATTTTTTCAGAAATATTCTTTTTATCATAACTGCGAATCAGGTCGATGCTGTATTTTGTAAAATGATCGGTGTAAATGAATTTATTGGGATTATCGCTTAAAAACATTTTAAACTCATTCCCGTTCTCTTTATTAAAATATACTTCATAGTGACTGCACATAATTATCGCACCTGCAAAATAGATTAGCATCAACCCATATTTAATATAATATTTAAACCTGTTTATAAATATTGCGGAAAGAAGCACCATCGGCATGAACAATGGAAAAACATACCAGCTTATTTGAAGATCGAGTGGTTTATAGACTGAAAACGAAGTTGTGAACGCCATCAAAAGCAACAAGGTTCCTAAAAACCAGTAGGTTAGAAGAATGTATTCTTTCTTTTTAAAATTGAAGTAACTCTGAATTGTTCCCACGAGTGGAAGGAAAAGGTAAAACCGCCTCAGGAAAACAGAACGACCGTTAATTAGGAAAACCTGGTCGAAAAGATTCCTGAAATAGCTTGTTGTTCCATTGTATTTTTCCGCAGTATAAGGGAAAAAATTATAGAAACAGAATTTGTAGTTCAGCTCAGTCATTGTAAGACGATAAAGAAAATCGTTATGCAAAAAAAGGTAAACAGCACCTTCAAATAAGAAATTTGAAATAATAAAAAAGATTCCAATGGAAACCTGGACGTTAATCTTTCGATCCTTTACTATAAAATACAAGCAGAGCACACCAAGTAAAATAGATGCATAATAAATATGCTCTTTAAATTGCATCGAAATAAATAGAAAAGTTCCGCCCCATATCGATAGATATATTTTACTACTTTTATATGATTTTATAAGAAAATAGACTACCAAGGTTAATAAAGAACATCGTAGAAATATCAACAAAATTTATTGTAGCGAACACGACATCAGTTGGAAAAAAAGCCATAAAAATTGCTGCTGTAATTGAAATCGAATCATTATCTGTTAACAAAGCAGCTAATTTATAAGTAAGCAGAATTGTACCGATAGAAAAAATAAAAGGGAAGATAATAGTTGCAAACTCATTTACTCCGAAAATTGAAAAAGAAAAAGCAGTTAGTAATAAGTGATTTATCCTGAGGGGAGAAACAGGGTATCCCAAATAATCTCCCGGAAAATCACCACTCAGTAAATTGTAACTCAGGTAGGAATAATAAGCATCATCGGAAAAGATGTGCCCGATGTTAAAATAGAGACGTATTATAATTCCTGCTAAGAGTATTACCGATATTTTAAGTATCTTATTGGAGAGCAATGTTGCATTTCATTTGTTTTTTGAAGCTTTTTATTGTTAGCCGTTGCAAGTATAATTTTTTTAAGCAAAGTTAACAATTAAAGAGAAAAATAAATATAGTATAGATGATTGTACTTCCTTGCTGATTCATTTAAAGCTTGAATTAAATAATGAGCATTAATATTTTAATTTCACCTGATAGTTTTAAGGAATGTATAAATTCTGTAAAACTATCATCTCTGATAGCTGAAGAGTTTGATGATTTACAGGATGTAAATTCAATTATGAAACCAATTTCTGATGGGGGAGACGGATTCCTTGAAGTGTGTAGGTTTCACTTTGGCGGAGAGATTCTGAACTATAAAATTTCGACTCCATATGATACTTCAGAGCTTGTTTGTCCTGTACTTTATAATAGAAATTCCAAAACAATCTATATTGAATCTGCGAATGTACTAGGATTAAAAATAGTACCGGATAAGTTTAGAAATCCACTAAAACTATCTTCAAAAGGATTAGGTGAATTATTGCTTAAAATTGAAAATGATATTTTGAACGGAAAAATTAATGCTGAAAAGATAGTTATGGGAATAGGAGGAACTTCAACAATCGATATGGGAATTGGTGCGTGCTCCGCATTAGGATTAAAATTGTGCGATGGAAATAATATAGAAATATTACCCGTTCCGGAAAATTTTAGCAAAGTTAAATCTATTGAGTGGGAAACAAAAACGTTTCCTTTTCAAATAGAATTAATCATGGATGTTGAAAATCCACTGCTTGGTAGAAATGGAGCGGCTAATGTTTTTCGGTCATCAAAAAGGAGCAAGTGAAAGAGATATTATGATTCTTGAAAATGGTTTTAATAATATTGTTAACTTATTACAAAATAATAAAATAACAGGTTCATCTAATCCATTATTTGGTGCTGGGGGTGGAATTCCCTCCTTATTCCATCTTCTACTAAACGCTAAGATTAGAATAGCAAAAGATTTCATCCTGAATGACCTAAATATCAGAAAGTTAAAAGGGAAAGTAGATTTTGTAATAACAGGAGAGGGAGCATTCGATAATCAATCATTAATGGGTAAGGGAGCAGGGATCATACTCAAAGAATTTGAAAATGAATGTAATAAAATATTTTTGCTTTGTGGAATAATTAAAAATGAGGTAAAACGAGAAACTACCTGATAACATTTTACCCATTGAAATAAGCAGTTTTTTTCAGAATAATGATGAATCGATTTTAAATATTGAAAGCGGAATTCGCCTGGCTTGCATAAAAATCAAGAATAATCTATAATTATAGACTTTTATAGCTACACTAAAAATTAGTAAATTTATTTTTAATTCAATAAATCATTTACAAAAGGTAAAACGGGAAAATTAGTGAAACAATACCACGATTTAGTGAAATTGGTGATGGAAAAGGGAACTCACAAAAAAACGAGAACCGGCGTCGATACTATTTCGTATTTTGGTGCGTTCTACAAAGTAGATCTAAGTGAAGGATTTCCTCTTTTAACTACAAAAAAAATGCAGTGGAAGTCACTTCTGCACGAAGTATTATGGTATTTATCTGGTGAGAATCATATTCGAAATTTAAGACAACATACTAAGATATGGGATGCATGGGCTGATGAGGATGGAAATCTTGAAACTGCTTACGGTTATTACTGGCGTCATTTCCCGAGCGCTCAAAAAGATAAAGACGGGCAATGGCAAATAAAAGAAGTAGATCAGATTCAATATGTAATTGATGAGATAAAACGAAATCCGAGCAGCAGACGATTGGTTGTATCTGCGTGGGAACCCGGAAATGCTACAACCAGTAAGCTTACCTCCATGTCACTATTCTTTTGTGTTTAACGTTAACAATGGAAAATTAAACTGCCATCTTACTCAGCGATCAGGTGATATTGCACTTGGAATTCCATTTAATCTTGCAGCATATTCTTTGCTAACACAGGTTATTGCACAACAGGTTGGATTAGAATTAGGAGAGTTTGCACATACTATAATTGATGCACATATTTATATTGCTGCAAAAGGAAGCGAAACCGAAAATTATGATCACCTTATAGGATTAAAGGAACAGCTTACAAGGGAACCACTTGCGCTGCCTAGATTAAAAATAAAAAACAAACCACTCGATGAACTTTGCTTTGAAGATTTTGAACTAATCAATTACCAGCACCATGATAAGATCACTTTTGAGGTTGCAGTTTGAAAATAATTATTATTTCTGCAATTGCACAAAATGGTGTGATTGGAAGATCAAACGGTGAAATGCCCTGGCATGTAAAAGAGGAATTCCAGCACTTTAAGCAAACTACCATAGGTTTCCCGATTCTAATGGGGAGAAAAACTTTTGAAACATTGGGTAAACCATTAAAGGGAAGAGAAAACATTGTAATCACAAGGGATGAGAATTACAGTTGTGATTTTGAAGAAGTGAAAATTGTTCATTCACTTAATGAAGGAATTGAACATTGCAAAATCACCAGCCCTGAAAAAATATTTATTATCGGCGGTGGAGAAGTATATAAACAGGCAATTGAAATTGCTGATCAGATGATTATCTCTAACATGAAATTTGATGCAGAAGGTGAAATAAATTTTCCCGAAATATCTGAAAACGATTGGGAAGAGGAATACCGTGAGGATAGAGAAAAATTTGAAATTGTTAAATACACAAGGAAAAGATGAGCAGTAACAGGATTAGAATATTACCAGAACAGATATCAAACAAAATTGCAGCCGGCGAAGTGGTTCAGCGGCCGGATTCGGTTGTAAAAGAACTGATTGAAAATTCAATTGATGCCGGCGCAACAAAAATAGAATTGATTGTTAAAAAAGCAGGGAAGAATTTAATACAAGTAGTTGATGACGGAATTGGAATGTCTGAGGAAGATCTTCTTCTTTCTGTTCAGAAGCATGCAACAAGTAAAATTTGGGCTTACGAAGATCTTGAAACGATTAAAACTCTTGGTTTCAGGGGGGAAGCGCTTAGTTCTATTTCTGCAGTAAGCCAGGTTGAAATAAGGACGGAAACCAGGATGATGAAATTGGTACAAGCATTAGGTTTGATGAATCGGGTAACCTGATTAAAGATAAAGGATCATATCCAAAAGGAACTTCAGTTACTGTTAAAAATCTTTTCTTTAATACACCTGCCCGCAGGAAGTTTTTGAAAACGGATGCAACTGAGCTTAAAGCATATAATTGATACCTTCAATAAAAATGCTTTAAGTCATCCTTCAATTCATTTTAAACTCTTTAATGCAGATGAACTGATTTATGATTATGAAGCTGGAGATTTGGAGGAGCGAGTAAAGCAGGTGTTTGCAGATAATATGCTCGATGCACTTTTACCTGTTAATGAAAAAACAGATTTTTTATCCGTCACTGGATTTATAGGAAAACCGGCGCTGCTTAAAAAGAGTAAGGGTGAACAGTATCTATTTCTTGAATTCAAGATATATTATAAACAAACAAATAAACCATGCTGTTTTTTCTGCTTACGAGAATATTCTTGAAAAAGGTGATTACCCATTTTTTATTTTGTTCCTTGAAATTGATCCGCAAAAAACTGATGTGAATATTCATCCTTCAAAACTTGAAGCTAAGTTTGATGATGAAAAAGACGTTTATAATTTTGTACTTGCTGTGGTAAGAAAAAGTTTAGGTACGCACGATCTTGTACCTTCAATGATTTTTAATGATGAAGAGTTATCTGAAGAAAAATTAATGATGAATAAATTTGATCCGGCAAGCAAAAACGATTTTAGCGACAGACCTTACCAAAGAAATTATAAACCTGAAATTCCACGCTTTTCAGATGAGGATATTGATAAAATCTTTGGCAACATAACTGATGATGCAATTACAAGGTCTCCCGGTCAGCCTCTCCAACCGCCGTTTCACAAGGAAGAAAACAGGGAAGTTTTTCATACGCAAACAGAAAGCGAATTTGAAACTGGAATTGAAGATTTTCCTTTTATAATTCAACTTCATAACAAGTATATTCTTGCGCAGATAAAATCAGGTTTGATGATTATTGATCAGCATGTAGCCCACGAAAGAGTATTGTATGAAAAAGCATTGAACCGGCTGGATGCTGATATTCCATTTTCGCAGCAGCTTCTCTTTTCAAAAAAAATTGAGCTTGATCCTGCACGTTTTGAATTAATTAAGGAACTGCATGGTCATCTTAATAAGCTAGGCTTCGAATTAAAATTTTCCGGTAAGAAATATGTTGTTATTGAAGGCGTACCTGATGATGTAAAAAGGGGAAATGAAGAAAAAGTTTTGCTGGAAATTCTTGAAGAGTATACTAATAACCAGAGGGAAAAGGATTACGAAGAGAAAGATAATATCGCAAAATCATATTCCTGTAAAACTGCTGTTAAAGCCGGCGATAAACTTAACGAAAAAGAATTGCGGTTATTAATTGATCAGCTTTTTGCAACATCGATGCCGTACGTTTGTCCGCATGGCAGACCGGTTGTTGTAAAGATATCTTTAAATGAGTTTGACAGAAGGTTTGGCAGGACTTAATTTTGAATAAATTATTCAATAAATTGGAAACAATTTAAAAAGGGATATAAATGATTGATAAAAAATATTTGGAATCCAGGGTTGAATATAATGATAAAGCGAAAAACGCTAAGACAACAGGAATGAAGTTTACTACTGTTAGCGGTGAAGATATAGAAGGTTTATACGGACCGGATGATATTGAAAACATTAATTACCTTAGCGAAATAGGTTTCCCCGGCGAATATCCTTATACACGCGGTATCCATCCAAACGGCTACAGGGGCAGGATATGGACGATGCGGCAGTTTGCCGGTTTCGGAACTCCTAAAGACACAAATGAACGGTTTCATTATCTGCTCGATCATGGGCAGACAGGTTTATCAGTTGCTTTTGATCTTCCCACTCTTATGGGTTGGGATGCCGATTCTCCATCAAGTGAAGGTGAAGTTGGAATTTGCGGTGTTGCAGTTTCTTCTCTTAAGGATATGGAAATTCTTTTCGATAAAATTCCGCTTGATAAAGTATCAACCTCTATGACAATCAACTCACCTGCTGCAATGATATTTGCATTTTACCTTGCAATTGCGGAGTTACAGAATGTAGATTTCAAAACTTTAAGAGGAACATTGCAGAACGATATTCTTAAAGAGTACATTGCACAAAAAGAATATATCTATCCGCCAAAACCTTCAATGCGCATTATTACAGATATGATTGAATTCTGTACGAATGAAGTTCCACAATGGAATCCGGTTTCTGTTAGTGGGTATCATATTCGCGAAGCCGGTTCAACAGCAGTGCAGGAACTTGCATACACACTTGCCGATGGTTTTGCATACATAGAAGCTTGTATTGAAAGAGGATTGGATGTTGATGCATTTGCTCCGAGAATTTCATTCTTCTTTAATTCTCATCTCGATTTTTTTGAAGAGATTGCTAAGTTCAGGGCTGCAAGAAAAATTTATGCAAAACGTATGAAAGAAAAATACGGTGCTAAAAATCCACGTTCCTGGTGGTTAAGATTTCATACACAAACTGCGGGCTGTACTTTAACTGCACAACAGCCGGAAAATAATATTGTAAGAACTGCTTTCCAGGCACTTGCCGGTGTGCTGGGCGGAACACAATCACTTCATACAAATTCGATGGATGAAACTCTTGCGTTACCAAGCGAAAAAGCAGCAAAAATAGCTCTTAGAACACAACAGTTAATTGCTTATGAAACAGGAGTTATAAATACAGTCGATCCTTTGGGCGGAAGTTATTTTGTTGAAGCATTAACTGATAAAATGGAAAAAGGTGCTAACCGGATTTTCGAACAGGTAGATGCTATGGGCGGTGTAATTCCAGCAATTGAAAACGGTTATTTCCAGAAGGAAATTGCTGATGCTGCTTACCGTTACCAGCAGGAACTTGAAAGAAAGGAAAAATTTATTGTCGGCGTAAATGAATTTGTTGAAGATAAAAATAAAATCGAAATTCCGCTGCTTACAATTTCTCCTGAAGTTGAAATTGAACAAAAGAAAAGGATGGCTGAAATAAAGCAAAGCCGTAACCAACAAGATGTTGAAGAGTGTTTAAAGGAAATAAGAGAAGCAGCGGAGAACGGCACTAACCTTATGCCTGTATTTATAAAAGCTGCTCATAATTATGTAACTTTAGGCGAGATGGTCCACGAACTGAAAGCGATATTCGGTACTTACGAAGAAATAGCAGTTTTCTAATGTTACTCAATTATCTTAAACTGATCCGGGTTCGGCAATGGATTAAAAACGTTTTTGTTTTTGTTCCGCTTCTCTTCTCTCATAACCTATTTGAAAGAGAATATTTTTTTACTACACTATTTGCCTTCTTTGTTTTTTCCCTTGCCTCAAGCGCCATTTATGTAATAAATGATTTAATCGATATTGAAGCAGATAGAGCACATCCCTTAAAGAAAAACCGTCCCCTTCCTTCTGGTGCTATAACCAAATCCAGAGCGGTTATAACTTTTATGGTTATTCTAACAGTAATAGGTGTGCTACTTCCAAATTTTAATTTCAATTTTATAATTTTTGTTGCTGCGTTTATTGTTCTAAATATTCTTTACACATTTTATTTTAAACATATTGTTATCCTTGATGTTTTTAGCATTGCAGCCGGTTTCACATTAAGGGTGCTTGCAGGTGCTTTTGTTATAAACGTTCCTATTTCCAGCTGGCTAATATTAACAACAATGTTCATATCACTTTTCCTTGGTGTTATGAAAAGACACTCCGAGCTTATATTAACACCGGAAAATGAAAACTCATCCAGCAGGAAAGTTCTTTCAGAATATTCACTTAACTTTGCTGACCAGATGGCTACGGTTGCTGCTGCAGGTGTTATTATCTGTTATGCACTCTATACTGTTGCTGCCAGAACTGTTTCGGTTTTTAGATACAGAGAATCTTATTTACACAACACCTTTTGTCGTATTTGGAATTTTCAGGTATATGTATCTTGAATATAAAAGCAACAGCGGAGAGAACACTACAAAGATTCTTGCCACCGATTCAGCAATGATAATTACAGTTGCGTTGTATATCATTACAACAGTGCTAATTATTTATCACGTTATATAACAATGAAGATGAAATCATTACATCTCATTTTAGTAACCTTTATGCTCATTGCGTGTGCATCTACAAAAACAGGTGAAGAAACACTTCAACTAGATATTGAAGTAAACGATCTTAATAGCTGGCTTAACCTTATGCCGGGAAGTCCGGGTAAGTTCCATTTGCTTGGTGAATTGAAAATAACAAATCCGGGCAGCGAAAGTTATTGAAGAGCTTAAGCTCAATAAAATAATAATCTATTCTAATAAAGAATTAGTTTATTCATTTTATCCTTTCTTTAAGCTGAAGGATCTCTCCGGAGTGAATTCAATTGAACCCGGCAGCAGTAATGAATATGTTTTTGGAGTTGAATCCGGGTTAAAAGTTGATGAACGATTAATGGCAAATAATCTTATTGATATAACAATGAAATTTATCAGCGGCTCAGAGTATTATCAGCTGAATTTAAATGATATAGTTGTTGAACAGGCATATTAAATTATGATTGAACAATTTATTCTGCTTGTAGTTTTACTTTTACTTAGCGGGTTCTTTGCAGGAACCGAGCTTGCTTTTATTGTTGCCAATAAACTTAAAATTGAAGTTAAAGCAAGGCAGAAAAAACTTACCGCAAAAAACGCATTATATTTTATAAATCACCCGGAAACTTTTTTCTCAACAATCCTTATTGGTAATAACATTGTTAACGTTGCACTTGCATCACTAAGTGCGGTTTTTCTTGCAGCACTATTTGGTTTAAGCGATTTAAACATTCTTATTATCTCAACTTTTTTTATCCTCCTGTTCGGAGAAATTATTCCAAAATATTTTTCAAGAGAACTCTCAGACAGAGTTGTGCTTTTATCTGCAATTCCGTTAAGAGTTGTATCTTATTTGCTTTATCCATTTGTAAAACTTTCTTCATTGTTATCTAAAAAACTAACTCAGGCCTCAAGTATATCAGCAGATTCTATGAGTCATCTTTTCGACAGGGAAGATGTTAAAGCTTTGGTAAAAGAGAGTAAGAAAGCCGGGGTTGTGGATAAAAAGGAGAGCGATATAATTGAAAAAGTTATTGAACTTGGTGAGCAGCGTGTTTATGGAGCGATGACCCCGCGTACAGATATTATTGGAGTCGAAATTTCAGATAACATTGATAATGCAATTTCAACATTTATTGATTCCGGATTTTCTAAACTTCCTGTTTACAAAGAAAACCTGGATAATATCAAAGGTATCATTCTTGTAAAAGATATTTTCAAATCACCTGCTAATATTAAAAGCATTTTAAGAGATGTAAGCTTTATACCGGAAACTAAAAAAAGTTTTGAAGTATTAAACGAATTTCTTGAAAAGAAAATTTCAATTGCAGTAGTTGTTGATGAGCATGGCGGAACCGCAGGTATTGTTACGATGGAAGATATTCTTGAAGAATTATTTGGTGAGATAAAAGATGAATTTGATGTTGAAGAGGAGATATGCAGAAAGATAGGCGATAACAATTATATTATTAGCGGTAAAGTAGAAATTGATTTACTGAATGAAAAATATGAACTTAATATTCCCGATGGGGATTATGAAACTATCGGGGGGTATATTGTTTCAGTGCTTGGCAGAATACCTGCACAGGGGGAGAAGCTTAAGATTGGTAACTTTGAATTTCTCATCGCTCGTGCATCAGCACAAAAAGTTGAAGTAGTAAAACTCACCCACCTTCCGGAATAAACTAATTGAAAGATCACCAGGTAATTTTATTTGATGGTGTTTGCAATTTTTGCAATTACTGGGTGAATTTTATCTTGGCAAGAGATAAAAATGATCTTTTCAGATTTGCTGCCTTGCAATCTGAAGCAGGACAGGAGCTACTTAAAAAATTTGATTTAAGCAGATACAAGTTTTGATACTTTTATTTTGATTGATGGTGAAAACTACTTTACAAAATCAACTGCTGCATTAATGATTGCTGGAAAATTAAAAAGTGTTGTAAAATTATTTTATCCTTTCATCTTCTCTGCCAAAACCCATCAGAGATTTTTTTTATGATCTGATTGCCAAAAACAGGTATAAATTTTTTGGTAAGAAAGAAGTTTGCAGAATTCCAACTGAAGAGGAGAAAGGAAAGTTTTTAGAATTAGAATTATTATCCTGTGCCAATCATCCCTTGTTAAGAATCCTAAGCCTCTTTGCCCCTTCCCCTATTTTCCCTTAAATTTGTACCCTTGATTTCAGAAAAGAGTGAGCATACCGGGATTGTTAAATTTTACAATTGAAGCAAAAGATAGTAAAAGCAAAGCACGAGCAGGATATTTTGAGACCGATCACGGTAAAGTAGAAACTCCTATATTTATGCCGGTTGGCACACAGGGAACGGTTAAAGCTGTAAATCAAAATTACCTTGAGCAGGATATAAAAGCTCAAATTGTTCTTTCAAATACTTATCATCTTTATTTAAGACCCGGAACAGAAATTCTTGAAAGTGCCGGCGGTTTGCACAAATTTATGAATTGGGAAAAACCGATTCTTACAGACAGCGGCGGTTACCAGGTTTTTAGTTTATCCGATTTGCGAAAACTTAAACCTGATGGTGTTGAATTCAGTTCTCACCTCGATGGCTCAAAACATTTCTTCACTCCGCAAAAAGTGATTGAAATACAAAGAAGCATTGGCTCGGATATAATGATGGTTCTTGATGAGTGTACACCTTATCCTTGTGAATATGATTATGCAGTTAATTCTACAAAGCTTACAAGCGATTGGGCTGTGCTGAATAAAGAAGCTTTTGAAAAAACAAAACCGTTGTATGGAAAAGAGCAATATCTTTTCGGAATTATACAGGGAAGTGTTTATAAAGATTTGCGCGAACGATCTGCGAAAGATTTAGTAAATTTGGATTTTGATGGCTATGCAATTGGCGGACTTGCAGTTGGTGAACCGACAAAAGAAATGTATGAACTGACTGACTTCACAACTGATTTTATGCCTGAAGAAAAACCAAGATATTTGATGGGTGTTGGCAGACCTGAAAACTTATTGGAATCAATTGAACGCGGTATAGATATGTTTGACTGCGTTATGCCAACACGTAATGCAAGGCATGCAATACTCTTTACCTGGAACGGAGTTATTTCAGTAAGAAATTCAAATTATAAAGATGATTTTACAAAGGTTGATGAAGATTGCGATTGTTATACCTGCACAAATTATTCGAGAGCTTATTTAAGGCATTTATTTAACGCAGGTGAAATTCTTGCTCTCGAATTAGCTAGCATACATAATCTTCATTTTTATCTTGAGTTAATGAAAACTGCACGTGGGAAGATAAAAGAAGGTATCTTTGTAGAATGGAAAAATGAAATTGTTAATAAAATATCAATAAAAAATAATATTAATCCGGAGGAATAATTGGAACTACTATTTGCAATGGGTCAGCAGGGCGGTGAAGGCGGAAGCGGAAGTTTAGTAAGTACGCTTATAATGTTTGGTGCTATCTTTTTAATCTTTTATTTTATGATAATAAGACCGCAGCAGAAGAAAGCCAAGGAAAGAAATAAACTTCTATCTAACCTTGAAAAAGGTGATAAGGTTATTACAAGCGGCGGGGTTCATGGTATTATTGCAGGGCTGGATGAAAAAACCGCTCTTCTGCAGGTTAGTGATAACCTTAAAATGAAGGTTGAAAGATCTGCTATTACTACAGTTACAGCTAAAAAGGGAGAATAATTTAACTTGTAACTGCAGGTTTTAAGCTGTGCAATTTTGTGGCTTTGGTTAAAGTGTTATACTTTAGCTAAAGCCATTTTTGTTTTATAAATAATAAGGTTTTTATTTACGGGAGATAAATATATTTTTGTAATTGATTAGTTAGTTTAACAGCCTTGTGTTGTAAAGATCTTCTTCAAAAAATTACTTTTTATTAATCGGAGTGAAATTGAAAACTTCATTAAAATTTCTTATCATAATTCTCTTCTTAGTAAGTTCATCACTTGCACAACAAAAAGTTTACATAGCTTTTATTGAAGGAGATATCGATTTAGGGTCTTGCTCCTTATGTTTCGCGTGTTGTTTCTGATGCAGAAAATGCTGGAGCTGATGCAATTATTTTCAAGATAAATACATTTGGCGGAAGGGTGGATGCCGCTACACAGATAAAAGATGCCATCATTGGAACTGATTTGCTTACCATCGCATTTATTAATAACCGCGCTATTTCTGCTGGTGCACTAATTGCAATTTCGTGTGATAAAATTGTTATGGTTCCCGGAAGCTCCATAGGCGCCGCTACTGTTGTTGATCAAACAGGTGAAAAACAAGGTGAAAAGTATCAATCCTACATGCGCTCCGAGATGAGATCTACTGCTGAAAGAAATGGAAGAAGAACCGATATTGCGCAAGGAATGGTTGATGAAACATTTATAATTGAAGGGCTTGTTGATTCCACGAAGCTTGTAACTTTAACAGCTAATGAATCCTATAAATACGGGATAGCGGACACCTTGCTCGAAAATATGGATGAAGTGCTTAAGTATTTTGATCTCGCTGGTGCAAAATCGGTTGTAGAACGCTCTAACTGGGCAGAAGATGTTGTAAGATTTCTTAACAATCCTATCATTTCATCCATCTTAATTATGATTGGATTTTTTGGTTTGTTTGCTGAAATAAAATCCCCCGGTTGGGGTGTCCCCGGTACTGCTGGTGTACTTGCACTTACTTTGTTTTTTGGTTCATCCTACATTCTGCAGCTTGCATCAATTGTTGAAATACTTATGTTTATTGTAGGTTTGGGTTTAATTTTACTTGAAGTATTTGTAATTCCCGGATTTGGAATTGCCGGTATTGGCGGAATTTTACTTATCATTGCATCGCTCTTCCTGGCATTGGTTGGAGCAGATCCATTTTTAGATATGAGGGCAGTTTCTATGGCAATAATTCAACTTACAGTTGCGCTGGTACTTTCTATAATTTTAATAATTGTACTTGCAAAATTTCTTCCAAGGACAACCATATTCAAAAAGTTTGTTCTTTCTGTTGAAGAAAAATCCGAAGAAGGATTTGTATCTCACTACTACTTCAGAAGATATGAGTTGGTAAAACAGGAAAAGCGCTTACTGATCTTCGTCCTTCCGGCACTGCCGAAATTGATGGCAAGCGTGTGGATGTTGTTACCGATTCAGAATTTATTGAGAAGGGGAGCAATATTGAAGTAATTGAAGTTGAAGGAATACGGGTTGTTGTTAGAGAGATTAAAACCTCAACTGATAAAATTTGAATAGATAATGTTGTTGCCGTAAAAGTAATAACATTTTCATAATTAGTTACTACTACTTACCATAACCTAGAATCGAAATCTCCATTTCTTAAGAGTACAACTTATTATTTATTACTTGCCAATCACCAACTGTAGCCGTTCGTTAAGTTTATTTTTCTTGACTCTTACTGTTAAAATTTGCATTTTAAAATAGTAGTTGTTCTCTACACCTTAGGGCGAGGTTATGGATCGGATTACAGAACATTTCAGAATATTCTTACCATAATTCATTCCCCTGAGGTTTAGAGTAATATATAATATTGGAAACCAAATAAAGGAGAATCCTATGAAACTAATTTGTACTGCTCTCTTATCTTTGCTTCTTGCATATGGCATTGTGTTTGCCCAGGAGGCAATAGTAACCATAGATAGTGATGTATATGACAGTATGCTTGACCAAGAGTCATCAAAAACCTTCAATAATGGTGGTTTGCTAGTCCAGGAGCCAACACAAACCAATGCTGGTGACGAGTCAGGCAGCCATATACTTATTGCAAATCCTCCCCCGGCAAACAACGGCGGATCACCCGGTTGGGCCATTTTCTCTGACCTCATTGCAGGTCCTCGTTGGGTCACAATCACTGGTATGACAACCGCCAGCAGCGCATTAGCCAGTGCTAGTTTTACCGTTGAATTCTTTACACGTTCTGGAACTGCCTTGGGAGGACCTGGCAGCGATCCTTCCGGTTGGACCTCACTTGGCACTGTCCCTGTCACTCAGGGTGCAGTAGGTCCCGATGGTGTTTCATTACTCTTTGCCACTCCCGTTATCTCTCTTAACCCGGGTGATACAGTGGGTATGGCAATGCTGTTTACAGATGCGGGTCCACGTTACTTTGGACAAGGAGCACCACCATTCCAGGTTTTTGCCGATACAAATCTGACCCTGATCACCGGAGAAGGGCGTAGTGCACCATTCACAACCGGCGGTAGTGTCTTCGCTTCGCGCGGACTCGTCGGTGAGATTCAATACGACGAACTCGTTCCCGTAGAACTTGTATCATTTACTGCTTCTGTAAACGATAATGATGTTACCTTAAACTGGGAAACTGCAACTGAGATTAACAACAGCGGATTCCAGGTAGAGAAAAAATCAGACGGAGAATATGAGGCAATAGGATTTGTGCCCGGCTTTGGTACAACAACTGAACCACGAAGCTACAGTTTCACCGATGTTGGTGTGCAATCAGGATATTATACATACAGGCTGAAACAAATAGATCTAGATGGTACGTTCGAATACTCCGATGAAATTCAGGTTGAAGTTACAATACCTGATGTATTTGCCTTAGAGCAGAACTATCCGAATCCTTTTAACCCAAGCACAAGAATAGACTTCAGCTTAGCTGTAGATTCTAAAGTTAGCTTGAAAGTATTTGATGTTCTTGGACAGGAAGTTGCAACATTAATTAATTCTGACCTTGTAGCAGGTTCACATAATGTGGAATTCAGCGCTGCAAATATTAACAGCGGTGTTTACTTCTACATACTGCAAACAGGAAATAATGTTGAGACTAAGAAGATGATCTTGATGAAATAATAAAAAATTTAGTTCACATAAAGGTCGGGCGAACAACCCGACCTTTATTATTTACAACAGCTCTAAAATATTTTTGTTAATTATTACTTCTTTTGTACTGCCTTTCATCAAACCTTGCGGAGACGGCATTTCCATTGTGTAAGCTGTTTCCAATCTTGTTTCTGTTTTACTCTTCTGTACTAATCCTTTATCAAGGTTAAAATAAACCTTACCGCCTGCAGATGATACCGGTTTTTCGAATACGTAACTAATTCCCTGCTCGCTGTAATTTGGATCACCGGTTATTTTTGTACTCATAGTTCCATTTATAACTGCTAGCTTTTCGCCATCAAGTAATTCCAGGTTTTCAACTTTATAAATGTTATGGTACTCTACCTGGAAGACCATCATAGGAATAGCTGCTTTTGAATAAGTCCAGCTTGAATCTTTACCCATTTGTTTGGCAGGCATCACCCTGAAAATTTGTCCCATAAGAGGTTTTAACACAGCGTTAAGCAAATCATTTTTTACTGCCTCTTTTTGGTCTGTGTTAAGAGAATCCTGCATGCCCCGAAGATCGAGATATTTGTTGAATATTTTATCAACTCTGTAAACATCTGCAACCTCACCTAAAGAGTTTACTCTTAAGCGAAACTGGTTATTAACTAAGGATTCATATTCTGCAAACTTTATTACATCCAGAGAATCCAAAGTAGAGCCGGATTTATAAGAAATAAGCTCACCATTTAAACTTGCATCCAGGTTAACAGCAGTAATTGTGCACTTCAGTTCTGCTACGCTATCTTCATCTAATTCTATAACCTGGAAATTTATTGCATATTTAACAGTCTGATTGAACGATTGAGAAATGGAAGTATCAGCCACAATATTTTGTTCTGATTGAGAAATAACCGTTAACCTGTAGTTTAATGATTCACCCTCATTAAATTTATATCTGAAAAAGAAAAATTCATCTTCATCTTCTACTTCTGTGGTAACAAGATCAGAACTATCAACCTGCGTAAGATTAATTTCTTCTGTTTGCTCTTCGGCTGGTTTTTTATTATCACAGCCAAATAAGAGCATTGCTAATGCTAAAATAATTATCGTGTATCTGTACATTTTTTCCTCAATATAGTAAGTATTTGTTTCTAATCTTTTTAAAATTATTTAAATCTTCCTGCCATAATTTTTTTATATGATCCGGAGAATCACCCTTTTCAATTGATAACCTAATCTTATTAGTTCCTGTAAGCAAATCAAAATGATTCTCTCTGAATTCAAATTCATCAGGATATAATTTGTGTAAAGTGTAAACCAGTTTTAGCCCAAAATCAATTGCACCAAATTTTGTTTTATCTGTTACCTTAATATTAATCCCGTAACATTTCTCACCTTCAAATTTTGGATTAACCGCTTTCCCTTAAATCTCTTCTGGAACAAACTTCAACAGGGGAGAGTATGATTCCACTTGATTTATCGATTTTAATTCACTTATCAGGTTATCAGGATTAATAAATGGTGCTCCAATTGTAAGGAAGGGATTTTCAGTTCCTCTTCCTTCTGAAATATTTGTACCTTCAATTAAACAAGTCCCCGGGTAAACCAGTGCAGTTTCGAAAGTGGGAATATTAGGTGAAGTAGGAAGCCAGGTTAAATTTAAGTCATCCCAATAATTATTTCTTTCCCATCCATTCATTTTAACAACAATAAGATCCAGAATTGAATTGATATTAATATAATTTTCTGTGGCAAATAACATTGCCAGCTCTCCAATTGTCATTCCGTGGAGGATAGGAATTGGAGCAATACCAAAAAACGATTTGTATTTATCAATAAGAACTGGTCCATCAACTACAACTCCTCCAATGGGATTAGGGCGATCTAAGTATTATAACCTTAATATTATTTTCTGCAGCTGCCTGTAAGATGTAGAACATTGAAGAAATGTAAGTGTAAAATCTTGCGCCAACATCCTGAACATCAAATAAAATAATATCAACATTTGTGAGCATTTCTTCCGTTGGCTTTTTAACTTTTCCATAAAGTGAATGAACAGGAATATTCTTTATTTTTTCTTCGGGATTTTTTATTAAAACGCCATCAGCAAACTCCAAGCTGAAGCCATGTTCTAAAGAGTAGAGCGCAGTAACATTTATTCCAAGTGATAAAAGCGTATCAATCAAATGAGTTCCATTAATTAACACAGAACTTTTATTTGATACAATTCCAACTCTTTCTCCATCCAGTAAATGAAGATTTTCCTTTATCAAAACATCTGAGCCGAACAAAAATTGTTCATCTTGTAAAGATTGCCCACAGCTTAACACAGAAGTTAGAAAGTAAGAAAAGAATGATTGTGATGGATAATTTCATTATTAAATTAAATGGAATAGCCCTGTCTTCGCTGGGCTGATTGTAAGTGTTAATATAAAAATTTAATCGGTAAAATTATTTAAGCGTTCATTACGCGAAAAAAAGTGAGCAATCTCTATAGCAGCATTCTCATCAGAATCAGAACCGTGTACTGCGTTGGCTTGAATATTTTTAGCAAACAGTTTTCTTACAGTTCCTTCATCAGCTTTTGCAGGATCTGTTGCTCCAATAAGTTTTCTATACTCTTCCACAGCATTCTCTCTTTCCAGCGCCATTGGAATGCACGGACCTGAAGTCATATATTCTACAAGTTCGCCGAAGAATGGTCGTTCTTTATGAATTTCATAAAATCCTTTTGCGGATGATTCAGTTAACCTTGTCATTTTCATAGCTTTAATTTTAAATCCAGCTTTAATGATCATCGAAATTATCTCTCCTGTATAACCATTTTCAACTGCATCAGGTTTAATAATTGCTAGTGTTTTAGTTCCCAATATTGTACTCCTTTTCTTTTCAGTTCTCGTAGTTAAAATTGAAGCCCGGCAAAGCGGGCTTTAAATAAATTAAAATAGAATTAATTTAATTGAATAATTATTTTTTCTTCTTCTTCTTTCTTTGCTTTTGCTTTCTTTGCTGCTGCGGATTTTTTTACAGCAGTTTTTTTCTTTGGTTTCTTTTTAAGTTTTTCAATTGCTTTTAACATCGTGACTCCAATATCAGCAGGAGATTCGGCTACTTTAATTCCTGCTTTTTTCATCGCTGACATTTTTTCAGCGGCAGTTCCTTTTCCACCTGAAATAATAGCACCTGCGTGACCCATTCTTCTTCCGGGAGGAGCAGTTCTGCCTGCAATAAATCCAACAACTGGTTTTTTAACATTCTTTTTATGAAGTCAGCAGCTTCTTCTTCTGCAGTTCCACCAATTTCACCAATCATTACAATTCCTTCGGTTCAGTCATCTTCATTAAATAATTTTATAATATCTGTAAATTGTGAACCAATAACCGGATCGCCGCCAATTCCCACTGCAGTTGATTGTCCCATACCTACATCAACAATTTGTTTAACTGCTTCGTAAGTTAAGGTTCCGCTTCGCGATACAATTCCAATCGTTCCTTTTTTATGAACGAAGCCGGGCATAATACCAACTTTAGCTTTACCCGGTGAAATAACTCCCGGGCAATTTGGTCCAACAAGAGCTAACATCTTTTTCTTTAATTGAATTATAAACTTTCACCATATCAGCAGCAGGAATCCCTTCCGTAATACAGATAATAACTTTAATTCCAGAATTAGCGGCTTCAAGAATTGCATCCGCAGCAAATGCCGGTGGAACAAAAATAATTGAAGTGTTTGCTTTCTGTTCCTTTACAGCATCTTCAACTGTGTTGTAAATAGGAATATTTTCGAATTTAGTTCCACCTTTACCGGGAGTTACACCTGCAACTACTTTAGTTCCATATTCAACCATTTGCCCTGTATGAAATGAACCTTCGCTGCCTGTAATTCCCTGGACAACAAGACGTGTTTTTTTATCAACTAATATGCTCATAAATCGTTTTCCCTCTTTTAGAAGAACTGGTTTAAATTTAAGAATTCAAATTTAAGGATTTTGGGTGAAATATCATCTTTTGAACAGAATTGATTAGAGAGAGATAATACTTAGAAGAGAGTGAGTATTGTTGAGTTTATTTGCAGCATTAAAAAAGCCGTTCCTTAAAATGAAACGGCTAAACTTGATTGGATATTTAGATTAATTCAGCTTTTCTTATCATCAATTTTATTTGAATCTTTATCAGCATCTTTTATTTCACTTTCAACATCCTTCAATCCCTTTTTGAACTCGCTCATTCCTTTGCCAAGTCCTTTTGCCAGTTCGGGTATTTTTTTAGCTCCAAAGAGGATTAAAATTACCAGCAGGATTAAAATAATTTCGCCTGCGCCTAAGTTACCAAACATATCATCACCTCTTAATTAAAAATATTATTTGCAATTGCTTTAAAAATTAAACTGCCGTCAGTCTTTTTAAGAACCGGGTCGCTGCATCTTTCAGGATGCGGCATCATTCCAAGAACGTTTCCTTCTTTGTTTATTATTCCTGCAATGTTCATTGCTGAACCGTTCGGATTATAATTTTCAGAAACTTCTCCATCCTCAGAAGAATATTTAAAAACTACCTGGTTGTTATCAACAAGTTCCTTTAGCGTATTATTATCTGCAAAATAATTGCCTTCGCCATGCGCAACAGGAACCTTTAATACTGAATCTAGTTTTAATGCCTTTTGTAAACTTAGTTTCTCTATTTTCTACTGAAAGATAAACATCTTTACAAACAAAATTGAGTGAAATATTTTTGAGCATTACACCTGGTAATAATCCTGCTTCAAGTAGTATCTGGAAACCGTTGCAAATTCCAATTACAGTACCGCCTTTTTTTGCAAAACTAATTACTTCGTTCATAATTGGTGAAAAGCGTGCAATGGAACCTGTACGAAGATAATCACCATAAGAAAAACCTCCCGGTAAAACTATCACATCACTCTCTTTTAGATCACTCTCTTTATGCCAGAGAAAATTTGTATTGGTAACCAAGCAGTTTTCTTAAAACCCAATACGCATCGTGGTCGCAGTTGGAACCGGGAAATACAACAATGCCAAATTTTGGTGATTTCACTTATTCAATTCTAAACCTCTTCCAGAGTAAATTCAAAATCCTCCATAATAGGATTTGCAAGTAATTTTTTGCAGTATTCAGCTACTTCTTTTTCCGCAGCATTTTTATCATTAGCATCAACGTCAAACTGTATGTATTTATCAATCCTTGTGTTTGCAATATTATTTAAACCAAGATGTTTGGCTCCAATTTCCACTGCTTTACCCTGCGGGTCTAAAATAGTTGATCTTCGTTTAATTAATACTGTTGCCTTGAACAAATTTTAATCCTAGAAATATTTGAATGATTCAGAATCCTGGTTAAGAATTTATCTTCTGGAGAAGTTTTAACTCTGTAATAAATGTGTTTTAAAATACCAAATACAATCATGAAAACAAAAATGATGAACAATCCTAACTTAAAAGTAAATACTACAAGTACAACTGCAACAATTAAAAACAAAAAGTGGAACGGTTTCTCTTTCATCTCTTTTAACGTAAGCTTTGGCATTGTTTCATACCTGATATTGCTTATCATCAGGAAGGATAAAATTAAGATCATGGGTATTATGAATGAAGAATACGGTTCAGAAAATCCTTCATTATAAAAAACCAGAATGAATGTGGCTATTGTAAGTGCGGAAGAAGGAATTGGTAACCCAATAAAAAATGATTTTTCAAAACCAACAAGTTGAACATTAAAACGTGCAAGCCGGAAACCGCCTGCTATCAAAGGGAGAGAGCTAAGAACAATTCCTATAGCATCAAACTGGTAAAAGTAAGTTTTGTACATAAGGAAAGAGGGAGCAGCACCAAAACTTATAATATCTGAAAGTGAATCGAGTTCAACTCCGAGCTCGCTGCTGGAATTTGTTAGACGTGCAACAAGCCCATCCAGGGCATCAAAAAGTGCTGCGACTAAAATTAACCACGCAGCGTAATTGTAGTTTCCGTTTGCTGCACTTATAATGGACAAAAAGCCGCTAAACATATTTAGTGATGTGAACAGGTTAGGAATTACGGATGGGGTTATGCGCAGACGGTTCATTTTGTATCTAATTCAAAAAGGATTGTTTCACCTGCAGTAACTGATTCGTCTTTACTTACTTTGGGTTTCCAGTTAAGAGGTGCAAAAACATCCACACTGACTTCCAAATTTTATCATCCCGAAACGCTCTCCGATTTTTACAGTATCGCCTGTTTCCAATTCGATAACAATTCTTCTTGCAACCATTCCTGCAACCTGTGTAAATAAAATTTTTCCATGCTTTCCGGTTATTCCAATTTCCATTCGTTCATTTGTTTCGGAAGCTTTATCTTCAAAAGCTGCGACATATTCTCCCTCATAGTATTGTAAATAATCCACCACTCCATCAATAGGTATCCTGTTAACGTGAACATTTAAAGGAGACATAAAAATTGAAATCATGTTTACCTTTTCGCCAACAAATTTATCTTCATCCATTTCCTTTACAAATAGTACTTTCCCATCGGCTGGCGATACAATAACATCATCCCTATCCGGAGCGGTTCTATCAGGATCTCTAAAAAATCCTAAAGTGAATGCTAAACTAATTACTGCAACTGCAATAAGAAAAATTTTTACAGGGTTATTTTGAATAAAAAAACTTGCGGCTATGAGTACAAAAGAAAGAATTGAAATAATACCAATGGTGGTATATCCATATTTAGTAAACATCTATCTAACTGCTTGTAATGTTATACAAATGATCAGTGTACTTTCTCATCTCGCTCGATGTGTTCAGATTATAAGGATTTACCCAGTTATTCGTATAATTTTCTTCATTTGGAAAGATTTTTAAACTAAGCGGTGTAAAATCATCAATCAGGTAAATTTTTGATTCGAACTTTCCAAAACTGCAGGTAACTTCGCCAATAGTTTCATTTCTTCTTTCGAAGAAAGACTTGAGCACAGCATTTACTTTTGAGCAAATTCTATTTATAATTTTCAAATTTTCATTTGTACAGAGATCGAACGAAATTAAATGACTTTCCGATACAATCGAGTTTTTAGAATCACCAAAATGGTATTCAAACACAGGTAAGTTTAAATGAGTCTCCTTCCTTAAGCGAAAAAAGCTTTGCCGTTCGTTTATCTGCTGAATTAAGAATTTTAACAACAAAGGGCAATTGTTGAAATTTAACAAACATCAGTGAGTTTTTTTCGTACTTTTTAATATACGCACACGGAATGTGGAACTCTTTTAAATAATCATAAAAAAATGAGTTTATAGAGGCAAATTTTTGTCCCAAATCCTTTACCTTTATTTTCTTGTCCTGATTTAATGAGAAAAAATCAGGGTATTCAACAAGCTGGTAGTTCTGGCTATCAAAAGGAAGATTTTTAATAAATTGCTGGCTTATCATACTATGTGTAATTAGGTAAAAGTTTATTTGCTAAAATATAGCTAAGAAATTATGAAAAGTAAGTGTATAAAGTCAATCGATTATAGTATATTTGCACCAAAATTAGGGAAATTTATCCAGATTTAATAATTTTATTTCACAGGAGGATTTTGTATGAAAGGTGGAATGCAGGGTATGCTTAAGCAGGTGCAGAAAATGCAGGCAGAAATGCAGAAGGTTCAAGGCGAACTTGCAAATATGACGGTTACTGAAGAAGCAGGCGGTGGAATGATTAAAGCGACTGCAAATGGAAGTAAAGAGATAATTTCTGTAGAAATTGACCCGCAAGTCATTGAAAAAGAAGAGAAAGAAATATTGGAAGATTTGGTTGTCGCTGCAGTTAATAAAGCGCTGGAATCCGCTACTAAATTATCAGAAGAGGAAATGGCTAAGGTTACCAAGGGGATGATTCCTCCGGGAATGAATATACCAGGATTATAAAATTGCAAATAGCCCAACCATTACAAATAGCAATTGAAGAACTTAGCAAGTTACCAAGCATCGGGAAAAAAACTGCTCAACGGCTTGCTTTGCATATCTTAAAATCTGATAAAGAACAGGTTAATGATCTTCTTAAATCAATTAAAGAATTAAAAACAAAACTTAAATTCTGTGAACGGTGCTTCAATCTTGCTGAAGAAGAGCTTTGCGAAATTTGCAAAAGTACTAAGCGTGATAAATCAGTTTTATGCGTGGTGGAAGAAGCAAGTGATGTAATTGCGATAGAAAAAACAAACGAGTTTAATGGTGTTTATCATGTTCTGGGTGGCGTGCTGTCGCCATTATCAGGCGTCAACCCGGATCAATTAAAAATTAAAGAGATGATAAGACGCTTTGAAAAAGAAGAGATTAACGAAGTGATACTCGCACTTAATCCCGATACCGAAGGAGAAACTACATCACTTTATTTAGCCAAACTGATAAAACCCCTGGGAATAAAGGTTACAAGGATAGCAAGAGGTTTACCAATTGGCGGCGATCTTGAATTTGCTGATGAAGCAACCATAGGGCGAGCAATTTTAAATAGAGGCGATTTGTAGATTATGAACTGGTATGAAGAGTGGTTCAATACTAAAGAGTATCTGGAAATTTACAAAAACAGGGATGATGTTGAAGCAGAAACTCTTGCAGAATTAATTTTATCAAATATAAAAATAGAAGACAGTGCTAAAGTTCTTGATATGACTGCCGGGGCAGGAAGGCACGCAATAAATTTTGCCAGGAGAGGATTTAATGTAACTGCAGTTGATCTAAGTGAGAATCTATTAAAAGTAGCCAAAGAGAATGCTTCGGTTTATGATTTCCAAATCGATTTTGTGCATTCCGATATTAGAAAATTTGAAACAAGTGATAAGTTTGATCTGGTTCTAAATCTTTTTACAAGTATTGGCTATTTTGAAAGTGATGAAGAAAATTTTGAACTGCTTAGGAAAGCTTACAACTTCTTAAAACCCGGGGGATATTTTGTTTTGGATTATTTTAACAGGAATTATCTTGAAACTAACCTTGTCCCAAATTCTGTTGAAACTATAAATGGTACAATAATAAATCAAAATCGTTCTATTCAGGGCAACAGAGTTATTAAAGGAAATTGTAATCGGAAAAAACGGTGATACAAAAAAGTACTTTGAATCTGTTAGAATGTTTAGCTTTGATGAATTACAAACTGAATTAGAAAGCACCGGGTTTAAAATAAATTCAACCTTTGGTGAGCTGGATGGTAAGCCGTTTGTGCTTGAAACTTCGCCCAGAGTTATTATTATTGCAAGTAAATGAAAAAGCTTGTTACCATATTTTTTCTTCTTTCATTAACCGCTTGCGATATTTTTACTACCCGCGATGCAGAAGATCCTGAAGAGAGCAGATCGAATTACACCACACCAAGTGAGCCGGAAATATTAATCCAGAACCTTATAAATTCTTTTAGCGATAAAGATGCTAATAATTATGTAAAGTCCTTTACCGATCCGGCATTTAGTAATAAAGTTTTCTTCTTCCTGCCAACTAGCAGTGCTTTACAAACCTGGAGCAACATTTGGATAGATTGGGATGTGGATAAAGAATTTCAATATTTTCAAAACCTTGTAACCGCTGCCCCGGAAGATTTACCTATTACACTAAGTTTTACCGACGAAGACTATAACCCGCTAGGTGACAGTTTAATTTATACCGCCGAGTATTTTATAAGTATTCCTCAACTTAATAATGATCCATTAAATTATAGTGGAAATGTTAAATTTGGTATGGTTAGAGATATGAGAGATACCTGGGCTATCTACTTTTGGCAGGATAATGCAATTAGCGATTCGCAAAGCTGGAGTGACTTGAAAGGTACAAGCTATTAACCGAAAAGCAATATATATCATTTTCTTTTCTGCTCTTATTTTTACTGCATGCAAAAATCCGTTTGCACCTGCTTTTGATGAAAACTTCGATAGTAACCGTCCGCCAATTTCCGATAGAACCACCATTGAAGGTGTCTTCCAGAATTTTCAGTATGCTTATACTTTTAAGGATACGCTAATCTATGGGCAATTACTTACTACCGATTTTGTTTTTACATACAGGGATTATGAGCAGGGTTTCGATGTATCGTGGGGTAGAGATGAAGAGATGAGAACAACTGATGGATTGTTCAAAAACTCAGAGCGGCTGGATTTAATATGGAATAATATTGTCCTAAGCACAATTGATACCTTGGATGCAAGCGTTGTGCGAAGTTTTAATCTTAATATCACCTTTAACCCAACGGACGTTGTGCGGGTTGATGGGCGCGTAAACTTATCACTAAGAAAAGATCCTGATACAAAGCAATGGGCAATTACACGTTGGATTGACGAATCAAATTTTTAATAACTTTATAATTTTATTACCACTAAAGGCATTCGTATTCAGGTATGATCATATTCTACTTTAAAGAAGCTTTTAAATCAATCTTTCATGCCAAAGCTTCCTTCATCTTAACTTTAATAACTTTATGTATTGCAGTAATCTTAATTGCAGCTTCGGTCGGTGCTATTCAACTTTCAGAAATATTTGAAAATAAACTAAAGAAGAACGTAAAATTAACACTGTTTTTACAGGATTCAGTAAAAGAGAATTCTGTTAACGTTTGTAAAGAAGAACTTCAATCGCTTAATTTTACAAACGTTGTTACTTACATTAGCAAAGAAAAAGCAGCTGATAATTTTATTAAGGAAACAGGAGAAGACTTTAGAGAAATACTTGATTACAACCCGTTGCCAGCTTCGTTTGTAATTCAATTGAAGACAGATTTTGTCGCAAAGGATTCGGTTGAGAATATCATTGCAGATTTACAAAAATATGCATGGGTTGATGAGGTGGTATCCGGGAATAGTTTTATTTACAGAGTCCTTAAATACGTAGATGAATCTAAACAATACCTTTTTATTATAACTGTTATCATTTTGCTTATCTCAATTTATCTCGTTTACAGCACAACGCGGCTTATTACAGAAAACCGGATGAACGAACTTGAAACGATGAAGTTGGTTGGAGCCAAGCTTTCCACTATAAAAATTCCTATCGTAATTAACAACATTGCTGCAGGGATTATTGCAGGAATAATTAGCGTTTTAATATTTGAACTTGTTAATTCCGAAATTAGCAGTTACCAGTTTTTAGTTAACTTCGTACAAGATAATAAAGTATTTTATTACGCCTTATTATTGATTCTAAGTCCAATCCTTAGTCTATCCGTAACACTATTTTCTCTAAGAAAATTAACTTTAAAGATTTGATGTGGGGGTAATATTTTTTAATTTTGCTCAATTAAAGTAATTATTTAGCTTATAGTCATATCTATTAAAAATTATTACAAGTTAAGAATTTGAAACCTGGTAAAATAGTTTATCCAATAATAATATATGTTTTGGCAATCTTCCTGACAAATAATTTTGCACAGCAGGAACTGCCTAGCTATCCTGAAAGAACCTTCCAGGCAGAAAATGATTCGCTTAAAATTAAACCTGATAAAGATTTTAAGGATTTCTATACAATAGAAGCCACCGAGGGAAGCATCGATCCAGATGAATACAATGTTGGTCCCGGAGATAAAATCTTTATTTCAATAAGTGGAGTGCTCGAGGTGGTTCATAACCTGGTAATTGATCAGGAAGGTTGGTTATATATACCTGAAGTTGGTGCAATCGATCTTAAAAATCTAACACTTACAGAAGCGCGCGAAAAAACTATAAATAAACTTGACCAGTACTATAAAAATGTAGAGATTTTTATCTCATTAGTTGATTTCAGGAAAATTAAAGTTTCATTAACCGGTGATGTGGTCAGACCTTCACTATATGTTCTTTCTGCAAACTCAAGATTAATGGATCTAATAACAGCATCTTATGGATTGCGCAAAACATCTAATCTTCGGAATATTAATGTTGTTTCGAAGAATGAAACAAACCAACAATACGATCTTCTAAACTTTTTGAGATTTGGAGATTATGATAAATAACCCAATGCTTAGAGAAGGTGATGTTGTAATAGTGGATAAAGTAGATGATGTAGTAAAAATTAGCGGGATGATTAAATATCCTGCAATATATGAGTTTATTGAAGGTGAAAGTATTTCGCAATTAATTGATCTTGCTGGTGGATTACTAAGTAAAGCAAAAACCGATACTATTGAGGTAATCAGTTTTGATCCGGCAGGTAAAAATCAGTTGAGCAATTACTTTAGTTATTGATGAGTTGAAAAACAGTAATGTTAAATTAAAGAAGCAAGATCACGTTGTAATTAGACAAATTCCGGATTATTATGAAGATAATTATGTTAATTTGGAGGGATTTGTAAAATATCCTGGTTGGTACAAAATAGTAAAAGATAGTACTACTCTTGTTGAGATTATTGAAGAAGCAGGTGGCTTTAGGAAAGAAGCTTCCCTTAATGAGGCTAGCCTGAAAAGAACTGTGGATGGTGAAGAAGAGGACCCTGAATTTGATCGGCTGAAGCTGATAATGCCTAGCTGATATGACAGAAGATGAATATGATTATTTTAAATCCAAATCAAGGCAAACTTCTGGCATAGTAGTTATAGATTTTGTTGATCTTTTTATTAACAATAATCTTAATGAAAACATAGTCCTTAGAAAAGGTGATATAATCAATATCCCGCAACAAAAAGATTATATTATTATGCTTGGGCAGTTTGTTAATCCTGGTAAAATAATTTACGATCCTAGTCTTACTGTTAAAGATTATATCTCCCTTGCGGAAGGTTTCGGTTGGCGTGCCTTGGAGGGCGAGGTGAGAGTGATAAAAGCCAAAACAGGCGAGTGGATTGATGCTGATGAGGTTGTTGAACTTCAACCAGGCGATACAATTTGGGTACCTGAAGATCCCCCCGCACCAAAATTTTGGGATGTATTTATGGACGGATTGCAAATTTTTGCTCAGTTAGCTGCTGTTATTGCCGCCGCAGCTGCTATAGTTGTTGCAACGAGGTAAACAATGAGTTTTCATGGCTTAATTAATATTATTCTGAGAAATATTACTTTTATTATAAAAGCAACTTTTATTTCTACAGTTCTTTTGCTGTTGGTACTTTTGCTCATTTATCCTGAAACTTATAAATCAGAAATAAGTGTTCTGCCTCCTGAGCAGGGCGATCAATCAAGTGCACTTTCCAGTCTATTAGGTGATAACGTAATGTCAGGTTTCTTTTATACTTCATCTAAATCTTTTAATTCCGAGTTGTTTGTTCAAATACTTAAAAGCCGTACTGCAGCTTTATTTGTAGTTAGAAAGTTAAATTTAAAAGAATATTTTGATAAAGAAACTGAAATAGAGGCTGCTAATCATCTTACAAAAAAGATGAATATAAATCTTTCAAAGGAAGGAATTATTAAATTAGATGTTGAAGTATCATCAACTCTAATTCCACAGCTATTTTCCGATAAGGATTCACTAAAAAGATTTGCAGCAATTCTTTCCAATACTTATATCGAAGCTTTGGATTCAATTAACAAAGCTAAACTTTCATCAAAAGCTAAACGTGCACGTCAATATATCGAAACTCAATTAGTCAGCACCAAAGCTGTACTTGATTCCGCTGAATTACGGCTGATGAGATTTCAGGATGAGAACAAGACTATTTCACTTCCGGAACAAATATCTGCGGCTATTGATGCAGCAGCAAAATTAAAAGCGGAAATAATTCAAACAGAAATTGAACTTGGATTTTTGGAAACAAATTTACGTGAAGATAATCAGACTTTAATTGCGCTACGAAGCAAACTTACAGAGTTAAGAGAGCAATACAATAAAATGCAATTAGGTAGTAAGGATTATTTATTAGCTTTTAGCGATGTTCCCGAACTTGGGAAAGAATTATCAGATCTGTTACGTGATGTAAAAATTCAGAATGAAGTTTATTTATTACTCCAGCAGCAGTACTATAAAGAAAAGATACAAGAAAACAGGGATATTCCAACTGTTGAAATATTGGATGAAGCAATTCCGCCATTAAGTAAATCATCACCAAAGGTAATTTTCTCAACAGTTGTTGGTAGCATTTTTATTTTTCTTATTTTCAGTTTAATCGTTGTGGTTAAAGAGAAAAAAATAATCCTTCTTCAAAAAGATGTTAAAGGGGATTAGTTTTATTCACTAACTGAAGTTGTAACCGGGGGAGCAGGTTTCTTGGGTTCGCACTTTTGTGATAAACTTTTAAAAGAAAACTTTAAAGTTATTTGTGTTGATAACCTTTCAACCGGTTCTACTGAAAATATTAGTTATCATTCGGGATATCATCGTTGATAGAAAAAAAGGGTTAGAAAAAACGATTCGATATTTTATCAGGTTAAGTAAATTTTGAATTTAACAATATTTTTTATTTTTCGATGATATTAGAATCATTCATCATTTATCGTTACTTCACATCTAAATCAAGATTAAGTTTGTTTGATCTCTCATTTCAGAAAAGTTAAAAATAATTTCTTTAAGGATGAACAAAAAGTTTACTTCCACATTAGCGGGTGCATTTATATTCTTAACAATTCTAAATCTTTTTAGCAGGGGATTAGGGTTTTTAAGAGAAGTATTATTTGCAAATTTTTTTGGACGAGGGATAGAGTTTGACGTGTATCTTGTTGGTGCCGTTGTTCCGATTACAATAAATACCATTGCCTTATTTATCGGGCAAAATTATTTCATACCTGCTTATCATAAATTAAAATCCCGTAATCCCGATTTCACAAATAAATTTTTCACAACAAACTTTTTTGTTTTTATATTAATTGGTTTTTCCCTCTCAATTGTTTTGTATCTCGCGTCTGAAACAATTATTGATGTCTATCTTAATACTGATAATATTTCAATAAAAGAAGTCGCTGTAAATATTTTTAGATTATTCCTAATCACAATTCCTTTTACGTTTGCCATTTCAATTTTAACTGCTTTTGAGCAAGCTGCATATAATTTTAAATATCCAGCTATTGGGAGATTGTTTCTTAATTTTACAATAATCCCAATCTTATTTTTTTTCACTGATAAGTTTGGTATTTATACAATCCCAATTGGATTTATCTTCGGAATTTTCTTCCAATTCATCTACCTGTTAGTTAAAGGAAGCTCTCGTGTAAGCTTCTCGTTTTTCTCTTTGAAAGATAAAAGAGAAGTATTTAACTTTTTGGATATTACAATTTTTAGCATAATTCTAATCGAAACAATTGGCCAATTTTATTTATTAGCTGATAGATATTTTTTCAAGATGGTTGACCAGGGTGGAATTGCTTCTTTAAGTTATGCCTCCAATCTTTTTAATTTACCGATAACGGTTGTTTCATTGGCTTTTGCAACTGTAATTTTTCCGAAATTTTCAGAAAATATCCAAACGAAATCATTTGATAGTCTGCAAAAGAATTTATCCGATTCTCTAAGTGCCAACTTATTATTTTTTGTCCCTATAGCATTTCTGTTCTTTCTCTATGGTGATAGTATTATCAAATTGCTTTTTGAAAGAGGAAAATTTTACAGTTCCGATACATTAGATACATTCATTGCACTTAAAACTTATGCATTTAGTTTAATTTTTTATTCAACCTATGCAATCTTTAATAAGATAATATACGCAGCAAAGTTTGTAAACTCATTATTGTTAATTACTGTAACAGGTATTGTCCTAAAAATTATACTTAATTTTATTTTTGTCGGATTGTGGAAACAAAACGGGCTGGCTCTCTCTACATCGATTAGCTACATATTTTTCTTTTTGTCTGGCTTTCTCTTAGTCTATAAAAAATTACCAATAAAAAATCAAAGCTTATTTTTCAAAGAATTGATTTTCCATTTAACAAACGGTTTTTTTTCATATATCATTATCCAATTAATGTTTTATTATATAATCCCAGATTACAATTATATTAACCTGATGAAAATTATATTTTTTCTTTCTATATATATTCTAAATGTTTATTTACTGGGAAATAAATCACTAATATTAGTAAAGGAACTATTGAATTCAGTAAGAACAGTGAAATCAATATGATGCAAAATAAGGTTTATACAAACTATGAATGATTTTAGAGAAGAATTATATAGAAGATATTCTTCTACATTTAAAAGAGCATATCTCTGAATTTGATGGAAAAAGTATCGCGATTACAGTAAGTAAGTATCGATATCAGTATCTGCCAATTTTGAAAGAGTTTAGCAAAGATGTGCGCATATTGGAATTGGGCTGTGGTAGAGGAACATTCTTAGAATTCTTAATCAATAACGGGTACAAAAATGTATTTGGAATTGATGTTTCCAAAGAGCAAATTAATATAGCGAAAGCGCAGTATTTAAATGCGGAAGAGATTGATGTGTTAGAATATCTTAAAAGCAACAATAAAAAATTTGATTTGATTTTTGCAATTGATTTGATTGAACATTTCAATAAAAATGAGCTTATTCTTTTGTTTGAAGGCATTTATAACAATTTAAGAAATGGTGGAGCATTTGTTTTTCACACTCCAAATGGATTAGGTATAAATGTAAACAAAATAATCTATGGCGATCTTACACACTTAACTATTTTTGCACCGAATTCTGCAATGCAAATTTTAAAACTTGTTGGATTTAATAAGATTAATTTTTTTGAGACTGAACCTTACGCAAAAAATATTATTGGAACTATTCGCCTGTTTCTTTGGAAATTCATAAAATTTGTTTCAAATGCTGTCCGTTTAATTGAAACCGGTGGAACTGAAAAAATTCTGACACAAAATTTTATTGGTGTTGCATGTAAGGATTGAACTGTTAGCCAAAGTTTTCCGATGTGATTTTATAGGTAAATAAAATTAGAAATTTGAGCTTATCAATGATGTTAGTGGAAAAATTATTTTCTAATATAAAAAGTGTTGGTATTCAGGCTACCGCTGTAAAGGCTTTTCAGTATTTGCATAATAGAATTAAATTTAATTTCACATGCCTTAAGTTAAATTTAAAAAAAAAGTTTGTAAGAGGTGACTTAATTGTAGCACACGGTAAACATAAATTTATCTATTATGATAATGGTGATTTAAGTGAACGTTTGTACCATTCATTTTGGAAAAAATATTATGACGAAGAGTTAAATAAAGTTCAAAATTATATTAAGAATGGAGATGCTGTAATAGATATTGGAGGTAATTTAGGAATTTACACCTTAATATTATCGGAACTGGTTGGTGTAAATGGCAAAGTTTTTACTTTCGAGCCGTCTCCGGAAAATTTTAATAAATTGAACAGGACTATATCTATCAATAAACTTAGCAATGTAGATTCTTTTGATGTGGGATTAGGAGAAGAAGAAAGAAAAACCATACTTTATTACGATTCTCATCAAACTGGTGTGAGCACTATTGTTCATAAAATGTCGTCTGATGCTATCACCGAAGATATTAAGTTGACAACTCTCGATAAATTTTCTGAAAAAATAATGGAAAAGATTTCATTTATCAAAATAGATACTGAAGGATATGAACCCCAGGTACTTCTTGGAGGTAAAAGATTTCTTTTAAAGGACAAACCGGTAATTTGTATTGAATTAGGAGGAGAATATTTTGAATCATCTTTGCTCGCACTGAAGATTTTGAATGAACTAAATTATGATTGCGATGCCTTTAATATTAATCTTAAGGAAGTACCCGCTGGTACGAATTTTATTTTTAAAACCAAACAATCTAATTAAAAGTATCAAATGCCTGGTATAACTTTTTATTACAACAAAGAATCTTATTCTTACATAGATAAAGATGCAATAAATAATTCTCTTGAGGCCTTGCTTTTTACGGAACGTTATACAATTGTAAATATTATTGAAGAAAAGAATTATTTCGTGAAATGTACTAAGTATCTTGAGTACCCATCAGAAATTATTAGAACAGATAAGTATCTTATAATAATTGAGGGTAAGATTTATAATAAATCAAAAGGTAAACTTAAAGAAGAGTTAGAAAGATTAGCAGAGACAGTATTTGATGATTCGAATGAAGAAAAGGAATATTTAACAAAATGGTTGAATAACACCGATGGTGAATTTATTATAGTAATTAATAACCTTGTCAACAAACGAATTGCAATATTTAATGATAGCTTAGGAAGACTGGCATTATATTCATACCAAAGCGATTCCGGTTTAATAATAACACGGGAAATATCTTTTATTTTAAACTTATCGCTACCTACACAGATTGATACAATGGGGATTGCGCAGTTCCTGTTTTTCGGTTATCCGCTGCACACCCGGACTTTGTATGAACAGATAAAAAGAGTACAACCCGGCACATTATTCTTTGTTGATACAGAAAAAGATTATATAAAAATAATGAATGTTCATAAGTATAATCTTGATACTAAGATTGATGAATTACCTGATATGGAAACAATTCTTAAAAATATGGAAGACTTGTTTCTAACAGCAAGCATAAATAGGTGTGAAGAAGGATTTGAAAATATACTCTCTTTAAGCGGTGGATTGGATTCAAGGGCAGTTTTAGCTGCACTTGAAAAAGCATCAATTAATTATAAAGCTTATACTTTTATTAAAGATGATAAATCCAATCAGGACGATGTAAATATTTCTGAAGATTTATCCAAACTTTTTAATATGGATTGGAATTTATTGCAACTTGATCAGGCGGAACATGAAGATATTTCATTTCTGCTAGAAACAAAAAGAGGTATGAATGATTTGGGTAATAATTTTATGATTCAATTCCTCCGTCATTTATCGGGAAAGAAAGGTAATAAATTACTCTACCTTGACAGGAGATGGAGGGCATAGAGTTTTACCAAGTCAATTGCCTGCCGTTAAGCTTAATTCATTAGATGAATTGGTAAAGTATATTATATCGACACGATCAAGTTTATTTGCTTTAACAAACGTACTAAAAATAACCGGTATAAATTATAATGATTTCTATAATGAACTTTTTAATATCTTAAATAATTATTCCGAAAAAATTATCGCTAACAAATATGTCCGATTCGTAATTTTCGGAAGAGGGCTAAAATGGTTGTTTGAAGGTGAAGATAGAAACAGGTATTGGTTTTGGAGCGTCACTCCTTTTTATTCACAACCATTTTTTAATTACTCTATGATGCTGCCGGATAGTATTAAAGAAAATTATAATTTACAGAAACAGTTTTTAGTTAAACTCTCGCCTGAAGCTGCTGCAGAAGATAATGCACTATGGAAAATGCCTATTACATCCAATAAATTAAAGGTAGTTTTGTTTGCAAAAGATAATGTATATCCTCGTTTGCCTCTTTTTATGAAAAGGTTTGTAAACAGATATTTCAACAAAGTAACTATAAACCAAAATTTTCGAAGAGAGATACACCCATATTTAACAAGACTGTTGGGAGATGATAATAAGTCGAGTAAAAACTTGCATCTATCATTTCTTAAAAAAATAAATAAAGTAAGCACATTTGAAACTGAACATGTATTGACTCTTTTAAAAGTATTGATCAAATTGGAAGAAAATACGGCAAGGAATTCTAGTTGATATTTTGCATCTCTATAATCGACATTAAAAAATAAATCTTAAAAATAAATTGGATCCGGTTAAAGAAAGAAATTTTCATAAGAATAAAGACAGCTCTTTAAAGTTAACTCTGATATTAAAGCGTATAAGAATACTTCATTACCTACTGCTATTCATTACGAATTTTAGCATCACATTGATACAGTTGATTTTAAGGAAACAATCGAACGATTCGAAGCGATTATTAATAATATGTCTTCACAGGTTAGGCGATACTGTTTTTTGCATTCCCTCGATCAAAGGTATTTATGATTGTTATAAAGAATACGAAATCACCATATTATGTTATCCCGAATCTAAAAACATTCTTGAAATAAAATATGAAAGTGAAAACATTGTTACAATTGAGAAAAGTGATTTTTTCTTACAAAGAAGAATAGCAAAGAAAAAATGCAGAAAAATTGTTAATGATCTAAACCCGGAAATTATTTTTGATTTAACAGGTGATACTTCATCTGCATCATTAATCATAAATTCAAAAGCAAAGGAGATTATAGGAACAAACTTGCTGTATTTTCAAAAGTTATACACATCATTCGTAAATGTGCGAACAAAACCACATTATATGGATATTTATTTAGATGTTCTTCGCTCTGTTAAGCCCGAATATGATAAATATTCCTATCAGTTTGAAAGTAATTACAATCCAAAAGATAAAATTTTAATACATCCTTTTGCAATAAGAAAAGCAAAGGAATGGAACCTTGAAAAGTTTATTAATCTAGCAGAAAGATTAAGGAACAATTACAATGTTTGTCTCATTGCTCCTCCTAACTTCATAGAAGAAGAAGTGTTATACGAAATAAAACAATTGAAAATTGACGTGAAGATTACAAAATCAATAGGTGAGCTAATATCAATAATAGATGAAGCAAGTTTGTTTATCTCAAATGATTCAGGTCCAACATATATCGCAAGTTTAATGGGTAAACCGACATTCATCATTTACGGACCAACAAACCCAAAATTTTCATTTCCGTTTGGTGTTAATCATAAATATTATCAAAAAGAATTATTTTGTTCTGCAAAAGAGGAAAAAGTATGTTTTACTCTTGGTGGTATAAATTGCCCCAGTTACGAATGTATGAATCTAATTACTGTTGATGAAATAGAAGATTCTATTAATAAATTTATCAAGTTTTTGGGTATAGAAAAAAATAATCAGGCAATTATTAATTAGAGAAATATGCTGCGAATAGATCGCTCAAACTTAATAGTAGAAAATAATTTAATCGTTATACCATTAGTAATCTTATCAGTTTCAATTACTGTATTGTTAGTTAATTATTTATTTGTTGGAATTGCAGCAATTGCAATATGCATATTGATAATGCTTTATGGCGAAAGATTCCTGATGGGGGTGATAATAGTTTCACTACTAACCATAGTAAGTGATATTAGTAGTACTATAAGACTTTTTGTTCAGATAATTAATTTCTCTTTGCTTGGTTTTCTGTTTATTAAACATTATGGATTAACTTTTGCAGAATATCCAAAAGTTCCTAAACCAATTCTTTACTTTTTAGCACTGTATTATTTTTCAATGATCATAACCTCCGTTCTCTCGCAGCATTTTTTTGCTGGAATTCTGATGATTGGCAGGCAAACAATCTTTTTCATTATTGCGTATGTTTTCTACGCACTTATTAAAGATCTAAAGGATGTAAAAACATACATTGTAGCTTTAATAGTTGTAGCTTCGATTTTAGCACTTGGCTCTATTTATGATTTTTTCTTAAGTGGAAATAAATTGATTGATCTTGTTTTTGTTGGAAGATATCGTGCTACAGGTTTCATCAGTAATCAAAGTAAAACTACCGCTTTTTTTATTCTAACCTTACCATTGGTGATAACATTTGCTTACTCAAAAATATATGAGAATAGAAAGAAATTATTATTATCAATAACTGCGCTATTGATTATTGGCTTAATCCTGATCATCTCAAGGGCAGCAATATTATCCGTTATAGTTAGTTTAATGGTAATAACTTATAAATTAAATAGAAAATATTTCAAAAGATTTACCATTTCTACATTAATTATCTTACTAATATTTTTATTATTTGATCCGTTAAACGAAATTGTATCCACTTTCTTCAGAGTAAAAACCGGTTTGAGCCAGAGAGATTATTTTTGGGAACTTTCTTATAATATTATCAAAGATAATCCTATGTGGGGAATAGGCCCAGGTTCTTATAAATATCTGGAATTCAACTATGCACCTGTATTGTTAAACACATGGCCTGGTCGTGTAATTATAGACCTTAACCTTGCTACAAATGGAGAGAATGGTTCACATAACATAATTCTTAAATTTGCTAGCGATATGGGTATCCCTGGCATTTTAACAATTTTTTATTTTATGTGGATTTTATTGCGTGTTTCTATCACAAATTATAAAAAAGCAATTTACGGTAACCGACAAATATTTTTAACAAATCTGGTTATTTCTGCAGCTCTTGGTAGTATGTTCATTCGATGTATTTTTGATAGTATTGGAATTCTTTCTTATGGAATTATCGTTAGTGATCTTCCATTTTGGCTTATGTTTAGTATCCTAATATTCTTCTATCAAAAACCCAAAGAGTATTTTAATTCTGATGAGGTGAAAGGTACGGATATCATAATTTGAACTCGTACATTTATTTAATAGAACTATGAATATTTTAATACTTTCAGACCCTTCAAGTCCGCATACAATTAAATGGGTTAATTCTCTTCATCGAGAAGGAATTGAGGTTTTTCTCTTTGGCTTATCTAAATATGTTCCAACCCAATATGATGATGGTGTTAGAATTGAATCACTCGGAACACCTCAAAGTATTAAAGCAAAATTAGATGGCAATTTTCTTAAGTTGATGTATTTGGCTGCATTTCCAAGGTTAAAAAAAATTATTAGAACCTTTAAACCTGATATTATTCATTCACATTATGCAGCTAGTTACGGACTAATTGGTGCACTTTCAGGATTTCATCCGTTCATCCTTTCTGTTTGGGGGATTGATATTCTCACATTTCCTAATAATTCGGTTTTTCATAAAAAAATGATAGAATACTCACTTAAAAAAGCTGATAAAGTGCTTGCTACAAGTCATTATCTTGCAAGGGAAACTAATAAATATACCAGCAAGGAAATTTTAATCACACCCTTTGGGATTGATACAGAAATATATACATCCAAGATTGTGAATCCTATATTTGAGGAAGATGATATTGTTATAGGAACAGTTAAATCGATGGAAAGAAAGTATGGAATAGAGTATTTAATAAAATCATTTTCAATTGTGAAAAAAAAATATCAGCATAAAAATTTGAAATTATTGCTTGTCGGTGGTGGCTCACTCGCAAAAAAATTTAAACAAATGATAGATGAACTTGGTATTGCCGATTCATCCATTATAACAGGTCAAATTCCATTTGATCAAGTAGCAGATTACCACAATCAATTATCGATTGCAGTTTATGTTTCGACGGTCGAAAGTTTTGGTGTTTCAGTGTTGGAAAGTTCTGCCTGCGAAAAGCCTGTTATTGTTTCTAACGTCGGAGGATTGCCGGAGGTAGTTAAGGATGGTACTACAGGAATAATAGTTGAGCCCCATAATATACAGGCAACAGCAGTAGCAATCGAAAAACTTGTTCTTAATGCCAATCTCAGAAAACTATTTGGAAAGCAAGGCCGCGAAATGGTGAAAACAAAATATGATTGGGATAATAGTGTAAGTGGAATGATCGAGATTTATAATAAAATTACAACTAAAAATTAGCAAATTAATGATTAGACGAGCTGGCATCGAGGACATAAATAATATAATTAAATTACATCTCCGTTCATTTGGTAAGAACCATTTTTCTGCAATTTTCAATGAAAAACTTCTTAAGAAATACTTTACTAAGCTTATCAGGATGAATGAATATTGTTTCGTTTATTTCGATACCGAGGAAAGTGAATTACAAAGTTATCTTATTGCAGGATTTAACACTAGTAAAGCAGTTAACAGTTTTACAAATGAAAACCTGTTTCCATTAATCATCACATTATTAAAAAATCCTTCGTTTATTCTTGAAAAAATTTCAGAGTTGTATAAAAAAGTTTCTGAAAAAACTGATAAAAAAAGAGTCAAATGCAGACTCTATTTAATTTCGGTGGACGAAAAACATAAAGGTAAAGGAATCGGGAATGAAATTACAAAGCATCTGGAAGATGAGTTGAGAAACGATGGTATTGATGTTTACGGCTTATCGGTTAGAAAAGATAACAAGAGTGCAATAGGATTTTACAAAAAAAGCGGCTATACTTTTGATTTCGAAAATTCAAAATCCATTTACTACCTGAAAAATATTTAATAGTTATTGATTATTTTCACTTTATGATTACTGTTATTTGTCCCACTTATAACGAAGCAAACTATATTGAAAAGGTTTTGAAGTTTTTCATAAATGCGATGCCTGAGGATAAGGAACTTCTCCTAATAGATGGTGGTTCAGATGATGGAACAAAAGAAATCGTAAATGAATGGTCGAAAAAATATTCTAATATTCATCTCTTAAATAATCCAGATAAGTATGTGCCATTCGCTTTAAACATTGGTGTTATTAGATCGAAAGGCGATCCGATCATCCGGTTGGATGCACATACTGAATATGAAGAAGATTATTTTACTCAGATAATAAATACTTTTGAGAAATCCGGAGCCGAAATTGTTGGAGGACCGATGAGAGCGATAGGCAAAACAGAATTTCAAAGAGCAGTTGCTTATTGTACATCAACATCTTTTGGTATTGGTGGCAGCAAGATACATAAGGAAGATTATGAGGGCGAATCTGACCACGTTTATCTTGGTGCCTGGCAGAAAAAAATATTTAACGATATAGGCTTATTTGATGAAAAACTAAAAAGAAATCAGGATGATGAATTTCACTATAGGGCGCTCAGTCTGGGAAAGAAAATTTATTTAAATCCAGAGATTAAATCCTATTATTATCCACGTTCATCACTGAAAAATTTATTCAAACAGTATTTTCAGTATGGGCTATTTAAACCATTGGTATTAAAAAAAGTAAAGTCCGAAGCAAAATTTCGTCATCTCATTCCACCATTATTTGTTTTATATTTAATCACATTACCAATTGCAATTAAATTTCCGTTGTATCTTCTTCCGCTAATAGTTTATTTAATAATGAGTTTATTTTTCTCTGTTAATAATAGGATGAACTTTACTGAAAAATTTTTCTCCTGGATAGCATTTTTCATCTTGCACATTTCATACGGTAGCGGGTTTATTCTCGGATTGGGAAAGAGAAGATGAGGATACAATTACAGTCAAATAAGTCTGATATCTGTAAAATATATCTTCTCTATAAGGAAGTTAGTTATATGAGGAAAATTTCACTTGTTCCTCATCTTAGCCGTTTTATAATGGAGATTCACCTAATTTTTATAATTTTCTATATACATTCCTAATTTTGCAGACATATATTCTAACTGGATAAAAAACCAATTTAAAAATGTTTGGAAAATTGACCGTTTATTTGGATATTATCTATTCAAATTATTATCTTTGATCACATATTGGTAATTCAAAAGGGTTTATGAAGAACGACTTTTTGCTGTTTCACAAACCATTCATATCAGAGGAAGAGGTTGATGAAATTGTTGACACTGTTCGTTCCGGGTGGCTCAGTATGGGGCCTAAGACAATCCGGTTCGAGAATGAATTCAACAAATACATTGGAGCCAAAAAATCTGTCGCTGTAAGTTCGTGGACTGCTGCAGGGCATCTAAGCCTGGAAGCATTTGGAATTAATGCTGATGATGAAGTCATTGTTCCAACTATGACCTTTCCGGCGACCGCAGAAATTGTTTGCTACTTTGGTGCAAAACCCGTTATAGTTGATGTTGAAGAGGATACTCTTAATATTTCTCTCAAAGAGATTGAGAAGGCCATCTCCCCAAAAACTAAAGCTATAATTCCGGTGCATTATGGTGGTCAACCTTGCGATATGGATGAAATACTTGAACTAGCCCGAAAATACAATATCAAGGTTCTTGAAGATGCAGCTCATTCACTTCCTGCCACTTATAAAGGTAAAAAAATAGGAACTTTATCTGATGTAACCTGTTTTAGTTTTTATGCTACTAAAACATTGTCTACAGGTGAAGGTGGAATGATCTGTACGAATGATGAGGAGATTGCCGAGCGATGTTCTATTATGCGGTTGCATGGGATAAACAGAAATGCATGGAAACGTTACAGCGAATCCGGATCCTGGTATTACGAAGTTGTAGCACCCGGTTATAAATATAATTTTACAGATCTACAGGCATCACTTGGCATACCACAGTTAAAGAAAGTTGATGAAATGTGGAATTGGAGGAAACGGATAGCAGCAAAATATACAGAAGCTTTCAAAGACTTGGATACCATTGAATTGCACACGATAAAAGATGATAGGGAATCCAGTTGGCATTTATACCCAATTAGATTGCATCTTGATAGATTAAAAAAAACCCGCGCACAAATGATCGATGAATTGAGAAAAAATAATATAGGTGTCGGCGTTCATTTTATGCCTGTACACCAACATTTATATTACAATGAAACTTTCAAATTATCCGATGACAGTTTTCCTGTTGCCTCAAATGTCTTCCCTAGATTAATGTCTTTGCCCATTTATCCTGGTATGAAGGACTCTCATGTTGACAAAGTAATAAGTGTTCTGATAGACTTAGTTAAAAAACATAAAAAATAAAATATCTTGTTTCAATGGGTAAGCAAGGTAGTATTATTAAAAGATTAACAGACCTGATCCTCAGTTTAACCACTCTCATCATTACCTTTCCAATTCTTACTAGTTGTTGCGCTGGCTATTAAGATAGATTCAAAGGGACCAATATTTTTTATCCACGAGAGAACCGGCTTAAAAGGTTTACCGTTTAGAATGATTAAGTTTAGGGGAATGGTTAACAATGCTCTTGCAGTAGGGCCTGAACTAACCCAGAAAGATGATCCGAGAATTACCAGGGTTGGAAAATTTTTAAGAAGAACCAGCATTGATGAAATTCCTCAGGCGATAAATGTTCTTAAAGGGGAAATGAGTCATAGTAGGACCGAGACCTGAAATTATTTCAATAACAAAAACGTATACTGAAAATCAAAAACTGATATTTAAATACAAACCTGGCATAACAGGTTTTTCTCAAATACATGGTCGCCAACTTTTAACACCTGACGAACGGATAGCAATGGAATTAGACTATTATAAGAACGCTGGTTTTTGGTCTGATCTTCTTGTTGCAATTAAGACAATTTTTGTAATCATAAGAAATAAAGGTAATTTATAATCAAGTTTTTTAATCTAGTTTAGTCACCTTCCTTCCTGATTTATCCTGGAAATCTGAACATAGTTATGTAAATAATTTTGGAAGCATTTTCGACTTGCGCTGTTTTATATAAAGTTCTATGTTGGTTAAAATTTTTCTCCAAATTTATATTGATTTAATATGAGTAAAGTATATTTCCTTTTCTATTGCTCTTTTACTTTTTAATAACTCATTCTCTCAGTCTTATCATATAGTTGAATCTCAACCAGATCATATCATAATTGAATTTAATTTTTCGCAGGGATATAAAATTGTTGATACTGTTATAAGTGGTAAGACATTTCAACATATTATAGAAGGTGGTTTTAGTTCCCGGAACATTGGCGAACCATGGCTGCCCGAATACAATGTAAATATTGGAATTCCGTTCGGTTCAAATCCTAAAGTGACTATACTTGAAAATAAAACCATAGATTATTCGAATAAAATGATCCCTCCATTTCCTGAATTAGATCCTGAATTTAATGAGTATTCAGCTAATAAGATGGACATTGCAATTTATAATAGCAATAACTTTTTCCCAAACACTCCCGCAATATTTGATTCAAGTTTTACAGTTAGGTATGCAAAGATTATTACTCTTAATCTTGCTCCATTCCAGTATCAGCCAGTATCAAGGCAGCTTAGGAAGAATAATTATCTTAAAATCAGAATAGATTATAACTCTAAGGGTGTATCTGCTGAATATATAAAAGATGGATTCACTGAAGATTATCTAAAATCATCTGTAGTAAATTTTGATCAAGCTGTGCAATGGATGGGTAAACCACCATCTCCTCAAAATCCGGTATCAGGTGAATCTTATTGGTATGATCCGAATAAGGAGTGGTTTAAAATTTATGTAAAAACAAAGGGCATCTACAGAGTAACGTATGAAGAATTAATAGCATCTGGAGTGCAGCTAGGAAGTAATACGGAAAGTAATAAAATTGAACTTTATTGTAATGGTGAACCAGTACCAATTGATGTTTATGATCATGGAGATCAAATCTTTAACCAGGGTGATTATTTCCAATTTGTTGGGTTCCCAGCAGATCCATCACCAAATGTTACGATGAACATTTACAATCTTAGCAATGTGTACTGGTTTTCTTATCAAAGTGATTCAACCGGACTTAACTATCAAAAGATGAACTGGATTCATACCAAATTCTACATCGCAATTATATATCAAATTTAACCACTCTCCATTTTGAGAGTGATACTATATACGAACGATTAGGTTATGCACCTAATGCAAATAATGATTACTGGTTTTGGGGTAAAGCAACCGCTTTTGGTGGAGTACCTACATTGAAGTTTGAACATAGATTTAATGAATTCCCAAATAGGCATGCAGATTCGCATTATGTCCGACTCAAAGTTAATATGCATGGTATTACCAATAGTAGCTATTGCACCACTGATCACAAAGCATATATTTCTATTACGGATCAACCCATCGGAAGTATAATTTGGGATGGTCAAAAATCTAAAACATTTGATAAAAGATTTTATATCTCAGGGGATAGTATAAATATTTTTCCACAAGGAAATAGGCTTCAGGTTGAAGTTAGGGGAGATATCTGCCAGGTTGTTGATAATGATGAGATAAGAATTAATTGGGCAGAATTTGAGTATTGGAGATTAAATACGGTATTCGGTGAATATTATAATTTTACTAATTATGATGTTTCAGGAATGAATCTTTACAGGATTTGGCGTTGGCAGGCAAACGATATGATTGTTTATATTCCACAAAAAAATAGGTTGCTTATAAATAATTATTTTTTTAATGATTCACTTCAAACGGTTGCTTTTACAGACACTTTATTTAGCAAAACCGAATATTTCTGTGCCTCGCCTGAACATTTTTCAACTGTAGATTCTATTGTTGCAGATGCTTCTTCAAATTTACGAAATCTGACTAATGGAGCTGACTATATTATTATCTACCATCCGGATTTTGCTGGTCTTGCAGATATGTTTGGTGTTTTCAGGTCTAACAACTTTCCTGATTCTACAATACAAAACCCAAGAATTAAAATTGTAAATGTTAACCAGATTTATGATGAATTTTCGTATGGTCTTTTGGATCCATATGCATTACAGTATTTTGTTAAATATGCTTTTGAACAATGGCATACACCAGCTCCTTTTTATGTAGTTCTTATGGGGGATATGAGTTACGACTACAGAGAAATCCTGCCGGATAGCAGGAAAAATTTTATTCCTTCAATTCCATTTTTTGCTTCCATATATGGGCAAGCGGCAAGTGATAATTTGATTGTTACTGTGGCAGGAAATGATCTTAAACCAGATTTAGCAATTGGCAGATTGTCTATGGAAAGTGTTGAAGAAGGGAACGTATTGATAAACAAATTATTAAACTATCCTAATGATGACTCAAAAGCCTGGAAGCAGAATGTTTTGGTTGTTGCATCCGGGCTGAACCTGGACGATGAACTTTCATTCGGATTTAATGATGCAAGCCTTGAACTTTGTTATAATTATGTATCGCCGCAGGGATTTTCCTGCTCCAAAGTTTTTCGATATCCCAAGCAAACCTGAACACGAACCATTCCAGGGCGAAGGTCCTAAAATCAGGGAGGAAATTAATAAAGGAGCAGTCTTACTTAATTATTACGGTCATGGTGCTGGATTTCAGTGGGATCTCGTATTTACTATTGATGATATCTATCTTTTGGAAAACGCTGGCAGGTTGCCTGTAATTTTTAGTGTTACCTGTTACACAGCTCACTTTGATAACCAGGATGTTTTTGGAGAGCAGTTCAACAGTGTTGAAGGGAAAGGAAGTATCGGATTTTTTGGTTCCTCGGGTCTAACATATTGGGGTGTAGGTAAAGAGATAAATAGAAAAGCTTTTAATGAAATCTTTAATGAGAGAAATTATGTTATAGGGAAGGCAATTTTTAATGCAAAAAATCAGGTCTCTGGTGGAGGTATATTTGGTGAACAGGTTTCATTGTTAACTTATCTTGGCGATCCAGTAATGAGGCTTGCACTTACCAGATTACCCGGATTTCGCTATAAACTTCTTCCGATATTTCACTAATCCCTGAAAGTCCGGTTGTAGATGATACGACATTAGTAAAAATAAATATTATGAATTGGGGAACTGTTTTTCCTGGTGATTCTGTTGTGGTGGAATTGTTTGCTGAATCTACTGATACAGCATACCAGGTTGGAACTACAAAGCTTGCAAGTTTTGGAGAAAGAGATTCAGTCTATTTTCCTTGGGTTCCAAATTCAGGAGGATTATATGAGCTTACGGCTCAAATAAATGAAACTGAAATGATTATTGAAGAAGATCATTCCGATAATATCGCATCTGAATTGTTTACAGTTTTTGATATTAGTCAACCCAATATTTTAAAACCGATTGATGGATTTGTAGCAACGACAAATAAGGTTGAATTTTTATTTTCTGATATTGGATACTATGTGCATAGAGACTTAGAGTACTATATTGAAATTGATACCTCAATGAATTTTACATCACCCTTAATTAGCTCCGGTAAATTACTTCCTTCTGGAGCTTTTGTAGAGTGGGAAACACCAAATTTAACTCCCGGGGTTTATTTTTGGCGAGCAAGAATTTTTGATGGCAGCAGTTTTGGTGATTGGGGTGAAGTGAGAAGTTTTTCTGTAATCAGTAATAGTAAAAACGGCTATTATGCTCACGATAAAATCCTTAAAACATTTTATACTTACAATATGAATTATTCAGAAGAGACAAAAAGTCTCTCCCTAAATACGGAACCATTACCTCCAAGAGTTTCAAGTAAAAATTTTATAGAGGATATTTTCATAGATCCACAATTATCTGATACTTTAACACTCTCCGCATTAACTACTGATGGTACATATCTTTATTTTGGGTATCTTTCCTTTTGGGAACAGCAAAACGGTGGAGATGGAAAATCAAGAATATACAGGGTTGGCACCGGAAATAATGGAACAACAAAAGGTCAATTTTATGGACCATTTACTCAATTCTATGATAAAATTAATAATACATTAGCATATCATAGCGATGGTTTTATTTACATACCCACAGGAAATCCTTACCAGATAACCAGGATAGACATTTCTACCGGACAAATTGATACTGCAGAAGTACCTGAAGGTTTGCTGGCTTGGGACTCTTCTCTTCCAGTAAATGGGGCTGGAGTATACCTAAATTCAAATGGTGAGTATGTTTATAATCTAACAGTAGTTGATACAGCGGGTAATCAGAAATACACTGTCAGGACTTTTGATCCTGAAAATAATTGGTCTTTAGCCCGCCCGGATCTTGTTCTTGATGGCAGCAGCTTTCAGAATTTCGTTGGTTTTTATGTGCATGAAGATTACATCTATACTGTTGAAGCTTTACTTCAAAATTTTACCAGGATGCACAGGTTAAGTGATGGATTCTTTGTAGAAGAATGGCGCCCTATATTCGATTTTCAAAAATATTATGCATGGTGCTGGGACTGGACTAATGACCAGATATATGCTTCCACATATAGTACTTTTCTAAGTTATGATACTAAATTTTCGAAATTTGCAGGATATTATACTGATGCTGAAGGAACTATTGAATCAGACAAAGTTGGACCGGCTGCCTGGTGGAATAGTCTTGAGTACAACTTAGATAATCCAGGTACTACCGGTGAATTTCAAGCAGATTTATTAGGATTAAACAATACTACAAAACAGTGGGATACTTTACTGGTTAACATCCCTGCTTCATTACCCTTGAATTCCGTCGATTCTTCTAAATACTCCTTCTTAAAAGTAAACTTTACGTTAACCGATTCATCTTTTGGAACCTCGTATGCCTATGGAATTTTATAGTTTGAATATCGACTACCAGGTTCCTTCGGAAATTTATTTTGTAAGGGAAGACTTAGCTTTCGATCCCGATACAATTCTTCAGGGTTTACCCATTACAATGAGTTTTAAAGGAAGAAATGTAGGTCCATTAGATATGAATGATATTAAACTGAATTTCTATCTTAATGGACTGGATAGTTTATTTCACTCAATTTACTGTAGATATTCCAAGTGATAGTAGTTCGGAAGAAGTATACCTATGTAATTGAAACTGATAGGATGTTGTTTGATAATGAAATAAAGGTTTTTGCCGAAACTGATAAGATTGAATATTTCAAATTTAATAACTTGATTGATAACCAATTTTTTGTTGCCAGGGACTCGATAAGACCGCTCTTTAATATTACATTTGATGGTAAGGAGATTATTGATGAAGATATTGTTTCTTCTAACCCCGAAGTTGTAATAACTCTCGAAGATAATAGTCCATTACCATTAGACACTGCATTTTTTACAATTGTTCATCAATAATATTCCACTTCGGTTTTCTGATCCTGATCTGAATATTGAGATTGTAGAATATCCTAATTCCAAGGTAACTATTACCTGGACACCGGAACTTGAGAGATGGAAGACATACATTGGAAGTCCTTAGCTAAAGATGCTTCTGGCAACTTCTTCGACTCAACATCTTCACGTTCAATTTTTATTGTGGATTAGTGAAACAAATCTTACGGGAATGTTTATAACTATCCTAATCCATTTAAAACGCAAACTCATTTTACTTTTGAGTTAAGGGGTACACTGCCTGATGAATTCCTGATTAAAGTTTATACAATTGCAGGAAGATTAATTCGCGATATTTCTCTTCCACAATCACGCTTGCAAATTGGTTTTAATAAAATTCAATGGGATGGAAGGGATCAGGATGGAGATGAACTGGGCAACGGTGTTTATTTTTATAAGGTTATTGCTAAGTTTCCGGATAAGACACAAGTTAAAACCCAGAAACTTGCAAAAGTAAAATAATTTGCTGAACTTTTTCCTGTATCTGTAAAATTTTATTAAACTTTAATTATAACAATATAAATATTATGAAGGGAGTTCTATGTGTGGAATTGTGGGGTATATAGGTAGCTAAAAATTCGGTACCTATACTTATTGATGGATTAAAAAGACTTGAATACAGGGGATACGATTCTGCTGGTATAGGAATAATAAAATCAGGTAATTCTCTTGTTGTAAAAAATAAGGGGAAAGTATCTCTTTTGGAAGAAAGAGTTGCAGAACTTAACCTGGACTCACCCTTAGGAATTGGGCATACAAGATGGGCAACACATGGAATACCAAATGAACTAAACGCACATCCGCATACAAACCAAGACGGAAATCTTTTCATAATTCACAATGGGATTATTGAAAATTTCCAGTCACTAAAACGCGGGCTTATAAAATTAGGATATAATTTTAAAAGTGATACCGATACAGAAGTATTGGCTCACCTTATAGATAGTTTTCTTTCAAAAGATTATCCTCTTAGTAAAGCTGTGCAAATGGCGCTAAATGAAGTTGATGGTGCCTATGGTCTTGCGGTTATTTATGCAAAAGAACCGGATAAGATTATTGCTGCCCGTAAAGGATCGCCGCTAGTTATCGGTATTGGGGAGGGTGAAAATTTTGTCGCTTCGGATGTTTCTGCAATACTTGCGCATACAAAAAAGGTAATTTACCTGGATGATGGCGAACTTGCCATTATTACCAGGGAAAGTCATACAGTAAAAACTATTGCAGATAAAGAAATTGAAAAAGAGATACATGAAATAAATATGAGTCTTGATGAAATTGATAAAGGCGGTTATCCTCATTTTATGCTTAAAGAGATAATGGAGCAGCCGGAATCTGTTAGTAACTCTATGCGCGGCAGGTTATTAGTTGATGAAGGAACGGCTAAGCTTGGTGGATTAACAGATGTTATAGACCGTTTGGTAAATTCAAAAAGAATTATAATTTCTGCCTGCGGAACTTCGTGGCATGCAGCACTGGTTGGTGAGTATATGATGGAGCAGTATGCACGGATTCCTGTTGAAGTCGAATATGCTTCTGAACTCAGGTATAGAAATCCAATTATCACAGGGGAAGATTCAGTTTTCTTTATTTCGCAAAGCGGCGAAACTGCTGATACTTTAGCTGCACTTAAAGAAGCTAAAAGCAAAGGTGCATTGATTTTAGGAATTTGCAACGTTGTCGGCAGCACAATTGCAAGAGAAAGCCAGGCAGGAGTCTATATTCATGCTGGACCCGAGATTGGCGTTGCATCAACAAAAGCGTTTACATCTCAGCTTGTTGTTCTTGCACTTATTACACTTCTTATTGCCAGAAGAAAGGGAATGAGTGTAGGAGGAAGGAAAAGCGGTTGTTGAAGAGCTTTTAAAGATTCCTGAAAAAATTGAATCAATTTTAAAAATGAACGAAGAAATTGAACACCTTGCAAATGAATTTAAAGATGCAAAAAACTTTTTATACCTAGGCAGGGGCTACAACTTTCCGGTTGCCCTGGAAGGCGCGTTGAAACTTAAAGAGATATCCTATATTCACGCAGAAGGTTACCCGGCTGCAGAAATGAAGCATGGACCTATTGCATTAATTGATGAAGATATGCCGGTTGTTTTTGTTGCTCCAAAAGGTGCAACGTACGATAAAATTTTAAGTAATATAGAAGAAGTTAGAGCAAGGGGAGGAAGAATTATAGCAGTTGGTGATGAGAAGGATGGCGAGCTAGACAATCTTGCAGATTATACACTAAAGATTCCTGAAACTATAGAAATGTTTAGACCAATATTAACCTCAATCCCGTTACAACTGCTGGCTTACCATATTGCAGTAAACAAAGGTCTTAATGTAGATCAACCCCGTAACCTTGCAAAAAGTGTTACTGTAGAATAAATTTTTGAGATTGTAACTAAATTTTTTATTTTTGTGCTTCAATTTTTGGGCAGATAGCTCAGTTGGTAGAGCAATGGACTGAAAATCCATGTGTCGGCGGTTCAATTCCGTCTCTGCCCACTTAGAGAGAGGATGGCTTCGGCTATCCTTTTTCATTTTTACTTCATCAACATTTATCCGCCGTAGTGCCTAACGTAGGAGGACCATCTTCTTTGTTTCAGCATATGAACTTGCTTGTTAAATCATATATTGATTAGAATTTCAGGCCTTTCAATGAAATATTTGGACCTTGCCAGGTTAACGCTCCTATTATCAATACTGCCCCTATTAATATTCCTACAGACAATAGTACTGTTTCAATAACTTCCAATTCTTCTATCCCAATTTTTAATATTTCCTTTTCCGCTATGGTAGTATTTATCGTTGTATATTTTCCCAACTTTGGGTTATCTTTCTGAAATATCACTTTTGATTCAGTCCATTCGATGCTGTTATCAACAAACTCCCAATTAGAATAGTATTGATGTGTACTATCTCTTTTAAGTATGTACTCCTTACTATCTGTGGTTGTGATGATAACATCATTTTTATCCTTATAACCCTTTAATTCATTAACTGTTACATAGTTTGTTGAGTAACATCCAACTAATAGTTGCAAGATTAGGCAGTTGATAATGATAGCTATTGTTAATTTTTTCATAAACATCTCCTAAAAATTAAAGGAGCCCTCCTTATGGAAGGCTCTAAATAATTTTGTTATTTCATTAAGACCATTTTCTTAATCTGTGCAAAATTTCCTGCCCTTAATGAATAGATGTAAACACCACTGGCTAGCTGTGCTGCATTGAAGGATACTTCATAGCTGCCGGGTGCTTTTGTTTCGTTAACGAGTGTTGCTACCTCATTCCCGATTATATCGTAAACCTTCAATTGCACAATTCCTGCATTCTGGAACTGAGTATTTTATTGTGGTTGATGGATTAAATGGATTTGGATAGTTCTGCTCAAGAGCATATTCATAGTGGAAGATCCATATTCTCATCTTCTATAGCAGCAAGCATTTCCCCTTCATCACCCAAAAAGTTTCTGATGAATATTCTTCCGCGGTTTATACTTTGAGGTAAAAGATTATCGTATACAATTCTCTCTCCATCATCAATATCCCAGATTACTATTCTTATTCCTCCCTGCGGGCATTCGATACCTTCAATCTCACTTTGAGCTTCTATGAGAAAACCATAGTTGCCGGTACCATTAACTTTTCCTTTACCCAGAACTGTAGCAACAGAATTTTCGATCAATAACCAGTCACATTCAGTACTTCTAAATCTGAAATTTTCCCTGTGAAGATTTATTTTCACTCTTCCTATCGGTTCACCCGAAATAAATCTGTTGCGCAAGTTAATGTTGAAGAAAAGTTTACCTGCAAGTGATGGATCAGGCAGATAGAATCCTTCTTCTGAATTCACCCAACCATTTGCAAATAGTATTCCGCGGGATTGCATATCACCCACATTTAATATTCTTCCAAGTTTTTTTGGATGAATAAATCCACCCTGGTTAATTATATAATCAGTTAGAACCTGGAATTCTGTTATACCTTCATATAGCTGCACATTTGAATAAGGAATGCCAAGAAAATCTAACATTCTCAAAACAAATTCATTTGCAGAAACTGAATAAACTGCAGTTGGATCGACTGGTAAACCATTAATTAGCACGCCTGTTAATCTTTCAGATGCTGGCATTGTTCCATCATAAAAATACTGCATACCTGATACCTGCAGAAGGAATTCATCATTCTTTTCTATTTCTGAAAGTCCGAACTCTAATCCATCCGAGCAAATGCTGTCCCTCAATATCGAAAGTAACCATCTGAAAGCCTAATCCATTAATAGTATTAAATCCATAACCGTTTACTCTAAACACATCTGCTGCAACTAAAGGACCTTTCCAAAGTGGAAGGGCAGTAGAACCCCCAGCCTGTATTGCTATATCTGTTGCAAATGCTGATTTAAATGCATCGGTTACAAGGTTTCCAATTGGTGTATCGTGTGCACCCAAATTGAGAAGATCTGTTGCTTCTTCCTCAAAGAAAGCATTTGCAAAACCCATTTGCTGTGAATATACAGGACCATAAGTTGCTTCAATTCCTAATATTAAATCATCAACAGCTGCCTTAACAGTTGGTTCCTCCGGAATATTTTCATCAAGATGGAATTAATTGATAATCAAGCAACTGAACATCATCACCATTAATTTCTAACTTCATTTTTCCAGCATACATATAGTTAGATCTTGCCTGAACTAATAAAGTAGTTCCACCCAATGGATCAGTAATTGTTAGTGGAGTTTCAAATTTGTAATGATCATGTCCGCTCACAATTACATCAATTCCCGGAACGTAAGACGCAACAAGTTGATCCAGCGCTACACCCAGATGTGAAAGAAGAATTATAACATCGCAATCTGCCACACTTAGAGTGGTAACCATCTCAGCAGCTTTCTCAACAATTTCTTCCGAAACTATAATTGGTGCAGGTTGTGAAAAAAGATTTGTTTCAGGAGTAAGAAGACTGAAAATACCAACCTTTACAGGACCCTTCTGAATTATGGTGTAAGGTTCAATATAATCTTCAAGATGTGGTGTTGTTCCATCAAAGATTAAATTTGATGATACACAGCGGGAATCCACCTACCGGGTGGAAATGATGCCAGCAGAGCACCAAGTAAAGCATCAGGAGTCAGATCGAACTCGTGATTTCCAACTGCCATTGCTTCAAATCCAAGAGAATTCATTAATTGAAATTCTGCTGCAGCGAAATACTTTGTAAAAAATAGATCGCCGATAGATACATCACCTGCATGAAGAAGTAAAACATTTGGTTCTGTCATTTGTGTTAAGCCAATTATAGAAGCAACACGCGCCATTCCACCTTGTGTTCCTTCAAGATTAGTTGTACGCGGACCCAAAGGTGAGAGTGTGGAATGTGAATCGTTAAAATGGAGAATTGTAAGCACATCCCCCTGAGCAACAGTATTGTGGTTAAATACTGTGAATAGAAAAATAACTGTAAAGTGAACAAATCCTTTAAACATGCTGCACCTCCTGTTATTTATTAAAATGATTTTATGCAGAAATAAAATCTGCTTACAGGAAATTGCTATTAATACCACGAAAGACTTGTCATGGAATTGTCATGGAATTGTAAAAAAAATGTCAGAATATATTTTATTAATTCCCGAAAGAAAAAAGTTGGTAAATTTTATTTTTGATGATTGGCAAGTAGCGTTGTTCAGCAAATCCTTTTTACAATTTCATGACAACTTTATGACATTTTCATGACAACTTTTATTTAACCTCATTGTATATTCTATTTGAACATTTAACAAGTGGAAGAGAAATGAAATGAAAAAACAAAATAATTATAAAAAATTAATTTCCAGTTTGCTTGTTGTTGCACTACTTACTCAGATTGTTGGTTGTTATTCATACCAGGAGATAACAAAAGAAGAGTTTGTTCAAACGGAAGAATATTCAGATTTACGAGTTAGAACAACGGACCAAAACTGGTATGAATTCTATGAGAATAATTACACAGTCAAAGAGGATTCAATTTATGGTTCGGGCAGAAAAATATTTAAGCTCGGGAATAAATTTGGTGAAGACTTTACTGGGAGCATTTCCCTCGAAGAAATCGAATCATTTAAATTTGATAAGTTTGATTTAATGGGCACAGTAATATTTATTGCTATTGGTGTAGGGATATTGGCCTTAATCGCAAGTTCAATCGAATTGGGCCAATATTTAAAGGGTCGAAAAGTTTTTAATGTGACATTTTGAATTAGGTTGCAATGGTGGGATTTAAAGATTAAATAAATAATTATTGAGATTATAAGATGAAAAACTAAATACTTACAAAAAACTAATATTTAAAAAAGATTCCAAGGAAATTCTTTGTTGGATTCCACCAAGAGTAATTTTTTCAAATAAAGAATGGAAGGAGATAGTAAAATGAAAATAGTATTTTTATTAATATTTTTTATAGCTTACTTTTTATCCGCTCAAAATTATAATCAGGGAACCATCAGCTTAGTTTTTAATGATGAAAAAATAAGCTTGCCTATTAGCAGTGTTACAATTCAAAAGGGAAAAGGCATTCTTTTAAGGTTTGAAGCGGAGTATAATGATTCAATTGTACAACAGATGGTAGCCATTGAAATCGGATTAAAGAAACTGTCCTCAAAACCAGATGCTGAAACACTTGAAGGTACCAGGATTGTTATTTACACAAGAGATAATAAAACAAATTCAGGAAAAGATCTGTCAATATGGTTTAATGATAATGAATTTGGCAATGAAAAAAACAAATCCGAAGGTGCTCATTATGGCGTTTACAATAAAGGAGAAAAGGTGAGCTGGGAAATAAATTCTGTGTCGATGAAGATCGATATTACCAGTATAAAATATATAGATGAAGCACTACACATAATTGGTGAGCTCAATGGAACCTTTAAATCAACATTGGCTCCAGAAGGACAGGTTGCAAAAATAGACGAATGTAAATTTGAAATTATTATTTAACTAAACTAAAAATTTATTTTTCAACCCAACCACCAAATTCTCAAGCTAAAGAGAGCCATTTTAATTCCTTAAAATGACTATTCACCCAAAAATTCTTTAATCAGGGTAATGGTAGCTTCCGGTTCTTCTACCTGTGGTTGATGACCACTGTATTCAAACATAACAAACTCTGCTTGCGGACAATAAGTTTTATATTTAACCATCATCCAGGGAACAGCGACTCGATCATATCTTCCCCCGAAAATCAATATAGGCATATTTAAATCTTTCAACTGTTTTCTAAAATCAAAGTTTCCAATATCATTGGCAACTAAAAAATCTCCATCTTTTCCAACCATCTGATAATACAAATCCATATTCATAGAATTTGGATAAGGTTTACTATTTCTTTTTCTAAAATTTTCCGGATTATATGAGTACAAAAATCCATAAGGCACGCGTCCATATATTTCCTGGTGGATCTTATCACTGGAAACAGCGCCTTGTTCTCTCACGCTCATCAATTCTTCCCATACTTCCGGATAACTTGTTTTTATTTCACGATTGTAATTGTCACAGTTTTCCTGCCACATAAGATAACTGTGGAAAGAATTGGCAAGTATTAAATGCTTCACATTATTTGGATATTTAATTGCATATCCTTGTGCTACTACTCCACCATAGGAATGCCCTAAAATACTGATTGAAGAATAACCCATTGCTTTTCGCAATACTTCCAAATCTTCAATATCTCTTTCTAAAGAATATTCAGTTACATTCTTGGCAACTTCAGATTTACCTCTTCCGAATCCATCATAATATATCAATGTATTGGTTGTAGAAAGTGAGTCAAATTTTCTTAAATAGGAATGTGCATTTCCCGGTCCGCCGGCAATAAGAAATAAAGGGTCGCCATTCCCAAAACTTACAGTCCATATTTTTGCACCATTTATTTCATAATATTTACCATCCGTTTCGCTATCAGGAAAAGTTTGCCCGTAGATAGCTATACCAAATATTATTACAATGAGGATATTCAAATAGATCTTCATAAGACGCCTTAAAATAATTAAGGAACATTTAAATTTAATTTCTACTTCTTCTTTATCACTAATCTATCATAACCTAAAATTAATAGTGCAGAAACAAGAGCCAGCAATGCAAATATAAGCCACATAATATCTGGTCGCTGCATATCCCGGGCAAATGCTGCGTAAAGCTGTCCGGATAAAATTCCACCAAAAAGATTTCCAAGTGCTACACACCAATAAAAGTAACCCATATAAAGTGCAACTTTATTTGGCGGGGCAATCTTACCAGTATATTCTTTTGATTTTGGACTTGCCATCATTTCACCAAAAGAGAAAACAAATATACCTGCAACAACAATCCAGCCGATTGTACCGAATATTAAAATTGTAAAACTCACTACAGTTATCATCACACCCCAAAAGATTGTAGTGAATGGTTTTAACCTGGTAACTAAATAAGAGACAGCAACCTGGAATAAAATTATAGCACCAGCGTTTATATTAATTATATATTCCGGGTTTACCTGTCCTGCAACTGCCATCGAGTTTTTCAAAGCTTCTATTGATCCACTTAAACCAACAAAACTCATCAAACCTGTGAAAGCATTCATAAGACCGGTTGTATCTGTAAAATCTCTTATGTAAAGTGGAAGTGTGTAAAAGATCTGGTTAAAGCTTGTCCAGAAACCAGACATTAAAAGAAGGAATAACCCAAAGCGCCAGTCTCCGAGTTTCATTGCTGTGGCAAACCAGGATTTCTTTTCTCCGCTGCCTGATTTTTTCAGGAAAAAATCATAGATGAAATTCAATGCAGTCCAACCAATCACAAAATATATTATTTCCATCCAGGTAAATGAACCATCCGAAGTAAACTTGGAACCCAATACCAATACTACGAGCAAACCAAAAACAAATAGGAAGAAGCGTCCGTTTCCAAGGACTTCAACCATGTCCTGCAACACCTTTTTTAATGAACGAACATCGGAGCCGCCTCCTTTCGTTGGCGGTTCTTTAAAGAAAATAAGAACAATAATCAGGTTGATGAAAATCCATCCGGAAGAAGCAATAAAAACATACTCCCAGGACCATCCTCTAACAATACCTGCTACAATAGGACCAACAAACCCGCCAATGTTTACCATCATATAAAAAATACCAAAACCCATTGAAGAGGTTTTCTCACCGGTTGTTTTTGAAACCGTGCCGATGATAACCGGTTTAAACATTGCAGCACCGAGTGCAACGAGCATAAATGCAAGAAAAAATGTGGGAAAAGTTTTTAACTGACCTAACAAATAATATGAAGGAATAAGAACAATAAACGCAGCGATCAACATCTTCTTAAACCCATACCTGTCTGCAAGTGCGCCTGTTACAACCGGAAATAAGTATAGAAAAAATGTTACCACACCTTGCAGCACTCCTCTGTCTTCATCTGTAAAACCTAATCCTCCTTCGCCAACAGCCCCCGTAATATAAAGTGATGAAACAGCAAAGAAGCCGTACCATGCCATTCGTTCAAAAATTTCTAATGTGTTTGCAACCCAGAAAGATCCGGGAAATTCTCTTAATCTTATTTTTTCTTTACTCATTAGTTCCTCTGGGATGAATTTGGAGATGCGTATTTGTGATCATTCGATAAGAATTGTTGTGTAAACGATAACTATAAAATTAAATTGTGGCTAAATTACGGATTGATAATTGTCAAATCAAACTATTTTAAGAGCTGAAGAAAGTTTTATAGCATTGAGCATCAATAAAGTTGAATAATCTGGGTTGAGTGGCTATATTTCGCTTCACCAAAAACAAAAGATACCATGGAAACAAAAGCACTACTTAAGACTGATTTTCCAAAATTAAAACTGTTTGCAAGAGGTAAAGTAAGAGATATTTACGAAGTGGATGAATATCTTTTACTTGTTTCTACAGACCGCATCTCTGCGTTTGATGTTATAATGGACCAGGGAATTCCCTATAAAGGAATGGTCCTTACAAAAATTTCCGAATTCTGGTTTAACCTTACTAAAAATATTATTCCGAATCATTTAATATCTACTAATGTTGATGAGTATCCTGAAATCTGCAAAGAGTATGCAGAAGATCTGCGCAACAGATCAATGCTTGTTAAGAAGGCAAAGGTAGTTCCGATTGAATGCATCGTAAGAGGATACATTTCCGGCTCCGGGTGGAAAGATTATATCCGTACAGGTAAGATATCCGGAATAAAACTTCCGCAAGGTTTAAAAGAATCGGAAAAATTTAGCGAACCAATCTTCACACCTTCTACAAAAGCAGAAATTGGTGAGCACGATGAAAATATTTCTGCAGAGCAGGCAATGGAGATAACCGATAAAGAGACTTTCGAAATATTAAAAGATTCAACACTTAAAGTTTATAATAAAGCTGCAGAGTTTGCACTGGGAAAAGGAATTATTATTGCTGATACAAAATTTGAATTTGGAAATTATGATGACAACATTATAATTGTTGATGAAGTCTTAACTCCCGATTCATCGAGGTTCTGGCCCTTAGATAAGTTTGAAACCGGGAGAGGGCAGGATAGCTACGATAAACAATTCGTAAGGGATTACCTGCTCTCAATCAATTTTAACAAGCAGCCACCTCCACCGCCACTACCGGATGATATAGTTAAAAGGACAAGCGAAAAATACCTGGATATTTATGAGAAACTTACCGGGGAATCCCTGGTTTGATACAACCTGTTAAAGTTAAATTATCAGCCGATAAGTTTTTATTGATAGAATGGAATAGATAATTCCAACTCCTCATTTAATTTAACGATGTTGAGACGAATCTGTCCTTGTGCGCCTTGTCTTGCTGACAGAGAAAAACAGGGTAAAAACTATCTACCCATTTTCAGCAGAGACCAGGTTACAATTGAAAGTATAAAACCTGTAGGCAATTATGCTCTTGGTATTAAGTGGAAAGACGGACATGACACAGGAATTTATGAATACCAATATCTTTACAAACTTACCGGCGAAAATAAGGTAGAGAACAAATGACTCTGCCGAACCAGCTTACAATATTGAGGATAATATTATCGCCGGTGTTTCTTTACCTGTTTTTATCGGATGATATACTGTTTAATATTATTTCGGTTGCAGTTTATATCATAGCTGCACTTTCCGATTGGTATGACGGCTGGCTTGCACGAAAATTCAATTACATAACGAGCTGGGGAAAGTTCTGGGATCCGCTTGCAGATAAAATTCTTACCTCTGCAGCATTTATTGGTTTTGCAATAGTTGATCTTATCCCTTACTGGATGGTTAGTAATTATTGTAGGAAGAGATATCCTGGTTACGTTGCTAAGAGTATATGCCGATAAAAAAGGATTTAAATTTTCAACCAGCTTTTATGCAAAATGGAAAACTTTGCTCCAAATGGTTTTCCTTTACTACCTGTTGATACTTTTTGTAGCAGGAAAGATACCTCAAGTTTACCAGGAATATGGTAGAGTGATCTCCAATCTGCTCGATGAAAATCTTGTTTATTATGTTACACTGTTTATCACTCTTGTTACACTTCACTCTGGAATATTATATATTAAAAGAAACTGGCACATAATTAAAAAACTTTTTTAAGATGAAATTAAACTTTATAGACAAATTTTTCGGATCCGGATTTTATACCGGCTATTCACCGTATGTTTCCGGCACGGTTGGAAGTTTTGCTGCGCTTCTAATTTATTACATCCCTGGTTTCGAAAATCTTTATATAATTCTTCCAACTACTATCATCTTCTTTTTATACGGAGTTTACGTAGGTAATAAGTTTGAAAAAGTTTACGGTAAAGATCCATCTCAATGCACAATTGATGAAGTGGTTGGTACCTGGATTTCGTTGATTTTATTGCCAAAAACGGTTTTTATCTCATTAACAGCTTTTTTTATTTGGCGGATTCTTGACATAATTAAACCTCAACCGGCAAGAAGAATGGAGAAAATACAAGGAGGTTTGGGCATAATGATGGATGATGTAGTTTCCGGAATTTATGCTCTCTTAATAATGCATCTTCTTATATATTTAATTGGTAAATTTTAATTCCTAATACTATTTGAGAAATGAAAGCATATATAATTTCGATAGGTGATGAACTTCTTTTAGGTCAGACGGTTAATACCAACGCTTCATTAATTGGTGAAAAATTGTCTAATCTAAATATTGATGTAACCAAAATTTCCGTCATCGGGGATGATTCGTCCATAATTAGAGATGAATTTAACAATGCATGGATTAATAGCGATATTGTTCTGGTAACAGGAGGATTGGGTCCAACTCATGATGATGTTACCAGGAACTGTGTTGTTAAATTTTTCAAGACAAATCTTTCTTTAAATGAAGATGTACTAAAAGACATTAACGAACTATTTGCAAAATGGGGAAGGGAAATTACTGACATTAATAAAGACCAGGCAAATGTACCTGAAATTGCTGAGGTAATAAGAAACAACAAAGGTACAGCTCCAGGTTATTGGATTGAAAAGGATGAAAAGATTTTTGTGGTAATGCCCGGTGTTCCTTACGAAATGGAAGAAATGATGAATTCTTTCGTTATCCCGAGAATTCAGGAAATGGGTCTTGATAAGCAAGGTATGGTTAAAAGATTAATACTTAACACAACTGGTATTCCGGAATCACATCTTTTTGAAAGACTCGGTGATTTAGATGAAATATTAGGTGAGGCTAAACTTGCGTTCCTGCCAAACCAATATGGAGTGAAGTTAAGGATAACAGTTAAAGGTGAAGATGAAGAAACAGTTAACAATAATTTAATTGAAGTTGAGCAAAAGATTCGGGCAAAAGCCGGAAGATTTATTTTTGGGAAGAATCATGAAACACTGGAAAATGTTGTAGGCAAGCTTCTGGAAAAGAGAGATCTTACTATCTCAGTTGCCGAATCCTGCACTGGCGGATCGCTTGCAAATCATTTAACTAATGTTAGCGGGAGCAGTAAATATTTCGATCGTGGGGTGGTCTCTTACAGTAACGCTTCGAAGGTAGAAATACTTAAAGTTGATGAAGATGTTTTAATTGAGCACGGTGCTGTTAGCAGGGAAGTAGCTATGCAGATGGCTGAAGGAGTGCGCTCTACCAGTGGAACCGATATTGGAGTTTCCACAACAGGTATAATGGGTCCTACAGGTGCTACAACCGATAAACCTGTTGGACTTGTTTACATAGGTTATTGCGATGAAAAAGTTTGTACAGCCCGGAAAGTTGTATTTGGTGGCGATAGGTTATTAAACAAGCAAAGAACAGTGCAGGCAGCACTGGATCTGGTGCGCAGGCAAGTCCTGGGAATTTCTTTAGATGATTAGATTATTTGTTGCACTAAAAATCCCTGAAAATATTAAGGAACAACTTTTTAATATTTGCTATGAATTAGTTTCGGATGCTTCACTTTACAAGTGGGAAACAAAAGATAAAGATTCATCTTACATTAAAATTTATTGGTGAGGTTGAGGAAAACCTGGTACACCCTATTTCTACTGAACTTGACTTTGTTAAAAATTATCGTTCATTTAATTTTCAAATTTCAAGGTTTGGTTTCTTCTTCAGAGATAATAGACCAAAAATATTATGGGCTGGATTGCAAACTGATGAATCGATATTTAAACTGGTTGAAGAATTAAATAAAAGGATGGAAATTTTTAACATCGAACCAGAAAGAAGAAAATTTAAATCTCATTTAACATTATTGAGAATTAAAAGTAAGCTTGATGAAAATTTTATAAATAACTTTAATAACTACCAATTTGATGAACTTGAATTTTAAAGCAAATAAAATAGCACTTGTAAAAAGTGAATTATCTCGAACAGGTGCACAATACACTGAAATTAAAAATTACGAACTTATTTGATGGAGGAAAGATGTCTACAGAAAAAGAACAAAAAATTAAAATAATTGATGAAGCAATATCTTCAATAGAAAAAACCTACGGCAAGGGTTCTATAATGAAACTTGGCGATGGTGTTATAAACGATATCGAAGCAATTCCAACTGGTGCACTATCTTTAGATTATGCTCTGGGAATCGGTGGAGTTCCAAGAGGCAGGGTCACTGAAGTTTACGGACCGGAATCGAGCGGAAAAACAACTCTTTGTCTGCATATCATTGCTGAAGCACAGAAAACAGGAGGATTGGCTGCATTTATTGATGCGGAACATGCTCTGGATGTTAATTATGCAAAAAGATTAGGTGTTGATACAGCGAATCTTCTAATCTCCCAACCCGATTTTGGTGAACAGGCACTGGAGATTACGGATACTCTGGTTAGAAGCAATGCACTCGATGTAATTGTTATTGATTCAGTCGCTGCACTTGTTCCCCGCTCAGAAATTGAAGGTGAAATGGGTGATGCAACAATGGCTGTGCAGGCAAGATTAATGTCGCAGGCACTTAGAAAACTTGCCGGTGCAATTTCAAAATCAAAAACTTCGGTGATTTTTATAAACCAGTTAAGAAGTAAAATCGGAGTAATGTTCGGTAGTCCTGAAACTACAACTGGTGGCAATGCTTTAAAATTTTATGCTTCAGTTAGAATTGATATAAGGAGAATTGCTGCTATTAAAGATGGCGACCAGGTGGTTGGAAATCGTACCAAGGTTAAAATTGTTAAAAGTAAAGTTGCTCCGCCATTCAAACTGGTTGAGTTTGACATCCTTTATAATGAAGGAATAAGTAAAACCGGAGACCTTATCGATCTTGGTGTTAACCATGGACTGGTTAAGAAGAGTGGAGCATGGTTTACTTACGGCGAAGACCGCTTCCAGGGAAGGGAAGGATTTAGGTTGAAATTAGTGGAGATGGATGATATTCGGAAAAAACTTGAAACCGAAGTACGTGCTAAACTCGGGATGCCGGGAAATGGTAAAGAAAAAATTTCGGATGAAGGAAAAGGAAAAGAGAAGGAAAAGAAAACAACAAAATAATTTAATGATCTATTATGAAGATTAATAGAATTGTTAAAAAAGGTGCTAAAGATGTTATAATCCATTTTGAGGATGATGAAATTTTAATCCTTGCTTTGGAAGTGTTTCTTAAAAGCGGTCTGAAGAAAAACGATGAACTTTCCGATGACCGCTTTTCTTTTTTTGTAACTGAAAACCGGTTGTTTCATATTAAACAGAGAGCTTTCCGTTATTTAGGCAGACGCTTGCATTCTGCTTCAGAGCTGAGAACAAAACTGAGACAAAAAAGTTACGAAATTGAAATGATTGACCAGGTAATTAGTGAACTTAGAGATAAAAATTACCTGGATGACTCAGAATTTGCTTCAGTATTTGTTGAAGAAAAATTAAGAAGCAAGATGTGGAGTGAGAAAAAACTTAAATCAGAATTAATAAAAAGGGGGATTAAATCATCTATAATTACAGAAGTTCTAAGCAAAAAGTTTTCAGACGAAGATGATTACAACACTGCCCTAACTGTTGCATTAAAAAAGTATAAAATTTTACAGGAACGTAATTCAGATTTACAAACTACAAAGAAAAAACTTATATCTTTCCTTAACACTCGCGGTTATAATTATGAAACAATTAAACAGGTTTGTGATAAAATAATCACCGATTAATGTAATTTCTTACCAAGTTTATTAATTAATTCTCCAATTTCCGGAAAATTTATTTTCTTCTCGGCTTCTTCAATCGGGAACCATTTTCTTTTTCTTAAATTTTTCTCAGGGTAATCCTCGTGTTCTTCAACAACCTCCATCGAAAAAACTTTAATTGATAGTTCGCCGCCGTATTTATTCATGTCAAACGTACCAAGTTCAATAGTTTCATTTGTTCCAAGCACACCGGCTTCTTCATATGCTTCTTTTTTAGCAGATTCAAAAGCTGAAAGATTAAACTCTATAAATCCTTTCGGCACTATCCATCTTTTTTTTCTAATTGAAGTAATTAGAAGTATTTCTACCGCCCCGTTGTTAATACGGTAGGGAATTACTGCAGACTGGTCAAAGTGATATTCGTTGTTCAAATTAAATTATAATTTTTGTTTGAAAATTTAACTATCAAAAGTAACATAAACAACCTGTAATGCTTGCTGTAACTTCTCCGAATTTTTCTTCGGGAAGACTTTTTATATTATTTGTTAAATTAGTGCAATCAAATAAAAGTTAAAGTAAATATGAAACCGGTTAGAAATTTATAAATGAAAATATTAACTGATCATCCATTAAAGAATTATAGTACTTTTGGAATTGATGTTAAAGCAAAGTTGTTTGTTGAAATTAATTCTGCTGAAGATGTTACTGAATTATTACGCAATGAAAAATTTACAAACGAACATAAATTAATTTTAGGCGGCGGGAGCAATCTGCTTTTCACAAAAGATTTTGACGGCTTGATCTGTAAAATATCAATCTCCGGAATCAGCCTAGTAGAAGAAGATGATCAAAATGTTTTAATTGAAGCCGGCGCAGGTGTTTTGTGGGATGACCTGGTTAAATACGCAATTGAAAATAATTATGGCGGAATTGAAAATCTTACTATGATTCCCGGAACAGTTGGTGCGGCGCCAATTCAGAATATTGGCGCATACGGGCAGGAGCTTGCCGAAATATTTCACTCCCTTAATGGAATTTTATTGGAATCAGGTGAGACAAAAACTTTTACAAAAGATGAATGTAATTTCGGTTACCGGGATTCCATTTTTAAAAATGAATTGAAGAATAAAATTATAATCACTTCTGTCAGGTTAAGATTAAATAAAAATCCCGCAACTCAATTATCTTACCAGGAAGTAAAAAATGAAATTGAAAATCAAAATGTTATAAACCCAACTATTAAAGATATAAGCCGGTTAATAACAAAGGATTCGAAGATCCAAATTACCTGATCCAGGGGAACTAAAGAATGCCGGAAGCTTTTTCAAGAATCCGGTTATCTCAGTTGAAAAATTCAAGAGCATTAATGAAACTTATCCTGATTTGAAATGCTATCCCGTTGATGATGATAATGTTAAAATTCCTGCTGCCTGGCTGATTGAGAAATGTGGATTAAAGGGAAAGAGAAAGGGAAACGTTGGGACACACAAAAACCAATCGCTGGTAATTGTAAACTACGGTGGTGCAACAGGCAATCAAGTTTTGGAATTTGCCAGGGAGATAAGGAAAAACGTTGATGAGATGTTTAATATATCCTTAGAGTATGAAGTAAATATAATTTAAGAGTTATATATCATTGATTATATCTTTTGTAATCTGTAACTTTTTATAAAATTCCTAAAGAAAAAAGGAGGTAAAACAAAAATGATGAATGATCAGCTTGAAAATGAAAATCAGTCTGCGTACGAAAAAGCTGCTAAAGATGGAATTGATCCGCGGTGCATTCCACAAAAACTGGATGGACCTGTTCCCGAACACGATCAAATAGTCTATCCTGATTATCCTCAATCTGATCATGAAACCTGGAAGTATCTTTACGATAAACAGATGGAATTTCTACCCGGGAGAGCTTGCGATGAATATATGGATGGAACGAGTAAATTAAACTTCACTTCAGAAAAAATTCCCTTCTTAAAAAACCTGAGCAATATTTTCTATGAAACCACCGGTTGGAAGATTGCGCGCGTACCAGGATTAATCCACGAACAGAATTTTTTCGGGATGCTTCGCCGCAAAGTTTTTCCTTCAACTGATTATATAAGAGGTAAATCTGAATTGGAATACACACCCGCGCCGGATCTGTTCCACGATATTTTCGGGCATATGCCTTTGCTTACAAATAAAAGTTTTGCTTCCTTCTACCAAAAATTTGGTGAAGCTGCTCTTAATGCAGAAGGAAAAAACAGAACTTTCCTGGAAACATTTCACTGGTTTACAGTTGAGTTTGGATTGATTAGAAATCCTGATGGAATGCGAATTTACGGTGCAGGAATTCTTTCTTCAAGCCAGGAAGTACAACATGCATTATCTGAAGATGTAGAAGTAATTGATTTTAATCCTGAGAGAATTGTTGTACAGGAATATGATGTTTGGCACTTACAGCCAATTCTTTTTGCCATCGATTCCTTCGAACAACTTGAAGAAGGATTTGATGCTTGGACCAAGAAAATTGGCTTATTATAATTTCTGTTTCTTTAGAGTAATTATTTTAATTTCCAAATCGCTGTAGTTTATCCTCAGTGACTCATCAGTTTTGTCACTCATTGTGATCCTTATCAATTGGTAATCAGAAGATTCATTTATAAATTAGAACATAATTTTGTAATAATTAGGCGAACTGAAATTTTTATCCCGCCTTTGTTTTTAAATCAATAACATAAAAAAACAGGAGATACAAATGTCTGTTAAAGTTGGTGATAAAGCACCTGGATTTAATTTATTAAACCAGGATGCTGAACGAGTATCCTTAGATAATTTTAAAGGTAAAAATGTTGTATTGCTTTTCTTCCCTCTTGCAAATACTACCCCTTGCACAAAAGAGATGTGTACATTCAGAGATGAACTGAAAGCATACGAAGATCTCGATGCACAGGTTTTGGGAGTAAGCGTAGATAGTCCCTTTGCTTTAAAGATGTGGCAGGAAAAAAATAATTATAACTTTCCTTTGTTAAGCGATTTTCATAGAGAAGCTACAGAAAATTACGGTGGAACTTATGAAGTATTTGTTCCTGGTAAACTTGATCTAAAGGGTGTAGCTAAACGTTCGGCTTTTGTGATCGATAAAGATCAGAACATTAAATATGTTGAAGTCTTGGAAGATCCTGGCAATGAACCAAGTTATGAAAACATAAAAAATACTTTGGCAGAATTAAAGTAAATTCTTATAATAAAGTGTTGAATAACGATTAACGAATTTTGATTTTGAATTACTATCCATTCTTAATTCGTTAATCATTCTTTTTGTAGTATGAGTAGAAAATTCAGTTAACTTAATTATTTCAGGATGATATAATGGTTGAAGAAGGTAAAAAAGCTCCGGCAATAAAATTAAAAAATCAGGATGGTAAACGTAATTCTTTAAATGATTTTAAAGATCAGAACATTGTTCTTTATTTTTATCCGAAGGATAATACTTCTGGTTGTACAACTGAAGCGTGTAATTTCAGAGACGAATTTCCAAAGTTCGGAAAACTTGATGCAGTAATTCTTGGCGTAAGTCCTGATTCTGTTGAATCACATAAAAAGTTTGCTGAAAAATATAATCCTGCCGTTTGATCTTTTAAGTGATGAAAAAAAAGAAGTGGTACAGAAATACGATGTCTGGAAAGAAAAAAATATGTATGGCAGAAAATATATGGGTGTTGTAAGATCAACTTTTATAATTGATAAAAATAAAATAATTAGAAAAATATTCAGCAAGGTTAAAGTGGCTGATCATAATAAAGAAGTGATGGAAGCACTTAAAGAAATTAAGTAGATGGGAAAAACTGTTTACATAACCAGGCGCGAAACTTTTGCTGCGGCTCACAGGATGTTTATACCTGAACTTACTGATGAAGAAAATTACAAATTGTTTGGTAAGTGCAGCAATCCAAATTGGCATGGACATAATTACACACTTGAAGTTAGTAGTTGCGGGAGTTCCGGATCCTAAAACCGGATTTGTTTTGGATATAAAAAATTTAAAAGAAATTATTAAGATAAATATTCTTGAAAAAGTTGATCATAAAAATCTGAATACAGAAACAGATTTTATGAAAGGAATTAATCCAACCTCCGAAAATCTGGTTATAGCAATCTGGGGTCAGTTGAAGGATAAAATTCCGAATGGGAAGTTGCATTCAGTTAAGTTGTATGAAACGGAAAACAATTATTTTGAATATAAAGGAGAATGATAGTTGAAGAACGAGAAAGTTGAAAAGCTCGTAAATGAACTGCTAATTGAAATTGGAGAAGATCCTGCAAGAGAAGGTTTGCTGGCAACACCTCGCAGGGTAGCAGAAGCGTATGAATTTTTAAGCTCCGGTTATAAAATGGATATTGATGAGGTGATGAATAAAGCAGTTTTTAATGAGAAATATGATGAAATGGTTCTTGTGAAAAATATTGATTTCTATAGTTTGTGCGAACATCATATGCTCCCGTTTTATGGCAAAGTACATGTTGCATACATTCCCGATGGTAAGATAATCGGTTTAAGTAAAATACCACGGTTGGTAGAAATATTTTCGCGAAGGCTGCAGGTGCAGGAAAGAATGACACAGGAAATTGCTGATACGCTGGATGAATATCTTCAACCAAATGGTGTTGCGGTTGTAAGCGAAGCATATCACATGTGTATGATGATGAGGGGAGTCCAAAAGCAAAATTCATCTGCAACTACAAGTGCTGTGCACGGTGTATTTAAGGAAGATGCACGTACCCGTTCAGAGTTTATTAATTTAATCTCCCATAAAAACTTATAATTATGGCTGATAAAAATGGAATATGGATAACCGGCGCAAGCTCAGGAATTGGAAAATCAACCGCACTTGAATTTGCTTCTGTTGGCTGCAAAGTATTTGCTTCAGCCAGAAGAGTATCCGAACTTGAACGGCTGAAGAGTGAAGCCGGTGAATCAGGTGAGAATATTTTCATTCATCCTTGCAACATTGCATCTTCCAGTAATGTTGAACAAACCTTTAAAAAAATAAAAGCCGGTAATAAAATTGATTGCCTTGTTAACAATGCCGGTATTACTTCTTTCAAACTTGCACAAGAAAATTCTATCAACGAAATAAAGGATGTAATTAACTCTAATCTTCTTGGTTCAATCTTATACAATAAAATCTGTTCTTCCTCATTTTATCAAAAACGGTGGAGGAACTATAATAAATGTTCTATCTGTTGTTGTTAATAAAATTTTTGAAAAGAGTACAGTCTATACTGCATCAAAGCTTGGATTACTTGGTTACGCAAGAGCGTTAAGGGAAGAAGTTAGAAAGCATAATATTAGAGTTATAAATATTATTCCCGGAGCTACAGAAACTCCTATCTGGTCTGCTGAAATGAGAAAAGAACATGGCGAACAGATGATGTCACCGGAAAGTTTAGCTCGTATAATTGTTTCATCCTTCCTGCAAAAAGATAATTTAGTAACAGAAGAAATTGTTTTAAGACCAATTGGCGGTGATCTGTAAATATTTAATTGATTACACCTCCCACTTTTATTATAAATAGATGCAAAAAAAACCGGCACTAAATGCCGGCTTTTCATATAATAACATTTTAGAATCGGTTCTTCTTTTTAAAATGTTTCTTCATCTTATCATGCTTGCGGTCTTTCATCGGTTTCATTTTGTTCCAGGTTTCCTTTTGCTCAGCATCAAGCAGTTCATAAACATCCATATGATGATTTGCCTTTTCCAACTGGATTTTATTCTTAGATGAAATTATTTCCTCAACTTTGCAATGTAGTCGCTCCTTGAGAAATTATCAGTACTTTGTAATTCCTTTAAGCGCTAATTCTTTCTTTTCAACATCTGCTTTTAAATCAATCATTTTTTCCTGGTGAGTAAAACGAAGTTTCTTCAATCTGGGTTTGCTGTTCATCAGTTAAATTTAACTTTTCATGCATTTTTTCTCGTTTATTATCTCTTCTATTTTCTCTTTCCTGCTGCGCAAAAGTGAATACACCTGCTAGAGCTAATAAGAAAACTAATAGAGTTGTTATTATTAAGGTCCGTTTCATTTTTTTCTCCTATGAATTTATTTGTAAAGATTTGCATATTAGACATTGATGTTTTAAGAAAGGTTTAAAAGATTATCTTTAAACCTGTTTTATCAATCGGTTGTCTAAGTAATGTAGAAATGAATAATGTATGACGTCTGATAAAAGCGATTATGATCTTATAAAGGAGTTCATTGACGGTAGTGAAATTGCCTTTAATGTTCTTGCAAGGCGTTACCAGGAAAAAATTTACTGGCATGCAAGGCGAATGACCGGCAATCATCTGGATGCGGATGATATTGTGCAGCAGGTTCTTTTGGTTATGTTCAATAAACTGAAAACTTTTAAATTTCAATCATCGCTTTATACATGGATTTTCCGGATCACTTCTACGCGCAGTTTGAATCTTATAAAGAAAAGGCAGTTACAGCGATTGATTCCGATTGATAAATGGAGTGAAACAGGAGAAGCTAAGAACGATATTTTTACGAACCTGGAAGAGAAGGAAAAATTTGAGCAGATGCAAAAATTTCTGAAAGAAATTCCAGCTAAACAGCGGGAAGTTTTTTTATTCCGAAATTTTGAAGGACTAAGTTATGAAGAGATTGCAAAAATTACCGGCAAAAGCGTGGGAACTCTTAAAGCCAATTACTATCATGCATTTAAAAAAATAAAAGAATTGATGCAGAACTATGAATAATGATGAAAGAATTATAAAATACCTGGAAGGTGAATTACAGGAAGGATGAGAAAGCTTTATTTGAAAAAGATCTTTCTCACTCTGAAACTCTGCGGAATGAACTTGCTGCGTATAAAAAAGTTCTTACCAGGTTTGATGAACAAAAATTGTTTGATACTAGAAAGTACCTATTTTACTAACCTGGTTCCTGCAATCAGAGAAAAGTTAGAGCAAAGAAAAACTATAAATCCATTCAGGAAGCTTGGCTTTGCAGCTGCTTTTATTTTAATATTTGTTGTAGGATATTTTATTTTCCAGCCGTCTTCTTTTCATCATCTGAACAATATTAGTACCGTTGAAGAATTTGCGGATAATATGACAGATGCAGAGCTGGATGAAATGATTGAATACTTTGTTACAGAAGATGAAACCGAACTAATTGATGAAGATCTTTATAAATTTGAAGAAGATGATCTGGAAAATATTATTTATGCTTCAACGTATGAAAGTAAATTAGCGATCATATCTGATTTTGGATTAAATAATTTCCTGGCTGATATTCAGGAAGTTGAACAAGAAAAAATTTATAATGAACTAATAAATAAAAATTTTAGCAGCGAGGTGAACTTATGAAAAAGTTAATTCCTTTATTAATAATTATTGTTTTAGTCTCCACAACTTTAAATGCACAAAGAAATCAAGATAGAAAACACAAAGTGCCTGAAAGAATTATGCAGCTCGAAAAGATTAAATTGATTGAAACATTGGAAATGGATGAGGAGACCACTCTGAAATTCTTTGCACGAAAAAGTGAATCTGATAGGGAAATGGAAGAGATTCAAAAAGCTATCGATGAAAAATTAGATAAGATGGAGCAGTTGGTAAATAGTGATAATTCGCAGGATGAAGAATTTAAAGCTGCATTAGATGAATTAAATTTAATGCATCAAAAATCAGTTGAAAATAAAACAAATTTTATAAAATCGCTCAATGATATTTTATCCTACGAACAAATTGCAAAATTGGTTCTGTTTGAACGTAAATTCAGAGAAGAACTGAGGAGGGCAATATTTAAGGATAGAAAAAAGAAAAATATAGAGTAACCCATTCAACTTTTCCCGCATTATTTTTCACTACCAATAATAAGTGTTGATTTTGAACTGTGCGGCATATATTTTTACCCCTTTAATTTAGCGGAAGTGGTGGAATTTGGTAGACACGCTATCTTGAGGGGGTAGTGCCTTAATTGGTGTGCGGGTTCAAGTCCCGCCTTCCGCACAAGCAGTTTTATTAACATAAATGAAAAGAGGATGATACAATGAAAAAACTCTCAGTAATTTTTTTCGGCCTGGTTTTTCTTTTAACATTTTCTGCATTTCGCTCAGGATATGAGTGTGGATGCCGGAAAACTTTACAATGAAGGAAATAGTTTGCTGAAAGCCGGGAATTACAATGGTGCGGTTGAAAAGTATGATATACGCTCTGGGAATAGAAAAGGATTATAGAATATTATTACCAGAGGGGAGTTGCTCTTAAAAAATCACGAGATCTTGCAGGTGCTAAATCTTCATTTGAAGAATGCCTTGCTTTGAATGGTGAATTTGCCGGTGGTTACAATGCTCTGGGTGGAGTTTATTTTTCACTGGGTGATTACAACAACGCAATAACAAATTTTGAAAAAGTTCTTACATTTACTAATAAAGAGAAAACAAAGAAAAAAGTTAAAAAGAATCTTTCGCTTGCTTATGCCAAATTGGGTAACCAGCAAATTACAAACGGTAATTCTACCAAAGCAATTGAATACTTGAATAAATCTGTTGAGTATAATAACTATGATGCTGCTTATCTTTCTCTTGCAAAGTTGTATTCAGAATTAACCCAGTGGGATAATTCAATTGCTGCTTCTGAAAATGCATTAAAACATCGCTCTAAAATAACAAGGGGCGGACCATATTATTACATGGGAGTTTCGTACAAAGGAAAAGGTAATACACGAAAAAGCAAAAGAAATGTTTAATAAAGCAAAAACCGATATGACCTATAAAAAAACTGCTGAATATGAACTTAGTTTAATAAACTAAATTTTATTTAATTAGCTTTTAAACCCTCTTAACACGAGGGTTTTTTTATGCTCTTACATTTTCTAATTAAATTTAAGAATTATGAACCTAGAAATTTTAAGAAAACTGGAAAAGAAATATTTGCTTCCTTTAATTTGTGCGGCGGCAGTATTAAGACTTGATGATATTCTTGAGGAATTAATTCTGCTTGCTAAAAGAAAAAGGATTCCCAACATAAAATTGTACGAAGCACTACTTCAAAATTATTTATTTGCAGGTTATCCATCAGCAATTATCTCTTTAAAGATTCTCAATAAACACGTTCGTTTTAATGCAAAGACTTCTGCTGATGATATGAATCTTTATCACTTTAGAACAAGAGGTGAAAAAAACTGCAAAGCTATTTATGGAAAGAAATATGAAAAACTAATCGCCAACGTAAAAAGTTTTTCTCCCGAACTTTCCGAATGGCTGGTTTTGGAGGGTTATGGAAAAGTTACTTGGAAGGGAAGGTCTTTCACTTAAAGAACGTGAACTATGCATAGTTTCAGTTCTAACTGCACTTAAGTTTGAAGACCAACTTTATTCGCATATTAATGGTGCTATTAGAGTTGGTGCAACCAGTAATGATATAAATGCAGTTATAGAAAACCTTTCTCTTTTGGGGAAAAAAAGTTTAGTAAACTTTGGTAAGAAGGTATTTAATAAATATAAGAAGAGTAAGGGAGTGTGAAATTATCACACTCCCTAATATAATTTTATAATAAGCTGAAGAGTAAGAATGCATCCACTGTAAGTGTACTTAGAGCAGTTTCTCCATCTTCTTTACCAACAAGGTTCATCATTTGGTAGCTTACAAGCACATCAATATTTATCATTGGAATAATTGAAACTTCGGCACCAACTCCCAATCCTAAACCAAACCTGGATAAACTTTTATTCAATATTAGTGTTTCAGTTGGAGTTTTTCCTTCAAGTTCTCCAAAATTATTATACATCAAATCAATTGCCAGGTATGGATCGACGCCAACAGGAATAGGAATAAAACCATATTGTACACCTAATCCAACTGATAAAAGTGATTGTGAATTTTCAACATCAAGTGAATTAATTGATGTTCCCTTTGCTAATGCCTGATCAATATTATCGCTGCCGCTTAACGAATGATATAAAATAAATGCTCTCGGAGTTATTGGTACAAGTGGTAAACCAATTTTTGCAACTACTCCCATATTCCATTCTGTGGAGTAACCAAGTCCACCTTCAGAAATCTTATTAGTGAAATCTTCCGAGCCCACTACATTGGTTAATCCGCCACCAACCCCGATACTAAAAGATTGTGCATTAACTGTGAATGAGAGCATCACAGCAAATATTATAGCATGTTGCAACCGTGATTTTTTTCATTATTTCTCCTATAATTAATTGAATGTTTAGTAGATAATCTGAAAATCCTGCTAAAATTTAATAAATAGATGAGACAAATTCTATACGCAGAATCTTTTTTATTTTAATGCAAAACAACATATCTCTAACAAATATCTTTAAGTAAATCGTTATATTCTATTATTTCCCTTGACTTTATGAAAATCAAGAGCTAATATTTAGTTAGAAAATACATCTTTTTTTATGTTTATTGTCTAATTATAATTTGAAACATTCTTAATCCAATATTCGTCAGAAAAAATGATCATATTCAGAATAATCATGCAAAAAAGTTTTTTCCTTTTTCTTACCTCATTATTGCTACTTAACGGAGCAATCCTTCCACAATCAATATCCGAAAAATTTAGTCGTGCAATGAATGCATATAATAACAGCTATTATGCTGATGCCCAGAAAATGTTTGAAGATATTTTTACAGATTATGGAATTGAAGATGAATTGTATGCCGCAGCAAGATATTATTCGGCTGATGCGCTTTTGAAAATGGGAAAGAAAGATGAAGCCGTTACCGGGTTTGAATTTATTGTAAACAATATTATCTGGTCCAACTTCAGGGAAGAATCTCTTTACAATCTTGGTTTAATTTATATTGATCAGGAAAAATATTCCAAAAGCAGGGCAAGGTTAATCAAACTGCTCGATGAATATGAACAGAGTGAATATACCGGCACTGCATTTTACTGGATTGGAGAATCTTATTCCCGGCAGAACCGTCTTCAGGATGCAATAGATTTTTTAGAAAGAGCTGTTAATGATTCAAAAAATAGCAGCTATAAAGATTATTCAATTTATACACTTGCAACGGTTTACGAAAAAACTGAAGATTACGAAAGTGCTGTAAAATATTACGATCAGCTTTTATCATACTATCCCGGAAGCAAGCTTGCTACATCTGCGCATATCAGAATTGGTATCTGCTATTTTTATCTTAAAGACTATCAATCTTCAATACTGGAACTAAATAACCCAGTTATTTCAAGTCTACCGGAAGATCTTTATTCTGAAGGATTATACTTACTGGCAAATTCACATTATCGTGTACAGGAATATGAAAATGCTGAAAAAACATATTCAGAACTTATCGAAAAATTTCCCGGTTCTAAAGTTGTTAGAGATGCACGATACGGTTTAGCTTGGTCCTATTTTCAACAGAAGAAATTTAATGAAGCTTATAAAGTTTTCAATTACCTCTCTGATGGTGAAGATAGCATTGCTGTGGAATCATTCATCTGGAAAGGTGAAGCAAAAAGATATGATAATAAACAGGGTGAGGCACTACTAATTTACAGGGAGTTCCTGCAAAAATTTCCAACAAGTAAATCTGTATCGCACGTAGAATACCTGATAGGATTAACTTATTTTGACCAGGAAAATTATACTGTGGCGGATAAGTTTCTTATCAATGCAACTTCTTCTGAAGATGAAATGGTTAGAGCAAAAGCATTTATGATTTTAGGAGAGATGGAACTAAACAATAAAAAATTTATTAAAGCAAAACAATATCTTAAACCGGCTTTAAATATAACAGATAAATCACTCGATATTTATAAACGCTCTTCCCTGGCTTTAGGAATTGCACTCTATTTTCTAGGAGAAAATGAAGAGGCAGCAAACCACTTATTAGAGATTGAACAGATTGATGCAAGCTTTGAACAGGAGAGGATTAACTTTTACCTGGCTGAAAATTATTTTACTCTAAAAAATTTCCAGGAAGCTTTAAGAAGATATGCACTTGTTAATACGCAGGATGCTGACATTGCAAAACAAACACTTTATGGAAAAGCATATTGCTATTTTAATCTTGGAGATTATGAAAGCGCAGCGTACCAGTTCAACGAGTTTTTGGAAAGGTATCCGGGTGATAATCGCCAGCTTGATGTAAAGCTAAGACTTGCAGACAGCTACTTTGGAAGTAAAAACTTTGTAGCTTCCAGCAGAGTTTATAAAGAGATCTATGCTTCCTCTAACAAGGCAATGGACGATCCTTATACGAACTACCAGTATGCTCAGGCATTGTATAAATCAGGTGAAACCAGTTCAGCAATAAAAGAGTTTGCAAATCTTCAGAAGAAATTTCCATCATCTAAATATGCAGAAAATTCCCTTTACACAGTTGGGTGGATACATTTCCAGGAAGGTGAATTTTCAACTTCAATTAATGAATACAGAAATGTATTAAGGATTTATAAAAATTCATCACTGGCTCCAATAATTTACTATTCAATAGGAGATGCATTTTTTAACCAGGGTAAGTATGATTCTGCAATTGTTAACTACCAAATGGTTCTCACAAAGTATCCATCATCCGAATATGTGTTCGATGCTGTAAATGGAATTCAGTACAGTTATGTTGCTATGGGAAAGCCGGAACGAGCAGTTCAGCTTATTGATCAGTTTACTGCGCGGAATCCTAACCTAAAATTTTCTGACCAGATCTTCTTTAAGAAAGGTGAATTGTTTTACAGCCAGCGGGATTATGAAAACGCAAAAATCAGTTATCTTGAATTTGCTGCAAAATATCCAAAAAGTAGTTTTGTTCCTGAAGCTTACTACTGGATTGGTAAAAGTGCAGAGAATCTTGGAGAGAATGAAGAAGCAGTATTTCATTTTAACAAAGTATTTGAAAATTATCCTGAATCAGAATCTGCAGCAGCAGCTGTGTTGGAAATAGGAAAAATTCAAAACTGCTTTAGGAAATTACCAGGCAACGATTGATCTATTTACTAGTGCTCAAACTAAACTTAAAGGTTCGCCCCGCATGCCCGAAATTCTTTTTAATAAAGGAATGACATACATAGTTATGGATAACATGCAGATGGCTTACGAAGTTTTTGATGAGCTGGTTATGTATTACCGAACAACCTTATTTGCAGATAAGGCGAAATTTGAATTGGGACTAATAGACCTGGCTGTTGGAAGATACGAGAAAGCAGATGCATTTTTCTCCGATCTTTCCAGCACAAGAACGGATGACCTTGGTGCAAAATCTCAATACTATTATGGATTATCACTTTTTGACCAGGAAAAATTCACCGAATCAATTTCTGCGCTGGTTAGAGTGCGTACTGTTTTTTCTAACTACGATGAATGGCTTACAAGATCTTACTTGTTGTTAGGCGATTGTTATGTTAAGCTTGGTGATAAACGCAAAGCTGAAGAAATGTACAGAACCGTTATCAGCAAGCACCGCAGCGATCCGTTTGGTGAAGAAGCACGGCAAAAACTAAGGAATTTATGATGATTAAAAAAGTCAATATTTTTTCTTCTGATATTTTTTGTTACAACGTTTTCGCAGGATGACAAAAATCCAAATGTAGAACTGCCTGATTTTGTAATTACAGGTAATGATGTAGTTTCGGTTAGAAGAGTTGAAAAAATGAAACCGGGTTTTGTTGGCACCGTTACCAAAGAATTTATCAATCCTGTTTTTGCACCTGATGAGTTAGAACTCGCAGCATTATCAAACCCGCTTGAAGGTGATCTAAGTTTGCTGGATTCATCTAATTATTACAAAGGCAGACTCACACTGGAAGCTGGAAGATATACATTACCTGCGGGCGAATTGAATTATGCATATCCTTTTACACGCGGAATGATTCACGGAAGAATAAAAGGTGATAACCAGACGTGCTTATATTGATAACAGCGGCAAAGTTTATTATGAAGGTGCGCTGGACATTGATTATTCTCTTTCTACTGAAGATAATGTTTTACCGGGAACTAAATTTAGTTTAAATGGTGAACATGGCGTTAACTTCTTATAAATTTTTTGGTTCAAATAATCCGGAAAGAGAAAGAAAATTGAACGCCGGCAACGCTTACTTTGGAATTAAAAATCTTTACTTAAAGGAATTTATTTTTGATGTTAATGTAGCCGGAGATTATACGTACCTTGAATAAAGAAAATTTTAATGAATCTCTTTTAAAATCAAATGCGTTCGGAAAACTACAATTAGATAATTTTGGCTTAACACTAAAATCAAATTATCAAAAACAATTTTTAACTACTGACTTCCCTGGGAAAAACAACTTCGGATTATTACTTTTTCAGACCATCAGTTTCTTTGGAATTATTCGATCTTATAATGGCTGATCTTGGTTTTACATTTTCCGGCTCACAAGGAAGTACATTAAATACGGTTTTTGCAGCATTCGGTTTTGAAATTATCAGAAAATTTAGTTCTGCTTGCTGAATATTCTCCTATGGCAGAGTTTGTAACTGCAGGAAGTTTTTTAAGAGAAAATAATTATTTCAATCCTCAAATATATTCAAGTTATGTGGTGAAAAAATCTAACGCAATGGAATTTGTATTAAAGTATGAATACGATAAATACTTCCAGATAGATGGAGGCTTTAGGTATTTTTCATCAAAAGAATTTCCATACTTTACAAATCCAAGCAACACAGGAGTTTTTGAATTAGCATTTACAGATGCCAAAAGTTACAACGAGTTTATTAATCTTTTATTCCATCTTGGACCTTACGGAATTTTTTACGGCAGCTTAGATTTTCATCAAATAAAAAATTCAGAAGGTTCTTTTATTCCTTATCACCCCGAAACAAAAGCTGCCTTAACTTATGGGTACAATTTTGGGAACGGATTTAATGGTGAAGCAACACTGGAATATCTTTCAGGCAGGTTTACTGATATTGAAAACAGCAAATCTGTTAAATCGTTTTTTAATGCAGCATTCAAATTAGAGTATCAAATTAAATCAAAAATTATCCTTTCTTTGCAGGTTACTAACCTGTTTAACACAAAAAGATTTTTGTGGGAAGGATACCAGGAAAAACCTCTGGATTTAATTTTTGGAGTTAATTTACTCTTTAATTGATTAAATGATTAAAAATTAATTACATTTGTATGGTTTTAACTATCCGTTAGAATAAATTTAATTATTGGATAAAACAAAAAACTTATAAGCGCAGAAAATAATTGAAATATTAAAAGATGACTGGAACTGAGTTAATAAAAATAGTAACAAAAAAAGCTGGTATCCCCGAGTCGAAGGCAAAGCTATTTTTCGAACTGTTTATTAAGCGGTTATCTGATATTATGAAACCAGGTGAGTCAGCTAAATTCAGTGATGTTGGATATTTTCATTTAAGGACTACCCAAAAGACCGCAGACCGCAAGGGACATGAAAAAGCAACTTCGGAAGACGATAAAATTAATATTATGCTTTTTTCTAAAGAAGTTGAACAGATGGATGACCTGGAGCACAATGTGGTCTTTACAATTCATAACATTCCGGAGAGTGAGCACGATGAAATTGATTCATACTTTAGCTTAAGTGTGGGTAAACCTGTCTTTCCGGTTGATGGAATTACTGATGGTGAATTATTTTCGCAGAAATCAGGAATTGAGATCAGAAAAACCTTAATCTCTAAAGCTGAAGAGCTGATTAGTTCAATTGAGAAGCTTGAAGGAGTGATGGGTGAGGAAGAAATTGTTTTTGAAAAATCACAGTTATCAAAAAGAAAAATAGATATTCTAAAATCAGAATCGCTATCCGATGAAACTCCAATTACGGGCGAAGATACATTTCCAAGTGCTGAAGATATAAGAAATAGAGAGTTTAAATTTGGAAAAAATATAGCGAATCAAATTAAAAATGAAGTTACTCCTGAACCGGGACAAGAAGCAAAACCAAAAATAGGAATGGATGTAAGTGATTCTGAAAAACTTCCGTGGAATTTTGGTAGAGAGGTATTCGATAAAAAAGTAGAGTACAAAAGAGAAGATTCAGAAGATATTCCTGAAGAAAAAGATGAAGAAAAATCTATTCAAGAAATTGAAACCGGGAAACTTTCTGATGAATTAATTGAGACTAAAGAAGATGAACCTGAAACTTCTTCTGTAATTAATGAGGAGATAGACTTCAGGGTTGAGCAGGAAGAGGCGCGAACAGCAAAGGAAATTGAGCATGATGAAAAATTAAAAAGTGTTATTGATGATTTTATTACCAGGGATGAACCTGAAAAATTTGGAACGTATGAAAGAGTAACATCATCTGTTTCTAATATTAAAAAAGATAAAAACATTGATAAAGCCGAGCATGAAGAGAGTGAAGAAGAAATTGAATCAGAATTGGCTGAAATTGAAGAAGAAACGAATGAAGATGGTTTCATGGAAGTTCAGAGCAAATCAACAGAGTACCATCTTGAAGACAAAAAAGTAAAAACTAAGAAGGAAGAAGAAACTGTTCCATCTAAAAAATCAAGCAGAGAAGATAGGTATTTATACAGAAGAAAAAGGAGAAGTTTTGTCCCTTTCCTGGTTGGGTTCTTTGCAATTGTATTTGTTGTTGCAATAGTCTATTTGTACCTGGAAAGTGATACTATTTTTAAAAGTGAGGAAGTTGAAGAAAATATCTTACCTATTGTAAGACCAGCTTCAGTAACGGTAATAGAACGGGAATACATTTATCCTATAACTTTTCCTTATTCAGTTTCGGATACCGATGAGAAAATTTCAGGTATAAATTTAGCTTTATTTTCTGATGAAGAAATTGTTTTTAAACCACCTGTTCCAAAGCAAGAAATTGATAAAGAAGAGGAAGAAACTACCGTTGCTGTAAAGGATGAAAAAATTTCAGGCGAAGAAAGTATAGGACTGGTAAGTAAACATGTTTATAAGTATAAAGATTATTACGTTGTACAGGTAGCGTCGTTCAAATCTTATTCAATAGCCGAAGAAGAAGCAAAAAAATATAAAGAGATGGGTTACAATACTTTTGTCGAAATTGCAGAAATAACAGATACAGGAACCTGGTTCCGTTTGCGGGTAGGCGATTTTACTACACGCGAAAAAGCAAATAGTTTTGCTAATAAATATATTAAATAGAATTTAACAATAAGGATTGCTATGAATTTATTCGACATATTCTTAAAAGGTGGGGTCTTAATGTGGGCTATCCTGCTCAGTTCAGTTATTGGGCTTAGTGTTGTGATAGACCGTTTTATAACATTACGAAGAGCCAAAATAAATGTTCCGGCATTTATTATAAGATTAAGAGGTTTTATAAAGAACAAAGATATGAATGGTGCTCTATCATTCTGCATGCAGGAAAAATCTCCGATGGCGAACATGGTAAGAAAAGGACTTAAAAAATTTAATCTTGGACATGAACGGGTTAAAGAAGCAATTGAAAATGCCGGCAGACAGGAGGTGAGCAAACTAGAAAAGGGCTTATCAATTTTAGCCACAGTTGCAGGTGTTGCTCCGCTTCTAGGATTTCTTGGAACTGTTACAGGCATGATACAGGCATTTATGACGATTGAAGATCTGGCTGGTGCTGCAAACCCGAGTGATCTTGCGGGAGGAATTTGGGAAGCGCTTACAACAACAGCTTTTGGTTTGATAGTCGGTATTCCTGCGCTTGCATTTTATAATTACTTTGTAAATGCTGTTAAGAGGTTTGTGGGTGATATGGAAACTGTTGCAAATGATGTTGTAGATTCAGTACAAGACAGTGCGCATTTGCAATTAGGTATTGATGACGAAGTTGAAATTGAACTATAAGGTGACAAAATGAGATTTAACACATCAAACCAACCCATAAGCATTTTCTAGTTATTCATCTCTAACTGATATTGTGCTTTTGCTGGTAATATTTTTTCTTCTTACATCCCAGTTTGTCATTCAAACCGGTGTAAAGGTAAAACTGCCCGGCTCTAAAACGAATGATCAATCAGAATCAACACTGTTGATTGTTACAATTACATCAGGAGGAGTAGTTTATGCAGGACCTGATGAAACAGGAATTGACCAACTTCCGCAAAAATTAAATGAGCTTAAAGGAATTAGTGAAGAGAACAATCTTGTTATCAGGGCTGATAAAACTGTTCAGATAGAGCTGGTAATAAAAGTTATTGACGCTGCAAAATCCATTGGTATTGGAAGATTTACAATTGAAACAGAAAAAGAAGAATAAAAGAGAGGTTAGCTATGTCCTCTGAAAAATCAACAGGAATATCGTACACAGTTTCAATTTTTGTGCATGCCATTTTAATCGGGCTGTTCTTACTAATTAATATGTCTTTCGATTATTCACCAGCCGATTATATTGAACTTTCCTTTGGCATTTCTTCAGAATCAGGTTCATCAGGGGCTGAAGGAAACCTGGTTGAGAATATTGAAGAGATATCCGAATTAGAAATGCAAAGTACCACCGAAGAACAAAACCGTGAAGTAAATGAAGTTGATCTGCCGGTTTCAGAAAATACATCCGAAGAAAACATTATCATCCCTGCAGATGAGGAGAAAGAAATTGCTGAGGAAAACAACAACGAAAACACCGAAGAGGTAAATTCCAATGTAACCTCAACAGGGCAGGGTAATGAATCGGTTGGAGATGGAAGTCTTGGTTTTGATATTGATTGGGGCGGAAACGGTACAAGGAAAATTTACAGCTTTCTTCTTCCTCAATATCCAGAAGGTGTAAAAAAAGAGATAGATATTAAACTTGAATTTACAATTTTAGCGGATGGTACTGTTGGAACTATAATTCCTAAAATGAAAGCTGACACACGCCTGGAAAATGCCGCAATAAATTCACTCAGGCAATGGAGATTTGAAGCGTTAAGAAATAACCAAAGGCAGGCAGAGCAAAAAGCTCTTATTGTTTTTCCGTATCGTTTACAATAGCTGGTTCTTTATAATAAATTCGGTAGAAGAAATATTCAGCTATCGTTAACATTGCCAGCGAAAAATCATCCCGCGTTAAGTAGAATACCTAATCCTTCCGGTTCCATAAAAAATTTTGAGATCATTCCCGTAATTGACCAGCCAACAGTGAACAGGATGGCAATTAATCCCATATTCAAAAAAGCGAACGACAAACCTTCCTGCTGCCACTTTTTAGTAAAGATGAGCAGTGCAAAAAGAAAATGTAGAAAAAAAACAAATGCGCTTATCATTATTTTATTTTAGACCTATCAATTATTCTGAATTCGCCGGTTAAGAATTGCCGCACCAAGTGCTCCACCTAATATTCCGAAAATCGTATATGTTAATAATGTTGCTGATAAAAATCATAATTGTGTAAAGTGCCGAAAATCCGTTAGCTTCAATATCTTTAGCCATCGTTTTAATAAGTTTTAAAGATTCATCCATTATCGGTCCCATATTCAAATCATTTATAATCAGCTCGGTTTGCGGCAGCCCGGCAATAAACTCATTTGTATGTGTGATGTAAGTAATCAACAGATCGAAAAAAGTTGAAAACAATGCAGCAACTATTCCTGTTATTAAACCAAGAATGATTGCCTTTTTTACTGCTATTTTTTCATTTAACTGGTTAGTCTTTTTGTAGAGAATAAGTGCAACGATAGAAGCTGCAGGAACCAACAGGCAGCATCCAAAATTTTTAAATCCGGGAATCGTTGTTAAAACTGCTGCACCAAAACCAGCCACAATTGCAGGAAGATAATCTTTATTCATAAAATCTTTTTTGGAATAATTGATTGTAGAAATTCTACGAAAACCTCGGAGTATATAAATATAAATTACTGCACCAAATAAGAATCCTGAAGTAAAAGCTATCCAGCTTGAGTAATTATATAAACCTGTGTTTACAAAAACTCACATCCAGCAAAATAATTGATGATGAAATAATTAACGGTTTTAATGAAATATTAGTCCTAAAATTAATCATTAGCAGCGAAACAGCCATAACTAATGCGCCAATATATATGCCGGTACATCTTGCACAAAGATATGTACTGCTGCCATCTATATAAATTAATTTATGTTCAGCTTGATGACATACAATTGAATAAGTGTGACTTAAAAATGTAGAAACAAAATGATTAACATTATTTGCAGCAAGAAAAGAGTAAATATTTCCCGCACACCATAAAAGTAAAAGTAAGGCAAGAATAACTTTTAAGAAGATAGCTGGTAAACGCAGGATTAAAAGATTTTTCGGGAAGTGGTATTTATAATTATAGCTTTCACGTATGGCAGTTTACATTCTGTTAAATACCAGGATATTGTTTTTACAAAGAACGTACAGCTTACTATTAAACACAATGGCAGATACTATTCCGGGATTGTAATCTACTCCTTCTAAAATTACTTCTTTAATATTAAGAGCCGGATATTTAAGATTAGCCAGGTAGATTTTGTCTTCAGTGCAAACTGTAAGCCAGTTAAAAATTATCCTTATACTTATAAAGTCTTCATTACGCTTCCGCTTTACCAATTCCGTTTCCATAAGCATCAAAAATAATTATTTGGTTATTATCGATTACAAAAATATTATTCTGCATAGAAACAGCTAATTGTTTTGGCTGCTCCAAAGAATAGTTTCCATAATCGTAACCGCCAAAATTCTGAAGAAAATTTCCAAACAAGTCGAATTTTATAATTCGTGAATTTTCAGAATCGAGAATAAAAATATCTCCAAGGTTTGATGTAACCGCACTTAACGGGTAACCGAAACTCTCTTCTTCAATTTCATTTTCGCGAGTTGAAACCTGGAAAATGAAATTCAGATTTTTATCAAAACGCTGTATCCGGTGATTATTTTTATCTGCAACAAAAATCGTTAGTGCATCAGCAAAAATATCTACAGGCGTATCAAATGCACTGTTGCTCCATCCGTATCCGCCAATACTGTGAATCATATTGCCAAGTGTATCGAGTACATATATTTCATCAGTGTCAATATCAGTTACAAAAATGTAACCCACAGGATTAATATAAAACGATGAAGCATTTTCAAAATTTCCAAAAGATCTTTCATACAGGAAGGTCTGTGGAAACGATAAAAAGCTAAATAAAGATATTAAAATTACAGTTCGCATATATTTTTTTACTCAGCTTAAAATCACTTTAATTTTGTTCAATTTTCAATTTGAAATTTACTAATAAGTGATCTTATAATTATGCATAAAAATAGATAACACAGATTTTATATGTTCTAAACACTGGTAAAATGGTTTATCATCTTACATAATTATTATTGGAAATGAAACATTTTAATAATTACTGAATGAGAAACTGCTTAACGTGCTTAATTTTTTAATTATTTGATTGGTATGATCTTTGAAAAAACCTGTGTTGTCTCTATATTTGCAACGCTAATTTGTCCCGTGGTGTAATTGGCAACACGTCGCACTCTGGATGCGAAGAGTCTAGGTTCGAACCCTAGCGGGACAACTTTCTAATTAAGAATTTATAATGAAGAATAAACAATTTAAGTTAATTCTTCATTTTTAATTTTACATAATAAGTTTTACATTAAACACAGGCGCGTTCGTCTAGTGGCTTAGGACGCCGCCCTCTCAAGGCGGAGATCACGGGTTCGAATCCCGTACGCGCTACAATTCTATGGCGAACTAATTTGGTTCGCTTTTTTAATATATTCTTTCTTATTATTATTCCTTTATGAAAAGATTTAATAAACATATTTTCATTTGCGAAAATAAAAGACCTGACGAAGATCCCAGAGGTTGTTGTGCAGATAAAAAAAGTAAAGAGATTAGAGCACTTTTTAAGACACGATTAAAAGAGTTAGGAATAAGTTCAACGGTTAGAGCAAATGCTGCAGGATGCCTTGATGCCTGTGAACATGGAGCCACAGTAGTTGTTTACCCTGAACAGGTTTGGTATGGCGCTGTAACTAAAGATGATGTTGATGAAATTATTGAAAAACATATTGTTAATAACCAACCTGTAAAAAGATTGATGATAAAAGATAAAAAATTTAAAAAAGATGCCAGCCAATAGTGAAATAAAAAGAGCTCATAAAATCTTATCCATCCTAAAAAAAGAATATCCGGTTGTAAAACCAGGGCTCGAATTTAATTCTGCTTTTGAGCTGTTAGTATCAACAATACTTTCTGCACAATGTACAGATGCAAGAGTAAATATTGTTACAAAAACTCTGTTCAATAAATATAAGAAACCGGATGACTACGTCACTGTTCCAGATGAAGAGCTACAAAAGGATATTTACTCAACCGGGTTCTACAAACAGAAAACAAAAAGTATTAAAAATTGTTGTGCTGTTTTGAAACGAGATTATAATGGCGAGGTACCAAATGATTTTGATAATTTAATCAAACTTCCGGGTGTTGGAAGAAAAACTGCTTCAGTTGTTGCAGGGAACGCTTTCGGAATTCCTTCAATTCCAGTTGATACACACGTAAAAAGATTATCTAATCTTCTGGGTTTTGTAAGAACAAATAATGTTGATAAGATTGAGGAAAGACTAAAAGAATTATTCTTAAAAGAAGATTGGATAAATCTTTCCCATTGGATAATAAGCCATGGACGAAAAATTTGTATTGCAAGAAGACCAAAATGCGCTGCCTGCGTTATCGGAAATCTTTGCCCAAGTTTTAATGAAGTTGAATAACGATCTAACAATTTAAATTGGAAATATTACAATGAATGATATTCACCAAGATAGAGAATATTGCTTATCACTTTTAAATGAATACACAAAGAGCGATAGCTTATTGAAACATGCCTTTGCTGTTGAAACCTGTGTTAGGGCTTATGCAGAAAAATTTAACGAGGATGTTGAATATTGGGGCAACGTAGCATTGCTTCATGATTTTGATTATGAGAAATATCCCACAGCTGAGGGACATCCATTTAAAGGTTCGGAAATTTTGAAGGTAAAAGGTTTTAGTGAAGATTTCAGAAATGCAATTTTATCTCACGCCGATTATACGGGCGTACCGCGCATTTCATCCCTGGAAAAAGTTCTTTTTGCATGTGATGAACTTGCCGGATTTATAACAGCAGTAACTTATGTTCGTCCATCAAAAACAGTTGAAGAAGTTGAAGTTAAATCAGTTAAGAAGAAAATGAAAGATAAAGCATTTGCCAGAGCGGTTAACCGTGATGAGATAAAAAACGGGGCGGAGGAATTAGGTGTACCGCTGGATGATCATATAGAATTTTGCATAAAAGCAATGCGCGCAAACAAAAAAGCATTAGGACTTTAATGGTTGGGGAAATTGCTGAGGATTTTACCTTAAAAGACTAATATGGAAATATTTTTAATCTTTACGAAAATCTTGATAAAAATATTTTACTGGTTTTCTACCCTAAAGCATGATTCACCTGTGTGTTCAATGCAGCTTAGCAATTACCGGAAGGAACATTAGTTACTTAAAAAGTCAGGTATAAAAGTAATTGGCATAAATACTAATTCAGAAAAAGCTCATAAGAGCTTTTGCAATAAATAATCACTTAAATTTCCCTTATTATCTGATAAATCAAAAAATGTCAGCAGGCAATTTAATGTGCTGAATATTTTCGGAATGAATAAGAGAAAACTTGTTTTAGTTAGCCGGAATAAAAAAATAGAATTTGAAAAAACAGTTTTACCAAACAGGTATATTCCCGCATCAATAATAATTAAGCTTGTAAAACAACTTATTTAAGCATTATTGACTTGACTAATAGGTAAATACTTTTCTAAATTTAGCCCAAAACAAGGAGAATTTATTCGAGATTTTGTTACAAGCTGTTTTTTCGGACAAAAATTACATAAACTAATCAGGTAGTTCTATTTAGAATCACCAAATTATCGGGTAATGAGTAACAAAATCTTAATAATTTTCTTTGCGTTTTCTTTCCTAATATTTCCACAGGAAGACTATCGCATTATCTCATCGGATTATAATTCGATTGTGTTAGAATATACTCCGCATTACCTGGATACTTCCTACAGGAAAATTGATAACCAGGTATATTTAGAAATTGGTTTAAATTCAGGATATTTGGATAACCCATACGATTGGGGAACTCCTTCTATACCCGAGAGACGATTTAATATTGGTGTACCCGCAGAGTTTGGAAACACAATTACAATCCTGAACACGACTTATATTGAAAAATCTGGCAGAATCTTACCTAAACCCAAAATTGTTAAAGATGAGGAATTGCACAACGTTGTATATGAAACGAGTGCAGATTATTATAATTACAAAGATCATCCTGAAGTAGTTACTTTTAGTGATTTTGGAATAATTAGAGGGCTTAAAAGCCAGGTTGTTTCCGTTTATCCTGTAAGATATGATGTTGTTTCCGGCTCAATTAAACTTTATACGAGTATTGTATTCAGAATAAATTTTGCAAATGGAACTGGCAATGGAAAAGTTACCGAAGACAACCTACTGAAACATACTGTAATGAATTATGATATTGCAAAATCCTGGATTTCGGAAAAGAAAGTTCTGAACAAAGTTTTATCCAGCAGCGTTTTGGCAGCAGGTGAGTGGGTTCGTTTTGAGGCACCTGAAGAAGGAATTTATAAAATTGACAAGCAGATGCTTGCATCATTTGGAATTGATGTTAGTGTTGATCCACGCACAATAAAAATTTATAATAACGGTGGAAAGGTTCTTCCCGAAAATATAGAAATTGAGAGACCTCTTGATTTGGTTGAAAATGCAATTACTATAGTTGGCGAAGATGATGGAATTTTTGATGATTTCGATTATATACTTTTTTACGGTCGCGGAAATTCATTCTGGGATTTTGATGAAGGGAGCGGAACGTTAAAAAGATTTTTCCATCCATACTCTAATAATAATTACTATTGGATTACTTCTGCCGGGGTAAATGGTAAAAGAATTGAAAACAAATCAAGTTTAAATACCAATCCTGATATTGTTCAAACATCTACTGTTGCTTTTACCGATTTCGAAGAAGATAAAATTAACATTGCTAAATCAGGCAGGGAACATTATGGTGATGATTTTTCCGATGCTGTTTCTTCAAGGACTTACCTGAACAAACTTGATGGAAGAATAAGTTCTGTACCAATCAATTATTCTTTCAGGTTTGTTAATGCTTCATCGGGTACTATTACTTTGAATATAACAGAGAATTCAAATCCCGTTTATAATCAAGTTCTTTTAGGTTTTGGTTCAGCTAGCTACACACTTGGGAAAGCTCATAGTTTTTCTGCACAGTATAGCGGCAGCTTACCAGATAACAGGAGCGTTCTTCAATTCAACTTTATACCTTCATCTGTTTCATCTGTTGGCTACCTGGATTATTTTGAAATTAAATATGCTAAGGAATTAAGAGCATTTGATAACCGGCTCCACTTTTTTTCCGAAGACACTACTGCAATTGTTGAATACTATTTAAACGGATTTTCATCAACAAATATTAAAGTGTTTGATGTTTCCGATTATTCTAATGTAAAGTTGATTACCGATCATGTTTTGTTAAGCGGAGGCGATTGCAGATTCCAGGTGAGTGAAACTTCCTCACAAATAAGAAAATATATTTCTGTTGGAAACGATCAGTATTTTACACCAATTAATCCTGAAACTATTGAAAACTCAAACGTACGTGGAATCCAGGAAGGTGCAAAGTTTATAATCATCGCACCTAAAGATTATATGGATGCTGCAGAAAACCTGAAATCTTACCGTGAGAATAATGCGAGACTTCCAATCTCAACTATTATTGTAGATATTGAAGATATTTTTAATGAATTTGGCGGCGGTATACTTGATGTTTCTGCAATGAGAGATTTTATTAAGTATGCTTACGATAATTGGCAGATAAAACCTGAGTACGTTTTACTGTTTGGAAAAGGAACATACGATTATAAAGATGCTGAAGGTTTTGGTGACAACTTTATACCAACCTGGCAAACGCAGGAATCGCTTATACTTGTGTTTGGAGGAGATTCTTATACTTCAGACGATTTCTTTGTGCGTGTGGATGGTACTGATTTTCAACCTGACGTTGCAATGGGACGAATTACAACATCATCGGTTAACCAAGCAAACAGTTATGTTGAAAAAGTAATTAGATACGAGCAGAGCAGCGATAAAGGTGTGTGGAGAAACCTGGTTACTCTTGTTGCCGATGATGGTTTTCATCCCCGATTCAATGAAGGAGCGGAGCATACACGTCCATCAGAAACTCTGGCAAATCAGATAATTCCAAAATCTTTTGATATTAAGAAAATATATCTTGCAGATTACCCATCTGTAATTACCGGATCGGGTAGAAGGAAACCTTCGGTAAATGATGGTATTGTTGAAGCTCTAAATAACGGCACTTTGTTAATTAACTATATTGGACATGGTAACCCTGAACTTTGGGCTCACGAGCATGTATTTGAGCGTTCAGTCGAAATTCCAAAACTTGATAATGACCGGTATTTCTTTTTATGTGCGGCAACCTGCGATTACGGATACTATGATATACCTAATTTCCAGAGTGCTGCTGAGGATATGATCTTTATGCCCAATGCAGGTGCAATAGCTTCTTTTAATTCCGCAAGATTAGTTTTTTCCGGTCAGAATCACCAGTTGAATTATACTTTTTTTGAGGATTTACTTAATTCAGAAAGAGATTCACTTAATTTAACCATACCGTTGGGCTTAGCAGTTTTCAAAACAAAGCAAGATCATAACAATGTTAATGGCAGGAAGTTTCATCTTCTTGGCGATCCGACTTTGCGTTTACTAATTCCACAATATTCAGGTAATGTAGATTCAATAAACGGGCAGGTTTTAGTTGACGATGTACAGGTAAAAGCGTTAAGTAATACAGTTATTTCAGGTAAAGTGTTAAATGCCAGCAATCAAAAATGGGAAGATTTTAACGGCGAAGGATTACTTACCGTTTTTGATTCAGAACGAACAAAGTTATTGGAAGAAATTAATTATCCAATGGTTATCCAGGGCGGAGTTATTTTCAAGGGAAGAGTATCGGTTACAAATGGTGAGTTTACCGCGAGCTTTGTTGTTCCAAAAGATATTTCGTACGAAAATCAAAATGGGAAAATAATTTTCTACTTTTTTGATCCTGAATCTGATGGACTTGCTTATACAAATAAAATTATTGTTGGCGGAACCGATACAACAGTTGTAAATGATGGTGAAGGACCGGAGATAGAAATTTTATTTGATGACGTTGCTTACCAGAATGCGTACCTTGTTGGTCCACAACCAAAACTTATTGTAAAACTTGCTGATGAAACCGGAATAAATACCACCGGTACAGGTGTGGGTCATAATATGGAAGGTATATTAAACGAAGATGGAAGCAAGCCGCTCGATTTTACAAATTACTTTACAGGCGATCTGGATGCAGGCGGAAAATCAGGTCAGATAAATTATAAATTTAGTACTTTAAGTGATGGAGATTATAATCTGCTGGTAAAAGCCTGGGATGTGTTCAATAATTTCTCTAGCGAAGAATCGTATTTCACAGTTGTGAATGATGATGCATTAGTTATAAGAGATGTTTACAATTACCCGAATCCCTTTTCTGTAAATACAACATTTACATTTCAGCAAAACTTAGCAAAACCAATAAATGTTAAAATTAAAGTTTATACCATTGCAGGAAGAATGATAAAAGAGATTGAAAATAATAATATTAACCAAAAATTTGTAAAGATTAATTGGGATGGAAGAGATGCCGATGGAGATATGCTGGCAAACGGTACTTATCTCTATAAAGTTTCAGTAAAAACTGTTGACGGCGACTATAGCGGAAGCGTTATTGGTAAAATGGCTGTTATAAAATAGCATATAAATTTTGCAATAGTTTTGTTCAGATTATTTTTTATATTTCAGTTCTGAACAAGATTATCTTAAATATAAAGTAAACGATTTAATTATCATCGGAGGAAAAATAAAATGAAAATCATTCTTAGGGTCTTGATGGTCAGCATGATGTTTATGGCTATGCCAAGAGTTATCTTTGCGCAGGGTGAAGCTGCTGTTCCGTTTTTGTTACTCGCCCCCGATTCAAGGTTTAGTGGTCTTGGGGAGTCTGGTTCAGGAGTGGCGGATG
>CAVVMV010000003.1:282500-345054 GCA_963749485.1 uncultured Ignavibacteriales bacterium | reverse complement strand
CAACAAAACTTTTATTTGCGGGATTACGAATACCAGGATTACTAAATACAATTAAAAATATTTGTTTTTCCATATCTATCATAATAGCTGAGCCAAGTGGATCAACAAACATAAATCCTTTTTGGGAATATAATTATGCTTGCCATTCATTGTAGTGTAAGGTTGGGTGCGCATTCCTTTTTGAATTTTGATTTCCTCTAAAGCTAAACCTTCAAACTGTTTTTGCCTTTAAATATTGCGTGCGTTATATCATAATAACCATTCTGTAAAAGCATTTGGGCAAAGATTGCTAGATCGTATACTGTAGAATGTAAACCGCTAAAACCGGAAACGCCATCCATTATTTCCAACATCACATCACCATAGGTTTTTACAGTAGTGTACATTGAATTATTTTCACCTGGAGAATTAAACAGAAAATTTAGTGAATCCGGAACAGGATGGAAGCTTGTGTTTTTCATCCCAATATTTGAATAAAAATTTTCAGTAATGTATGCATTAATATTTTTGCCGGTAATTGATTCAATTATTTTTTGAAGAGTTACTAAATTAAAAATGCTGTAATTTTGTTCTGCTCCAGGTGAATTAATAAGATCTTCTTCAAGAATATTATTAACAAGCTCATCTTTATTCCACACAGGATTTAATTCTTTTAAACTGGCAGCAAAACCAGATGTATGCGATAATAAATGTTCAATTGTAATTTTCCTTTTCTCTGCATCCTTTAATTCAGGCAGGTAATAATATGCTGGTTCATCAAGTTTAATTTTTCCACTATCAACCAGCATCATAATGGCTTGAGTAGTTGCTGTAAAACTTGTTAACGAACCTATTTTAAAAACATCATCCTTCTTAAGCTTGTAAGTATTAGTTCCAAAACCGGAATAGCCAACAGCATTTTGATATATTATTTTATCTTTACTTCCAACGCACACGACGATCCCAGGAAAAAGATTCTCTTTCAACATAGAATTTATTTTCCCATCACCCTTATTTAAATCAATCTTGCTTTCACTTTCAACTTCAATAGTTGTGTAAAGAGATTTTTGCAACTCTATCCCATTTCTAAATGCAATCTCAGTTTCTGGAATTGTAATTGGCAGCGTACCTTTAATATCAATTTCACCAAGAATTGCTCTTATCATTGCTCTTTGAGATACACGCGAATAACTGAACGAATTAAGATAAGTGCTTGCTTCGGGGAAAAGGTAAAGCAGGTATGGATTTTTAAAACTTATTAGAACCGTTGGTACACCGGAGCGTAAAACGCCAGCGATAAAATCCGTTTGTTCAGCTACCAGGTTAATTGGTCCCTGGTATGACTTTACATCTAAAAAGGTAGAAAGAATAATAAGGTCAGAGTTCGTAACTTCTTTAAGCAGGCTGTTGTACTCTGCTCTTTTGCTTTTTCTAGTTAACAATTCAGAATACACTTCCCCAACACGGTCTTCAAAATTATTCTGAAAATAACTTACTCTTTCCGAACCCATTTTATCAGTAAGAGTAACGCAATAAATATTTTTGTATTCGTCCAAGTTTAATGGAAGTAAATCATCGTCATTTTTTAAAAGGGTGATTGAGTTTTCAGCAATTTGTTTAGCCAGGATTTCATGTTCCTTTATAGTTACTGACTGTTTAATATTCTCAATATCGGAATACCTGTTCTGCTCTATCCTCAGCCATCTTTTTGCAGCAAGAATTTTTCTAACACTTTCATCAATCCTGTTAATGCTTATTTCGCCGGAATAAACAGCAAGGCTTAGTGCAGTAATTGCTATTTCGTTATCAGGGGGAGTAAGAATAACATCATTACCGGCTTTTACCGCTAGCACAACAGCTTCTTCTGTTGAATAATACTTTGTGATAGCTTCCATTATCATTGCATCGGTAATTATCAATCCGTCGAAACCAAGTTCTTTTTTTAGAAGATGATCAATAATCGATTCTGATAAAGTTGCCGGCACTCCTTCTATAGGATCGAGCGATGGAACATCGAGATGACCAACCATAACCGAATGAACTTTAGATTCAATGGCTTTTATAAAAGGATACAATTCATTACTTAATAAATCAATTTTACTCCCATTTATTCTTGGAAGATCAAGGTGAGAATCAATTGTAGTATTGCCATGCCCCGGAAAATGTTTAACTGTTGTTAATGTCCTTTCTTCTTTAGCACCTTTGATAAATGCATTAACAAATTTTGCAACTTCGTATTTGTTTTCAGAAAAAGACCTGATGTTTATGATTGGATTAAAGGGATTGTTGTTAATATCTGCAACAGGGGCAAAGTTCCAGTGAACGCCAAGTAAGCGGCTTTCAATAGAAATAGCCTTTCCCATTTCGTATGCATAAGATTCGTTATTAGCAGAACCAACAGCCATAGCATGAGGAAATTCAATCGCATTATCAACCCTTGTGCCCAATCCTCGTTCAAAATCTGATGCAATCAACAATGGAATATCTGCTATTCTTTGCATATCATTTATAAACTTTGCCTGCTCAACTAATTCACCTTGATATAAAATTAATCCACCAACTTTTTGTTCCTTTACAAGTGAAGCTATTTCATCATAACCATTCGAACCAGGATCCAAGTCATTTCTATAAACAGCTGGCATAATCATCTGCGCACATTTTTCATACAAAGTCATTTCACTTAATTTTTTCTCAATCCATTCCTTATCTTTTTCTGTAAGATTGAATACTGATGGATACTTTGCATTGGAGATAAATATTTTATCAAAAGATGTTATCTGCGTGGGCGATAATACTATCGCAAGGAATATAATAATTCCAATAAGAATGTTATTTGTTATTCTTTTATTTCTCATTCAATATAATGGTTGCTTAATTCTAAGAATTTTTCAGAGGAAATTTGCCCTCACTCTATTGCATCAATTACAGCATCATGCAATTTTGGTCTAACATTAATAATCTTTTTATTCTCCCTTGAAGGATAAACCCTGTTGGTTAAAAATACAACAAATAATTTTCGTTCTGGATCAATCCAAATTGAAGTACCGGTAAATCCAGTATGCCCAAAAGATGTTTTGCTAAACTTGCTGCCCGCCGAAGATTTTATTTCAGATTTGGTATCCCAACCAAGAGCGCGGGTGCTTTGCGAAGAATATCTTCGAGTAAAAAGTATTATAGTTTCCGCTTGGATAAATTGATCTCCATTGATTTTACCCTCATCAAAAGCAGCTGGCACAAATTGCTTAAATCATTCGCTGTTGAAAATAATCCTGCATGTCCCGCAACTCCTCCAAGCAATGAGGAGGTTTCATCATGTACTTCTCCCTGAATTAGTTTATTGCGCCAGTACTTATCAAATTCGGTGGGAGGAATTCTATATTTAACAGAATCATGTGGATTGAAAAAAGTACTATTCATCTTTAAAGGAATAAATATTTCCTCATTACAAAACTGATCAAATTTTTTCTTCGTAACTGTTTCTATTATTTTACAAAGAACTATGATCCCTAAATCAGAATAAACTGTTTTTGTTCCAGCGGGATATTCAGGTTTAGTTGCATAAATATTTTTAATGATTGAATCCGCGTCAAGGTTTTTCTCGTAGAACTTTTTCCACGCCGGTAAACCGCTGTTATGAAGCAGTAAGTTTTTAATTAAAATATTTTCTTTACCATTTTCAGAAAATTCTGGAATGTATTTAAAAACCGTGTCATCAAGTTTAAATAAATTCCTGTCTATGCAGATCATCGCAGCAGTTGTAGTTGCAATAACTTTAGTAAGTGATGCAAGATCGTAAATCGTATTAATATCTAACTTCTGGAGAAGATTAATCGTAAGTAAAATGTCCAAATCCTTTTTCATAAATAACTTCACCATCTTTTGAAACGAGAACAACCGCTCCTGGAAAGGCACTATCCTTAATTGCGTGCACTATAACGGAATCTATTTTCGAAAATTTTTCTCCAGAATCTAAAGCAGATATTTTTTCAGTAGAGTTATTACAAACAACAATCACCGCGATTAAGGTAAGAAGTGTTATTATTAAAAATATCTTTCTCATTTAATTTCTTCTCTTCAGAAGTTTTTTTACCAAATTCCGGATCGATTGAAACAAATTTAGTAATTATAAAAGCAGGTATTGTTGATATACATACCCAGATAAAAAATTGCTGGTAACCAATTTGCTCCTGTATCCAGCCGCTTATCATTCCGGGAAGCATCATTCCCAGAGCCATAAAACCGGTTGCAATAGCATAGTGTGCGGTTTTAAACTTACCCTCGGAAATGTAAATAAGATAAAGTATAAAAGCAGTAAACCCGAATCCATAACCAAACTGCTCTACTGCAACAGCAGCGTTTATTAATAAAAAATTTGTTGTTTGTGTATAAGGCAAGATAAACATAAACAAGATTTGGAATATTTATTGCAACTAACATCCACCAAATCCAGAATTTCAATCCTTTTTTAGCTGCAGCAAAACCGCCTAAAATTCCACCCACCGATAAAGCAATTACACCTACCGTACCGTAAACAAATCCAACCTGGCTGGTTGATAATGCTAAGCCGCCTGATTCAATTGGATCGAGAAGAAATGGTGAAGCAAGTTTTACAAGCTGTGCTTCTCCAAACCGGTAGAGTAAAATAAATCCTAGAATTAGTAAAATACTTTTCTTCTTAAAGAAAGCTGCAAAAGTTTCTATAAAATTCTTAATTAAACTTTCCGGCAGTAACATCACTTCTTTGGCTATCAGCTTTTGGATGGGGTAGAACAACAAGGTGATAAATAAAAAAGAGAATGAACAATCCGCTTGTTATAAAAAAAGTAATTGTCCACGCATAAGCAATATCACCACTGCTTTCTTCTATTTGTCCTGCAAGAATGACTAACAAACCCTGTCCAAAAATAAAAGCGATCCTGTAAAATGTAGATCTTATTCCAACAAATAATGCCTGTTGATGTTTTGATAAACCGAGCATATAAAAACCATCAGCGGCAATATCATAAGTTGCAGAACTAAAAGCCATCAACCAGAAAAAAGGCAAGTGTGTACTGGAAAAATTTTGCAGCTGGAATTGTAAATGCAACTCCAGCCAATCCTGCACCTATAAATAACTGGCTGATAATAATCCATGTACGTTTTGTTTTTAATAGATCAACAAAGGGACTCCATAGTGGTTTTATTACCCATGGCAAGTAAAGCCAGCTTGTATACAATGCAATTTCAGTGTTCGAAATTCCCAGTCGCTTGTACATTATAACTGAAACGTACATTACAACAACGTATGGAAGTCCTTCTGCCAGGTATAGTGAAGGTATCCATGCCCACGGATTGCGGGTTTCCTTTTTAAGCATTCAACAATTCCTTCGCAAGAAGAATAGCTCCTTCAACCGGGGTGTTATCAGGTTCTTTTATTTTAACAGAAGAAAGACTTATCAGCAATTTTATTTCTAAGCGTATCAGAATAAATATTTTTCTTTGCAATTAAGCTTCCTGAAAAAGCAATATCAAGTTTTTTTACTTTCATTTTCTTCATCGCTGCAGTTATATGAAGCAGAAGATCATCAGCTTCTTCATTTAAGATTTGCATAGCTATTGCATCATTTTTATCCGCTGCTGTAAGTACCATCTCTGCCACGGAAGCAATATCGAAATTATGTTTGTAAACATTAGTAATTAAATCGGGGGCAGATGATATGCCATATTTTTTATTTAAAAGTTTAGTTATTAAAGTAGATTTACCTCTTCCATCAAATTCTTTCGCAACTAGCGGCTAATCCTTTTCTACCAATTGAATAACCACTTCCTTCATCGCCTATCATTCTCCCAAATCCCCCGTTACGGTGTATTAAACCATTTTTATCTTTTGCAAAAAGAATAGAACCTGTCCCGGAAATTAAAATACAACCTGCCTTTCCACTAAATGCACCTTCCAGGGCAATTCGTGAATCGCTAACAACTTTAACAGAATTTATATGAATTCCTTCCTTTGAAGCAAATTTATTTAAAGATGATTCTAGTAATCTTACATCTTCCTCCCTTCCTGCACCTGCGGTTCCTATCACAATTGCTTTTACATCAGTAAAATCTGCTTCAATTTTAAACAAGCTGCCTTCAATTAATTCAAAAAGGTTTTCAACTGCAGCATCAATTCCTATTGCTAAAAAATTTGAAGGTTTGCCGAATGATCTATGAAGAACTTCACCGGATAACTCTGCAACAGCACATTCAGTTTTGGTTCCACCGCCGTCTATACCAATTATATATTTCATTTCGTTTAAAATTTTAACTAAAACTGTACGAAGTTACAAAATTGGCAATGAAAAAATCAGAAAATATCGGACAAATTTTTTTCTGTCAGGATAATAATTAGAATGATGAATTGCTTCTCTCAATTTATTATATTCATACCTCGAAAATGTTTATATAAATAAATGGATTCACATGAATAACCTTGAGAAATACTTTTCACCATTCCGCGAAAAAATAATCGGTAATAATAAAACCATTACTACTCCGTATGGTGAAAAGAGAATTATATATGCCGACTGGATAGCCAGCGGAAGATTATATAAATCGATTGAACAAAAAATAAGTAACGATTTTGGTCCGCTTGTTGGTAATACCCATTCAGAATCGAGTGCTACTGGTACCTCGATGACTCGTGCCTATCACGAAGCGCACAATATTATTAAAAAACATTGTAACGCAGGGAAAGATGATGTAATTATCACTGCGGGCTCAGGGATGACAAGTTTGATCTGTAAGTTCCAAAGATTGCTTGGATATAAAAGTTCCGGAACAGCTAAGTGATTACCTGCAACTGCCGGAAGAACTTCGCCCGGTTGTTTTTGTTACCCATATGGAGCATCACTCTAACCAAACTACCTGGCTTGAGACAATTGCAGATGTTGTTATCCTGGATCCCGATGGAAAAGGTTTAGTTGATTTAAATAATCTTGAAGTGGAAGTAAGCAAGTATAAAAACAGGGAACTAAAAATCGGTGCCTTTTCTTCATGTTCAAATGTAACCGGTATTGAATCACCATATCATAAAATGGCAAAGATTGTGCACAAATACGGAGGTTATTGTTTTATAGATTTTGCTGCTTCTGCACCGTATGTAAAAATTGATATGCATCCTGAAGATACTGAAGAAAAACTGGATGCGATTTTCTTCTCACCACATAAATTTTTAGGTGGTCCCGGTTCATCAGGTGTTATGATTTTTGATTCTCAATTGTACAAAAATAAGGTGCCGGATCATCCAGGTGGAGGAACTGTAGATTGGACAAATCCCTGGGGACAGCATAAATTTGTTTCGAATATTGAAGCAAGGGAAGATGGTGGAACTCCAGCATTCCTTCAGGCGATAAGAGCCGCTCTCTGCATCAAATTAAAGGAAGCAATGGGTATTGAAAATATGGAGATACGCGAGAAAGAATTGGTTAAAATTGCCTTCGAAGAGATGCGAAAAATACCCGGTTTGTATATTCTTGCAGGTAACATTGTAGAACGATTAGGAGCAATTTCATTTTATGTTGAGAATATTCATTATAACTTAATTGTAAAGCTGCTTAACGATCGTTTCGGTGTGCAGGTTAGAGGAGGTTGTTCATGTGCCGGAACTTATGGGCACTACCTGCTGCATGTAGATCCATCTCGTTCAAAAACAATTACCGATAAAATTAATACTGGCGACTTATCCGATAAACCCGGCTGGGTAAGAATGTCTATTCATCCAACAATGACCAACGACGAGCTTTACTTTGTTATAAAAGCAATTAGTGATGTAGTTAAAAATATTAGCAGGTGGGAAAAGGACTACACGTATGATATTGGAAAGAATGAATTTTTTCATATTTCATCAAATGGGAATGAAGCAGAAAAAGTGAAGAACTGGTTTGAAATTTCAGAAAAGTAATCTATTTGAGAGAAGTAAAATTATAATTGCCTACCTGTTGAATTTCATCATTTTAAAATTATATTATTAGTTAAGAGTTATAATTACTAATATTAAATTCATCTTAATCGTTCTTGGAATCTGAAAAAAGAAAAGGAGATAATTTATGGCTGTTGGTGTTTATGAAAAATGCAAACGGTACATTGAATTGCACACCGCTGAAAAAGCTATACCTTCGTTTTTACCGAAGCATCTCTATCCTGCCATAACTATATCCCGGCAAACCGGTGCAGGTGCTAAACCAGTTTGCGAAAAATTAATTGAAATAATGGATGAATATTCTGCTCCCGAAAATGTATCGTGGGCTTACTTCGATAAAAACCTGATTGAAAAAGTTCTTGAAGATCATAATATGCCGGAGCAGATAAAAGATTTTATGTATGAAACAAAATATAACCATGTTAGTGCAGCTGTAAATGAACTGCTGGGACTTAAACCTGCGGAATGGACAATAATCCATAAAACTACCGATACGATTCTTCAATTAGCAAGAATGGGAAACGTAATTATAGTTGGGCGGGGTGCTAATATTATTACCTCCAAACTTAAAAATACTTTTCACATAAGATTGATCGCATCTTTAGAAAAACGTATTGAGCATATGATGGATTTAATGGGATTTAATAAGAAAGAAGCTGCTGCTCATATTAAAGCGGGTGATGAGAATAGGAAGAAGTATATTAAATCTTATTTTAATGTTGATATAGAAGATCCTTTATTATATCACATGGTTGTTAATACAGATTTGTTAACTCACAAAGGGGCAGCTTACTTAATTGCCGAAGCTGTGGTTCAAAAATTTTCTCACTTGTTCCCGCAGTTCAGTCATTAAGCTTGAATAAAAAAGGTTGTTAGAAAAAGTTATTTCTCAAATTCTTCAATAATCTGCTGAATCTCATTTTCAGTTAATCCTTCACCGTAAATTATTTCTTTAGCTGGCTGTTTCGGTTCTTCTCTCTTTACAGTTTCTTTTGTGTATTGATAAGAATCTTTTAACGGCGGGTTGCCTGCGCGTTCTCTCAATCTTTCCTCTATCTCTTTCATAAACCAGTCTTTAGTTCCTTTGTACTTTTGAACATCAAACTTGGTAACACTTTTTCCTTTGTTAACAGGATTTGTTTCGAAGGCAAGACTTTTAACATTGATAAGATGCTCTGCTGTTACGTTATCTGAGATTATAGAACCTCCCCAGGTTCCCGGTCCTAAAGTAAGTGATGGCTTAAGTGCGGTAGTGTAGCCAACAGCTCCAACTGAAGCTGGAGTATTTACCAATATTCTGAAGGCAGGTTTTTCCAGAGCAAACTTCATAATAATCGGTTCATCGTTTGAATGAATAACCATCGTATGACCGATGCCGCCAAACTGCAGAAGATCAATGCACCTGTGGCAGCCCTCGAGCCAGCCATCTGCAGTATAGAAAGCAAGAATAGGCGATAATTTTTCAATCGATAACGGTTCGGTTTTCCCAACTTCATAACAATCTGCTATAAGAACTTTTGTATTTTCCGGTACGGAGAAACCAGCATAGTTTGCAATGAATGTAAGCAGACTTGTCCTACTATCTCAGGATTTATCCTAAGGTTGGTTTGAATTGCTTTGGCAAGCTTTTCCTTTTCTTCCGCATTTACAAAATAACATCCAAGGTACTTAGCTTCCTCTATAACTTTTTCTTTTAAAGGAAGATCAACAATCATTGCCTGCTCGGAAGAACAAAGTGTGCCATTATCAAATGTAGTTCCGTAAATGATATCAGCAACTGCTTTTTTAAAATCTGCGGTTCGTTCTATAAAAGCAGGTACATTTCCAGGACCAACACCGTAAGCTGGTTTGCCTGCGCTGTAAGCTGCTTTAACCATCGGCGTGCTGCCGGTTGCAAGAATAACCGAAATGTTTTTATCCTTCATCAAAGCTTCTGTGCCTTCAATTGTTGGCTCCGATAGGCACTGAATTAATCCAGCAGGAGCACCAGCGCTTTCTGCAGCTTCCATTAAAATATTTAAAGATTCAGCTATACATTTTACAGTTGCAGGATGAGGACTTGCAACCATTGCATTCCTGCCTTTTAAAGAAATAAGAGCTTTAAACATAGCTGTAGCAGTAGGATTCGTTGAAGGAACTAACGCACACACAACTCCCATTGGAGCAGCAATTTTTAATACTTTCCCATCAGCTTCTTCACCAATAATTCCAACAGTCTTCAGATTTTTAATTGATTCGTAAACATTTTTTGTGCTGAATTGGTTCTTGATAACTTTATCATCGTAAACCCCAAAGCCGCTTTCATCACAAGCCATCTTTGCAAGTTTTTCGGATGCAGCATAACCTGCTTCTGCCATTGCTTTAACAATTTTATCAACCTGACTGCTGGCTAAAGTGTTTGTAATCTTGTTGTGCATCTTTTGCTTTGGCTGCTAAATTACGGGCTTCCTGAATTGAGAGAAGGTCTTTATCCAAAATCATTTTAATACTCCTGGTTGCTTCAAGCAAATATATTCAACCTAAGCATGAGTTTCAATTTAAAGGAAGGAATTTTTTTATAATGTTGTCTTGAGTTTTGTTAATCCTGTGCGGCTAACAGGAAGCTGCTTTCCGTTTTTTAAAATAATCTGATAAGAATCTTTACCGGACTGCTCAAGGTGCTGGATAAATTCAACATTAATAATGTAAGAGCGGTGAATCCTTATAAAAGAATTTTCGTTAAGATGATTTTCAAAATATTTCATCGTTTTTTGTTTCAAAAATCTTCCAAGCTCACTGTTAATCATTACATAATCATCCTGGGCTTCAATCCATTTTATTTTTTCAACTGGAACGATCGAAATTTTTGCGCCGTCTTTTATAACAACTCTTTCAAGGAATTCAATTTTTTTATCGTTATGATCTATAATGTTTTTAATTACAGAGTCCTGCTTAAATTTATCCTGAAGCTGCAGGAAAGCTTTATCTAAAGCTGCGTTAAACCGTTCTTCAGAAAATGGTTTTAGAAGGTAATCGGCGGCGTTAACTTCAAATGCTTTTATTGCATAGTGATCGTACGCAGTTGTAAAAATAATTAAAGGTGGATCTTCAAGCAGTTCAAGCATTTCAAAGCCGTTAATTTTCGGCATCTGGATATCGAGAAAAACAATATCGGGTTTTAGCTCATTGATTTTTATTATTGCATCAAAACCGTTTGCGCATTCTGCAAGGATTTCAAGATTAGGATGCTTAGCAAGATAACCCCTGGTAATATCACGGGCTAACTTTTCATCATCAATTATTATTGTGGTTACTTTATCACTCATAATATCCTTTAGCAATTTGTATAGTTAATTGATTTACCCGTTGCTAGATTAACTTTCCATCGGAATAAATAGCGTTACGCTAAATTTACCTTTTTCTTTTCTTACATCAAGTAAATTATCCTGGTGATAAATCAATTTCAATCTTTCATAAATATTTTTTAAACCCACACCCGTTCCCTTTTGGGGTGAGGAAGTTTCATCAAAATCATTTTCAATTGAAATCTTTAAAAACTCATCTTGACGACTACATTTTAAATGTTAATACAACTTTATCAAGCGTTTCATAAACCGCATGCTTAATAACATTTTCAAAAATCGGCTGCAGAATCATATTTGGAATTTCAACCTTTTCACACTCTTCTTCAATTTTCTCTTTAAATTCAAACTTATCTTCAAAACGAACCTTTTCAATTTCAAGGTAAAGCCGGATATTTTTCAACTCCTCACTAAGTTTATTTTTTTCACGATCATTTGTTGCAAGTATATAGCGCAAAAAGTCTGCGAGTTTAAGGATCATACTCTTTGCTTTAACGGGATCGATTTCAGTTAAAGCACTTACTGAGTTTAAACTATTAAAAATAAAATGCGGATTGATCTGGAATTTTAATGATTTTAATTCAGCTTCTGTCACTAATCCTTTAAGCTCAGATTCTTTTAATTTTCTTTCCTGAAAACCAGTATAATATGTAACTAAATAATAGTATGAAGTAATGAGTGCGTAGAACATTATTCCAACTAAAAATCTCCATAAAAGTGTACTGAAGAAAAATGATTCATATTCATCACCAAAACCGAAAACACCGATCATCGTGATGTAAACCACTACAATCCACAAAGTAGAAGAGATAATTATGGTTAATTCATGGCTGACTAGAACTTTTAATAAGGAGGTTTTTTCAATTGAAATATATTTTGTAGGGTAATATAAAGTTAGTGTGAATCCCATTAATGCAACGGTTGAAACCAGGCTTTCAACAGACGAAGTTTTAACATCTAAATTTAAGTCCAAAGTAGAGAATGCTAAAGCTGATAACAGCAAACGAAAATCCGAAAACGAGTAAGTAGATAGAGAAATTCTTTACGTTTTTAAGGAATGGATTATCTTGCATTGTTTTCGGCTATCATAGATAAGTTTTGATTTCACCACCGCCGAACATTGCCAATCCTTTAATGTGAAGAGTTTTTGAATGATCAATTGCAACTGCAGGATTCCTAACACTTTTATTAGAAAAACCTCCCAGGATTGAAGTAACATTAACAACAACATTCCAGTCTTTAGGAACAATAATTGTTGTTCCTCCAAAAATTGTAAGCACATCAACAATATTATCACCTGGGGCAAGACTGCAGTTCATTAAATTTATTTCTGAGCCGCCGAAAATCGCAGTTATGTTTCCCCCTTTAAAATTATCTGATGAAATTACTTTTGTTCCACCCCCGAAAATTGCTACATCATCTATTTTATCCTTATTGATTGCTGCATCTCCTCCACCTAAAGATCCTTCCGAGCAGTACTTTTCCTCTTTTTAAATATTATATAAATTCCAAAGAGAATTAGCAAAACAGGTATTACTATTCCTCCATCATATTCAATTTGCGGATAGATTCTTGGGATCAGAAAGAAAATGCCTAGCCCGGTTAATAAACCGCCAGTAACCTTTTTTGATGTGTTAACCAGGATGAATAACCCGATTACAAGCATTACAAAAGGCCAGGAAAAAATAATCCGCCCGATTTGAAAATCTATGACATTGAGTGAATTTAGTAGAAATAATCCACCTAAAAATATTAAAACCCACCAAGTGCTACTCGTTTATCTAATCCATTTTGTGATTCAGACATTTTTTGTTCCTCTTCTTTCCAAAATTTCTACCAAAACCTATGTAAAATTGCATTGCAATAAAAGAAAAAATCGGTGAGTTGCAGGTTTTTGTCGGTAAGGGTGAGTTAATTATAAAACGGGAGCTAATGCTCCCATAAAATTATGAAATCAGGAAAGGAATTATGAGGCACTTTCTTCAACAAGAGTTGCTTCTTTCACTTTTTCCAGTGCCTGTTCTAAATCTGCTATCAAGTCATCCGGGTTTTCAATTCCCACAGAAAGGCGAACTAAACCATCTGTTATTCCACCAGCAACTCGTGCTTCTTTCCCCATTGAAAAATGAGTCATGCTGGCAGGATGCTGAATAAGAGATTCAACTCCACCCAAGCTTACAGCAAGTTGGCAAAGTTTAACAGAATTCATTAATAATCTTCCTGCTTCAATTCCACCTTCAATTTCAAACTTTATCATTCCACCAGGTGCTTTATGTTGCTTTTGTCCAAGTTCATAATTCGGATGGCTTTTTAATCCTGGAAATCTTATTTCTTTTACAAGCGGATGTTTTTCAAGCCATTCAGCAATTTTTTGCGCATTACTGCTGTGTTTTTCCATTCTGATAGCTAACGTCTTCAATCCCCTGTGAACGAGAAAAGAATTAAATGGATCAATTACACCGCCCAACTGGTTAAGAACTTTTCTAAAGCTCCTATAAGTTTCTTCATCCTTGACAACAATAATTCCTCCCACAACATCTGCATGCCCGTTTAGAAACTTTGTTAAACTGTGCATTACTACATCTGCACCAAGCATTAAAGGATTTTGTAAAGCAGGACTCATAAAAGTATTATCAACTACAACTTTTGCATTTAGTACTTTTTGCAAGTTTAGAAATTTCTTCAAGATCAGAAATACATAATGTTGGGTTGCCGGGAGTTTCAACATAAATAACTTTTGTGTTTGGTTTTATTGCCTTCTTAACAGCATCAATATCTGATGAATCAACTGAAGTTGTTTCAACACCAAACTTTTTCATTATTGTATTAAGCAAAGTGATTGTGGGTCCGTAAACTGCTGCAGAGCAAACAACATGATCGCCAGTGGAAAGCAGACTTGCAAAAATTGTATGAATTGCCGCCATACCGCTTGCACAACCAAGAGCTTTGTAACCGCCTTCTAGTTCTGCAATTGCATTTTCCATTGCCTCAATTGTAGGATTAAGCATCCTTGTGTAAATGTATCCTTTCTCTTCACCTGCAAATAAAGAAGCTCCGTGTTGTGCAGATTTGAATTTAAAAGTCGATGTCTGGTAAATCGGCGGAACAACTGCTCCATACTCATATTCACCAACGCCTGAATGAACACATTTAGTTTGAAAATCTACATTTTTTGTATGTTTCATTTTAAAATTCTCCTTGGTAAGCTCTCATTAGAAATCGATAATTAGATGTTGGATGTATAATCAAAACTTCAAGCCTCAAAATTCACATAGTTACTATTATTTGACTATGAAAAATAATCTTAATTAATTTTATAATCCAGAGAGAATAAAACTGTACACTCCGATTATAGTAATCTCTATTGAATTAACTCTGTTTAAGATCATTACAAATCCTCTCTAAAATTCTTATATTTCAATTTCATATTTAAAAAAATTGTAGAGAAAACTTGCCGAAAGAAAAAATACTTGTAACCTCAGCATTGCCGTATGCCAATGGTCCTCTTCATCTTGGGCATTTAAGCGGGGCTTACTTACCGGCGGATATTTATGTTCGTTACAAAAGACTGAATGGCGATGATATTATTTACATTTGCGGATCAGATGAACATGGTGTGCCGATTACAATCAGTGCTGATAAAGAGAATGTATCACCCCAGGTAATTATAGACCGCTACCACGATTTAAATTATGAAGCGTTTAAAATGTTTGGGATGAGTTTTGATAATTATTCCAGAACCAGCTTACCGATCCATCACGAAACTGCAAAAGAATTCTTCCTTGAATACTATAACAAAGGGTTGCTTAAGGAAAAGAAAACACTGCAGTTTTATGATGAAAAAAATGATATGTTTTTACCCGATAGATACGTTGAAGGCACTTGCCCTAACTGTGGATCTGAAGAAGCTCGCAGCGATGAATGTGAAAACTGCGGTAAACTTTATGAACCGTCGGAGTTAAAGAACTCCAAAAAGTAAAATAAGCGGTGAGACACCTATACTTAAAGAAACTTCTCACTACTATTTTCCACTTGGCGAATTCCAACCAGAGCTTGAAAAGTACATTGATGAAATGAATGAAAAATACGGCTGGAAAGAGAACGTTTTGCAGTACTGCCGCGGCTGGTTTAAAGATGGTCTGAAGGACAGAGCTGTAACCCGCGATCTTGATTGGGGAGTAAAAGTTCCTTTGGATGAAGCGACGGGAAAAGTACTATATGTTTGGTTCGAAGCAGTGCTTGGATACATATCCTCAACAAAAGAATATTCACAAAAAATTGGTAAACCTGATTTGTGGAAAGAATACTGGCAGGATGAGAATACCAAATACGTTGCTTTTATAGGAAAAGATAATGTAGTATTTCATTGTATAGTTTTTCCGGCAATGCTAAAAGCATGGAATAGTGGAGAAAAGGTAAAATATTGCTTACCTCAGAATGTACCTGCCAACGAGTTTTTAAATTTTGAAGGAAAGAAATTTTCCAAGAGCAGAAATTGGGGAATTGATGCAATCGATTTTCTGAAAATATTTCCTGCTGATTCTCTTCGTTATACTCTGGCTGCTAATCTACCGGAAAACAGGGATACAGATTTTCAATGGAAAGAATTTCAAGCTAAAAACAACAGCGAACTTGCAGCAATTTTCGGAAATTTTATAAATCGTACTTTTACTTTTGCGCATAAACATTTTGATGGTAAGGTTCCGCCTAAAGGTGACCTTAGCGAGATGGATAATGAGATGATTAAAACCGTTTCAGAATATCCGCAAAAAATTTCCGGGTACTTTGAGCGATATAAGTTAAAAGAAGGTACAAATGAAATTATGAATCTTGCACGTGCCGGGAATAAATATTTTAACGATTCGGAACCATGGAAAACTGTAAAATCTGATAAAGAGAAATGTTCTACAACAATAAATATTTGTCTGCAAACCATCTATACACTAGCAGAGTTATTTGAACCGGTTGTTCCGTTTTCATCAAAAAAAATATTTAAAATGCTAAATGCTGAACCAACCAAATGGCAAAAATGTGGTGATGAAAATCTTCCTGCAGAACATAAACTAAACAAAGCAGAAATTCTTTTTCCGCAAATAGAGGATAAGATGATAGAAAAGCAGATAGAAAAACTTGATAGCAATGAATCCGAAAGTAAACGTTGAGAATCTAATTAGTTATGATGATTTTATGAAGACAGAACTAAAAGTTGCTGAGGTTATTGGTGCAGAAAAAATTGAGAAGAGTAAAAAACTGTTAAAGTTAAAAGTAAAGTTGGAAACTGAAGAAAGACAGCTTGTAGCAGGTGTTGCAGAAAGTAATAACCCGGAAGATTTGGTTGGTAAAAAAGTAGTGATAGTTGCAAATTTACAATCTGCTAAGATTATGGGAGTTGAATCCCATGGTATGATTTTAGCGGTTGAAAAAGAGAATGGGGAGTTGCAAGTTGTTACAGTTGATAATTCTGGTAAGAAATGGAACCCGTGTAAAATGAAATTAAATTGATTTAATATATAATTAAGGAATAGTGATGAAGAAATTAATAATAACTTTTGTTCTGCTGATTGTCAGCAACTGGTTTTGCTCAACATCCTGTTGATAAAATTTCTAATAATTTGGATGTATGCTACTTGAATAACACAGCTGGAAATGAAGAAGTGCACATCTGGGTTTTCTTTACGGATAAAGGAAATAATCTTGATGGATATTTTAACAATCCAACAATGGTTGTAAGTGAAAAATCATTGCAGCGCCGTTCTAAAGTTCTGGATGCAAACTCACTTATAAGTTTAACCGATCTTCCTGTAAACGAAAATTACATTAGTGAATTGCAGAACTCTGGTTTTAAAGTTAAGCATAGAACCAAATGGTTAAACGGTGTAAGCGGCTGGGCAACAAAGCAAGTGATTCAAGAACTAACTAATCTATCTTATGTAAAAGAATTGGATATAGTTCATAAGTATAAAACCGATTACTCGAAACTGAAGAAGAAGTAATTGATAATCACTTCGACTTGAATAATGAAAATCTTACAAAACCAGGAAGTATAAATTCATTTAATTACGGAGATTCGTTTACACAGTTGAATCAAATTACTGTTCCTGCTGTGCACGATTTGGGTTACACCGGGCAGGGAATTACAATCTGCTCAATGGATGCAGGCTTTGATAATCTTATCTCACGAAGTTTTTAGCTCGATGAATATTATTGCAATGTGGGATTTTGTTGATAACGATCCCGATGTTAGCCAGGGTGGTTCACATGGAACAAGCACACTTTCAACATTAGGTGGATTTAAAGAAGGTCAGCTAATTGGACCTGCATTTGGTTCCGATTTTATTCTTGCAAGAACTGAAGATACTACAGCGAAACACCCATTGAAGAAGATAACTGGATAGCAGCAGTTGAGTGGGCTGACAGCATAGGTGTTGATGTTACTTCAACTTCACTTTCATATCTTGATTATGATCCCCCTCACACAAGTTATACCTGGGAAGATATGGATGGGAACACTGCAAGAATTACAATTGCAGCAGATTTAGCTGCAAAATGGGGAATTTTTGTTGTTAATTCTGCAAGCAACAGCGGTTATCATCCAACTCATAATACTCTTGGTGCTCCTGCTGATGGCGATAGTGTTATTACTGTAGGTGCTGTTAGAAGTGAGTGGTGAAAGATCAAGCTTTAGCAGCGTTGGTCCAACTGTAGATGGAAGAATTAAACCGGATTTAATGGCAATGGGCTCAGGTGTTTATGTTGCAAGATCATCATCTCCCACGAGTTATGGATATAGCGGCGGAACTTCATTTAGCTGCCCAATACTTGCAGGTGCTGCTGCACTTATTCTTTCTGTAGATCCTACTTTAACACCAATGGAACTACTGGATCTTATTAAGGCAAACTGCTTCTCAAAGTAACAATCCTGATAACTTAATGGGATGGGGCATCATCAATACGCTGGATGTAGTAAATTCGCTTATTACAACAGCTGAAGGTGATGAAGTACCGGAAGATTTTTATATACTTAAGAAACTATCCAAATCCTTTTAATCCTTCTACAAAAGTTCAATTTTCTGTTCCACAGCAATCTGATGTTAAAATAACTTTACACGATATGCTGGGAAGAGAATTAAAACTTCTTTTTGATGATAAGGTGGATGCCGGAATGCAGGAATTTGTAGTTGATGCCGGAAACCTTGCAAGCGGTGTTTATCTTGTAAGAATGATTGCCGGAACCTTTAATAAAACTATTAAAATTTCTCTACTTAAGTAATATTTCGCCTGACCCGGAGTAAAAAAGTCTTCGGGTCAGGCATTAACTCCCTTGATTTTCAGCTTTCCTATCCATAAAATACATAACTCAATTCAAATTATTATTCAGGAGAAAACATAAATGTTACTACGGTATTTTACTATTATTTCGTTTTCATTTTTATTATTACTAATTGCATGCTCTCCGGAGCAATCTGAAGTAATTGTTGCAGAGTATGGAAAGCATAAAATCAGTATTGATGAATTTGAAAATGCTTACGCAAAAAATGTTGGTAGTTTGGAAATTGCGAAAAACGCAAGTTCACAGGATTACTATGACTTTATGGACCTCTATGTAAAATTTAAAATGAAGTTGCGGGATGCTGAAGTTAGGGGCTACACATCTGACCCGGAACTTGAAGATGAACTTACAAGTTATCAAAAACAGGTTGGGGTTTCGTACTTAATAGAGAAAGAACTAATTGGGCCCGGTATTTATGATCTGTATGAAAAAAGAAAAGAGGAACTAAGAGTAAGTCATTTAATGATCAGACCAGATTCATCGGGTGTTGATGCTGCACAAGATTATGCTAACTCTTTACTCGATAGCATAAAAAATGGTGCATCTTTTGAAGAAATGGTAAAAAAATATTCGCAAGATCAATTTTCTGCTCCCAGCGGCGGAGATATTTTTTATATAACAGCAGGATTGCTTCCTGTTTCGTTCGAAGATGCAATGTATAAAACCAATGCCGGCGAAGTTTACCCGGAAGCTGTACAAACAAGGTATGGCTCTCATCTAATTAAAATTACTGAAAGAGGACCACGCATACCAAAAATAAAAGCCAGCCATATTCTTATTAGTTATTTCAATCCTGAAGGACAAATGGATTCGGCTGCCGCTTTACTTACAGTTGATTCCTTGGTGGCAGAGCTTAAAGCAGGTGTTGATTTTGATGAACTGGTTTTAAAGTATTCTGATGATACCGGCACCAAAAATAAAGGCGGCGATCTTGGTTTCTTTGAAAGAAGAATGATGGTTAAAGAATTTGATGAAGCAGCTTTTAAGATGGAAATTGGGGAAATATCTGAACCTATACAAACAAATTTTGGTTACCATATTATTAAGCTAACCGATAAAATGGAATATCCTTCTTTTGAAGAAGAACGAGAGAATTTAAAGAAGATGTATGAAAAACAACGTTACCAGGTTGAATATGATAACCTTATCAATTCTTTAAGAGTTAAATATAATTACAGTCTGAATGATGCAACAGTTGATTTGCTTATGGAAAAAAGTGATTCAGTAAGATTTGGTATGGAATATCCTAACCTTGATCTGGTAAAAGATGAAGTGTTGTTTACTTATGCAGGAAAAACTGTAACTGCAGGTGAATTTCTTTTTAATAGTAAACAGTGCCGGAACATTTGCAGGCAAACCAATTTTTGTTCGCGATGAGGTAGTAAATGCAGTTAATAAAGTGAGTGAAGATCTTTTAAAAGAAGAAGAAGCTTTAAACCTTGATAAAGTAAATCCCGAGTTTGCCGCTCTTATGAATGATTACAGGGATGGAATTTATATCTTCAAACTGCAGGAAGAAGAAGTTTGGAACAAAGTTAAAATAGACAGCGCAAGTGTTTACAATTACTGGAATGCGAATAAAGAAAATTATTCACTTGCAAGAAAGAATAAGCTTCAGCGAAATTTTTTCGATGAAAGATTCACTGATTAATTTATATTATAAATCACTGGTTGAAGGTGCTTCTTTCGATTCGCTTGCTAATCTTTATACAGAAAGACCAGGTAAAAAAGAGACATCAGGTTTTTATGAATTGCAGGATGTTGACTTTTCCGATTTTTCAAGAGAAGCAAACAAACTTGAAAATGCTGGCGACTATTCCAAGCCAATTCCATTCTCCGGCGGCTATTCAATATTTAAACTTAACGAAAGACAATCCGCAAGATTAAAAACTTTTGAAGAAGCAAAAGCTGAAGTATCCGGCAAATACCAGGAGATGGAAAGCAGCCGGCTTGAAGAAGAATATATTAATAGTTTAAACATAAGATACAATCCAGTTATATTTTATGATGAACTGGAAAAAGCATTTAAAAAGAATTAATAATAATATTAACTACTCTTCTTACCGCAGTTCTTATTGCAGGATGCCAGGAGAGTTCAGATAAAACAGATTACGTTGCCCGGGTAAATGATTCTTATTTATCCGGGAGCGATTTACTGGGGATTTTAGATTCTTCAAATGTTGATGATAACTTTAAAGCTGAAGTAATAAGAAACTGGATTTTAAAAGAGCTTCTTTACCAGGAAGCTATTAGCGAGGGCATTCTTAATGAAAAGGATTTTAAGCGTATTCTTGAAAAATCAAAAAAAGAATTAGCCGGCTCACTTCTGCTTAAAAATTTCTCTTCAAATGTAACTCTTGATTATCAACCGCAGGAAGTTGAGGAATATTACAACCATAGTAAAAGGGAATTCAGTTTCGGAAGCAATTCATTCAAATTGAACATTGCTACTTTCAGCAATCAAAATAATGCTGTGCAGTTTAGATCGCTGCTTCTTATCAGCGGTTGGGATGAAGCACTAACACAATATTCCGATGATTCGACTCTATTAAATGTTTCAAACGGAATTATTTTAAGCGAGCAGGATATTTACCCGCAGCAGCTTGCAAGAATTGTTAACGGGTTACACCCACTTGAAATTAGCATTGTTATTTCGGACGATGCTGGATATCATACGGTTGCGCAGGTATTAAATAATTTTAAAAAAGGCACCATTCCTCCTTTTGATATTATTAAGGAATCTGTTGAAGAAAGATTTATAGCTAATAAAAAGAAGCAGCTATTAGATAATTATATAGATGAGCTTTATTCCAAAAGCGATATAGAAATAAAAAATTAGGTAATTGATGAACATTAAAATAATCCTGTTTGTATTATTTATAACCACAATAACTTTTTCGCAGGAAGTTCTTGATAGAGTTGTTGCCGTAGTTGATAACGAAATTATTCTGCAAAGCGAGCTTGATTTTCAATCTTCGTTATTTGCAAGCCAAAGAGGGATTGATCCAAACTCACAGGGATTAAAAGATCAGATCCTAAAATCGATGATTGATGAAAAACTTGTTTTTGCACAGGCAGAGCTTGATTCGATTGAAGTAACAGAAGAGGAAATAACTCAGCAGATAGATTACCAGATACAGGTTTTTCAGCAGCAGTATGGTTCCATAGCTAAAATTGAAGAGATGTATGGAATGAGCATTAAGCAAATAAAACGTGAACTGAGAGATGACGTTCGGAAAAACTTAATGGTTCAACGATTGCGTGAAAAGAACTTTGCATTTCTGGAAGCCAGCCGCAGAGAGATCGAAGAATTTTTCGAAACTTATAAAGACAGTTTGGGAATGATTCCCGAAAAGCTGAAAATTTATCACATCTTCAGGAATCCAAAAGCTACAGATAGAATTAAAAACCAGGCAAAAGAATTAGCTCAATCTTTATTAGATTCTATTAAAGGTGGTGCAGATTTTGGTTTGCTGGCAAAACAGTATTCTGAAGATCCGGGCAGTGCTGTGCAAAGTGGTGATTTAGGATTTGTGCAAAGAGGTGTTTTCTATCCAGAGTTTGAAGCAGCTGCATTTGCTTTGGAAGACGGCGAACTTTCCGATGTTGTTGAATCTCCCGTTGGGTTTCATATCATCCAGCTTATGGAACGTAGGGGTGAATCGATTCACACAAGACATATCTTAATAAAAATTAAAGCCGATGAAGATTCTGACCTGGAAACTATTCAATATCTTTCCGACTTAAGAGACAGTATTGTTAACGCTAGCGGCGATTTTAAAGCGCTTGCAAAAAAATACAGCGAGGATAAAGAGACTGCTGCATTTGGTGGTGAACTTGGAACTTATTATTTAAACCAGTTGGATAAGCATTTGCTGGACGTTGTTTCCAAGTTGAAGCAGGGGGAGATTAGTTTTCCAAGAAGATTGGAATATGCGCCGGGCACTTATGGCTATCACATTGTTTACCTTGAATCACGCGTACCCCAGCATCCTGCAAGTATTAAAGGAAGATTATACCGAAGTTAAACGGCTTGCTGATGAGATGAAGAAACAAAAAGAATATGATCGGTGGATTGAAAAACTGAAAGATTCAATCTATTGGGAAGTAAGGATTTAGCTTCACATCAACAAAAGGAAATTGAGTTTGAAAAATGATCCAACCGGAAAGCAGGATGTTGAATTAGTTAACCAGCTTGCCGGGAAAATTAAAGAAGTTAAAACTGAAATTGCCAAAGTTATTGTTGGGCAGGAAGAGATAATAGACCAGCTTCTTATTTCTTTGCTTGCAAGAGGGCATTGTTTGTTGGTTGGAGTACCCGGATTGGCAAAAACCCTCCTTATAAAAACCGTTGCCGAAGTGATGGATCTCCAATTCAGCCGAATACAATTTACTCCCGATTTAATGCCGAGCGATATTACAGGAACTGAAATTATTGAAGAAGACCAGTTAACCAAGAAAAGAGATTTTAAATTTATTTCAGGTCCAATCTTTGCAAATATTATTCTTGCAGATGAAATAAACCGTACACCTCCTAAAACACAGGCGGCTCTTCTGGAAGCAATGCAGGAACATAAGGTAACGGCTGCAGGAACAACTTATCAACTGCCCGAACCATTTTTTGTACTTGCAACACAAAATCCAATTGAGCAGGAAGGAACTTATCCTTTACCGGAAGCACAGCTAGACAGGTTTATGTTTAATCTCTGGTTAGATTATCCTTCTTTTAAAGATGAGATTAAGATTGTTGAAACTACTACAAGCCAGTACAAAGCAGATCTTAAAAAGATTTTAAAAGCCGAAGAGATTATTAACTTCCAGCAGCTGGTAAGAAAAGTTCCCGTTGCAGAAAATGTAATTGAATTTGCAGTTAAAGTTGCAAATATGACCCGACCTTCAAACGGAAACTCACCGAAATTCATTAAAGACTGGATAACCTGGGGAGCAGGACCTCGCGCATCGCAATATATGATACTTGCCGCCAAAACTAAAGCAATAATTGAAGAACGATATACACCAGAAATTGATGATGTAAAAAATGCAATGCTTCCTGTACTTCGTCACCGCATTATTACTAACTTTAGTGCAGAAGCCGAAGGTATAAAATCTCTGGATGTTATTGAGAGATTGAGTAAAGAATTTTAGTGATATTTCAGTTATTTTTTCATCGTTAGAATAATTTTTTTTGTTAAGTATTAGTTATTTGCTATTATTCCCTTAACAATTAATATCTGTTAGTACATATCACATATGTTAATTATCCTACTTCTACAGCACCTTAAATTTCACTTCTTAAATTTAACCCAATAGGAGGTCATATGAATAAAAGCAATTTACTTTTTTTCTTTTTGGTTTCTTTATTTATCATTCCAAACCAAATTTTTGCACAGGGGGTAACAACATCATCTATGAATGGAATTGTTCAGGATACTGAGGGTAATCCATTACCGAGTGCGAACGTAATAGCAATTCACATACCAACTGGTACTCAATACGGGGCTTCTACTAGAATCAATGGATTATTCAACCTACTTAATGTTAGGGTGGGTGGCCCTTATACAGTAACAGTTTCATTCGTTGGTTATAATCCTCAAGTACAGGAAGATGTATTCTTAAACTTGGGTCAAAATTTCAGACTCGAGTTTACATTGGAAAGCGAAGCGGTTGCTATTGGGGAGGTTGTAGTAACTGCCGAGCAGGATGCAGTATTAAACAGTAACAGAACCGGGGCAGCTACATATATTGATATTGATCAGATACAATCTTTACCAACCATCAAAAGAAGTATTAGGGATCTTACAAGGTTAGATCCCCGAAGCGATGGTAACTATAGCTTTGGCGGGAAAAACTGGTTGTATAATAACATCTCTATTGACGGCTCTTATTTTAATAACGCATTTGGCCTGGATGATCCTGCCCCCGGTGGTCAAACCAATTCAGAGCCGATTCCGTTCGACGCCGTCGATCAGGTTCAGGTATCAGTTGCTCCTTACGATGTCCGGCAGGGTGGATTTACCGGAGCTGGTATTAATACCGTAACAAAAAGCGGGACAAATAAACTCCGAGGATCGTTGTATACTTTTTATAGGAATGAGTCACTACTCGGCAATAAAGTTAGTGGGAACGATGTAATTGCCAATCCCGATCTCTCATTTTATCAATCTGGTTTTTCTGTTGGTGGTCCATTAGTTCAAAACAAACTATTCTTCTTCATAAATGGAGAGATCGAACGCAGGGAAGATCCGGGGACGAATTTTATAGCCGACGCTGATGGAAATTTGACATTTGGAGAATCCAGGGTGAGGGCAGACATAATGAACCAAATCAGAACAAGAATGATGGAAGTTTATGGTTATGATACGGGACCTTATGAGAATTTTATTCATGAAACGTCAAATGAAAAAATAATTGTTAAGCTGGATTGGAATATTAACGAAAATAACAACCTGTCTCTTAGGTATAATAGGCTGGATGCCAGAAGGGATTTACCACCTCATCCATTTGTGCTAAGCACTGGAGGGCGCGGGCCAAATGAAACTAGTTTACCGTTTAGAAATTCAGGCTACGAGATAAATAACAGGTTGAACTCATTTGCCTTAGAGTTAAACTCGAGAGGCGAGAATTTTGCAAACAAGTTCTTTGCTAGTTATAACAGGTTTCGTGATAATAGAAACCCATTCAGCGAGCCATTCCCAACTATTCAGATAAATGTTGAGGGAGTTAATTATACAACATTAGGTCATGAACCATTTTCAATTCATAATATTTTAGACCAGGATGTTTTCCAGGTTACTGACAACTTTAGTTATTTTCTTGGTAATCATGTAGTTACAGTGGGAGCTAACTTCGAATATTTTAATTTCTTTAATTCCTTTAACATATTCAGGCATGGCGTATTTTTTCTGCCTGATTTTCTGGATTTTATCGGCGGTGCGCAATTCTCATCATTGGAAGATTTCTTTGCACGCACAAATCCTGACAGCGCAAATTTCTATGATTTTAGATCTGTCGTTACACCAAGCACTGAGCCGTTCAAAGGCGAAAATATTGAAGTTGCACAACTTTCGTTCTATGCACAGGACGAATTTCTTGTTTCACCGGTATTTAACTTAACATTTGGTTTAAGAGTTGACCTGCCTATATATATTACGGAACCGGTAGCCAATCCCTTCTCAACAGGGTTAACCTTACTTGATGAAAATGATCAGCCCGAGACAGTCGATCAGAGTAAACTTCCAGGTGTTCAGCCACTATTTTCGCCAAGGGCTGGATTCAATTGGGATGTAACGGGTGATCGTTCTACCCAAGTACGCGGCGGTACCGGCATATTTACAGGGCGTTTGCCCTTTGTATGGGTAGGAAATGTTATTTCTAATCCTGGTAATAATCCTAATCTCTATCCAAATGTAACCGACCAGGTTGAAACATCGGATGATGCTATACTCCAAACATCCTTCGATTTAAATGGTATGGTTGAAGACTTTAAATGGCCGCAAGTTTGGAATACAAACATTGCTGTTGATCAGCAACTTGGTGGTGGATTCCTGGGAACACTTGAATTTGTTTATGGGAAGGATATTAACTCAATTTATTTAAGAAATGCTGATCTGGGTCTTCCCCTCCGATATCTTGAACGACGGACGTCCTTTCTTTGGCGGAGATTCGGCAAATGGCAATGGGGCACATGAATTAAATCCTGACGGTAAGGCGGGTGTTTATGTTATCGATAATTCAAGTGAAGGATATAATTACAGTATTACTGCTCAGTTACGCAAAAACTTTGATTTCGGATTACGCACCAGCTTAGCTTATACTTATTTAGAAGCTAAAAGCTTATTAAAATCTACCGAGATTGCCAGCGTATTGTGGCAGGAAAATCCAACAAAGGGTGATCCTAATAAACCAGTTTTAAGCCCTTCTGAATTTGGTAACAGGCATAGAATAACCGGTGGTGCAACATACACTCATGTGTGGTCTGAAAACTATGCAACTCATTTCGGATTGTTCTTTGAAGTTGCCGAAGGAAATCGTTTTGCCGGTGCAGGCGGTAACAGGTATTCATATATATATGCAGGAGATGTTAACGGTGACGGCTACAGCAACGACTTGATCTACATCCCCAGAGATCAAAGCGAAATCACTTTTATGCCTTATATTGATGGGAGCGGAAATACGGTTTCAGCTGAAGACCAATGGAATGCTTTCAATACCTTTATACAGCAGGATGATTATTTGAATGAACACAGAGGTGAAATTGCCGATAGATTTGGTGGAGTAAACCCCTGGTTTTTTAATATGGATCTTAGGGTACTCCAGGATTTTTCAATATTTATCAGCGGTACCAAGCACACATTCCAGTTAAGTCTGGATATTTTGAATGTACCCAATTTAATCAACACAGATTGGGGTGTTAGGAGTGTTGCCACTTCGTCTGCTACCATACCATTAGAGCTGGTTGACTTTGATACAAATGGTGAACCTACATTCAATTATAAGAGTAATCTCACAGAAACATTTGTTGATGATCCCGGATTGATTATCACGCTGGCAAATGCAGTTAGGAATAAGATATTTCTTCTAATAGCCGAATGTTTTTCCTTTCAAAACCCTCGCAATTTAGCGGGGGTTTTTTATTTCCTTTAAATGATTTTAATATATCCTTACAATACCATTAAAAGTTAAGATATTGATATGAATGTTATGAATTTCAGAAAAATTATTGCAGTAATTTGGGATTATGATGGTACTATAGCAGATACAAGGCAAAAGAATTATAATGTATCCAAAAAAATAGTCTCAAAAATACTAAATAGGGATCCCACAAAAATTCCAGCATTAAGCTCACTAAATAATTATCATCAAGCTCATGTTAAATCAACTAATTGGCGTGAATTTTATGCATCCAGCTTTAAACTGCAAGATGAAGAAATAGATGAAGCCGGAAAATTATGGACTGAATACCAGCTGAATGATAAAACTGAAATACCGATCATCGATGGTGTAAAGGATGCAGTTATAGCATTAAACAATATACCTCAGGGGATTGTATCACAAAATTCAAAAAGTATAATTACCAATTGTTTAGTAGAAAACAATTTACTCACTTATTTTGATGAAATAATTGGATATGAACAGGTTGATTTGAAGCGACAGAAACCATATCCGGATGGTTTGCTAATGTGTTTAGAACGATTGACAAATTCCAGATCAGGATATGTTTTATATATCGGAGATCACGAAACAGATGTGAAGTGTGCATTAAATGCAAATAATATTTTAAGCAAGAATAAAGCAGGAATAAAAATCATAAGCGTTGGTGCCTTTTATGGTTTTAAAGTGGATGCATCGAAGTGGAGTGATCTGCCGGATTATCAAATTCAAAATGCGGCTGATATTAAAAATATTGTCAATAACTTTAATCGAGTTAACTTATAAGATATTTGTTAATTGGTGATATCTATTAAATTGAATAGCAGAACTACACAATTTAATTTCAATCTACTTCTGAACCTCACAAAGCTATAACGGTTTTACAAAAATTCACATCCGAAATTGATGATGTAAAAATTGCAATGCTTCCTGTAGCGGGTCATCGTATTATTATTAACTTTAGTGCAGAAGCCGAAGGGATAAAATTTCTTGATGTGATCAAGAGACTGAGTAAGGAAGTTTAAGCAGATCCCCGTTACTTGCCAATCACCAGCTTAGGTCAATCATTAAATTTATTTTTAATTATTCTAACATCGAAATCCATTTTAACAAATACTAATAAATAGTATTGCCATATTGAAGTAGAACAAAAATATTATTTGTAAATTATGCTACAATAAAATTTCAAAATTTCCGAAATCCAAATTTGGAGAAATAATATGAATCACATATTTGAAAAGAAGAGATTTAATAATATTATTCAAGTTAGTTTTCTTTCTGATTATAGTTTTTCTCATTTCACCAAATCTAATTTTTTCTCAAACAAACGAACAAAAAAAAGGCAATCCACCAGATCCTACTGCACATCATGAAATTAAGGATGATGATTATGTTCCGGATTTAAGAGAAAGTCAGGAAAGATCGCCCGCCTATAATTATTCAATGAGTAATATTATTACGGTTCAGGTAAATGTTGATGGGAACGGGCAAAACATAGTTGGAGATGCTGCAAATGAACCTTCAATTGCTGTTGATCCAACTGATCAGGAATAGAATGACAATAGGATGGCGGCAGTTCAATACAATCAGCAGTAATTTCCGTCAGGCTGGTTATGGATTTACAACAAATGGTGGACAGACATGGACGTTTCCTGGTGTAATCGAGCCCGGTGTATTCCGCTCAGATCCTGTACTGGATGCAGATAAAGATGGAAATATTTTCTATAACAGTTTAACAAATAATCCGGAATTTTTATGTGATGTATTTAAATCAAGTGATGGAGGATCCTCCTGGGATGGTGGAACTTTTGCTCAGGGAGGAGACAAACAATGGATGACAATAGATAAAACCGACGGTCCCGGAACTGGACATAATTATTCCTTCTGGACTTCCAGTTTCAGCGTCTGTAGTCCTGATTTTTTTACACGTTCAACCGACGGTGGTGAAAGTTTTGAAGATTGTGTTTCAATCCCGAATGATCCTCGATGGGGTACTCTTACTGTTAATTCTGATGGTGACCTCTATGTTGGTGGTACCATAGGATTTGATTTTCTTGTGGCAAAATCAACTAATGCAAAAGACTCCAGTGTGACAGTTACATGGAATATGAATACAGTTGTAGATCTGGATGGTTCAATTACATTTGGTGGAGGACCTAATCCTGGTGGCTTGCTCGGACAAACCTGGATAGCGGTTGACACTTCAGGTGGTCCGTATCACGGCAACGTTTACTTGTTATGCTCTGTTGAACGCAATTCATCTAGTGATCCTGCAGATGTTATGTTTGCTCGCAGTACCGATGGAGGGGTTAACTGGAGTTCACCAATTAAAATTAATGATGATCCTGGTACTAATGCATATCAATGGTTTGGTACTATGTCTGTTGCACCGAACGGACGTATTGATGTGGTATGGCTGGATACCCGGGATAATTCAGTAAGTAATATATCAGCACTATATTATTCAAATTCGATCGACGGAGGTGTAACCTGGTCACAAAATGAAAGACTATCTGATTTTTTTAATTCCCATCTTGGGTGGCCGAACCAGAATAAAATGGGTGATTACTTTGATATGGTTTCCGATAGTAACGGCGCATCCCTGGCATGGGCAGCTACATTTAATAGTGAGCAGGATGTTTATTACAGTTATATCTCCGATACAACTATTGTTCCCGTAGAACTTGTTTCATTCTCAGCTTCTGTTGCAGCGAATGTTGTTACTCTTGAATGGGCAACAGCGACAGAATTAAATAACCACGGCTTTGAAATTGAGAGAAGCTTTGATATATCAAACCTGCCTGACGGCAAGGCAGGTTGGAGAACGATTGGTTTTAGAGAAGGAAAAGGAACAACTACAGAACCACAGACACTATTCCTATCTAGATGAAAATCTTTCTGATAGGGATCATATAAAATACAGATTAAAACAAATAGATTTTAATGGCAGTTTTGAATACTCAGATATTGTGGAAGTCGAAATTGCTCCATCAGTATTTTCTCTTTCACAGAACTACCCAAACCCATTTAATCCAAGTACAACAATTAGTTATCAGTTACCAGTGAATAGTTTTGTAACATTAAAAGTTTACGATGTTCTCGGAAACGAAGTTGCCGCACTCGTGAATGAACAAAAAACTGCTGGTACTTATGAAATTGAATTTGATGCGAATCGCAAAATTTAACAAGCGGAATTTATTTCTATAGCCTGCAAGCAGGATTTTTACAGAAACGAAGAAGATGATTTTATTGAAATAAATGAAAGATAAATGATTTTATTTAAACCCCTATCAATGAAAGCCTGCCTCACGGTAGGCAAGTTGATAAGGGTTTTTAAACCCTTGCAATCCTGTAATTTTTTGTTGCAAAGTAAATTTCTTTTGCAAATGTTTTAATTACAGTTGCAACCGGAACGGCAAGCAGCATACCTATTAAGCCAAATAATGTTCCACCGGCAATAATAAGCAGGATTATCATTAGAGGGTGCATATCCACACTCTTCCCAAATACATACGGCTGCACAAAACCATTATCGAGCGCATATGTTAGTAAAACAATAAATGTAATTATAGGTACTTGCGAGAAGTCACCAAATTGTACTACCGAAATAATTACTGCCGGAATTCCACCTATGATTGGTCCGAAATAAGGGATGAGATGCCCGAGTCCTGCAATAACCCCTAGTGGCATTGCATTTTCAATGCCAATCATATAAAACCCAAAACCAATCATCACACCTACAAAAGTTGCATCAAAAATCCATGCACGTACAAAAAGCCCTAACTGCAAACTCACTTTCTTAAGTATCCAGTAAGACATTTCAAAATAACTGTTGGGCATAAGATTCAGTATTCCCTGCAGAATTCTCTTGCTATCCTTTAGCAGAAAAAAAGTAATGAAAGGCACAATTACAATTACTCCAACTACCGATACAATGCTCGAAAGCAAAATTGTAAAACTTTCGAATGAATTAACAAACTGGGAAGAGAAAAATTCCTGTACCCGGTTTGTAATATCGCCTCGTTCAAATATTGGAATATAATTTATTATTGCTGCCTCAATTGATGCTAACGCATCAGTAAAATTAAAATCTTCCAGCTTGCTTATAAGCTGATCCATCTGATCAAGAAATTTTGGAATAACTACAGACAAGCTGAGGTAAAGAACCAATCCAAAAATACCAAAAGTAATTAGTGTTGATGTAAACCGATTGAAGCCCCTTCCTTCAAACGCGGTAACAATTGGTGCAAAAATGAATGATAAAAGAATAGCGATAGAAATAATTATAATTATATCGGAAAGCAGGTAGAGAAGATAGAAGAAAATAATTATACCAGCTAACCAGAGGATAGGTTTTGACAAATTTTTTGTAAGTAATATCGGGCATTTAATTTTACCGATTAAAAAGTGATCAGGAAACTGCTTCAATCCTTCTTATACCCGGTACCTGCCTTAGCAACGCTCTTTCAATTCCTGCTCTTAGAGTCATTCCAGACATCGGGCAGTTTTCACAATCGCCGGTTAGCTTTACCTTAACTGTCCCGTCATCGCTTACTTCTACAAGCTCTACATCACCATCATCTGCCTGCAGGTAAGGTCTAATCGATTCCAGTGCTTTTCGTATCTCTTCTTCCATATAATACCGGCTAATCTTCTTTAACTCAAATATCGTTCTATGAAAAGTTTAATGCAAGTTAATCTTCATCTTCAAGAATAATTTCTACTTTATCGGGTGAAGCAGAATTCCTCTTGTTTACCTGATCTGTTAAGTTCCTGGAAATGTTCAGAATGATTTCCGTATTTTCTGAATCGGGCATAACCGAAATCATCGGTTTCCCATTATCGCCGCCTTCTCTTATACGCTGATCTATTGGTATTCCGCCAAGGAAAGAGATTTGTAATTCTTCAGCAGTTTTTTCACCACCTCCTGAACCAAAAATATCGTACCTGTTGCCGGTATCGGGTGCAATAAAGTAACTCATATTTTCTATAATACCCAAAACAGGTACATTAACACGCTCAAACATTTTAAGTGCTTTCCGCGCATCAATAAGTGAAACCTCCTGCGGAGTTGTAACTATAACAGCACCGGTTAATGGAATTGTTTGTACAAGTGTAAGCTGTATATCGCCGGTTCCCGGGGGGAGATCGAAAATAAGATAATCAAGTTCATCCCACACAACATCGGTCATAAACTGTTTTATTGCTCCGCTTACCATCGGTCCTCGCCAGATTACAGGTGCATTATCATCAATAAGTACACCAATGGATATCATTTTAATTCCATAAGCTTCTATAGGAATTAATTTCATGGATCCACCAACCTGCTTAATCTGCGGCTTTTGGTTGACGCCAAGCATAAGTGGAATGCTGGGTCCGTAAATATCGGCATCAATCAAACCAACTTTAGCTCCGTCTTTAGCAAGTGCAACTGCAAGGTTTACAGCAACAGTACTTTTACCAACGCCGCCTTTACCGCTTGCAACTGCAATAGTATTTTTTACTCCTTTTAGCAATGCTTCCTTTGGGGGCTCCGGAGGAGTTGCAACATTTGGTGATTTTAGTAGAAGATTAAGATCCACTTCTGTAAGAAAATTATATTCACCCTTTAGCTGATCAGTTATTCTTTTCTCTGCTGAATCAACATCAATTGAAGGAAGCGGGAGTGCTAAATCTAAAGTAAGCTTGTTATTATCAATTCCCATCCTCTTAATTGAATTAAGTGTAAGTGAAGCAGTATCAATACCAGGATCGGAAATATTTTTTAATGCGTTAAGTATATCGGTTTTTGTTATATCACTCATTCTATCATCTTTTTTTTGTTTATTATGTAAGGTTATAATTCTTTTAAATGATGTTGAAAATTTTAAATGATTTGTGGGGTTCAGTCAATTATGGTTTTACCAATTCGCCGCTGGTTTTAATTGAATGTTTCATCAGCCATTCCTGGCTGTTTACTTTTTTATCTCCATTTTGTAATGAAACAGCTTGATAGCACATATCCGGAAGCAGCTTTTTCGCTTTTACGTTATCTTTCATTGAAATTTTTGTTAACGTCTTCACTAGTTCTGCTTTAAGTTTTACATTTTCAATCGGGAAGCTGATTTCAACCCTGCGGTCAAGATTTCTCTGCATCATATCGGCACTGCTTAAGTAGAGTTCATCTTTACCCATATTATAAAAGTAAAGAAGCCGGCTATGTTCAAGATATCTGCCAACAATACTTTTAACCGTAATATTTTCACTTAAATCTTTAACGCCCGGCACCAGGCAGCAAATGCCCCTTATGATTAAGTCAATTTTCACTCCAGCATTCGATGCTTCGTAAAGTGCAGAGATGATTGCAGGATCAACAAGTGAGTTAAGTTTCCAGATTATTTTCCCTTCTCCGCCGGAATTTATATTTTCAATTTCGCGCACGATCTTTTCAATCATTTTTTCGCGCATGTTTATTGGTGCAGCTATCAATTTCCTGAAGTTAGTCTGTTTTGAATAACCGGTAAGGTAATTGAATATATCTGACGCATCCGCACATATATCTTCATCGCAAGTAAAGAAACCAAGATCTGTGTAAAGCTTTGCAGTTATAGCATTGTAATTACCCGTAGCCATATGTACATAGCGTTTTACGCCGTCAAATTCCTTCCGTACAACCAGGGTAATTTTGGCATGAGTTTTTAAACCAATTAGTCCGTAAACAACATGAACTCCGGCTTTTTCAAGCTCACGCGCCCAAAAAATATTATTCTCCTCATCAAACCTTGCTTTCAACTCTACCAATACTGCTACCTGTTTTCCACGCAAGGCAGCTTCAATTAATGATTTAACAATTGGAGAATCTCCTCCAACCCGGTATAGGGTTTGTTTAATTGCCAGTACATCAGGATCCTTTACAGCTTGCTTGATAAAATCTATAACAGGAGTAAATGAATGGTAAGGATGATGAAGGATTACATCTTTTTGTTTTATTACAGTAAAAATGTCTTCCTCTTCTTCAAAAGTTTTTGGAAGAACAGGGTAAAATGGTTTTTCTTTTAGTTGATGGAGAGGAAGATTGTAGAGGGGCATCACATTACTCAAACCTATAGGACCCCGGGAAACATGTACATCATCTTTTTTTATTTGTAAATTTTCTATTAATGTTTCCAGCATATAATCCGGCATCGTGTTAGAAACTTCGAGGCGCACTACTTTTCCGAATCTTCTTTGCCTAATATTCTCTTCAATTACACTAAGCAAATCATCTGCTTCATCTTCCTGAAGTTCAATATCTGTATCGCGCGTAATTCTAAAACGATGAGCTTCCACTATTTCCATTCCAGGGAACAGCAGCTGCAGGTTTGCTCTTATCAGTCCTTCAAGCCAGATAAACTTTGCACAAAACGTACCATCAGTGTCTTCGATTCTTTCAGGATTAATAATATTATCAACTTGAAGCAGGCGGGGCAAAATACTTGGCACCTTTACCCTGGCAAAATGAGTTTCTCCGTTCGGTTTACGTACTAAAATTGCTAAACTTAAACTTAAATTTGAGATATACGGAAAAGGTCTTCCCGGATCTAATGCAAGTGGAGTAAGCACAGGGTAAATCTCTTTTGTAAAGTACTCATTTAATTTTACTTGCTCTTCAGGATTAAATTCAAGGTACCGTAAAATTTGAATATTATTTTCCTTTAATGCAGGAGTTATTTGTTCATTCCATAGATCAAAAAGCTGATCCCTCATCGGCTTAAGTAAATTTTCAATCTTTTGTACCTGTTCAGCCGGAGTTAAGCCGTCAATCGTAGGTTCAAGTATATGAGCAGCTATTTGTTCCTTCAAACCAGAAACTCTTATCATATAAAATTCATCCAGGTTTGAGGAAAATATGGAAACAAATTTTATTTTTTCAAGCAAGGGTAATTCTGGATTCAGCGCTTCTTCGAGCACACGCCGGTTAAATTCAACCCAGCTTAAATCCCTGTTGAAAAAATTATCCGGGTTTTTGTATTTTTTTAATAGTGATTTACCGTTCATACGTAAATTTTGTTCTAAAAGAATGCAAATATAACACTTTAACAGATGATAAACTGTGCAAAATCCAGTACATAATTAGCTGTGAGGAAAGGCACACCTTAAATAATCTAAGGGAATGATAATTTGGTTGAACTCTTGGAGGGAAGATATTGAAATTCTTAATAATAAAATTTCTTCATTTAAAAATCTATTTGATAGGAGTGGATTATGATTTCCAGTAAGCGGGGGAGAATATTATTAACACAGTAAATAATTCCAACCTGCCAAGCAACATTAAAAAACTTAGGATCCATTTTGCAATATCGGGAAGATGAGCAAAATTATTAAGCGGACCAACCGTTCCAATTCCGGGACCCACATTTCCAATACAGGTTGCTGTTGCACCAACTGCGGTAAGAAAATCTAATCCAAGTAAAGAAAGTAGAGCCGATGCGAAAACGAAGATCATAATATAAAATATAAAGAACGCTTGCACATTCGAAATTATGTCGGGTCCAACGCTTTTTTCATTAAACCTAACAGGAATTACAGCACGCGGGTGTAATAATCTTTTAAGTTCTAAAAGACTGTTTTTAAAAAGAAGAGAATGTCTTACAAACTTTATTCCGCCGCCCGTCGAACCTGCACATCCGCCAATAAATAGCAGGACAAAAAAGATTATTTTGGAAAACGATGCCCAATGCTCATAATCAGAAGAAACATAACCCGTTGTAGTAACCAGCGAGGTTACATGAAAAAGTGATTGACGGATTGACTCTTCCCAATTGAATGCTACTTCGGATAAATGAATAACTGTAATAAATAAAGTGGCGCCAACGATAAAAAACAGGTAACTTCGAAACTCTGTATTTTGCTTAAAGAAACTAAACTTGCCGTGAAACCCAAGATAATGAAGTGTAAAATTCATCCCGGCAAAAAACATAAAAAGTATAAACACATATTGAATAAAAGGTGAGACAAAGTGTGCGGTGCTTGCATTTTTTGTAGAAAAACCGCCTGTTGCCATTGTGGTGAAAGAATGATTTATTGCATCAAACAGATTCATTCCGCCAACTAAAAGTAAAACCATTTCTGTAAATGTGAATATAACATAAATTCCCCAGAGCCGTTTAGCCGTTTCCTTTATGCGTGGATGAAGTTTATCCTTAGTTACTCCAGGTACTTCTGCTGCAAAAAGCTGCATACCGCCAATACCAAGTAAGGGAAGTATTGCAATAGATAAAACTATAATTCCCATTCCGCCAAGCCATTGAGTCAAGCTTCTCCAAAAAAGCAGTCCGTGTGGAACGGCTTCTATGTCTTCAAGAATGGATGCCCCGGTTGTTGTAAAACCAGACATCGTTTCGAAGAAAGCATCTGTATAATTTGGTATTGCCCCGTAAATTATAAATGGTAATGCGCCAAAGAGAGCCATTGAAACCCAGCCGAGGGTTACAATTAAGTAACCTTCCCTTTTACCTAACTCGCGGTCATCGCTTTTCCTGGTACTAATCCATGCCAGCAATCCCGTAAACGAAGTTATAATTGCAGCAATGATAAGAGCAATTATATCATCATCGCCATAATAGAGTGAAAAAGGAATACCGCTGAGCATAAGTAACCCGGTTAGGATTAGCAGCAAACTGATAACTTTAATTACAACTTTAAAATTCATTTTTTATTTGAAGAGTTTTTCTATTTTTTTTATCGCCCCGGGCAGCAGAAAAATGACAACCTTATCATCTGCTCGTATTTTTGTATCACCAACAGCTATTAAACTCTCATCACCTCTAATTATTCCACCGATAATTGCTTCTCTAGGAAAATCGAGATCCTTTATTGCTTTTTTTGTTATGGGTGAATTTGGCTGTGCAATATATTCCAAAACTTCCGCATCAATGCCTTCCAGCGTAGTTAAAGAAATAATTTCACCTTTACGTATAAACCTGGAAATATTGTTTGCCGCAAGTAGTTTTTTGTTTATAAGTGAATCTAAACCGATGGTTTGCGTCAATGGAATATAATCGACTTTATCGACCAGGGCGATGGCTTTTTTTACACCAAGGTGTTTTGCCATAAGGCAGGAAATAATATTTGTCTCTGCATCATCGGTTACAGCAATGTAAGCATCAACATCAATAATACCTTCCTGTGCAAGAAGATCAATATCTCGTCCGTCTCCTCTTATAACAAGTGTATTCTGCAAATCATCAGCTAAATTTAAGCTCTTCTCTTCATCTGATTCTATTAGCTTAACTTTCATCTTATCTTTTAATAGTTTTGCTACCCTTCGCCCAATCTTGCTGCCGCCAAGTATCATTATGTTGTTAAAATCAATATTTTCTTTTCCGGCAAGTTTAAGAACCAATTCAATTCCTTCGGGTTTTGTTATGATAAAAATCTGGTCGTTTGGTAGAAATTTATCATTTCCCTTTGGGATGATTGTTCTAAAGTTTCTGTGGAGGGCAACAATTCTAAAATCAAAAATTGAATGTTCGAGAGCAATTTCACTTATGGTTTTTCTAACTATAGGTGCATTCCTATCTAACCGTAAACCTATTACCGAAAGTTTGCCACCTTCAAATTCCATAACATCTGTTGCTGCAGTTCTGTTTATCAGGTTAAAGGTTTCCAGTGCAGCAAGTTCTTCCGGGTAAATCATAAAATCAATGCCAAGCTCGGTAAACTTTTCTTCAGTATCTTTTTCCAAATACTCGGCGTTCGCTATACGTGCAATTGTTTTTTTCGCGCCCAGTTTTTTTGCAAGTATTGCACTGGTAACGTTTACTTCTTCAAATGAAGTAACACCAACAAACAGATCGGCTTTATCAACCTTGGCTTCCTTTAAAATTCCTACAGAAGTTGAGGAACCCGTTAAAGTAAGCACGTCAGTCATTGAATCGGTATAAGAAAGCCGCCGCTGATCCTGGTCGATTGCAATTATATCGTGTTCATCCTGCGAAAGTTCTTTTGCCAGATGATACCCCACATCACCCATTCCGGCAATAATTATTCTCATTCTTTTCTATGCCTGTATAAATAATTAATAATCAATCTCTAAATTTCAACACTTAAAATGCAAAATACAATTGAAATTTTTAAATAGTCGTCAGAAGACGGGAGTCAGCAGACAGAAACGGAAATATTATTTAAACGATTTTGTTAGTTTATTAGTTAAAATTTCTTATGTTTTACATTATTTATTAGTATAAAAATATCTCAATCTACTTAATAACATTAGAACAATTAATTATGAATGAAATTAGTTGTGTAATAATAACCTTTAATGAAGAAGAAAACATCCGCAGATGCCTGCAAGCTCTAAGCTGGTGTGATGAAGTTGTTATTGTGGATTCAGGAAGCAGTGATAAAACCCTGGAAATTTGTAAAAATTTTAATTGCAAAATTCATCATAATAATTTTAACGGCTACGGCGAGCAAAAACGTTTTGCAGTTTCATTAGCAGAGAATGATTGGGTCTTAAATGTTGATGCAGATGAAGTTGTTAGCGAAGCATTAAAAGAGAATATTTTACTAGAATTAAATCAAAAATCTAAAAGTGTGAATGGATTTTATCTCTCCCGTTCACTTTTCTTTTTGGGAAAGACAATTTAAATACGGTAAGGAAAGTAAAGAATATTATATACGACTGTTTAATAAACAGTTCGCTAATTTTACCGAAGATAAAGTGCACGAGGGTGTGATTGTTGAAGGCTCAACAGAAAAATTAAGCGGCGAACTGCTGCACTACAGTTACAACTCCATTCATCAGTACTTTGAAAAATTTAATAACTATACAACACAGGCAGCACAGGAATTATTTGAAAAAGGAAAAAAGAGAAGTTTAGTATTCACAATAATTGGTTTTCCTGTTTACTTTTTTAAAAATTATTTTATAAACAGAAATTTTTTAAACGGCTGGCAGGGATTTTTATGGGCGCTCTTTTCTTCCTGGTATCCTGTAGTAAAGTACGCAAAGCTTTGGGCATTGAGGAATTTGAAGAGTGGGAATTCGTGAAAACTTGCCTGACGGCAGTCAGTTAGTTGGCTAACACACTCTACCACGAATTAACACTAATTATACTAAATCTTTTATATCAATAAATATCTTCTGAAAATTCCGTGGCTTTCTTTCTTTCCAGTTCTCTTTATGATAAGCATAACCGGCAACTAATGGCAGCGCTAAGGTTGCTTCTGAATAAACCATCTGCTCATAAGTTGTTTCAACTTTCCCCCAAGTGCTTGCTTCTTTAAGTGTAGAACCTGAAAGAGCACCATCACGTTCATCTGCAACAGTAATCTGGATTGCATACTTATGCATCGGTGCATCTTCTTTTAAAATATCTGCAGCTACAACAATATCCTGAGTAAAGTTTTTCGGCACTCCACCACCAATCATAAATATTCCGGTTTCTTTGCTTGCTAATTTAATTTTTGTTAGCTCAAGAAAATCTTTTGCAGAATCTAAAGAAACATGATTATCAGGATTTTCAGTTTGATGAACTATAAAACCAAATCCTGCTGAACAATCGGAAAATGCCGGGACAAAGATTGGAACATCCTTTTTATATGCGGCCCAAATCACTGAGTCATCAACTTTGGGTCCGCCATTATTTTCCAGGTATTTACCAAATTCATATAAAAGTTCACGCGATGAATAAGGTTTTGGTTTAAGTCCGTTAAATATTTTCGCGCAAGTATCATCACAAATTCTTAATTCATCTTCATCAATGTATGTATCATAAATCCTATCGATGTGTAAATCTCTTAATTCATTATCATCTGCAAAACGAGATCCTTTATAATGTTTGAAACCTAATGCTTCGAAGAAATCCTGATCAACCATAATTGCGCCTGTAGAAACAATTGCATCAACCATATTATTCATAATCATATCGTAAACAATTTTCTTCAAACCAGCACTGAATAAACTTCCTGCAAGAGTTAAGAATAATTGCACAGTTTTCATCTTTTATCATTCTATCATAAATCTGTGCTGCGCGGTTCAGGTCTCTTGCTGAAAAAGCCATATTCTCCATTGCTTCAACTAAAGGAACAACATTGTGCTTTTTAATATCTATATGTTCAACAACTTCTTTTAAGTAATCTTTTTTCTCAGCCATTTTAAATCTCCATCACAAATTTTATCTTAATATTAAAAAAACATCTTTGCAATTCTTAATATTCCTTGTTTCCAGGGCACACGGTGCGAAACACCTGATAAATCTTTAAACTCATCAAAATGTTCAACATACCAATTATAGTTTCGTATTAATGCATCTTTATTTGAAAATTTAGGATCGTAACCAAGTATTTTTTCTGCTTTTTCAATCGATACAAACGAATCCTTTGAAGCAGTTTCGTAAACCCATTTATAAAGTGGTGAAAGTTTAAGCGATTCTAAAATTCTCAACGTCCAGATGATCGGTTTTTCAGGAAGTCCTTTAATTTTTTTACCGAAACCGGCAACATCCAACACTGCCTGGTAATCTTCCCGCATCGTAGTATACTCTCTTGCTCCTATGTTGAATGTATCGTTTACTGCGTCTCTATCTTTTGTTGCACAAAGATAAGTTGCATCACAAAGATCTTCTACATCGAGCAATTGATAGCGGTTTTTACCGTTTCCTATCATCGGGAAACCATGACCATCTTTAGCCCAATCGTAAAGCAGATCGAATACACCTAATCTTTCCGGACCGATAAAAGATTTGGGACGGATAATAGGAACACACATTCCTTTCTCTCTCATCTTAACGCATTGTTCCTCGGCTTCTATTTTTGCTATTCCGTATGGTCCAACACCATCAAGTTTATCATCTTCCACCAGTGGATGATGATCGGGGATGCCGTAAACAGCAGTTGAAGAGATATGAATAAAGCGATCGACTTTATGTTTTTCTGCTGCTTCCAGTAAGATTCCTTGTACCTTCAATATCGGTTGAGAAAATCTCTTCCGGTGTGTAAAGAGGAAGTGCTGCCGCAGTATGAATCACTACATCAACACCTTCAACGGCTTTATCTACAGTTTCTTTATTTCTAATATCACCAGTTATAATTTTTATATCATCATTAACATCGGGGTAATCGAATTCTACGATATCAAGAGAAACAACTTCGTGCCCGTTTTTTCTTAAATGCCTTACTAAGTTTATCCCAAGAAAACCAGCGCCGCCGGTTATTAAGAATTTCATTATAAAAGTATCCTTTAAAAATTATCTGAAATTGAAAAGATAAAATTACTAATTTTGATTTCTGCTTCAAAAAAAAGATCAGTTTAAGTTTTTTTATAATAACCTGCAAAATTGTGGATAAAGAGAATTACAATAGATCATATTTATTTCTGGCAAGTTTTGTTTTTTCAATCATATTGCATTTTGCTGCGATTAGTTGTAGTAAAGTATGCAACGAATCTAACTTTAGAAAAACCTTTGGTAAACCCTGGATATGTGTTGGTTACAACAGGTATCAAGGAGAAAAAGCAGCGCGAAATTTTACCGGTGGAAAATAAAGAGTAAGAAAACAGGAAGATTAATCCTTTGAAGAATGATGAGGAAGAGACAACGAATGAAAAATCTTCCTGAACCGGAAGAGATTCAGGAAAGTGAGTTAACTGAATCCAGCATCTATATAAATTTTGACAATGAAAATGCTGATACAACTTTGCTTGAGCAGTTATACAGCGAACAGACGTTAAACGTAAGGGTTAAATATCCCGCAGGGTGGAAATTTATAGATCAGAATAATAATGGCAAGCTGGATGGAGTTACTTTCTGGGCATCAGCAGGCTAATTATAATCCGCCGCCATATATTCATTTAGAAGTAAAAGAAAAATATCTGTTCAGTGAAAACCGCTATCAATACAGCACGAGAGATGAGCGATTTTACTGCTTACTACAATGAACCGGAAGAATTATCCGGACAGGTTTCGCAGGAAGTTTATTGCAGAACAGAAAGTGAGAACCGATTTTAACTTAAAACTTATAATTAAATGGCAGAGAGCAGTTTAAATCTTTTCAGCCAAGATTTTTTGGTATGATAAAATCATTTAAATTCGGTAAAACATTATTTTAATTTTCTAACATCAATCACATAGGAGGAGATATGTACAAATTATTTTTATCATCATTATATAATTCTGCTTCTTGCTGTTTCAAGCATTCTATTTTGCGCAAAGCCCGTTTGAAGGCAAAGTTAAATTCAAAGCTTATGATGGAAACGAATCAGAAACAATGAATTACATGGTAAAAGGGGATAAATTTAGAATTGATTCACCGGAAGGTGGAATGGGACAAGGTTATATGCTTTATAATGCGAGCACAAATATAATGACACTGGTTATGGTTGATCAGCAAATGTATATGGAAATGCCTGTTGATGCTGCAGGAGATATGATAGATCAGGATAGTGAAAATGTTTACTTCAATAACACTGGCGAAACCCAGGTGATTAATGGGTATCTGTGTGAAAAATTTGAATTTGTTGATGAAGAAGGTTCTGGAATTGCGTGGATGACGCAAGAACTGGGTCCATTCATGTTTTTTGGTGATCCGGAAGGAACTCGAGATTCACAATCGAACTGGCAGCAGGAAATTATGGCTGAAGGTTACTTTCCAATGCTTGTTGAACAGGAAAATTCCTCAGGAGAGTTGGAACCTGTCTTTGAAATAGAAGAAATATTGCCAATGCCTCTGGGTGATGATCTATTTGCTATCCCTGCTGGATTCCAAAAATTCGATATGCCGAACATGGGTGACTAAGAATAGATTTTTTAAGTTGCCTTAATTTAGAAGGGAACTAATATTTCCGGTATATTATCCGTGACAGCGAATCTTGACTTTTGTGCTTTATAGCATTAAATTTGTTCTCTTTTTTAGAAACGAATTAGGTTTTAGAGGAAATCCAGTGAAACAAGAGAAGTTGACAAAATTTATTAAGCCCGAAGACGCTGACAGAAAGTGGTTTATTGTTGATGCACAGGACCAGGTACTTGGGCGGCTTGCAACAAGAGTTGCAGGTGTTATACGTGGTAAATACAAACCGGTTTTTACTCCTAATATGGATGCAGGAGATTTTGTTGTAGTTATAAATGCAGAAAAAGTTAAGGTTACCGGTAAACGCGAAACGTTAAAGCAGTACATAAGGCACAGCGGCTACCCGGGCGGTCAGAAGGTTACTTCGCTGCAGGAAATGCTTGTTAAAAAACCTGAGTTTGTTATTCAAAACGCTGTTAAAGGTATGCTGCCGAAAAACCGGCTGGGAAGAGTATTAATTAAGAAGTTAAAGGTTTACGCAGGCGATAAGCATCCGCACGCTGCACAGAAACCTAAGACATTAAGCTTAACGGAGTTATAAATGGTTGATAAAATTTATGTTGGCAGAAGAAAAACTTCTGTTGCACGGGTTATTTTAAGAAATGGTAATGGTAAGATAACTGTTAACGGAAGAGAATTTGAAAAAGCTTTTCCGATGCTCGATAGCAGGGAAGATATTGAAGGACCTTTAGTGGTTACCGAAACTAAAGGGAAATACGATCTGCACGTAAATGTAAGAGGCGGCGGAATTACAGGGCAAGCCCAGGCAATAAGACTCGGTATAGCACGCGCACTTATAGATATTAACCCGGAATTCAGACCACCGTTAAAAAGTGAAGGATTTCTTACCAGGGATCCAAGAATGGTAGAACGTAAAAAATACGGTCAGCCAAAAGCAAGAAAAAGATTTCAGTTTTCTAAGAGATAAATTAACTAATAATCACGCATACTCCTGGATTTACCTCCTGTGTCCCTAAAAATTGGGATTAAAGGTAAAGTTGAAAGGAGTAGAGGACCTGCCTGACGGTAGGCAGGATAAAACAGGAGATATAATGAAACAAGTTGAACTTACTCAGCTTATAGAAGCTGGTGCACATTTCGGTCATTTAACCCGTCGTTGGAATCCCAAAATGAAGCCATATATTTTTATGGAAAAAAACGGGATTCATATTATTGATCTTAAAAAAACTCAGACGCTTATTACCGAATCTGCAGAAGCTCTTTCAAAAATGGTTTCGGATGGAGGGAAAAACGTACTGCTTGTTGGAACTAAAAAACAGGCGAAAAGCGTTGTGGTTTCTGAAGCTAAAAGAGCCGGGATGAATTGGGTTAACGAACGCTGGCTAGGTGGAATGCTTACAAATTTTGGAACTATTAGAAAGAGCATTAAAAGACTTCAGAATATTGAGAAACAGGAAACCGACGGTACTTTTGAAAAGATAACCAAAAAGGAAAGACTATTCCTTACACGGGAAAGAGATAAACTTAAAAAAGTTCTTGAAGGTGTGGAAACAATGACGAAACTGCCCGGCGCAGTATTCGTGGTTGATATTAAGAAGGAATCAATTGCGCTAAGAGAAGCAAAACGGCTTAACATACCTGTATTTGCTATTGTAGATACTAATTGCGATCCAGATTATATTGATTATATGATCCCTGCAAACGATGATGCTGTAAAAACTATTGAGCTGATTCTAAAAATTATGGCTGATGCCGTACTTGAAGGACAGGCAAAGCTTAAAGAAATGAAAGCTGAAGAAGTTGCAGAAAAAGAGAGACTGAAAAAGGAACGTGAAAAAGAAAAAGAAGAAGCTAAAGCTGAAAGATTAAAAGAAAAACAGATGAAAGAGGAAGAGAAGAAATTAGAAACTGCAAAAGATTCTGATGCCACAGAAACAAAAAATGAAGATGTAAAAGAATCCTCTTCAGAAAACCAAATTTAAAGGGAGTGAAATTACTATGGCTGTTACTGCTGCTCAGGTAAATGAGCTAAGAAAAAAAACCGGCGCCGGTATGATGGATTGCAAAAAGGCACTGGTTGAAGCTGATGGCGATATGGAGAAAGCAATTGAGATCCTTAGAAAAAAAGGAACTGCTGTTGCTGCTAAAAGAGCCGAAAGAGCTGCCAACGAAGGTTTAGTACTTACAAAAATATCCGATGATAAAAAGCACGGAACTATTATTGAATTAAACTGCGAAACAGATTTTGTTGCTAAAAGTAAAGACTTTGTTGTTCTCGCAAATCAAGTGCTGGAAAGTGCATTCACAGCAAAAATCCGCAACAGTTGATGAATTACTGAATGGTAACGGTGGAGCAAAAGTCTGCAACGGTTGCCGAGTTACTAAATGGCAATGGCGAGTTAAAAGATAAGGTTACAGAAGTGCTTGGAAAAGTTGGTGAAAAAATTGAAATCTCCCGCATTGCCAACGAAGAAGCAGAAAAAGGATTACTTGTTGATTATATACATATGGGCTCGAAACTTGGTGTACTGGTTAAATTCGATTCTGTAAACGAAGGTGCTGATGAACTAAGTGAAATCGGAAAAGATATTGCTATGCAGGTTGCTGCAATGAATCCTATTTGTGTTAAAAGAGATGACGTAACCGAAGATACTATTGCAATGGAAATTGAAATTTATAAAGAAGTTGCTCGCAAAGAAGGTAAACCGGAAAAAATTCTTGATAAAATTGCCGATGGTAAGCTTAATAAGTTTTACCAGGAAAGTGTGCTTACAGAGCAGACGTATATTAAAGACAATACAAAAACAGTTGGCGATCTTATTAAAGATTTTAATACAAAACACAACTCGGAAGTTAATATTTCCCTGTTTCATCGTTTCCATCTTGGAGATGAGAAAAAATAATTTTTTACTAAAGGTCTTAATAAAATTAAGACCTTTTTTTTATATTTAATAAACAGGATTATTCCTGGTTACACTAACAACAACTAAATAAGTAATGGATGTGAAGTATAAGAGGATCCTTTTAAAACTCAGCGGCGAATCTCTTATGGGCAATAAAGGATTTGGAATTGATAATTCAGTACTCGATTTTTTTGCCCGGGAGATAAAAAAGGTACACGAAGCCGGGGTAGAAGTTGGACTGGTTATAGGCGGCGGAAATATTTACAGGGGTTTAAGTGCAAGCTCACAAGGAATTGACAGGGCGACCGGCGACCAGATGGGAATGCTGGCTACTATGATAAACTCTCTTGCCCTGCAAAACGCACTCGAAAAAGTAAAACTGCAAACTCGTTTGATGAGCGCTATTAAAATGGATACTATTGCCGAATCGTACATTCGTCGCAGGGCAATAAGACACCTGGAAAAAGGTAGAGTTGTAATATGTGGTGCAGGAACCGGTCAGCCTTATTTTAGTACCGATACTGCTGCTTCACTTCGTGCTGTAGAAATTGGTGCATGCATAGTTATAAAAGGAACAAGAGTTGACGGGGTTTTTGACAGCGACCCGGAAAAAAATAGTAATGCAGCCAAGTTTGATAATATTTCTTACCTGGATGTTTTAAAGAAGAATCTCAGGATTATGGACCTTACTGCTGTAAGTCTTTGCCAGGAAAATGATCTTCCAATTGCTGTATTTAATATGAATGTTCCTGATAACCTGCTTAACCTGGTTAGCGGTAAAGAAGTTGGAACTATAATTAAGAGTGAGCAAAAAGCTGCTAAAGAAGTTTAACAAATTGCAGAGGAAATTATGAACGACATAATTAAAGATGCCAAATCGAGAATGGATAAATCCTTGGAAGCTTTAAGGGATGAACTTACAAAAGTTAGAACCGGTAAAGCTACAACAGCCCTGCTGGATGCTATTAGAGTAGATTATTATGGCAACATGGTACCTCTTAACCAGGTTGGTAATGTTTCCGTTTTAGATGCTCATACACTATCTATAACACCATGGGAAAAAACCATGGTGCCTGCTATAGAAAAAGTAATTATGGAAGCTAACCTTGGTTTTAATCCTGTTAGCGATGGAACAAACCTTAAAGTGCCTGTTCCACCTTTAAATGAAGAGAGAAGGAAAGAGTTTGTAAAACTGACAAAAAAGTTTGGTGAAGATGCGAAAGTTGCTATTAGAAATATAAGACGCGATGCAAATGATCATCTGAAAAAGATAGAAAAGGATAAAAAGATGTCTGAGGACCAGTTACTTGATGCTGTAGATGAAGTTCAAAAATATACTGATGAACATACAAAGCTGATTGATGAGATACTTAAGCATAAAGAAAAAGAGATAATGGAAGTTTAAATTCTAAAATTTTCTTATGTGAATATGCCCAATCTTAAAAGGTTGGGCTTTTTTATTTTATGCTAACTCTAAATGAAGGAGTATACTCTTCTCTCGGTCTTACTGCTGGTGGGATGATCTGGTTGTTATAAATTCCCCCGGCTTTAGTAAAAATAATTTCATGTTCCGGAAAGTCTTCATTTGTTAAAGATCTCACAAGCTTAAAGCCCTCACCTGTTTCATCATATTGCGGTATTCCATAACCAGTTTGTTGTACAGCAATTAATTTACCACGAAGAAAATCACCTGTATTAATATCAATATCTGCATCAACTATTACGGAGATGCCGGTTACCCCGCTAATATTCATATTTCCATAAGTTAAAAAATTACCAAGCGAATATGCGATCAGTTTATTTTTATAAATCTCTATTGCTCTTAAAACGTGTGGTCCATGCCCAATTACCATATCGGCTCCCGCATCTATTGCTGTTCGTGCAAATGCAATAACGTTTCCACGGTTTTCACCTAAAAAAAACTCTGTTTCGTTTTTAATGTTAACCTTGTCTCTTCCTTCGGCGCCGCCGTGGAATGAAACTATTATTATATCATATCTCTTATCCAACTCTTCAATTACCATTCTTGTATTTTCCAAATCCGATATATTGTGTGATGTGCCCGAATAACCGAATGCAGCAACCACAATCATTTTCCCTTCAATTAAGAATTCTGCAAAACCGGTTTTGGGTGCAAACTTAATTCCAAGCTCACTAAGTTTTTGTTGTGTAAACAGGTAGCCATCCGCTCCGTAATCTTCAGAATGATTATTATCCATACTTAAAACATTAAAGCCCATTCCTTTAAGTGAAGCGGATAAAACCTCAGGCATTCCGAACTCATAGCATCTTCCAGCTTTTCTCGATTTTTCCGAGCATTTTACAGGGCGCATACCATCATTTATTATTGCTCCTTCAAGATTTCCAAAAACAATATCTGCTTCAGTAAGATAATTCCCAATTGAATGATACAAATTCGTTTCCTTCATCCGGCGGCAGAATGGTTTTTGGAGTTACAGAGCCGAGCATTATATCTCCAACTGCTTTTATCCTTATTTGAGCATTGCTGGTTAGGTTTAGGAAAAGCGAAACAATGATTAAATATATAATTGAAACTGAACGAATGCGCATTTTTCTATAATAAATGATTTTAATATCAACTTATAAGTTAAGCTAAATTTGATTAAATTTTGTCGCAAAGTATTGATAGTTTTTCTCTATTTAAAAACTGATATAGAAATCATTTGAAGAAAAATTTCGATTTCAAATCCTTTAAAATAGGTCCGATAACTCCTTCTGAGTATTTAAACAAGGCAACTGTTAGAAATATCATTTATATGACGTTAGCAATATTTCTATTTTTATGCGGTGTAATTGTTTATGGAATTATTCTCAATTTAAGGGAAGTTCCACTTTCGGAAGCACTTATGCAAAAAGGATTTTCAGAGTTAAAGAATCCAAATATTGTAATAGACCGGGTTAACTTTACTCTTGATCTTTACGAAGACTCAGTGCTTGTAAAAACATACCGTGCAAGTTTTGGGCGCACTCTTCATAAGCCGAAAAGGAGGGCAGAAGACGGAGCAACGCCGGTAGGAAGGTACCAGGTATGCAGTATCGATACATCCAGCAAGTATTATAAATTCTTCAGGTTAAATTATCCAAGCATTGATGATGCATCGGATGCTTTAAAGAAAGGTTTGATTTCGCAAAAAGAGTTCAACAACATAAAGTTTGAATATTACTATGAAGGATGTACAGGGTACAACCGTGTACTGGGTGGCAATATTGGTATTCATGGAATTGGTAAATTCAATTATATTCTTAAAAATCTGCCCTTTGTGTTTAACTGGACTGACGGTTCAATTGCACTGAGTGATGAAGATATTGAAGAAATTTATTCTGTAATAAAAATAGGAACAGAAGTTGTTATTAAATAGAATGAAATACCTGTTATTTGTTATATCAATTTTTATAACTGTTTCCTGCGATAAAGGATATGAACCTCCTCCGCACAATTTGTTTGAAGACCAGACGCAGGTTTTGGAGGTTGCAAGAGAAACTGTAGGTGAAAGAGTATCCTTCTCTGCTTCCGGTTACTTCGAATCTGATAGTGTGAAATCAATTTGTGCCGGAGTGGAAGAAACAAGTAATAATCAATTTGGAATAAAATTCAGTTTGGTTAGCTGGAAGGAGGGTGAATTCGTTCATCAATATACATCCGGTTTGCTGGAAGGTTCATTTGATGGATGCATTGTTGATAAGATAAAGTTTTCTGAGATCCCGAACGAATTAATTTATTATAATTCCAAATCATATTTTATGGGTTCGGGTGGCGGAGAAGTTTTTTTACACGTAGTAGATTTAAATAAGCGAAAAGTATATTCTGCACATCTTACTACTGCTGCACGCGGTCCTGCTACTCTGGAATTATCAGACAATATTGATATCCCGATGCTGCGAACCTTTTTTGTTAGTTACTTTAGAAGAGATTATCCCTCACTCAAAGTTATTGAATCCGGAAATATTTAGTGAAGGTGGCAAATTACATTTCTAAAACAAACTTCTGCCGGCAACTATTTATATTATAGTGTGCCGCCAATTTATTATTTATCTTTGTGCAATAATAATTAAGTAGCTGTAGTAAAAAGAATATTTATAGATGATCTTAAAGTTTTTAACTGTTTCTTTTTTTATTGCCGCACTGGGTTTCCAGGCAGCATTATTTGCACAGCAGCAGGAAGATTTTGAGCTGTCATCAATAAATTTTGAAGGAAATGAAGAATTTCCTGATTCCGAATTAGAAAGCGTTCTGCAAAGTAAAGAAACTCCCTGGTGGTTCTGGAAATTCCTAAATTCATTTAGTGGATTAGGTTCGCCGCCGGAGTATTATGATACAACCTCAATTCCTCTCGATATGATATCTCTTAAATCTTACTATGCCGTAAACGGTTTTTTCCTAGCGGAAATATTATACAACTACAAAATCGATACATCTGCTCGCGATGCAGAATTAAAATACTATATTCAAGAAGGAACTCCGTTTACATATGGAGATAACAAGGTTTACGGACTGGAAGCTCTTGATGAAAATTTGTTTTCACAGGTAAGCCCCTTACTTTATCCTCCCCAGGATGCAAGGTTCAGCCAGGAAGACCTCAATACAAGATTTGAATCAATTGTAGATTATCTTAAAAACTTTGGCTATATGCTTGTTGAGTTTGATAGTACTGTTATAAGTATTGATACGGTTAATTTTAAAACCAATTTGAGCACTTACATCACTCTTGGTAATCTTTATCTTTACAGCGATGTGAATATTGAAAAGGAAGGGGAAGGGAAAGATCTTGTTAGTGATGATATGATTAGATATGTAACCAACATTAATGTTGGTGATGTTTATAGTGTGGAAAAGATTGCTAAAAGCCGTTTAAGACTTGCAAGAACAGGACTCTTCAATTCGATAAATCTTAGAGGAGTTGTAGAGGATACAATAAAGAATTTTGTGCCTTTATTAATAACCGGTAACATCGGTCCGCTTAACGAACTTTCGCCTGAAGTATTTGCAGATAACGAGCTTAACACTTTCAACCTTGGTGTTGGTGCCAGCTACATTCGTAAGAACTTTTTAGGTGATGCCCGGAAACTTACTTTAAGGGCAAGGTTCAGAATTACGGATATATCCAATATCAGTTTTTCTTCGGATAACATTTGATAAAACTTTCCAATCGGAAATTGACCTCTCGTTGTTGCTGGAGCAGCCATTCCTTTTTCATCAGAAGTATTTCAGGAAGATTGGAAGGATATTTGAAATCGTACAATATTTCTTCAGTGGATTACAGAAATATAGGCAGCGTATTAACCCTAACAGTAGATATGCCCACATATACATTTATCAATGTTCTTAATCCTTATTTTAGACTTGACCAACTTACATGGAAACTGCCTGATTTACCTTTTAAAGTTGGAGAATTAGATACTGTGGCTGCAGATGCCCGAACATTCACAACTTCGCTTGGTACAGAAATTGGCTCCAGCACTACTAATGATCTGTTTTATCCTACAAACGGCAGGATAATATCACTAATCAGTGAAATTGCTTCATCGGATGTTGTATGGGAGTTTCGTGAACCTAATACAAACAATCTTCATTGAAACCACCAATGACCTGGGATATTACTACAAACTGCAATTATCTTTAGGACTATTTTTGCCTGTCTCCAAAGATAAATTTACTGTTCTTGGTATAAAAGCAAAAACAGGTTATATCCAGATGATAAAAGGCGGACCGGAATTGATATCACCCAGCCAAACATTTTTTGCCGGTGGCAGCAACTCAGTTAGGGGATGGCGTGCACGGGAACTTATTCCTTCAGACCAAATTTTGTACATAGGCGCACCAGGTTTGACTAATGACTTTAGAATAAGAGGAGGAACTTTTTTGATTGAGGGCAGCTTTGAGTACAGAAGAAAATTTGAACAGGAATATGGCTTTGCCGTCTTTATGGATTACGGAAATTCCTGGAATGGTTATAATAAAGTACGATGGGATCAGTTAGCAGTTGCTGTTGGAACAGGTATCAGGTATTATTCTCCAATTGCTCCGTTCAGGTTAGATATTGGGTTTAAATTTTATGATCCGGCTGATAAGAAATTCATTTTTGAAAAATCGGTTTTTAAATCGATGCAAATTCATTTTGGCATTGGAGAAGCATTTTAAAGAAGCACTTACTTTATTCCAATCTTAACCATCCATCCTTCCAGTTAGCAGTTTTTATTGATAGAGAGCATTAATATCTTTATTTTTATGCCTCTTTTTTAATATAGGTTCCTTATGATTCAGAGTATGACCGGTTACGGCAAAGGAAGCATTGTAACCAGTAAAATTTCCATAGAAGCTGAAGTTAAAAGCGTAAACAGCCGCTATCTTGAAGTGTTTATAAAACTACCTCAATTTCTTTCTCATAGAGAATATGAACTTAAGGGAATTAATTAAAGATAAAATTAAGCGCGGCAAAATAAATATTTCTATACAGGTAAAAAGAGATGCAACGTTAAACGGCATATCGGCTTTTGATGAAGAAAAACTTAAAAGTTATCTTAAAGTTTTAAAACAGATTAAAAAAACTGCAAATCTTTCTGAAGAAATTAAATTAGAACATCTTCTTAACAATAAAGAGTTTATTGCTTCTTCAGATTATGATTTAAGCGAAGCAGAATTCAACAAGGTAAAGAAGACTGTAAATACAGCTCTGAATAACCTGCAAATTATGAAGAAGAATGAAGGGCGTGAATTAGCTAAAGATCTTACAAAAAGAATACACTTCATTGAAAAAAATGTTAATGATATTGGTAAAGAGTATAAAAAAAGTATAAATGACTACTATGGAAAATTAACAGCGAGGATTACCGAATTATTAACCGACAGTAAAATAAGTGAAGAAAGACTTAATTTAGAGCTGGCGCTTATTGCCGATAAGGCAGATATTACAGAGGAAAACGTAAGGTTAAAAAGTCATCTTAAATTTTTTCTAGAGTGTATCAGAAAGGAAACTGAGCCGGGCAGAAAGTTAAACTTTTTATGCCAGGAAATGAACAGGGAAGCTAACACAATTTCCTCTAAATCTATCTCAACATCAATTACACATAAAGTTGTGCTTATTAAGGAAGAGATAGAGAAGATTAGAGAACAGATTCAAAATATTGAGTGATAATTGCAGACTGGAAAAGGAGAGATAATAGTTGTTTCCGCTCCAAGCGGGGCTGGAAAAACTTCCATTGTAAAACAAATTTTAAAACAATATCCTGAAATTGTCTTTTCCGTTTCTGCAACTACAAGACCTAAAAGAGCTGTAGAGATTGATGGGGTTGAATATTATTTCATCACCGAAAATGAGTTTATTGAAAAAATTGAAGATGATGAGTTTGTTGAATGGGAAAAATTTTACGATTACTATTACGGAACATTTAAAAAGACGATTGATAATTGTATTAACGAAAGAAAAACAATACTTTTAGAGCTCGATGTTAAAGGTTCCCTTTCATTAAAAACCATTTACCCGGAGGCGCATCTTATTTATATTATGCCTCCAAGTTATGAAGAACTGATAAAAAGATTGAAAGGCAGGCAGACTGAGAACAGCGAGGACTTTAAAAAAAGGGTTGAGAGAGCAAAAATGGAATTGAGTCTTAAGGATCAATTTGACTATATTATAGAGAACAAAGATTTAGAAATAGCAATTAAAGAAACATCGGATTTAATAAGAAAAATAACCAAACAGGAGAATTGAACAATGCAAATCAAAACAATTGATTTAAGATCTTTTGATGAAACAGCGGATAATATTTACGAAGCAATTATTGTAAGTGCAAAAAGAGCACGCCAGGTAAATGATGAGAATAAAATTGAGTTTAATGCTCTTCTCAGTACTATCCCAACGGTAGTAAGCGAAGACGAAAATGAAGATATTGAGAATCCTGCACAGTTAAAAATTGCACTTGATATGGAAGCAAGGGAAAAACCTCAAATCCAGGCAATTAGAGAATTTTTGAATGGAGAGATTGATTACGAGTACAAAGATTAATACTTAACCATTTTTGTTTTAATTTTTATATAATCCGGCTTAATGCCGGATTTATTTTTTAATAATATCAGTTAACATTATATGCAAAAAGATCCTCTAACTGGTAAGAAAATTTTACTCGGGATAACCGGCTGCATTGCTGCTTATAAAGCATGTTATATTATCCGGGATTTAAAGATCACGGGGCGCAGAAGTTAAAGTGGTGATGACACCTTCTGCAACTGAATTTATAACCCCTCTTACGCTTGCCTCACTTTCCGGTAACGATGTGATTGTTCACACATTTCCTCCATCAAGTAAAACTGGTACAGCACTATCCACGTGGCATATCGATTATGCTTTGTGGGCAGATCTTATGGTTATTGCTCCTGCAACTGTAAATACAATTGCTAAAATTTCGCATGGATTTGCTGATAATGCTTTAACAACTTTGGTGACTGCTTTAAGATCACCATTAATTATTGCTCCGGCTGCCGATGTTGATATGTACAAAAACAAAATTACGCAGGAAAATATTAAACGTCTTGAATCTTTTGGGCACTACATCGTTTATGCTGAAGAGGGAGAACTAGCCAGCGGTTTAGTTGGAGAAGGACGGCTTGCTGATACAAACAAAATTATTGATTCGGTTGAACTTATTCTATCAGGTTATACAAAAGATCTTACGGGTAAAAAAATCCTGGTTTCTGCGGGACCAACTTATGAAGATATTGATCCCGTAAGATATTTGGGTAATCGTTCATCAGGTAAAGATGGGATTTGCTCTTGCAAAAACAGCTTTTTTAAGAGGTGCAAATGTTACAGTTATTTCCGGTCCTTCTAACGAAATTCCTTACCCTGAAATAAATCTTATAAAAGTAAGAACAGCACAAAATATGTTTGCTGCTGTAAAAAAAGAGTTGCAAAAAAATGATATTTTGATAATGGCTGCTGCTGTTGCGGATTACAAACCTGCAAAGGTTTCAAATAAAAAAATTAAGAAAAGTGATAAGCTCCCTATTCTTAAACTTGTTGAAACTACAGATATTTTATCAAGCATAAATTCTAAAGGAAAAACTATTGTTGGTTTTGCATTGGAAACAGATAACGAATTAGCTAACGCAAAGAAAAAATTGAAAGAGAAAAACCTGGATATGATTATTCTTAATTCGTTAAAAGAAAAAGGAACCGGCTTTGAGGGTGATACAAACAAGGTTACTATCCTAAGGAAAGAAGGAAAAGCAGTAAAACTTCCGCTTCAATCTAAGTTTCAGGTTGCAAACAAAATCCTTTCGGAGATAAATAAGATTTAATATAATCATTTAGAAGTATCTCTAAAGTAGTTCTTTCATCACTAGCGTAGCGAAGTGATCAGTTTTAAGCAAAATAAAGATTGCTTCGTCACAAAGTTCCTCGCAATGACAGCGCTTTGCTTTTGAAGACCTCATTGTAAAAAACTTTAGCGTTTTATTATTGGGTAACAAATGAACGATCCACAAAAAAAACAAATTATAGAAGCACTTAAAGACCAGAAAGATATTTTTGGCGATGAGTTATTAATGACCAAATCAAAAAAACCTGAAGCTCCCTCTAAAAGCAAAAAAGTAAAAGTAATCGAACAAGAAATATTTCCTGTTGAAAAGAAATCGTGGGAATCTGCTGTTACACTTAAAGACCTGGAAGCACAAATAAACAACTGCACAAATTGTGTTCTGCATAAAGGAAGGAACAAGTTTGTTTTTGGCAGCGGTAATCCTAATGCTGATGTAATGGTTGTAGGCGAAGGACCTGGAGCCGAAGAGGATAAGCAGGGTTTGCCTTTTGTTGGCAGAGCAGGAAAGCTCCTTACAGATATTCTTACCTTTCGTTGGAAGAGCGGGGAGCTACTCACTGATATTCTCAAAGCAATAATTTCAGCAGGGATGATGTTTACATTGCAAACATTGTAAAATGCCGTCCGCCTGATAACAGAACACCTTTACCGGAAGAAATGGAAACTTGCCTTCCGTATTTAAAAAAACAAATTGAGTTAATTCAACCTAAGTTAATTTTATGTTTGGGTTTAACTGCTGCAAAAGGATTGTTGAAGAAAAAAGAATCGCTTACAAGTATGAGGGGAAAAGTATTTGAATTTGAAAATGCAAAAGTGATGATAACATATCATCCTGCGGCGCTTTTAAGAAATCCAAACTGGAAACGTCCTTGCTGGGAAGACTTGCAGAACTTTAGGAAATTGTATGATGAGATAGTGAATCCATAACGGAAATTTCTTTTACTCCCCCCTTAATTCCTAAATTAAATTTTAATAAAGCTGAATACCTGTAACTTTGTTAAAAAATACCCGTTACTTTTTTATAAAGTATTCTCCATCCCAATCTACTAAGTACGTGTTAGCTGTAATATACATTCCTTTAAATTTACCGCCTCCTTGAATATTTTCAAATTTACCCGTCCCGCTTATATAGGTGAAAGTTCCTTCCATTGTTGTTTTGGGTATATCGCCGGATAAAACAGTAGTTACTTTCCCTTCCCATTTGGCAACCGTAGTACTCCCATCTTTGTTCAAAATTATGTAACCCTGGTTAGATCCATTCCCTTTTACCAGGTTGCTAAAATTATTATTAACAACTAAAGCACCATCCATGATACTATTTTTACCGGTGCTGGTATTTATCCCCTCAGATTTACTGATGTGAAAAATGTGACCCTCTGTATCGCCAACATCAAAATCATATTTTTCGGTAACAGTAGCAGAAATTTTTCCTACAACTTCTACTTTTTCTTGTGCCATTGAGAGTACGGTACCAAGAATAAAGAACAAAACGAGAATCAATAAAAGTGTTATTGATTTTATTGAGTTATTTGTCTGCATAACTTCCTCCTTCTTTATATTTACAAGTATTCAGCTTGTTTTTTATCTTCTTTTGAAAAAACAATTCTCTTGTTACCGTAGTTAGTAGGATTATTGATTTCAGTTATAATTTCAGTCAGCAGAGAGGAATAACATTCAGGCAACAAGTTTAACTTAAACTTATTTTTTGCAATACTCAATTAACAATTGGCAAGTATATACGGATGGAGTGCATTGTGTTTCTACATAATTGCCAAACAGCAATTCATCCACTAATTTTTTCATTGAAGTGAATATAGTTATTGATGAAATTGTCACTAGAAAATTGATTGAGATTTATTTATTTACTTTAAAATCAAAAACTTAATAAGGTTACAAGCAACTAAGTCTATTCAAATAAATAAAGTTCTAAAAAATATTTGGTTTGTTTAAGGTAGGTAACGATATGAAAAAAATAATAACTGCCGCTCTTCTTTTATCAGCATTAAGTATTGTATCCTGTTCTTTAGGAGGAGATGATTCTATGAGTAATGGCACAATTACCGGCATTGACATAAGGGAATGTGCCTGTTGCGGCGGATTCTTCATAGAGATAGATAATGTAACCTATAGATTTTATGATGTGCCGGCGAATAGTGAATCTGAATCTGCAGAATCCTACCTTTCCAATTTATGTAAAATTAGACTGGGCTAAAGATGCGAATGCCTGCTTAGGTGATGAGATTATAGTATTTAGAATAGAAGAACGGTAGCTAATCATTGAAAATAAAACGGTTGTATTTTCTAACTATAACTGTACCCCAATCCGATAAAAAATTTAAGTGAACACCTTAATGTTCCCTTTAGTGTTTAATTGTCAATCCTAAATTGTTCAAACTTGCCAAACAGCAACAACTCTTACTTCCTGGCGTGAAGTTTTAATGTACCTAAGGGATAACATAATTCTTCAATTTTGCAGTATAAATAACAGTTAAGTACAGCGAAGTGAAAATGAGAAATATTATATTGTGCTCATATTTTTGTCCTTATATCAAGTGTGACGGAGTATTTGCGCAGAATCAAAATTCTGAAACCAAACTTTATAATGGTGTATATGTTGAATATAATACTCTAATTCTACTTACACATAATTTGAAATTATTTACTGATTTAAATTATTATAAAGATGAAAACGTTGTTGATAAGTTTACAACCTGGAGCTGAATTTATTATTAGTTCTCGGCGGAGCTGATAGAGGATATTCTATTCTGGCAGTCCGTATTATGATATTAACTTACTTGGCGCAATCACATTATTTCCAAACTATGGAATATCTATTAAACCATTTTTGGGTATAAGTTATAGATTTAAGGCAAATGCAATTAGCGAAAATTCATCTTCATTTAATATAAAATACGGTTCGACATTACAATTGAATATTTACAAGAATTTTAATTAATTGGAAAATAATGAAACAGGATCTTCCCACAAATAGAAGAACGCAATTGCTTTTTATCAAGCGTTCTAGATGGTGTTTCACGTATAGCTTTGGAGAATTGTTTGCAATTATTATTTTCAACACAATCCTGTTAGTTGGAAATGGCAAAGAGCCGTTATGTATATTTTGAAAGAATGGCAAAAGAATATTCTGAAAAAAGTATCGAATTTGCCGTCAATGCAACAGGCAATTTGGTGGAATTTGCATCTCATCAAACCTGCCAGGTGGTATTGAATACTCAAAAATGGAATTTTTTAGTTGATTGATTCTGGTCAAATAGTCTAACATTGGGACTCTATGCAAGAAATTCCGAAAGAAACCAAAAATGGAAATAAATGTATAAGCACTTAAAATATTGCTTAATCACCAGTTCTTCAATGCGGAGCTAATCTTATTTTGAATTCTCGCCTAAAGTTTAGGATTTTTCTCTCCCCGAACTTTATTATATTCAATTTCAATTATGGCAAGAACAAGAAAACCAAATAACGGTGTTGATCAATTAATCCCTGCAGATGTAAAACCTCCATCGGAACCGGAAATTGAAGCATCTGTACTTGGTGCAATGTTGATTGAGAAAGAAGCCGTACCAAAAGCATTAGAATTGCTTTCGGCTGACAGCTTTTATCTTAAATCGCACAAATTAATTTATGATGCGATGACTTCGCTCTTTGATGCAGGTGAACCGATTGATACAGTTACAGTTTACGAAGAGCTGAAGAAACGGGACCAGCTTGATGAAGTTGGTGGAGCGGTTTACCTTAGTAAACTTTCGCAGAATATTACTTCTGCTGCCAATATTGAGTACCACGCAAAAATCATTATTGAAAAACAAATTCTTCGCGGATTGATTTCCAGTGCTCATGAAATTGCACGCTCTGCTTACGCAGGCGCCGATGATGCTTTTGATATTTTGGATAACGCAGAACGAAAAATATTTGAAATTACGGAATCACATCTTTCAAAATCCTACCAGGGAATGGACAGGGCAGTGCGTGATGCAATGGAATATATTGAAACAATTCATTCCTCCACTCATCAAAAGTTTTCTGTTCCCAACAGGTTTTTATGAACTCGATGAATTGCTGGGCGGTTTTCAAAAATCTGATCTCATTGTTCTTGCAGCAAGACCTTCGATGGGAAAGACTGCACTTGCTTTAACCCTCGCGCGTAATGCTGCTATCGATCATAAAGTACCGGTTGGAATTTTTAGTCTGGAAATGGCAACAATGCAGCTCATCATAAGAATGATATGTGCTGAAGCAAGAATAAATGCACACCTTGTAAGAACCGGTAAACTTCCGCATTCCGATGGTTCAAAGCTTAGTAAAACTGTGCATAAACTTACTGATGCCCCGGTTTATGTTGATGATTCACCTGCTCAATCGGTTCTTGAAATAAGGGCAAAAGCAAGGCGGCTTAAAGCCGAAAAGAATGTTGGGATGATAATAATAGATTACCTTCAATTAATGTCGGGACCACAAAGAACTGAAAGCCGCGAGAGAGAAATTTCACATATTTCAAGATCACTTAAATCTTTAGCCAAAGAATTAAATATACCTGTAATTGCACTAAGCCAGTTAAACAGGGCTGTGGAAACAAGAACTGATAAAAGACCCCAGCTTTCCGATTTAAGGGAATCCGGTTCGATTGAACAGGATGCAGATGTGGTGATATTTTTAAACCGTCCTGAATATTATGGAATTGAAAAAGATGAAAATGGTGAATCGACTGCAGGTGTTACTGAAGTAATTATTGGAAAACAGCGTAATGGTCCTACCGGAATGATTAAACTCGCCTTTATTAAAGAATACGCCCGCTTCGAAAATCTTGCAACCAGCAGGCAGATTGAAGAATACGCTGCGATGCCTGAAGATGAAGACATTATCTGACAAGATGAAAGATAAAAGTAAAAGGATAAAAGTTAGTTTTTTTCATTCTTATACTTTAATCTTTATACTTTACTCTTTACTCTTTAGCACTACAGGATGCGCGCAGGAATCTGGGGATGTTAGTGTTCAAATCTGTAATTCCAAATTTCAACTAGCTGTTGATGAAAAACTTTCTGCCAAACCAATAAATGAAGTGATAGTTGAAATTGGTAAAAGTTTTATAGGAACAGATTATGCAGCACACACTCTTGAAGTTAATGATGAAGAAAAATTGGTTATTAATTTATCAGAGCTTGATTGTAATACTTTTGTTGAAAATGTTTTAGCTATAAGCAGGTGTATTAAACAAGGCAAAACTTCTTTTGATGATTTTAAGGATGAACTAAAACTAATCCGTTACAGGGATGGTAAGATTGATCAATATCCATCACGTCTTCACTATTTTACCGATTGGATTTTTAACAATGAAGAAAAGGGAATTGTAAAAAATATTACTGAAGAAATTGGCGGCGAAAAATTAGAAATGAATTTGAGTTTTATGTCGTCCCATCCTGAATATTACAAACATTTAAAAGCCCAACCGGAATTTATTCCTGTTATAAAAAAGCAGGAAGAAGAAATAAACAAACGGGAACATTTTTTCATCCCGCAAGAAAAAATTGCAGAGATTGAGCCGAAAATTGAAAACGGCGATCTGCTTGTTTTTACATCAACAATAAAAGGGCTGGATGTAAATCATGTTGGAATTGCTGTAAGAATGGATGATGATAGAATTCATGTTTTGCATGCGCCAAACGTTGGCTACAAAGTGCAAATAAGTGAGTTACCTTTAGCTGAGTATGTAAACAATATAGAAAAAGATTCCGGGGTAATTGTTGCAAGAGTTTTAGAACCAGCTGAATAGGAAGAATCTTTTATTTTATCAGTCCTCGTAACAATTATTAATTCTCCCAAAAATTTTCTGCTTATATACTGATAAATGCCCTATAGAATGATTAAGTAATAAATATCTTTGTAGAAGATATTACTTAAATTATTCAATTACCTGTTTCTTTGCATTTCCATAATGGCTTTGCTAAATTTATAAATTATCAAAGAGAAATTTATATGCGATTTAGAATTACACTACTTATAGTTTTATTTCTGTCAATAACAATTTATTCACAGCAGAATAAATATTTTGATGCTCCATTTGGCGGAGGCATAGGTTATGTGCCCGGCTGGTATATGCCAAATCTTGATCCGGTTAATTTTGAAATGAATAAAATTGGAATGCCTGAACTATCAACAAGCGGTTTTTATTCTTCCGGAATAGGTGGTTTTATCTATATCGGTTTCGTAAAGCATCTTAGAGTTGGAGGAATGGGTTTTAGCGGATCAACATCTTCAACACAAACGATTGGTTCTAGTAAATAGGGAAGTAGTTGTATAAACTTGGCGGCGGTGGATTAACAATTGAGTATACCATTCCAATTGTTAAAGACTTTGGAGTTTCTGTTGGTGCAACTGTTGGCGCAGGAACTATGACAATAAATATTTTTAGTAATAGTAGCAGAATTTAATTGGGAAAAAATTTGGAGAACTTCGGTGGAAGTCACAAGCAGTACAAACAACGTTATGGATAACAGTTTCTGGATGTTTACTCCAACATTAAACCTGGATTGGCCCATTTACAGTTTTGTTGTTCTGCGGCTTGGTGTTGGCTATCAACTCACCTTTGGTGATTCATGGACGGCAGATAATGACCAGCCGCTGCAAGGTGTTCCTTCAGATCTTAACGGAAATACGTTTCTTTATTCAATCTGGAATATTTATAGGATTCTTTTCTTTCTTAATATTATGAAAAATATCCTTTTAACAGGCGGTGCTGGATTTATTGGAAGTAATTTTATTAATTACATTCTGGATGAACACAGTGATTATAATATAATTAACCTGGATAAGCTTACTTACGCAGGAAACCTTGAAAATCTTGTAACATCTGAAGGAAAAAAGAATTACAAGTTTGTGAAAGGAGATATAACTAATGCTGAGTTAGTAAATTCTCTCTTCCAGAAATATGATATTAATTATGTAATAAACTTTGCTGCTGAATCTCATGTTGATAGAAGCATTCTTGATTCCGAAATTTTTTTCAGATCTAATGTGCTTGGTACAAATGTTTTGCTGGAAGCTGCGCGTAAGTTTAAGTAAAAAAAGTTTGTGCAGATTTCCACCGATGAAGTTTACGGAAGTTTGGGAGAAGAAGGATTGTTTACCGAAGATAACACCCATTCATCCAAACAGCCCTTACTCAGCAAGCAAAGCATCTGCTGATATGATGGCAATGGCATTTTATCATACTTATGGTTTGCCTGTAGTTATTACACGATGTTCAAATAATTACGGACCTTTCCAGTTTCCCGAAAAACTAATTCCA
>CAVVMV010000003.1:0-277500 GCA_963749485.1 uncultured Ignavibacteriales bacterium | reverse complement strand
GAGCTACCCTTGTCCAGGATGAAGTGAGGGTAAAACCTCATGGAGGTCCGAACCAGTGTGGGTTGAAAACCGCTTGGATGAGGTGAGGGTAGGGGTGAAAGGCCAATCAAACTCGGAAATAGCTCGTATTCCTCGAAATAGCTTTAGGGCTAGCCTCGAGTTAAAAGTGTAACGGAGGTAGAGCACTGATTGGGCTAGGGCTGTCACAACGGTACCAAACCCAGACAAACTCCGAATTCCGTACACATGTTTCTCGGGAGTCAGGCAGTGAGGGATAAGCTTCATGTGCCGAGAGGGGAACAACCCAGACCACCAACTAAGGTCCCCAAATGGTAGTTAACAGAGAAAGGATGTTGAGTTGCTCTAGACAACTAGGATGTTGGCTTAGAAGCAGCCATTCATTTAAAGAGTGCGTAATAGCTCACTAGTCAAGCGACTCAGCGTCGACAATTACTCGGGACTTAAACTACCTACCGAAGTTGTGGGATTCTGACTTGTCAGGAGCGGTAGAGGAACATTCTATATGCACTGAAGGTGAACTGCGAGGTTTGCTGGAGCGTATAGAAAAGCAAATGTTGGCATAAGTAACGATAAAGCAGATGAAAAATCTGGTCACCGAAAGTCTAAGGTTTCCTGAGCAATGTTAATCATCTCAGGGTTAGTCGGGTCCCTAAGCCGAGGCCGAAAGGCGTAGGCGATGGAAAACAGGTTAATATTCCTGTACCTGGTAAATTTTGTTTGACCGTAAGGAGGGACGCAGAAGTGAAGATCAGCCACCTGTTGGATTAGGTGGTCTAAGCATGTAGGCTGGAAAGTGTAGGCAAATCCGCACTTTCTTAACAGCCGAGATGCGAACGGGAGTGCCTAGGACATAAACTGATCGTAATCATACTGCCAAGAAAATCTTCGTACAGGAGAATTTAATCAGTCCGTACCGCAAACCGACACAGGTAGACGGGATGAGTATTCTAAGGTGCTCGAGTGAGCCGTGGTTAAGGAACTCGGCAAATTAACTCCGTAACTTCGGGAGAAGGAGTGCCCCCAGTAGGTGAAATTTCTTCGTGATGGAGCTGAAAGGGGCCGCAGTGAAAAGGCCCAAGCGACTGTTTAACAAAAACACATGTCTCTGCGAAGTCAATTAAGACGATGTATAGGGACTGACACCTGCCCGGTGCTGGAAGGTTAAGAGGAGAGGTTATGCCTTCGGGCGAAGCTTTGAATCGAAGCCCCAGTAAACGGCGGCCGTAACTATAACGGTCCTAAGGTAGCGAAATTCCTTGTCGGGTAAGTTCCGACCTGCACGAATGGTGTAACGATCTGGGCACTGTCTCAACCACGGGCTCGGTGAAATTGTGGTACCGGTGAAGACGCCGGTTACCCGCATATGGACGGAAAGACCCCGTGAACCTTTACTGCACCCTAACATTGGGTTCGGGTAAGTCATGTGTAGGATAGGTGGGAGACTTTGAAGCCGGGACGCTAGTTTCGGTGGAGTCAACGGTGAAATACCACCCTTGTTTTATTTGGATTCTAACCGCGGTCCTTGAATCAGGATCCGGAACAGTGTTAGGCGGGTAGTTTGACTGGGGCGGTCGCCTCCCAAAATGTAACGGAGGCTCTCAAAGGTTCCCTCAGCATGGTTGGTAATCATGCGTCGAGTGTAAAGGCATAAGGGAGCTTGACTGCGAGACATACAGGTCGAGCAGGTGCGAAAGCAGGACTTAGTGATCCGACGGTTGCGAATGGAAGTGCCGTCGCTCAAAGGATAAAAGGTACTCCGGGGATAACAGGCTGATCTTGCCCAAGAGTTCATATCGACGGCAAGGTTTGGCACCTCGATGTCGGCTCATCGCATCCTGGGGCTGAAGAAGGTCCCAAGGGTTTGGCTGTTCGCCAATTAAAGCGGTACGTGAGCTGGGTTCAGAACGTCGTGAGACAGTTCGGTCCCTATCCTATGCGGGCGCAGGATACTTGAGAAGGGTCGCTCCTAGTACGAGAGGACCGGAGTGAACGAACCTCTAGTGTACCAGTTGTCGCGCCAGTGGCATCGCTGGGTAGCTACGTTCGGATGTGATAAGCGCTGAAAGCATCTAAGTGCGAAGCACACTTCAAGATAAGGTATCCCTTCCCGACGTAAGTCGGGACTAAAGACTCCTCGGAGATGACGAGGTTGATAGGCTGCAGGTGTAAGTACAGTAATGTATTCAGCCGAGCAGTACTAATAAGTCGTGAGACTTAACCATTAAATTTTTATTCAAAGATTTGTATTCTTAGTAGTTTATGGCTCATGCTCTTTCATCTTTCATTTATTTTTATTGAATTATGTTAATTTTGGTGACTATAGCCAGGGTGTTACACCTCTTCCCATTCCGAACAGAGAAGTTAAGACCCTGAACGCCGATGGTACTGCATGGGCAGCTGGGTGGGAGAGTAGGTAGTCGCCAATTTTTATTTTAAACCCCGTTCACTTGCTGTGCGGGGTTTTTTTGTATCTCTAATTGCTACTCTTTCTTCTTAGTCTTAAGGAATATGATTAATGATTTTTGAAATTGGTTAATTGTATACGCTTGTCCGAATTCAGTTCTTTTTACCAAACTATTTGTTCTGTTAATTGTTTTATTCGGACAAAAAACTCTTCTATAACTAAATCATTATTATTATCTTTTCGCCTAATATTTTAAAATTATTTAAATTGATTGCAGGGTTCTAAATCGTAAAATTTATACTTCAAAGATGAATAGTAATTCAAAAATAGAAACCACTATTAACTGCTACCATTGCGGCGATGTATGTCCTGATGATTCAATTAAAATTGATGAAAAATATTTTTGCTGCAATGGATGCAAAACTGTTTACGAAATTCTTGATGATAATAAACTTTGCAATTATTATAATCTTGATTCCACTCCCGGTATCACGCCTTCACTATTACACAACACTAAGTTTGATTATCTTGATGATCAACAAACAATTCAGCAAATAATAGATTTTACTGAGGGTGATGTTACTAAGGTAACATTTGATATTCCACAAATGCATTGCAGCTCGTGCATCTGGCTGCTAGAAAATCTTTATAAACTAAATAATGCTATTACCAACTCGCAGGTAGATTTCTTAAAAAAGAAACTGACCATCACATTTAACAATAAAAAAATCAGTTTAAAAGAATTAGTTCAACTTCTAACTTCAATTGGTTATGAACCGCAGATACTTTTGGATAGTGAAGATAAAGAACCGGAAAAGAAAACAAGAAGCACGCTTTATTACAGGGTTGGTGTTGCAGGTTTTTGCTTTATAAATATAATGATGTTAAGCTTTCCGGAATATCTTGGTATTGATCTTTCGGATGCTTTTCTAAAAAGATTTTTTCTTTATCTGAATTTGGTTCTTTCACTTCCGGTTTTCTTTTATTCTGCGTGGGAATATTTTGGTTCTGCAATAAAAGGATTGAGAAAAAAGATTGTAAATATTGATTTTCCGATCTCTCTTGGAATTTTGGTTTTATTTATCAGAAGTGCTTACGAAGTTCTAAGCGTAACAGGTGCAGGTTATTTTGATTCGCTGACCGGATTGGTTTTCTTTCTTCTAATTGGAAAATTGTTCCAGGAAAAAACTTATGGTGCTTTGAATTTTGAAAGAAATTATAAATCGTTTTTCCCTTTATCAGTAACAATAAAAAAGGAAGGAAAAGAAAAATCAATCCCTGTATCAAAGTTAATGGTAGGCAACAGGATACTCGTTAGGCAAAATGAAATAATTCCTGCAGATTCAATTCTTTTTAACGGTAACGGAAAAATTGATTACAGTTTTGTAACAGGCGAATCAAAACCGGTTGAAAAAGTATCGGGTGAAATGATTTATGCCGGCGGCAGGCAAATTGGCGGTGCAATTGAACTTGAGGTTATTAAAGAAGTATCGCAAAGTTACCTTACACAACTTTGGAACAACGATATTTTTAATAATCCCGAAAATCCGGAGAAAGTGATTTCACTCATTTCTCAAATGTTGTTAGTAAATATTTTACAGCTGTTATTTTGCTAATTGCGATTGGCGCTACATTGTTCTGGCTGCCGGTGAGTGCAGGGAAAGCAATAAATGTATTTACTGCAATTTTAATTGTTGCATGTCCTTGTGCACTTGCTTTATCAATTCCATTTACACTTGGCAATACGCTTAGAATTTTTGGTAAAAACAAATTCTTTGTAAAAAACATCGCTGCGCTTGAAGAAATGGGACGGGTTGATACAATTGTATTTGATAAAACAGGAACTCTTACAAAACCGGGTAAATCCGATTTAACATTTAACGGCAAAGTGTTAACTCAAATCGAGCAGAAAATTATAAAATCTCTCTCACGTAATTCTGTTCATCCATTAAGCAAAAAAATCTATTCTTCTTTAGAAGGAGATGATCTTTATCCCGTTACTAAGTTTGTGGAAACAACCGGGATGGGCTTGGAAGGTGTTGTATACGGACACACTGTAAAAATTGGTTCGAAAAATTTTGTTAGTGCTGATGAAGGCATTGATAAAGAATTGTCCCTTCAAATAAACGAAGAAACCTTTTCAACAAAAGTTTTTTTATCTGTTGATGGTGAACTGCTCGGTTATTTCGAAATATCAAACTCTTATAGGGAAGGTATTGATGCAATTATTAATACTTTCACTAAGAAATTCAATCTCTCATTACTTTCCGGAGATAATGAAGGTGAGAAGCAAAATTTGTTACGATTTTTTAATGATGAATCTCAACTATTTTTTAATCAATCTCCTGAGGATAAGCTTTATTACATAAAAAATCTTCAATCAAATGGAAGCAAAGTGCTGATGGTTGGCGATGGTTTGAATGATGCCGGCGCCCTTAAACAAAGTGATGTAGGTATTGCAGTTACAGAAGATACAGGCAGTTTTTCTCCGGCAAGTGATGCAATTTTGGATGCTGAAAAATTCAATACTTTTACCAAAGTTTATTAGCTTTTCAAAAACAAGCATTAATATAATTTTTATTAGTTTTACAATCTCTTTTTTATACAATTTGATTGGATTAGGATTTGCTGTGCAAGGAATGTTATCCCCAATTGTTGCTGCCATTCTTATGCCGCTTAGTTCAATCTCGGTGGTAGTGTTTGCCACTTTATCTACCAATTTATTAGCAAGAAGGAGAGGTTTATTATCAGCGTTATAGTAATTCTTATAGCAGTAAGCTTATTGGTTGCAATCTCATTTTTAGTTGCTTTTTTATGGGCGGTAAAAAGCGGGCAGTATAAAGATACGTTTACCCCTTCTGTCAGGATGTTGTTTGATAACAACGAAAATAAATCATCAGAAAATGAAAAATAAATTTTAATTCAAATCAGGAGAAGCCATTTATGGAGTTGGAAAAATTCAGTTACGATAATGTGATTGTTAAAAAGTTTGCTTTCGCCACAATACTCTGGGGAGTTGTAGGAATGCTTGTTGGTGTACTTATTGCAACCCAGCTTTTTGCACCTGATCTTAACTTTCAAATTCCTTTTTTAACGTTTGGAAGAATAAGACCTTTACACACAAATGCAGTAATATTTGCTTTTGTTGGTAATGCAATTTTTACAGGAATTTATTACTCTCTTCAACGTCTGCTTAAAGCAAGAATGTTCAGCGATCTTTTAGGCAATATTCATTTTTGGGGATGGCAATTAATAATTGTTGCTGCAGCAATCACCTTACCGCTTGGATTAACAACAAGTAAAGAATATGCTGAACTTGAATGGCCTATTGATATTGCAATTGCAGTTGTTTGGGTCGTATTTGGTATTAATATGATCGCAACGATTTTAAAGAGAAGAGAAAAACATATTTATGTTGCTATTTGGTTTTACATTGCAACCTGGGTTACAGTTGCTGTTCTCCATATTGTTAATTCAATTGAGATTCCCGTTACTCTATTTAAAAGTTATCCAATTTATGCGGGTGTTCAGGATGCTCTTGTTCAATGGTGGTATGGGCATAACGCAGTTGCTTTCTTTTTAACAACTCCATATTTAGGATTGATGTATTATTTCTTACCCAAAGCTGCAAACAGACCGATCTATTCGTATAGATTATCAATCGTGCATTTTTGGGCTTTAATTTTCTTATATATTTGGGCAGGTCCTCATCACTTGCTCTATTCTGCTTTACCTGATTGGGCTCAATCACTAGGAACTGTTTTTTCAATAATGTTAATTGCTCCTTCGTGGGGAGGAATGCTAAATGGTTTACTTACTCTTCGCGGTGCGTGGGATAAAGTAAGGGAAGAATCCAATTCTAAAGTTTATGGTGGTTGCTGTTACAGCTTATGGTATGTCAACATTTGAAGGTCCTATGCTTTCACTAAAAAATGTTAATGCATTTGCACACTTTACTGATTGGATTGTTGCACATGTTCATGTTGGTGCATTGGGATGGAACGGTTTTCTTACATTTGGAATGCTTTACTGGCTTGTACCAAAACTTTGGAACACAAATCTCTACTCTAAAAAACTTGCAAATGCACACTTTTGGATTGGTACTTTGGGAATTGTTTTCTACGCATCCTCAATGTACTGGTCAGGTGTTACTCAATCTCTGATGTGGAAACAATTTGATGCTCTTGGTGTACTTCAGTATCCAAACTTTCTTGAAACAGTTTTACAAATTATTCCGATGTATATAATTAGAGCTTTTGGCGGAACACTTTACTTAGTTGGTATGCTTGTGATGGTTTATAACTTGATAAAAACCATGAAGATGGGTTCCTTCGTAAAAGAAGAAGAAGCCGAATCTATGCCGTTGGAAAAGAAAGCTGATTCTTTCAAAAGAGGTACACGCCATCGCTGGCTTGAAGGTAAACCGATTACTCTTTTTAGTATTAACTCTTGTTGTAATACTTATTGGTGGAATAGTTGAATTTGTACCAACATTTTTAGTAAAATCAAATATTCCTACAATTGCAGCAGTTCAACCTTACACTCCTTTAGAATTGCAGGGAAGAGATATTTATATACGAGAAGCTTGTAATAGCTGTCACTCGCAGCTAATTCGTCCTTTCAGATCAGAAACTGAACGCTACGGTGAATATTCTAAAGCCGGTGAGTTTGTTTATGATCATCCATTCTTGTGGGGCTCAAAACGAACAGGACCTGATCTTCATCGTGAAGGAGGAAAATATCCAAACCTCTGGCATTATTTACATATGGAAAATCCGGTAAGCATGTCACCCGGTTCAATAATGCCGCCATATCCATGGCTGATAACTGATGATCTGGATATTTCAACTACTAAGCGTAAGATAGAAGTTATGAAAGGATTTGGAGTTCCTTATCCAGATGGATATGAAGAAATAGCAAACAACGATTTGTTAATTCAGGCAGAAGAAATTGCACTCGATTTACAGGAAAGTGGAGTTCCTGCAGATCCAAATAAAGAAATAATTGCACTTATTGCTTATCTGCAAAGGTTGGGAACAGATATAAAAGTTAATAATTAGAATTGATGAAAGTAGAATTATAAGATGATTAGAAATTTATTACAATCGATTGAAGGAGTGGAAATTTATCCGCTTATCTCTTTATTAGTTTTTTTAATATTCTTTGTGGCAATCTTAGTGTGGATGTTTAAGATCGATAAAAATTATATTAAAGAGATGGAACAATTACCACTGGATTCAAATAATAACAGAAATTTAAATTCAACAGGTGAAACAAATGATCAATAACATTTTAAGAGCCGTAAAGATGAAATTAATTACCCTCTTTTTCTTGTTCTTAACAGTGAACACTGCATTTGCTTCCGGCGAATCAGATTTTCCGCCGAATTATTATGATATAATTGCTATAGTTCTGCTTCTGATTGTAATTATTGCTTTTCTTGGGTTGATATTTGTTGAATCTAAAAAAGTAGCAGCTAAGAAAAAAGAAATTTCTCTAATTGCTAAGATTGGTCTTATTTTCAACAAGTCTGTACCACTTGAAAAAGAAGATGATATTTTGCTCGATCATAATTATGATGGAATTAAAGAGCTTGATAGCCGTGTTCCACCCTGGTATAGTGGTCTGTTTTACGCAACGATAATATTTGCAGTTTATTATATGCTGCATTTCCATGTTTTTAACACCGGAAAATTAATGCATGAAGAATATGAAGAAGAAATGGAATTTGCTTCATTACAAAAAGCTGAATTAATGAACACAGGTTCAGTAGTTACAGAAGAAAATGTAACTTTGTTAACGGATAATGCTTCTTTATTCTCCGGTAAAGCAATTTATGATGTGAACTGCGTAGCTTGTCATTCTGCAGATGGCGGCGGATTGGTTGGTCCTAACTTCACTGATGAATACTGGATTCACGGTGGCGGGATAAAAAATATTTTTAAAATTATTAAATACGGTGTTCCTTCAAAAGGAATGATAAGCTGGCAGACACAATTAAATCCGGTTCAAATGCAGGAAGTTTCAAGTTACATAATGACTTTTCAGGGTACAACACCTTTATCACCAAAAGCACCTGAAGGAGAAGTTTGGGTTGAACCGGAATCACCAGCAACAGAAAACGATGATATAAATCTTTAATAATTTTTATTAGAATCCATTTTTATAAATGGATATCTAACATTGTATGAAGGAAAACATTACGGAAGAGCGAAAAGAAGAAGTTAACTCTGAGAGTTTTCGCGATCAGATATCTACTGTTAATAAAGAGGGGAAAAGGAAATGGGTATTCCCTAAAAAACCATCCGGCAGATTTTACAATGCACGTAACATTGTTAGTTCCATTCTTCTCTTAATCCTTTTTGCAACACCGTTTATTAAAGTTAACGGTCAACCGTTTATGCTTTTCGATATCAGTGAACAGGAATTTTATTCTTTTCGGAATACCGTTTGGTCCGCACGATTTCTTCCTTTTCGTTTTAGCAATGATTGCAACCATTGTTTTCGTAATACTTTTTACTGCTGTGTTCGGCAGGGTATTTTGCGGATGGGCTTGCCCGCAAACAATTTTTATGGAAATGGTGTTCCGTAAAATTGAATACTGGATTGAAGGTGACTTTAGAGAACAGAAAAAATTAAATGCTGCTCCGTGGACTGGCAAAAAGATATTTAAAAAAACATTAAAACATGTAATTTTTTATGCTATCTCATTCATCATTGCAAATTTTTTTCTTTCATACATCATAAGTATGGATGAGCTAATTAAAATTATTTCAGATCCACCATCACAACATTTACAAGGATTGATTGCAATTTTAATTTTCTCTGGAGTGTTCTATTGGGTGTTTTCTTATTTCCGCGAACAAGTTTGTACAATGGTTTGTCCTTATGGAAGACTACAGGGAGTTCTTCTTGATAGAGATTCCATCGTAATTGCGTATGATAATATTCGCGGAGAACCACGCGGCAGATTAAAAAAGAATGAGATACAGGAAAATCAAGGTGATTGCATTGCTTGCAATTTATGTGTTGATGTTTGCCCGACTGGCATTGATATCCGTAATGGAATTCAATTAGAATGTGTTAACTGCACTGCTTGTATTGATGCATGTGATGATGTAATGGATAAAATAAAAAAACCACGTGGATTGATCAGGTATGCATCAATTAATTCAATTGAAAAAAATACTAAGTTTAGATTTACACCAAGGGCTATTGGTTATACAATTCTTTTAACTGTATTAACAGGTATTTTAACTTTTCTTTTAGTAACTAGAACCGATTTTAGTGTTAACATTCTAAGAACACCCGGTCTTCTTTACCAGGAAAGACCCGGCGGTAAAGTAAGCAACATTTACGATTTAAATATTGTTAATAAAACATTTGATGAAGCAAAAATATTTTTAAAATTGGAAAATATTGAAGGTGAACTTTCAATGGTTGGAAAAGATTTAATCTTAGAGCCGCAGGGAATTGTTGAAGCAAAGTTTTTAGTGATTCTTTCAATAAATGATATTGTTAAAATGAACACACCAATTGAAATTGGTGTTTATAGCGGGGATAAATTAATTAAGAAAATTTCCACATCGCTTCTGGCGCCTATAAAAAAGAAGGAAAAAAGTGAAACGAGCAAGTAAAAGATTTTACATACGAAGAAACTATTCTAATGCGAGTTCCATATGGCAAATAAAAGAAATTATAAGCATATGAAACTGAAAATTAGCTGGGGAACAGGAATAGTAATTGTGTTTGCAATATTTATGGGTACAACTATATCAACTGCTGTTTACCTGATGAACCAGGATGTGAATTTAGTTGCCGATGATTATTACGATCAGGAAATAAAATATCAACAGCAGATTGACAGAATAAAAAGAACAAAAAAATTAGACGAAAAAAATATTATTGTATTTAACGGAACAACTATTAATGTTACAATTCCGGAATCGTTAATAAGCAAAGATCTAACCGGGGAAATTTATTTTTACCGTCCTTCAGATGGGGGCCAGGATTTCAAAATTCCGTTTAACTATAACAATGAGCCTGCATTTGTTTTTCCAGTTGATGAACTAAGCCGCGGTTACTGGAAACTCCAGCTTCACTGGCAGCTTGACGAAGAAGAATATTTTACTGAGAAGAAAATTTTTATTGAGTAATCTCTACCCTTTCTTTAATATTATTAAAATTTAACTTGCTTCTCATCCAATAATATTTAAATTGAAAGCAGATTGTTTTTTACTTTTGCTGGGGATCGTTAATGGGCTCTGAAATTGGCATAGTACCTGCCTTACAGCAGGCAGGTTTACTCTCTCTCTGTGGGTGAGGGATGGAGATAGTACTGACAACAAATCTTTCTCTTCTTCCTCAAGTTGCTCTGTATGATTTTCTGCAGTTCATACTTTCCCCGTATTTATTATTTTCTTATAAGTTTTATACGACAGGTTTTACATAACATACCTTTTATAGGGATTTACAATAATTTTTATAATGAATCTTATTATTAAGGGTAAAAAAATGAAAAAAATAATTATTCTGTTAATAATAATAGCTTTCTCCTATTCTCTTGCACAAAAAACTCATGACCTCGAATTTAGAATAAATGTTAAAAACAATAATTCTGCAATAATAAAAGCAATGTTGGAAAACGTGGACTGGGAAGAAAGTTGGGATGCTAATACGACCAATTTTGATGAGCACAATTTGAAACCTTTTTTTCCACCTAACAGATATACTAATGATAATAATACCATAGGATGGAATATATGCTGGCAACCAACAGGAGTTACATATACCTTTGGATTAGCAAATTATAAATGTAGTATATTCATTGATGGAACGCTTTCTGACTACTTTTTTATGGATTATCGTACATCAGACCTTGCAGAAGCTTATACAGCAACTGATGATATAGACGTTTACTTAAACGTTAATGATGGAAAACTGTATTGGGATAATTCATTAATCCAATTAGTTGGTACAGGCTCGCAGCAAACTATTTGGGATTTAGGTGGAGATATTAGTTTAAAAACAACTGAATTAGAACCATATATAACTGCTTCATTCGATGTTAGTGGGACAAGTTATCCTCAACTATCCTGGACGCACTATCCAAAAGGTTACAGAACAGGATATGCAATCTACAGAAGTGTAGTCAGTGGATGTGGTTCCCCATCAGGCACTTTTACAAAAATAGCACAACCATTAAAGTATGCTACAAGTTATACAGATTATGACTTTGCGGTTGGTGGTCCTATTACAGCGTATTATAAGATACGTACGGTCAATGGCACCAGAGAGTCAGAAGATTCATACACCAAAAACATTTGCGTCGGCTTATACAAGGGTAAAGGAACTATTGAAAAGTTCGATTTTAGTTTAAATCAAAACTATCCTAACCCATTCAATCCAACAACTGCAATTACATACTCGCTTGCTGAAAACTCCTTTGTCACTATATCAGTTTATGATTTACTTGGGAATAAAATATCTCAGCTGGTTAATGAATATCAAATTGCCGGTAAATTTGAAATATCATTTGATGGAAATGACTTGTCAACTGGAGTATATTTGTATGTAATGAGAGCTGGAAAATTTACAGATGTTAAAAAATTAATTCTTATCAAGTAAAAAATGAAATACATTACAGTAATCTTGTGCGTTTACCTTGTAAGCACGAATGTGTTACTTAGTCAAACCCAGCAAAGAATTGAGTGGCCTTCACTTGCAGATTCCCCTTGGCCGGTACTGAATGGTGATATGCAGGGATCCGGCAGATCTGTGTTTGAAGGTCCTACTTCATCAAATCCCCATATACACTGGACGGCTGATTTGCCCCTTGGAATTTTCTGGGGACCAACTATCGGGTATGATGATATTTTATTCTTCGGTTCTTTCGCTATTGATTCTGATCATGAAAACCATTTCTATGCATATTATCCGGATGGTAATCCTTATTGGATAGTCAATACATCCACTGGGGTACCTAATATTTCAAGTGCCTTGCTTACAAGCGATAGTACAATCTACACGGCGACTAATAATGATACCTTATATGCTTTAAGTTCAAGTGGTAATCTAAAATGGAAAATCTCAATCGGATTTGGTGAAAGGAAGATGCATTTATCATTAGATCGCGAAGGTAATATCTATACCATTAATTCGGATACTCTGAGAGTTATAAATAAACTAGGTAATACAATTTTACTGAAGTATTTTGATGACATTTCCAGCCCTGTAATTTTCTCACCTGATGGGAATACGATTTACTTTAAAACAGGTCATCTTACTAGTTGGGAGGAAGATCAGTCATTGATAGCGGCAGACCTTCAGGGGAATATAGTATGGCGGTACTGGTTCTTTGAAACTAACGAAGCGCCGGTTACGGTTGATAATGAAGGTAACATTTATCTGTATGGATCGGACAGCACAAATGGAATCAACGATTATATCTATTCTTTAAATAAATATGGTGGAGTCAGGTGGAAATATCCTACTGATGGTTTTTTCTCATATAACTCTGTCACTGTTGATGCTGAAGGGAATATAGTATTCTATTGCCGAAAAGAGAATGGAAATAAGAACTATATTGTCTCACTTAAAAACAATGGTGAAATAAATTGGGAAATTCCTCTTGAGCCGGATGAAGATCCTTTATATGCACAGGTAGATCACGGATTGGTGAGTGATGCTGATGGTAATATATATTTCGGTTCTACATATGAAGGAGGAAATTTCTATGCTATGAACAAATATGGTGAATTTCTGTGGGAACTTTCATTAAATGGCTATAGTTACTACAGTTCACCTGCAATTGGGTCAGATGGAACATTGTATATAGGAACGAGCTTAAGTACTTTTTTTCAGAATCACCAACAAAATCTTATCGCGGTAAATGATGAACCAGTATTTATAGAAGTGGAAACCATTCCTAAAAAAAATTTTCAGCTTGAACAGAATTATCCAAATCCCTTCAATCCATCAACCAAAATAGAATATAGTGTTGAAAAACCAGAATGGATTAAGCTGGATGTTTATAACTCCCTTGGTGCACATATTGTTACATTAGTAGATGAGTATAATGGATCTGGTACTCATTCGGTTAATTTTAATGCTAAAGGTATACCAAGCGGAGTTTACTTTTATACAATCCGTACTGGTGATCCTTTGTCTGGCTTAGACTTCATTCAATCCCGCAAGATGATTCTGCTTAAATAATAAATTGTAAAAGTGGACGTAAAATTTGCGTCCACTACAGTTATATTGTTTAGGGAATAATTGATTTTAGATTTATTTAAACTTATCTGTGTTAACGGCTTTTGAATTTCTGGTATCCAGTTTATATTTAAACATTATGTCTCCTGAAATATTAGCAGCATTTTTCATCGGATTTTTTGGAAGTTTACACTGTATTGGAATGTGCGGACCAATTGCAATTGCTTTACCGGTTCCTAAATCTTCAAACATTTCATTTATTACCGGAAGATTGCTTTACAATCTTGGCAGAGTAGTTACTTATTCATTCCTTGGTGCGCTGTTTGGTTTGCTTGGCGGCAGGATTGCGCTTACCGGTGCACAGCAAATAGTATCAATAGCACTGGGTGTTATAATAATTATCGCCGTGCTGTTGCCTCAAAAATATAAAAACTATTTTGCACAGCACCCAATCACTCAAAGACTTGCACAGCCATTAAAAGCAAACATTGGAGTGCTATTTAAAAAGGGAACTTTCTCTGCAATGTTCCTGATTGGAATACTAAACGGATTTCTTCCCTGCGGATTGGTCTATGTTGCGTTAGCCGGTGCTATTGCAAGCGGTGATGCAATTTCCGGCGCAGCAGTAATGATGCTTTTTGGTTTTGGAACTGTTCCTGCAATGTTTGCTGCAACTGTTTTTGGAAAATTTATTAATGTAGGATTAAGAACCAAACTACGAAAAGCCACTCCTTATTTAGCCATTGTCTTAGCAGTAATATTTATTCTGCGTGGAATGAATTTGGGAATTCCTTACATCAGTCCTAAACTTTCCAGCCAGGTAACAGCTACCGAAGAAATGTGTCATTGATTGTCGTAGAACAATCAGTATATATTTTGTACTCCAAAGATTAATCCCAATTAGATTTCCAATGTATAGAATTCTATGTTATATTTTTACAATGATTATTTACAAACTTGAACAATGAAACCCTGGCTTAAAATAACAATTAGCGTTGCGGCAACGCTGCTGATAATTTTTCTTATCGGCGGTTATGTTATGTACAGGATGCTGAATACTTCACTTCCTGTTTATGAAGGTGAACTTAAGGCAACCGGATTAAAAGAAAATGTTGAAGTTTATTTCGATAGCCTTGCGGTGCCTTACATTTTTGCAAACAATGATGAAGATGCAGCATTTACTTTGGGTATTCCTTCATGCACAAGAGAGAATGTTTTCAATGGATTTGATTCGAAGAGCCGGTGAAGGAAGGCTAAGTGAGATATTTGGTGAGGAAACTATTCCATTTGATAAAATGTTTAAAACTGTTGGGATATATAGAACAGCCAAAATGATTGAAAAGAAAATGAATCCCGAAGTATTGAACTTGCTCAAAGCATATTCCGAAGGAGTGAATTTTTATATATCAGAAAAGAAAAACAAATATTCCTTTGAATTTGATGTGCTTGATTATCAACCTTATGAATGGGAACCGGTGCATAGTTTAATTGTTATTAGAATGATGGCGTGGGAACTAAATCTTAGCTGGTGGACTGACTTGGCATTTACAGAACTTGTTCAAAAACTTGGGTGAAGAAAAAGTAAAAGAAATACTTCCCGGTTATCCTGAAAATGCACCAACAATAATTCCGGAAGAGATAAAAGATTTTGCACAATTGCAGCGCTCTCTTATTGAAACCGACAAAGCTTTCCGTTCATTTATGGGAATGAAAGGCACACATATCGGCTCGAATAACTGGGTTGTTAACTCTGAAAAATCTGAATCAGGCAAACCAATAATTGCAAACGATCCACACCTTGCATTTAGTGCACCCGGTAAATGGTATGCAGCAGTAATTAAAAGTCCTGGCTGGAATGTTGCAGGAGTTACCTTACCCGGAGTTCCTGGTGTAGTAATAGGCAAAAACGATTATATAAGTTGGACGCTTACAAATATAATGAGCGATGACACGGATTTTTATTATGAGCAGCTAGATTCTTCGCATACTAAATATTTACTTGATGGAGAATGGAAGAATCTTGAAATAATTGAGGATACGATAATTGTTAAAGATGGAGAAAACTTTCCCATTGAAATTTTGCTAACGCATCGCGGACCAATCATTTCTGATGTTCATCCATATTCTTTTATTTATAATGAAGATAAAAAAAATTATCCGCCGATAAGCATTAGATGGCTGGGTAACGAACTAAGTGATGAAATGGATGCTTTTATTGGAATTAATAAAGCGAAAAACTGGTCTGAGTTTGTAGAATCCGTTCAAAAATTTAATGTTCCCGGACAGAACTTTGTTTACGCTGATAATAGCGGAAACATAGGTTATGTTTTTGGCGGGGCTCTTCCAATAAGAGAGTTAAATTCAACTTCATTTGTGTTCGATGGCTCAAGCTCTAAAAATGATTGGAAAGGATTTGTAAATAGAAATGAACTTCCATCATTATTTAATCCAAAAGAAAATTTTATTGCTTCTGCAAATAACAAAACAGTGAAAGATTTTAAATATCATATTTCAAATTTGTGGGAACCGCCTTCAAGAATTGAGAGAATTACAGAACTTCTAAATTCAAAGCAGAAACAAGGTGTTGAGGATTTTATGCAGTACCAGTCTGATATTACTTCGCCTTATGCAATGCAGTTAACACCTTATATTCTTAATGCTTTTGAAGGAATTAAAATTACAGATAAGAATTTAAAACAATCGTTAGAATTATTAAGCGAATGGAATTTTGAAATGAACAAATTTAGCCAGACGCCAACTATATTTTTAACTTTTTATGAAAAGCTGATGCGAAATATTTACTACGATGAAATGGGAAGTGATTTGTTCAACCAATATGTATTTCTTGCAAACGTACCTTACAGAAACATTCTTGAACTTTTAGAAAAAAATAATTCTAACTGGTTTGATGATGTTACCACTAAGAACAGAGAATCAAGAGATGAAATAATAAGAAAGAGTCTTTCTGATGCGTTAACTTATCTTGAGACTAACATTAGCAGCGATTTGAAAGAGTGGCAATGGGGTACTTTGCATAAAGTAACTTTCAAACATCCATTCAGTGGTAATCTTGGCTTACTTGATGAGTTAATAAATATTGGTCCCTATGAAATTGGCGGAGATGGCACAACAATATTTAATACAGAATATTCCTTTTCGGAAAGTATTGAAGAATATCCCCGTTTTCGACATAAGCAGTTTGAAAATGATCTCGGTCCCTCTATGCGGTTCATTTATGATTTTGCAAACCCCGAAGAATTTTTCCTTATTTTAACTACTGGTCAGTCCGGGAATGTAATGAGCGATCACTATTCTGATATGACAAGGATGTGGCTTGAAGGAAAATATATGAAGATAAAAACAGATGAATCATCAATCAGAAAAAACAAAAAGCTGCTCAATCTCTTTCCATACTAATATAGAGTTTAATTATTCCAAAGTTTATATATATTTGTAATCAATCAATTATTGATTAGATAAGGAATATATGAGAGTTATAGATCACTTGATGAATGCCAAAGAGCCTCTGATCAGTTTTGAATTAATACCTCCAAAGCGTGGAGGCGATATAAAAGATGTGCTGGCAGTGCTGGATGAGCTGATAAAATACAAACCCCCGTTCATCGATATTACAAGTCACTCTGCAGAAGTTATTTATGATGAAACCGCCAACGGGATAAAGAAAAAAGTTAAAAGGAAAAGACCCGGCACACTCGGAATTTGTGCACTTATTCAGAATAAATATAATGTTGATGCTGTACCGCACATTCTTGTTAAAGGTTTTACCCGCGAAGAGACTGAAGATTTTTTAATTGAACTTAACTACCTCGCAATTGATAATGTCCTGGCTGTTAGAGGCGATGACAGCGGCTACGATAAACCCGTACCTCTCGGTAAAAGTATACATGAACATTCACTCAGCCTTGTTAAACAGATTGTAGATATGAATAAGGGTAATTACCTGGAAGAAAATCTGCTTGATGCAAAAGCCACTAATTTTTGTATTGGCGTTGGCGGTTATCCCGAAAAACATTTCGAAGCTCCGAATTTGAAATCGGATATAAGGTATGCAAAACAAAAAGCTGATGCCGGTGCCGATTATATTGTTACCCAGATGTTTTATGATAATAAGCACTATTTTGATTATGTAAAACTTTGCCGCGAAGCCGGGATAGATATTCCTATTATTCCTGGATTAAAAATATTAACCTCAAAATCACAGCTTCATTCAATCCCTAAAAATTTTCATGTTACTATTCCTACAGAACTTGCTGATGAAGTTGAAGCGGCTAAGCCTGAAGATGTTTTTAAAATTGGTGTTGAATGGTCTGTAAATCAGGTTAAACAATTGTTGGATGAAAATGTACCCAGTGTCCATTTCTATATTATGTTGAATTCTAAACCAATAAGTATGCTGCTGGATCGTTTAAAGATGTTTAAGAAAACAGCTTAGTTTAATTATTGCAACCTTAAATCTGATTTACAATAAAATAATCCTGTATATTTTTCCAAATCAATTAGTTTCAGATGCTTAAACGTAAAAAGCCTGGTGTAAAAAAAATAAATTGGGGAATTGCCGGTTGCGGCAGATATGCTGAGCATACCTTTATTCCAACACTCACATTTTTGAGAAAAAGTGTACTCCATTCAGTTTACAGCCATAAAATTTCCCGGGCAAAAGAACTTGCTGAAAAATCGGGTGCTGCCGGCTACTTTGATAATTATGATAAATTTCTTAAATCAGATATTAACGCTGTTTTTATTTCAAGTGTAAATGCAGACCATCATGAACAGGTAATTAAAGCCGCTGAAGCCGGTAAAAATATTTTGTGTGAAAAACCATTGGCTCTTAGCAGCAAACAAGCAGCTGAAATGGTGGAAGCCTGTAAACAGAATAATGTGTTCCTGGCAGTAAATTACATTCACAGGTTTCATCCACATGTAGTAAAAGCTAAAGAACTTATTAATAACCAAACAATCGGTAAGCTTGTTTCAATTACACTTAATTTCAATATAGATTTTCCACCCGGAAATAACTTCCGTTTCAACAAAGCGCTTAGCGGCGGCGGCGCCCTTAGAGATCTTGGAACTCACATGATCGATCTGCTTAGATTTATTGGCGGAGAAATTAACGAAATTAATGGTTATACCGATAACGTTATATATCAATCTGAAGTTGAAGATATTGCTATTGGAGTAGTTAAGTTTGAAAAAGTCGGCTATGGAATATTTAATGTTTCTTACAATAGTAAAAAAGCATTTAACAGGATCGAAATTCTGGGAGACAAAGGAGCTATCAGTATTGAAAAATTAATTGGTGTAAAAACTCTCCCCTCCAAATTAACAATTCAGCTTGAAGGTGAAGCGAAAAAAAGTTTTAGAAAGCGTGGGAATAAATTAGTTTACTTATTACGGTCAGTTCAAAAATCTTTCCTTAAAGGAGAAACTCCATTAATAACCGGGGAGGATGGGCTGATCAATCTGCAACTAATGGAACAACTGGAAGAAAAATGCAGGACCGGGAAAAACTGATATCAATCTGCCATAAAGTTTATGAAAAAGGTTTTGTTGCTGCAACCGATGGAAACGTTTCGGCAATCACTTCTGATAATACTATTTTAATTACCCGCTCAGGTATTTGCAAAGGTGATGTTACTGCAAGTGATATTCTTGAATTTGATTTTAACGGCAAACCTTTAAAGGGAGAAGGCAGAATAACAACAGAGTTCAAGCTTCATCTTTATGCATACTCAAAACGGCGCGATGTTAATGCAGTAGTACATTGTCACCCGGTTCATTCCACTGCTTTCAGTATGCAAGGCGAAGGAATGGTCAAACATTATTTCCCTGAAGTTATACTTACTTTAGGGAAAGTTCCTCTATGCCGTTACGGAACACCATCTACTGAAGATCTTCCCCGAAGTCTCGATCCTCATATTGATTATGCGTGGGCTTTTTTGCTGGAGAACCATGGCGCTTTAACACTTGGTAAAAACCTGGATGATGCTTATTACAAAATGGAAAAACTGGAACATGCTGCCGAAACATTATACAAAGCAAAAATGCTTGGTAATACTAAAGAGCTTTCTAAGGAAGATGTAAGAAAACTGCTTGAAATTTCTGAAGAAACTTATGGAATAACGCAGGATCCACGAAACGTATTTGATTAATTTTAACATCAATTTTAAGTTATAAAAATTATGGTTGGTGCAAAACCTAAAGTTGCTCTTTTAGTCGGCGGAACTTCACCCGAACGTGAAGTTTCCAAAATGTCCGGCGAAGGAATTTATAAAGCGCTTTTATCTCTTCAATACCCAACAGTGCTTGTTGATCCTGCTTATGGAATAAATCAGCCGACGCAAACGGAATTGTTTTTTTCTTCGCAGGATTATGCTGAAATATCGAATCGTAATTGTGTCGAAGCAATAAATTCAGAATTGTTTGATGATGTTGAAGTTGTGGTTTCTGCTTTGCATGGTAAGTGGGCAGAGGATGGAACGATTCAATCCCTTTTAGAATTAAGAGGATTAAAATATACTGGTTCTAAAGTACTTGCGTCAGCGCTTGCTATGGATAAAGCTTTATCAAAAACCATTTTTAAAGAAGCAGGAGTTAACACTGCAAATTGGCTGGTTGTAAATAATCAAAATAAAAATGATAAAAAAGTTAACGAACGGATTGTTTCTGAAATTGGATTGCCATGTGTTATTAAATCTAATGATCAGGGTTCGACAGTTGGATTAACTATTGTTGAAGAGGAAAGTAAAATTGAAGAAGCTGTGGAACTTGCTCTAACATTTTCAGACAAAGCACTAATTGAAGAATACATACCAGGGCGCGAAATTACAGTTGCAATACTTGGAAAAGAAGCACTACCTGTTTTGGAAATTATTCCGAAGGATGGATTTTATGATTACGAACGCAAGTACACACCTGGGATGAGCAACTATATTGTTCCAGCAGATATTCCTGAAGATGTATTTAAATCGATCCAGGAGCAGGCATTAATTGCATTTAATTCATTACAATGTGAAAGCTACGGCAGAGTTGATTTTAGATTGAATGAAAAGAACGAATCGTTTTGTCTTGAAGTAAACACTCTGCCGGGAATGACCTCCACAAGTCTTGTACCTAAAATGGCTAAAGCAGTTGGAATTTCGTTTGAAGAATTGATTGAAAAAATTATTAAGCAAGCACTCTGATGGCTGGAAATAAAAAAAAGAAAATTGTTCTTTATACTTTCTTGCGTGGTTGTTATAATTGGTGTTTCGTACATTCTGTTTAACGAATACGGGATGCTGAAATATTTTAAAATTAAGGGCGAACTCGAATCTATCAATATGCAGATTGAAACATTAAAAGAAGAGAACGTGCGGCTTCAAAATGAAATTGATTCGCTGAAGAATAAAATTCCTGCAAAGATAGAAAGAACAGCAAGGGAAGAATATGATATGATGAGAGAAAACGAAGTGAAAATTGATGTGAATGAAAAATAGAAAATGTAATGAACAAAAAGATGATCCCATCCACTCCGCTTGCCGAAAGAATAAGACCAAAATCGCTAACTGAATTTTACGGGCAGGAACATCTCGTTGGTGAAGGGAAACCGATAAAGTTGATGATTGATAACGATACCATTTCATCATTTATTTTATGGGGACCTCCCGGAACCGGGAAGACAACCCTTGCAAGAATAATTGCAGAAGAAACCAACGCAGAATTTCACCAGATAAGTGCTGTATCATCGGGGGTTAAGGATGTTCGAAGCATAATCGAAATTGCATCGAGGAACGAACTTATAAAAAAAAGTACAATTCTTTTTATTGATGAGATTCATCGATTCAATAAAGCGCAGCAGGATGCATTACTCCACTCTGTTGAATCGGGGATAATTAATTTAATAGGTGCTACAACCGAAAATCCTTCCTTCGAAGTTATACCTGCACTCCGCTCCCGTGCAAGGGTTTATGTTTTAAATGAATTAACTGCCAATGATCTGAGGGCTATTCTTAACAATGCGATCAAAAATGATGAGTTTATTTCTCAACTAAAAATAAATGAACTTGATGAAGATTTTCTTCTATACTTATCAGGCGGCGATGCCAGAATAATGTTAAGCATTTTTGAATCAGCTGTTATACAGGAGATTGATAAAGAAGAAATAAACTTATCCAAAGAAGTTCTTGAAAATATTGTTCAGCAAAAAAATGTAATGTATGATAAAGCTGGTGAAGAGCATTATAATGTAATTTCTGCATTCATAAAAAGTATTCGTGGTAGCGATCCGGATGCAGCATTATACTGGATGGCGCGAATGCTTGAAGGCGGAGAAGATCCGCTCTTTATTGCACGTAGAATGGTTATACTTGCTTCGGAAGATATTGGAAATGCTTCGCCAAATGCACTGGTTCTTGCAGAAGCAGCGTTTGGAGCAGTTGATAAAATCGGTATGCCGGAAGCAAGAATCATTCTTAGCACAATGTGTAACTTACCTTGCATCATCTCCTAAAAGTAATTCATCTTATAAAGGAATTAAAAAAGCTGAGGAAATTGTAAAATCGCATCCACTCTATCCTGTTCCACTTCATTTAAGAAATGCACCCACAAAACTGATGAAAGAACTTGGTTACGGTAAGAGCTATAACTATCCGCACGAGTTTGATAATAACTTTATTAAAGAAAATTATCTTCCTGAAGAACTTGAGCAGAAACAATTCTACTTTCCATCTGAAAACGGGCAGGAAAAAAATCTTAAAGAAAGATTGAAGCATTTTTGGAAAGGAAAGAAGAAGTATGACTGAAAAAATTTCAATTCACAATTAACATCCAGATAATCATAATATCAATTATCAAAGTTAAAGTAATGCAAACATCTTTCCCGGCAACTGTTTAATCATTCCTTTAAATTCAAGTGATAGCAAATGAACAAGACAATCTGATGTAGATAGCTTTGCTTCAGATAGCAATTTTATCGATTTGTAATGCTTCAGAATCCAGGATGTTTAATATTTTTTCTTCAAATAAATTAAGATCAACCTGCTGCTTTGGAATATTTTTACCAAGTACTGGTTTAAGCTTTAGTTCTAATTCAATTAAAACATCTTCAGCAGATCTTACTAACTCTGCCTCACCTTTTTGAATAAGAAGATTTGTTCCATCAGATTGTTTAACACCAACATTACCGGGTAGTGCAAAAACTTCCCTGTTCTGATCGAGTGCAAAAGATGCTGTCTGCATTGCACCGCCTGTAATACCGGTTTCAATAATTATGCATCCTAAACTCAAACCGGAAATAAGCCTGTTCCGTTTAGGAAAATTTGGTGCATCAGGTTTTGTTCCCAGCGGAAACTCACTTATAACAGCGCCGCTCTCTGCAATTTGCTCAAACAGTTTTTTATTTTCCGGCGGGTAAATTACATCCAGCCCCGATCCGATTACAGCTATAGTTCTTCCCCCGTTTTTCAGACTGACTGAATGTGTTATAGAATCAATACCCCGTGCCATGCCGCTTACTGTAGTAATATTTTGCCGTGTAAGATCTGCTGCAAATTTTTCCGCCTGTATTTTCCCATAGTTTGTGGGCTGCCTTGTTCCAACCATGGCAATTGAGTAATCATCTTTCTTTAAGAATCTCACCTTTAATTTGGAGCATTAAGGGTGGATCAAAAATTTTCTTTAATAGTGATGGAAATTCTTCATCCCATACAGTTACTATTCTTCCTCCAAGTTTTCCTAATTTTTCAAGTTCTTCTTCAACGCCATCTTTTATTTTTAACCGCTGGTGATTGATCTTTTGAATTCGGCGGGCAAGGTTTGTGCTTATTCCTTCCACCTCAATAAGTGAATTATAATCTGCGGAAAGTATTCTGTTAGTTGATCTGAACTTTGAAAGGAGGTTACGTATTTTACCGGGACCGATACCTTCTACCGAAAGAAGTGAGTAGAGATCTGTTAATTGATCTAAATTTAATTTAGTCACAGCAGTGAATTTATTTTTTTTCTTTTTCCCCGGCAGAAAATTCTATTGAATCGACTACCGCAACAATAACGGAATGTACTGGTGCTTTCCTGTGTCCAAGGATTTGCTGAACAGCTTTTCCTTCCTGCACCAGCAGCACAGTATCGCCAATACCGGCATCAACAATATCGATAGCAACTACATCTTTTTTACCAATAAATTTATTATTCAGATCAATTGGATGAACGAGCAATAATTTATGCCCTACAAGGTGAGAGTTTTTCTGGGTGGAAACCAGGTTCCCTTTAACTTTTGCCAGCAGCAACGTTACTATCCTGCGTTAAGTCCTTTTTATCTTTCTTCCTGTAAAAAATAGAGAGAGGGAAGATTAGCACATACCCTATAACAAGTAAGATGGGAGCGATTACGAGTGAAGAAAAACTATTCCATGCTCCAACAGACATCAAATAAAAGCCAATAATGATAACTACAATACCAAGCGCTAAAAAGTGATAGTTCTTCTTTTCCCAGTAAATATTGAAGGGGGAAACTCTGACTTTTTTAGTTTGTTTTAACTGTCTTTTCTTAACTTTCTTTGCCATAAAAACTCCTGTGATGAAATAATAAAGCCCAGCGATGGGGGACCACTGGGCTCGACTCTGATTCATCAAAGGGCAGGGGAGAACCCCTTGAAAGAGTCAGTTGTAATATAACCTGATAAGTAATATTTGTCAAGTAATTACTTGCTTATCTGGTAAACTATCTTACGAATCGTATCAAACTGCAGATACGGGTAGTCTTCCCTAATAGTATCTATAGCATCTCCGGCACTTACCTTTGTAGCGCGCAGTTGTTTAAATTTTTTACGAATCTGGTAATCTCTAACAGCTTTTTCATCAATTAGCCCATGGGCTTCCAACAATTCGTATATTTCATCGCTGATTAAATCAGACAGAGGGTTTTCTATTTTTGCTATTATTTCTTTCATCTCCGTCTTCCTCCTTTAGTTAATGGATATCGTTGCCTAAACAAAGTATCAATAATTTAGTAGTAACACCTCCATTAAATGTTCCGTTTAAAGTAAAAAAACCGACCAGAGAATGTCCCTAAATCGGCACAAATTTGCTACTCTGGTAATAAAAATAATAAATAAAAAAATGTTCTTTTTATAACCGTAGCAAATCGTCTATAATTGTAATCCTTATAGTTAATGTTTACTTTATTGACGTCAAATATAGAAAAAATATCAATAATGTCAAATAAAAAATTTTATATTAAATTTGTACCAGAAGTTAGAAAAGTTTAAGAATAAAAATTGAATTTAAATTGGATTGAAAAAAGGGGGGAATGTTCAGTTAGGTTAATTCATTAATCATCATTATTTGTCTTGTTGAAAATGACTAAAGCTGAAGATAAAAAAATTGATCTTTTAGATTATTTAGTAATACCATTAAGTGGAAGAAAAGTGTCAAATTGGGGGTCACAGAATCTATAACTGATAATAATTAGAAATATTCTTCAATTTTCTTTAATTGTTTTCCAATTAAAAACTTAAATAAAAATGACAAAGAGGAAATACTGTGGATAATGATAACGCGCAATTTCAGATGCTAAACTTCATTAGCCAATTTATCGTTTATAGATGGTTAATTGTATTAATAATACTCCTTGGTACAGCTATTTCAATTACGATTGCCTTCGTTTTACCTAAGCAATATTTAACTGTTGCCTCTGTTAAGACTGGTGGATCTTCTGGTTTTGATATTAGTTCTGTTCTTAATTCTTCTGGTAGCGGAAGTGGATTGGGTTCTTTAATGGATTTTGCAATGCCTTCCGGCGGTGGTGATATAGACTATCTTTATTCTATTTTAAATAGTAGATCAGTTCTTGATTCAATGATTGATAAGTTTAAATTGAAAGAAAAATATGATAATTCTTTCATTGAAGATACTAGAGATCAATTTTTTGGCAATATCTTTATAGAAGTTAATTATCCTGCGAGCCTAATGTATTTTGGAGTTTATACCGATGATCCGGAAGAAGCAGCGGAGATGACAAACTCACTTATCTACTACCTGAATGAAAATTATAGTCGATTAAATTCTGAAGTTGGGAAAAATAATCGGATTAATTTGGAAAAAAGGTATAGAGAAGTACTTGACGAATTAGAACTGGCAGAAGATACCCTGAGAAAGTTTCAGGAGACATTTGGAGTCCTTGAGCCAACAATTCAAACAGAAGTAACATTACGTTCAGCATCTAGTCTAAAAACTGAATTGATGATTCGAGAAATTGAAGCTGGGACCAAAGCAAAAATTCTTGGAGAAAATTCCCCTCAAGTTATTGTTCTTAATGAACAATTAAGTAAGCTTCAAAATAAATATGATCAATTTTTAATTGGCATAGAACGAAGTGGGAAAAAGAAGGATTTTTTTCTACCTTTTGATCAAACCCCACAATTAGCAATGCAATATTTTAATCTTTTTAGAGATGTAGAGATTGGTGCAGAACTGTTAAAAGTGATCATTCCACTTATTGAGCATGCCAAGATCCAAGAATTGAGAGAAACACCTAGCTTACTGATACTAGATGGAGGAGTTGTTCCGGAAAAGAAGAGTAAACCAAAGAGAATTATAATTGTTCTTATTGGATTCGGATTATCCTTATTTGTTTCTTTAATAATAGTTCTAGTAAAAATTAATCTCAACAATATAAGAGATAACAACCCTGAAGCTTACCAAAAGATACAATCGATTTCTAAATTGATACTTTCTGATCTTAGATTTGGTAAAGGGAAGCTGGATGATTAATATTACTAGCAGTTCTGAAAGACTATCTCAAGCAAATCTAAGTTACTGGACTCAATACACGATATCGTTTTTCTCCTGGTTTACACCAAAAAGAATTATTTATCTTTTTCTTTTTTGTCAACCTCTAATGGAATATTCCCTTACTAACGAATTAAACGTCACAAGACATATTATATGGAGAGCAATTATAGTATTTCTATTTTCGTTTACTCTTTATGATGCTGTGTTTACTCGGAATTCAGTATCTCTTCCAAATATTATTAGATATCCACTCTTTGTATACATAATAACTGCAGTGTTATCTACAATGCTAGCTTATTTGTTTAAATCTATGGACCCGCTGCAGGGCATTTATGCAATTTCTACATTTGCTTTATTGTTCCTTTTTATTAAAGTCATTCCGTATTGGTTCAATTCTAAAATATCGATTTTGAATGTCATTAATGTTTATATCTTAGCTACTATAATAACTAATATTTATGGTGTTCTTGAATTCATTATAAACAGAATGATTTTGAACGATATTTTTTTTCGTATGAGCTCTGTATTTAAGGACCCTAATATATATGCAAGGTTTAATCTCATCGCCATTTTTTTCTTGCTGAGTATTTTATTCTTCAATAAAAATCTCAAGAATAATTTAAAGATTTATTATCTATTCGGTTTGTTATTGTGCGGATTAAGTTTATTCATGTCATTATCACGCAGTGGCTATTTAACATTGCTTCTGGGTCTAGTTATTTTTTCTTTCCTATTTAAAGGAAAGAAATACAAATTAATTGCAATTGCTGTTGTTTCGTTAATTGCATTATTGGGTATTTTATTATTAGCAACACAAAGAGATTTTTTAGGGGGAACAGCGCTAATTGAGGCATCAGGAATAAACCGGATACTATTAATTCTTGGTGGAATTGATATAATAAAAGAGAACTGGTTTTTTGGGATTGGGTATACCAATTTCGGTAATTTTTATGTTACAAACTATGTGAGCAATGTTCTGAAAATGACTGAATTCAACTACTACATGATGGGATATGCAACTTCTATACACAACTGGTTAATTGAAATATGGGTTGAGCAAGGAATAATAGGTTTGGTTTCGTTCGTATTTTTATTTGGTAATATTCTAAGATATCTTTTTTCCAATTTTAAGAAAACTTTTGATCCAATTATTAAGGTATGCCTTTCTTCTTTTTTCTTAATGATAGTTGTTTTTCTCATACATCGATTTTTCTACCATACTTTTATTTTTCACTTTTTCTTTTGGCTAATGTTTGGTTTTACTGTTTCACTCATAACTATACTTGAAAAAGATAGAAGTCTATTAAATTAATATTAATCTCAAATTTTAAAATCATATCAAGTGGAACATAACCTAAAATTAATTTTCATTTTTTCCCTCACACTTTTTATTTTATCTTTTTGCCACAATGTTGATAGTAGTTTAGGCTCCTCTTCCAGAACTGAATCAAACTATTGGAGCTTTGCCGGAAATAGGATGATTGGATTTCCAATTACTGCTAATAGAGTTATAAAGAACCTTCGAGACCCGGTTACTCAATCAAAAATAATACCATCTTGGGATACTCTTTATTATTACTTGCAAAAGGTAAATGAAGCTGGTTTCAATTTAGTTACAGTTAATTTAACACCAGCTAATAATTCATTAACTGAGCAGGATGAATATTATAAAAATTTTTTTGATGCATTGCAGAAAATTAATAGTGAGTATTCAAGGAAATTAAGATGTATCGTCTATGACTCAAGAATAAAAAAATTGGCCCCTGAGGCTTTGCTTCCATTTATTTTGAAATACTACGATAGAGATGAAGTTTACGGATTTTCTTACGATGAACCCCGTGAAAGAGAATTCGATATGGTTAAGAGTTGGAAAGAAAGTATTGATAGTTTAAATCATTTGAATCTATTGAAAAATAAATTGTTTTATGTTAATCTTTTCGGAATAAAAGCACTTGAAGAATATAGAAATTATGTATACTCTTATCTCAAAATGATTAATCCTCATGTATTAAGTTTTGATCATTACCCATTATGGGATGAAGAATTAGCTAGTAAATTTGGCTACTCACTAAATTCCGATTGGATCAATGATTATTTCTTAAATTTTGAATTTATAAGACAAACCTCGTTGAGTAGCAATATTCCGTTTTTTAACTGGGTGCTAATACACAAGCATTGGAGTGATTACTCGAAATTATTCTATAGAAGGGCAAGTGATGAAGATTTGATATTCCAAGTTTACTCAAGTTTGGTTTATGGTTCTAAAGGCATATTCTATTATAATTTTTGGAATCAAAACAATATATTATATGATAATGGGTGGAACGAAGAAGAGGGCATTCTAGATTATAATTTAGAGGAAACCGAGATTTTTTCAGTAGTCTCTAACCTCAACAATCAAATTAGTCGAATGAGTGATATATTGTTGCAACTAAAATCTATAGGTGTTTATCATAAAAGTGAAAATTATTATAATAACAGTTTTATTTCTGATGGTAGTTTGGATGTAAATCTTGAACAATTATACAATCCAAACTCGGATACATTTGAAAAAAAATTCGGAATTAAGTTAATTGAATGGAATGATTCAACCGAGCTAACTGTAAAAGATTTGAGTAATAAGTTTATTCGTGAAATCGACAATTCGGCAGCTCTGGTAGGTTTATTTGTAGGCAAAGACAATTCTGATTATTTCATGTTAGTTAACAAAAACCGTAAATCAAAGGAACAGTTTGAAATTTTTATTGACCCATCTAAATTAATAAATGGAAATGCTACTAGGATAATTGATGTACTCTCAAATTCTGAAATTATCAACACTAAAGCTAAGAGGAATTTATTAAAGTTTTCAATTTCACTTTCGCCAGGGAGTGGAAAACTTTTCAAGCTAATCGAATAGTATATGAAAAATTTTAAAAGTCTTTCCATTAAGGGATTCATATGGAATCATTTGGCAAAGTTGTCTGATTATGGATTGACTTATCTAATAAGTGTAATTTTAGCAAGAAATTTGGATAGCGAAAGTTACGGTTTGTTTGTAACCGCATACTCCATTGGAACAGTTCTTATAATTATTAGTTCCTTGGGAATAGATGAGACTATTAACAAATATGTCTCTCAATTTTCTGCTAATAATAAAACTGGCCAGATAAAAAAATTATTACTAACCCTATTCAAATTTCGGATTGCAGCAATTTTCCTGGTACTGTTTTTTGTTTTTCTGTTCAGACAGGATATCTCAATAATTTTCAATTCAAAAAGTCTTTCTGATTATTTAGCTGTTCTGGTATTTTTTGTTTTCTTTCAAAATCTGAACAATTTTTTTGTTCAATATTTTACCGCTTTGCTAAATACTAGGCTTGTTTTCTTTATTAATACTATACTCAAGTTATTGTCAATAACGTCTATTCTAATTTATCTTACCACAAATCAAGATTTATATATAATTCTAATTCTTATCTCATCAATTAGTTTTTTATCTTTTGTAACGTATGCTTTCTTTGCAAAACAAGTTTTGTCATACGATTCTGAGAATTTTAAATACCGTGAAGTTAAGAATTTTTCAAAAGTAATGTGGTTAAACGCTATTCTTTCAATGGTGTTAGGAAGATACTCAGACATTTTTCTGCTTGGTTTGTTAATAGGGATTACAACTGAAATCAGCCATTACGAAATAGCTTTTTCCTTAGCCACGGTCATCGATTATGTGTTCTCAGTGGGATTAATAGGTGTTATAATTAGTGTGTTTTCAGTAGCAGCTGTAACTGATAAAAGTAAAATTTTACCAATTAGAAATAAGATTATTAAATATTACCAGTTTTTTGTATTACCAGTAATGCTCTTTTCTCTGATATTTGCTTCGGATCTGATAAAGATGATTTATTCAGATAAGTACTCAGCGGCAATTATATTGTTTCAAGTATTACTCTTCTATAAGATTGTGATAGTTAACGTATTTGGTAGCGGATTAAACATTTCGATTTTAGTCTCAATAGGTAAACAAAAGTATGTATTCATTAATAGAATAATACTTGGTGTAATAAATATTGTATTGAATATTATTTTCATACCAAAGTATGGAGCGTTGGGTGCAATAACAATTACTGGTTTTGTACTACTAATTATTTACTTTATTGATTTTGTTCTTGTTAATAAAATTGTTGAGTTACAATATGATTTAGCATTCTTAATTAAGAATACAATGCTTATTCTTTCATGGCTTACTGGCATTTACATTATCAATCTTTACATTAACAGTAACATCATTATTTTATCTATTGTATTTTTTACTGGACTGATGATAATTTATTATTTCTTTCATAAAAGTATGCTTATTAAAATAAAAGAGGATATAAAATTGTTTTTTAACAAGGCCTAAATGGAAACTCACAAAACAAAAATACTCTATATTATTACCGGTTTGGAATTAGGTGGAGCCGAAATTCTTTTGCTGAATATTGTAAAAAATCTAAATAGGGATCTTTTCAATTGCTCAGTACTATATTTAAAAGGAAAAGCTGATATTAGTAAACAATTTTCTGAACTTAATATTAATGTTTATGATAACTCACGCTATTCTTTTTTTAATCCTTATAAATATTGGAAAATATTTGATTTAATCAGGCATAAAAATTTTGATATTGTACACTCACATTTAATACATAGTAATTTAATTGCGAGAATTATTGGTAAAGCTTCAAATGTAAAAGTTATCATTAATTCTGAACATAACACTTCAAATTGGAAATTTAAGAATCTACCAGTTCTATTTCTTTTTAAAATTACATTAAGATATGTAAATATTTTGCATTGTATTTCAAATAGTGTTAAAGATCATATACTTAATATCATCAGTATCGATAATAGTAAAATAAGGGTGATATACAATGGAATTTGTCTTGATAGATTTAAGAATAATAAATCTCAGAAAAAATCCACTATAAATTTTAGCAACTCATACCCCATCATTGGTTGCGTAAGCCGATTTGATAAGAGAAAGGGTATTGAATATTTAATTAAGGCCATAGGGTTGTTAAAAGAAAAATATAAAGATATAAAGTTGATTTTAGTCGGTGACGGACCTCATAGAAGTTTTTTAAGTAGATTAGTTGAAGAATTGAATCTTGTCGATCAAGTGGTATTTGTCGGAAAAACATTTGAGGTGGAAAAATATTTATCCATATTTGATTTTTTCGTTTTACCATCTTTGCAAGAAGGTTTATCCATAGCTATAATAGAAGCAATGGCATCAGGAGTTCCGGTAATAGCTTCGAACGTTGGTGGAATTCCTGAAGTAATTACACATAAATACGATGGTATATTAATTAGATCAAAAAATGAAAATGATATATTTGAAGCTATCATTCAATTGAATAACAATAAGGAGTTAACAAATAAATTGATATCTAATGCTTATAATAAAATTTCAGCAAAATTTGATATTAGAAAAATTGTTAAAGAATTTGAAAGTATGTATATAGATTCTGTTAATAAAGTAATAAATAATTCATTATGACAGATCATTTAATTCAAAAGAATTTAAAAATTCTTCATATCATTACTGTTTTTAGTATTGGTGGAGCTACAGAAAATACGTTATTAACGGTGAGGGGTTTTATAAAAAAAGGATATAAAGTTGATATTTTAACTGGTCCTAACATTTCTTCAGAAGGGGATATGTATGAATTAGGTAAGAAATTTGGGGTAAATGTAATAACATTATCTACACTTAAAAGAAAAATACACTTTTTCTATGATCTAATTTCTCTCTTTAAAATATATAGATTTATTAGAAAAAATGAATACAACGTTGTGCATACTCATAGTTCAAAAGCTGGAATTATTGGACGAATAGCAGCAAAAATGGCTAGGACACCAATTATTATACATACTATACACGGTTTACCTTTTCATGCATATCAGAATTTGTTTTTAAATAAACTATATGTCCTTATCGAAAAAATAGGCGCTCGCTTATCAGATAAGATTATAACGGTAACTTATAAAATTGTAAATGATTCGCTCAAAAATGGTATAGGTTTTAAAGATAAGTTCAAAGTTGTTAGAAGTGGTTTAGATATATCTACGTTTACCAAGAATGATTTTGACATTGAAGAGGTTAGAAAAAGACTGGGAATTAGTAAAGAAGATATTGTGGTAGGTAAGATTGCCAGATTCTCAGAATTAAAAGGTCACAAATACCTGATAGATGCAATTAAAAAAATTATTTCATCAAATCCTCGTGTTAAAGTATTGCTGGTTGGGAGTGGTGAGTTAGAAAATAAAATTAAAGGGGTTGTTAAAGACTTAAATCTTGAGCAGAATATTATATTTACAGGACTGATTGAATATGAAAAAGTTCCAGAAATAATTTCAGCACTTGATATATTGGTTCACACATCTCTTCTAGAAGGATTACCAAGAGTTTTTCCGCAGGCTTTTTTACTTAGGAAACCAGTTGTAAGTTTTGATATTGACGGAGCTTCTGAAGTTGTATTGAATAATGAGACTGGATTCCTTGTTGAACCCAAGAATTCAGAACAGCTTGCCGAGGCTATTATAAAATTGATAAATGATCAAAAACTGAGAGAAAGATTTGGTGAAAACGGGTACAATCTTGTTCGTGAAAACTGGTCACAAGAAAAAATGGTTGATGATTTAGAATTAATCTATAGTCAACTTGAGAATAATACTTTTACCAATTACGAATCTTATTGACAGTAGAAAAAAGAAGAAATAATCATGGAAATAATAGTCTGAAAAGTATTACCCTTATGTATTACTGTAAGAGTCATTGAATGAAAGACTAAAACTATACAGTTTGAAAACATTCTTAACGCAAAAAAATCTTTGGCTAATTGAACAAAAAAACTGAAAAAATAATTATTCTTCTCTCCGACTTTATCACCATCAACCTTGCATGGGTGATATTCTTTTACATAAGGGTGGAAACCGGTTGGTTTAAACTTTTAGTGATGCCGGAAGTACTCGTGCCAATGGTGGTAGTTTATATTTACTGGCTGATCGTTTTTACTTTCGTAGGAATGTACCGCACCTGGTTTGCTTCTTCACGTTTCGATGAAATATCAACACTCTTTAAATCTACATTTGTCGGCATATTTATTTTATTCATGATCATATTTATTAGTGATTATATTGAGGGATACGAATCCAGCCTTAGAATACTGATATTTATTTACTGGGCTCTATTATTTGCTTCAACAAGCATCGGCAGGTTGTTCATCCGGAGTTTACAGCGTACGCTTCTTATTAAAGGTATCGGTAGAAAATGCGCGGTTATTGTTGGCTTTAATCCTAAAGCTAACGAAGTACACGACCAGATTCTTGAGCACCCTGCGTTGGGTCTTGATGTTGAAGCTTATATTGCCGTCAATCCGAATAATGTGGGTAAATCATATAAAAATATTAAAGTCCGCAGTTCAGTTGATCAACTTGTAGATACCGTTCTTAAATCTCATTCAACAGAAGTAATTATTGCATTAGAAAAAGAAGATCACGACCTGCTTGTAGAAATTATATCAAGACTTGAGTATAAAGGGATCGGGCTTAAAATTGTTCCCGATCTTTATGAAATACTTAGCGGACAGGCACGTACTTCGCAGATTTATGGCATCCCGCTTATCGATATTATGCCGGAACTTATGCCGGAGTGGGAGAAAAAACTTAAACGAATTCTGGATATACTGGTATCTTTTACTATCCTCGTTATCACCCTTCCAATTAGCTTAATCTCTGCGATGGCAATAAAACTTGACAGCAAAGGTCCTGTTTTTTTTGCTCAGAAAAGAAGCGGTGTAAACAGTTCTACCTTCAGTATGGTCAAGTTTAGATCGATGTTTAAAGATGCAGAGAAACATACGGGACCTGTATGGTCTCAGAAAAACGATCCGCGTGTTACACGGGTAGGTAAAGTTTTAAGAAGATTGAGATTAGATGAAATTCCGCAGATGTATAATGTGCTTAAAGGAGAGATGAGTTTGGTTGGTCCAAGGCCGGAACGACCGTTCTTTGTTGAGAAATTATCTGAAGAGATTCCGTATTATAAAAGAAGATTAAAAGTTAGACCCGGTATTACCGGCTGGGCGCAGGTTAAACATAAGTATGATGAAAATATTGAAGACGTAAAAGTTAAATTAAGATATGATCTTTTCTATATTGAAAACATGTCAATTAGAATGGACTTTAAAATATTAATGAGAACAATGTATGTTGTTTTATTCGGAAAAGGGCACTATAGTTAAACTGGTTTTAAATTATAATACTCAATCGAACTATGGCAGAAAAAAAATCTCTTGTAATTATTCCAACCTTTAACGAAATGGAAAACATTCCTAAACTCATCCCGGAAGTTCTTTCTAAAGATGAAGGTATTGAAATTCTTGTAGTTGATGACAATTCGCCCGACGGTACTGCAGCCTATATTGAAAAGCTGATGCAAAGTACCAACAAGATTCATCTTATAAAGCGGGATTATAAAATGGGACTGGGGACAGCCTACTTAACAGGCTTTAAATATGCACTTGAGTATAGCTTCGATTATATTTTTGAAATGGATGCTGATTTTTCCCACGACCCGAAAGAGATAGTAAATTTTTTAAATGAAATTAAAAATTACGACCTTGTACTTGGTAGCAGATATATTAGTGGGGTAAATGTTGTTAACTGGCCAATGCGCAGGTTAATATTAAGCTACTCTGCAAATATTTATACAAAAATAATTACCGGGTTGCATATAAACGATGCAACCGGCGGTTATAAATGTTTTAGAAGAAAAGTTCTTGAAGCAATAGACCTTGATAAAATAAAATCAAATGGTTATGCATTCCAGATTGAGGTGACATTTAAAGCATGGAAAAAAGGATTTAAGATTAAAGAGATTCCTATCACATTTGTTGATCGTGTTAAAGGAACTTCAAAGATGTCTAATAAAATTGTACGCGAAGCAGTTATAAGAGTTTGGAAACTTAGAATAAGAAGTATGCTTGGCATTCTTAAATAGGTGATGAATTGGATTTTTCTATAATAATAGTAAACTATAATGTTAAAGAGTTTCTTCAGAATTTACTTCACTCAATTGATAAAGCTTCACAAAATCTTTCCAGCGAAATAATAGTCGTAGATAATGCATCTGATGACGGAAGTGTTGAACTACTAAAATCAAAATTTCCTTCAGTTAAATTAATTGAAAACAAAACCAACCTCGGCTTTGGTAAAGCGAATAACCAGGCGTTAAAGATAGCTAAAGGTAAATTTTTTCTTTTAATAAATCCTGATACGGTTATAAGTGAAGATACCGTTAAGAAGATGATTGAATTTTTAGAAGAGCAAAAAGATGCAGGTTTAGCAGGTTGTAAAATTCTCAACCCCGATGGATCACTTCAGCTTGCTTGCAGACGAAGTTTTCCAGGACCATGGACATCCTTCTGTAAAGTTACCGGGTTGAGTAACTTTTTTCCTAAGAGTAAAATGTTTGCACGTTACAATCTTACTTATTTAGATGAAAACCAGACCTATGAAGTTGATGCAATTTCAGGTTCTTTCATGATGCTGAAAAGAGAAGTATATGAAAAAGTTGGTGGTTTTGATGAACAGTTTTTTATGTATGGTGAAGATCTTGATCTGTGTTACAGGATACAAAAAGCTGGTTACAAAGTATTTTATGTACATACTACACAAGTAATACACTACAAGGGAGAAAGTACAAAGCGAAGCAGTATCGATGAAACAAAAATTTTTTATAATGCAATGCACCTGTTTGTAAAAAAACATTTTTCCAGCTCATTCCTTGTTGAAATTATTTTAAGATCGGCAATTGGATTTAGAAAACTGTTTGCATTTCTTGGCAAACGTAAGCTTATCTTCTTCTCTATTCTCCTGGATTTTATTTTCTTCAATATCTCTTTATTCATTGCTGAAAAAATATATATGGGAATGACTACCTGGAAGGGCTTCAATGAACCTGATTACCTCATTATTTATACAATCCCTGCTCTGGTTCATATCATTGTAGCATCCTTAATTGGTGTGTTATAAAAGAGATATGTTTTCTGTTCTAAGGAATTTTGGTGCAATTATTTTAAGTTTTATCATTCTTACATCAATAACATTTTTCTTTAAGGAATATGCATACAGCCGTGCGGTAGTGGTATTATCCTACTTCCTGCTATTTATTATTTTAACAATCTGGAGAGTTGTTCTAAAACTCTTTTTTAAAGTTGGAGTAAAATTAGACGGTACAATTAATAAGCGAACGCTGGTTGTAGGAGTTGATGATCGCGCAGTAGAGATAGCAAAAAAATTAAAAGCACAGAAAAAGGATATTTATAATTTTATTGGATTTATCGGGAAGTCGCATTCTGATATAGGTAAAAAGCTGGAAGGATTTGAAGTTGCAGGAAGCTTGCAAAATTTTGGAAAGGTTATTAAGGAAAAACAAATTAATGAAGTTATCTTTTCATCACATGATTTACCCTACGGCGAAATGATGTCACTTGTATCAGCAAGTCCGTATAATAGTGTGGAGTTTAAAATAAGCGGAGATGATCTAAGTTATGCTGTTGGTAAAACTTCTGTTTCAATGCTGGATGATATTCCCTTAATTGAACTACACTATAATATTTCCAATCCCCGGTTAAAAACCATTAAATATCTTTTCGATTTTTTGCTGGCAGTTCCGGTTTTGTTTTTGATTTATCCTTTTATATATTTCTCATCAAAGCTAAGTAAAAAGGAATCTGCTTTTAAAAACTTTATTCTTGGTATCCCTTCTGTTTTATTAGGAAAACGTAGCTTTGTAGGTCCAAAATCAGCAAACAGCAACCTGGGTATGTTCATTGGTAAAACAGGTTTAACAGGATTTTGGTACATTGAGGATGAAGAAAATGAAGCCAATGATAAACTGGATATTTACTATGCAAAAAACCAGAACATTTGGCTGGATCTGGAAATACTTGGTAAAACATTAAATAAAATGTGGAGTAAAAAAGATAAGTAATGGGTAAAACTATTTTAGATTTTGAAAAACCAATTTTTGAACTGGAAGAAAAACTTGTAGAGATGCGAAAATCTTCCAGTGGACTGAATATTGATAAAGAGATTGCAAGAATTGAAGTAAAAGTTGCCCAGCTAAAAGAAGAACTTTATAAGGATTTAACCAGGTGGCAGCGTGTGCAGCTTGCAAGGCATCCTGACAGACCTTATACTTTGGATTTTATTGACCTTATGACTACTGATTTTGTTGAGCTGCACGGCGACAGGCATTTTGGTGATGATAAAGCGATTGTGGGTGGTTTTGCAAACCTGGACGATTATAAAGTTATGCTGATCGGGCATCAGAAGGGAAGAGACACAAAATCGAATGTGTACCGCAATTTTGGAATGGCAAATCCTGAAGGCTACCGCAAAGCCCTTCGATTAATGAAGTTGGCAGAAAAGTTTAACAAACCTGTAATAACAATGCTGGATACACCTGGTGCATACCCTGGTCTGGAAGCCGAAGAGCGAGGGCAGGCAGAAGCAATTGCAAAAAACCTTTTTGAAATGAGTAAGCTTAAAGTTCCCATAGTTGTTGTTATAATTGGTGAAGGTGCAAGCGGCGGCGCACTTGGTATTGGTGTTGGCGATAGAATCCTGATGCTTGAAAATTGCTGGTACTCGGTTATAAGCCCTGAATCCTGTTCAAGTATTTTGTGGAGAAGCTGGGATTTTAAAGAACAGGCAGCCGAAGCATTAAAACTTACCGCTCCAGATTTGCTTGAACAAAAGATAATTGATAGGATAATTCCTGAACCGCTTGGAGGCGCACATATAGAACACGAAGCTGCAGCTAAAATTCTTAAAGATGCACTAAAAGAAGAACTGGCACAATTAGTTAAAATAAAACCTGAAAAGCTTATTGAAAATCGTTTGGAAAAATTTGGTAATATGGGAGCTTTTAGTGAATGATTGATAACAATGATATCTCATCTGTATTCACTTAAAAAGTAAACAAATTTAAATCCCGATATATCGGGATTTTTTATTCATTAAAATTAAAAAAGCTTTATTGAACTTATGTTAATCCATAAAACTAATTTACGTGTGCGTTATGCTGAAACCGACCAGATGCAATACGCTTATTATGGAAATTACCTTGAGTACTTTGAAGTTGGAAGAGCTGAAATGATGCGTGAGCAAGGTTTAACTTACAAACAAATTGAAGAAAACGGTTACCATATGCCTGTCGCTGAAGCTTTTGTAAAATATAAGAACCCTGCTTTCTACGACGAGCTTTTAGAGATAGAAACTAAAGTTGAAATACTTACCCAAGTTGAAAGTGCATATAGATCATCAAATAAAAAGTGCTGAAAGAGATGTGCTGATTGCGGAAGGATATGTAGAGCTGGTTTTTATAATAAAGGAAACAAAAAAAATTACCCGTCCACCAAAATTTTTTATTGATGCAATAAAAATTCATTTTAATGAAGAATAAATGGAAGATTATTTCACACTATGTAATCGTATAAAACCAGCTCTAAAGGATACTGATGTTTGAAAAGTTAAAGCAGCTTACAGTAGATACAGCAGTTTACGGTGTAAGCACAATGGTTGGGCGGTTTCTTAACTTTATACTTGTTCCATTTTTTACAAACATTTTTCTTCCTTCTGATTACGGAATAATCCAGATAATTTATGCTTACATAGCAATCTTAAATATTGTTTACATCTACGGCATGGATTCTGCATACTTAAAGTTTGCAGCATTTAAAGAGATTGGGGACGATAAAGATAATTTTTCGACTCCGTATATTTCTGTTTTTATCACTTCACTGACTCTAAGTTTTTTTATCATCTTGAGTAAAAATTCTCTTGCTCAATGTGCTGGGAATCCCTGATGAATATCATTACCTGGTTTACATTGCTGCAGGTGTAATTTTTCTAGATTCAAATGCGGTTATTCCTTATCTTAAATTAAGATTAGACAGGCAGGCAAAGAAATTTTCGCTCTTTAAGATTTTACAAATCTGTGTAAATATAATTCTTAATCTCTATTTTATTTTAGTATTGGGTTGGGGAATTGAAGCAATCTTAATTAGCAATTTGCTTGCTTCGCTTGCATCCCTCATACTTTTGTTGCCAACAATAGCCAGGCATTTCAGGTTCAGTTTTAATACTAAATTGTTTAAACGGTTGTTCAAATTTGGATTACCATTTTTACCCGCAGGGCTTTCGGTTATGGTTGTACAGGTTATTGATGTACCAATACTTGAAAAGCTGACAAATTTAAAAACCGTGGGAGTTTATAAAGCAAATTACAAGCTTGGCATTTTTATGATGCTGTTTGTAAATATGTTTCAGTATGCCTGGCAGCCGTTCTTTCTGCATAACGCAAATGAACCAAATGCAAAAGAAATGTTTGCAAAAGTTCTTACATACTTTACTGTTACAGGTAGTATAATACTTGTAGGTGCTTTCACTCTTTATAACAGATATTGCAAAAATACAAATAGCAGGTTACTCGCTTATCGGTTCACTATACTGGGGTGGATTATATATTGTACCCATAATTCTTCTATCCTTTTTAATAAACGGTATGCATATGATTTTTTCTGCAGGAATTTATATTGAAGAAAAGAGCCTATATGTACCGTTGGTTACAGGTTTTGGAGCTGCAACAAGCATTGTAGTAAATTTTACTCTAATTCCTATTTTAGGAATTGTGGGAGCTGCAATTGCTACATTTGCAAGCTATTTGGTAATGGCTATAGGTTATTTTTTAGTAACACAAAAGTTTTATAATGTAAAATATGAGTATGCACGTATTGCAAAAGTTTTTGTCGGGAATATTGTTTGCCGCTATTTGTTATTATTTCTTAGTCTATAGTGATAACTTAACTCTATTATTAAAAGGAGTAATACTGATCGGTTTTCTTTCATATTTATATTTTGTTGCTATGGATAGAAATGAAATTAAAGTGATTAAACAAAAACTTGCAGAAAGCAGAAAAAGGAAAGTATAATTATTTATGGCTGAACCGGTTATCATCAAGTTTAAAAGATTAAAGAAAAACCTGGCAGATATACCTCTTCCCTCTTATTCAACGAGCGGCAGTGCAGGAATGGATGTACATGCAGGAATTGAAGAACCAATAATTTTAAAACCGGGAGAGGTTGAACTTGTTCCAACAAACTTATCTGTAGAAATTCCTGCTGGGTTCGAAATACAGGTAAGACCTAGAAGCGGATTGGCAGCAAAACACAGTATAGGAATACTTAATTCACCAGGCACTATCGATTCCGATTACCGTGGCGAAGTAAAAATAATATTAATAAATTTTGGCAAGAAAGAATTTATTATTCAACCAGGTGAGAGAATTGCTCAACTCATAGTATCAAGGGTTTACACTGCACAGCTTACTGAAGTTAAGGAATTAAACAATACAACCAGGGGAGAAGGCGGATTCGGGCACACAGGGCGTTAGATATAAAAAAAATAATCCCGGCTTTAGCATTTCTATTTCCAATTGAGTAAACTGCGGCAGGAAATATTCCAATTCTTTCTGCTGTTTTTTTCACCTGATTTAAGCACTTAAAATTTATTTTTGATGACAGATTTTATCCATCTTCATAACCATAGTCATTACAGTCTTCAGGATGGCGCCTGCACTATTGACGGGCTTATTGCGGCTGCAAAAAAGAATAACATGAGTTCGGTTGCTTTGACTGATCATGGCGTATTATATGGAGTTGGTGAGTTTTACAAGAAAGCAACAAAAGCTGGCGTTAAACCCATTATCGGTATGGAAGCATACATTGTTGCCGATGGAAGCAGGAAGGATAGAGGTAAGACAGATAGGAACGGAATCGGCAGGAAGAAAAAAAAATATAACCATCTTATACTTCTTGCAAAAAACAAAGAAGGATTTAAAAACCTATCTAAATTATCTACACTTGGTCACACCGAAGGATTTTATTATAAACCAAGAATTGACCTTGAACTGTTGAAACAGTATAGTGCAGGACTTGTATGTACATCTGCTTGTGCCAGCGGTGTGGTTTCTGCTCATCTTGTTGAATGGAAATTACGATAAGGCAAAACAGGTTGCCAAAGTTTATAAAGAGATATTTGAAGATGATTTTTACCTGGAAATCCAGGATCATGGAATGCCGATTGATAAACCAATCCTGGAAATGATGCCAAAGATTTCTAAGGAATTAGGGATTAAATTAGTTGCTACAAATGATTGCCACTACATAGAAAAAGATCATTCAATTGCGCATAACATTTTATTATTACTTGGGGATAAAAATGGTGCCGATTACAGGAGTTTACGATACGGAACAGACCAGGTTTATTTTAAATCTGCAAAAGAGATGATTGATTTATTTAAAGATTATGATGGTGCAGTTGAAAACACTTTAGAGATTGATTCTAAAATTGATCTGCAGCTAGATTTTGAAGGACATCATTTCCCTGAGTTTCCAATTCCAGATGATTCATCAGCAGAATCGATTGATGAATATTTTGAATTGCTTGCGCGAGAAGGATTAAAAGAGAAAAAGCTTGAGTTTACAGGCGAAGTGAAAGAGAGATTTAATTTTGAGATCGATACCATTAAAGAGCATGGGTTTTTCCGGTTACTTTCTTGTTGTTCAGGATTTTATTAATGCTGCTAAAAGTAAAAACATTCCGGTAGGACCAGGAAGAGGAAGTGTTGCCGGAAGCATAGTAGCTTACGCACTTGGAATAACAACTATAAATCCCCTTAAGTATAATCTTCTCTTCGAGAGATTCTTAAATCCTGCAAGAAAATCGATGCCTGATATAGACGTGGACTTTGCCGATGATCAGCGTAGTGATGTGATAGATTATGTTAAAGAAAAATATGGTGAAGAGTGTGTAACCCAGATAATCACTTTTAATCGTCTTTCATCAAAAGCTGTTATAAGAGATGTTGCAAGAGTTTTAAAAATCCCAATACCCACTGTTAATAATATTACCAAGTACATTCCTTCAAAGTTTGGTAAAGTGTTTTCAATTGAACAGGCGCTAAATGAAGTGCCCGAACTTAAATGGGTGAGAACTTCGAAAGAACCTGAAATACAGGAACTTATAAAACATGCAAAAGTTCTTGAAGGAATGAACAGGAATGCATCGAAGCATGCTGCAGGTGTGGTTATTACGCCAGGTGATGTTAGTGATTATGTTCCGCTTGCAAATGCTGTTGCACAAAACGATATTGTTACTCAGTACAATATGAAAGATATTGAGCAAGCAGGACTGCTTAAAATGGATTTCTTAGGATTACGAACTTTAACAATAATTCGTGATACACTTTCGCTTATTAAGAAAAATCATAATGTAGAAATTGATATTGATGAAATTCCTCTGGATGATGAAAAATCTTACCAGCTTTTTGCAAAAGGACAAACCACAGGGATATTCCAGTTTGAATCTCCCCCAATGCGCGAGCACCTTAAAAAACTTAATCCCACAAGTTTAAGCGATCTTGCTGCAATGAATGCATTGTACCGTCCTGGACCTATGGAATTTATTGATCAATTTATTGATAGAAAATTTGGAAGAAAACAGGTTAAATATCTTCATCCAATTTTAGAAGATATTCTTAAAGAAACATACGGAATTATAGTTTACCAGGAACAGGTAATACAGATTGCAAACAAAATTGGCGGAATGAGCCTTGCCGAAGCAGATATCCTTCGGCGTGCAATGGGTAAAAAAGATCTTCTTGCAATGAAGGAGCAAAAAACTAAGTTTATTGATGGTGCAGATGCCAAGGGAATTAGTAAAAAAATAGCCGAAGAAATTTTTGTTTCAATAGATAAATTTGCTAACTACGGTTTTAATAAAAGTCATGCTGTTGCATATAGTTACATTGCATACCAAACAGCTTACCTTAAAGCTCATTATCCCTCAGAATTTCTTGCTGCTAACCTAACCAACGAGTTTGAGAACACTGATAAAGTTTCAAACTTTTTAGAAGATTGCCGCCGATTAAATATTAAGGTACTTCCGCCTGATGTAAATAATGCTTCTGTTAACTTTGATGTTACTGATGGCAGGATAGGATTTGGAATGAATGCAATTAAAAATGTTGGTAAAAATGCTGTCGAAGAAATTATTAAAGTACGGAAAAAACTTGAAAGAAATTTCACCAGCATTTTCGATTTTTGCATTAACGTTGATACAAGGTTGGTAAACAAAAGGACTCTTGAAGGCTTAGTAACTGCCGGTGCGTTCGATTCTATGGATACCAATCGCGCTTCGCTGTATAATGCAGTAGAAAAAGCTCTTGAGTTTGGTGGTAAAATGCAACACTCAGTTTTTTCTAATGGGAATTCTTTATTCGGTGGTATAGAAGATTTGGAAATAACTGAACCGGAACTTCAGGATATTAATCCATGGAGTGAAAAGGAAAGACTTGGAAAAGAAAGAGAAGCCGTTGGTTTTTACATATCAGGTCATCCCTTACATAAATATGATGTTGAATATAATTCTTTTACAAATTTTCATATTGGCAAAGATAAAAATATAAATGAAGAAGAATGTTGTTAAAGTTTGCGGGGTAATAACAGGTGTTAGAAAAAAAATAGATAAATCTGGTAAGAATATGGCATTCTTTACTATTGATGATTTTTCCGGTTCTTGTGAATGTATAATGTTTTCAAAAATATTTGCCAATGATGGTGAGTATGTTGAAGAAGAAGAATCAGTTTTAGTTGTTGGGAAGTTAGAAAGCAGCGGTGATGCTGTAAAAATTCATGTTAATAAACTTGTTGCCGTTGGATAGAGCAAGAGAAGAACTTTCTAAAAGTATAAATATTAACATTAATAAAGATGTTGTGTCCGCCGATAAAATATCCTTTCTAAAACCCATTCTTGAAAATAATAAAGGCAACACTCCTGTTTTTCTTTCACTTGGGAAAAATGGTTCACGCGGTTCACTATATTCATTAAAGGAGTACAGGGTAAAAGTATCCGAGGATCTTATTAAAGAAGTAACAACCTTGCTTGGTGATGGATCTCTCCGTCTGAATTCCTAATTATTTATATTTAAGAAATTATGACAAATAATATTCCTGGTAAAAGTCAATAGTTTAAAAAATTTGTTTCACTTTTACCTATTTTGTATAATTGCTTGCGATGATAGTTAAAAACATGTAATACGAATGAGTAAAAATAACAATTCAAAATACTGGGCTGTAATTTTAGGTGCTTCATCAGGATTTGGCGAAGCAACCGCTGTGAAACTTTCTGCAGATGGTTACAACATAATCGGAGTGCATCTAGATAGGCAAGCCACAATGCACAATGTTGAAAAAATTATTAGCCAGATAAATAAAAATGGATGTGAAGCTTTATTCTTTAATGTAAATGCTGCCGATAGATTTAAGAGAAACGAAATAGTTAACGAAATTAAGAAAAAACTTAATGGCGAACCTCTTATTAAAGTGACTATGCATTCATTAGCTTTTGGAACTTTAAGACAATTTATTCCTAAAGAAGAAGAGCAAGGCATAACTCATGCACAAATGGAAATGACACTTGATGTGATGGCTCACTCTTTAGTTTACTGGGTGCAGGAACTTTATCTGAATAACCTTCTTGCTAAACAGGGAAGAGTTTTTGCCATGACCAGTTCAGGGGGGCGCTCATCAATTCCATATTATGGTGCCGTATCTGCAGCCAAAGCTGCTCTTGAATCTCACGTAAGACAATTATCGGTTGAACTTGGACAAATGGATATTTCGGTAAATGCAATTATGGCTGGTGTAACTGATACGCCTGCTCTTAGAAAAATACCCGGCAGTTCAGAAATGGTTAATATTGCTTTAAAGAAGAACCCGAAAAAAAGGTTAACAACCACTTCAGATGTTGCGAAAGTAATCTCGCTCCTATGTAAAGATGGAGGGGAATGGATTAGCGGCGGAATAATAAATGCTGACGGCGGGGAAGACATTGTAAGTTATGTGGGGCAAAATTAAAAATTGAACATTTTTTAAAAGATAAACTCAAGGAATAATAATGGGACTAGTAGAAATAACAGACGACAATTTTGAAGCTGAAGTTATAAATTCAGATTTACCGGTACTAATAGATTTTTGGGCAGTTTGGTGCGGACCCTGTAAAATGATTGCCCCTATTGTGGAAGAACTGGCAACCGAATATGATGGAAAAGCTAAATTTGGAAAACTGGATGTGGATTCGAATCAGCAAACCTCAATTAAATATGGTGTAAGAAGCATTCCTACATTATTGCTTTTTAAAGACGGTGAATTGAAGGATACCATAATTGGTGCTGTTCCAAAAACTAATATAGTTGAAAAATTAAATGCACAGGTTTAGTTTAATTGAACACATTTACGATTGCTAATTATTTATTTAAGAAAAGAGAGAAGTGTTTAATTGCCTTACCGTTTTGGATAAAAAAAATTGAAAATCATAAATAAACGGTTAACAAGCTAATTATTCGGTTTATATTAAATTTTAGCGGATTTTTATCTCTATTGACATTTTTCAAAAAAAACGTTAATTCTGTATAGCAAATATTTATTGTTTGAAAACTTGACATAAAACCAAGTGAGTGTTAATTTGATAAAGTGTTTAAAATTTAACAATAATCTTAACACAAAGAATTGCGGGTAGCATTCTAAATAAAGTTTTCGGAAACTTAATTACATTAACCAATAATAAAAGGAGTAGGCTATGATAAAAAAATTTCCTGTCTTATTAATAGCAATGGCTTTGATCAGTTCACTTGCCTTTGCACAAAACAGAAATGTGGTTGTTGAAAAAATGACCGTTCTTTCAAACCAGAATCAGGTTGTTGTTTCCCAGCAGGGATACAATTCCCCGGCTCTTGTTCCCGGTACAGAATTATTTACTACTGGTTATGACTATATGTGTAATAATGCTATTGGTCCGATGTTAGAACTATTTGATCTTGACGGCGATGGAACATTAGATCCTATGATGGTTGGTATGCAAAGAATGCCCGATGCAGCAGGTCAAAGAACAACCAGATTCTCTTATATTTCATTCGGCGGTTTGGAAGACGACTTCTCAGCTTTTGATGAAACTGCCGCAACCAGTGGAAGCGACTCATATGGCTGGGGAACTCTTCAGTACTGTGATGGCGGTCCGTTAGATGGTAATGTTTTAATGATGGCTCACAGTGGTGGCACATCATATCATTCAGTAATTGATTTAGTAAACTTTACTCCAGTTTTACCATTCCCAACTGTTTCGTTTGGCGGTAACTTTCCAAGTTTTACTTACCAGGATGATGGAACAATTTTAGCTTCAGATACCAATGATGATATATTTGTTTCAACTGATGGTGGTGCATCATTTGATTCTGTTGCTCATGTTGGTGATGGCGATGCAAACGTTGATTTATTGGCAGCTACCGGAGGTACCATCCGAAGATTCCATTATACCGTTCGGCTGATGGAATGAATTTAGCATTTGTTGGAACATGGGAAGGTGCAGGCTTAGTAGGAACACCGGATATAGTGTATTGGTACGGAAGCACTGATGGCGGTGGAACCTGGGCAGGTCTTATCCCCGGTGTTGGTTCAGGCGTTTCCCTGTTTATGGACAGGTTGTTAACAGAACTTATGCCCCGTATTTTGATAACTTCGGACAGATAAATGGTAATGTTGACAATACAGGAGTAACACATTTAGTACTTAATGGTTATGGTGAAGGTGTTCTTGAAGGAGCTGTTGATACTACTAACGTATTTGCTATCGTTTACTGGAATAGTGCAAACCAGGAATGGATCTCAGTATCCGATCCTCTGATGGATGCTCCTGAGGATGTAGACGGAAATTTAATCACCGGCGGAACTACCGTTAGAACTTATCCTGGTAACGGTATTGGTCAGGCTTATCCAAACGTTTCTGTTTCAGAAAATGGACAAGTTGTGTTTGTTTGCTGGCAGGCTATGGAATATACTGGAGCAATCGGAACCAGTGCATGGAATTTGTATCCCGGTGACGGTGGAACTGAAACTGGTATAGTTTATTTTACCGATTTATACTATACTTTTTCTGAAGATGGTGGTGCCACATGGTCTAACGTTGGTATCCTAAAAGGCGATGCGGACGTAATGGAAATGTATCCATACTGTGCAAGAAGAATCGATTATGATGGTGATATGGCTACCGTTCATTATATGTATATGGAAGATGCAATACCCGGTATAGCCGTATTTAATGGTCAGGTTGCCGGTCAGAATAGCTGGTCAAACGATACAAAATGGCTGCATGAAACTATGACATTCCAAACCACAGTTGGTGTGGATGATGAAATAACAGTTAATAGTTTTTCATTAGGTCAAAACTATCCTAATCCGTTTAACCCAAGTACACAAATTAATTATACACTTGCTGAAAGAAGCAGATGTAACATTAAAAGTATACGATGTGTTAGGAAATGAAGTTGCTACATTAGTTAATACAACCCAGGAAGCCGGTGCATATGATGTTAACTTTGATGCATCACAGCTTTCATCTGGATTGTATATATATACACTTAATGCAGGTAATTTTACATCATCCAAAGAAAATGATGCTATTGAAATAAAATTATAATCTAATTGGAACGGGTGGGTTATCCAATTATTACATTGGTTAATTCGCCCGTTTTTTTTAGTGTATTAATTTTTTAATAATCATTCTTGATAAATATGAGACAAATTATTCAATAAACTTCGTGGAGAAGAGATGAATAAAATTTTTACAATGTTATTAGTGGTTCTTACTTTTAGCTTTCTTGCATCTTCTGCTTTTGCCCAATCGGGAGTGGGTAAAATGAGCGGAAAAATTATTGATGCTGATACGCAGGAAGAACTAATTGGTGCTAATATTATTATTTTAAGTACTAACCTTGGTGCCGCAACCGACATTGAAGGAAACTACTTCATTCTGAACATTACTCCCGGTACTTATGATGTGAAAGTCAGTTATGTTGGTTATGCAGCTAAAACGATACAGGAGGTTAGAATAGTTGCCAATATTACTTATGAATTAAATATTGAACTATCTACCGACTTTACCCTGCCGGATATTGTGGTTGAGGGTAAAAAATTCTTCGAGGAAAAATCAACAAACACCGTAAAAGTTATCGATTCAGACCAAATTGCTCGTTTACCTGTTAAGGGAGTGACAAATATAGTTGGTCTTCAATCGGGTGTTGTAATACAGGAAGGTAGTGGTGGTGTTGATGGTAACGCAACCGTTAATGTTAGAGGTGGTAGAAGCTCTGAGGTTCTTTACATTGTTGATGGGGTACCACAAACTAATGTATTCAATGGAGCAAACCGCTCTCAGGTAAGTGATAATGCTATCGACCAGGTTTCATTCCAGGTTGGTGGTTATGAGGCAAAATACGGACAGGCTCAATCCGGTATTGTTAATATTACAACAAAATCCGGTCAATCTAATTACAATGTATTTGCTGATGTTATTTCTTCTCAATTCACTGATGATTATGGTTATAATCTATACACTTTGAATTTAAGTGGTCCAATTATCCCGGGAAATCCAGATCACACTATGTTCTTATCTGGTGAAAGAGGATGGAATCAGGATAGTAATCCAGTGGCTATCGACAGAACTTTTGAATCGATCGGAAAAACCTTACAGCCAGAGAACAGATGAATTCATCTATCTGGAGATTTACCGGTAGAACCACTCACAATGTTGGAGATTTCAGAATTAATCTCGGCGCAAATGTAAACTTTAGAGATTACCGGACATACGTACACTCTTATGCAAAAAATAATGCTGAGTTTAATCCTGCAAGAGAGCAAAATAATTACTCGTTTAGTGCAAGAATCACCCAAACGTTGGGCCAATCATTCTGGAACTTGAATGTTGGTGTTAAGAGAGATCAGTTCAACCAATTTGATCCTCATTTTGGAGATGATCTTTTTGCTTATGGCGATAGTGTAACATTTGCCAACTTATTTGGAGCTACACTTACCAGAGATGGTCAAAGGGTTCAAAAAGATGAGAATAATGTATTCTGGGACTATGGAAGAATAAATAACTTCTATCAGCGCCAGGAAAATGATCAATTAAATGCGGATGCAACTTTTACTTCGCAGATTGATAATCATTTGTTTGAAATTGGCGGAGGTGTCAATTTTAACCTTATAAGAAATTATACAATTAATCCTGTTCAATTAGCTGTTGGCGATCAGACTACTCTTACAGATAGCAGGATTAGATTCATTATTTGAAGTTCAGCAGCCAACAGTATTTGGATATGATATAAGAGGTAAAGAAAAAACCAGTAGTGGCGATGGAATTTGCACCAAAAGAACCACTGTTTGCATATGCATATATACAGGATAGGTTTGAACTTGAAGATCTCGTATTGAATATTGGTTTAAGAATGGATTATTTTGATACTAAAACTGATATATTGAAAGATCCAATTGTAGATGTAACGGGAATGATGTACTTTTACCATTTGCCGGAGGAACCGATCCTAACGATTTTGATCCGGGTGATTTTGTAGAAAAAGAAGCTGAACTTGAATTTTCTCCTCGTATAGGATTAGGTTTTCCTGTAACTGAAAGCACCGTTTTCCATGCCCAGTATGGTAGATTTATTCAAATTCCACAGTTAACTGATCTATACTTTACACCTTTTGATTTAGATCAATTTATTTCAGTTTTGATCCGCAATATGTTCAGGATGGCTCTATCATTTCTGAAGAAACCACTTCGTATGAAGTTGGATTCAGACAGTTACTTGGTGACAATGCTGCAATGAACATTACTTTGTTTTACAAGAATATAAAGGGTTTAGTTAACCGGCAACAGAGTTTCTTCCAGAGAGTTCCTGAAGGTGGTGAGCTAAAAACTTATATCCATCCGGTTAATTCTGACTTTGGAACCACTAAAGGTTTGGCATTTTCGCTTGATGTAACCAGGCTAAATTATTTCAGCTTTTCATTGCAATATACATTTTCAGTTGCAGAAGGCACTGGTTCATCAACAAACTCCAGCCAGACTGCCGTCTTCAGAAGCTTAGATAATGAAGCCCCGAAAGTGATTGCACCTCTTGATTTCGACCAAAGACACACTGGTGTGGCAACTATTGATTTTTATGTGCCTGAAGGTGAACTTGGTATATTGGAAATGACCGGAGTGAATGCTTTATTCTCATTTGCTTCCGGAAGACCTTATACTCCTCTTGATTTCTTCGATATTTTATCAGGAAACAACGGTGGACCAAGTACTATTGGTTATGTTAATTCTCGGAATGCCCCCGGTACTTTTAGGATAGATCTGAAAGTTGAGAAATCATTTGGTGTTGGCGGGCTTTTAGTTACACCATACCTATGGATTCAGAATGTACTGGGAAGTGAAAATGTTACCGCAGTTTGGAGATCAACTGGTGATCCCTATACCACAGGATTCCTTAACACAGATGAAGGACGAGCAGCCGTTCAATCTAACGGCGAAGGATTTAGGCAAGATTATGAATCGCTTGAGAGAGACCCTGTTAATTTCGGTATCCCTCGTTTAATTAGACTCGGACTTAAAGGTTAATCTTGGTCTTTAATAGAAATTTAAATTATGATTTTAGTTATTAAATAGGGTAGTTAAAATGAGAAAAAATAAGACCTTATATTATCCTAAGTTTATCTTCTTAATAGCAGTAATAGCGTTGCTGTTTATGGGCTTTATGGAAGGAGATAAAAAAGGAAATAGAAGTAATAAGCAATATACCTTAAATAAAACCACAACATCGGGTAAACAAGGTGATGCTTACAGATTCAATATTAATAATCTTAATATTCCAATTAACAGAGTTGGAACTATTGCAGATGTTAACATCCCGCCAGACGGTACACTTGGAAGATTTGGTAATAGCTCTTTTCTCTTTTCAAGTGGTTTCTTTATGAGTGGACTTACTAATGGAAACCTTTGGGCATTTGCACAAGCATCGGCTTCTCTTGTTGAGAATATGACACCCGGCACCGTTGAAAGTGGTCCGAACGATCCAGATGCAGTCTTATATGTTGTTAATAGAGAGGATGAACCATTTGGTCAAAGCTGGATAGATTGGAAAACTGCAGTAGATAAATTTGAAGCGGATTTCTACGATGGAAACGGTGATGGGCAATACAATCCCGTAGATTTAAATGGGAATGGTATATATGGGATCCTGATGAAGATATGCCCGATTTACTAGGAGATGAAACCGCGTGGTGCGTTTACACAGATGGACAACCGGGTGCTCAAAGAACCAGGTTTGCAGGTGTTAATCCACAAGGTGTTGAAATACGTCAAACTATTTTCGGGTTTGCATCTAAAGGTGCACTCGGTAACATGTTGTTCATAAGATATCGGATAAGAAATTCCGGTTTAGTAGCCAGTGTGCTTGATACGTGTTTACTTTGGTGCATGGGCAGATCCTGATCTTGGAGCAGAGCATGAGGATGATTTAGTGGGTGTGGATGTTCCTCGCAATGCCGGGTTCACATATAATGGAGCTCGAGGATGATCCGGGTGGTTATGGACCTCAAATTCCCTGTTATATGATTGACTTTTTCTCCGGTCCTAAATCTTTCATTCCTGGAGAAACCTATGTTGATAACTGATGGTGACGGAGAGTATACTGAGGGTGTTGACACACCCTTAGACACAGCATATAGTTTTAGAGGACAGAATCTTGGTATTAAGGAATTCCCCGGTGCTAAAAACCTGGATGTTTCATCCTTTGTTCATTACGTCCAATCCGATCCGCTTCGGGGTGATCCGAATGATGAATTTGAAGCAAGAAATTATATGCTTGGCAGGTTAAGATTAGGTGAAGTGTTTGATCCTTGCGTTGACGCCTGGGGCGATGTTTTCGGTATACCTTGTGATGACCCTAGTTTAGATCCACGATTATGGTATTCCGGCGACCCGGTAACAAATTTTGGCTGGCTTTCTACTGTTCCTACTGATCAACGACAAATGACCAATGTTGGACCATTTCAGTTGGTTGAAGGTGAAGAAGATCTAGAAATTGTAGTTGCGTACGTTGTTGGTCAGGGATCTGATAGATTAAATTCGATTACTGTTGCCCGTGGAATTGATGACGGTGCACAGTTTATTTTTGACGGTAATTTCAGGGCTCCTACACCACCACCAACTCTTCAAGTTGAAGTTGAATCTGGCCCTGAGTTTATAGACTTTTTAATACCTGTAAGTAATCAGGTTAGTTTTCTTGATCAGACGGAGGCCTGGGATAATAGATTCCAGGGAATTAATGTCTCAGCATATAAAACTAACTCAACACAGGAAATTGTTGGAGGCGTACAAAACATAAAACTCCACACATCTTTCCAGGCAGATAATTTCATACAGGATATATTTAAGGAAAACCAAGAAACCGGTGGTAGAGAATTACTGTTCTCCGAGTCAGAAAACAAATTAGATGTCCAAGTTTACTCAGATCCGGTACGTGGACGTATCAGGGTTAGAGTTACAGAAAATCCATTCGATGGTGGTAATCTAGTTAAAGGCGTACCTTATTACTTTTCATTTACTTCCTATGCTCTTAATTATGACGCACTTTTGCCGATGGATGAAAATGCCGTTTTTGGCGATGAAGGAGATTACTACTTATCTGCAGCCGGATTTGTGGGCGAGGTAGAAAATATACCTAAAATAATTACAGTAGTTTTAGGAGAGGATTTATACACTCCTCCTGTTGCAGTAGGATCATCAACTCATATTGATGGACCTTCCCAGGGTGAATTAATATTTGATGTTGTGACGAAGACTGCTTTAACAGGTGACCAATATGAGGTTACTTTTCAGATTGATAGTAGTTCAACAGATTATGCTGCATCTTGGAACCTGAAGAACATCGCTACTAATACTGTGCTCCTTGATTCAGCTACAGAATATCTGTATGGTTCAGATTTGATTGACCAAGTTGAAACTGAAGGTTTTATTGTTAAAATTGAAGATCAGTTTCCTAGAATTGATTCACCAATGGTAGCAGAAACTTTGAATCCATGGTTCAATTCAGCTTCTACGGAAGTATTTTACGTAGGTACAGATCTGGATGACCAGAGCAGAAAGCTCCCTGGCGGTGGTTCAAAATTATCGTCATTAGATAATAATTTTACCAAAGGCGATCAACTAAAAAAAGTTGAATTGCGATTTGGTGATACAGGTAAAAACAAAGCTTTCAGATATCTTAACGGATACGTTGGAGCGGTAATTCCACTTCAAAGACAAAGCTATACATTCGCCGCTGGGGTAACAACCGATAATCCTGATGTTGTTGTCGATCTAACCGAAGTTGGTAAGCTAGGCGAAGGAATTGTTGATGTTCCTTTTACTGCCTGGGTAGACGATGATTATTATGGTGAATACCAACTTGCCGTTGGATTCCTGGAGAGGAAGGTATCAGAGGGAGGTAATCCGGATGGAATATGGGATCCTGGAACAGATGCTGACGTAACAGGTGAATATATTTTCATCTTCAATGTCCCATACGATGATTTGATGCCAACCGATCCAAATGATGTTGTTGGTCTTGGGAGAGTGCATACAGGTTACCAGGGAACAGAATTAACCTGGGCTAATTTTGCTGGTTATGAAATTCCCGAAGATGTTACAGAAGCTACACCAACAGACAGGTTGATGGCAAGTAACGCATTCTTTAATATTCTTTACACTATCGCAATTCACCGGGACACAACAGGATTTGACTATACTACCGGCGATATGTTTGTTGTTGATGTTGATACTTATCCATACACCACTTCTGATGTTTATCAATTTCAAACCCAAGAAGGCGGTGCGTTAACCGATGCTGAGGAACGTGAACTCTTTAACAGGGTTAATGTTTACCCAAATCCATTGTATGGATTTAATGTTGCAACTAGCTATACGAATAGTCCTTCAGATGAACCGTTTGTAACTTTTTCTAATTTGCCGGATGAAATAACTGTTAGGGTTTACTCGCTTTCCGGACAATTATTGAGAACTTTGACTCAAGCCGATAAATCTTCACCAACTTCACCATTTTTAAGGTGGGATTTACAGAATGAGTCAGGTCTGAGAGTTGCATCCGGACTATATTTGGCAATTGTATCATCACCTAAATTTGGTGAAAAGGTGCTTAAATTTTCGATAATTATGCCAGAAAAACAGATACAGAAATTTTAATGATTATTGGGCGGGATATTGTCTCGCCCGGTAAATTTTGAAATTAATAAGGAGCTTTTGAAAATGAAGAAAATATTTACTTTAATTATACTCTCAATCTTTGCCGCATCTCTTTATGCGGGTGATGTAGCAAGGAAGGGTACAACTGGTGCTGAGCAATTGTTGATACCTGTTGGAGCAAGAGGAATAGCCACTGGAGGTGCATTCGGATCCAACCTTACCGGTCTGGAATCCATTTACTATAATCCTGCTGGTCTCGATATTCTACAAGGTGGAGAGGCAATATTCAGTTATATGAATTACATTGCCGATATAAATGTATCGTATTTTGGTGCATCAACCAATTTAGGAGATTTCGGTTCCATAGCTTTAACATTTAAAACATTTGATTTTGGCGATATTCCAATAACCACTGCTGACTTTCCGGATGGAGATGGAAGAACATATTCACCATCATTTCTCACACTTGGTTTAACTTATTCAAAGCTTATTACCGATAGAATTTCGATCGGAACTAGCTTCAAACTAATTAGTGAATCGATCCAAAACACTACCGCAAATGGGCTCGCTATAGATTTTGGTGTTCAATATAGATTCGATCAGCAGCTATCATTGGGTGCTGCTTTGATGAATATTGGTCCAAATATGAAATATTCTGGTCCTGAATTGCAGCAGAGAACAGGTGTTCTCGGATCAAATCCTGGTTCACCATCAGGAAGTTTTGAAATTGTCTCAGAAGGATTTCAAATCCCAAGTTATTTTCAATTGAGTTTATCATATGAATATAACATAAATGAGCAGAATAACTTAACACTTGGATCAGCATTTATAGCAAATAACTCTCTTGAGGATCAGTTCAATTTTGGTTTGGAATACGGATTTATGAGCACATTCTTCTTAAGGGGCGGTTATAATCTTTCTGTTGGATCCGGGACCGAGTTCGATAATAGCTCTATATATGGCTTTACTGCCGGGGCAGGTATTGCATATGATCTTGGTGGAGATTTCGGGTTCGTATTTGATTATGCTTTTAGAGAAGTAAAAGAATTCCCAAGTTCTAATCATGTGTTTACTATAAAAATGGCTTTCCAGTAAAAAGCTTGATATTACATGAAAAAGCGCCTATCGATTTTTCAGTAGGCGCTTTTTTATTTTTTTATATAAAAATTTGGCGTTTTTATGAAACCTCTATTACTACTCTTATCTTTTTTAATTGTCTTTCCCCTCTTTAGTCAGAATAAAGTAGATTTTGAATTTGATTATGCCCAGTTTGGTTATGATACTACTTCAAATTATGTAGAGTTTTATTATTCATTTAACCAGGCATCTTTAACAGTTGTTAATACCGATTCTGCTGATTACATCCAGGGAATCTTACAGTATATCAATAACCGATTCTGCAACCGGGGAGTTTGTTGTTAATAACAGATTGGTTGGTACCCAATACTATTCGGGATTCCAGCGATTTTAATAAAAGTCTTATTGGAGCTATTGGTTTCGTTATTGGGGAAGGTGTTTATTACTGCAAATTAAGTGGTGCTGATGCACAAGATTCGTTAAAGACGAAAACAATAGATGGTTATTTAAGGATAAATCCTTATTTAAAACTTTCTACTTCAATGAGCGATTTGCAATTAGCTTCTAATATAATTCCGCAAAGTACTAACGAATCCTCAATCTTCTACAAAAATACTTACGAAGTAACACCTATGCCTACAGCAATTTTTGGCGAAAATCAACCAGTATTGTTTTATTATACAGAGTTGTACAATCTTTCAACTGAGTCGGGCAGTAATAATCTTAGAATGGATCAATTAGTTTTTAACAGCAGGCAACAGCTAGTTATAAATAAAAGTAAACAGATTGACCGGAAGGTAGATTCGCGTGTAGAGGTTGGTTCAGTGCATGCTTATAAACTTCCTACCGATACTTACACACTAGTATGCACTTTAATTGACAGTGCTGCAGATCACGGTGTATCATCCTCTAAAAAGTTCTTTGTATATAATCCTAGTGTTGTTTATGTAGATACATTCGCTCAGCAAACCTCAAGCGTTCTAAGTACTGCATTCGGTGTAATGTCTGAAGAAGAATTAGACGACCTGTATAGTAAAGCGAAATATATCGCTCTGCAATCTGAAACGGATCAATATGACTTGCTGACTAATTTAGAAGGCAAGAGAGAATTTATGTTTAATTTTTGGGAAGCACGTAAAAACGATCCGCTCGTTTCAGAAAACTATTCATACCTTGCTTATGTAGAGAGAGTTAAAGAAAGTAACGCTAAGTATAGTGCAATGGGTAAAAAGGGTTGGCAGACTGACAGGGGAAGAATTTATATTATGTACGGCGAACCGAATGAAATAGAGCGATATCCAAATGAACCTGCAAACCAGACCATACGAAAAATGGAATTATAATGATATTGAAGGCGGAGTTTACTTTATATTTGGTGACATAACAGGATTTTCAGATTACCAATTGATTCAATCTTCTAAGCGCGGAGAGCTTAGTGATCCCTACTGGCAAAGACGGATTACAGTAAGATAAGTTTAAGGTTTAACTTTTTTATGTTTGATTCTTCAGCCCTGCTTGCAGGGCTTTTTTATTTGCTTTATCGTAGAATAATAATTCAATTTAATTATTTTACCATTGTTTACTTATCTTTGTACACTCTTAAGAGATAATTGAAATGAAAAATCGAATAGAATATTTTTTATTTTTGCTGTTCAGTTTAACCTTCCGGTTATTGGGGCTGAACACCTCGCGGAAACTTTCCAGCTTGCTTACATTTATTTTTTATTTTCTTATTCCAATCAGGAAGAAAACAGTACTCGAAAACCTAACAAACGCATTCCCTGAATATGATGAGAAGAAAATACGAAGCATTGCATACAACACTTACAAAAGTTTTTTAACTGCGTTTATCGAAATCCTTTACTTATCAAAAATTAGCAGGCAGGAATTAGAAGCTGCGGTTAACTGTCCGAATAAGGACCTGATCGAAACAAAATTCAAAGAAGAGAAAGGAGTAATCCTGCTATCAGCTCACTTTGGTAACTGGGAATATGTTGCTGCTTCCGTGGCATTACAGCTTAATCTTCCATTCTCGGTTGTTGTTAAACCACAACGAAATCCTTATGTTTCTGATTGGATGAACAATGTTAGAACCAGGTGGAACAATGACATTGTTTCGCTCGGTTTATCCATCAGAAAAACATACCAGACTCTTAAAGAAAAGAAAATTGTTGCCATGGTTGCAGATCAAAGAGGTCCGCAAGAGAGTATTAAAGTAGAGTTTTTCGGAAGAAAAGTTTCAGTCCATATGGGTCCGGCAGTGTTGGCATTAAAAACAGGTGCACCAATACTTTGCGGAATTCCTGTAAGGCAAAAAGATTATAGTTACAAATTAGTAATGCATGAAATAAGCAAAGATAATTTGCCTGAAGACGATGAAGAAAAAATTATTGAGCTAAGTCAGCGTCATACTTCATATCTCGAATCGTTTATAAGAGAATACCCCGAACAGTGGCTCTGGATGCATAAAAGGTGGAAGCATTGAATCATCGCGTAAAAAAAATACTAATTATACAAACTGCATTTCCCGGCGATGCAATTCTTACTCTCCCAATGATTCAGCAATTGAAAAAGAGAAACGCAAATGTATTAATTGATGTTATCTGCATTCCATCTACTAAAATAATTTTTGAAGCTTCGCCTTACATTAACTCCGTAATTGAACTTGATAAGAAAGGCAAGCATAAATCTTTATTTGCGTTATATAAATTTTCCAGGCAATTAAGAAAAAATAATTATGATGCAGTATATTCACCCCACCGTTCGCTAAGAAGTGCTTTGATAACTTTGGAATTGAATGTAAAAGAAACTTATGGTTTTGATAATAGCGCTCTCAAGTTTGCATACCGGCATATTGCTAAGTACAATTTATCAGATCATGAAGTTAAAAGGAATCTTTCGTTGATTGGCGAAAATTATGTTGAAGGCGAATGGAAAATCCTGCCTGCAATTTCTGTATCCGAAGAGATTAAAAGTAAAATAGATAATTTTATAAAAAATGAAATTAAAACAGAAAAAATTATTGCTGTTGCTCCTGGTTCTGTTTGGCAAACTAAAGTATATCCAGCCGAACATTATAAAGAGGTAATAAACTATTTAACAGAAGATGGTTACACTATAATTTTAATTGGAGGTGAATCTGACAAAGAATTGTGTGAACAAATTAAAAGCAGTTTTGATGACAAAGTTTTAAATCTATCTGGAAATTTTTCTTTTATAGAAACCATAGAATTACTAAAGCATGTAAATTTATTAATTTCCAACGACAGCGCTCCAACGCATTTAGGAATGTGTGCAGATATTCCTGTTTTAACAATTTATTGTTCAACCGTTCCCGGGTTTGGTTTTTACCCGTACAATAAACAAAGTGAGTTCATTAGTTTTAATGATCTTGACTGCAAACCATGTGGAATTCATGGTTACCAGCAATGCCCCATAGAAACATTTGATTGTGGATATAAGCTTCTGCCGGAAATGGTAATAGAAAAAATTAAAAAGCTATTAGCTGCCAATGATTAACAACATTTTAGTAAATATAGATGATGATCCGGTAAAAGCTGTCAATTATTCTATCGAAATATATTTGCAAGGAGAAATTTTTATTTACCCAACAGATACAATTTACGGTGTGGGCGGCAACCCGTTTAATAAAACTGCAGTTGATAAAATTAATAAACTAAAAAGCAGAACCGAAAAAAAGCAATTCATTCTTTTAATAAATAATGTAGAAACTTTACTAAACTATGTTGAATTGGAAGATAAATTACACCTGGATTTTCTAAACAAAATTTGGCCGGCACCTGTTTCTGTAATCTTAAAATTGAATAATAAAACCAGCAGGAAGTTAAACGGAAAAACTGCTGCATTCCGAATACCTGGAAACATTTTTTGCCGGGATCTTCTTAATCAAATAAAAGCACCGCTAATTTCTACCAGCGTAAATAAAAGCAATCAAAAACCCCTTACCAACCACTCAAAAATTAAAGATGAATTTAAGTCTGAAGTTAAAGCCATCTTTTATACTAAAAACAAACTATCCAGCGCAGCATCTACATTAATCAAATTAACGGGTAAAAATCCGGTTCTATTAAGAGAGGGTAGAATAAAATTTGTAGATTTGTTGCAAAAGTTCAGTTAACTTTACAATTCAGAATTTTATCAATCCGGATGATCTGCAATGTCTTTATTAAAATATTATAAACATATAAAAAGTTTTTCAGTAGTTATTATTCCCGATGATACTTCCCATTCATCGAAGGCACGCAAATTTACCCTGGCAAGTATAATAACCTTTTTTATAATATATTCGATCGTTGGAGCTATTGTAGGTTATTACCTTTTAATTTTTACCGGATTCGGTGGTCTTTTACTTCCGTACAAATATGGTCTTCATAGTTCCCAACTGAAGAAAGTAGAACAACTGGATGAACAAATTCAGTTCCTGGTAAAGGAATTGCAGAGTTTAAAATCAACAAATGAAAATCTAAAGCATGCACTAATCCTGGGGGATTCTGCTTATGTAGATTCAGTAACAATGCCACAGGATTCTTTAGTAAGTGATCAGGAAAACCGGGTTGAAGGAAATCTTTTAAAAATATTTTATAAGATTATTAATTCAGAAACTTTAATTCAAACCGAATCAATATCTCTTATTAAACCTTCGGAAGGTTTCATTAGCAGGAAGTATGATGCCGGCAAAGGACATATGGGAATTGATATTGTGGTTAAAGAAGGAGCCCCTGTTTATGCATCCGCGGGTGGGCTTGTTGTTTTTTCAGATTATACACCAAATTTTGGTTACGTTGTTATAATTTCCCATAGTAATAACTATATTACAACGTACAAACACTGTTCATCAGTATTGAAAAGAGAAAGAGATATTGTTGAACAGGGAGAGCTTATTGCTTTAAGTGGAAACAGCGGAACCCACAGCTCAGGTCCGCATCTTCATTTTGAAATATGGAGAGACGGGCAGGCAATTGATCCGGAAACAATTTTATTAAATTATTAAATAAGGAGAATTAGTTTTGAAGGACAAACAATTCAATGGAAGCACAGAAGACATTACAATAATTAGTAATGGTGTAAAACTAGAGGGGAAAATTACCAGTGGGGGCAGCATAAGAGTTGATGGTACTATCCTGGGAGACGTAGTTACCCAGGGTAACGTTACTGTAGGCGAACACGGTGATGTAAACGGTCAGATAAATGCAGGTATAATTACTATTGGCGGAAAGGTAGTCGGATCAGTAAATGCAAAAGAAAAATTGGTTTTAGAATCTAAAGCTAATCTTAAAGGCGATATATTTACCAAGATACTGGTAGTTGAAGCTGGTGCCAAGTTTGATGGAAAGAGTAATATGGGCGATGTTAAAGGTATGAGCAGCCCAAATACATCCATTGTTAAAGATGAAAACAAACCCGGATAAGTTAAAAAATATATCCAAGGTCTATCGTGAGGTAGGTCCCTACGTGGGCCTTGGAATGCAACTGGCACTTACTGTAACAGTTATGGTATTTTTAGGTATCTGGCTGGATGGTAAGTTTGATTTATCACCAATTTTAACCATTGTTTTTGCTTTTTTGGGTATTTTTGCTGGATTATACACTTTTATTAAAAGTGTTCTAAAATCCGGTAAATGATTTCTGCAAAAAAAATATTGTTTTTCGGCATCTCAATTGGGCTGCTTAGCCTGATTATTTTAACCATTCTCTCTTTGAATGAATCTCCTAAATCAGAATATCTTCAAATCCATTCTGATTGGAGATTTACTTGCTTATTTTAATTTTCTGACTCGGATTGGGATTCCTTCTTTGGGGAATTAACCGCTCAAACAAAAAATTCCTCATATCCCTATATGGTGGACTCCTTCTTCGTCTAAGTTTATTGCTTATTCTGTTAATTGCTGTGTTGGTTTTCTTGGAAATAAATGAGATTACCTTTATATTTTCTATCTTATTTTTTTACTTTTTTTATGTAATAATAGAAATAATTTACCTAAATCTCAGAGAAAGTTAACAGATTTCTATGCCATTGAGTACTGCGGTTGATTCAATAAAAGTTGCAGCTGATTCATTAAAGCATTCGGGTGAAAGTGACAGTGGGTGGATACTCCATCATGTGATGGATGCCAGGGAGTTAGATTTTGAACCGCTTTTTACACATTCACATTCCTCAGTTTCCCACTATTATTTGGAATCGATTTTACCCCAACAAAGCATGTTATTTTTATGTGGATTACAGCAATATTGATTTTGCTGATATTCACTTTGGTCTCCCGAAAATATAAAAAGTCGCTTATACCAAAAGGAATTGCAAATTTCTTTGAAGTTTTTATAATTTTTGTAAGAGATGAGATAGCCAGAACCACCATTGGCAAGGGTTATGAAAAGTTTGTTCCATATTTGCTCACTCTCTTTTTCTTTATACTGTTTGGAAATTTTTTAGGGCTGTTACCCTGGTCTGCAACATTTACAAGTAACATTGGAGTAACTGCTTCATTAGCAATTTGCTCCTTTTTTATGATTCAAATTGGCGGTATAAGGCAAAATGGATTTTTCGGTTATTTCAAGGGATTAATACCTCACGGTATTCCTCCTGTTCTGCTGGTTCTTATGATACCAGTAGAGATTTTAGGATTATTTACAAAACCGTTTGCACTTTGCATACGACTTTTTGCAAATATGATTGCAGGTCACTTTGTAATTTTATCGTTGCTTGGTTTGATTTTCTTTATGGGCACTGTGTTTGTTGCACCTGGAGCTATAGTTTTTGCAGTTTTTATTTACCTGTTGGAAATATTAGTTGCATTAATTCAGGCATATATTTTTACCATCCTTACCTCTTTATTCATAGGGATGGCTGTACATCAGGAACATTAATAATAACAATTAATTTAAGGAGATAAATAAATGGATTTAGCTTGGTTAGCAGCAGGTTTGGGAGCGGGCTTAGTTGTAATTGGCGCTGGGCTTGGAATTGGTAAACTTGCAAGTTCTGCAATGGATGCAAGTGGAAGGCAGCCGGAAGCTGCTGGTGCAATAAGAACTTCGATGATTATTGCTGCAGCACTTATTGAAGGTGTTGCTTTCTTTGGTTTGGTTATTTGTATTCTTCTTGCAATAAAAGCATAAATAGTGGTATAACATTACCATTGTTATTAATTAGATAAGGATATTAAAATGCTCGCAAATATTCTACTTGGAGTATTAGCATCAGGAAGCGGCAACGGATCTTTGCTGGATGTTAATCCTGGATTGATTATCTGGACAATTGTAACTTTTCTTATTCTCTTATTTATTCTGAAAAAAGTTGCCTGGAAACCTATTCTTTCCGCTTTAGACCAGAGAGAAAAGGATATAAAAGATTCCCTGGAAAAAGCAGAAAAAGCAAAAGAAGATGCACAAAGGATTCTTGATGAAAACCAGGCAAACCTGGCAAAAGCTGAAGAAGAATCAAAAAAAATTATTGAGCAGAGCCGTTCCTTTGCAGAAAATCTTAAAGAACAATTATTAAAAGAGAGCAAAGAGCAGGCAAAGAAATTAATTGAAGATGCAGGTGTAGAAATTGATAGGAAAAAAGATTCTGCTTTTGAAGAGTTGAAAGACCAGGTTGCAAAAATTGCTGTTAATGCTGCAGAAAAAATTATGAAACAAAATCTTGATGCGGATAAAAACAAGCATATAGTTGATAGTTACTTGAAAGATGTAATGAAGAATTAAGCTATGACTGATTTTAAAGTATCACATAGGTATGCAACCTCGCTGCTGGAAGATTCTGTTGAAAAGAATAAGCTGGAAGTGGTAACTGCAGATATGATTCTTCTTTCAAAAACTTTAAAGGATAATCCTAAACTGCAGTCGGCGCTGGAAAGCCCGGTTATAAAACCGGTGGTTAAATCTTCTATACTAAAAGAAATTTTTAAATCTGTTTTTGATGAAGATACATTTAAGTTTATAGATTTTGTAATTGAGAAGAAAAGAGAAAGTCTGTTATGCACAATTGCATCCAGGTTTTTAGAATTAAGGGATGAGCACGTTGGAGAAGCGCAGGTTTCTGTTAAAACAGTATATGAATTTTCTGAAGAACAGAAACGAACGCTTATAGAAAACCTTGAAAAAACTTTAAATAAAAAAGTCCGACTCACTTTTACAATTGATGAAGACTTGATTGGCGGTTTTGTTGCCAAGGTGGGCGATACACTTTTTGACGCATCGCTTCAACATCAACTGATTTTGTTAAAGAACCAGTTGCTGTACGGCAGCATATCAAAAAATTAATCAGGAGAATTTAAAGGATATTAAAATGGCTGAAGTAAGACCGGATGAAATATCGGCAATATTAAGGAAACAACTATCGGGTTTTGAAAGCGAAGTTGATGTTTATGATGTTGGCACAGTGCTGCAGGTTGGAGATGGAATTGCACGTGTTTACGGATTAAGCAAAGTTATGGCAAGTGAATTGGTTGAATTTCCGAATGATGTAATCGGTATGGTTTTAAATCTTGATGAAGATAGTGTTGGATGTGTTCTTTTTGGCGAAAGTTCACTAGTTAAAGAAGGCGATACCGTAAAAAGAACAAAACGAGTTGCTTCCCTTCCTGTAGGTGAAGAATTATTAGGAAGAGTTGTAAACCCGCTCGGTCAGCCGATTGACGGCAAAGGCGCCATTAACACAGATAAATATTTACCCATCGAACGAAAAGCCCTTGGTGTTATTCAAAGGCAGCCTGTAAAAGAGCCGATACAAACCGGTATTGCCGCTGTTGATGCTATGATACCGATAGGAAGAGGACAGAGAGAGCTTATAATTGGCGATAGGCAAACAGGTAAAACAGCTGTGGCTATCGATGCAATCATCAACCAGAAATATACTCATTCTGATGAAGCTAAAGAGCTGGGTGTTCAGCCGGTTTACTGCGTCTATGTTGCAATTGGACAGAAGAGTTCGACCGTAGCACAGGTTGTTGCAAAACTTGCAGAGCAAGGCGCAATGGAATATACAACTGTTATTGTTGCCGCTTCCTGGGAACCTGCACCGCTTCAGTTTATTGCACCATATTCAGGCGCAACCCTTGGCGAATATTATCGCGATAACGGTAGGCACTCGCTTGTAATTTATGATGATCTTTCTAAACAAGCTGCTGCTTACAGAGAACTTTCTTTACTTCTTAGAAGACCTCCCGGTAGAGAAGCTTTTCCTGGTGACGTTTTCTATTTGCACTCAAGGTTGTTGGAAAGAGCTTCAAAATTAAGTGATGATTTGGGCGGCGGATCTCTTACTGCTTTACCAATTATCGAAACGCAGCAAGGTGATGTTTCTGCATACATTCCTACTAATGTTATTTCTATTACTGATGGACAGATATATCTTGAATCGAACTTGTTTAATGCAGGAGTTAGACCTGCAATTAACGTAGGTATTTCTGTATCAAGAGTTGGTGGTAATGCACAGATTAAAGCGATGAAAAAAGTTGCCGGAACGTTAAAACTCGATCTTGCACAGTACAGGGAACTGGAAGCTTTTGCAAAATTTGGTTCGGATTTAGATCAATCCACTTTAAAAACTCTGGCAAAGGGTGCAAGATTAGTTGAACTTTTAAAACAAGGTCAGTATGCTCCAATCCCGGTTGAAAGAATGGTAGTAAGTATTTACCTCGGTACAAATGGTTATATGGATGATGTGCCGATTGCAGATATTAAAAGATTTGAAAAAGAAGTACTCGAATTTATAGAAGTTAAATACAACGATATTTTTGACTCAATCAAAAAAGAAAAACAATTATCAGCGGAACTTGAAGAGAAGATGAAAAAAGCAGCGGATGAATTTTTAGGAATATTCAAGAAAAGCACTGAATAGTTTATAAATAATTTATGGCAACGTTAAAAGACATAAAAAGAAGGATCGTCGGTGTAAAGAATACACAGAAGATTACCAAAGCAATGAAAATGGTTTCGGCGGCAAAACTGAGGAGGGCGCAAACCAGGATTGTAAATGCCAGACCTTATGTGAATAGAATTTCTGAAATGCTCTCTAACCTGGCTACCGAAGAGGATATGGCTACCAATCCATTCTTTATCCAGAGAGAGCTAAAGAATGTTGCGGTGGTAGTTGTTACTGCTGATAGAGGACTATGCGGCGCATTTAATAATAATATTATTAAAGAAGCTGCCAGGTATATTGATGAAGAAATAAATGCAGAAGGACTAAATGCATTTGTTTACTGTGTAGGCAAGAAAAACGCCGATTATTTCAGTAGAAGAAATTATAATGTGATCGGAAAAGATGTTGGATTATTTTCATCATTGGAGTATTCTTCAGCGCTAAAGATCAGCGATAATTTAGTCTCTGAATTTGGCAAAGAGACTTATGATAAAGTTGTTATTATTTATAACGAGTTTATCTCAATGATAAGGCAGAGAATACAAGTTCAACAATTTCTTCCCATCCCCGTTTTAAGTTCATCGGAAGAAAAACAGGTTCAGCAACCAAATTATATATTTGAACCCGATTCGGGTTCCATCTTTAATTATCTCATCCCTAAACACCTGAAGGCACAGGTTTGGAGGAGTCTCCTGGAATCGAACGCAGCAGAACTAGGTGCGAGAATGACTGCAATGGATAATGCAACAACAAATGCACAGGAAATGATTAGAAGTCTGAATTTAACGTATAACAAAGAACGACAAGCTGCAATTACTAAAGAAATACTGGAGATCGTATCTGGCGCTAATGCCCTTAAGGCTAGTTCGTAAGATTTTTTACCGGATTTAATTAATGTTTGAAGATTTATCTCTAAAAATAGAGACCGCACTAAAAAAGGTACGCGGTCAGGGTAAGTTAACCGAAAAGAATATCTCCGATTCTCTTAGAGAAATACGCCGTATTCTGCTGGATGCTGATGTTAATTATAAGGTGGCTAAAGAGTTCATTGAAAAAGTTTCGGTAAAAGCGTTGGGTGAAGAAGTAATTGCTTCTATAACACCCGGACAGCTTATAACAAAAATAATTAATGATGAGTTAATTCAATTACTTGGTGGAGCTCATACAGAAATAAAAATAAGTGCATCCGGAATTACAACTATTATGGTTGTTGGTTTGCAGGGTTCCGGTAAAACTACTTTCTGTGCTAAGCTTGCAAAAAAGCTTAAAAGTAATGCACGAAAATGTTTACTTGTAGCTGCTGATGTTCATCGTCCTGCTGCTATTGAGCAGCTAAAACTTCTTGGAGAAAAAATTAATGTTCCGGTTTTTTCTATTGAAGAAAAAAATGCCAGGAATGTTGCAAAGCAAGCTGTTGCGTATGCAAAAGAGCAAAACCTGAATACAATTATTCTTGATACTGCCGGTCGTCTGCACATTGATGATGAAATGATGAACGAAGTTGCAGATATAAAAAATATAGTTTCTCCCGAAGAAACGCTTTTTGTTGTCGATTCCATGACAGGGCAGGATGCAGTAAATTCTGCCAAAGCATTTGATGAAATTGTAAATTTTGATGGCATTGTACTTACAAAATTAGATGGCGATGCAAGGGGAGGAGCTGCTCTTTCCATCAGGTCTGTTGTTGGAAAACCGATTAAATTTGTAAGTAATGGTGAAAAACTTAGATGAAATGGAAGGATTTTTCCCGGATAGAATGGCATCGCGTATTTTGGGTAAAGGTGATGTGGTTTCGCTGGTTGAAAAGGCACAAAAAAGCTTTGATGAGAGTGAAGCCGAGGAGCTGGAAGAAAAACTTCGTAAAAATAAATTTGATTTTAATGATTTTCTTAAGCAAATTAAAGTTATTAAGAAAATGGGTTCTTTGTCATCCCTGCTTGGGATGATTCCGGGGCTGGGTAATCAACTGAAAAATGCAGAACTTAGTGATGATGCATTGGTTAAAGTTGAAGCAATAATTAACTCGATGACCAGGGTTGAAAGGCACAGTCCTAAAATATTAAACGGCAACAGGCGTAAAAGAATTGCCCGTGGCAGTGGAACATCTATACAGGATGTTAACCGTTTAATAAAACAATTTTCGGATATGCGGAAGATGATGAGTAAGATGTCTAAAAAAGGTTTCTCAAAATCATCATTAAATAATTTAAGATTTAATTGAATAATGAAAAAACCATGGAGGATAATTAATTGGCAGTTAAGCTAAGATTAAGAAGAATGGGAAAGAAAAAGCAGCCCATCTATAAGGTGGTAGCAGCCGATACAAGATCACCGCGCGACGGTAAATTTTTAGAAGCTGTTGGGCTTTATAATCCTTTAACAGATCCTCATACTATTGAGATAAAGGAAGACAGGGTGCTTTATTGGCTGGATAATGGCGCACAACCTACTAACACTGTTAAAAGTTTATTAAGGCAGCAGGGAATAACCCTTAAAAGAGAACTTGGAAAAAAAGGACTTGATGCTGAAAAGGTTGAAGCCGAAATGGAGAACTGGAAAAAATTAAAAGAAGCCAGTTCTAAAAAGAAAACAGTTAAAAAGAAATCAAAGAAACAAGCAGCTGAAGACAAAATTCAGGAACAGTGGTTGCAGAAAAACCTGCAGAAACTGTTGTTGAAGAGAAAACTGCTGAAACAGTTGTTGAAGAAAAACCTGCAGAAACTGTTGTTGAAGAGGTAGATTCCAAAGAGGAATCTAAGCCGGAAGAAAAGGCGATTACTGAAGAAGGTACAACAGAAGTAATGGGCGCAGCTTCTGAAGAAAAAGAGGCAGAAAAAGAATAGATTTTTAATCTATCCTTTCAGCTGATTTTTTTGTACGTTAATTCTAAATGCTCCCGGCTCTAAAATAGGAGGCTCCACCAATGAAAGAATTCATCGAATTCATTGCGAGGCACTTAGTGGATAATCCGGATAGCGTAGAGGTAGAAGAAAACGTCCCGGAGGAGAAAAAAGTTGTTTTCTCGCTAAAGGTTCAGTCCGATGATGTGGGAAAGGTTATTGGTAAACAGGGGAAAACAGCACAGGCAATGCGTACGCTCTTAACAGCTATTGCTGCCAAGGAGGGTAAGCGGGCAATATTGGAAATTTTAGACTAAGCTGGCTTAGTATAAATATTGGGCAAAAATTTTTATTTAATTGCCAAAATTGTTTCTCTTATTGGGAAAGATGGTTTTGTTAAAGTAGAATCGTATTCCGGATTTCAGGAAGGATTTGAAAAATTGCACAAAGTCTATATAGACTTTTGGGGCGATAAAAAAATCTTTACTGTGGAAAATGTAAAGGAATACAGAAACTCTTTTTCGATTAAATTTTTAAATTTTGATAGCCAGAGAGATTCTCAGGTTTTAATTGGTAGAGAAGTTTTTGTTGATGATAAAGACTTTCTAAAATTACCTGGGGATCATTTTTTTATTAACGAGTTGATAGGCAGCAAGGTATTTAAAAACGATAAACTGATTGGTGAAATAACCGATGTTTTAAAAATGCCTGCAAACGATGTGATGAGTATAAAGGGTGATAAAGGAAACGAAATTCTATTACCCGTTGTTCTTGAAATTATTGAAAGCTTCGATCCCGGGAAAAAGATAATGGTTATTAAGGAAGATTATAATTTAAGTGATGATTAGGATTGATATAATATCTGCAGTCCCTGATCTTTTAGAAAGTCCCCTTAATACCAGCATACTTAAAAGAGCCCGGGAAAAGAAGAAAGTCGAAATTGTTGTACACAATTTGCGCGATTATGCTCACGATAAGCATAAGCAGATTGATGATAAACCTTTTGGCGGCGGACCCGGAATGATCCTTAAACCGGAACCATTTTTTGAATGTATAGAAGGGTTGATGGATCAGCGTAAATATGATCATATAATATTTACTACTCCAAAAGGAAAAATTTTCGATCAGAAACAAGCAAACAGATTTCTCGCTTGCAAAAAATATATTAATTATTGCAGGACATTATAAAGAGATTGATGACAGGGTTAGAGAAAAGTTTGCAACAATCGAAATATCAATTGGCAGCTTTGTTTTAACAGGCGGCGAGCTTCCTGCGCTAATTATTGTTGATGCAATTGTAAGACTTATACCGGGAGTGTTGAATGATAGTGAAGCGGCTTTAGACGATTCATTTCAGGATGGTGAAATAGTTGAAGCACCGCACTATACAAGACCTGCAGAATACAGGGGAATGAAGGTCCCTGATATTTTACTTTCAGGTAATGATAAAGAAATTAAAAAGTGGAAAGAAAAACAATCAAATATTTTAACTGAAAAATGGCGCGAATATAATAAATAGCGGAGATAATGATGGAAGACCTAAATAACATAGTACAAGATCAAATTAAAACTGATCTGCCCAACTTTAACCCGGGAGATCATGTAAAAGTTCATGTGCGCGTAATAGAAGGTGATAAGGAAAGAATACAGCCCTTCGAAGGTGATGTAATAAGCATTCGCGGAGCTGGCTTAAATAAAACTTTTACTGTACGGAAAATATCCAGCGGCGTTGGAGTAGAAAGAATATTCCGTTTTAACTCACCAAAAATTGCAAAGATAGATTTGCTTAAACAAGGTGATGTAAGAAGAGCCAAACTCTATTACTTACGTAATCTTTCTGGTAAGGCAGCCAGGATAAAAACTAAAAAATCATAAAGATTAGAATCAGCCCCGCTTCAGCCGGGGCTTTTTTCTTATTAGTATTGATGAAAATTTTTTTTCCCCGATAATGTCTTTTCAAAAATCCTCTTTAACAATTTACCTGAGGAAGATAGAAAATTTAATATCTTTTAAGGAATCTGCTGCCCTTTCAATGGAAGTAAGGAAAGACCCATCATCAATTGCCCTTATGCCGGTTTCGGATATCATCACCAACAAGGATTTTTTTGTTTCCTCTTCTTTAGGAATATCATTTGAAGAATCTCTTTGCAACTCTTATATATATTATAATTCGGAAGAAGAAACAATTAATGAGTTTAAATTAGCAGGCGATATTTCAACGTTGGAAGCAATAATCGGGCTCATCTTTTTTAAAGAAAATTATGAACTTGATTTTAAAATGAATATCGCTTTAAATGATGATGAACTAAATTCCTCAAATCATATTTTAACCGGCGATAAAAATTTTATTGATGAATAAGTATGAAAAAGGAATAAGCTTTGCTGAAGAGATAATAGAGTTAATTTCCGCACCCTTTGTTAATTATGTGTTAGCATCGGGGAGTGATAAAAATCTGAAAAAATATTCCGACAAGTTTTCTGAAGCTATGAAAAACCTCAATAAGCAAGATATAAATATTCCCGGCAGCTTTTCTGAGGAAACCAAATCATTTATAAAAGAGAACCTTCCTTCTGTAATTTATAATCTTGATGAGCAGGACCAGGAAGGGATACGACAAATTGTTAGCTTACCTTTCTACCACGGAATAATAAAGGATATGATTGATATAAAGTTTGTATAAAAAAAGGGACTCATTTAAAGTCCCTCTAGAAATTTATACAATTATTTGTAGAAAGCGTTAGTTATCATTAACCTGCCAGATCGCCTTTATTCACACAATTATCTACAACTCCGCCATCAACAAAATGCTTAATTATATTTATTGTTTCTTCTGCAACGGCGTTTTGCGCCTGTGTTGTCGAAGCACCAATATGATGAGTAATATAAACATTTGGATTTGAGGAGTAAAGATGAATTTACCTCTCCGGTTTTCCCTTCCGGTTCATCCTTAAACACATCAAGAGCTACACGAAGGTTCTTTTCCTTAATTGCATCAACAAGTGCAGTCTTCATCAATAACTGCATGGCGTGAAGTGTTTATAAGGAAAGCATTTTGCTTCATCAATCCGAATAACTCTTTGTTAAAAATACCTTTTGTCTTATCATTTGCGGGAAGGTGAATAGAAATTACATCGCACTTTGGTAAGAGTTCTTCAATTGTATCAAGGTATTCTAATTGTACATCATTCAACCTTACAATATCGTAACCATAGACTTTCATATCAAAGGCCGCAGCTCTTTTTGCTACTTCTCTTCCAATATTTCCAACTCCAACCACACCAAGAGTTTTACCTTTAAGTCCTTCAGCTTTGGAATATTCTGCTTTGTTCCATTTTCCATTTCTAAAGTCGCTTAACATTATCAGGAATTCTTCTATCAAGTGAAACCATTAATCCAATTGCTAGTTCTGCAACTGCAACTGAGTTTTTACCAGGGCAGTTTGCCACGCTAACACCTTTTGCACTTGCTGCAGGAATAGCGATATTATTCACTCCAGCACCTGCACGGATAATAACTTTAAGGTTACTGGCATTGTTAATTGTGGTTTCATTTACAATTGTTGAACGAACAACTAGAATCGTAGCATCTTTAACTGCTGTTTCGAGATCCTTTTCACCAAGTTTTGGCGAGTTTTCAACTTCAACATCTAAGTTTTTTAGTTCATCCAGATATTTATCAGGAAATTTATCTGCAATAAGAATTTTAGCCTTCATTTTGTACCTCTTACAATTTAATCGCTGTTATAACCGGTTTGAAAATTAATTAAGGTAAACCGGGAAAAGATTCAACAAACTTTATTTTTATATCAGGAAAAGATTCAACAATTTTTACTTTTAAATCCGGAAATGAATCTACAATTTGCCATTCACCACAATCATCAGGAAAGGAATCTACTAGTTTTACTTCAATATCAGGAAACGATTCAACAACTTTGATTGTAATATCCGGAAAGGATTCTAACAAACTGGATTTTACCGTAAAGCTCAAAACCGTTGTAAGTGCAATTATCTTCATCAATTTCATCTTCGCTTTGCGCAAAAGTGATGCTTGTTAATTGCAGCATTAAAAAGATGATCATAAAGTGAGAATTAAAAAGTAGTCTCATAATTTAATTTTCTTTGTAACACTTTATTTAATCATAGGAATTTTTACACCCCAATTTTTAGCATTGTCTATCGCCTGTTCATAACCTGCATCAGAATGGCGTGCAATTCCCATTCCCGGATCATAAGTTAAAACTCTTTCAAGTCTTTGCTCAGCTTCTTTTGTTCCGTCTGCAACTATAACCATTCCTGCATGAATTGAATTGCCAATTCCAACGCCGCCGCCATGATGAACCGAAACCCAGCTTGCGCCACCAACAGCATTCAATAGTGCATTTAAAATTGGCCAATCTGCAATAGCATCGCTGCCGTCTTTCATTCCTTCGGTTTCGCGGTTAGGTGATGCAACAGAACCGCAATCAAGATGATCTCTTCCGATAACAATTGGTGCTTTAATTTTACCTGAAGCAACAAGATCATTAAATATTTTTCCCATCTTTGCTCTCTCGCCGTAACCAAGCCAGCAAATTCGTGAAGGTAATCCCTGGAAATGAACTTTCTTTTGTGCTAAATCAATCCAATTGCAAAGTGCGGTGTTTTCAGGGAAAGTTTTTTTAATTGCTTCATCAGTTGTGTAGATGTCTTCAGGATCGCCGGATAAAGCAGCCCATCGGAATGGACCTTTGCCATCACAGAAAAGTGGTCTTATAAATTCGGGTACAAAACCGGGAATGTCGAAAGCATTTTCAACCCCGTTATCTTTTGCTTCACCACGTATGTTATTTCCGTAATCGAAAGTTTTTGCTCCGTGTTTTTGAAATTCAAGCATAGCTTGAACATGTTTAACAATTGTTTGCTGTGCCTGTTTAATATATTTATCGGATTTTCTTTTCTCAGAACTAACGCTTCTTCAAAACTCATTCCCATCGGAACATAACCATTTAAAGTATCGTGTGCAGAAGTTTGATCAGTTAAAATATCAGGGATAATATTTTTTTCTAAAATTTGCGGAAGAATTTCTCCGGCGTTACCGATTATTGCAACTGAAAATGCTTCTCCAGTTTCTTTTGCATTCATCACTTTTTCGAGTGCTTCATCAAGATCATCTGTTAAGATAATCAAGGTAACCAGTTTCTACTCTTTTCTGAGCCCGTGCTCTATCTACTTCAACGCCAAGGAATGTTGCTCCGTTCATAGTTGCTGAAAGTGGTTGTGCGCCGCCCATACCACCGAGTCCTGCAGTAAGCACCAGTCTACCTTTTAATGATGCCGTCAAAATATTTCCTGGCGCACTCAGCAAATGTTTCATAAGTTCCTTGCAAAATTCCCTGGCTTCCTATGTAAATCCAGCTTCCTGCAGTCATCTGCCCGAACATTGTAAGCCCTAATCCTTCCAACCTTCTAAACTCATCCCAGGTTGCCCAATTTGGAACCAACATTGCATTAGAAATTAATACTCGCGGTGCATTAGGATACGTTTTAAATACTGCTACCGGTTTACCCGATTGCACAAGGAGTGTTTCATCATTCTCCAACTCCTGCAGCGATTTTATAATAGCTTCATAACATTCCCAGTTTCGTGCAGCTTTTCCACTTCCGCCGTAAACAATTAGTTCATCAGGATTTTCTGCAACTTCAGTATCCAGGTTGTTCATAAGCATTCGCATTGCTGCTTCCTGTATCCACCCTTTACACGTTAGTTGAGTGCCAACTGGAGCTTTTATTTTATGTTTTACATTTCCCAAAACTTAACTATCCTTTTAAGTGATTTTCGTACAAATTATTATATTGATTATATAAAGATTTTACCATCCACTTTTTTATAAACCAACTGCTTGTCATCTCTTTTTGGAGATGATTCATATTTTCCTTCAGCTGATGAGTCAGCCGTGTTTTTTCATCTTTAGTTAATTTTATAATCTCATCTTCTGAGTTCAGTTTTCCCAGGATGGAATTGAACGCTCTTGTTTCTCCAAAGAATTCTTTATTTCCTTCTAACTGTTTAAGTGCCTGTTTGCAAAATGAACTAAGCAGTTTCTTTTCATTTTTATCAAGTTCAAAATTATAATTTGTGAATAGCTTCTTTTTCATCTTTCTCCGATAAATTTTTTAGCGAAAGTAACTTTTCCCGAATCTTTTGATATCCCGGTTTAATAATTTTATAAATATAATCAAGCCGTTCGCTGTAAGGAATGAATGCAGATTTCATTGAATTGATGGTTATCTTTTCAATATCTTCAAGGTTAAGGTTAAAGTGTTCAATTGCAACTAAAAATTCGTTTGACAATGTTGTGTTACTCATCAACCGGTCATCGGTATTAATTGTAACACGAAATTTTTCCTTAAAGAGAATTCCAAAGGGATGATTTTCAATTTTATCAACCGCCCCCGTGTGCACGTTACTCAACAAACAAATTTCCAAAGGAATTCTTTTATCAAGAACATATTGAGCAAGCTCTCCAAAAGCAATAACGTTTCCATCTTTATCTAAAGTTATATCGTCTTTAAGATGAGTAGCATGTCCTATTCTGTGAGCGCCGCACCATTGTATTGCCTGCCAGATAGATTCTTTACCAAAAGCTTCGCCGGCATGGATTGTTATGTTAAAATTAGCACGCTGGATAGACTGGAATGCATCAATATGATTTTTAGGAGGATACCCACCTTCTTCGCCTGCAAGATCAAAACCTACCACACCTTCATAGCGGAAATTCACTGCGAGCTCTGCTACTTCCAGGGTGTCTTTCATATTCCGCATCCCGCATAAAATCAAACCATAACCAACGCCAAAATCTTTCTTCCCGCGTTCCAAGCCTGCCAGCACCGCTCTAACCGTATCATCAAGATATAATCCTTTCTCCGTATGGAAAACAGGCGCGAATCGTGTTTCAACATAGCAAACACCATCATTTTTCATATCTTCTATCATCTCATAGGCGACTCTTTCCAATGCCTCCTTGGTTTGCATAACACCACAGGTATGCTCAAAACCTTTTAAAAATTCAACTAAGCTTCCGGCAGAAACCCCCTGGTGAAACCATTTTGCAAGTTCTTCAGCATCGTGAGTAGGCAGTTTCTTGTATCCCTGCTCGTTAGCCAAATCAATGATGGTTGGTGGTCTTAAACCACCATCCAGGTGATCGTGCAAGAGTACTTTTGGCAGCGATTTTACAGCTTCTTCAATTGTCAAAATTTCCTCATATTTTAAGTTGAAAAATATTCTATTCTGCCAGCAAAAGCAATTTAGGAAAGTTTCCTTAAGCTGATTGATGCCATACTCGGTAACACGATAATTGATCTGCACAGTGAGTTAAGCAATGCTTCATATCCTTGATTATCGGGGGGTAATATGGTAAATTTGAATTCCTTAATTGATTAAAATGATGGAGTAAACATGCAACATTCAAAACTTTTAATTGTAATATCTTTTATTATTGGGATAGTTTTAACCGGTTTTCAATGCTCATCCACAGAGCTGACCAGTGCTAAGCTTTATATTGAGCAGAAAAATTTTGATAAGGCGATGGATATGCTTCAAAAAGATGTTGAAAAAAATCCGAAAAGTGATGAAGGATATTTTTTGATGGGTCACGTTTATGGCGAATTGGGTGAGATGGAAAAAATGATCTCTTCATTTAATAATTCGCTTTCAATCAGCGATAAATTTGCAATAAAGATTGGAGACCAGAAAGCTTTTCACTGGGCTAACAATTTTAATAAAGGCGTAAGCAACTTCCAGAGAGGAAATAATGTTGCTGACCCGGACAGCGCAACAATATTTTATGACAGATCGATAAAGTTTTTTAAAGATGCTACTTTAATTGAACCGGATTCGGCTGATAACTACCGTAACCTTGCTTTTGTGTATTTAAGTTCCGGTAAGACTGAAGAAGCAATCGATCCGTTAAATAAATTAATTGAAATGGATAAATCAGAAGATGGATACCAGTACCTGGGCGAAGTTTACTATACTCTTGGTGCTAATAAAAATATTGATTTTATGAACAGCAATAATCTACAGGACAGCATTGATGCTGTAGCTCATTATAATAATGCAATAGATGTGCTTGAAGAAGGAAGAAAACTTTATCCTGAAAATAAGAGCATATTAGTCTCACTTTCTGAATCATATGTTGGTGCAAATAAAATTGATGTAGCAATGGATGCTTTTAAAGCAAGTGTAGAACAGGATCCCGGCAATCAGTATTTCAGGTATAATTACGGAGTGTTATTACTTAATGCGAATCGGTATGAAGAAGCTGAAGAGCAATTTACCAAGGCACTGGAAATTGATCCTGAATATGAAAATGCGATTTATAATCTTGGTGTAACTTATGTAAAATGGGGAACACAGATGAACCTTGATGCTGAAGAGCAGGGAGTTATAAGTGAAGATTATAAACAAAAATATGAACTGGCACTTCCTTATCTTGAAGAGAGTTGTAGAATTAGACCCTACTAATGGACAAATGTGGGAAATTCTTGGCAAAGTTTATTCCGTACTTGGTATGCAGGAAGAAGCTGCCAATGCTTTCGATAAAGCGGACCAGTTAAGATAGTAATTAAATAAATAAAGTCAGCAGGTTAGAATGGATCAGAAAAAACAGCCGCAAGGGCAGCAAATTAATATTGAACTTGGCGAAAAAGAAGCCGAGGGTATTTATTCAAATCTTGCTATCATTACCCATTCGCCGGCAGAATTTATAATTGATTTTACACGAATTGTACCGGGCGTGCCAAAGGCTAAAGTGCACGCCCGTATCATTACTACACCCCAGCATGCTAAAATGCTCTTAAAGCACTAAAGGATAACATAGATAAGTTTGAAGCCCGGTTTGGCGAAATTAAAGTTGAAGCTCCTTCAAATCAGCATTTTGGTTTTGTACCTCCGAAGGGTAAAGAAAAGGTTAACTGATTACAGCTGCATATTCCGACTATCGGTTTCTCTTAGTTCAAATTTGAAATTTTAATTTCGATTAGTGCTTCATTCTTGGCACAGTAATTAACGCACCCGCAAGAAATACTAAGTTAGCAAACCACGCAGTTATCATCGGATCCAAAGCACCATTTTTTCCAAATGCCTGGCTTACTTTCATAAATACCAGGTAGATAAACGTGATTAATATATTTAATCCTACCTGTCCGGCTAATCCGCTTTTCCTTCTGCTTACAGCTATCGGCAGCCCGAAAAGAACAATGATTAAGTTTGCTACTGCAAAGGCATACCTGGAATGATATTCTATTAAGGTTGCTGTAGGATCGTTTCCTGCACGTTTCTGCGATTCAATCAGTTCCGATAATTCATCCAGGTTCATCTCCTGTACTTTTTGCTGCTTCTTGGTAAGATCGATTGGTTTAAAGTTAAGATTGCTTACAGTTAATGAATCGAAAAAACTTGCTGTTTCCTTTTCGTCTATAAATTTTCTTTTAACTCCCTGCAATGCAATCCATTGAGCCGATAAAGTATCGTAACTTAATTTCTGCGCATCAATTCTTCCAGTCATCCTGGTTGGATCATCTACATCAAAATCCTGTATGCTTACCCTATTTGCCCTGTTTGTTCCGGCATCAAAAAAAGAGATGCTAATTATCCTGCTTTCGGAATCCTGGAAGTAGATGTTGCTTCCAGTAAATGATAATCCTTTTTTAAGATAAACCTGTGCGATGTTAATTTTTGTTTTATTTGCCATCGGCACAAGGTATCCTCCAAAGTAAACAGAGAACGCGCTTATTACCATGGCTGTTACTACAAATGGAGCCATAAACCTGTACAGGCTTACTCCGCTTGCCCTCATAGCAGTAAGCTCGCTAAGTACTGCTATTTTACCGGCAGTAAAAAGTGCTGCGAATAATACAGAAACCGGTGTTATCAGCTTTATAATTTCCGGTGCAAATACTGCATAGTAGTGCAAAATTTTAAGCGGTGGCACGTCCTGGTCAAGAAAGTCATCAAGGTTTTCCATCGCATCTATTACAACAAAGAGCGCAGTAAAACCGATCAACCCGAAAAATATCGTTTGCAAAAACTGTCTTGCCAGGTACTTATCAAGAATTTTCATATTCGCCACTGCTGTATTTCATTCTTTTGGGTACAAGTTTTTTAAGGAATGTAAATTGGATAGTAACAGTCTCACGGTTCGTTCTTATCAAAAGAATAATTCCAATTACTCCCAGCACAATATTAGCAGCCCACATTCCAATAACCGGGGAGAACACACCTCTCTCTGCAAGCTTTTCGCCGCCTATTAGAAAAGCCCAGTAAACAAGAAAGAAAAATAAGCTTATACTTGCGGCAACTCCAAAGCCACCTTTTTTAACCATTATACCAAGTGGTGCACCAATTAACATAAACACTATGCAGGCTGCAGGAATTGCATATTTTTTATAGATCTCAACTTCATATTTCTCTATTTCCCTGTTGGACCATTCAACTCGTTTCATGTTAGAAATTATCATATTCTTTGCTGTTTTAATTCTATCCTGTATCCTAACATAGATAAGTGCATCAGTCTGGTGTGTATTTACAGTAGAATAAACCGTTGCGTAGGAAGTGTCTTTAAAGAAATATTTATTTACTTCTTCTTCCAATCCTGCAAAATATTTTTTCCTGTTTAATTTTATGCTGTCAACAATCGCTCGCATTCTTTCCACTCTTAATTCTCTTTCGCCTCTTAAACCTCCCTGCGATTGGTTGAAAGTAAATTGCTCGGCATCCATTGTAATTCTGTGTTTCTCAAAAACAAGCTTCCTGTACAATCCCGTCTCTTTTACATCCGATTCATGTATCTCACCGTTTCTTAAATCCATTATCAGGTTTTTCTGGTCGTGTGAAAAAAATATAATTCCTTTCTTCGCAGTAACAACATTTATTTTTGCAGGATCGGTGTAATCATAAATTGTTACCTGGCTAAGTTCGTTTTTTTGTTCGTCTATTTTTCTAACTAAAATTGCGTAGTTTGAAACTTCCTGAGAAAAAAATCCTGATTCCAGTGAAAGACGTAGGTTTTTTTCTGGTGATATCTGACATTAAAATTTTTGCCTGGTAGTTGGTATCCGGAAGAATTTCGTTATTGAATAGGAAAAGCAAATAAGCTACAATAATACTTGCTATAAACGATGCAGACATCATCCTGTAAAGAGATGCGCCGGAAGATTTTATTATAGTCACTTCGTTGTTTTGAGACAGACTTCCATACGTCATCAAAGCTGCTACAAGTGTTGCCATCGGAATTACGAGGACGAGCATCCACGAGAGGTTGTAAGCAATTAACTGAATGATTAGCCAGATGTCCAATCCTTTTCCAACAAGCCGGTCTGCAAACTTCATTAAAAATTGAAGCAGCAATACACCCATCATTGTAGCTGCTGAATAGATAAACGGCGCAATATGGTTGCGTAATATATACCTGTGAATAATCATTGATTAAAAATAACCAGAGCTTTATAGTTTAACAAGATTGCAACTAACTTAATTAATAATATTAAAAGAATTTACTATATTAGGTAACACTTATTTGAATCTGTCATAATTTATTGAATGCAGAAATTTATACTTTTTTTTACTATTCTGTTACTCACATTTAGTTGCCAGTCTCATAAACTAGGTCGTATTGCTCAAATTTCTAAAGACGATTTGTACCCGAGATGGTTAATTGGTAACGGCTATCATACAGAGCAAACATCGGGTATAACCTATATTGGCTCTAACAATAAAAACGAAAAGTTTTTTCTTTTAGCTGATGATATTGGCAAAATCCACAGGATGAAAATAACTAATGATACTTCTTTCAGTTTCACTTCAATTTGTTTTAGTGAAGAAGTTTTGTGGTATTTTTATGATTTTCCAAAACTTGATTTTGAGGAGATAACTTACGATAAATATACAGGCGATGTCTATTTATCTATTGAAGGCAATGAAGATAATTATAATGATTTTGTAGGCATCTATAAAATCTCTTTTACTAATAATGATCCTTTTAATAATTCCATTGAAAAAATTAGGAAACTCAATATTCAACCTGAATCAGAATTTTATAAATATACTCAATGGAATATTGGTTATCGAGGGCTTAGGGGTCGATTCAAACTACCTTTATCTTGGTTTGGAAGGATTAGTAAATGATAAGGAATTTGCTGATAGCACAATCATTTATGTGGTTGATAAAAATAATTTTACAATCATAAAAAAAATTAGCACCAAAAAATTAGGCATTCATTCAATCGGAGGATTGTATGCCGATAACAATTTTAATTTGTGGGGAGTTGATAGAAATAATAGAAGATTATTTAGGATTGAATTAAGTGAAGACTTAGAGATCAATGATACAACCAGTTGGAAATTAAAACCAACTATTCCCGGATATCCGGAAATTGATTATGTGGGTTCAATAGAATCTATTACATTTGATAAAGATAGTAATATTTTCTTGGTCGATGATCCATGGAGAGAATATTTTATTCCTTCGGAAGATGTTCTTGTTAAGCTTGATTCCCAAACAATTAGTAACTTTAATAATTATATTCCTGTCATTTTCAGGTACAAACTAAAATAAGCATAAGGAGTTAGCGTTGGAAAAAGTTGTTAACTATATAAATAATAACAGGGAACGATACGTTGAAGAGCTTAAGGATTTTTTAAGAATCTCCAGCATCAGTACTCTTCCTGAATTTAAAAATGAAATGAATAAAGCTGCAGAATATGTTAAGAATTCGTTAACACAGGCTGGACTTAATAAAGTTAAGATACACAAAACCAAAGGGCATCCAATTGTTTACGGCGAATGGCTTGGCGCTCCCGGCAAACCAACCGTGCTCATTTACGGGCATTATGATGTTCAGCCGGTTGACCCTATCGAATTGTGGGATTCTCCTCCTTTCCAGCCAACTATAAAAAACGGTAAAATTTATGCAAGAGGCGCTACCGATGACAAAGGGCAAATGTATGTTCATATAAAAAGTCTCGAAGCTTATTTTAAAACTGTTGGTAAACTTCCGGTTAATGTAAAAATTTTAATTGAAGGTGAAGAAGAGATAGGCAGTGCCAGCTTGAGTGAGTTTGTAAACAAAAATAAAAAGATGCTTGAATGCAATACTGTTTTAATTTCTGATACGTCTTTATTTGCTCCGGGTCTGCCAACCCTTACTTATGGGTTAAGAGGGATTTGCTATATGGAAGTTGAAGTTACAGGCCCGAATAGGGATCTCCACTCGGGCTCTTTTGGTGGCTCTGTTGCAAATCCAATTAATGTTCTTGCTAATATGATAAGTAAACTTCAGGATAAAAACGGCAAAATTAAAATACCCGGATTCTACGATGATGTTTTAAAACATTCAAAAAAGGAACAAGCAAACTTTAAATTGCTTCCACATTCTGATCGAAAGTTTGCACAGGAGATAGGCGTAACTCATTTGCAGGGTGAAGAGGGCTATACTACCCTGGAAAGAGTATGGGTGAGACCCTCCCTTGATTGTAATGGTATAATAGGAGGTTTTACTGGAGATGGCGCAAAAACTGTTCTCCCTTCAAAAGTAAAAGCAAAAATTAGTATGCGACTTGTTCCCAACCAGGACCCAAAAAAGATAGCAAGGCTTTTTTCAAAGTATATAAAAAGTATCGCACCTAAATCTGTAAAAGTTAAAGTAGTTGATTTACATGGTGCTCAACCTATGATCTCTCCTTTAAATGATAAATCTACAATTGCTGCTGCCAAAGCTATGTCTAAAGCATTCGGCAAGAAAACTGTTTTTATGCGCGAAGGAGGATCAATTCCAATTGTAGTTGTGTTTGCCGATAAATTAAAAGCACCACCTGTACTTATGGGTCTGGGATTGAATAGCGAAAACCTGCATTCGCCAAACGAGCATTTCGATCTTAATCATTTTCAACTGGGCATTTTAAGTTCGGCGTATTTCTTAGATGAGTTTGCAAAATAACTTTTGTCCTATTCTAAGATTGAAAAATTTATTTTTAAGAATACCTTTTTTCTATACCGCATTTAAAAAGTTTTATTAACTTTTTTTACGGTTTACATATCAAATAAATCCCGATGGATTAACGTATTGCGGCATAATTATTGCCTTATCATCATTTTAGATTGCAAGCAAAAATTTTTGTGAAGAACTCAGTTAAATATCTACTCATCATTTTCTCAGCTATATTTTTATTTTCCTGTACTGATAATGGCGAGGTTGATCAGGTTTCTACGGGAAGTGATGAAGGAGTTGCGTACTCTCCGGAAAAAGATGCAAAGATACAGCGTTATAATCTTGAGCAGCAAAAAAAACAAGCTAGCAATAGGACACCCTGTGATGCACTGGCAATAAATGAATTTGTACTGGAGACTTATCCTGAGGGCTCATACCTTGTTAACTTCGATAAAACCCTAACATTCGATGTGCCGAATCCGGCAGTTATAAACTACAATCAAGATCCAAAGTATTTCTTTGCAGTTATAGCCAAATCAAGACCGGGCGAAAGGTTGATTGAAACTAAAAACATTGTTGGATACGATCAGAGTTTTATTGATTTGGATAGCACTGAGCTGGGGACAGCTTTCTTTTACCTTACTTTGTTTGAATGTAATGCAGGTAACCTCCAGGTTGTATGGGAATCGCTCATACCTTCACACGGCGGATTTAATAACCTTGGTTTACATAAATGGAATTTAAAAAACACACCGTACATCAGGGTAAATTTTCATTACGGAAGAGGTATTGGTCATATAGATTATAATTATTTTTTAATTGATGGCTTAAGATCAGAACCTCACATAATGATGACTTACGAAGGGATAAATTTTAAACGGACAATTGCGAATGTTAACAACGATAAATTCCCTGATTATTATGAGTTCATTTTTTATGATCTGGAAGACAGGGTATTTTCGCGCGATTCTGTTGCTTTTATCTGGCAGCCGGAAGAAAGCGTTTATGTAAATACCAGAAACCGCAAGCAAACACGCCCTTATTAAAGAATATTTTCATATTTTTACGTTTCATTTCTAATCATCTGTTGATGATGAACTTCCATTTTTGCAACTCAGCAGGATTATTTGGAGATAAGAAAAATTTCAGTTTTATTTATGATTAGTAAATAATAATTTTGTACATATAGAAATTCCAATTCAGGAGAATAAATGCTCGAAGCAATAGATAACAAAAATGCCATTGTTGAATATTTCGAATCGAAAGGATATGCATCGGTTACAGAAAATGATCATAAGTTAATAAAATTATATACTGATGTCGAGAAAGAACTGGAAGCCTTATACAGCGGTGTTGGATTGAGAAACATATCTCATTTTGGTTTGATTGAACTGAAAGGTAAAGATGTACTGGATTTTCTTCACCGCATCACTACAAACTCAGTTAAAGATTTACCAAAAGAAGGAGTCACAAAAACTGTCTTCACAACAGAAAAAGGTAGAATAATAGAGTTAGGGGCTCTCTTAAACTTTGAAGATTACCAGTTGCTTGTTTGTGATAGAAAAAGTAAACCAAATGTTATGAGCTGGATAAGAAAATATGTAATCACCGATGATGTACAGGTGAATGATGCAAATGTTAAATATAGTTTGCTGGAGCTTTGCGGCCCGCAGGCAGATTCATTTATAACTTTGGTTACCGGGAATATTGTTAATGATATTGAACCGAATACATTCCGGATTGTTAATACAGAAAATATCTTATTCTTCCTTGTTAAACTTGTAGATGAAATGGGAGGGAACAAATTCTGGATGCTGGCGATTATGAAAATAGTAAAAAGCTGGTTGACTATATGCTTGAAAATAAAGGAGCTTACGATTTTACTTTGATTGGTGAGGATGCATATAATTCTTATAGAATAGAACAGGGAATTCCTGTTGCTCCAAATGAATTGAACGACAATTATAATCCGCACGAAGCAGGGCTAATTGATTTTGTTGATCTTAACAAAGGATGTTTTATTGGGCAGGAAGTTATTGGTCGGTTGGATGCATACGATAAAGTGCAAAGGCAAATATCAGGAATCACTTTTTCCGAAGCGGTTAAAGATGATGAGCGACTAACCCTGGTTGATGAAAATGGTAACGAAGCAGGTATTGTAACATCAAGCATTAATTCAACTAAGCTTAAAGAGTATATCGGTTTGGCTTATATTAAAAAGCAATTCCTAAATAACGAAACAAAGCTTATAGCAAAGAACAGTACGAGTAGAACTATACCTGTAGAAGTAGATTCTTTACCATTTATAAAATGAAGATATATACCGGAAAAGGAGATAAAGGAGAAACAGCACTCTATGGTGGTAAAAGAGTTTCTAAAAATTCCCCGCGTATAGAAGCATACGGAATTGTAGATGAACTGAATTCATTTGTTGGGCTGGCTGTTACCGAAACTGTTGATAAAGATGTAAAAGCACTTCTTCTAAAAATCCAGAACCAGTTATTTACCGTTGGTGCTGATCTTGCTACACCGGAAGAAAAAAAGCAGGAAAGTGATGGAACTCCTTCAGAGTTTTATAGTAGTATAGAAAAGGAGATTGATAAATATGATGCAAAACTGGAAGAATTGAAAAACTTTATTCTTCCCGGCGGCTCTAAAAGTTCTGCAAACCTTCATATTTGCCGCACAGTTGCAAGAAGGGCGGAAAGAGCTGTTGTATCATTAAAAAATAGTGTTGAAATTGGTGATAATATTCTTATATTCTTAAACAGGTTAAGCGACCTGTTCTTTGTTCTTGCACGTTTTGAAAATAAAGTCTCAGGCAATCCTGATGTAAAATGGGAGAAATAATTATTTATTTTCTTTTGTTTTAACTTTTCCATCTTCCTTTAAGGGGGTGAAATTGGCTTCGACGGGATTAAAGAGACATTAAACTGCGCACCGTGTTTTCCTGCAGACACGTTAAACGGCGGGAAAAAAATTAATTAGCGAATACGATTACGCTCTAGCTGCGTAAATTAACGCAGCCGTTCTCCATTCTCTCTCATACTGGGGTTTGGAAGAACGCCGTTAGGTATGATAGCTGACCCTTTCACCCGGCAAGGGAAGGCGAATCCGCGTCGGCGGTTACGGGCACGCTTAAAGTGATCCTTGCCAGTTTGGTAGCTTTAAGTTAAATTAAAAACCGGATATGTGTGTAGACGTTTTTTGGATCTTAATTTCGGACGCGGGTTCGACTCCCGCCACCTCCACTCAGTCTTCGTTTTGAGCTATGCGAAAAATGAAGACGAATACGGCGAAATCTGATTTATCGGACCAAGCTGATTGATATAATTGTGATATACGCTCAAAACTACACCCAACACACTTACCTAAATATTGTAATTAAAATCATTATTTATAACGGGAAGATATTTCCTACCGCTTTATTATTGCAATTAACCGATTTTATTCCACCATCTATCATTCAATTATTGATTCACAGGCGTCAATTAATTATGTTTTGAATTAATAAGAGAAAGGACTTGCCAATCAGGATGAGAGATTTATCTACTGCAGGTAAAATTATAGGTGTTGAGGCATTAATCTGGATGGCGGCACTTATATTTCTTGCTTTAACAGCACCTGTGGAAACCGCTCATTTTACTATCTGTCCTTTTTCTGCGTTGGGAATTGATTTTTGTCCTGGCTGCGGGCTAGGAAGATCAGTTTCCTATGTTTTGCATGGAGAAATTACAAACTCCCTTAGTGCACATCCGCTGGGGATTTTTGCACTTATTGTTTTATTTACAAGGATAATTTCATTAATCAAAATGAATTGGAGCAATTATGGCAAACGTATTTCAATTAATGCCCGGTCTTGAGGGCGAAGAAATGGCTTATATTCAGGAGCTAATAAAAGACATGAGTGATGATAAAGCACAACAGTTTGCGATGTCTTATATGTCCAGAAGAAAAGATCCTACTAACATGCTTATTTTTGCTGTGATAGGTCTGTTGGGAATAGCCGGAATTCAAAGATTTGTAGTAGACCAAATAGGAATGGGTCTGTTGTATTTTTTTACCGGCGGACTCTGTTTAATAGGTACTATTATAGATATAGTAAACCATAAAAAACTGGCGTTTGAGTATAACTCAAAGCAGGCGCAACAGGTTGCTGCATTGATGCAAAACATATCAAGCTAACGGGGCTTAACTTGGGCCGTAAAATTTTACGGCCTAAATTTTTTCACTTCTAATTTTATTTGATAACAAATAATTTACCTTCCTCTATTCAATTCGATTGAAAAGCTATATACATTAAACTAAATTGTATACCTGAAATGAAAAATATATCCTTTACAAAAATGAGTGGTGCCGGGAATGATTTCATCTTAATTGATGATGATGATAATCCCGAATTTTTGTTTTCTGAGAAAACGATACAGAAACTTTGCGACCGGCATAATGGAATTGGGGCAGATGGTGTTATATTAATTTCTTCCTCTGAACAATATGATTTTGTTATGAATTACTACAATGCGGATGGCTCCACAGGAAGTCTTTGCGGCAATGGTGCAAGGTGTGCAGTTAAATTCGCGTTAAATACGAAAAGGATAATAGATAAAACCACAAGATTTTTATCTAACAATTCTGAATACTCCGGCGAAATATTAGAAGATGGAACGATTCGGTTTAATCTTAATCCACCGTATGATTTAAGAAAAAATATTCAATTAAAAACTGCCGGAAAGGATATAACAGCACATTTTATTAATACCGGTTCGCCCCACGTTGTAATTAAAGTTGAGGAACTAGATAAAATTTCCGTTGAATCAATTGGTAGGGAAATAAGATACCTTGCCAGAATTTACTCCCGGTGGAACAAATGTAAACTTTGTTAAGATAGAAAATGAAGAAATTCATATTAGAACCTATGAGCGCGGAGTGGAAAGTGAAACACTTGCTTGCGGAACAGGTTCGGTTGCAGCTGCAATCATATGCCACGTGACCGATGGAATTAAGACCGCCTGTTAAAATTTTACCAAGAAGTAAAGATAAATTATTTGTAAATTTTGATGTTAGAAATGATGAATTTTCAAATGTATCATTAACAGGACCTGTGTAAGAAGTTTTTAAAGGTCAATTTCAAATAAATTTAGTTGAATAATATTGTGGAGAAAACATGTCTAAAGTAATCTTTTCAATTCAATACGAATTATCTGCAGGTAGAAAAGATGAATACTTCAGTACGATTAGAGAACTTAAAAATTTACTGCAAGCAGAAGGATTAGAAGATTATTCTGTTTTTGAAGTTAAGGGGAAACCAAATCACTTCCAGGAGCAATATACATTCATCTCCGATGAAGCGTTTGAGGAATTTGATGATAATAATGATGAAAGAATAAACATCCTTATTAATAAAATTAGCGATCTTACAGTTGAACATTCTACCAAATACACAACGCTGAAACAACTTGATTGATGGCTGTTTTAGCAATTCGGGATGTGGGTTAAAAGCTTCATTTTCACTTTATTTTATACTGAATTTCGACTTTCCTAAATAGATTATTCTTCCTTAACTTTAGTTGCATAAATTATTAATGATATGATCGAATACGTTGGTTCAATACATATGCATTCAACTTTTTCCGATGGTTCCGGTGAAGTACCTGATATAGCTGGTTTTGCAAATGAAGTCGGTTTGGATTTTATTATACTTACCGATCATAATACGCTGCGGGCTTTGGAAGAAGGTTATGAAAAGTGGTATGATAATACCCTTTGCCTGGTTGGATGTGAAATAAATGATAAAGAGAATAAAAACCATTACCTGGCGCTGGGTATTAATGAAACCTATTCAACCAGGATGACTGCTAAGAATTATGTTAGAAAAGTTAAAGAAGCAGGTGGACTCGGTTTTATTGCTCATCCTCATGAAGACCGTAATAATATGAAAGAGCATCCGCCTTATCCGTGGGAAGAATGGAATACAGAGGATTTTACAGGAATTGAAATCTGGAATCATATGTCTGAATGGATGGAAAATCTAACAGAGAAGAATAAGTATCAATCTTTTTTACATCCGCTCAGATCTATAGTTTCACCATCTGATGAAACGCTAAGAGTTTGGGATGAATTAAATTTAAAGCGAAAGGTTGTTGGAATTGGCGGGAGCGATGCACATGCACACAAGCAAAATTTGTTTGGCTTTTTTGAAGTAGAGATATTTCCGTACAAAGTACTATTTAAAGCGATTCGTACACACATTTTGCTTCAAGAAGAATTAAAACGAGATAACTCAGATAAAAATATTGAAAACTCTAAAAAAGCTCTATATTCTGCACTAGAAAATGGTAATTGCTTTTTTGCCAACGATTATCATGCAGATTCCAAAGGTTTCCGGTTTTTTGCTGAAGTTGAAGGAAAAACAGTTCAAATGGGTGATTCGATACCGTTAACTGATAAAATTTCACTAAAAGCTACTCTTCCGGATCAAACAGCAAAAATCAGGTTTTTGAGGAATGGTGAAATAGTTAAATCAGTAGAAGCTAAAACCGCCGAATTTAATGTAAAAGAGAAAGGTGCATACAGGGTAGAGGTTTATTTTTTCAATAAAGCCTGGATTTACTCAAATCATATAAGAATTGGTTTATAAATGCGCCCATAGTTCAACTGGACAGAACGTCGGATTCCGGTTCCGGAGGTTGGAGGTTCGAGTCCTCCTGGGCGTACAATTTTATTTATAAGATTGTGAAAATATTTGTTATTTTTGCAAGTCTTTTCAATTTTAATATTAGATAAGAAATAAGGAATTAATTAATGATCACGAAGAAGAGAAAGCTCTCAAGGAAAGAGATTAAAGAAGATAAGCTTGTATCGTTTGTTTATAAAGCCCGATCGTTTTACGAAGAACACACCAACAAAATATTTACTTATGGTGCAGTTGTTGTTGTAGCAGTTGCTTTAGCTTACTTTTATGTTAACCAGAAAAGAACTGATAATGAAAATGCCGGTGTTGAATTATCCAGAACAATGATACTTTACGACCAGGGAGCTTACCTTCAGGCAATTGAAGGACAGCAGGGTACCAATATAATCGGGTTAAAGACAATAGTAGAAGAGTACGGCGGAACAGAGAACGGTGAATCTGCAAAAATATTTCTTGCAAACAGCTATTCCTTTTTAGGCAACTACGAGGAAGCTTTAAAATACTATAAAGACTATAGTGGCAGTATCGATTATTTTAAAGCTGCTGCAATTTCCGGAAGAGCAGGTTATTATGCTTCCAAAAAGAATTATGAAGAAGCTGCCGATCTTTATTTAGAAGCAGCTGGTATTACGGAAGTGAATGCATTAAATCCTGAATATTTGCTAAATGCTGGAATTAATTTCCTAAAAGCAGGTAATAAGAAAGAAGCGAAAACCCTGTTCGAAACAATTAGAGAGAAGTATTCAACTTCTTTAGCCGGAAGAGAAATTGGTCAATACCTGGCACTGGTTAATTAAGGATTTTAAACATAAATTTTTCCAGTAACCGTCATGTAATTGCACGGCTTTTTATTTTTTCCTGATAATCAACTTCATATCAGGTTTTCTTGACTTTCAGAACTCATATATCTATTTTTTTTAATCACTTATTCAATATTTAGACTTAAGATTTTATGGCTGACACATCAGATTTTAGAAATGGCTTAATTATCCAATTTAAAAACGATCTTTACACCATCGTTGGATTCCAGCATGTAAAACCAGGTAAAGGTGGCGCTTTTGTAAGAAGCACACTTAAAAGTCTTAAAACCGGTAAAGTGCTGGATAATACATTTCAGAGCTGGCGAAAAAATTGAAATCGTTCGAGTTGAAAGAAAAACCTACCAGTATCTTTACAGGGATAGCGACTTCCTGGTATGCATGGATAATGAAACTTATGACCAGATAAATGTACCTGGTAATTTGTTTGGTGACGGAGTTAATTTTCTTAAAGAGGGCGTAGATGTTGAAATTCTTTTCAACGGACCTGAAATTATATCGGTGGAAATTCCAACCTTCATAAATTTGAAAGTTGTTGAAACTGAACCCGGCTTTAAAGGAGATACAGCTACCGGAGCGGTAAAACCAGCAAAACTGGAAACCGGGGTTACTATAAATGTACCCTTATTTATAGAAGCTGATGAACTTCTTAAGGTTGATACGCGAACCGGCGAATATTCAGAAAGAGTAAAATCTTAATTTGAGGATTTAATATGGATTTAAATTTAATTAAAAGACTCGTTAAAATTGTTGATACCAGCGGTATTACTGATTTGGAAATTGAAGAGAATGGAATCAGGGTAAAGATTGCCAAAAAGATTAGGCAAGCCCAGGTTGTTGCAGAGTCGCAAGTTTCCGCTCAAACAGCCCAGACAGAAGTGAAAGTTGAAGAAAAACCTGATAAGGTTGAAGAGACTATTCCTGCTAATCTTCACGAAATAAGATCACCGATTGTGGGAACATTTTACAGGGCTCCTGCACCAGATGCCGATAATTATGCAGAAATAGGTGACCAGGTATCGCCCGGTACTGTTCTTTGTATTGTAGAAGCTATGAAACTTATGAATGAAATTGAATCGGATGTAAGCGGTAAGATTAGTAAGATGTTAGTTGAAAATGGTAAACCAGTTGAATATAATCAACCATTGTTTTTAATAGAAACCAGTTGATACTGAAGTAATTTAGACGAGAAACAATTGTTCAACAAAATTTTGATCGCCAACAGAGGCGAAATTGCCCTTCGAGTTATCCGTTCATGCAAGGAATTAGGAATTAAAACTGTTGCAGTTTATTCTGAAGCAGATGAAGATTCTCTTCATGTAACCTTTGCAGACGAAGCTGTTTGCATAGGACCTCCGTTTAGTAAAGACAGTTACCTAAAAATTCCTTCAATTATTTCTGCTGCCCAGGTTACAGGCGCCGATGCAATTCATCCCGGTTATGGATTTCTTGCAGAGAATGCAAACTTTTCTGAGATTTGTGGCGAATCAGGTATTAAGTTTATTGGTCCATCGCCCCAAATGATTAATGAAATGGGTGATAAATCTTTTGCTAAAGATACGATGAAGAAGAATGGTGTTCCTGTTATTCCCGGAAGTGACGGCTGCATTAACAGCAAAGAAGAAGGAGTTGCCCTTGCGCGAGAAATTGGTCTTCCTGTAATTATAAAACCTACGGCTGGCGGCGGCGGCAAAGGGATGAGGATTGTTTGGGATGAAAAAGAATTTGAAAAAGCTTTTCAAATTGCACAGGCAGAAGCTGAAGCCGGGTTCGGAAATCCTGATGTTTACATAGAAAAATTTATTGAAAACCCCAGACACGTTGAAATTCAAGTTCTCGGCGATAGTTTTGGAAATGTTTATCATTACGGCGAAAGAGATTGTTCCATTCAGAGAAGACACCAAAAACTGATAGAAGAATCACCATCGCCAGCAATAGATGAAGAACTAAGAAACAAGATGGGCGATGCTGCAGTGCTTGGTGCAAAGTCAGTTAACTATGAAGGTGCCGGCACAATTGAGTTTTTACTCGATAAGAATAGAAATTTCTATTTTATGGAAATGAATACACGTATCCAGGTTGAGCATCCGGTTACAGAAATGGTTTACGATGTGGACCTGATCCGCCAGCAAATTCTTATTGCTGCAGGGCAAAAAATTGAAACTTTGCCAGAAAAACCGCGTGGGCATGCTTTCGAATTTAGAATTAATGCTGAAGATCCTGCACACGATTTCAGACCTTCTCCCGGCACAATTACCTCGCTTCATTTTCCCGGTGGTTTTGGAGTAAGAATTGATTCTAATATTTATCATTCTTATTCAATCCCTCCGTATTACGATTCTTTAATTGCTAAATTAATTGTATGGGGTAAAAACAGGGAACATGCCATTGCAAGAGGGGTAAGAGCACTGGAGGAGTTTGCGATTGAAGGAATTAAAACTACAATCCCGTTTCATCTGCAGGTATTGCAGGATAAAAGATTTTTAAGTGGAAAATTTGACACAAGTTTTTTAGAAAAATTCGAATACAAAGTGTAAAAAATTTATTTTATCTATTACTGAGGGTTATATGAATATTCCAGAAGAATTAAAATACACGGCAGACCATGAATGGATTTTGGTAGATGGAAATATTGCAAAAATAGGAATAACCGATTTTGCACAGGGCGAGCTGGGTGATGTTGTATTTGTTGATATAGATCCAAATATTGAAGTATTAACCAAAGGCGATCCGTTCGGAACCATTGAAGCAGTAAAAACAGTCAGCGATTTGTATGGTCCGCTTTCAGGTAAAGTTACTGAGATTAACAGTCTGCTTGCCGATAATCCTGAAAAAATAAATACTGATCCTTACGGCGAAGGCTGGATGATAAAAATTGAAATTACTGATCAATCAGAAATTACAGATCTTCTTGATAGTGCAGCATATAAAGAATTAATTGGACAGTAGTCTTATAAAGTAAACTATTCTGATGATACCCGTTTTTCTATAGGAGACCTTCAGACAACGGGTTTTATTTTCTGAATACCTCATTCATTAAAACCTTAAATGCATAACAGAGAAACAATACTAATCATCGATTTTGGTTCCCAGTTTACTCAGCTAATTACGCGGAGGATAAGGGAAGCAAATGTTTATTCCGAAATTTATCCCCACACAATTTCTGTAGATAAGATTAAAGAGATAAAACCGAAAGGAATTATTTTTTCCGGCGGACCTTTAAGTGTTTATGATGAAGGAGCCCCGGAAATTGATAAGGAAATTCTTAATCTTAAAATTCCTGTGCTTGGAATTTGTTATGGTTTGCAGCTCATCTGCATAAATTTTGGGGGCAAAGTTGAACCTGCTGCCGATCGCGAATACGGCAAAGCAGTTCTAAGAACTCTTGATGATTCAGATATCCTCAGCGGTATAAATGATGCTTCTGTTGTTTGGATGAGTCATGGCGATTATCTTACAGAAATACCACCCGGCTTTAAAGTTATCGGTGAATCAGATCATTCACCTATTTGTGCAATTTCAAATAATGTAAAAAGAATTTATGGATTGCAGTTTCATCCCGAAGTTGTTCACACCGAAGAAGGTAAAAAAATAATAGATAATTTTCTTTTTGAAATATGCAACTGCAAAGCTGACTGGACTGCAGAGAACTTTATAGGTGAAAAGATTGAAAGTATTAAAAATGAAGTTGGAGATGCCAAAGCAATCTGCGCTCTCAGCGGTGGAGTAGATTCAACTGTTGCCGCGGTGCTTGTTAAAAAATCAATTGATAAAAACCTTATCTGCATTCACATCGATACCGGCTTAATGAGAAAAAATGAAAGTAAAAAGGTCGGAGAGTTATTTGATGAAAAACTAAATCTTGAACATATTCATGTTAATGCATCTAAAAAGTTTCTAAAAAATCTTAAAGGTGTAAGCGATCCTGAAGAAAAAAGAAAAATAATTGGCAATACTTTTATAGAAGTTTTTGAAGAAGAAGCTAAAAAGATAAAGAACGCCGAATTTTTAGTGCAGGGAACTCTCTATCCTGATGTTATAGAATCGATGCCTGTAAAGGGTGCTTCGGTTACTATTAAAACTCACCACAATGTTGGCGGATTGCCAGAAAAGATGAACCTCAAATTAATTGAACCATTCCGTGAACTTTTCAAAGATGAAGTTAGAAAAGTTGGCAGGCAATTAAAAATTCCGGAAGAATTTATTGTAAGGCATCCGTTTCCGGGTCCAGGTTTGGCAGTAAGGATTTTAGGTGAAGTATCCGAAGAAAAACTTGAAATTCTTAGGGAAGCAGATGATATTTTTATAACTTCAATTAAAGAAGAAGGTATTTATAAAAATATCTGGCAGGCATTTGCAATTTTGTTACCCGTAAACTCTGTTGGAGTTATGGGCGATGCAAGAACTTACGAAAACGTTCTTGCACTTCGTGCAGTTACCTCGGTGGATGGTATGACTGCCGACTGGTACACATTTGAGCATGATTTTCTAGCTGATGTTTCTAATAAAATAATTAATAAAGTAAAAGGAGTTAACAGGGTTGTTTACGATGTTAGCTCTAAACCGCCTGCCACTATTGAGTGGGAGTAAAATAATTGCAAATTGATCACAGAGCTCAATATAAATTAAAGACCGCAAGAGATTTTGAAGCACAAAACAAACCTCTTTATGCAATTCAGATTTACCTTTTATTAATTAACGACTATCCTAAATTTACAGAACCATACTTCCGGCTTGCAGAGATTTATGAAAACCTTGGCAAATTGAATTCCGCTATAGATCTTTTTGAAAAGATTTCAAATCTTCAGCCGGAAGATAAAGATGTAAAACTTTATTACGGGCAGTTCCTAATCAGGAATGCTAAATGGGAAAAAGCAATTGAGGTTTTAAGTTTCATTTCTTCTGAAGAAGAACCTATAGTATTTTACTTTACAGGATATGCTTATTTTATGCTGAAGGATTTTGAATTATCAAAAGTTAATTTTCTTAGTTTTATAATTTCGGATGAGCAGCCGGAAATTATACAGGAAGCATATCTTTATCTTGCAAAAATTGAGATTGAACTAAAAGAGTTTGATAGCGCTTTACGTTATGCAAATAGAGCTGAAGTTTTATTTTCGGATTTTTGGGAACTGCATGTTATCTATGCACAGGTTTATTATAACCAGGATATGATTAACCATGCCATAAAATCAGTGGAAAAAGCTGTAAGATTTAATTCTAAAGAGCCCACGATTTTTGCTTGGGCAGGAAAGATTTATTTTAAGAATAACGATTATAAAAAAGCTGAACAATATTTTACAAAATTCATAGAACTGAGTGAAGATATTTCTTCAGAAGATTACACCCTGCTGGCTGAAGTATACCTTCATAACGGTAAATTCAATGAAGCAGTAACTTTATTTCGATTCTGCAGTTAAGCTGGACCCGAAAAACAAAACTGCAGTTGCTGGAAAAAATAATGCACAAAATCTTCTAACTAAAAATTCAATTTCCGATGCATAAAGTTTTATCCCTGGCTATAGCACTTTCATTTATCTTTTTATCTGTTTCACTATCACAGGATTTGAAAGATGATGAAATAAAGAGACAATTCAATCTTGCTGTAAACCTTTACAGTGCAAATAGTTATTATCAAGCCCAGTCAATCTTTAACAAAATTATTAATGACTACGAACTTAATAGTAGAACAACAGCGTCCTATTTTTTTAGCAGCAAGATTTACCTTGAGCAGGAAAGATATGACGAAGCAGAAAGTTTAATAACAAAGTTTTTAGAACTCTACCCTTCCAGCAGCTATACTGATGAGATGAGGATGATGTACGGTAAACTTAATCTTCAGCAAGAAGATTATTATGGTGCTTTAAGGGAGTTGGCATTCCTGATTGGAAGAACTGACTCTGAAAATTACAGGGATAGTGCAAAAAGTATCGGAGAAAAAATTGCTTATTATTACCTTAACTCCACACAGATAGAACAACTTTATGATTCCTATACCGGCAGCATTGTAAAACCATTCCTTCTGCTGCAATTGGGCAAAGTATTTTATAAAGAAGGCGATCTGATAAATGCTAAAAAATCATTATCGGAACTGATAAAAAATTATTCTGCTTCCGAAGAATATTCTAAAGCTGTAGATTATTATGGTTCTTTGCCAGATCAAACAGTCCCAAATTCAACTGCAATACTTATTGGTGTTATTTTACCTCTGCAGCGCAGCGCTACAGGGCAAATCACTTCAACTGAATCCCTGGAAATACTGGAAGGAATTAAATTTGCTTTATCTGAATTTAACCTGGGGCGGGAAGATAAAATTGGGCTGGTGGTGCGCGATACAAAAAATGATTCGGATGAAATCAAAAAGATAAAAAATGAATTTGCAAACAACTCCGCAATTAAGGTTATCCTTGGTCCTATTTTTAGCAACGAGGTTAGAGCTACTTTAAATGAATTTATAGATGTAAATATTCCTATTATTTCACCTACAGCTACAGATGATGATTTAACTTCGATAAGCGACAATTTTTTCCAGGCAAACCCATCTTTCTCCAAGCGTGGAAGGATAATGGCTCAGTATATTTACTTTGTAGAGAACAAAAGAAATATCTCCATACTTAATGCTATTGAAGGTTATTCACCTTTGCTTGCTGCTACTTTTGCAGATGAATTTGAAAGACTTGGCGGGCAAATTTTAGTACGCGAAACTTACAGCAGTAAAAGTTTTCAATTAGATGATCCGGTTTCCAGGATTGCGGCAGACGCAGCTGAACTGGAAGGAATTTATATTCCCCTTGCTGATAAAATTGATGCCCCGGCTATTCTATCGCAGCTAGTGCAGAACGATTTAAATTTAACTATTTATGGTAACCAGGATTGGTTAATTGCAAAAGGATTTGAAACTTCCACCGAACTTAGCAACAAGATTACTTTTTCATCAGATTATTTTATTGAATTTGACAGTGATGATTTTCAAATCTTTAACGAAAGATTTGTAAATATAACCGGAAAGGATGTTAACCGTAATGTGTTATACGGTTACGATACAGCAAAATATTTACTTACAGTGATGCGTAATATTAATAACAACAGAATAAATATTCGTAATAAAATGATTTCCGGGTTAACCTCTACAGGATACCATAATAATTTAGCTTTTAATGAGACGCGCATAAACAGGTTTTTAAATATCGTAAGATACAAAGATGGAGTTTTTCAACTTGTAGATAAATTCCGATCTGACAATTAATAAAGAAAGGAAAAGTTATAGCAGGAGTTAAAGATCTTCCGCTGGATGACAGACCCAGGGAAAAATTACTCTTAAGGGGTGCACAAAACCTTACTGATGCCGAACTTGTTGCAATTATTTTGCGCACAGGTACTAAAGGAAAATCTGTACTTAGCGTAGCACACGATCTTATAAAGCAAGAAGGAAACCTTGCAGTTCTTGCTTCAAAAACCCTGGAATCGCTAAAAAAGAATGCTGGAATTGGAAACGATAAAGCAGCAACATTACTTGCAGCTTTCGAAATCAGCCGGCGTGTACTTTCACAATCTAAATGGTCTAACGACTCTAAAATAACCTCTCCGGAAGATGTTGCAAATTTGTTTATCCCCATTCTAATAGATGAGGTAAAAGAAAAGTTTATTGTTGTTTGCCTAAACTCAGCAAATAAAATTATTAAGCAGGAAACTATATCAACCGGCAGCCTAAATTCCAGCATAGTTCACCCACGCGAGGTATTTAAGGTTGCAATAGAGTGTTCATCTGCAAGCATTATCCTAATTCACAATCATCCAAGCGGCAACCCTGAACCAAGCAACGAAGATATTGCCATCACAAAAAAAATAGTGGAAGCCGGAAAAATTATTGATATCCAGGTTTTTGATCACCTGATAATTGCAGGAAGCGGATTTACCAGCTTTGTTGAACGAAGGTTAATTTAGAGAGTATTAATAATTGTTAATTTGGAAATTGTTCTATATTTAATTATATAACGGTATTAGAATTGGTTTTTACTTACCATTCTTAAAAGGAGATAGCAAACTAAATTCATACATTTTTATAATGTATATCTGCTTTTTGCCTAATTTAATTTACAATAATTTATAAATCGGAGGTAACATATGAGCGTACTAAAAAATTTTAGAGCCCCCGTAGTTGCAGTTGCAATATTTATCAGCACTGCAATGATTGCCGGGTGCGGTGGGGTAAGCGAAGCTCAATTAGCCGAGCTGTATTCGCTTAGAGATGAAGTAAAATCTCTCGAAGCTGAAGCTAACAGGCTAAAAGATGAGAGAAGCCAGCTTGAAACACAAATTCAGGATATTAACCGTAGCCTGGCTGAGTGCAATAAACAAAAAGAAGAAACAAGGGCTAATCTTGATAAATTGCCTAAATAATTTCAAATGGATTTTTTAAAATTTCTAAGATTAGGAGATAATTAAATGAAATTAGCTAAATATTTAATAGGAATTCTTTCCCTTGTTCTTCTGTTATCTCTTTCTGGCTTTGCCCAGGATGAAGAGATGACTTCTGAGGAATGGGAAGCTGAAATGAGCCGTCTAGCTGGTAAAAAACTAGCTCTTACTGCTGAAATAGAAGCTTTAAATGCAGATCTTGATAACCTGAATGCCACACTTTCTGGTCTCCAGGATCCTGAAGAATGTATTGATGAGCTTTATGCAATTGTTGGAGCTACAAGGCAGGACGTTGATAACTTCAGAAAAGCTGTTAACGAACTTGATGGTAAAATTAGAAGAAAAGAAGGACCAAAAGCCGACAGGCAGGCAGATCTTGATGCACTTAAGATGAACAAAATAAGTGCTCTGCCAGAATTCTTCGATAAAGTTCATAACCAGATGCAGAAAGCTTTAGATAACTGGATTGAGAAACCTGATGTGATCTCTTACACAGTAGTTAGAGGCGATCATCTTTGGGGTATTGCTAAGAAAAAAGAGCATTACGGAAATCCTTTTGCTTGGCCGGTTATTTACAAAGCGAATAGAGAACAGATTAAAGATCCAGATTTAATTTATCCGAACCAGGTCTTTAAAGTTCCACCACTTAGCCAGGAAGAAAAATCAAAGTACGAAAAGCTAAGAAGAAATTACAAGCCTGCTCCAATTCAATAGAATTACATGCTTGAAAACAGAGTGTAAATCACTAAAAAAACCCTTGTCTTGTTTTGATGAGGGTTTTTTTTATTTTAAATTTTAAATGATGACTGCAACTGAAAAGAAAATAGTATTAGATAATGTGGAAATGCTCGATTTGCTGGGTATGAGCGATTCAAACCTTAAAGTTGTTGAAAACAGGTTTAACGCATCCATAACGGTTCGCGGCGATAATGTTATTCTTAAAGGTGTTGCCGAAGAGGTTGATCTTATAGAAAAGATCTTTAAGGAAATGGTTTACGTTTTAAACACAAGTGGTAAACTGGAATCCGGTGATGTAGAAACCATACTAAATTTAACCGCTGAGGGAAAAGAGATTGTTGATGAAGAAGAATTCGAATCGATTGTACTTTACACAAAGCAAGATGTAATAAAAGCCCGCACTCCAGGGCAAGTAAAATATATCGATGCGGCGCGCAAAAATGATATCTGTTTTGCCATAGGACCTGCTGGAACTGGTAAAACATATCTTGCAGTTGCGCTTGCAGTTGCTGCACTTAAGAAAGGATTGGTAAAAAAACTTATACTTGCAAGACCAGCAGTGGAAGCAGGTGAATCGCTTGGATTTCTTCCCGGAGATTTTAGGGAAAAAATAGATCCCTACTTAAGACCTCTTTACGATGCGCTTGATGATATGATTCCCTCTGAAAAACTCCGCAGCAATATAGAAAAAAGAATAATTGAAATTGTTCCACTGGCTTACATGCGTGGCAGAACTCTTAATAACGCTTATGTTATTTTAGATGAAGCGCAGAATGCTACAGATATGCAGATGAAAATGTTTTTAACACGTCTCGGTGCAAACTCTAAAGCTATTATTACTGGTGATATAACCCAGATTGACCTGCCGGCAAAGCAAGTTAGCGGACTTGTACAAGCTCAGCAAATTCTATCTAAAGTTGAAGGTGTAGCTTTTGCTTATTTCGATAAGGGTGATGTTGTAAGACACAAACTGGTTAAAGATATAATTGACGCATACGAAAAGTTTAATAACAATAACGTTTAAGCTTCAAACTTTTCTTTGCTTTCATCCCAATATTTATCCATTTCTTCAAGATTCGAATCAATTAATTTTCTTCCCGATTCAGAAATTTTCTTCTCAATATAATTAAACCTGCTGATAAACTTCTTATTTGTTCTTCTCAAAGCGTTTTCAGGGTTTACATCCAGGAACCTTGCATAATTTACCAGCGCAAAAAATACATCACCAATTTCCGTCTCCAGTTGTTCGTAAGTTCCATTTAATTCTGATTCATGCATCTCCTCAATCTCTTCGATTACCTTTTTCCAGACATCTTCTTTTCTTTCCCAATCGAATCCAATCTTTGAAGCTTTTTCCTGTAAACGGTGTGCACGTTGTAAAGCGGGCAGCATTTCAGGCACTCCGTCCAGTAAAGAATCTCTTCCTTCCTCTAACTTTATTGTTTCCCAGTTCTTCTTTACTTCCTCTGAGTCTACAACTTCTACATCGCCAAAAACATGTGGGTGTCTTCTTATTAATTTTTCCTGGATGGCTGAGATTACATCATCTATTGTAAAGTTATTTTTTTCTCCGGCAATAATGGTATGAAAAACTACATGAAGAAGCAGATCGCCAAGCTCGTTTTTCAATTCCTCATAATCTTTCTTCTCAATTGCTTCAACAACTTCGTAAGCTTCTTCAATAGTAGCTGCTTTTATTGATTCATTTGTTTGCTTGCTGTCCCATGGGCATTCTTTTCTTAGTCGTTTTACAATCTCAACGAATTCGTTAAATTTAGCATCGCTCATTTAAATTTCCTTTATTATCACTTTCTATAAGTTTATTCGAGTACATTTTTAATGAGTGCAAATTTAACTAAAATAATCTTAGAATATAGTTCAAACTGGAGATAAAATGATTGAAAAAAAAATTAAAGAACTAGGTTACACTTTACCTGAAACTGCAAAACCTCTTGCAGCTTATATTCCCGCAATCAGAGTGGGGGAGTTTGTTTATACTTCCGGGCAGGTTCCCATAGTTGGCGGAGAATTGAAGTATAAAGGTAAAATTGGAACTGATCTTACTCTTGAAGATGGACAAAGGGCATCGATTATTTGTGCCTTAAATGGATTGAGTGCAATAAAAGGAATTGTTGGAGACCTAAATAAAATTGAGCAGATTATCAAACTAACCGTTTTCGTTAACAGTGCTAATGGTTTTACTGATCAACCAAAAGTTGCAAACGGAGCATCAGAATTTCTGGGAAGTGTATTTGGTGATGCAGGAATACATACACGCAGCGCTGTTGGTGTAAGTGAGCTGCCAATAAATTCAGCTGTGGAAATTGAAATGATTGTGAAGGTAAAATAATTCTTAAAGCTGCAACCAGTTAAGAAGAATTTTTTCACCTTCTGTTGTTAAAATAGATTCGGGATGAAACTGTATCCCTTCTAGCGGAAATTGGCTGTGTCTTAAACCCATGATTGTTCCATCTTCCGTTTCCGCGGAAATCTCAATCTCTTTTGGGAGAGAATCTTTTGCTACGACAAGTGAGTGGTATCTCATCGCTTCAAATTTTTGCCCTACATTTCGGAAAATAGTCTTACTATCATGGTTAATCTTTGAAACTTTACCATGCATCAATTCCTTAGCCGTTACTATTTGTGAGCCAAACGCATAAGCAATTGCCTGGTATCCAAGGCAAACACCAAGAATTGGAATTTTTTCTTTATAGATTTTTATCACTTCCAGGCTAATTCCTGATTTTTCAGGTCTGCCGGGACCCGGTGAAATAAGGATCTTTTCCGGATTTAAATCATTAATAAAATCCAGGGTTATTTCATCATTTCTTTTTACTATTAACTCGTTTTTCTCTTTACCCAAAAGCTGCACAAGATTGTAAGTAAATGAATCATAATTATCGATAACGAGTATTTTCATCAATCATCCCGGAATAAAATAAGTATTATTTTCACTACTGTATGCTACGAAAATCTTACAAAATCCTAAAACTAAAATTGATGCCATCCTGGCTGAGGAGCAGGATTTTATGTTGAATCTAAGAATTTGTAATAGGTATATTGGTGTATCATTTATTCAGAAAATTTGTACTATTGATTTTAAGAGGCGAAATTGATATAATGATTAAAATTTTGGAAGAATTATAATGAAAAAGCTAACATTAATTATTTTCCTGCTTTGTGTCGCCACACTTTTGGGGCAGTACAAAGAAACCGGAATACAAACCACAAGTGTAAAGGATGGTATCACAAATAATACTCCAAATTACCTGTTTGGTTTCCTTAATACTAGTGATCTTACAATGAGGCATTCGTTTAGCATGCAGTATTCTTCATTTGGCAACCAGGGTTTAGCTCTCGGAGTATACACAAACAGTATGTTTTACAGCTTGATGGATAACATGAATGTTCAACTGGATGTTAGTCTTGTCCATTCGCCCTACAGCACATTTGGTGAAGCTTTTCAGAAGGATATTTCCGGGTTGTATATAAGTAATGCCTCAATTAATTATCGTCCCTGGAAGGATTTTTCTATTCACCTGCAATACATGAATACACCATACGGTTATGGCTATTACAGTCCGTTCTATGGGGGGTACAGCCCTTTTATGAACTCTGGATTTAATAATAGTTTCAATGATGACGAGGAAAAATATTAAGATTAGTCTGCAATAATTATTTTTTTTTGAAAGGATATTTTTAAGAATATTAGTGAATATTAAATCCCAATCACAAAAAAAATCATCTTCTAATTTCCCAACCGGTAAAACGACAAACGTTTTTTTAAATTTTACTATTCTTTTGCTTTCAGTAGTTATCATTTTTTTAACTTACTCTATAATTGCAAAAGTAGATTATTTCAGGAGTAACAATAACGATAAAGAGAATGTTGGAGTAAATAAAAAACCGATTCAGCTGGAAGTTCTTAACGGCTGCGGAGTTAATGGTGTTGCAGAAAAATTTACTGATTATTTAAGAGCCGGTAATTTCGATGTTGTTAACATTGGCAATTACAGATCTTTTGATATTGATCACTCTCTGCTAATAGACAGGACAGGAAACATGAAAAAAGCTTTTGAGATTGCTTCTACTCTTGGGATTGAAAAAAATAATATTATCCAGCAAGTAAATAAAGAATATTTCCTGGATGTAACACTGGTAATCGGGAAAGACTATAAAAGATTAAAAAATAATTAAAGGAGTTAACTTGGAATCGAGAGAATTTGCTGATCAAATTACTGAGCTGATATTTAATAAAAAAGGTTATGATGTTTTAATTATGGATTTGCGCAACCTAACTTCCTTTACAGATTATTTTATTATCTGCTCGGCAGATTCTGAAGTACAGGTTAAAGCTGTTGCAGATGAAATTGATAAAGATCTTAGAGACAAAGGGATAAAGTGCTGGCATCGCGAAGGATACCTTGGATTAACCTGGGTTTTGCTCGATTATGTTGATGTTGTTGTTCACATTTTCAAAAAGGATGCACGCGAATTTTATAGCTTAGAAAAACTTTGGGGAGACGCACCCACCGATAAAGTACAGGATACAATTTCCGAACAATCAACTAAAGCTGATTAGGTAATACAAAAGTTTTATACAGACTTCTTTAGATATCTTTCTATCTTCCAATCATGTAAAATTATATATTTGTATTCGAATTAATTGTACAGGAATGAAAACTTGAAACTCTATCTAAATAAACTTTTTACTGAAGCTGCTGAAAAATTAACCTATCTAAAAGATGTAAATATCACTTTCGATATTCCAAAAATTGAAACTCATGGCGATCTTTCTTGCAATGCAGCAATGTTGCTAACAAAGAAGTTAAAGAAGAATCCAAGACAAATCGCTGAAGAGATAATTTCAAATCTTATTACAGATGAAAAAATTATTGAGAGGGTTGAAATAGCCGGACCCGGTTTTATAAACTTCTTCTTTTCAGCAGAATATGTTGTACAGATAGTAAACAGAATTCTGGAAAAGGAAGTTAAATTTGGAAGTTCAGAAAAATTCCGTGGAAAAAAAGCAAACGTAGAGTTTGTCTCAGCTAATCCAACCGGACCTTTAACTGTTGGACACGGCAGGGGAGCGGTGATTGGTGATACAGTTGCAAACCTGCTGGAATGGATTGGTTACGAAGTTGAAAGGGAATATTACTTTAACGATGCCGGAAGACAAATGAGGGTATTAGGAGACTCTGTAAAACTGCGTTATCTTGAACTTTTGGGCGAGAAGATTGATTTCCCGGAAGATTATTACCGGGGAGAATATATAATTGAAGCTGCAAAAATATTATTGGACGAGAACAGTGATAGTCTTAAAGATGAACCCGCTGAGGGAGTATTTAAAGTTCATGCAGAAGCAATAATTTTTAACGATATAAAAGAAAGTCTTAAAAAGTTAAAGATTCATTTTAAAACTTACTTTAATGAAAAATCACTTTATGATGATGGAAGAATTGATAAACTTTTATCTGAATTTGAAAAGGAAAATTTATCGTATGAAAAAGAAGGAGCTAAATGGCTTAAATTTTCTGAGCTGGGTATTGATCAGGATAAAGTGATCGTAAAGTCCACTGGCGAACCCACCTACCGTTTGCCCGATATAGCTTATCACATTAATAAATTCGAAAGGGGGTATGATCTTATTGTGGATGTGTTCGGTTCAGATCATACCGCAACTTATCCTGATGTACTTGCAGGTGTGAAAGCTGTTGGCTATGATATTGAAAAAGTGAAGGTTTTAATCCACCAGTTTGTTACAATTGTTGAAGGTGGAGAAGTAGTTAAAATGTCTACCAGGAAAGCAAATTACATTACGCTGGATGAACTGGTTGATGAAGTTGGAAGAGATGTTGTACGGTATTTCTTCAATATGAGAGGCATTTCTTCTCATATGAATTTTGATCTTTCGCTTGCAAAAAAACAATCTGATGAAAACCCGGTTTTCTACCTTCAGTATGCACATGCCCGGATTTGTTCAATCTTGAAAAATGTTAAAGAAGAAAAACTTGAAGCATCAGGTAAAAACCTACAACTTCTTACAACGGTTGAAGAACAGCAGTTAATAAAAAAACTTCACCAGTTCGAAGATGAAGTTCTATACAGTGCTCTTAACTATGAACCGAACAGAGTTTGCACTTACCTGGAAACTCTCTCGGCAGCGTTTCATAAATTTTATACATTTTGCAGAATTCTTGGAAGCGAAAAGGATCTTGCGGAAGCTAGGCTTGCATTGGCAGTTGCAACTAAAAATGTTCTTAGAAACGGCTTAGCAATTCTTGGAGTAGATGCACCTGAAAAAATGTAGCTTGTCTTACTCTGCAATTGCTGTTGAGCATGCATAAATCGTTTTTGCCCCGTTATCTTTTAAAACCTTACCGCACTCTTTTACCGTTGCCCCGGTGGTTATCACATCATCAACAAGCAACAGGTTTTTTCCTGAAATTGCTTTCTTATGTTTCACTATAAAAGCTCTTGCGATATTTTGCTCACGTTCTTTTAAAGACATTGTAGTCTGAGATTGTGTGTAGCGTACTCGGCGGATAACATTATTTTGCATCCGTATTCCTAATCTTTTACTAATTCCTTTGGCAATATATTCCGATTGGTTATATCCTCGCTGCTGCATTTTTTAGATGATGTAATGGAACCGGGAGTATTAAATCAATTTTCCAGGTATTTATTTTTTCTTCTAAAGATTCAGCTAATAAGAGTTCCTAATAAAACTCCTGCAAGAAATTTTTTATTATACTTAATTGAATGAATTACATCCTGGAATGCTTTGTCCTTTTCAAAAATATATAGTGAAGAAAAGTCTTCTATTATTCTATCATTTTTAAATTTCCTGGAATATTCAGCTTTAATTAATTCATTATCAGCTTTTAGAATTGAATTGAGACATGCTTGGGCATATTAGTTTCTCATAATAAGCAAGTTTTTTACTGCAGCCGGTACAATATCGGGGCAGGAAAAAATCGAAGAATTGGTTGATGTTGTTTTTCATTTTTCTAAAAGATGAAAAATCGATTATAATAATTAAAGCATTCCCATTCTTTTCCGCAAAAACCACTCAAGTGAAAAAAGTAAAATTGCAACCACAAGAAGCCATTCATCCGACCAGAGGATTACATCCGAAGTTACTATTTTTTCTTTGGAAGTGGTTTTGGTTATCTCAGCAAGCCGGTTAAAAAGCTCTTCATATTTTTCCGCAGTGTAATAATCGCCGTCTGTTTCACTTGCTAACAATTTTAAAAGTCCATAATTCATCACAGGATTTATCAGTTCAATCTCTATCTCCCCAACATTAAAACTGCCCTCATCTTTTCCGAGGAGCAATCCTTCGCGGAAAATTTCTGCCTGAAAAACAAAATCACCGGATTCGTTAAGCAAAAGAGTACATTCATATAAACCATTGCCTGCATTCAGCATATCAACTTCATAATTATTTTGGGAAGAAGTTATGTTCACTTTTATATTTGCATCATCAACAGGGTTTAAGGATTCATCTGAAACCCGCGCTAAGAATTCTATCTGTTCACCAGGTGAATAATTTCTTTTAGATGTTTTAACCGAAATCCTATCCTGCTCTTCGGTTGTATTAAGCCATTTAACGCAATTCAATATAAAGCTATCAAACAAGTTTAAATTTTTTCTTGCTGTTTGCAATTTCCATTTCCAAATATTTCCGGCTAAAACAGCAACTGATCTTTTACCGTTAAAATTCCGTGTAACTATCAAAGGAATATTAATTGCATTATTATTTACCTTAATTGTTGAAAGTAATTTACTCCCTGGTTTTGAGGTGAAGTTAATTGAGGGCTGTAATACCGGCGGGAGATTATTCCAGTTTGTTGCTACTTCGGGTCGTTCGTGTTTTAGCAGGGGGTTATTCTTCTCAGTCAAAAGGATTTCTGGCTGCACTTCCCGGTAACTTCTTAATTGCTGGTTGAATGAAAATGGAAGTTCTGATTGCATTTGCGTTATTTTTTCAATGTTGGTTTGAGGTGAAAATGAGATGAAGTAGGGCATCTTTTCTTTAGAAATATTTTTTTGTACAATATTTAAAAGTGCATCCGTTGTATTTTTTCCTGGAAAACCAACCAGGAAAAGTAGGTCTGCACTATCAACCAGACTGTAATTAATATCCTCGACAAACTTATCAGAAGAAATTTGCGTTAAAGAATTTACAGTAAGATTCTCATCACTTTTAAGTGCGTTTTTTATAAAAGATAAATCGGTTGAAGGACTGCCTGCCAGTATCATAACCTTTATCTTGTTTGAAAGCACATTCACATAAAATATTTTTTTATTGTTCGCATAAGTAAATTCATCACTAAGATTAGTAATTAAAACCGATAGTTTTTTCTCACCGCTTGTTTTAGGTATATAATTAAAACTAACGTTTTGAATGCCGGACTGGCTTAATACGATATTTTGCTCTTCAATTTTTTGATTGTTCTCTAGTAACGATACACTTACAGTTTCACCATCAAATCCTTTATTCTGAATTGCAGCGATAATTGAAGTTGGAGTTTCTGCATAAACAATATCATTAAAAAGCACTTTACTTACTTCAACATCGTTGCGACGGGTTGTATCGCCAATCCCAATTGTAAAAACAGGTACCGGTAAATTAGCTGCTTTGTAAGTTGGATTAGAACCTTCGGTATATACACCATCTGAAATTATTACAATAGAAGCATAATTACTCTCGTCATCATCCAGTGTATTAAAGACTTCAATAATATTGGTTACTCCATCGGTAAAATCAATTTGGGCTAAACTATCTTTGTTTATTGCTCGCACATCATTTCCGAAGAGGAAAAACTCACTTTTACCAATAAGCTCACTTGAAGAAAGATTAGAAGCAATATTTTTTACGGTTTCAGGTCGGTTCGTTTCATCATCAATATTAATTGAGCTTGAATTATCGATAAAAATAAGATTAACAGGTTCGAGTGTTATTTTTTTTGTGAAAGATATAACCGGTTCAAAAAAAACAATTACAATTGTAAGGAGTGCAAGAGTTCTTAAAATTACGAGCAGAAATTTTTTAGGTTTACTGATGAGTGGAATTGTAAACCTGTAAACATAATATGAGTAAGCAGCCAGGAGAAGTAACGCCGTTACAAGGAAAATTGAAGGATAAGTAAAATTTAATCCAATTTCTTCATAACCGAACATCAGTATATTAGTTCTCCCTCGAACATTTTAGAATCAAAAGTATCTGTTCGAAAAAATTAGTGACGCTTTTCATCGTATAATTTCTCAATTTCCCATTTTTTCATTTCATCAAAAGTTTCAAAATCTGTAAGATCGAAATGAATCGGTGTGACTGAAATATAGTTTTGTTTAACTGCTGCCTGGTCAAAATCTATTTCACTATCAAGCTCATACATCTTTCCGATAAGCCAATAATAATTTTTTCCATAAGGATCGATACGCTTTTCATAAATATCATCCCACTTTGATTTACCCTGCTTTGTAACTACCATCCCGGCAATCTCTTCTTCTGGAAGGTCAGGAACATTGATGTTTAACAGAGTTCCTTTCGGCAATCCGTGTTCCTCTACTTTAAGTGCCATTAGTTTTGCAACTTTTGTCGCATTGCTAAAGTCTTTCACATCATGTTTAGCAACAGAAATTGCAATAGAAGGTACATCCATTATTGCCGCTTCCCTGGCACCGGAAACCGTTCCGGAATAAATTATATTAATTGCTGTATTTGAACCATGATTTATTCCCGAAATTACCAGGTCGGGAGATTCATTCATAATATTCCTCATTCCCATCTTAACGCAATCTGCAGGAGTTCCTTCTACTGCGTAACCAAAAAAGTCACCGTTTTTATAATACTCAATAACTCTAAGAGGTTTTTTCATTGTTATACCATGCCCAACGGCACTCTGCTCTGTGTGCGGAGCAACAACTATAACTTCTGCTATTTCTTTCAAAGATTTAACTAATGCCGCTATTCCCGCAGAATCAATTCCATCATCATTAGTTACTAATATTTTCAATATATTTGTCCTATTGAAGTTTGAAATAAAGCGCTAATATACCACTTAACGGCTACAGTCTCAATTTATAGTGTCATCCCTTTCCAGATAGATATTATGTTAATTTTAAGACCGCATATTTTTAAGAAATTCCCTGAAATATCATTTGGATTTAGTACCAAGGCGGGAGGGAAAAAGAATGACCTTTTTCATTTTAATATGTCCTACACTGTTGGCGATAAGAAAGATAATGCTGATAAGAACCGCACGCAGTTTTTTAAGCAGCTTGGATTAACCAGTTCTGTTGTTGCATATCAAAAGCAGGTTCATGAAGATAATATTACTATCGTTGAAAATGATGGAAATTGTGGTGAGAGTGATGCATTGATCACTACTAAAAATAATCTTGGATTAGCAATAAGCACAGCTGATTGTCCTGCAATCTTTATTTATGATAGAAAGAGAAAAATAATTTGCGGGGTTCATTCCGGCTGGAGAGGAACAAGTAAAAGGATATTGGAAAAAACAGTTATAAAATTAACCGATCAGTTAAAATCTAATCCTGCAGATTTGTATTGTTATATCGCGCCTTCAATTTCTCAGGAAAATTACGAGGTGAGTGAAAAGGTTGCCGAACAGTTTAATGAAAAGGATTTCTATAATAAAGAAGGCAGGTATTTCCTCGACCTTGCCGGAGTTAATTACAGGATGCTGATTAATTGCGGAGTAAAAGAATCGCAAATACAGATTTCACAGCTTTGCACTTTTGAGTTTTCATCAATCTTTCATTCATTCAGGAGATGGGGAAATGAATCCGGAAGAGCAATAGCAGTAATAGCAATGAAAGGAAATGAATGAGTAGTGGTTTGAAAATAGTATTGGTATATATTATGCTCTGTATTATTTGGGGTTCTACATGGCTGACAATAAGATTCGGTTTGGAATCACTTACACCACTATTTTCTGCAGGAATGAGATTTTCTCTTGCTTCTATTTTCATTTTTATTTTGATGAAAATTAAATCCGTTTCCCTCCAAAAAGACAGTGTTTCAATCCGTCTATATTTATTAATGGGATTTTTCTCGTTCGTAATTCCCTTCGGTTTGGTTTACTGGGCTGAACAATTTGTTCCTTCAGGAATGGCTTCTGTGCTATTTGCAGTTTATCCGTTTTTCGTGCTTATATTTTCATTTCTTCGCATGCCATCGGAGCCAATTGGTTCTTATAAAATTATTGGAACTGTTTTAGGATTTTCAGGAATCGTAGTAATTTTTTCGGAATCATTCGATTTAAATTTTACTGATTACCTGTTGGGTATGTTTGCTTGTGTGCTTAGCGGTACTATGCAGGCATGGATAGCGGTTTCAATTAAAAAATTCGGGCATCATCTTCATCCATTATCAATGAACTTTGTTCCGATGTTTATTGCTGGAATTTCTATGCTCCTTATCGGAGTATTTTTTGAAGATCTTTCTACCATAAGATTTGATGAACGTGCAATACTATCAATAATCTATCTTGCATTTTTCGGAAGTGTGATTACTTTCACATCTTTTTACTGGCTGCTAAAGAGAATAAATGTTGTAATCCTTTCGTTAATTGCTTTTATAACTCCAATAGTTGCACTTATTCTAGGCTATATAATTTACGATGAGGAGCTTTCCACCAGCTATTTTGTTGGTTCAGCAATGGTTTTAGGCGGTGTTTTTTGGGCTAATATGAAGAATCTTATTAAATTAAGGAAGGGAACAATTTTTAAAGTTAATGGAATAAGCAAAGATGAATAACTAATTTGATGATAAATGTGTATTTTATTAAGAAATAAATATGTGTAAAAGTAAAAATGATAAATGTAATACGAATTAAAAGAGCAACTTTTTACGGCTATCATGGTGTTAGTTCGGAAGAGCAAAGTGTTGGAGCTAAATTTGAAGCGGATGTTGATCTTTACACTGATTTTTCTGAAGCTGCAGCTAAAGATGATCTTAAAAAAACAATTGATTACTATCCAGGTCTATTCCTTTATGAATGAACTGGTTGTTAAAAAAAAGTATTTTTTAATTGAAGCGTTAGCAACTAAAATTGCTGATGGACTATTAGTGAAATTTGAAAAAGCTACCAAAGTTGCTGTAAGAGTTCGTAAAAATAATCCACCAATTGGCGGCGTTGTAGATTGTGTAGAAGCAGAAGTAATAAAAGAACGATAAATATTTGCAATTATTAAAATATTTTAACCACGAGGTAAAAAAATAGAAAGCCGCACTTACATAGGAATCGGATCAAATCTTGGAAACCGGTTGCATTTTATTGAAACTGCAATTAAGAAGATTGACAGCGGAACCAGGATGCGAAGTTGAAAAAATATCATCACTTTATGAATCGAAACCGTTTGGTAATACTGAACAGGAAAATTTTATCAACCTGGTTATTCTTGTAAAAACACTTTATGAACCAGCCGCTCTTTTTAATTTTCTTAAACAAATAGAATCAGAAATGGGGCGGAAAAATTCCACCCGCTGGGGTCCGCGGGAAATAGATCTCGATATTCTTTTTTATGACGATTTAATTTATAACGATCCTCAATTAACAATTCCTCACGAAGGAATAACTGAGAGGGATTTTGTGCTGGTTCCTATGTGCGAAATTGCCCCGGATTTTATTCATCCTGAAATAAACGAAAAAATTTGTGATATTTGTAAAACTGAGTTGGAAAAAAATATAATTAGTAAAATTCCACAGAGCATTTTAGTTAAATGAGCGATTCAATTAAAAATAACAGCGAAGTAAAATATATTGCCATTGAAGGTGTTATCGGTGCTGGTAAAACCAGTCTTGCAAACAAGATAAAAGACCGCCTAAATGCAAAATTTATTGCTGAGCAGTTTGAAACCAATCCTTTCCTCGAAAAATTTTATGCAGATAGAGCCCGTTATGCCTTTCAAACTCAAATGTTTTTTTTAATAAACAGGTTTAAGCAGCAGCAGGAGTTGGCACAGGAAGATCTTTTTACAGAGCACCTGGTTTGCGATTATATTTTTGAAAAAGATAGAATATTTGCTTACTTAAACCTGGGCAGCGATGAATTAAAACTTTACGAAAATATTTACCCGCTTCTTGAAAGAACTCTTAGAAAGCCCGATCTTGTTGTGTTTCTCCAATCCGGCACTGACCGATTAATGTTCAACATTAAAAAGAGAAACCGTAAAATAGAAAGAGCACTCTCCAGGAATTATATTGAAGAACTAAGCGAAGCTTACAACCATTTCTTTTTCAGGTACAACAGCACTCCATTGCTCATTGTAAATTCCTCAGAGCTCGATTTTGTAAATAACGAAGAAGATTTTAATGAATTGTTTAAACAGATCTTCAGAGAAGACCGGGGCTTTACAGAATATTTCAATCCTGAACCAAGGAGGACGATATAGTAAAAATATTTCAAATATTACTCGTTTCAATACTGGTATATTTTGTATTCCGGTTTGTAAGATTATTGATGAAATACTTCTCATCATCTTCAAAACCAACCATTGATGATCTGAAAAACGAACAGAAGAATGTTGAAAAAAAATACAAAGATGTAGAAGAAGCAGATTTCAAGGAGATTCCACCAGAGGAGGATAACGAAGAAAATAAGAATAAATCGTAATGAGAAGTGACTCACTTATATCCAAAACCATCTGCACAGTATTAGAAAAATTCCTTTCTGTTAAAGAGAATAAAAGTAAAGATTTAGGAACTCCCGGAAAAATTCTTATCATTCGCCAGCATAATAAACTCGGTGATTTGCTTGCAGGAGTTTCTCTTTTCCGCGCAATCAAAGAAACTTATCCTGGTTCAACAATAACACTTGTTGGCAGTCCTTTTAACTATCCCGGGATGGTTAATAATAAATTTATTGATAGAATTTTTGTTTATGATAAGAAAAAACTTTTTAACCCGTTCTATTTATTAAAAACGTGGAGATTGCTCAGGGAAGAATACGATATTGTAATAGTTCCGGTTATTGTTACAATTTCTTCTATAAGTAATTTTCTTGCAAGAATAGCAAATGCAAAGTGCAGGATAGGTGCTAATTATTTAAACGGGATGAAGAACGATACCGTCTTCTTTTTTGATAGAAGAGTAGATCTTGATTGGAGAGCTCATCCCGATTCAAATGTTTCAGAACGGAGTTTAGATATTGTACGACCTTTTGGAATAAACACAAGAAATTACAGGTCGGAAATTAATTTTAATGGAAATGATGAAAAAGCTGCTGAAAAATTTATCTCTTCACTTAAGGCGAATGGTAAAAAACTTTTGGTTGGGCTGCACGTTGGTGCAGGTATTCCTTCGCACAGGTGGTCGTTAATTAAGTATGTTAATCTTGTTAAAAAATTAAAAGAAAATTTCCCGGTGGATGTTTATTTAACCGGCAGCAGAGCAGATAAAGAAGAAATAAACTTTGTAAAGAAAAACTCTGATGTCACATTCGGTTTATTTCTTAATCACTCAATTCCGGAAGTTGCAGCATTAATTTCAAAATCCAATCTCTTTATTTCTAACGATACAGGAATTATGCATGTAGCAGGTACAACCGGAACTCCGCAAATATCTATATTTGGACCAACAAATCCTTTTAACTGGGCACCGATAGGAGCAAATAAATATTTTATAAGAAAATCAGAATTAATTGATGATGTAGCCGTTGATGATGTTTACAATCTTTGCGATTTAATTCTGAATAAAAATGAAAGTGAAAAATGAAAAAATGTATTGCCGCAATAGATATGGGTACCAACTCGTTTCACCTGATAATTGTTGAAGTGAGGCGGAACGGCGCTTTCAAAATTATTGACAGGGAGAGAGAAGTTATTCGCCTGGGCTCTCATAGTAAAAACGGGTTTAGTATCATTTCAGAAGGTGAAATGGAAAAGGCAATTGATATTTTACTTGAGTTTGGAAAGATAGCACGTTTCTATAACGCAGAAATTCGAGCTATTGCTACGAGTGCTGTAAGGGAAGCAAAAAATAAAAATGAGTTTATCGAAAGAGTTTATGAAAGCACAGGTATTTCTGTTGAAGCCATTAAAGGAAAGGATGAAGCAGAGTTAATATATCTTGGTATTCAGAATGTTATTGATGTTAAGAATAAAGCGGATTCTTTGTGTTGATATTGGAGGCGGCAGCACGGAATTCCTGCTGGGTGAAAAAGGTGAATCTGAATTTGCTGAAAGTATAAAGGTTGGTGCTGTAAGATTAAGTAAAATGTTTTTTCCAGATTATATTCTTGAAGAGACTGCTATAGAAATGTGCAGGAAATATATCCGTGATAAAATGAAAGCCTGTGCAAACCTGCATACTGAACATAAATTTGATTTTGCAGTCGGCACTTCGGGCACAGTTATAGCCGCAGCCGCAATAATCCATTTTAAACGATTCAACAAGTTTAATAAATCGCTTAACGGTTTTACATTTTCTGCAAAGGAACTCTTCGATTTAACAGCAGAAGTTCTTAAATGCAAATCACCCGTTGACCGTTTGTTTATAGAAGGGATGGAAATTAAGAGAGCTGATATTATTCCAGCCGGTATGCTAATTCTTTGCGAGGCATTTGAAACTTTCAATTTAAGGGAGATGACCGTATCGGAAAATGCTTTAAGAGAAGGTATAATTGTAGATACCATTTCTAATATGGAAGAGATTCATTCTTTGCCTTCGTGAATGCATAACCTTTAATAAGAGAGACTCCCTCCTTATATTTGCACATCAATTAAAAGAAAATGATGAAACGAATAAGAAACTTTTGCATAATTGCGCATATAGATCATGGTAAATCTACTATTGCAGACAGGATGCTGGAAAAAACCGGTGCCATTACGGCGCGTGAAGCTAAAGACCAGGTACTTGATGATTTAGATCTTGAAAGGGAAAGAGGGATAACAATAAAATCTCACGCTATCCGTATGCTTCATAAAGCGCTGGATGGTAACGATTATATTCTTAACCTGATTGATACTCCCGGTCATGTTGATTTTAGCTACGAAGTATCACGCTCATTAACAGCTTGCGAAGGAGCGCTGCTTGTTGTAGATGCTGCACAGGGAGTAGAAGCACAGACGATCAGCAATCTTTACCTGGCAATAGATGCCGGGCTAGAAATAATTCCTGTAATAAATAAAATTGACTTGCCAAGTGCAGAAGTTGATAAAGTCGCTCATCAAATTATAGACCTGGTTGGATGCAGTGAAGAAGATATATTGAAAGTCAGCGCAAAAGCTAATATAGGAATTGAAGAGTTGCTTGAAGCAGTTATTCAAAAAATACCTCCGCCAAAAGGTAATCCGGAAGCTCCATTACAAGCACTTATTTTCGATTCTATTTTTGATCCTTACCGCGGTGCTATTGCTTATGTAAGAATCTTTAACGGTACCCTTAATACGCTGGATAAAATAAAATATTTTGCGACCGATAAAATTATGATGGCTGAAGAAATCGGTGTGCTTGGATTAAAAAAGGTAAAAACCGATAAACTTTCTGCCGGTGATGTTGGTTATCTTATTTCGGGAATTAAGGAAGTTAAAAATGCTAAAGTTGGTGATACAGTTACCCATTCTAAAGACGGGGCAGCTAAACCGCTGCCCGGTTACAAAGAAGTAAAGCCAATGGTGTACAGTGGTCTTTATCCTACCAACGCTGAGGACTTTGAAGACTTGAGAGATGCACTTGATAAATTTCGCTTAAACGATTCGGCTTTGATTTACCAGCCCGAAACTTCAGTGGCTCTAGGTTTTGGATTTAGATGTGGTTTCCTTGGATTGCTTCATATGGAAATTGTTCAGGAAAGATTGCTGAGAGAATATAATCAATCGATAATTACCACTTTACCAAACGTTGAGTATTATGTTTACAATAAAAAAGATAAAAAAATAATTGTTGATAATCCTGCTGATATGCCTCCTCTTGGTGAAATTGAGTATGTCGAAGAACCATATATAAAAGCACAGATTGTTACTCCAAGTGAATACGTCGGCAATATTATGAAGCTGGCGATGGATAAACGGGGGACTTATAAAAACACAACTTACATCGATCCAACACGAGCCGATTTAGAATATGAGTTTCCTTTATCTGAAATAATTTTTGATTTTTACGATAAGCTAAAATCAACCAGCCGTGGTTACGCTTCTTTCGATTATGAATATGCAGGTTACAAAAAAGCAGACCTGGTTAAACTTGATATTCTTATTAATGGTGAACCGGTTGATGCTCTTTCTATTATTGTTCACAAGGATAAATCTTACGATTGGGGAAGGAAAGTATGCAGTAAATTAAAAGAGCTAATCCCTAGACAAATGTTCGAAATCGCGATCCAGGCATCAATCGGGTCTAAGGTTATCTCAAGATCTGTTGTTAAAGCTTTAAGAAAAAATGTGCTTGCTAAATGTTACGGCGGCGATATTACGCGGAAACGGAAACTGCTTGAGAAACAGAAAGAGGGAAAGAGAAGAATGAAACAGGTTGGAAATGTTGAAATTCCCCAAGAAGCGTTTTTAGCCGTGCTTCAAATTGAAGAATAACGTATTTTTGAATAAAACAGGATTTGCAACATCAAAAAAATTGTAAAATTTTTACGGCTTGCTGTAATACTAATTGTTATAGCAATTTTTTTAAAAACTTTTTTCTTAGAAGCTTTCCAAATTCCCACTTCATCAATGGAAAATACTCTGCTTGCAGGTGATTTTATTATTGTTAATAAAATTGCGTATAAATTTTCCACACCGGCAAAAATTCCTTTTACAGATATCAAAATTCCACACTTTACTATACTGGAAACCTGGGAACCGGAAATAAATGAGCTGGTAGTTTTTAATTATCCGGAAACTTTTCTGCAAGATTCTACCATAACAGCTAACCATTTTATTAAAAGAATTGTTGCAGGACCGGGGGATACGCTCCAGTTTATAAATAAAAAAGTATTTGTAAATAATGAAGAGCTAACACTTCCATCCACCCTCAAGTTTTCAAATGAAAATGTAAGAAGGCGTGGTATTGTTGAAGATAATATTTTTCCCAAAGGTTCTAAATGGAACCGCGATAATTATGGACCCATCATCATACCAAAAAAGGGCGATACAATTGCGGTTAATTCCCGTAACCTGGAAAAAGTAAAACAAATTATCGTTATGGATTATGGCGAAAGAGTATTAAGAGATGAAGGATCGGTTATTACCCTAAACGCTAAACCGATTCAGGAATATGTAATTCAAAACGATAATTACTTTGTTATTGGCGACAACCTTGATGTTAGCATGGACAGCCGCTACCTTGGTTTTATAACTGAAGAAATGATTATCGGGAAAGCCCTTTTTATTTACTGGTCTATGGACAGTAAAAAATCTGCACCGGGTCCACTTGGATTTCTTTCGGAAATAAGAGCCAGTAGAATTTTTAAGGGTGTGGATTAATTTTTCATTCCCGGTTTTTTAGCTTTTATAATATTTCAAGGATTTATATATAGCTTTATCCAATTCAACAATAAACAAAAAGAAAATGAAAAAATATATTCTCATTTTTATTACTCTTCCTCTCTTTCTCTCATTATTCACAGACAAAATATCTCATCTATTTTAAAGACAAAGGAATTACAGAAACTGAGAAGATTGAAAAATCAAGTCTTCAATACAAAACGGCTTTAAGTTACTTAACTGATAAAAGTATTGAAAGAAGAATTAAAAATATGGGGGAAGAGAATTTTATTACTTTTGAGGATCTGCCAATATACGATGAATATGTAAATGAACTTGAACTTCTTAACATCAAAATTGAGAATAAGCTTAAATGGTTCAATGCTGTTTCTGCGTACTTACTGCTGAACAATTGCAGTTGGTTGAGAAGATGGATTTTATAAAAAAAGCAGAAAGAGTAAAAATCCTTATTTTCAGTTCACCCTCGGCAGTTAATGAAAATGTATTTAAAAACAGTTCTATTTCATCAATAAATGATTATGGTCCTTCATTTGATCAACTTCAGCTTTCTGATGTTCCGGCTGTTCATTCAAAAGGGATTACCGGGGAAGGTATATTAATTGGTTTGCTCGATACTGGATTTGATTGGAAGAATCATGAATCACTCATTAATACAAATGTTGTTGCAGAATACGATTTTGTCTTTAATGATTCTACAACAGCAAACGATACGAATGATGTAACTAACCAGCATAATCATGGAACACTCGTGCTTTCTATCATTGCCGGGCAAAAGGATAGTTCGCTTATTGGAGCTGCATTTGGTTCCGATTTTATACTTTCAAAGACCGAAGATATCAGAAGTGAAACTCACGTTGAAGAAGATAACTACGCAGCAGCTTTAGAGTGGATGGAGGGCTATGGTGTTGATGTAACAAGCAGTTCACTTGGTTACAGCATTTTTGATCCATCAACATTTTCTTACACTTACAGCGATATGGATGGTAAGACTACAATAGTAACCCGTGCAGCTGAGCTATCGTACAGGAGGGGAGTTGTAACAATAACTTCTGCAGGAAATGAAGGAAACTCTTCATGGTTTTATATTACAGCTCCGGCAGATGGTATTTATACTTTAGGTATAGGTGCAGTTAATAATGATAACGAAGTGGCGAGTTTTAGCAGCAGGGGACCCTCGTTTGATGGAAGAATAAAACCGGATGTAGTTGCTCAAGGTGTAAACGTATACGGTGCGCTTGCCGGCAGCTTTAATGGTTACGGCACAGCAAATGGAACTTCGGTTTCGGCTCCGATTGCAAGTGGTGTGGCAGCTTTGCTTCTTTCTGCTCATCCGCATCTTTTAAATTCACAGGTTAGAAATATTCTTTTTGAAACTGCTGATAACAGTAAAACCCCCGATTATGAAAGAGGTTACGGATTGCTTTCTGCGTTGGATGCAGTTCAATTTCCAAATCTGGAAGAAACTCAGGGTACATTTACATTGCATAAAATGATTTTGCAGCCGGATAATATCGATCCACAGACAGTTGCGCTTCACTATTCAACCGATGGAGAGAATTATACCGATGTACCAATGGAATTTGATCTTAAGCATGGGTATGAATTTAAGTTACCGTTTTTCTTAGATGGAGATTTAATTAATTTTTTCTTCACATATAAGGATTTTAACGGAACCTCCTTCAGAGATCCTGTAGATGATACATATAAGTTTTTCTATGGGCAGTTGAATATTAATCTCAATCTCAATCTTGAAAGAACATTTACAGATTTTATTATAAGCGAACCTTACCCGAATCCATTTATACCTGCCCGGCAAACATTTACAAGGATATCAGTTAAATCTTCCGGTAATGAATCGTTAAAAATTAAAATTATAGATCCTACAGGTCAGCAGGTTGAAACATATTTTACTGTTACTCAGGAAGGGACAAACCATTATGATTGGTATGGGAAAACAAGCTGCTGGTATAAATGCTGCCAGTGGGGCATATTACTTCCTTGTAGATCTTAATGGAAGAAAGTATAGCAGAAATTTAATTCTGTTAAGATAATCTTTTAATTGCCCGGCAGAGCATTTCTCTCTTCTTAACAATTATTTAATCTTTAAATGTTAATATTTTTAACCCATCTTTTTAGTAAAATTCTTATTTTACATCTAAAAGAAATTTTCGGTATAAAAAAATGAATAAAATATTTTATCCCGCACAGCATAAATATATCTCTTCATTTAGAAAAGAGAGTGATGAACTGCTTAAAGAAATAGAGGAGTTTGCAAAAGAGCAAAAGGTACCAATCCTTTATTGGCAGGGAGCGGATTTTATTGAACAGTTAATATTGATGAACGATCCAAAGCGTTGTCTTGAGATAGGAACTGCCATTGCCTATACTGCAATTAGAATTGCGCGAAATTTAAAAAAGAAATCCGTGCTTCACACAATTGAATTAAGTGAAGATAACATTGCCCTTGCAAAAGGATTTATAGAACGAGCCGAATTGGGAGAGAAGATTAAATTGATTGAGGGTGATGCTTTAAATATTATGCCCCGCTTAAAAAAGAAATATGATTTTATATTTTTAGATGCCGATAAAGAAGATTATAAACGGTTGTTTGATTATGCAATTGTACTTCTAAAAAAAGGCGGAGTTATTGTAGTAGATAATTTATTATGGCAGGGTTATGCTGCAGCAAGCCGTGTGCCTGCAAAGTATAAAGAATCTACCAAACATATAAAGCAGTTTAATAAAATCTTTATTAACCAGCCAAATCTTAAATCTACTATTCTTCCAATTGGAGATGGGATAGGATTGGGGATAAAAAATTAATTATGTACAATTCTTAAGTCGTGGATACTATACTATTCTTCACCTAATGCATGACTGAAGTTAAGTCCGCAAAAATCTTACAGTAAAGTTTAAAATTTATCTACCCGGCAAATTTACTATCTGCTAGTAAAATTATTCAGGTTTTCTTAACCAATTTTCGAATGCTGAGAGTAAGTGATCCATTGCAGTTATAAGTGCTTCGTGCTGCGATACATCGATATCTTCTAAAATTTCATTATGGATATCAACGTAAGCTTTGTTCAACTGTTGAACCAACTGTTTCCCTCTTCTGGAAAGATTAACCCTCATATTGCGCCTGTCGTTCGGATCAATCTCCCTGTTGATGTATTCCTTTTTAACAAGCCCGTCAATTATTCTTGTTAACCTGCTTGGGCTCAGTTTCATTCGCTCGGCAATGTGTTTATTATTAAGATTCTCATCTTTGCCGAATAAACGAAGGCATCTGAACTCTGCCTGGGTTAAATTGTGTACTTCTGCCAGGCGAACTTCTTTTTCCTGACAGTTTGCTAGCAAACTAAATGTTAGATTTGCCAACCTTTCAGCTGTGCTATCATTACTCATAGAATTCCCCGTTCATTGTTGAAAAATATTGTTTGTATCAAATATCGCTAATAACGATATTTTTATCAAGAGGTAGCGAATAATTTTTTCTAACAATTATCAATAAATGTTTTAATGGTTATAAGTAAATACTCTCTTCAGTTTTTGTAATTATAATTTCCCCCTTTCCCACATCGTTGAGTTCCGCTGTAATAATATCAAGTTTGGAAGGTAATATTAAACATTTAAGTTCCACATTTTCATGGTAAGCTGAATTTTCAATTTTTGAATTGTGCTGCTTAATTATTCTGTGTAAATGACTAATATTATTGAAGGCAGAAGTGATATAGATAATATAATACAAAGTCTTAACTACTATCTCAGATTGTTCTAATACATTAAAAGCTGCGTTGTAATATGCTTTACCAAGAGGACCAACACCAAGTTTTGTTCCACCGAAGTATCTTGTTACAACCACCAACTGGTTAACAAGGTCAAAATGCTCTATTGCTTTGAGTATCCTTATGCCGGCAGAGCCTCCTAGGTTCGCCATCATCCGAGTATTTAGTTTTTCCATTCAGCAATTTATAAGCATAGCAATGATGAGTGGCATCGTAATATTTCTTTTTTAATTTATTAAGTGTTTCAACTATTTCATTCTCCTCTTCTACGTGATAAACCCGCCCAATAAATTCTGAACCTTTTTCCTTGTTGCTATTCTGGTTGAATATTTCAATTGTTTTTATTTGATCAGGATAATTCATATTGAAATAGTAAGTGAGTGCAGTTCGATTTTAATTGACTATCATAACTTCTATAAGTAATATAGTTATTTAAAATTTAACGTTACAAACATTGGAAAAAGATTCAATAATAATAAAGGGCGCCCGCGAGCACAACCTTAAGAACATCGATCTTGAGATACCGCGTGAATCATTTACAGTTATTACCGGTTTATCCGGTTCCGGCAAATCCTCCCTTGCTTTCGATACAATTTATGCCGAAGGACAGCGGCGTTACATTGAATCACTTTCTGCCTATGCCCGGCAGTTTTTAGATATGCTGGAAAAACCGGAAGTTGATCTTATTGAAGGACTAAGCCCGGCAATTTCCATTGAGCAAAAATCCACATCTGGTAACCCGCGGTCAACGGTTGGAACTGTTACAGAAATTTACGATTACCTTCGCCTGCTTTATGCCAGGATTGGGACACCACACTGTTATAACTGCGGAAAACCTGTTAAGAAACAATCAACTTCACAAATAATAGATTCAATTCTAAATCAACTTAAAGGGAAAAAAGTATCAATCCTTTCGCCGGTTGTAAAAGGAAGGAAAGGACATTACAGGGAATTATTTGAAGAGATATTATCGGATGGATTTTTAAGAGTAAGAGTTGATGAGGAAGTGAAGGAAATTACAAAGGGACTCCAGGTTGACAGGTATAAAATTCATAATATAGAAATTGTTGTTGACCGATTGAGTGTTAGGGAAACTTCGAGGAGTAGGATTACAGAATCGGTTGAGGTTGCACTTAATTACGGAGACGGAATTGTAATTGTAAATGATGGAAACGATGATAATGTTTTCAGCCGCCACTTAGCCTGTCTTGATTGCGGAATCAGTTACCGTGAACTTGCACCAAATTCATTTTCCTTTAACTCACCTTATGGTTCCTGTTCCGATTGCGAAGGACTCGGTGAAAAAAAAGAACTTGATTCCAATCTTATTTTACCTGATTTGAACAAATCAATTAATGAAGAAGGATTGGCACCGTTAGGCAAACCCCGCTCAATCTGGTTCTTTACACAGTTAGAAGCTGTTGCCAAAAAATATAATTTCGATTTTGAAACACCTCTCAACAAACTGCACAAAGAACATATAAACGTGATTCTAAAAGGAAGCAGTGATAAAATATCTTTTTCATATTCATACGGCGGAGGTAAACCGATTAAGTATCAGCACAGGTTCTCAGGAATTTACAAGTATCTTCAAAACTATTATGATTCAACTTCTTCCAATAAAGTTAGAGAATGGGTTGAAGCATATATGAATACAAATACCTGTTCAACATGTAACGGGGGAAGATTGAAAAAAGAATCTCTTTCCGTAAAATTCCAGGGTAAGAACATCAGCGAAATAACCGGGTTGTCTATCCAGAGAGTAGCTGAGTTTTTCAGTAAGCTGAAATTAAAAGGAAGGGATGCACTAATAGCAAAGCCAATTTTAAAAGAAATTAATGAACGTTTACACTTTTTGTTAAATGTAGGATTGGATTATTTAACACTAAACCGTTCTGCACGTACTTTATCCGGAGGCGAATCTCAGCGAATAAGATTGGCAACACAAATAGGTACCCAGCTTTCAGGAGTGCTCTATGTACTCGATGAACCTTCAATAGGTCTTCATCAAAATGATAATATTAAACTGATAAACTCCCTGAAAAATTTGAGAGACCTTGGTAACACAATAATTGTTGTTGAACATGACAGGGAAACAATTGTGAGCTCCGACTATATGATTGACCTGGGCCCAGGTGCGGGCGAGCATGGCGGCGAGGTTGTTTTAGATGGCATCACTGAAAAACTTATGAATTCTGATAATGGATTTGATTCGATAACCTTATCTTATCTTAAAAGCAGGGAAAAAATAAAAGTACCCAATATCAGGCGAAAGGGGAATGGAAAAAACATTGAGCTGATAGGTGCTTCCGGTAATAATCTTCAAAACATTAATTTGAGAATTCCTCTAGGAACACTTACTTTGCTTACCGGAGTAAGTGGTTCCGGCAAGTCATCAGTACTAAATGAAACCCTTGTAAAAATATTGATGAACAGGATTTATAAATCCAAATCTGTACCTCTAAAGTACAAATCAATTGAAGGTTTAGAAAATATTGATAAGATAATCGAAATTGATCAATCTCCAATAGGAAGAACTCCGCGATCGAATCCTGCAACCTACACAGGTCTGTTTACATTTATAAGAGATCTCTTTGCACAGCTTCCAGAATCTAAAATAAGAGGATATAAAACAGGAAGATTTAGTTTTAATGTTGCAGGTGGAAGATGCGAAGAATGTAACGGCGATGGTTTAAGAAAAATAGAAATGAATTTTTTGCCCGATGTTCATGTGCATTGTGATTCCTGCAAAGCAAGAAGATACAACCGGGAAACCCTCGAAGTTCTTTATAAAACAAAATCAATTGCAGATGTACTTGAAATGAGAGTTGATGAAGCGCTTGAATTTTTTGAGGATCTGCCCAGGATAAAACGTAAGATACAGGCAATCCACGATGTTGGTTTGGGTTATATAAAACTCGGTCAGCAAGCTACAACGCTCTCCGGGGGTGAAGCACAAAGAGTTAAGCTTGCAACAGAGCTGAGTAAAATTAGTACCGGAAAAACTCTTTATGTGCTTGATGAACCTACAACAGGTCTTCATTTTGAAGATGTAAGAATATTACTTGATGTGCTGAATAAACTTGTTGATAAAGGTAATACGGTTGTTATTGTTGAGCATAATATGGATGTAATTAAAATGGCAGACTGGATAATAGATTTAGGACCCGGTGGAGGAGAATACGGTGGCTGTATTGTAGCAGAAGGTGTACCTGAAAAAATTATTGAAAATAAAAAATCTATTACAGGAAAATTCCTTGCGGTAGAGCTGGCTTAAAATATACCAATAAGTTTTATTGCCATTATAAATACTGCAACTGCCAAAACTACCTTAATAAAACCTTCGCCTTTTTTAACTGAAAACTTAGCACCCCACCATCCGCCAAGGACATTTCCTGCAGCAAGGCATAATCCAAAAATCCAGTTGATGTTATCGGTTGCAATAAAAATTATTAATGCGGGAATTGTATAAATAAGCACGATAAAAACTTTGTGCATATTTACAAGCACAAGGTTTAACTTCATCAAATACCTTAACGATGCCATTAAAAGAAACCCAACACCTACTTGTATAAACCCGCCGTAAAACCCAATACCGAACATCGATATGTAAACCGGTAAAGAGATTTTACCAGTTTCGTTTTTACTTGCAACATTTTTTTGTGGAAACAACATTGAAATGATAATCCCGATCATTATTATTCCAAGTATTTTCTGGAAAATTGCATCATCCAGATTAACTGCCAGAAGCGCACCCAGCACGGCACCAGGTAAGGTAAGCATTGCAAATTTAATGCTGGTTTTAAACTCGTGGTATTTTTCTAGTTTAAATGAATAAACTGCAGAAATATTTTGAAGAAGAATTGCTACCCGGTTCGTGCCATTTGCGAGTGAAGATTCCAACCCGAGAAATATCAGACACCGGCAAAGTTAAAGTTGAACCTCCGCCGGCAGTTACATTTATAAAACCGGCGATGATGCCAACACCAAAAAGTATTATAAGTGCAACCGGATCAGAAATTGTCATATAAATAAGAAATTATTTTTCAGGATAAAGTGAAAGTAACACTCTTTCTGGAGTGATTGGCGCGGGAATATTAAATTCATAACCAGGTCTGAATGCTTTCATCGCATTTAATATTGCAAAGTAAGCACCTATTCCGTACATCAGAGGTGGTTCACCAATTGCTTTTGAATTAAATAGGTCCGCATTGATTTTCAGAGTCTTCTAAAAAGTCAACTTCAATTCTTTTGGTGCAAAATAAATATCCGGAATTTTATAAGTCGATAGACTGAATTTGACAATAATTTCCCTTTCTCTGGAATGCATCACCTCTTCAACCGTCAGCCACCCAATTCCTTGAGCAATTCCTCCTTCAGCCTGTCCGAGATCAATGACAGGATTTAAATTTGTCCAAAATCGTGAACAACTTTTACAGAATCAATCGTAGTAAATTCCACGCAGGCAATCGAAGTGTAACAGTTATAATTCCTGTTCCATAAACATGATACGCAAATGGTCTGCCTGTATTTGTTTCTTTATCAAAGTAGATATTCTGGTGTTGCATAGTATGCCTGGGAAGAAAGACTTATTCTTTTTTGATAGGTCAATTTGATTAATTCATTCCAAACTAATTGTGTTTTTACTCCTTTGTGTAAAATTATTTCATCTCTTAATTCTAATTCCTGTGTGATGGAAACTTTCAGTTCTTCTGCAGCAACTTTTAATAACCTTTCAAAAATATTTCTGCAGGCATGGATTGCTGCATTACCGTTAAGATCAGCACCGCTGCTTGCTGCAGTTGCCGATGTATTTGCTACTCGGGTAGTGTTTGTTGTTTCAATTCTGATTCTATCGTGTGAAACAGAGAATGTTTTTGCAACAGCTATTTTATTTTCTCATTTACACCTTGTCCCATTTCAACAGCTGCAGTACTTAACTCCAATGCTGCCATCTGTATAAACATGAACTAATGCACTTGCCTGATTCAGAAGTGTGTTGGTGAAGGATATACCAAAACAAATCGGCATAAGTGCAATGCCTTTTTTCAACTGATAATTTTTTCTATTAAAATTTTCTACACTTCGTTTTATTTTTTTAAAATCATATTTTTGTCAGCTTTTATCCAGCATCTTTCTGCATGATTATTTTCTAGCAGTTGACCATAATAAAATGTATCTCCATTTTTAAGTAAATTTTTTTGCTGAATTTCAGTAGCATCAATTCCCATTTTTTCCGCAGCTTTATATATCGCTGCTTCAATAACAAATTTTCCCTGCGGACCACCAAACCCTCTGAACGCAGTGTTTGGAGGCAAGTTAGTTTTACAGCTAATCCCGGTCGCTCTTACATTTGGAATATAATAACTATTGGTAGCATGAAATAAAGTTCTGTCAAGTATTGCAGGAGAAAGATCAGCAAATGCACCTGCATTCTGATAATAGGTTGCTTCAAATGCTAATATTTTTCCTCGGATTGTTAAACCAATTTTATAGTCTGATGAATATGGATGCCGCTTACCTGTCATTCTTATATCGTCCATCCGATTGAGTACAAGTTTTACAGGTTTATCTAATTTGTATGCACCAAGTGCAGACATTACAGCCCAGTGTGTTGCCTGATCTTCTTTACCGCCAAATCGCACCGCCCAATCTTAAAACATCGACTTCAATATTATTCATTTCAACACCAAGAACTCTGGCAGCAGTCTTTTGAACTGCAGTGGGACTTTGTGTTGAAGATATAATTTTAATTTCCGCCTTCTTCAGGAATTGCAATCGATCCCTGAGTTTCCAGATAAAGATGTTCCTGCCCACCACTTTCAACTTTACCTTCTACAATAACATCACATTTATTCCAGGTTTTCTACATCACCAAGTGAAAATGTACGTGGAGGCATAATCAACTGACCTTTTTTAAATGCTTCACGAGGATCAATAATAGCAGGTAGTTTTTCGTAATCAACCTTGATTTTATTAACTGCTTTTTTGGCAATGCTTTTTTTCTCAGCAACAACAATTCCTATTGGTTCCCCAATAAATTCTACTTTTCCGGAAACAAGCAGTTCTTCATCTTCAATTATTCCGCCAACCTGATTTATACCGGGAATATCCTTTGCAGTTAGTACAGCCTTTAACACCCTGAACTTGTTTTGCATTGTTTGTATCTAATTTTAATATTTTTCCGTGTGCAATCTTTGAATAAACACAGAAGCATATAATATATTTTCAGGAATAATTATGTCATCAATAAATTGTGACTCACCTTTTACGTGTTTTATGATATCAATATTCTTCATATCATCCCAATATTAATTCTGTTTGGGAATAATTTAATGAAGTGAGTAAAGATTAGCTGTCTCAGTAATAGAGTTTTATATTCCGCATGACCTCTTACATCACTTATGGGAGAAATTTCTGATTCTGCAATTTGCAGGCATCGGAAATTGTAACTGCATCAATCTCTTTACCTTTAAGGAATTTACAAACCTCTTTTAAGTAAAGTGGAATTGGTGAAACGCCGCCTGCAGATAAGTGAATTTTTCAATAATGTTTGAGTTGGTTTCAACGTAGATTGCTGAATTTACACTTGCAATATCAAGGTGGGTTCGTTTTGATACTTTTTCAAAATTAAAATAAAATTTCCTGCTTGGTAATTTAAATCTGATTTCGTATAAAAATTCATAATTCTTTAGTCTAATTTCTTATATCCTTTGTAAAATTTTTTTAATTCCACCCGGCGAAAATTTTTTCCGTTTTTTATACGAAGTTCAGCATTCAACGCAAGTAAGATACTTGTCATATCACCAATTGGTGAAGCATTAACAATATTTCCGCCAACAGTTGCGCTGTTTCTTATCGGTAGTGAACCGAACAGTATTAAATGCTTTTTCATCTCAGGGAAGTGATTATTAATTAGTGGAGATTCGATAAGATCACTTACTGAAGCGCCTGCGCCAATAATACATTTTCCATCTTTTTCTTTTATTGATGATGGAACAATTACCTGCTGAGAGAAAATTAACTTTTGTTTCATATATTTCTTCCCACTTCTGAACGTAAAGATCAGTGCCACCGGAAATTAAATGTTTAGCGTCTTTCGTTTATCCTCCTACTTACTTTTATACTCTTTTGTAATTTCTCTAACCTCGGTTTAATCTTATTAAAATAATCAGGTAAAACATCTGCTGCTATCAAATTTCTTAAATGATTTTTTGAGGAAGCTATTTGTGATTGAATTTTTTCAAGCGAAATTTGTGCTGCACGAATAATTGAACTATGACCTGTACAGCGGCAAATATTTCCATCCATAGAATAAACAGCATCATTTACATCATACTTTTTCTGTGATATTAAATAACCAGTTAGCGATATAATAAACCCGGGAGTACAGAATCCGCACTGGCTTGCACCTTCCTCAACAAATGATGATTGAACCGGGGAAAGTATATCTTGATTTAATCCTTCAATAGTTACAACGTGTTTTCCGTTAACATCACTAATTGGCAGAGGCAAGAGTTAACCGATCTATATTCAACTCCTTTATTTGTTAAACTTCCTACAAGTACTGTGCATGCACCGCAATCACCTTCGCGGCAGCCCTCTTTTGTTCCTGTTAATAAGAGGTTTTCTCGTAAAAAGTCCAGTAGTGTGATACCGGGATGGAGAGAAGTAGATATTTCTTCCCGGTTGCAAATAAAATTTATTTTTCTTTCCATTACAGCTTTCATTTATGTTCAAAAATAATTTTATATTCAGCTAATAACAAGCATTAGAGTTGTACCGCGCAATTGATATTTGAGAAAATTTAATTGTTGGTTATCTTAACATTCCATTTAATAAGAAAAGTGAGTGACATGAAACAAAATATTGTAACCCTCTTTGTATTAGCTGTTATATTACTTTCAGAAATAACTTTTGCCCAACTATTCTATTCTGAAAATCCGTTTGCGCATACATATTCTATTGTTGCAAGAGATCCGGTTACCGGAGAAATGGGTGTTGCAGTTCAATCGCACTGGTTTTCTGTTGGTACTATTGTAGCGTGGGGAGAAGCAGGTGTAGGAGTAGTTGCTACACAATCTTTTGTTAATCCAGCATTTGGTCCTGATGGAATTGTGCTGATGAAACAGGGTATGAACGCAGATCAAGTTTTAGATAAATTAATTGATGAGGATGAAGGAAGAGACGTACGGCAGCTAGCGATATTGGATGTAAATGGAAATGTAAAAGCTTACACAGGTAAGAACTGTATATATGGTGCAGGTCATATAGTTGGTGAAAATTACTCGGTTCAGGCAAACCTTATGCTTAACGATAAAGTATGGTCTGCAATGTCTGAAGCATTCGAAAATTCAACCGGACCGCTTGCAGAAAGAATGGTTGTCACGCTTGAAGCAGGAGAGAATGCAGGAGGTGATATAAGAGGAAAACAATCTGCTTGCTTATTAATTGTTCGAGGTGAAGCAACCGGCAATCTTTGGGAAGATCAGACTAATAGATATAAGAGTTGATGATAATCCTGAACCGATTGAAGAATTGAAACGATTGTTAAAAGTACACCGTGCTTATGAACATATGAACAATGGTGATCTTGCAGTTGAGCATGGTGATATGGAATTGGCAATGAAAGAATATATGGCAGCCGAAGAAATGTTTCCGGATAATGAAGAAATGAAATACTGGCACGCAGTTACACTTGTTAATAATGGTGATCTGGAAAATGCACTTCCTATTTTCAAGGAAGTCTTTAATAAAAATGAAAACTGGAAAACTTTAACACCAAGATTGCTACCAACCGGTTTGTTAAAAGTAAACGAGGAACAATTAGAAAAAATATTATCAGTAAAATAGGATTTAACTAGAAACAGCAACTATGAAAAACTTGAACAAAATAATTATTATAATTTCAATTTCTCTTATTCATCTTACTAGGTTGTGAAAAGAAAGAGAGGGATATAACCCATAAAACAGATGCGCCAACAGTAACAAACAATGAATTAGAGAATAAAGCACCGCGAAGAGAAACTGTAATTAAAAAGCAGGATAATATTGATGAAAAAACTGCTGAAGAGATACTTGCAGTAATTTACGAAAACATTGATGCCACAAAAGCTGAAGATATAGAACGCGTTCTGGCAACTCTTTACCTAGATAGTCTGCAGCGAAGATCTACCATGAAGGGAATGGAATTTATTTTTAGCAATTATGATTTGGAATATGTTCTTGAAGAAGTGGAGGTAATTGAAATTAGTGGAGATGAAGCTAAAGTTCATTATATCCAAACTACGCGGGCGCTGCAGGGTACCGGCTTTGCTAATATGAGAGCCGAAGGAATTCATCATATGAAAAAATCGGGAGATGCCTGGAAGATTTTGAGAACTGAAAACCTGGGATCAGAACAAATTCCCTGATTCGAATTTCTTCCGCCAGGAATAAGCGAATTCTGATTTCGATTAGATAGTAAACTACCTCATTCCAAGTAAATCCAGGTAATTATCTGAATGTTCTCCAAAAACTTCTACATTATCACCAATAATTTTAAAGGTGCTTTTCTCGCCGGCAACTTTAGAAAAATGAATATGAAATTCACTGCCACTTTCATCAATCAAAAGTATTTTAGCAAGATTTTCGTGTAAATCGGATGCTAATTCTTTATGACAAAGAGGACAGTAAAACTGAAGTTTTTCACCCATTTCATATTCAAATTGTGGATGTGCCGTAACGGAATATTCTCCTAGTGCAGGATGTAGAAGAATTAATCCCAATCCTCCTTTGGAAGTTCTTGAAGAAAAAATTATATAATCACCGGTATTAAGATGACCCCTGCAATGCGGGCATAAATAATTATCTTTCATAGCCTTTCCTCCTTGTGGTTGTATCCCCAATCTACAAAAATGTTTGAAAGATTCAAGTATTGAATGATAAAAATTAAGAGCAAATAACGTAATTGCCCTCTAAAGAAATTAATTGGGATATTGGTACCACGAAAATCATTGTGTTAGTGCAGATTTTTAATAATCTTTTATATGTTATTTAGAAATAAAAAAATACATACAAAATGAAAACCATTCTTACACTGTTATTTACCACTTCCATTTTATCTTCTTTTGTTTTTTTCTCAGAAGATACTTTGATTGCAACCAATTATTTCTCAGCAGAAAATAATTCAATAGAAAAACCGGGTCCCGATTTATATCCATACGAATGGGCTCATCTTAAGAAAACCTTTCCTTATATGGATGCAGACACTCGTGCATACATCGATGCATTAGAAGAAGCGCATCAACTTGCTCGTGAAACAAGGAATACAAGATTGGCAAAAGGAAAAACTGCTGCACAATGGGAATTTGCAGGGCCAATAAACGTAGGAGGTAGAGTAGTTGATATAGAATTTAATCCTATTAACCCGAACATTATTTATGCAGGATTTTCAACCGGCGGAGTTTTTAAATCTACCGATACGGGTGGAAGCTGGTTACCAATATTTGATTCACTTGCTATACTTACAATTGGAGATATTGCTGTTGACCCTATAAATCCGGACATAGTTTATGTTGGAACAGGTGAAGCAAACGGCGGGCATAATAACTTTCCCGGCGGCGGAGTATTTAAATCTACAAACGCCGGCTTAACTTGGAACTTTTTAGGAATGGAAGGAACAACCTCAATTGGCAGAATTTTAATTCACCCAACCAATACAAACATTGTTTATATGGCTGCTGTTGGTTCCTATTTTGCGCCTAACCCGGAGAGAGGTATTTATAAATCAATTGATGCAGGAGCTACATGGAATCAATCACTATTTGTTTCCGATTCAACCGGAGCAATTGATATTGTGATGGATCCTAATAATCCTGATAGGATGATGGCTGCAATGTGGGAAAGAGTTCGAAGACCAAACAGTTCACATCTTTTTGGTCCTTCAGGTGGTATTTACAGAACGAATGACGGGGGTACAACATGGCAGCTTTTAGCTCCATCCACAGGCTTGCCTAATCCAAGTTCTGAGACCATTGGCAGGATTGGGTTAGCATTAAGTGAATCGAATCCGGATATCGTTTACGCTCTTTATAATGATGGTTCACTTATTTCAGGTTTGTACAAGACAACTGATTTCGGGAATAGCTCGATAATGTAAGACCAGGATAATGAACTGAATAATGGTACAGGTGGATTTAGCTGGTATTTCGGTCAGGTGAGGGTTAATCCTGCCAATCCTGATATTGTTTATGTGCTTGATGTTGCTTTTATGAGATCATCAAATTCCGGTTCAAGCTGGTCGGTGAGCTACTCAACTCACGTTGATCATCATGCATTAGCGTTTCATCCAACAAATCCGGATTTGCTGATTGACGGTAATGACGGAGGGATTAACATTTCAACAACCAGTGGAGTTAACTGGGGATCTCATGCACAAATTCCCGCAACACAGTTTTATGAAATTGGTCTGGATGCAAACAATCCTGAAAAACTTTACGGTGGTACACAGGATAACGGTACCAACAGAACTCCTGATGGAGGAATTAATAACTGGCAGCATATTTATGGAGGGGATGGTTTTTATGTAATAGTCGATTATACAAACTCAAATATTATTTATGCAGAATCTCAGTTTGGGGGTCTTGGAAAATCGACTGATGGTGGGAGCAATTTCTTTAGCACAACAAACGGCATAAACGGAAGCGAACCAACGAACTGGGATACTCCTGTGGTTATGGATCCAAACAATAATAATACTCTTTACTATGGAACCAACCATTTATACAGAACAACGGATGGAGCAAGTAACTGGAATTCAATAAGTCCAAGTTTAACTGATTGGGTTCCTGGAAGAAGGCTTGGTACTATTACAACAATCGATGTCGCTCCATTAAACTCTAATGTAATTTATGTGGGAACAGATGACAGCCACGTTTGGGTTTCGCCGGATAACGGAACAACCTGGAATGAGATTTCTGATGGATTACCAATCCGCTGGGTTACCCGTGTTGTTGCAGATCCAAAAAATGAAAATATTGTTTATGTAACCTTTAGTGGATTGAAATGGAAAGATCCGCAGCCGCACATTTTTAGAAGTACAGATATGGGTGCGAGCTGGACTGATATAAGTAACAATCTTCCCGATGCACCGATAGACGCATTTGTAGTTGATAATATTGCTTCAACAACTTTATACTTGGGGAATGATGTTGGAATGTATGTAAGTTTTAACGCTGGGCAAAGTTGGGAAGTTTTAGGAGAAGGTCTTCCGATTCTTCCGATAGGGGATATCGAAATCCATCCAACAACGCACGAACTTGTTGCTGGAACTTACGGAAGATCAATGTATAAGATTGACCTGGATTTGGTTACCAATGCTGGAGGTAATGAAAATCAAACTATAACCTCAAGCTTCCAGCTCGAACAAAACTATCCTAATCCTTTTAATCCAAGTACTAGTTTAAAGTATACTGTAAGCAGCCCGCAATCCGTTCTCTTAAAAGTTTATGATGTGTTAGGTAATGAAGTGGCAACGTTAGTTAATGAAGAGAAACCAGCGGGAACGTATGAAGTTGAATTCAATGCGAATGGACTTACAAGTGGAGTATACTTTTACAGACTTAAATCTGGCGATTTTTTTGAGACTAAAAAGATGGTATTTTTAAAATAATTTGAAAATAAAATATTCAATCCAATATATAAAGGAGGAATTAATGAAGCATATAAAAAGAGCTGTAATCATTTTTACGGTAATTATCTTGGGGCTAAGCTGCCAATCACAAGAAAATATTATAACCGAGAAAGAAGCCAAATTACTTTGTGATAAAGTGGAAGTGATGTACAATGATGCAAATTCAGAAATCGCAAACGAGATCTTAGATTCTTCCTATGTTATTTATTCTCCCATTTTCCCTATGGGGGCAAGGGGAATTGATGTTCTTATGTATAATATTAAATCCAACTCACGCTCATTTCCGGATTTTGCACTTACAATAGATTCATTTTTTGTTAAAGATGATATTATTTATTCTTTCTGGACACAAAAGGGAACAAATACAGGTCCACTTGGTAAAATGCCCACTACAGGCAAACAGCATTGATATTTCAGGATTTGCCATGTACAGAGTAAAGAACGGGAAAATATTCGAGGAACATACATTTTGGAATAGGCTCGCATTCTATAGGCAGCTAGGTTTCAAGGAAATTCCTCCAATGTTTGTGGAATAATCGCAAAATGAAATTGCTGTAAAAGTGAAATGTTTTGTGTATAAGTAAAACTAAAACTGTGGGGATTGTTTAAAACAACTAATCCTCTCAAAGAACTGAGAGGATTAGTCAACTAAAATATCTATTATGAGTAATTAGGGAACAAGAAATACTTGCAAAATCTTTAATTTTGACCCTGCAGTAAATTGTAACGGAGCAAGGGTAATGGTTAGGACACGCTCCACTTCCATTCCTCCAAATATAATCTCCTGATGAGCCCCAGCTAAAGTTATTGTCATTATCCTTCCACGCATCCATATAATAAGTTCCTGGTACTATATCATTCAATGTATAAGTGCCACCGCCATCGCAGGCAACAAACGTTAAAAGTTGTCATCGCAGCCCAATCATCACTGACTTATATAAAGAGCAACACGTGTATTTCCTATACTTCCGGCAACTCCAGGTGGTAAAGAACCTACACCGGTTATTGTAGCATTTACGGGTACTGTTGTTGCTACTGTTGTTGCTCTGTTGCCACAGTGGTTGCAACAGGGAGAATCCTCGCTACAATTATAGATGCCTATTGCAAGGAGGGCAACAACTAAAAAGTAACCTATCTTCTTCATATTCTATCTCCTCTTCTTATTGAGAAATGAATTGATTAAATTAAAAACTATTGACTCTTAATCTAATTAATACTTCGCTCTAATGATTTTCAGCTTTATGATTAAACACGCTGTAAAATATACTATGTTCTAACTTAATTGTCCAGCAAAATATGGATTTTTTTTGTATCGAAATGCGACAGCAATTATTAACGCCAAACCAACAATCAGTACAACCCAATTTCTAAATTATAGCCAGATGATAGATATTGAAAAGTAAATTAATATGCAAACGATTAATTACATATTTTCAATAGTTTTTGTAAAGTATTTATATTATGGTTAAAATACAGAGTGAATTATCCTATTTATGAATTTAACAAAAAATCAATATATTCCGAAAGATGTAGATGAAAGATGAATTAATTCTTACTAAGCAAATATTGGTATCAAACTTTAAAGATGTGAAATTTCCTTATAAACTTAACTTTTGCTTAACATATAAATGTAACTCTAAATGTCTTAGTTGCGATATATGGAAGATCAAAAGTACAAATGAGCTAAATGTTGATGAGATAAAGAATTTTTTTGAGTACTCCAATAAGTTTTCCTGGATTGATGTTACAGGCGGGGAGGTATTTCTAAGGAAAGATATTGTACAGATCATAGATATAATTTTACAAACTTGTAAGAATTTATACCATCTGCATATTCCTACAAACAGCATCATTACTGAATTAACAGTTGATAGAATTAAGGAAATACTAAAGTTAAGACCTAAACCAAAGAAATTTACTATTACTCTAAGCATCGACGGTCCTCCGGAACTTCATGATCATGTTCGCGGTGTTGAAGATAACTGGACATCCGCAATGGAAGCTTATAGTGAGTTGAGAGAGTTCGAAAATAATAACTTTAAAATATTCTTTGGTTTTACTTTATCAAAACTAAACTTGGGTAAATTTCACGAAACAGTTTTAGCTGTTCAAAAAGAATTCCCGCAAGTAAAGTATGAAGATTTTCATATGAATATTGCACATACATCAGGTCACTACTACAACAATGACGATTTTGATATTGGAGTAAATAGTGATAAAGAAAAGTTCATTGAAGAGGTGGAAGCATTTCGATTAAGAAAGAAGAAAATATTTAATCCAATTAATAATCTTGAGAATAAATACCTTAACTATGCAAAAAAATACATTATGACGGGCGAAACCCCGATAGATTGTAAGTCATTAGCTTCATCAGTTTTTCTTGATCCATATGGTAACGTTTTTCCTTGCAGTATTTGGGATAAAAAAATTGGAAATATTCGAGATTTTGAATTTAACTTGAGTAAATTATTAAAAGAAAAAATTGTAAAAGAACTCCGTGAACAAATAAACAAAAAGAGTTGCCCTAACTGCTGGACTCCATGTGAAGCTTATCAAAGTATATTAGGAAGTTTATTCTAGGTTCAAGTAATTGAATATAACTTAAAGTTTGCTAAGCCAATAAATAATAATTATTTTTGAATTCAATTTTATTGATGAGAATTTCACAAAAATTTTTTTATAAGTCACAACTTTTTTCTAATTATTGAAATGAATATTAATGATAATACCTCCAAATGCTAATATCTATAGTAATACCTGCTAAAAATGAGGAGGACACAATAGCGGACATAGTCAAATCTGTACTAAAATATTCAGATGATGTACTTGTTGTTGATGGTAATTCAGTAGATAAAACTGCTGAATTGGCAAAATCTGCAGGAGCAAGAGTAATAAATATCCCTCCAATCGGTAAAGGAAATGCAATTTGTAGATCAATTGAACACATAAAAAACCAAATCACTGTTTTTATTGATGCTGATGGATCTCATATAGCTGAAGATATTCCCAAATTAGTTGAACCAATTCTTGAAGGTAAAGCAGATCATGTTTCTGCTTCAAGACTTCTTGGTGGTTCAGATGAACTGCATGGCACTTTTGATGAAACTTTTAGGTTGATGGGAAGCTCTTTTATTACTGCTTGCATAAACTGGAAGTTTAAAATCAAGTTGAGTGAAAGCCAGAATGGTTTTCGTGCAATTCGAACAGAAGTACTTAGAAAATTGGATTTGAAGGAAAGGATTACTACCATCGAACAGGAAATGATTATCAAAACTCTGAAACTGGGTTATCGCATGGCTGAAGTTCCTTCACACGAAGGAAGAAGACTCTTTGGAGAATCGAACATTAATCTAAGAAGAGTTTCCTTCCGTTATGTTTATTCTTTTGTTAAATATTTATTCTTTACCAGGGCTAGAAGAGGAGAGTAGATGTATATTCTGGGAATTTGGGATGGTCATGATTCGGGGGCAGCAATTATAAAAGAGAATGAAATTTTAGTTGCCATTAATGAAGAAAGATTAACAAGAAGAAAATTAGAAATAAAATTTCCATATAAATCAATTCAAGCCTGCTTAGACTATTTAAAAATAAAACACTCAGATATTTCTGAAATTGCAATTTCAACCTCTGATCCTGCAAAAACACTTGCGCGGATTGCTCCCTCAACTAAAGATGAATATTATTTAATACGCAGAAGAAAAAAAGACTTAACTTTTTTGAATTTTCAGAAGAAAAAATTCAAATATAAGCTTACTGAATTAAAACCGAATTGGATAACAACATCTGTCAGTAAAAAAATAATCCAAAAGGAATTGAATAAAATTGGATTTAATAATTACCGTCTCAGTGTTGTTGATCATCATATCAGTCATGTTGCAGCAGCAGCTTTCTGCAGCGGGTTTGATGAAAGTCTGGTAATTACCCTCGATGGTCTCGGTGATGGTGTTTCGGGTACTGTTAACATTTTCAAAGATAAAAAACTTAAAAACATCTCAACAATTTCAGCAAAGGATTCCTTTGGGATATTTTTTGAGCATGTTACAAATTTAATGAATATGCGTGAGCTTGAAGATGAAGGCAAAGTTATGGCTCTGGCAGATTATGCATATCCCATTTCTGATAAAGAAAATCCGATGCTAAATTTTTTCGCTGTTGAAGGATTAAATATCAAAGCAAAATATAACAGCTTAAAAATGTACAAGGAACTAAAAAAGATCTTATGGAAATATCCCTCCGAACAGTTTGCTAACATGGCTCAGAAAACGTTGGAACATTATATTATAAAATTGATACAGAATATAATTAAAGAAACAGGTATCAATAAAATTGCTCTTTCGGGTGGAGTGGCATCAAATGTTAAAGTGAATATGAAGATAAGAAACTTACCGGAATGTGAGGAGTGTTTTGTCTTCCCGCATATGGGAGACGGCGGGTTAGCACTGGGAGCAGCAATGTATCTTAATTATCAACTAAATAAAGTTACTAATTATAAATTTGATTCAATTGCTTTTGGATTGGAATACTCTAACGAGGAAATTGAAAAAGAGTTGAAGCAGGCAAATTTAAATTATAAGACCCCTCTTAATCTTGAAAAAGAAACTGCTGAACTTATCGCACAAGGAAATATTATTCTCTGGTTTCAGGATAGGATGGAATATGGGCCTCGTGCTCTCGGTTCCAGGAGTATTTTAGCCTTACCGAATAAACCGAATATAAAAGACGAGTTAAATCTTAAGTTAAAAAAACGAGTTTGGTATCAACCGTTTTGTCCAAGCTTATTAGAGGAAGATGCACCGGTTTTATTGGAAGATTTTAACGGCAAACCAAATTATTTTATGACAATGGCATATGAAGTTCGTGAAGAATTCAGGCAGGAGTTGATTGCAGTAATAAATATTGACGGATCGTGCCGCCCGCAGATTCTTGGCAAAAATAATAATTCTAAGTATGCAAAGTTGTTAAAAGAGATTAAATCCTTAACGGGCAAGGGAGTTTTATTAAATACTAGTTTTAATATTCACGGAGAACCTCTTGTTTGTTCTCCTAAAGATGCAATTAAAACTTTTATTTCAACTGGTATAAAATATCTGGTAATAGGTGATTTTATTGTAACTCAGTAAACTATTAATGTTAGCCGGATTCATATAGATAAAATATTAATTTAATAAATTATTATAATGATAAAAAGTAACTCAAAATCTAAACTCTTCTTAGCTGATGCTTGCTGCTGGTTATGTGGTTTACTTATTATTAATAGTTTTGTGTTTTTTTTTATTCAATCCTTCTGAGATAAAAAGAATATTAATTGATTCACAATTTTATTTCTTAGAAATAAATTTCTTCCTGATCATAGTTGGATTCATCTTAATATTTCCATTTTTAAAAAATCTTATTCTTACTATTCCCCGCAAAATCATATATCTTCTACTCGGTATTACAATTATTGGAGTTTTAATAACAAGCTTTGTTGCACCTCAAACACATAGAATTTATTACGATGAAGATATTTATGAAAATATTGGTCAAAATTTGGCATCTCTTCAGAAAGCCCAGTTATGCATTGATGGCAGTACTGTTTATGGGGTTTATAATTGCCAGAATGGTTTATATAATAAACAGCCTTATGCATATCCTTACTTGCTTAGCATAGTTTATAGAATATTCGGTGTTAGCGAAACTGCATCATTCATTTTTAATAATTTACTTCTGGCTATATCTATTATCATAGTTTTTCTTATTGCATTTCTTCTTTTTAAGAACTATACAATAGGAATTTTCTCTGCTTTAATGTATGCCCTGATACCACAAAACTTGTTATGGTTTAACACTACGGCGGCGGAACCTTCAACTGCACTATTTGGTGCAATGTTCATATTATCTTTAATAATATTTTTAAAGGAAAAATCTAACAGGTCATTATTTCTAGTTGTTGTAATGGCAAGTTTTGCAATACAATTCAGGCAGGAATCAATTTTATTAATTCTTGTAGCTTTGCTAAGCATAATCATCTACAAACCATCTGAATTCAAAAGTATTAGAATTTATAATGCTGGATTACTATTTTTAGCTCTTTCTTTTGGATATATAATTCACCTATTTGTAACCAGCGGTGATAGCTGGGGAACTACCGCTGCAAAATTCAGTTTTGAATACTTCACACATAATTTCACAATTAACTCGTTGTTTTATATTGATAATATAAAGTTCCCGATTTTGTTCACACTTTTATTTCTGACTAGCTTTTTTGCAAAATCATTTAGTAAAGAAAAGTTATTATTAGTTATTTGGTTCCTATGTTTTTGGGGTATTTTCTTATTCTTCTATGCAGGAAGTTATAGTTACGGAGCTGATGTCAGATATTCCTTAGTATCCTACGTTCCGTTAGTTATCCTGGCAGGTTTGGGAGTCTATCAGTTACAGGAATTTTTGAAAAATAATTTATCATTAAAATCATATCTTAACCCGATATTTGCAATTATTATAATAATGTCGTTTCTAAAATTCCTACCACAAGTTCGTGCAGAAACACAGGAAGCCTGGGGTGCAAGAGCCGATCATCTGTTATGCAAAAGAGTTTGCGGGACTTTTGCCTGAAAACTCAATTGTATTAACTCACAATCCTAATATGTTTCATCTGTGGGGTAAAAATGCAGCGCAAATTTCTCTTGCAACAGATGAAAAAAGCTATGTAAATCAAATATTGTTTCATCAATATAAGGATGGTGTTTATTTACATTGGAATTATTGGTGCAATGCAGCTGATTCATTACAAAAATCGTTTTGTGAAAACGTACTTAATGATTATGAATATGAACTGATTAAAGAATATCAGGAAAATGATTACAATTATGCGCTGTATCGTTTAAAATTAAAAGATCAGGGGGAAATTCCTTATCAAAAAGCAAAGTATCCAAAATTGGAAAGTCCTATATTCGACCCGGTTAAATAAATTTTTTTAAGTAAGTTTGCTATTGAAAAAATTAAGATTAAATTTAATTATAGTTTAAAAGTAGAATTCTTAAACATAAAAGGAGGCTGTGTTAGTCATGAAATTAATCCATTCAATATTCATAATTACAATCGCATTGCTAATTTTTGCTTGCGGCGAGAAGGAGAAAGAGCAAGAGCTGGAACCTTTAGAAGTTACTGTTGGGATGACCTATGATGAGGTAGAGGGGATTTTAGGAAAACCAACATCAATCATTAGGGGAGCAAATGAATTAGTTGCTATAGAAGACCTTCCTGAAGATCCATTAAGAGCAATTAATGTTGATACCGTTGATACAAAAAATGAAGATAATCGTTGGATGGCTCCGCAAGAAGTTAAAACCAGTAAAGAGGAGCTGTATGTTACATGGGTTTATGATGAGGAAAAAACCGAAGACTATTATGTTTTGTATGATAATTACAAAGCAGGACAAACCATAACTAAAAAAGTTCCGGTTTATTATTTAGGTGATAAGAAGGTTTCGAAAGAAGAATATGATGCCGCAACGGGCTCACTCTATATAGACCCGAGTAAAGGTAAACAAGAAAATTATGATACGGGTAGAAAAACGAAAGTGCCTATTGATAGCTTGAAACTAAAGAATCCTAAAATGAAAGATCCGCAGACAAAAGGGAAGTTCATCGAAAAGAAAATTAAATATGTTACCAAAACAGTTGGTAGTAAGGATGCTACTGTAGAATCAGTTGATAAAGTTAGTTACGAAGTTGAATATAAACTTTGTGCTGTTTTTGATGAAGCCAGCCAAAGAGTAATTGCTAAAGAGTTTTATCCGTTTGCTGTAAAAGAGTTGAACGATTAAAAACACATATTTATAAAAGATTTATTAGAAGCCCCGATTACTTCGGGGCTTTTTTATTACTTGCCGATTGTTAACCATTAGTTGCTTTCGTTTAATCTTATTTCTATAATTCAAGAAGTGATTTATTCCGAAATAAGTAGTGAGCACTCTAATGAAAGAATTCATAGAATATATTGCTAAACAACTTGTCGATCATCCTGACAAAGTAATTGTTGAAGAAACCACTCCTGATGAAAATACAATAGAACTTACATTAAAAGTAGATAAAACCGATATTGGCAAAGTGATTGGGAAGCAGGGAAATACTGTTAATGCGATGAGAGCTTTATTAATTGCAGTTGGGGGTAAAGAACATCATAGAGTTGTATTGAAAATATTCGATCCTGATGAGAAGGATGCAAAATGAAGATAAAAGGATTTTCAAAAAGCCGGCACATTAAAGTTAAATTTTATTGAAGCTAAGAAGACCATGTTGATGAAGTAGGAATATGGTCATAAAAATAACCTCTATTAACTCTAAAATTTACATTCCACTCTTTGTCCTTAATGTGGTAATACAATTTAGTTTCAGAAATCTTTAAAACACCCAGTTCTAATCTTTGGTTCAGTGAGAAAAATATAAATTTTGATCCTGGAGAGTGAGCTGTTTTTTTTTCGGTATTTAAATATTAACAAAAATATCCAATAATTGATATTTATCAATAGCTTGGATAAATTTGAATGTAGATTTAGAATGGTAAATAAAGAATCTAAATGACATTAATTAAAAAGAAAATAAAAACCAGTGAGGGACTTAAAGAATACACCTACTTAGGATGCCCGCTTACACATAATAGATCCGCATGGTGTTTTCGTTTATGCATACCCGATACATTTGGAAATGGACACTGTGGTAGAATCGCACCTCACAGCTTAATAAGCCGGATACAGCAGAGCATTATTGATTATAAAAAATAAAATCTAATATAACCTAAACTCACCCTTTTAATGTGTAAAAAAGATTCCTGCACTTATTACGGGAGTTGATATTATATTTTTACCCTTTCCGCCGCTTTCGTAATAACCTTTCACTCCAAAGTTTTTTGCAAACTTGTAAACCAGTTCTGCACTGTAAGCAATAAATTGCTGGTTGTTTTCGTAAGTGTACAATCCGCCTTTTACATTTGAATCACCATTTTTCATAGAAACTTGTCCGTGGAATCTCAATATCAGGCTCAGGTCTTTAATAATTTTATAACCACCTTCAATCGAATAAACAAATTCATCGGAAAAACCTTCATTGCGGTTATTATAACTAAGTCCGCCATTTATATAAAAAGCTGCCGGGTAGAATGAATGACCTACCTCAAAACCAAGTGCCTGGTTAAAATCTCCGCTTCCAAGCCATAAACTGCTATCAATATCTGATTTGCCCGTTGGCAATCCTAATATAAATTTTACACTGAAATATGTATTGCCAATTTTACCAAGTCCGTATTTTAATCCGGCGTTTATATCCCCAAAACCTGAAACTTCATTATCAAAATTAACTGCAGAAGGAACGGTATCGAGTTTAACAGATTTAAATGCAGCAAATCCAATAAACCCGGTTAGCTTATCTGTAATTCCATATGAACCAAACATCCCTATCGTCATATCAGTTAATTTAGGAATGGGGACTTTTATACCATCCGAACTATAAGTTTTATCGCTGCCCATATATCTGAAATCAAGTTTGTAATAACCTGTACCTTTCTTTTGCGGCCAAGCACCAGCAACTGCTTGTTGAAGTGGTAATGCAAAAGAGATGAAAAGTGCAAAAATCAGTATCTGTGTTTTATTTAGATTATTCCGGCTCATATCATTTATATTTGGTAAGTAAATAAATATAGAAATTCAGATAGAAAAGTATGATACTTTTATGAGAAATTTATCACAAAATAATAACAAAATCAGGTAAAAATTTAGTGGAGAAGAAAAACATCTTAAAAAGTATTGCGGTTCCGCTAATATTTCCTGCTATTCTTTGGATCATACACTTATCTTCTTATCTATTCGATCTAAAATTAAGCGGAATGGGTATTTTACCAAGGGATGGTCTTGGATTGCTTGGAATAGTTACTGCACCGCTAATTCATGGTGATTTTTCTCACTTAATTTCAAATACTTTTCCACTCATTGTTTTAGGCTGGATCATTTTTTTCTTTTATCCCAAAGCTTCCTTCTTTCTCTTCATTTTCGTTTATATTTTAACAGGATTGTTAGTATGGTTACTTGCCCGGCAGGTTTACCACATAGGTGCAAGTGGATTGATATACGGATTCGTGAGTTTTTTGTTCTTTAGTGGTATATTTCGAAAAGACAATAAGTCAATCGCTTTAGCTTTAATCATAACATTTTTGTACGGGGGGCTTGTATGGGGTGTACTTCCCGGAATGAAAGGAATTTCGTGGGAATCGCACTTGTTTGGAGCCGTTACAGGATTGATTGCTGCATATATTTTCAGAAGAATTGATCCGCCAGCAAAAAAATATGATTGGGAAAATGAAGAAGATGATTTTGATGTTAATGAACTGGAAGTATCTTACGATCCGGAGAAAAATAAATTTAACTTATAAATGCTAAGGTAGGAATTATGAAAAAAAGTACATCCGAAACGCGTAAATACCGTACGGATATGAATGATAAAATTCTTAATTCAGGATTTAGAGATTTTAATAAATTTTTTGCTCTCGACAATAAAGCTTATGTAAACGGTGCATTAACAGCAAAAACAAAAGAACTTATGGGGTTATCGGCATCAATGGTTATGCGTTGTAACGATTGTATTTTTTATCATATCGATCGCTCAATCCAGGAAGGTGCCACAAGGGAGGAACTTTATGAAACTTTTAATGTTGCACTAATCGTCGGGGGATCGATTGTGATTCCACATTTGCGTTATGCTTTTGATGTGATGGATTCAATTTATAATGATATGGATAATATAGATGGCTGAGAAAAAATTAATCATCCCAAAGCAAATAGTTACCGTTGACGATAAAAACTCTATACTATCCAACCAAGCGCTTGAAATAGAAGGAAACAAAATTTCATCTATTATTTCAACAGAAAAAATCGATCTAAATGATTATGATGGTGAAGTGTATAACTTTCCGGAGCTTACTTTAATCCCTGGTTTTGTTCAAACTCATGTTCATCTTTGCCAAACACTTTTTCGTGGATTAGCTGATGATCTTCTATTACTTGATTGGCTGCAGAAGAAGATTTTCCCTTTTGAAAATGCTCATAATGAAAATTCACTAAGCGCATCTGCAAAGCTTGGTATTAATGAACTCTTACTTGGTGGAACAACAACAATTCTTGATATGGGAACTTTGCGTTTCCAGGAAGTTGTTTTTGAAGAACTTATAAATTCAGGTATGCGGGCTTATTCCGGAAAATGCTTGATTGATGAAAATGAGCTCTACCCGGTTTTTCAAGGAGAAACCAAAAACGAGATAAATGAAACTTATAAACTTGCAAAGAAATACCATCGCACCAATAATAATAAAATATTTTACGGTTTTGCACCTAGATTTGTACTTTCCTGCAGTGAAGAACTTCTGAAAGAAACAAAAGAGATGATGAAAGATTTTCCCGGCAGCTTATATCACACTCACGCTTCGGAAAACAAAACAGAAGTTGAAGAAGTGAGAAAAAGATTCAACAAAGGGAATGTTGAATATTTTGATTCGATTGGAGTGCTTGATGATCATACAATTCTTGCACACTGTATTCATCTAAATGATAATGAAAAATCAATACTTAAACAGAGACAAACAAGAGTTGCACATTGTCCATCGGCAAATCTTAAATTAGGTTCAGGCATTGCTCCAATCCCGGATTATTTAAATAATGGAATTTCTGTTTCTCTTGGTGCTGATGGAGCACCTTGTAACAATAACATGAGCATTTTCACTGAAATGCGCCATGCAGCATTAATCCAAAAACCTATTCACGGACCGCAAGTTATGGATGCCCATACTGTTTTCCGTCTTGCAACTATCGAAGGTGCAAAAGTACTTCATCTTGAAAATGAAATTGGAAGTATTGAGATTGGGAAAAAAGCTGATCTGGTTCTTTTAAATCTTAATTCATATAATAATTCAGTTTCAGAAGATGAAAAAAGTATTTATTCTGATATCGTTTATTCAGCAAATCCAAATAATGTAGAATCTGTTATGGTTGATGGGAAATGGCTGGTAAAAGATAAGGAATCGCTGCTCTATGAGCAGGAAAAAATTATTGAGGAAGGCAGATCGGAACTTAAAAAATTACTTTCAAGAGTATGATGAAAAAAATTATTTTTGCGTCCGGTAACAAAGGCAAAATTGCCGAAGTAAGAAAAATTTTAGGTGAATTGGATATTCCAATTCTTTCGCTTCATGATATTAATTTTGAAGGAGATATAGAAGAAACCGGGACAAGTTTTGAAGAGAATGCAAAAATAAAGGCAATAGAAATTTTCAATAACTATAAGCTTCCAACAATTGCAGATGATTCAGGATTAGTCGTTGAACAGCTTAACGGAGAGCCAGGCATCTATTCTGCACGGTATGCAGGAATTGATTCTGATGACGCAGCAAATAATGTTAAGCTCTTAGAAAATCTAAGCATTATACCAGAACCTCACAGGGCAAAATTTGTTTGCAGTGCTGTTTATTATTCCGGAGAAGAAACATATTCCGCTACGGGAGAAGTTAATGGAAAAATAATTAGTAAAGCACGTGGTATAAATGGCTTTGGCTACGATCCATTGTTTGTTCCTGATGGTTATTCCAAAACTATGGCAGAACTAGATCCTGAAATTAAAAACAGCATCAGTCATCGCTTCAAAGCTTTCGATCAATTAAAAACGCATTTGCTCTCTATTTAAATATTTATGCTAAGAATCTTAAAACATATAGTTATAACGGCTGCAGTTTTAATCTTTCTATTCTCTTGTACAAGTAATGAACCCACCGCACCACTTTCCGGGCAAGTACCTGATTACTTCCCTAACAGCGACGGTACTAATTATCTCTTTGCCACTACTGAATATGATTCAACTGGAATTTTAAAAACGGGTTTACGTTATGTTTTTTATGATGGTGATACATTAATTAATGGTACTTCCTATAAGTTCCAAAAAGATTCTGTTAAAATGGGAACTGAGATTGTAGAGGGGATATCTAACTTCAGAAAAAGCGAAATCGGTGTATTTTATTTTATCGATACAAGCGGGTTTGCAGCGGCACTGCCTGATACTTTACGGAACCGGGTGAATGTAACATCTGAAATGCAAACATTACTGCTGCTGCTTGCCGAGGGAAGTTTCTGGCAGGTGTTTAAAGTTACAATTGCTGTGCAACCCGGAATTACATACGCACTTTACAGAATTACAGCGAATTATGTTAAAGAAGAAATTATCCTGCTGCATTTAGTTGGCGGGGATTTAAATATTACAGCTCAAAAAATTAAATATGATTTAGAATTCAGGTTGGATCCTGAAGAACCTTCACAAAAATTCACTGCTTATTCCTGGGTCGCAGATAAAATTGGAATTATAAAGATTGAGGGAAACGCAATTGTTGTAAATACTATATTAAACAGCGAAGTGAGCTTGGATGATTCTTCAAAAACCGTCACACAGCATTTAATTGATTATAACATTCCCTGATTACTTAACTGCTATAACTACCTGCACAATACCTAAGGTTAACGGATGCACTTTTATTTCTTTAAACCCTGTTTTCTTTAAAAGTTCCGGAAGAACAATTTTTTCATCAAACTCTTCAACGGAATGGGGTAAATAACTGTAAGCTTCTCTATCACCTGATATTATCCCGCCAACAACGGGAAGTATTTTCTTAAAATAAAATTTGTACAATCCTTTAAATATTTTGTTAGAAGGCATTCTAAACTCAAGTATAGTTGCTTTGCCGCCTTGCTTAAGCACCCTGTAAAAGGAGTTGAAACCGAGCGATATATCATAGAAATTTCTTACACCAAAAGCCACGGTTATGTTTGTTACAGAATCATCTTGTAATGGAATATTTTCTGCAACCAACTGTACAATTTTACCGTCAATCCATCTGCTTTTCTTCTTAAAAAGTGTGAGCATATTCATCGAAAAATCTGCACCGAATATTTTATTTACACCATTTTTTTTTGCTGCAATTGCAAAATCACCTGTTCCGCATGCAATATCCAGCAGGATAGATTCATCATTCATTTTTGTAAGTGCAAGGGCTTTTTTCCTCCAATAAAAATCAAACCCTAAGCTTAAAAAATGATTTAGAAAATCATAACGGTGGGCGATACCTTCAAATATTCGTCTTACTTTCTTTTTCTTTTCTATCATTCCAATCAATTACTTCTTTATCGTTTAGCTAATATTTTCCATATTCAAATTCAGGCTTACCTATTTTTCTTCGCCACCAATTAAAAATATATTTTCCCGACCACACTGAAAACATCATGAAAGCCAAGCCCCCTGCGAGATCAATAACATAATGATACCACAAGTAAACGGTTGAGAAAATAAGGAGTGAACCTACAGGTACAAAAAAGAATCTTGATCTGCTTTTTAATTTTACAGAAAGAAAAATAACAATAAGCGTTATCATTGTGTGTCCGCTTGGGAAAATATCTCTCTGAACCACATCAGCAGGATTCAGGGTTCCGGAGGGAATTGATTCGCCAACATTAACAAGTTCCCTTAAAAAATTTGTAAAGAAGATTCCCGGTAATTGTTCATTTATAGTGCTAAAATCATGTAGAGTAAATCTTGGACCTATGCCCGGCAACGTAAAATAACCGAGGTATGATAATAAGAAGCCGTAAACAATTGAAAAGACTGCAAAATCCATTGCCACAAATCTCTTTTTTCTAAGAAGGAATAATCCCAACAGTATAGGAAGCAGGTAAAACATCCCATAAATTATTTGCAGCAGTTCTGTTAATAGCGGGTTCGATAGCTGGAGCAGCAGGTGGGTGGGGTCGGTTCCAAAAATCCATCGGTCAATTTCAATAAATATATAATCGTAATCAATCACCCTGATAGGGTTTACCATGTAGTATAACTGCCTGAAGGTGAGCAGTGTGATAGGAACAACATACCAGTAATGTAAGCCATTCCAGAAAGCATTGTCGTGTTTTGACTCCATAAAAGCCAGCAGAAAGCTGAAAAGAATAATAGCAACGTTAATAGCTACCCAGGTTCCCCATGTTTCTATCCTGTTGTGGAATATGATATGCAACAGGGTGAGGATAATATAAAATATCACCACTATAACATCGAATGCTTTAAGGTGCTTTATGTAGCTTTTCACTTTATTCATTAAAAGAGGAAATAATCTGAAACTTAAGCCGTTGAACCAGTTTGACCGGACTGGATTACAGCAAATTTAGTAAGTGTAACAAAATCCTTTACGTCCAATTGCTCAGCTCTCAGCGAAAGGTCGATGCCGGAATCTGAAAAATCGAATTGATTAAATATACTATTACTTAAGGAATTTTTTAAAATTTTTCGTCTTTGGCCAAAGGCAGCTTTAACAATTTTAATGAATAATTTTTGTTCTTCTTTGTTAAAATCTGTCTTTTTAAAAATGATATGCACAACGGCAGAAAATACTTTTGGTTTTGGGTAAAATACATTTGGAGAAACTTTAAAGCAGATTTTCGTTTCAGTAAAATAATTTAAGAGCACTGCCAGTATTCCATAATCCTTGATTCCTTTTTGTGCAGTCATTCTTTTAGCAACTTCATATTGAACCATAAGCACAGCATCATTAACTAATTCATTCTTTTCAATTAATTTAAAAAGGATAGGTGAAGTAAGATTGTAAGGTATATTTCCTGCAACTCTAAGCTTCTTTTTATTTTTATCTGTAAACTCATTTAAATCGATTGAAAGAAAATCACCCTCCACCATTGTGAGTTGCGGGAATCTTTCTGTTAAATCTTCAATTACCCGATTATCTATTTCCACAGCAGTTATTTTATCAATCCTCTTTAAAAGTTCATTCGTCAATGCACCCTGTCCCGGCCCTATTTCTAATAAATTATCACCCGGTCTTGGGTCAACTTCGTCGGCAATTTTCTTCAGGATGTTTATATCCTGCAGGTAATTCTGCCCGAATCTTTTTAGTGGTTTTACTTTTCCCATTTAACTAATTTTAGATGAAATTCTTTTCTGCAAAGCCGAAAGGTTACACTTCACGGTAATTAAAATTAAGTTAGAATCATTTTGATTTACTAATTAAAACTTCATAGTTTAATAATACAAATTATATTAATTGAAAAATAAATCTTAGCAGGAAAATTACAATGCCTAATGATTATATTGTAAGCATAGATATGGGCGGAACAAAGCAGCTTGCCTGTATTATAAATTCTTCTGATGGAATAGTAGCAAGGGTAAAGCAATCAACCGATTCGCAATCAACCGAAAGAGATTACATAAAGAGTATTGCAAAAATTATTAAGGATGTAATCAAATCTTCAGGTGTTGGTAAAGAAAATATTAAAGCAGTCTGCCTTGGTATTGCAGCTTCAGTGAATCCTTATCAAGGTACTATTTACTTAGCTCCAAATCTGGGGCTGAAAAATTTTAATATAAAAAAGTTATTGGAGAATGAAATTAGTTATCCTGTTCTACTTGAAAATGATGTTAACCTGGCTGCACTTGGTATTAAATATTATGAGGTTGATAAATCCTCTAAAAACCTTCTTGCTATATTTATAGGAACTGGAATCGGTGGCGGACTTGTATTAAACGGAAAGTTATACCGCGGTTCTAATTATGTTGCCGGGGAGATTGGACACATCCTCGTTAAAAAGGATGGAGCAGTTTGCGGATGTGGAAAGAGGGGATGCTTTGAAACAATTGCAAGCAGAACAGCAATAACAAATAAGATTATTAATGATGTAAAAAATGGTAAAGAATGTACACTTACAAAAATGATAGATGCCGGTGAGATAATTAAAAGTAAAAGCCTGGCTAAAGCTGTAAAAGATGATGATGAATTAGTGACAGGGCATATTATTGATGCTTGTAATGTGATTGGCGGCGTGCTGGCAAGTGTAACAAATTTGCTTAATCTTGATACAATTGTAGTTGGCGGCGGATTGGTTGAAGCGCTTGGTTACTTTATGGTTCCCCAGATTAAAGAAGCCCTCGAATTGCATATACTGGATGAAGCGTTAATGGGATTGGAAATTACGGAATCAAAACTTGGTGACGATGCAGCAATTTACGGTGGAATAAAATTAGTTGAAGAATTCCTTGGAGAGAGTGTTTAACCAAATTGTTGTTCAATTTCAGCAAGTTGTTTCGATAATGTTTCCCATTTTTTCATCGACTCAGCAAGATCATCTTTAACTTCGATAAATTTCTGGTTCAACTCTCTTGCGTTACCAGGATCGTTATATGTAGCGGGATCAGCTAGCTGAGATTCCAGTTCCTTTTCTTTAATTTCAAAATTATTTATTAATTTTTCCATTTCACTTATATTCTTTCTCAAATCTTTTGTTAATCTGTGTTTTTTCTGGCGCTCTTCTGCTTCTAATCTTTTTAGATCTTTTCTTGATTTTGTTTCATTGAATCCTGAAACCGTGGGCGTGTTTTTTTCGGCTGTAATTAACTCTTCACGTTTCGAAAGATAATATTCTATACCGCCGCGGTAGGTTTGTACTTTTCCTTTTCTAATTTCTGTTACAATATTAACAATAGGCAGAAGGAAATCAATATCGTGCGAAACAAGAATAAGCGAACCGGGAAAGTTGATCAGTGCTTTTTGTAAAACACTTATTGATGAAAAATCAAGGTGGTTTGTAGGCTCATCAAGAACAATAAGATTAGATTTTGTAAGAAGAATTTTAGCTAAAGCCAGCCTGCTTTTTTCGCCCCCGGAAAGAACCTTGACTTTCTTAAAAACATCATCGCCTGTAAAAAGAAAAGAACCTAGTAAAGATCTTAGCTGACCTAAAGTTTTTTCTTGCGCAATTCCGTAAACTGATTCCAGCACATCCAAATCAGGGTTTAAATTATCAGCAATATCCTGTGAGTAGTTTATAATTAGAGTATTGTGCCCAACAATTTTATCACCACTGTTTATCTCTACTTTACCGGCAATAATATTCGCAAGTGTACTTTTACCTGCCCCGTTTGGTCCAACAAATGCAATTTTATCACCTCGGTCAATTTTATAATCGATTCCGTTAAAAACAGAAATATCACCATAAGATTTATAAATCGATTTTAATTCAATATTAACTTTACCGCTGGATGGTGGTACCGGAAAATTAAGTGTTATCTCTTTTTCACTCTCTGGTAGTTCAATCAATTCCGTTTTTTCCAGTTGATTTATCCTGCTTTGCACCTGTTTTGCTTTAGTAGACTTGTACCTGAATCGATCAATAAATTTTTGAGTTTCTTTAATTTTTTTCACTTGAAGATGTCTTTGGTGAACAAGCAGCTCATCTCTCTCTACTTTGAATTTCAGGTATGCATCATAATTACCATTAAAAAAGCTCAACTTGTTGCTGAAAATTTCCAGAGTTTTATTAGTAACCCCGTTAATGAAATGCCTGTCGTGCGATACTATTACAAGTGCACCATCGTATTTATTTAAATATGAGATTAACCATTCAAGTGAATCAATATCCAGGTGATTTGTAGGTTCATCCATTAAAAGAATATCATTCTGTGCTATGAGTATTTTTGCAAGTGCAATCCTCATTTGCCATCCACCTGAAAATTCATCGGTTAGCCGGTTAAAATCTTTTTCAGAAAAACCAAGCCCGGTAAGAATTTTTTCAATTCTTGATGAAGCTGTGTAAGAATCGAGCTCTTCCAATCTTAATTGTACATCGCCCAATTGATGAACTAAATCTTCATGTTCTTCATCATTTACTTCTTTTAAGGAAAGTAGATTTAATATCTCTTGCGATTTATTTTGAAGATAATGTATATCTGCTAAAGCAATGTGAAGCTTCCTCAAGAAGTGTTTTGCCTAAGTGAACAACATTATCCTGCGGAAGAAAACCGATTGTAATCCGTTTTTGCTTTTGCACTTTACCGGTTTCCGGTTCCAATTCACCAATAAGAATTTTTAATAGCGATGTTTTTCCGCTTCCGTTTGATCCAACCAGTGAGATCCTGTCAGAAGAATTTATTCGAAGATTAACATCTTTAAATAAATATTTTCCACCAAACTGAATCGCTATATTTGAAAGTTCTATCATCAGGTTAAGGTTGGATAGAATGGGCAGGATTTAATCAATTTATTTATTCCCTTATTACAGCAACCTTGCCGGTAATAATATTATTTCCATCTACATCAAATGCAACAACTAAGTAAATTCCGCTGCTTACCAGTTTACCGTCATCATCAGTTCCATCCCACTGAGCGGTTCTTCCACCGGGAGATGAAAATTCTGTAACAATGTTACCGGAAACGGTTAAAATTTTTATATCCGTATCCCTTATCAGTCCATCAATGGTTAACAGTTTATTGTTATCTTTAATTATAAATGGATTAGGATAAACGAAAAGCTTATCAAAACTTTCTTGTGGTTTGATAAACGGGGTTTCAAATGATGTCAATCCCTCTTCAGTACCCACGTAAACAATGCCTGCGTTTTCATCAATAGAAATACTTTGTATTTTATCTGAAAGTAGTGCACTGTTACTTGCAGTAAGGGTTGCCAACAATCTTGAACCATCTGAGTTTATAAGCAGTAATCCCTCATTTGTACCTACCCATTTTTGATTTAAAGGATCTACTGTGATTGCGTTTATTGATTGTTCTCTTAAAGAAAAGACAGATGACAATCTTAAGGGCGGATCGTTTGAAGAGGGAATTGCGTTTGTATTGGAAAGTACATTTACTCCAGCATTTGTTCCTATCCAGATATCTCCTCTTCTATCAACAACAACTGTACTTATGTCGCCGTTTAAGCCATCTGCAGTTGATACAAATCCTGAACGGTCATCAGAGTCGTCATCGTAGGTTTTGTTTTCGTTAAAATAGTACAATCCTTTATTGGATGAGTTATTCAGGTGGTAAAACTTAGTATCATATGGATCTATTGCTAAATTATAATGCCCTTCCAAACTAATATTAGGTTCGGCGTTATTAGTAAAATGATACCATGTACTATCAGGAGTTACCATACTTAAAGATTTACGGTTACTTGACCAGTAATTTAAAACCCACGTGTTGTTTCTGGAATCTGTTCCAAAACCTGTTATCACAATAAAATCAGGTGAACCAGGTATTCCCTGCATTCCTGTATTCTGCCTATTAAAAACATTTATTACATTATCTTTTACTGAAATAAATCCTCTACCCCAAGTTCCAAGAAAAACAGTATTATCGGATGCTGCGTAGGTATAATAAAAATCATTAGTTGGTAATACGGTTGTGTTATTCCTGTCATAATTTATCCAGGTGGTTTTATCAAACTTGTAGAATCCAACGCCTAAGTTATCTTTTCCGCTTGCAGACCAGAAAACTCCATCTTCACTTACGCTTGTACTTGGAAATTGATTAGCTGCAGGACCATTCGGAACTATTATATTTTCGGTTAACGATGCATCCAAATGTACTACCCCATTTGAGCCGGCTATTGCTATTCCGAAGATGCTGTTATATGAGAGAGAATATGTTTCATTAGGTGATGTGTATAGTTCGTTTAGCTGGTTATTATTGTACAAATAAACTTTATTTTCAGCCAGTATAAGCAGCGAATCTCCTGTTATTACAAAATCTGAAATAATTTTCCCGTTAAATTGCGGAAGAAACGAAACCCAGGATGTATCGGATAGTTTTGCAAAACCATTATCTGTACTTACAATAATATCTGATAAAAACTTTCCTGCTTCTAAAGTTTTATTTGATGGCAAACCGTTCCCTTCCCTATAAACATTCCACGATTCCGGAGCAGAAAGGTTAACTGCATTTTGCTTTTGCACCGCAACACCTTCATCAGTGCATATGTAGATTAAGTTAATCTTTATTGTGCTGTTTACTTTGGTGTTAGTGGGAAAATCACCGAATTTAAAAAATGTATCGAAGAAGAGAAGATTATCGGTATCAATTAAAGAAACTCCAAAATCGGAAGAAACAATTATTGTATCGCCGGAAAGTATAAGATCGTTTATACTTTTATTAATATGATTAGAATTAAAAATATCCAGGATTACCCTGAAAGAGTTCTCTTCCGGATTAAAAATATCTATTGTTCCATTTGAACTGCCAAACCAAACTTTACCGGTTTTATCACTTACAACTGTTGTAAGATCAATTCCTTGTAATCCTTCGGCTTTGTTAAGCGTTGTGAACGAGCTGCTGCCGGAATACATAAATGCTCCACCGCCCGTAGCTGCCCAAACACCGTTGGAAAAAGCGTGAACATTTCTAACCTCTTTCATATCGGTATAGTTTTTCCAGTTTGTAAATTGCTGGGGGTAGACTATTACCGCAGAGAGAAGGACGAATAAGAATGCTATTTTGTAATTCATTATATAACCTTTGGTTTACGGAAACAGTATAAAGTTCCTATTCGCTCTATTTGGTTTGTGAAAAAATATGGATTTTCCGGCTGATGGTAACATAAAAAAAATTATCAGTACAAAAAGTATAAAAAAGCGGTATATTGAAAAAGATTAGCCCGGCAAATTTATTATTTAGTCTATTCTTAACAGCCGGCTTTGCATTGCATCTACGTATTTAGGAGTTGTAAAAAATTTTCCAAAGTTCGCTTCATCATCTCTTTTCCCTCCGTGAAAATCAGATCCACCTGATTCAAGCAGGAAGTATTCGTTTACTATTCCTTTATAAAATCTTACTTTATCTTTCGAATGGGAAGGATGTACAACTTCAATTCCATCAACTCCGGCATCAATTAATTCCTTAATAAGAATTTCGGGCATATTTCCCGGATGTGCAATGAATGATAATCCGCCAGCATCAGAAATTATTTTAAATGCACTTTGCGGTGAAAGATGAACTTTCCTTTCGTAAGCCGGTGCATGGTTACCCAGGTATTTATAAAATGCTTCGTAGTAGGATTTAACAAGGTTTTTTGCAAGTAATGCTTGCGCAATATGTGGTCTGCCGATAGCGGAATTAGCTGCTTGTTTTAAAACATCTTCCATCAACAAGGGAAGACCAAGTATATTAAGCTTTTCAACAATACGGTTAGCACGCTTAACTCTTTCTTCTCTGAAAAAATTAAGATAGTGCTCAAGTTCTTCATTCTCCGGATCGAAAAAATAACCAAGTAAGTGTACTTCTGTATCTCTTATGTCGGAACTTATCTCCACACCGGGAATTACTATTACATTAAGTTCAGATGCAGCTTTTTTTGCTTCTCTTAAACCATTAACACTATCATGATCTGTAATGCTAATAATTTCGATTTCCTTTTCAGCGGCTTTCTTGATGAGTTCTGTTGGGCTAAAATATCCATCGGAATGGTTTGTGTGAGTATGTAGGTCTGTTTTTCCGCTCATAAGAATCAGCTATAAAGATCTTTAAACTTTTCGTAGCTAATAATTCTTAATTTCGCTCCTTCAAGTTCCACCAAACCTTTTTTAGCAAAGGTATGTAAAGTCCTGGAAATAGTTTCGCGCGAGGTGCCCGCCATATTTGCTAACTCGTGCTGGTATGGCAACTTTTCGATTTCCACCACACCCTGTTTTATTTTTCCCATATCATCAGCTAACTGTAAAAGTACTGTGGCTACTTTTCCTTCGGCATCTTTAAGTGAGAGAGCTTTTATTTTCATTCCGGCAGCTCTTAATCTTTGGGTTAGTTCCTGGAGCAATGCAATGGATACTTCGGGATGCTGTTGAATCAAATCCAAAAAATCATTTCTTTGAATTATAAAAACCTGAGAGTCTTCAATTGATGTTACTGTTGCAGAGCGGGCTAATCCATCTAGCAAAGCCATCTCCCCAAAAAAATCTGATGGATTGAGCAAGGTTAAAATGACTTCCTTATTTTTATCATCATTACTAACCCTGGCTACTTTAACTTTTCCGGTTACCATGACAAACAATGCCGAGCCGGCATCCTGTTCCGATAAGATTATTGAATCCTTTTCAAATGATTTTAAAGTGCCTAACTGAGATAGTTTGATGAGTGTGTCGTCATTCAACTCTGAAAATATTGGTACGTTTTTTAGAAATTCGATGTTTTCCAAGTAGAATAATTCCCTCTGATTGAATTAATAAAAACTAAAATATACCTGAAGCAGATGAAAGTCAACTTTCTCCTTCTCCGTAAATAGTATAGTATTGCTTCTTTTGGCTAAATATTAGGTATCTGTACCTAAACGGAACTAATCTTATTTAAAAGTTTTCTGTGCTGATATAAGTACAAATTCATTGATTTTTAGACTGGGTGTGTCTATGTTTGTTGTCTGTATTTTTTCATTAAAAAGTGGAGTAATTAAGACTATGGCTATGATGGCCAAAATGCGGAGTTTAGCTCCTGCTTTTATTATAACGGTTGGTGCGCTATTCGTTTTGTTTATGGTTATATCCGACTCGAATGTACTCGAAGCGCTTGGTGGTAGAAGCAATGACGTTGGTTCAATTAACGGTGTAGATATTTCCTACCGCGAATATCAATTCGTACTTGATCAGCAAAGAGAACAACAGAAACAGCAAACCGGTCAGGATATAGGCGATGATCAGTGGGATCAGTTTAGAGAGCAGGTTTGGGAATCGCTTATTACCCAAAAACTTCTTGAACAGGAAATTGAACGGCTTGGTGTAACAGTTTCCGATGAAGAAATTAAAGATATTATTTTAGGAAATAACCCGCCCGATTTTCTCAAACAGAATTTTATAGACTCTACCGGGAACTTTTAACCGGCAGCTTTATGAACAAGCACTCTTCGATCCGCAGAATACAGAAATTCTAATCCAGGTTGAGGAACAGGTTAGACAGCAGCGTTTAACCGAAAAACTGCAAAGTTTGCTGCTTGCTTCAGTAACAGTTAATGAAGATGAATTATTAAGAAAATTTAATGAGCAGAATATTTTTGCTACTGCAGATTATGCTCTTTTCCCCGTTTCAATGTTTTCCGATTCTTCAGTGGTTGTAACTGAAGAAGATATGAAAAATTATTATGAAGAAAACCTGGACAACTATAAAATTAAAGCTCAGAGAAAATTACGGTTCGTACTCTTTAAAAATCAACCATCCGAAGCTGATACAAATCTTGTAAAACGTAACCTGGAAAATGTTAGAGAAATTGTTACAACAGATACATCCGATTTCAAATCGTTTGTCGAAATCTATTCTACTCAACCTTACTCTTTAGATACTGTTGGTATCTCAGCATTCTCTACTACGGCTGTAGATCAAATAACAAATGCAAAAAATGGAGATATAGTGGGACCGGTTCCTTCTCCTAACGGCTTTACACTATACCGCCTGATAGACGTAATCCCTTCATCCGATAAAATGGTAAGGGCTTCTCACATTCTTATAAATAGTAAAGAGAACGACCAGGCAAACCTTGATGAAGCAAACAGGATTTACAATGAATTAATTAACGGAGCTGATTTTAGTTTGTTAGCCACAGAAAATTCTGGTGATCCCGGAAGCGCTGCAAGGGGCGGCGATCTTGGATGGTTTGGCAAAGGTGCAATGGTTAAAGAATTTGATGAAGCTTGCTTCAGCGGCAATTTAAATGAAGTTCAAAAACCGGTAAAAACAACATTTGGTTACCATATAATTAAAGTAACTGGTCAATCAAATTCAAAATATGTTATAGAGCAGATAATAAACCCGGTTTTACAATCGGCTGCAACAAGAGATGAAACTTATAATGCTGCAAATGATTTTTCATACCTTGCAGAGAAAAATGGGTTCGACCAGGAAGCCGGAATACTAGGTTATACAATTTCTGAAACCCCGCCTTTCCAGGAAAACAGTCCTTCGATTTCTGGTTTGGGTGTTAATAAAAGATTAGTTCAATTTGCTTTTGAAAATAGTGTAAATACCGTAAGCGAAGTATTTAAAGTACAGCAAGGATTTGTTGTTGTTCAGATTTCAGAAAGCATTCCTGAAGGATTTAGAGACTATGAAGAAGTTAAGATGCAGCTAAAACAGCTTGCAGGAACGCAAAAGAAATTTGAAGAAGCAGAACGTCTTGCTGGTGAACTGTCTAAAAAAAGCGGCGGCGATCTGAACAAAATTCCTTCGCTCGATCAGCGAGTTTCAGTAAGCAATACTAACAGGTTTAATTATCAAACAAGCATCCCAAATATTGGAAAAGATTATGCATTTATAGATGCCGCATTTTCTTTAGAAAAAAACCAGCTTTCAGAACCGGTTAGAGGGATAAAAGGATTTTATTTAATTTATCTTACTGAAAAGACCGAATTTGATTCTGCCGCATATAACCTGCAGAGCGGAACTCTGCGAAACAATCTTCTGCAAGCCAAAAAGAATGCTTTTGTAAACCAGTGGCTTACAACTCTTAAGGAGAATTCTGATATTGTTGATCAGCGATACATGTTTTATGCTTATTGATCTTTAAATCGTAAATAAATTATTTGCCCCCGGTTAAAAACTTAATTTAGGTATTGATCGGGGGTTTTTATTTTTAAATAATAATAAGCATCTTTATTTGTAATAAATTGCCAGAGGTTCAATCATCTTTTTGAAGATTAAAGTTGTTAATATTTTCGGTGCCATTATTTTATTTTCAGCACCTCTCTATTCACAATTCCACGAAAATAATTTTGGCATTAGCATAAATGCTGTTTACACCACATCGGCAGATATATTTTTAAATCCAAATTCTTCCGATATTGTTATAAGAAACAAACCGTTTGTGGTTGAGGATATAATTAATCCATCGCTGGATATTCGATATAAATTTAATGAGTGGTTTGTTCTTGGTTTAAATCTTGAGTATATGCAAAAGAGTGCGCTGGGTCCAAATCTTACAGTCTTTTTAGGGAACAGGATAGTTGTGTTTGAGGTTGAAGACGGTTTTAGGGTTATACCTGTGGAATTAACAGCTCATTATCTTTTCCCTTTTTCCACAGAGCAGTTTATATTTATGATGGGTGGGGGAATGGGTTACTACCATGGAGAATTTACACGGAAATTCAGTGATGTTGATTTATCAATTCAGCAAAGACAGTTTGCAATTGGTATCCACGTTTCCGCATCGATGGATTATATGCCATTGGAATTTTTCTCAATAAGATTTGAGATGAAGTTCAGGGATCCTCAATACAACGTAACAAGTAAATATAATAAGACCACCGTAATTTACCAGGGAGAGGAAATTCACTTACCGGATGATGCTTTTGAAACAAAAGTAAATGTTGATGGTGTTACATTTTCACTTGGCGGTGTTTTTCATTTTTAACAATAGCCTTCTTTCCTTACGGAATACTTTCCAAAACCAAATTTTTTTTTGATTGCTAAAACCTTAATTTTCTTGTGAGAAGTATTATTGTTATGAGAAAAAAAATCTATTATCTAACCGGTTTTATGGCTGCGGGCAAAAGTACAATTGGTCCTATCCTTGCCAACACGTTAGGATGGAATTTCCTTGATCTTGATAAAGCAATTGAAGAAGAAGAAGCAATGAAGATAACCGAAATATTTGAGACTAAAGGTGAAGAATATTTTCGGAAAAAAGAATTGGAAATGCTTAAAGAGATATCAAAAAAAAATCATTTAATAGTGGCTTTGGGCGGAGGAACAATTGTAAACCGCAAAAACCTTAAACTGTTAAAAGAAACCGGGAGATTAATTTATCTTCATTCTTCTCCTGAAATTGCATATAAAAGATTAGTTTTTAAAAGAAATCGTCCTGCACTTTTATTTGAAGGTGAAGAGCTTCCCACCAAAGAACAATTCCTGGAAAGAATTGAATCGCTTATGTCTGATCGAAAAGAATATTATGAACAAGCAGATTACATAATTGATACCGATGCCGAAGCAGTAGGTAAAACTGTAGATAAACTTGCACGGATAATTGAAAATGATCATTAAGAGGAAAGAGAATTTTAGTTGAAAATAATCAGTGTAAAAAGTAAAAGTTTTACGTATCCTGTTTTTATCGGTTCGCATATTCTTCAATCCTTACCGGAACTTCTTGAAAAGCATAAGCTGTATAAAAATGTTTTTGTTGTTATTGATGAAAACGTTGAAAAGATTTATGGAAGGGAGATAAGGAAATTAGCTAACAGTTGGGCAAACAAGAGCAGCATATTTATACTCCAAGCAACTGAGCGTTCCAAATCCCTTTCAACTTTGAAAAAGATTTATACTGCACTTGCAGATAATGAATTTGGAAGGGACACACTATTAATTTCCGTAGGAGGAGGAATAACCGGGGATGTTGCCGGCTACTGTGCCTCAACTTATATGAGAGGTATTCAACTTGTGCATGTTCCAACCACGCTTCTTGCTTCAGTTGATAGCTCAATTGGAGGAAAAACCGGAGTAAACTTTTATAACCGGAAAAACCTTATCGGCTCTTTTTATCAGCCGCAACTTGTTATCATCGATACCGATTTCCTTTCAACATTACCTGCAGCGGAATTAATATCTGGTGCCGGCGAAATAATTAAATATGCATTTTTATCTAATAAGGATTTTTACAACTATCTTCAACAAAATTTTAACAAGCTTTTATTATTAAATAATAAAGTATTAAACAAAGTAATTTCAGAATCGGTATTAATTAAAGCTAGTGTTGTTTCGCAGGATGAAAAGGAAACCGGGTTAAGAAAAATTCTGAATTTCGGTCATACTTTTGCACACGCTTTTGAAAGCCAATCCGGTTACAAAATTAAACATGGAGAAGCAGTGGTTGGCGGTATTGTAGCTGCATTATATCTTTCGCATAAATTAAAATTCTTTAACGATGAAAAACTGGAAAGTTATTTAAAATTTCTTTCTGTTTATAAATTACCGTCCGCTATAAAAAAAGTAAACAATAAGAAATTCTTGAACTTATGCGTCTCGATAAAAAGAAGAAGAGGGGACAGGATAAAGTTTGTCCTTCTAAAAGATATTGGAAACCTGGTAATTGATGCAGAAATTGAGAAGAAAGAAGTTTTATATGCGCTTGAAAAAATGAAAAATTTTGGTTCATTTTAAAGAGAAAAACTGCCGAGTTATGAGGGCGAAACTCGACAGTTTTGTGTGTCATCTTTGGAGGGATGCTATGCTTAAACTATTTCGTAAGATAATGAACAACTTTGGTGCCATTTTGATGTTGTAAGAATGAATAAAAAAATATAAAATAAGGCTGTATATTCAGCCCATCAGTAACAATTACCTGTAAATTCATTTAAAATTTCTTTCTGTTTATAAATTACCGTCCGTTATTAAAAAAATAAACAATAACAAAGTTTTTGAACTAGTGCGTCTCGATAAAATGAGGAGTGGGGACAAGATTAAGTTTATCCTTCTAAAAGATATTGGAAACCTTGTAATTGATGCAGAAATTGAGAAGAAAGAAGTTTTATATGCGCTTGAAAAAATGAAAAATTTTGGTTCGATTTAAAAGAGGAAAAACTGCCGAGTTATGAGGGCGAAACTCGACAGTTTTGTGTGTCATCTTTGGAGGGATGCTATGCTTAAACTATTTCGCAGCATAAATAACAACTTTGGTGCCATTTTGTTGTTGTCAGAATGAATAAAAAAATATAAAATAAGGCTGAATATTCAGCCTATCGGTAACAATTACCTGTAAATTTGGTTATAGATCTTAATTCTGAAGGAGAATAAAGATGGAAGAGAACGAGATAGATTTTTCCCTAGAATCTTGAAGAAGAGATATAAAAGCTTAATGATGAGCTTAATAGACTTTTTTTAGCATTTCTTTAATACTACTTTGAACACAGTTCCTTCTCCCTGTATGGAACTTTTAACAAATATTTTTCCACCATGATAACCTTCAATAATTCGCTTGGAAAGACTTAATCCAAGACCCCAGCCGCGTTTCTTTGTACTGTAACCAGGTCTGAAAACATCCTTTCGCCTTTTCAAATCAATTCCTTTCCCGCTGTCGCTCACCTCAATCTCAACATTTTTGCGCACGGTTTCAACAACAATTTTAATAGATCCTTCTTTAGTATCAATTGCATCGAGAGCATTTTTAATCAGGTTTTCAATAACCCAATCAAACAGTTCAGGATTAAGCGCTGCACAGACTTCTTTATCTCCTTCAATTGTTAAATTAACTGTCTTACCGGTTTGAGGAAGGCGTCTTTCAAAATAATCAGTTACTTTTTTCAGATCTTCATAAACAACCATACGTTTTAGTTCCGGTTTAGAACCGATCTTGGAAAATCTGTAAGTTATCTTGTTAAGTTTTTCAACATCATCATTTATTTCTTCACTAATATCCAGCACTTTATCAGAATCTTTATAATTGATTTTAAGCATTTCCAGCCATCCCATTAAACTGGAAATAGGAGTTCCGAATTGGTGTGCAGTTTCCTTAGCCATTCCTACCCAGATGTTACTCTGCTCGCTCCTTTTAATACTGCTGAATCCAACATAACCAATAACGATAAACAAAGCAGCTATAATTATCTGAATATAAGGATAGTAACGCAGCCGCTCGATAAGTTCAGAATCGCCGTAATGAATTTTTGTAAGGACGAGAGTGTCTTCATAAGTTACAAAAATAGGGGAGTGCCGCTCATCCATTTCTTTCATTTTTTCAGATATGAACTCATTAAACTCTTCTTCAGTAAGAGAGGAATCGATTTGAATATTTCTTAGATCGGTGCGGTTGTAGATGTTTACATTATCATCTGCATCCGATAAAACAAGCGGGAAGTCAATCGGTTTTATAATATTATCAAACAGGAAAGTTATATCTTCATTCGGATTTGATGAATTTGCAACATATTCTATACCCTTGGCGTAAAGCTCAACAATTTCACGTTCCTTTTCCTGGAGTTTATTAACAAGGTTTTGTGTGTAGTATAGTGTTCCCGCTGCTATGATTAGAGCGATAACAAGCAGGAGAATTTTTAAATTTATCGAGGCAGGTCCACCAGACATTTTCATAGCGCTATTACCAGGGTTATGTTTAAAAAATTTCTATATGGTAAAATCGCTCTTTTTGGATATAAAAATCCAGTCCTTTTTACTGTGGTGGGCGATTAGCCAAAAAGATTAGACGCTAACAGAATTTAAGAATTAACGAAAAATGTTTGTCTTCTCTTCGGTCCTACAGAGATTATCTCTAATTTGATTCCTGCATGTGTTGCTATAAAATCGAGATACTCTTTTGTCTTTGTTGGCAAATCGGAATATGATTTACATTCGGTTATATCTTCATTCCAGCCATCAAGCTCTTCGTAAATTGGGGTTACTTTTTCTAATCTCTCAACATCAGTTGGGAAAGATTTTAATGTTTTGCCATCAAGTTCGTAACCAACGCACACTTTAATTTTATCGAAATGGCTTAAGACGTCCAGTTTAGTAATTGCTACCGAACCAATACCATTTATCATTGCAGAGTACTTTACCAGGAAAGCATCAAACCAACCGCATCTGCGGGGTCTTCCTGTAGTTGCACCAAATTCGGCGCCATCTTTCCTCAGTTTTTCGCCATCAGCATCTTCAAGCTCTGATGGGAAAGGACCATTACCAACTCTTGTCGTGTATGCTTTAACAATTCCAAAAACCGAATCAATTTTTGTTGGTGGTATTCCAGTTCCGGTGCAGGCACCACCCGATGTTGGGCTTGAGGAGGTGACATAAGGGTAAGTCCCAAAATCAACATCCAGCAGGGCTCCCTGTGCTCCTTCCAGCAAAACAGATTTACCTTCTGAAATTACCTTGCTGAGATATGCAGGCACGTCTGTAATGTAACTATCAATTGCTTCATCAAACTGCAAATATTCTTTAACAATTTTATCTGCATCCAATCCTTCATGATCATAAACATTTTTTAGAAGAGTATTTTTTTCGTCAAGGTTCGTTCTGATTTTTTCTTCCAGCACTTTCCTGTTCAGCAAATCAACAATTCTTATTCCTTTTCTTGCAAACTTATCTGTGTAACAGGGTCCAATTCCTCTGCCGGTAGAACCTATTTTTTGTTCTGCTTTTTCTTTAATTGAATCCAGCAGTTTGTGGTAAGGCATTATAAGGTGAGCATTGTGGCTTATGAATAACCGTCCCTTAACACTTATCCCGTTTTCTTCCAACAATCTAATTTCCTCCAGCAATGCAACCGGATCAATCACAACACCGTTGCCTATAACACAAATTACATTTTCTCTTAATATTCCTGATGGAATAAGATGAAGAATATATTGTTTGTCTCCTATCTCAACAGTGTGCCCTGCATTTGCACCGCCCTGGTATCTTGTAACCACATCATATTTTTCACTAAGAATATCAACAATTTTTCCTTTACCTTCATCGCCCCACTGGCTGCCAACTAATACTGTAACGCTCATTATTATAACCTGTATAAATAAAAGATAAATTTATTGGAATGATTTATATTTAAGGCAAAATAAAAACTCCGGATTACTAAACCCGGAGTTTAAGTGATAAAAAAATTGGTTAAAAAAAATTAGTCTGAAAAAGATTTAACTGCATCATCAACAGAATCAAAACTCTCAAATATTTTTATTAGCTTGGTAATTATCAGCAAGCTCTCAATTTTTTCGGTTACGTTTGCAAGTTTCAGGTGTCCTTCGGCCTTTTTCATGGTTGTAAGTCCGCCAATCAACATTCCTAAACCGGAACTATTCATAAATTTTACACCGCCCAAATCTAATACAACTCTTGTTTTTCCACCATCAATTAATTTGTGTAAAACCTCGTTAAATTCTTTAGTGTCATCGCCACCCATCACATTTCCCTTTAATTCCAGTACAACTGCTTCGTATTTTTCAGTGGTTTTGATTTTCATATATTACTCCTTGAAATTTTCGATTCAATTTAAGAAGACGTCTCTACTTTTGCAAGTAATTGTTAGCAGTTAATTATATCACAAAGTTAAATTATATTAGAGATCTTCTAATGGAACAATTAAACCTTTTTACCGTCTAAAAAATGAATTCAAAAAATAAAAATAAAGATTTGACGCAACCCCAAATACTGGAATTAGACGATGATTTTTCGCTAATAAAGAGATTTATTGATGGTGATAGTTCCGTATTCCAGTTGTTGGTTAAAAGGCATAAGGAAAAAGTTAGAAATATAATTTATTTAACAATTAGCAACAGCAGTTCTGTAGATGACATTGCACAGGAAGTATTTATTACTGTTTATAAAAATCTTAAATATTTCAGGTTTGAATCTCAATTTACAACCTGGCTCTACAGGATCACGGTTAATAAATGTAAAGATCACCTAAGAAAAATAAATGTGCGTAAGATATTTATCCCAATTAAAGAAGCTGCGGAAGAAACCGGAAGAGGAATTGATGTTGAAAATAAAGATGTATCGAATATTGTTATGAATGCTATATCGGAATTACCTGCAAAATTACGAGCCCCGCTTCTTCTTAAAGATATTGAAGGATTCAGTTACCAGGAAATTTCAGAAACATTACGATGCGAAATGGGAACAGTTAAATCGAGAATATTTAGGGCAAGAGAAGGTTTGCGTAACATTTTAAAGCCAATGGAATCGGAATTGAGATGATGAAAGAGAATAGAGAAGATCTGAAATTATTATCAAGTTACATAGATGGTGAACTTTCGCCGGAAGAAATTGAAAAGTTAGAGAAGAAGATAAAATCTTCTTTAGAACTGCAGAAGCATCTTGAAGAACTTAAGAGATTAAAAGAATTAACCTCATCTGTAAAGCAGATTCCGGAATCACCTTTCTTTGAAACACGGCTAATGGCTGAGCTTGAAAACCGCAAATCATCTTCTTATAAAATAAAGAGATGGTACCCGGCAATTGGTCTGGCTGCAGCTACAATTATTTTGATGGTTGTCTTAAAATTCAATCCTGAGTTTATAAATAATTTATGGGAAGAACAGAAAACCAACATTGCAGGATTCTATAATGAAAACCTGCAGCCGTTGTTATTTGCTGCCGATCTTAATAACGAAGATATTTTCAACTTCGCTTTTAATAAAGAACTCCCACTCGATAATTCACGTAAACAATACCTTCACCTTGGGTATGATGAAACCGGTAAAGAATATTTTGAGATTAAGACTGCTGGTTACGAAGAAGAAAAAAATAACTATGAAAAATTCATCCAGGCATTAAAGCTTGATGATAAACAAAGGATGAAAGTTGATTCGATTATTGGCGGGTATGCAAAAGCTTTGGAATCGCAGGTGCTGGTTAATGAAAATAATACCGTTGCGATAAATCCTAATTTGTGGAATTACCGGAAAGCGATTTTTGCCGATCTGCTTGTACTTGCTGAAGATTTAAACAAGGAACAATACTATAAAGTTGTACCAGCAGGTTTTTCGAACGAAGATCGCGTGCAGATAGTAAACGCTGTTAACCTGCTTAAGGAAACACCCGATCATAATTATATTTTCCTTACACCCGATTCAATTTTTTCTGAAAGATTTGAATTTGATTATGAAGAGTATGAAGAGAACTTTGCAGAAATGCGGGAGCACCTTAAAGATGTTGGTAAAGAATTAGCCAGAGTTGAAATAAATATTCGTTACGATTCAACATTAAACAGGTTGGAAAAAAGATTAGAGCGGGAAGAGATGTTTCACATTATTATTGATTCAAATAATTGCCGTGTGAATCTTTCTCGTTTCGAAATTCCTGAATTTGATATTCCTGATCTTGACAGCATAAATGAAATTATTAGAGTAGCAACTAAGAACTTTGATCAAATAACTGTCCATATTCCAGAGATTGAACATTTACAGCAAGGTTTTAGAATAGAATATTATGAAGATGACTCACTTCAAACCTATGAATATAAATACGAAAATTATAATTTAGACTCACTTCTCAATTCGCACGAAATATTAATTGATTCAATCAACTCTTACAACTGGAAGCAATTCGAATATTTTAATGATTCAATGGCTAACAAATTCAGGTTCGAATTTGATGACTGCCTTTCCTTATTACGATGAAGAAATGCTGAATGAGCAGATGAAGATGCTGCGCGAAGAATTAAATCATTTCCGCGAAGATATGAAAGAGTGGAGACACGAATTTAGAGAGGAAACAAAAAGAAATGATAAATAAAATTTTTTGCTGACCCATACTCCAGAGAGCCGCTCCATCCGGGCGGCTTTTTTACCATCCAAAATCATTTTTCAAACATATATCTCTTTTTATATTTGCAGCCATCCTAATAATATTCCGTTTATACCGGATTTCTTTACATATCTTTAAAAATAGGTTATTTTCCTTCTCGGTTTACATAAAATGATTTTGAAATTTCAAATTAACCTGGCTTTAATTTTATCTGGAATTGCATAAATTAACAAGGAGTAAATGAGCACCATATCTGTAAATATATTTAAGAACTCGCAGTTCCAGTTTTTCCTGCTTTCTGCTCTCACACTTTTCCTGTTTAAAGTGTTTTTCGGTAATTCCGATTCTATTGCTTTAATCGTAATTCTCGATCTTCTTATCTTTCTTACTATTTTTTTCCTAGTGCTTTCCATATACAATTATTTTTATAAAAAAGATTTTACCCCGCTCTCCTTCATAATGAACGTAGGAATTATGAACGCATTTATCTTTTTTATAATCAGTTTTGCTGATATAATAATGTCTGTGATCTTCGATAATGTTAATGAACGGCTGAACAACCCGGGATTGGTTTATAATTTTGTTTCTGTTCTGTACATCCTTTTAATCATCAGTTTTATAGCATACGTTATATTGGCTTTAAGACAGCTTCACTTTTTTGGGCAGAGTAAAAATCTTAAAGTTTACTTTAACACGATGCTGGTTTTTATTTTTCTTGCTTCAATCTCGGCACATTTTTCAGATTCCAAAGATTTCTCTTTTATAAGCGATACATTTTTTATAATATCGATTTTGCTAATACTTTTTAATTCTGTTAAGATTTCCTGGATTGCATTTCTTGTTAAAAAAGAAAAAGTCTATCTTTTAATTTTATCGATAGTTATAACTGTACTCTTTATTGTAAACTTTAGCAGCAATACGGGCACTAACATCCACAGCCAGATGCTCGGCACATTTTCTCCTGCCCTTAAGCAGTTTGCTTCCATTACAATGCTTTACGGTGCGATCTATTTTACTATGCTCTTCTTCACAACCCTGTTTCCATCTTCCTACAGCCGAAGCTTATGACAGGAAAGCAGAAGAAGTTTCTTCGCTGCAATATTTTAGTAAACTGATAACGCAAGTACTTGATTTTAACGATCTTGCAGAAACGGTTACCGATATCACTCTAAGAGTAAGCCATGCAGATGCATCATGGATTATCTGGAAGAATAAAGATGATGATGAGTTTGTTTCTATTGCAAATAAAAACATTGGTTTTGTAGATTCCGGGATAATTAACAAATTCATATTAAGTAAAAGCGGCTGGCAAACTTCCGGCGAAACAAAATTTTACAAGCTTAAAAAAAATGAAAGCAGCATTAAAACAGAAAAGAACTTTAACCGGATTGCAGTTTCACCGCTTAAAGCACGTGGAGAAATTAAAGGAATTTTAGTGGCTGCAAGAATAGAGGATAGAAATTTTAATGATGAAGATAAAAAAGCAATAACCACTTTTTCAGAATATGCTTCTGTTTCAATAGAAAATTCGCGCCTGCTGGAAGAATCGATAGAAAAAGAGAGACTTGAAAAAGAACTTGATGTTGCACGCGAAATACAGAGAAAAATTCTGCCGGAAAAAAATCCTGATTACAAAGGGCTCGAAATCTCTTCTGTATTTATACCTGCCTTTGAAGTTGGCGGAGATTACTATGATTTCTTTCCTATAAGCGAAACAAAACTTGGATTTGTAATTGCAGATGTTTCCGGTAAGGGAATTTCGGCGGCATTTATAATGGCAGAAGTAAAAGGAATTTTTGAATCACTGTCAAAAACAATAGAGCAGCCAAAAGAAATACTTATAAAAGCAAACCAGATTCTGATAAATGCTCTGGATAGCAAAACATTTGTAAGTGCTGCTTATGGTTTAATAGATCTTAAAAAAGAAAAACTCTATTTAGCAAGAGCGGGTCATTGCCCTGTGCTGCTTTTAAGAGAAGAATCGGTGGAACAGATTAAACCATTAGGTCTTGGTCTTGGTTTAAGTGATACTGATTACTTTGAACATACCCTTGATGAAATGAATGTTGATCTTATTGAAAACGATACGATAGTGTTATTTACTGATGGAATAACCGAAGCCAAGAACGATTCACTTGATGACTTTGGCGAAGAGTATTTTACCGAGTTATTGGTTGAAAACAATGAAACAAGCGCACACGAACTGGCAAATAGAGTCATTAAAGAAGTAACTTTATTTTCTAAAGATCATTCGCAGTATGATGATATAACTTTGGTTATATTAAAGTGGAAATCCCGCCGATCTGAAGAAGAAGGACGGGACAGGCAACAATTTAATAATAATGGAGAGAAAGAATGGCAGAATTCAGCACCGCAATTATAGAAAAAGATAACGTAAGTGTTATAAATCTTAAGGGTTATCTGGATGCACATACTGCTCCGGCACTTGAAGAAAATTTCACTCAACTGATTGATAATAATAGATTTAAAATTGTTGTGAACTTTGAAGAGCTGGCTTACATAAGCAGTGCCGGTCTTGGAGTTTTTATGGCTTACATAGAAAAGATACGGGAAAATAAAGGCGATATAAAACTTTCAACTATGAGCGACAAGGTTTTTAACATATTCGACCTGCTCGGTTTTCCGCTGCTCTACGAGATCTTTAAAACTGAAAATGAAGCAATAAACAAGTTTAAAGAGAGTTCGAATTGAATAACGAAACAACAAATAATAAAGAGCTTATTGTAAAAAGTAAGACCGAAAATCTTTCAGATATTAGAGATTTTATAAGCCGTAATGCGTTTAGTGCAGGCATTAAGAAGGAAATGATCGAGAATATTATGCTTGCAGTTGATGAAGCGTGTACCAATATTATAAAACATGCTTACCGTTCTTTACCCGATGGTGAAATTAAAATAGAGTTGAAATACAATCATGAAAAATTTACGATTCTTATAATCGATTACGGAAATTCTTTTGATCCAGATATTGTTCCCGATCCGGATTTACGTAAGTATTACGATGAAAGAAAAGTAGGCGGACTTGGTATGTACCTTATGAAAACATTAATGGATGAAGTAAAATATATTTCTGTCCCTGGTAAATATAACCAGGTGCTTCTCTCTAAAAATATTAATGAATCGCAAAGTTAATGAGTGATTCAAGCAATTTTAAGCTAAAGCGAAACCTTACCGCACTTGTAGAATTCAGCAGTATAATTAATTCCAGCATCGACCTGGATTTTATACTTAATAACGTCATGCTTACTTGTCTCGGCAAATTTCTTGCAACAAGGGGTTTAATAGCGCTTAGTGAAAATGGTAAGATAGTACTTAAGCATTCAAAAGGAGTGTCGGAAAGTGCACTTAAGCTTTTTCCAGATTTAAATGCAAATCCTGATTGTACTTCTAAAGATGAATTGAAAGCATTTATGAATAAGGCAAATTTAAAAGCGGTACAAAAGATAAGTTCATCTGATGATTGTGTTGGAATTGTTTGCCTTGGTGAAAAACTTAATAAAAGCGATTATACTAATGATGACCTGGAATTTTTAGGAACTATTCTTAATATATCTGCAACAGCTATTCAAAACTCTGTTGTGTTTGGCGAATTAAAAAAAGTAAACCGTATACTGGATTCACGTCTTCATCGGTTGAGCTCACTTTTCGAACTGAGTAAAGAATTCGGAATGTTTTCCGAATCAACTAAAGTTGCAAAGCTGCTTATATTATTCTGTTATTGGGCAGTTCCTTGTTTCTAAATATGCCGTAGTTACTTTTAACGAAACAGGGATTGATGTACTCGAATGTAAATTTGGCAAAGATGAGCTTATAAAAAATCTAAACGAATATGATTTAACATTTTCTGATAACTCGATTGGCAAGGAGCGTTTGGAAAACGAATACACCAAAATTTATGATCTCGGAGTTGAACTTATTGTTTCTATGGAGATACAGGGAAAGACAAAAGGACTGATCCTGCTAGGCAAAAGTGTTAACAACCAGCCGTACAACGAAACTGATATCGAATTTATTTTTTCTGTTGGAAGTCTTGCAATAATTTCGCTTGAAAATAAAAGATTGTTTCTTGAAGAACTTGAAAAACGGAAACTGGAAGAGGAATTGGACCTTGCTCGTGATATACAGCGCAATCTTTTGCCTCTTAATATTCCACGTTTCGATAACTTTGATATAGCTGCACTTAATATTTCTTCAAAACAGGTTGGCGGCGATTATTACGATGTTATCCCGCTTGATGAAGATAATTTTTGCATTGCAATTGCAGATGTTTCCGGCAAAGGGTGTTCCCGCTTCACTTATGATGGCTAACATACAGGCGTTCTTACAGGTTATTTGTAAACAGGGAATGAAGATTGATGAAGCAACAGGGTTGATAAATGATTTAATTTCAGGAAACACAACCGACGGCAGGTTTATAACTTTTTTCTGGGGGATTGTTAATATCAAAAAGAATACCTTTACTTATGTAAATGCCGGACATAATCCTCCGCTTCTTATAAGAGACAGTAAGATTGATAAACTTGAAAAAGGGGGAATGATACTCGGAGTGATGAAGACGGATATTCCTTACATCTCTGAAGAAGTTGAACTCAAAAAAGATGATGTGATAATAATGTTCACCGACGGTGTTTCTGAAGCGATGAATAAAAATCGGGAAGAGTTTTCTGATGAGCGACTGGAAAGAGTAGCTTTATCTCTTAAAGATAAACCGGCTGAAGTGATAATGAACGGAATTAAAACAGAAGTTCAAAATTTTGCTTCCGGCGTTACACAATCCGATGATATTACAATGTTAGTAATTAAGGTACGGTAAAGTTATGAGAAGCTTAAAATCAATAATGTTAAAATATCGTTCGAATTTAATTGCAATCGTTTCAATAATTTTGATCGGTATTGCACTGATTAACATTTATTTTGCTGTTGCTGTAAGAGTAACAAGCAATGATGAATGCTTATGGATACCTAAAAAAGTAAGCAAGGATAGCACTGCTATATTCTTCGCTGTTGTTAAAGTAGAAGGGGTAACATGGAATGCAGGAATTAGAAACGGAGATCAGCTTCTTGAAATAGATGGTAAAGTTCTTTATGGAACTTTTCAGGCACAGCAGATATTAAACAGATTTTCCAGCGGTGATTATGCAGATTACAAAGTTATGCGAGAGGGTAATATTTTAAACACTAAAGTTTATGTAAAGAAGCTTATTCAATTTGACAATCTTGCTAGTTCATTAAGTGCTCTCTTCTGGATCCTGATAGGATTTATTGTTCTCAGTGCAAAACCGGATGGAAGGATCCATAAACTTTTCTACTTTATCGGTGTACTTACTGTATTAGCTGCTATGCATACACTTTTAGACTTTTATAAGTTCTTCAACGATTTTGGATTCCTGGCAGTATTGATCGGTAGTTTATCGCTAATTGGAATTACTTTTCTTCCTTTTATAATAAATTATTTTTTCTGGAACTTCCCGACTCGATTTAAATTTGCTGAGAAGAAATGGGTAAAAAAAATAATAATCATATTACCTGCTTCCATGTCAGTTTTGGCTATTCTATCTGCCGTGTTAGCTTTTAACGGTATAATTGGGGAAATGACTTTCATTCGGGAACTTGAGTCATTTGGTTATTTTGCATTATTTGCAAATGTTACTGCAGGTGTTGCACTTATAATTCAGTACCGCAGGGTTAAATCTAAAGAAAAAAGGAAACCGGTATTGTTAATGTTGATTGCAGTAACTTTTGGACTTGCTGTTGGATTATATGCTGCTCAAATAGCACCTGCAATTGCAGATACGTTTTTTAATTCACCTGAATATTACACACCAATAATATTGATAGCAATTGTACCTCTCATTTTTGCTTATGCCATTTTTAAATATCAGTTGATGGATGTAAGTATTGTAGTTAAGAACACAATAATTTATGGTACAGCTACGGTGTCCGTTGCAGCTATTTACTTTTTTGTTATTTACGTTGCCGGTCAAAGTATTAGTTCATTTCTTGGAGTTGAAAACCAGGGAATTGTTGCCGGTGTATTTCTTTATAATCTTTGCCCTGGTCTTTCAATCAACTAAAAATAAGTTCCAGGATTTTCTTACCAAAAGATTTTATCCTGAACAATTCGCCCATCAGCAAGTGCTTGTTAATCTTAGTAATGAACTTGCAACAGTTGTTGGACAGGAAAATATCCTGGAGCTAATGAAGAAATCTTTTGTTGACGCTCTTAAAAATTGATACATTCGGAATTTTACTAAGAGACAATAACGAAAAATTAAAGCTTGTTGAAAGTGTAGGAATTAATAATAAAGAATGCGTGATTACTGAATCGAAGATTCCACAGTTCTTAAAGGAAAAATTTTTAATCACTAAATACCCTTCAATTGAACAGACTGATTTCAATTCAGTTTTCCTGGATGAAAAAGCTGAAAGATTGCTTGAGGAGGGAATTCATACAATTATTCCTATGATGGTAAAATCGAAACCGGTTGGATTGCTTCTGTTTGGTTTGAAACATTCCGGTTCCCGGTTTGCAGGAAAAGATCTTGAACTGTTATGGGCTGCAGCAAACCAGGCAGCTGTCTCTATTGAAAATTCCCGTCTATATGAAACTGAAATTGAAAAGAAGAAGATTGAACGAGACCTTGATCTTGCCAGGAAAATACAGCAGGGATTACTCCCGGCGTGTATTCCCGAAATAGGTAACCTTGATATATGCGGTGAGATGATTCCCGCAATGCAGGTTGGCGGCGATTATTTTGATCTGCTTCCTGTAGATGGATCCGTTTCAAAACTCTTTGTGGTAGTTGGTGATGTTTCCGGCAAGGGACTCTCCGCATCACTTTATATGACCAAACTGCAAACAATGATAAAGCTTTACTGCACAGGCGGTAAAACACCTAAAGAGATACTTGTTGATGTAAACAAACGTATGTATGATGAGATTGAACGCAACTGGTTTATTACAATGACGCTGGCGTTATTCGATCTTGATGAAGGAACAGTTACATTCTGCCGTGCAGGACATATGCCGATACTTACAGCCAGCAATGGAACAGTGGAATCTTACCGCACCCAGGGGATTGGTGTAGGATTGGAAAAAGGTGTAATCTTTGAGCGCTCGCTTGTTGAAGAAAAACTAAAACTAAATCCCGGGCAAATATATGCTTTCTTTACAGACGGCGTAACCGAAGCAATGAATGAGTCAAATGAACTTTTTGGTGAAGATAAACTAACTACAATTCTTAAGAATAAATCTACGCACCGCTCCACAGAAATAATGGAAGAGATATTGCATTCCTTAAGCACCTTCCGTGGTACAGCCGAAGTAAATGATGATATCACGATGGTCATTGTGAAAGTGAAATAGTATTAACGATTACAAAATAATATTTTGTTTGCCTAATTTCTTCCTGTTATATACAACTCATTACCTGCTAATTCTCAACTTTATTTTTCTTGCCTTAGTATTCTTTCTATCTTAAATTGCATATAATAAATAACGAATGGAAAGAGTTATGAGCGCCTTGTCCAAAGGTATTCTTATCCTAGTTTTAGTTCTGCAAAATTATTCAATAAATTCTTATGTCAGCCATCTTCTATATGCTCAGCCAAAGTTTATTAATCACGAAAAAGAATTATTTAAGCCACGAGAAAATTTTTCGTATGATAACCGATATTCGCCTAGTACGCTTGAATCAACTAAACAGATATGATGTTAAATTTTACAAACTCGACTTATCTGTTAGTAAATCATCAACCGAAATTCAGGGTAGTGGAATGGTTTATGCGGAAGTACAAAATAGCCCAATAGACACATTTGTAATAGAGTTAATTGATACTTTAACACAAGATACATATATGATTGTAGATTCCGTTATTGTAAATGGACAATCTCGCAGCTACACGCATAATAATCATTTAATTAAAGTTCCAATTAATCCTCCCTTGACAGTCGGATCTGATATAATTGCCAAGATATATTACTATGGGGATGGTCAGTCTTCTGCATTTTCAGGTTATAACGGTATTTCGAATGGAACAGCATATAACTCCTCTGTGACTTATACCTATTCGGAACCATTTTGGTCCAGGATATGGTGGCCCTGTAAACAGGTGCTCGGTGATAAGTCTGATTCCATACATATTACACTAACAACTGAATCCGATTGTAAAGCTGGTTCAAATGGAATTCTAACATCTATCGTACCGTTAACAGGGAACAAAGTCCGGTACGAATGGAAATCAAATTATCCAATTGACTATTATTTGGTCTCATTTGCTGTTGGAGAGTATATTGAGCATATAACCTACGCAGAAATTGAGGGAACTAACGACTCAATATTGATCCAAAGTTATCTGTTTCACGATTGTCCATATCTCCCGATGCATTTAGTAGCAATTGAAAAAACAAAAGATTATATGCAGCTATTTACAAACCTTTTTGGCGATTACCCATTCAAAGATGAAAAATACGGATATTGTCTAACTTCGAATCCCTGGGGTGCAATGGAACACCAAACTATGACCACTACGGGTTACCAGGCATTAGATACTACAGCAGCCTATATAGTTGGATATTATTATTTTTGGTATTCAGCACACGAATTGGGACACTCCTGGTTTGGGGATAACGTTACTTGTGCTACTTGGCAGGACATATGGATTAACGAAGGCTTTTCAGTATATGCTGAATATTTAGCTATACAAAATCTTGAATCACAAAACAGCGCAGATTTATTTATGAATGATGCACACGAAAAAATATTATCTGAACCCGGGGGTAGTGTCTACGTTCCCAATGAATATAGCAATGATGAGAATAGAATTTTTGATTATCGACTTACTTATAAAAAAGGAGCTGCAATTGTTCATATGATACGTTTTGAGTTGGGAAACGACTCTTTGTTTATTCTTACACTTAGAAATTTTCAAGATGAATTTAAATATGGCGTTGCAAGCGGATTAGATTTTAAGGATGTACTTGAAACAACAACGGGACAGGATTTTACTGATTTCTTTAATCAATGGTACTTTGGTGAGGGATATCCGATTTTTAATATTAACTGGACACAAATAAATGATACTTTAATAATCCATTCTGTTCAAACAACCTCAACCTCTATAACTCCTCTATTTAAAATGCATTTGGAACTTAAAGTGCAATTTGTAGGTGGAGATACAACAATTAAGATTTATCAAAATTCTAATGAGCAATTTTATGAGATTCATTTCTCTCCAATAGTAACGATTATTTCTGTAGATCCATATAATTGGGTAATAGATCATTCCACGATCATACATACAGGAATTTACACTGATGAATCTGAACTAGAATCTTTTTATCTATACCAAAATTATCCAAATCCATTTAATCCCAGCACCACAATTAAATATCAAATTCCAGAATTAAGTTTTGTTACGACTAAAAATATTTGATGTTTTAGGTAATGAAATAACAAATTTGGTTAATGAAGAAAAACCCGCCGGAGAATATGAAGTTACGTTTAATGCAATAAAGAATAGCCGGTATCCAGCATCAGGAGTTTACTTCTATCAATTGGTAGCTGGTAACTTTGTTGAAACAAAAAAGATGATTTTAATGAAATAACGGAGAGAAAATGAAAACGATATTATTTACTTTTGTTTTATTTCTATCCACGCTCCACGCACAATCTACCCTCAGATTTTACATAAACAACATCAATATGCCGATGAATAATAATGGAACTTTGGCAGATGTATAACATTCCACCGGAAGGAACTCATGGAAGATACCTGGACATCCCATTCCTTTTTTCAGGAGGATTCTTTTTATCGGGTTACAATGGTGATACTCTCTGGGCAAATGCACAGGCATCAGCATCTTTGATTGAAAATTACCTGCCGGGAAATGTTGGTTCGAATCAATATGATCCGCGTTATAAAATTTATGTTGTTAAAGAGAGTGACCAGCCATTTGGTCCTTCCTGGCAGGAATGGATTTTTGCTGTGGAAATCGGGGCTGAATTTTACGATGGAGATAATGATGGAATCTATAACCCAATTGATCTAAATGGTAATGGAGAATGGGACCTGACTGAAGACAGACCTGATATTATCGGAGATCAGGTTGCCTGGTGTGTTTATAATGATGCAGTGACGCCAAGAACCAGATTTGTAGGTGTTCCGCCATTAGGAATTGAAATACATCAAACAGTGTTCGGTTATAAAACTAATAATGCACCTCAACTAAAGAATGTACTCTTCATCCGTTACAAAATAATAAACAAAGGAACGGTTAATTCCATCTTAGATTCAGTTTATTTCTCTGCCTGGGCTGATGCTGATCTTGGTGATCATTCCTGGGATGATCTCGCCGGTTGTGATACATTATCTTCATCAGCATTAATTTACAACTCGGGACCAGATAGTTTATTCCCTGTTAGCCCACCAGCATTTTTTATGAATTTGCTGCAGAAACCCCACTCATACATTCCCGGGGAAACCTTTATTGATAATAATTTGAATGGAACGTATGAAGACAGTATTGACACACCGCTTGATACAGCATACAATCATCAAGGCCCATCTAAAAGGAATTCAACTATTCCCGGTGCAAAAAACCAAATCTATGACAGCATTTACATCATTATTAAAATCTGATCCGATTCGAGGTGATCCGAATGATGAATTTGAAGCAAGAAATTATATGCTCGGACGATGAAATTAGGTGATCTCTTGATCCCTGTAACTGATCCTTGGGGATAGTGTTTTTGGAGGTGTACCTTGTGAGACTAGTAAATCCACTATTCTGGTATTCCGGAGATCCGGAATCTGATTATGGATGGCTGAATATTGGACCTACGGATTATAGAATTCTTGCACACACAGGTCCATTTTCTTTAGAAGAAGATAAACCAATTACAATTATTGTTGGCTATACAATTGGGCAAGGAATCGATCCACTTAATTCTGTAACTGTTGGTAAAGAAGTTTCTGCATTTGTTCATCAGTTTTATCAATCAAATTTTGATTATAATATTTTACCTGTTGAAGAAGAAAACAATTTAATTGTTGATGAGTTTAAGCTATACCAAAATTATCCTAATCCATTTAATCCTAGTACAATAATCAATTATCAAATTCCCCAGCAAGAATTTGTAACAATTAAAGTTTACGATATTCTTGGAAATGAAATTGCAATTTTAGTTAACGAAGAAAAACCTGCTGGAAGTTATGAAGTTGAATTTAATGCTTCATCACTTCCAAGTGGAGTTTATTTTTATCAGCTTAAGAGCTGGTAATTTTGTTGAAACTAAGAAGATGGTCCTCCTTCGTTAGACTTGCCCGCATATGGCGGGACTGCGGCGGATAAATGTTGATGAAGTAATTAATTATATGAAAAAATAACTTACCGCCCTTGCTATACTTAATGTAGCAAGGGCTTTATTAATACAATTCTAATTTATATTTACTTGCATTTCCTTACATAATCTTCACACAATTATAAGAATTTTTGTTGCGTATTTGTTGCGCCCAATTTATTAACTTATTGTAATATAATAACTTAACTGCTTCTAGAAATGATGATATCACGCTACTCTTGGTAAAAGTTTTATAATTTGAAGGATTTGTCACTCTAGCGCAACAAATTTTTATAAATATTTTCGTTCAATTTGAAAGTAAGCATACCCACTTACTTTTATAATTTTCAATTAACAACACCGCTCTTAATTACTTGCCAAATGCAAACTGTAGCCAATCATCAAGTATAGTTGCTTCTATCAATTAATGTTTGCAATATTAACAATTAGTTAAATCTACCCCTTGAGAGAAACGTATGGGATAACGTTACTCTTAAATTCCTTCCAGAATATTGTGCTTCCCCCAAGGCGTAGAGTGTGTCGAATATTATTTTGCAATTTCACTCATTTAGGAGGTTGCTATGAAAAAATTGAAACCACTTATTATTATTCTAACTTTATTTATTGCGTTCCCGATCTTCGCACAGGATAGTCCGCAAATTGGTTTTATTGAACTAATGGAGCTTTCAGAAGAAGATTATAATATGGTAGTTGAAGCAAGAGAACTAACTGCCTTGCAAAACATCCCCCATACAGTTTACCTGGAAGAGGGTGTTTTTGTTGAAGCAAGATCAGTTGAAAATGGGAAGGTTGTTTATACAGTAATTCAAAACATTCTTGATATTTATGATGGCGGATTTACGGCTTTCTGGAATCAGATTGATTCCCAATATGATTTATCGATTGCCAGGCAGCACTTTGCAAACGGTGAAACAATTAATCCGTCAGTAGGTTATCCTACTCAATACGATGGAGGAGGAACAAACAGACAATTAACGCCAACATTTTTGATGATTCCAGAGTCTACCAACGATCGTGTTATGAGCTTTAATGTGGCTACTGGAGATCTCATTAATGCAGATTTTATTCCTGCAGATCCAACAAATTTATCAACACCAATAGACGCTATTCTTACTCCTGGAATTACAATATTTGTTTCAGATCAGCTAGATGATCATATTGTGGCATATGATACATTAGGTAGTTTTCTTGGAATTTGGGTGGGAGGAATTCATGACACCCTAGATAATATGCGAGGAATTAAACTTGCACCCGATTTGAATTCGTTGATGGCAACAGTTGCATCAGGTGCAAATTCAGATGCAATTGCACAATTTATCCATCCGGAATCTATGTTGGTAATTTTATTGAACCAAATGCAACTGTTATGGATAGTCCCTGGGAAATTGTATTTAGAACACCGATGTGTTAGTCTCAGCAGGTACAAGTGATAACATTGCTAGATATGACCTAAGCGGGACTTACTTAGACAACTTTGTTACTGCTTTAAATTTTCCGGAACAGATAAGAGAGGTGACCAGTGGAAATATAATAGCTGCTGGCTTCTCAACTCCATCCGGATTGTACATTTACGATTCCAATGGTGCCCAATTAAATTACTTTGATGCTGTAACTGGCCTAAGGGGGTGTTATCAATTACTTAGTGGAAATTATCTCGTTACTAGCGGTACTGGAGTTCACGAAATTGATGGAACTACTGGGGCATTTGTGAGGACAATTATTGCCGGTGTCTCTGCACGTTTTGTTGAACCTTTCGATATTGCTGCTGTACCAGTTGAGCTCACATCATTTTCTGCAAATGTGTTAAACGGCGGTGTTGTGCTTAGTTGGACTACAGCTACCGAAACAAACAACTCAGGATTTCAAGTTGAAAGAAGCAAGGACAATGAAAGCTTTAAGCAAATTATATTTGTTCCTGGATTCGGCACAACAACAGAACCAAAGAGCTATAGCTACACAGATAACTCTGTTAACAGTGGGACATACTATTATAGATTAAAACAGATCGATTTTGATGGAAGCTTTTCTTACTCGGAAGTTTTAGAAGTTAATATCGGTTTACCAACTGAATTTGCTTTAGAGCAAAATTATCCAAATCCATTTAACCCGAGTACTACAATTAATTTTACTGTTCCACAAAGTGCTCAAGTAACACTAAAGATATTTGATGTGCTGGGTAGAGAAGTTAGTACTTTAATAAACCAGGTTGTTCCTGGTGGAAATCACGAAGTTCAATTTGATGCCACTGGACTACCGAGTGGACTATACTTCTATACTTTAAGTACTGGAAATTTTGTAGAGACTAAGAAAATGGTCCTCCTTCGTTAGACTTGCCCGCCTATGGCGGGACTGCGGCGGATAAATGTTGATGAAGTAATTCGTCTACAAGAAACTTAACCTACCGCCCTTGCTATACTTAAAGTAGCAAGGGCTTTATTAATAACAATTCTAATTTATATTTACTTTCATTTCCTTTCATAATGTTTACACAATTATAAGAATTTTTGTTGCGTATTTGTTGCGCCTACTTTATCAACTTTTTGTAATATAACAACTTAACTACTGTCAGAAATGATAGTATCAAAATGATAATTGTGAAAGTTAAGTGATATAATTTCTTACTCCTTTTCGATCACCATTTCTGCAATTTAATTTATCCGAAAATTAACTTTCAATTTTTCTTTATCTTTATTATTATAATATCAATCAAAAAATTATCCGGAGGATCTAAATTGAAAGTAAATATTTTATCCCAAGTTTTGCTTTGTTCAATTGCAATTGCGTTTTTTGCCGGCTGCGGTTCTGATTATGAATCTGAAATTATTGGCAATTGGAAAGATAAGAACAGTAATGTTGTTGAGTTTTCTGCAGATGGAGTTGTTAAAGGATTGGCAAGAAATGTAAATAAAGAACTGGTTGAAGGTACGTATAAGGTTAATAACGATTCTTTATTTATTGAATTTCTTGTTGCCCCTGAACCACGCAACATAAAGGGATCGTTAGAGTTTAAAATTCAAAAACTAAATAGTGATTCTCTGGTTCTTTATACATCACTTGGAAATTTGAATTACGGCAGGGTAACAAAATAATCCCTGAATACTTGCTATTCTGTTTGGTTTTAATAATATTATACATCAGCAATCGTGTAATACAAATTGATTTTATATAAATAACTCAATTAAATCTATTAATAAATTAGGAGGCACTTATGAAAAAGCAATTTACCTTTTCAGTTTTGGCTACAATGGTATTGCTTATCTTCTTCGGAAGCTTGATTTATGCACAGGTGCCCGGTACCTTATATGGTACTACCGGTAGTTCGTCAAACGAGCTGATAACTATAGACCCAACTACAGGAACAGGAACTCTTGTTGCACCTATTAGTGGTACAGGGAGTGGAGTAACAGAAATTGAATTTAGAAATGATGAGGTTTTATTTGGCACTGTGGGTCGGGGTATTGCTGAAGTTGTTACCATAGACCCTCTAACCGGTGTAGCTACAATAATAGGATTCCATGCGCCAGCTTCAGCCGTCGCAGGATTAGATTTCGACAGTGGCGGAAATTTATTAGGTGCTCTTTACGTTCCAGGTACAACCACGGACCTTGTAACAATTGACCAGACAACGGGTGCATCAACAGTAGTTGGAACCATTTTCCCGGGTGGAGTAGATAGAGTAACTGGATTAACTTTTGATGCAGGCGGAACTCTATATGGATCGGTACACCAAGTGGACCTTCATTTTTGTATACAATTAATCCAGCTATCAGGTGTCTCCAACACTTGTTGGTCCTATTGGTTTTGATAAAGTTGGCGCAATTGAATTTGGTCCTGATGGAATACTTTATGGTGGAGTAGGCGGCAGGGTCAAATGCAGGTGATCTTATTTCAATAAATCCTTCAACAGGTGCTGGAACATTGATAGGTCCAACTGGCTTCCCGGCAATAAGTGGTCTTTCATTCTTCCCTGGTGTAATCCCTGGTGGTTGTAATTTATTCGAAGATACCTTTGATTCTGATATTGCACTATGGACAGAAGTTGGTCCTTTGGGAGTTGGCAACTGGTCATGGCGAGTCAACCAACTAATGCTGCCGGCGCTGCTGCAGGAGAAATGCGATTTTCCTGGACACCAGCTTTTACCGGTGATTCTTATCATTATGTCTCCCGTAGTACCAAGTGGTGGTATGCATGAACACCACCATAGTTTCCAACATTTCGTTGATTGTTTTGGCGCAGGCTTAACAGTTGGATGCCGCTTACTACAACTGACGCTGGTGCTACCTGGACAACAATTTGGGCAGTTGTTGATCCTCCTGGAAATGTTGGTCCGGAACATGTTACTGTACATGCACTGGAGATGATAACTTCCAGTTTGGATTCTTCTATTCGGGTAATTCCTTCCAAATTGACTTCTGGTATATTGATGACGTTTGTGTCGACGGTATAGTCCCAGTTGAATTAACTTCATTTACAGCTTCTGTTAATGATAAAAATGTAACCCTTAACTGGACAACAGCTACAGAAATCAACAACCAGGGATTTGAGATAGAAAGAAATTCCGGTAATGGTTTCCAAAATGTTGGCTACGTTGCTGGATTTGGAACTTCTGCCGAACCACACAGCTATTCATTTACAGATGCTTCAGTTAACGAAGGAACGCATTCCTACAGGTTAAAACAATTAGATTTTGATGGTAGTTTTGAATATTTTGATGCTATCGAAGTTGAGGTTGCTATACCTGACGTATTTGCTTTAGAGCAGAACTATCCTAACCCATTCAATCCAAGCACAAAGATAAACTTCAGCTTAGCTGTAGATTCTGATGTTAGCTTGAAGGTGTTTGATGTTCTTGGACAGGAAGTTGCAACGTTAATAAATACTAATCTTGTAGCAGGATCACACAATGTAGATTTTAATGCTTCACTACTAAATAGTGGTGTTTATTTCTACAGAATTGAAGCTACAGGAATAGACGGAACTAACTTTACAAACGTTAAGAAGATGATTCTTACCAAGTAGTAACAAGTTAAAAGTAAGAATTTAGTAGAGCCCTGAATTTTTTCGGGGCTCACCTTATATTACTTGTTAAATATAAACTCTAGCCAATCGTTAACCATTAGTTGCTTCTAACAAATATATTTATCAATTTATATTTTGAATTTATATTTATACCCTTGGGCGAGGTTGTAAAGTGAATTACTGCTTTTCTTAGTTTATTCCTTTCTACCATTTCTCCAAGGTGTGGAATATATTCTGCAATAATTTTCTCTAAATAAATTACCTACAAACTATAATACGGAGGTGTTAATGACATATTTCATACGAATTATAGGGGTTTTCCTATTGTTGTCCACTTTTACTGTGGCTCAAGTGGGTGAATCCGAAGAGACTCTCCTCGAGCAAGCAAAAGCTCTGGCTGAGGAGCAATCGCAGGGTACGGAACCTGTACTGCCTGTTTCCTTTTCAGTAGAAGCTGTTACTCACCCACTCTTCGTTGGTGTAGATGATGTAACTGTACCGGCTTATGTTGGTGATCCGCTTACAGTTGATTGGGATTCGGTATTCGTAGGTGTAGAAGTCTGGGGTGCAGCTTATGACATCAACAACAATAAGATCTACGTCAATGATGGTACAGATCTTTACGAATGGGCGGTTGGCAGCGGAACCGTAACTTTTCTGGGATCAATCACTGACACTGGTGGCGCAACACTCTCAATGGTTAGTCTTGGTTTCTATAACGACGTATTATACGGTACGAGGAATGTTGGCAACGAAGCCGTATACGAGATCAATACTTACAACTTTCGTTGCAACAGTATTTATTGACTATCAGAAACACTGACTTTGACTTTGGCGGTCTGGCTGTTGATCCTAATACAGGTGAGTTCTATGGAACCAGCGATGATTCAGCCCCACTTGGCAGAGGATTGTACCGCATAAACATGGACGGCACTGGAACACTGATCGCGCCATACCCGGATGGACAGACTGACATTGACGGATTGGCAGTTAGCGATAACTGAGATTGCTTACCTGGTAACCGACCAGCAGGACAGCATCTACATTTATGATCTAGTCGGTGGCACCTATCTACCACCAATTGCAAATCCCTGGACATCCTCAGAGGTTTTCTGCGGCGGCGCATGGATCTACGAAGCTTGGCGGTGGTTGTAATTTATTCGAAGATACCTTTGATTCTGATATTGCACAATGGACAGAAGTAGGTGGTTTGGGAGTAGCCAACTGGTTTTGGGGAGCAGGAAACCAAGCTGGCGGAGCGGCTCCTGGAGAATTAACATTTGCTTGGACCCCAGCTTTTACTGGTGATTCTTATCTTATGTCTCCCGTAATGCCAAGTGCTGGTATGCAGAATACTATAAGTTTCCAACATTTCATTAACTGGTTTGGTGGTGCGGGTACTGTTGGTGCCGCTTATACAACTGACGGTGGTGCTAGCTGGACAACTATTTGGTCAGTTGTTGATCCTCCTGGAAATATTGGTCCGGAACCTGTCGTAATAAATGCACTAGGAGACGCTAACTTCCAGTTTGGTTTCTACTGGTCGGGTAATTCATTCAACATTAACTTCTGGCATATTGATGATGTTTGTGTTAACAGCGTAGTCCCGGTTGAATTAACTTCATTTACAGCTTCTGTTAATGAAAGAAATGTAACCCTTAACTGGACAACAGCTACAGAAACCAACAACCAGGGATTTGAGATAGAAAGAAATTCCGGAAATGGTTTCGAAAATGTTGGATACGTTGCTGGATTTGGAACTTCTGCTGAACCACACAGCTATTCATTTACAGATGCTTCAGTTAACGAAGGAACGCATTCCTACAGGTTAAAACAATTAGATTTTGATGGTACTTTTGAATATTTTGATGCTATCGAAGTTGAGGTTGCTATACCTGATGTATTTGCTTTAGCAGCAGAACTATCCTAACCCATTTAACCCAAGCACAAAGATAAACTTCAGCTTAGCTGTAGATTCTAATGTTAGCTTGAAGGTATTTGATGTTCTTGGACAGGAAGTTGCAACATTAATAAATACTAATCTTGTAGCAGGATCACACAATGTAGATTTTAATGCTTCACTACTAAATAGTGGTGTTTATTTCTACAGAATTGAAGCTACAGGAATAGACGGAACTAACTTTACAAACGTTAAGAAGATGATTCTTACCAAGTAATATTTATCACTTCAAATTAAATTTACCCCTGTGTTACCAAATGCAGGGGTTTTTTTATTGCTCACTTAAAAACCTTCGATTTTTCTTGACTTTGCTTTAACAAAACTACAAGTTTAAACATAGTTGTAACTAAGAAATCGATTGTGATAAGAACCTAATGAAACTGCTGCTATCATCAATATTATTAATTTTACTTCTATCGTGCAATTCAGATAATGGAATTGCGCCAAAGCCATACGTAGCTGAAACAACCGGGTTTAGCGGAAGAGTAACCTTTCTTGGTAACTGGCCAGATAGTATTCAGCGGACTCATGTTGTTATGTTCAAAGATCCTCTATTATTACCATCTGATTTTACTATTCTTAACCTGAGGTTTATTGGTTGGGAAATTCCGTTTGGAGTTGGGTATTATCTTTACAGTTCAGCGGATTCTTCTTACTTCCCACCCGATGGAATTATTGCAGCAGGAGAGTATTCCTACATTGGAGTTGCACAGCAATCAACTGTTGCTCTGTCACTTTCCCGCAAAGATTGGATTGTAGCAGGTGTTTATTATTCTAATGGAGATACTACGCAGCCGGGTATACTCACCATTCCTGAGAACACCATGGTTAGAAACATAAATATTATTTGCGATTTTAATAACCCACCCCCGCAGCCACCGGGAGGTAATTAATATCTACTATCGCTTAATTTTTTATGATGAAATTTATCTGCTTCATATTACTTTCACTATTACCTGTTTGCCATATTTTTGCACAAAATTATAGCATAAGCGGAGTAGTTACAGATTCCCTGGAAAATCCGTTGCAGTATGTAAATATTATTATCGAAGAAACAGGATATGGAGCTGCTTCAGATGAGAATGGTAGTTATAAAATTGATGATTTAGAACCGGCGGTATATTCAATTAGATTTTCTGCCATTGGTTATTCTACAGTACTTGAGGATAGGATTAATTTGCTGAATGGTGCTGTAATACTTAATGTAATTTTAAAAGAACAGATAATTGAATCTGAAGAGGTTGTAGTTACCGCAGGAAAGTATGAACAGAAAATATCTGAATTACCTGTGAGTGCTGAAATTATCCGGGGAACAGAATTTTCGGAAAAAAATTTTTCAAATCTTGAAGATGCACTAAGATATGTATCCGGGGTAAACATGACCGATGATCAAATAAGTATAAGGGGTTCCGGCGGTTACAGTAGGGGAGCGGGTTCAAGAGCTTTACTTGCAATCGATGGACTGCCTTTTTATACGGGCGACACTGGCGAGATTGTCTGGGAGATGATTCCGGTAACAGAGCTGCAAAGGGTAGAAATAATTAAAGGAGCTGCAAGCTCACTTTACGGATCTTCGGCAATTGGTGGAGTTATAAATGGGATTACAAAAGATATTACTTCCCATCCTTCAACAATGGTTCAAGGATTTTTTGGACTTTACGACAAACCTTATTATGTACCATGGGATTGGTCCGGCGAATATAGACCATTTAATGGATTAACGCTATCTCATTCCAACAAGTTTGGTAAACTTGGATTTAATATTTCATTTACCCGTTTAGAAAATTCAAGTTATAAGCAGAATGATTCTTTTAAAAAATACATTGGGTTTCTAAAGACTATATACAACTTTTCTACAGCATCCTCTTTAACATTTATTGCAAATACTTTTAATAAAAGAGGTGGAAGTTTTATTTACTGGAAAGATTCCCGCAATGTATTAGTTCCACCAGATGTAAACCAAGGAGAGCGAATTGAAACTAACAGGTATTTATTAGGATTAATTTATAAGAATGTTTTAAGCAAAAAAGTTTTTCTTAACGTTAAAGCAAGCTATTACCTTAATGATTGGGAAGATAGTGCAACTCCATTCAATGCATCAAAGTCAAACCTGTACCGTGGAGAAGTTCAACTAAATTCTAGTTTAACAGATAAGATTGTTTTAGTAGCAGGGGTGGAAGGAAATACAGCCAGCGTTAACTCGAATATTTTTGGTAATCCAAATTCAAATAGCTTTGGAATTTATGCTTTATCCGATATCAATTTTACATTTCCCCTTATAATGTCAATCGGTATTCGCTATGATTATAGTAAACTTGATACTTTGGATATTTCAAATGCCTTTTCACCGAAGCTTGGCTTAAACTATAAATTAAATGATAAAATAATTTTAAGATCTTCAATTGGAACCGGGTTTCGTGCACCATCACTTGCGGAGGCATTCACTTCTACCTCTGCAAGCGGTATTACAGTAAAACCAAATCCTTTTCTTAAATCCGAATCAAATCTTTCTATGGAGCTCGGTGTAAATTATAATCCGTTTAGTTTATTAATGCTCGATCTTGCTCTGTTTAGAAATGAATATTTTGATATGATAGAACCAGGGATCGATCCCGCAGATGGTTTGGTTGTTTTTGATAACGTAGTGAGAGCAAGGATTGACGGGTTAGAAGCAAACACTACTTTCAGGTTTATACCCGATGAATTAACATTTACAATGAGCTACACGTACATGTGGGCAAGAGATGTGGAGATGAATACAGCTCTAAAGTATCGCCCGCGGCATATATTTTATTCGCGTATTGAATTCAGAAAATGGAATTTAAAACTAGGAATTGATTTTCGATACTGGAGTAAAGTTGAAGAGATTGATAACGAATTGATTGAACTTGGAATTATCAGGGATGGTGAATTACGTGTTCCTGTATTTACAACCGATTTTAGAGCAGGTTATAACTTTGTATCAATTGGGTTACCAGTTATCATTTACCTTAATATAAAAAACCTTACTAACTACAATTATGTAGAATTAATTGGGAACTTGAGACCAATCAGAAATTTTACTCTTGGTTTCAATTTAATATTATGACGGGTTAATAAATTACTGCTTTATTTCTATGCTTCTTAGAGTTATATTTTAAAAACACAATTTGAAAGAGGTAAGAAAAATGAGAACAGTTTTGTACATTCTTTGTATGTTGTTTAGTTCCGGCACTTTCTTTGCTCAACAGGCAAGCGATTACTTCCCAAATCAAACCGGGTTTACGTGGAATTACAAAGCTACTCCTCTCGATTCTCTGAATAACAATATCGATTCACTTGCTTTTTTCAGGCAGGATTTATTCACCGTTACCGCTGATTATCAAGGTAAGCTTGCTAATATCGTACTTACAAAATCCGGTCCATTGCAAACAATTCTATTTCAACCATATGATGATTCCCTATTTTTTCATTTTTCCGGATCAGATGGCTATGAATATTTCCGTGTTGGTTCACTGGAGTTTTTCCTAATTTCTATTGATTCAGTGCTCTCAGATCCCAACTTTAGCTTTGTTGATTTTTTCCACTCACTTGAAGATTGGTATTCTGATTATAGGTTTGCAGTAAATGTTAATGATGAATACACAATACTTTCCATTGATACCACAATTGCAAGTATAAGTCCATTTACCATTGAGATTTGAATACCTAGGAAAGCGACTTGATGATGAAACTATAAATACTGTGATAGGAAGTTTTAATTGCAAGAAATTCCAGATGTCGTGGAAGGTAAGTGTTCTTTTTCCTCCACCCATAGGAGCTGTTGAATTAGTTTCAACTGAAAATACATTCTGGATTGCTGAGGATAACTGGGTTGTGCTGGATATAGTGCCAACTAATCACGTAGATTTATCATTTCTAGGAATTGATCCATTTTCCATACCGGGATTGAAAACAGAATTAACTGATGAGATTGTAAGTGTGGGTGAAGTACCTAAATTGCCAAACGCAATAACACTTTACCAGAATTATCCCAACCCATTCAACCCATCAACAACAATAAAATTTCGGATTATAGAAAATGAATTTGTGAGTTTAAAGATTTATGATCTTTTGGGAAATGAAATTGCAACTCTAGTTGAAGAAGAAAAACCTGCGGGCGAATACAATATAGATTTTAAAACTTATGATTTGCAATTGACAAGCGGTGTTTACTTTTACAGGTTAAAAGCTGGTTCTTTTGAGGAGACTAAGAGTATGATTCTGCTTAAGTAGGAATTTGATTAATCAAATTCCTACATGCTCAATCTAAAACTCTAATTTTTTCTTATACTTTGTTGCATACTCGTAAACAAGCGTACTTGCAACAAAAATTGAAGAATATGTACCGATAATTGTACCGAAGATAAGTGTAAATGCAAACGCTTTAAGTACCTCCCCACCAAATATCAGTAGCACAAGTACAGCTAATAAAGTTGTACCGCTTGTTAATATTGTTCTGCTCATCGTCTGGCTGATGCTTGTATTAATAATATCCTCTATCGGTCTGGTTTTGTGAATCTTAATATTTTCCCTGATCCTGTCAAAGTTCACAACTGTATCGTTGATTGAATAACCGATAAGTGTTAAAAATGCTGCAACAATAGTCAGATCAATTTCTAAATTCAAACCTGGAATCAACCCGTACAATGCAGCAAATAAACCAAGTGTTATAAGTACATCGTGGAAGAGAGCAGCAACAGCGCCGAAAGCAAAAATAAATTTAAATCTAAATCCGAGGTAGAAAAGGATTGCTATAAGAGCAAATATAATTGCAAGCAAAGCATCCCGTTTTAATTCTTCACCAATCTTAGGGCCAACCCTGTCTTCTTTAAGAACAATAAACGGATTATCGGATTCTTTATCTCTCAGGTTCTCCTCAATCCAGTCCGCAATTCCTACCCGTACGATCATTTGCGTATTATCTGGTTCTTCGGATACTCTGCCCGATTGAAAACCTGCTGCGAATAATGCATCAACTACCCGGTTGGTTGTATCAGCATTTTCAAAAGAATAAGTAACTGAGCTGGCTGTGGAATCAACTACCTGCCGCGGAACATCCGGGTAAACTTCATCAATTGCCTGTTCAATTCTATTAACAACTACAGGGAAAATATTTGCAGGAATAACCTGTTCTTCAGTTCTGATCATCAAACCGGTTTCGCCGCCAAAAGTAACCACTTCAATATTCCCCAGCCCTATATCAGCCACATCTTCTCTTACCTTCGTAATATCCACAGGGTTTTCAAATTGAAGTACAATCTCGCTGCCGCCTTTAAAATCTACACCAAAATGAAATCCTCCTGAAATAACGCCAATTATTCCAAGTGCAAATAGTGCAGCAGAAATTGTATAAGCTATTTTTCTTTTTCCTAAGAAATCAAAATTTAAATTTTCGAATATTCGCATTTTATAAGTGAACTCCTTAAAGCGTTTAAATTATCCTACAGTAACTTTTATACCCTTTGCTACCATCATATCGAAGATTAATCTTGCAACAACCAATGCGCTGAATAAACTAGCAGCAATACCTATCATTAATGTTAATGCAAAACCCTGAATTGGTCCTGTACCAAACTGGAAAAGTATAATTCCTGTAAAGAATGTAGTAATGTTTGAATCTATAATAGCTGAATAAGCTCTTGAAAAGCCGCTGTCAATAGATGCCTTAATCGTTTTACCCGTAGCCATCTCTTCCCTGATTCTCTCGAAGATAAGTACGTTGGCATCCACAGCCATACCAATTGTTAAAATGATGCCCGCAATACCGGGTAGGGTTAGAGTAGCGTTAAATCCTGCAAGAACACCAAGTATAAAAAGAATAGTGAAAGTAAGCACTGCTGCGGCAATTGTGCCTGTGCGGTGATAGTAAAACATCATAAATATACCAACAAGTATATAACCAATTATTACTGAAAGTAACCCGCTATTAACAGAATCCTGCCCCAGTGAAGGACCAACAGTTCTTTCTTCAATAATATCTACAGGAGCAGGAAGCGCACCGGCTTTTAATACAATTTCAAGAAGTTTTGCTTCGTTAAGATCGGCCATACCTGTAATCTGTGAGCGACCTCCCGGAATTTTATTTTGTACGTTGGGCGCTGAGAATATAACACCATCTAGCATAATCGCAATTCGTTTGCCTACATTTGCGCCTGTAATTCTTGCCCATTCAGTTGCACCTTCAGAATTCATGGTCATATTAACAATAGGTGCCGAAGTATTCGGATCGATAGTTGCAACAGCATCGGTTATAACTCCGCCGGTTAACTCTGGTGCTTTGTTAACCATATACATTATATAAATTTCTTCTGCTTCCTGCCCGGGTAATGATTTGGCAGAAAATACAAACTCAACATTATTTGGTATCACATTCTGAACTTCAGGTCTGCTAAGCATAAATTCAAGTTTATTTCTTTCATCACCTCTTACATAAGCATCAGCACTTCTTCCCTGTGGATCTAAAAGCGCAACTGAAAAGAACGGATGCTGCTGTTTGAATTCTTCCTCGGTAAGCTCTTCAGTTGGGATGGAATCTTCTGCAGCAACCAAGCTTGTATCTGTTATCTCTGAAACAGTTTCGCTGGTATCTGGTTGTGTAATATTTCCCGCAAGAACCTCATCTACTTTTTGCATAATAGCAAAAGCAAAATCAGGATCGCGTACAATTCTAAACTCTAATAATGCAGTACCCTGCAATAACTGTTTAGCTTCTTCTTCTCTTGCAACACCGGGAAGTTCAACAATTATTCTGCGGCTTCCCTGCCTCTGGATTGAAGGTTCGGAAACGCCGTATTGATCAATCCTGTTCCTTATAATTTCCATTGCACGAGTAACTGCATCTTCTGCATCATCTTTTAAACCGGCAAGAATTTCATCATCATCCTGCCTAATTGTGCCGAAGTAACGGCTTAGCCGTATTCCTTTTTCCTGGAATTTTAGTGCGATAATATCTACCACAGCTTCGTTGGAAAGTGCAGCTTCTTCTTCTGCTTCTGCAAGCAGCGATTTGAAAACTTCGTCCGGGTTTTTAGCAAGCTTCTCAATTAGTTTACCTGTATTAACTTCGAGAACAACTCTCATACCGCCCTGCAAATCAAGTCCAAGCTTAATTCGCTTTTCCCTTGTTTTACTTATATCCGGATTATCAGTTAACAAGCTGTCTTCAACAACCTCAAGCATTTTTTCAACCTGGGTATTTGTTAGCTCCGGCTGGCTGGAAATAATTTCTTCTTTCTTTGTCTTTAGTGTCTCTTCTATCTCTTTTCCATACTGATAATCTACATAGGTAGGCCATAAAAGGTAGATTGCAAGCGCGATAGCTCCAACAATAAGTATAAGTCTAAACCTGAATTCTTTCATACTTTAGTAAAAATTTCTGTGTTAGTTTGAAATTAAAATGAATAACAAAATTAGGGGTAAAGGTTCAGAAAGTCAATTGAATTGGCATATATAAAATCTGCTAAATCATTAAAATATAGAACGTTTTAGGAGTGATGGAATTTCAGAAACGTTTTTTCTGAACTGGCAAATAAGTGATACAACAGATAATCTACATGTTACAATTTAAATTGAATTGATAATTCTTTTAACCAGCCGACTGAATTTATCCTCAACCCGGTTTGCTGTTTCTGTAACTTCATCGTGTGTAAGTTTTTGTTTGGATATTCCGGCTGCATAATTTGTTATACAGGAAATTGATGCTGCTTTCATTCCCATTGACGCAGCAAAAACAGCTTCGGGAACTGTGGACATACCTACTGCATCGCCGCCAAACTTGTGCATCATTTCAATCTCGGCAGGTGTTTCATAACTTGGTCCTTTTGAATACCAGTAAACACCTTCTTTAAGATCTATATTCTCTTCAACTGCTGATTTTCTAATAATCGTGTTCATCTCTGAAGAAGGAAAATTTAAGAACTCATTATGAATCTTTTCTGAAGGAACTCCAATCAGCCCGGTTAATTCTTTTTTTATTTCAATTCCGTTAAACGAAGCTGCCATCATAAGATCGCCTGGTTTAAATTGCCTGTTAATTCCGCCGGCAGCATTTGTTAAAAGTATTTTTCTGCACTTTAGTTTATAGGCGATGAAAGAGGGGAGAATGCATTCACTCAATTTGTATCCTTCGTAAAAATGTATTCTTCCCTGGAAGAGGAGAAGTTTTTTATTTTCAGATTCAGCAAAGTGAATTATCCCTGAATGTCCTTCAACAGTCGATTCAGGATAGCCGGGAAGATCTTTAGTAGGAAATGATTTTATAACGTTTAAAGAATTTGCAAAACCACCAAGCCCGCTTCCAAGAACTAATGCAAAATCGGGTTCAAAAGGTTTTTCACTATTTAAATGATCAATCAGGGTTTTATATTTGAATGAAAGATCAACGTGCATAATATTTTAGTAAAGTTATATCAAGTACCAAGTTTATTTTATAAACAATAATCCTGCTAATGTAGCCGTCATTAATGTTGCCATTACACCACCAATAACAGCCTTTATTCCTAAACCCGCAATATCTGATTTTTTATTCGGGGCAAGAGGTCCCAAGCCGCCAATCTGTATTGCAATGGAGCTGAAGTTTGCAAAACCGCATAAAGCATAGGTTGCCATCAGGATAGTTTTTTCATTTAAGATTTTTCCAGCTTCAATCATCGTTCCCATCTCAGAGTATGCAACAAATTCGTTAACAACTATTTTAGTACCAAGCAGGCTTCCGAATCTAAGTGCATCTTCCCACGGCACGCCAATACTAAAAGCAACAAACTGGAATATCCAGCCCAACAATAACTCAAAGCTTAACGGCTGACCGTAGTTTGCTTTAAGTGATTCGTTCCAGTTTACCAGATCCCCAAGTCCGTTCAATAAATAATTTACCAGGGCGATAAGAGCAATAAAAGCCAGCAGCATTGCTCCAACGTTCAAAGCCAGCTTAAGCCCTGCAGCTGCACCGTTAGCAGCAGCCTCAATAATGTTTGAGGCATCCTTTTCAACATCAACTTTTACTGTACCTTTTGTTTTAGGTTCACCGGTTTCCGGAAAAAGAATTTTTGAAATAACAATTGCTGCAGGAGCCGCCATAATACTTGCACCGAGAAGCTGTGTTGCAAAAAACTGCTGGGCTTCGGCAAGTGGCACTCCATGTTTAATTGAGTATGCACTTCCAAGTATCTGGATATATGCAGCCATCACTCCGCCTGCAATTGTTGCCATACCTCCCACCATTATGGTAAGGATTTCACTTTTAGTCATCTCCTTTAAATATGGTTTTATCATCAATGGAGCTTCGGTTTGCCCCACAAAAATATTTGCGGAGCAGGAGAGAGATTCTGCACCGCTGGTTCCTAAAAATCTTGCCATAACCCATGCCATCCCCCTAACGATCATTTGCATGAAACCGAGGTAATAAAGAATTGACATCAAGCATGCGAAGAAAATAATTGTAGGAAGAACCTGGAAGGCAAAAAATGAACCCATAGATCCTTCACTTCCGGGAAGTTTTGCAAGATCACCAAAAACAAACTGTGCGCCTGCCATTGTAAAGTTTAAAACCACAACAAAAAATCCGCTTATCCATCCGAAGAAATCTTTTGGCCAGCCAAGAATGAAAAAGAAACTCCTAAGTTCTTCGCTGCGGAGAATAAATACTGCGAAAACAAATTGAAGACCAAGACCTGTTCCTACAAGTTTCCAGTCTATTTTCTTTTTATTGTTAGAAAGCAGGAATGCAATACCAACTAAAACTATAATTCCTACAAAACCTCTTACGATTGAGTTTAAGTCCATTTTTTATCCTTAAGATTCTTCTGGGATGTAATGGCACTGCCTGCAGCGTGCTTCGTAAATATCTGCCGCACCAACAATCACTCTTTCTGATGAAGCTGTTTTTCTTTGGGTTTTATCTGCAGGATTACCGCAAGTTTCCGGAAAAAGAATTTTTGAAATAACAATTGCTGCAGGAGCCGCCATAATACTTGCACCGAGAAGCTGAGTGGCAAAAAACTGCTGGGCTTCAACAAGTGGCACCCCATGCTTAATTGAGTATGCACTTCCAAGTATCTGGATATATGCAGCCATCACCCCACCTGCAATTGTTGCCATACCTCCCACCATTATGGTAAGGATTTCACTTTTAGTCATCTCCTTTAAATATGGTTTTATCATCAATGGAGCTTCGGTTTGCCCCACAAAAATATTTGCGGAGCAGGAGAGAGATTCTGCACCGCTGGTTCCTAAAAATCTTGCCATAACCCATGCCATCCCCCTAACGATCATTTGCATGAAACCGAGGTAATAAAGAATTGACATCAAGCATGCGAAGAAAATAATTGTAGGAAGAACCTGGAAGGCAAAAAATGAACCCATAGATCCTTCACTTCCGGGAAGTTTTGCGAGATCACCAAAAACAAACTGTGCACCCGCCATTGTAAAGTTTAAAACCACAACAAAAAATCCGCTTATCCATCCGAAGAAATCTTTTGGCCAGCCAAGAATGAAAAAGAAACTCCTAAGTTCTTCGCTGCGGAGAATAAATACTGCGAAAACAAATTGAAGACCAAGACCTGTTCCTACAAGTTTCCAGTCTATATTCTTTTTATTGTTAGAAAGCAGGAAAGCAATACCAACTAAAACAATAATTCCTACAAAACCTCTTAAGATTGAGTTTAATTCCATTTTGTATCCTTAAGATTCTTCGGGGATGTAATGGCACTGCCTGCAGCGTGCTTCGTAAATATCTGCCGCACCAACAATCACTCTTTCTGATGAAGCTGTTTTTCTTTGGGTTTTATCTGCAGGGTTACCGCACTCCACACAAATTGCAAGCTGCTTGGTGATATATTCTGCAATAGCTAAAAGCTGCGGCATCGGCTCGAAAGGAACACCGCGAAAATCCTGGTCTAACCCTGCAACAATAACTCTTTTACCCTTCATAGCAAGCTTGTTGCACACTTTGGTTATATCAGCTGAAAAGAACTGTGCTTCATCAATTGCTACAACTTGCGCATCATCAGATTGATCCAGAACTTCTTTAATATCTTTTATTAAAATTGAAGGGAGTGACTGCTCGTTGTGTGATACAATAGATTCATCAGAGTAACGAGTATCAATTAGCGGTTTAAAAATTTTTACTTTTTGTTTGGCAATTTCTGCCCTTCTTAACCGGCGAATAAGTTCTTCTGTTTTGCCGCTGAACATGCAGCCGGTAATTACTTCTATCCAGCCGGTATCTTTGGGCATTGCGTGTGGAAATTCAACCATAAAAGAAATTGAAAATTAAAAATTTAAAAAATTAAATAATTACTTTAAATCTTTATCACCAAATGCGAGCGGCAGCAGCTCTGAAGCTTTACTTACCTTAACTCATTTTTTTTATTGACCATTATAATATCGATATCTCCGCAAAGGTCGCTTATAACTTGCCTGCAGGCACCACAGGGAGAAATGAAGTCATCGGTATCGCCTGCGACTGCAATTGCTTTAAACTTTCGCTCTCCTTCAGAGATTGCTTTAAATATTGCAGTTCGTTCTGCACAGATTGTTAAACTGTATGAGCTCGATTCAATATTACCACCTGAGTAAACTTTCCCATCTTCGGTTAGTAAAGCTGCTCCAACATAAAAATTTGAATAAGTTGGCAACGCTTTCGATTTTGCTTCTACAGCTTTTTGGGCTAACTGGTTATTTGTCATCGCATTTAAAATTTGAACTGTGTTAAAATAAAATATACCAATTATTGGTCAAATCAAAAGATGTTGAATTATTATTCTTTTAATTCTTTTTCTTCAAAGTGATATAAAAAGTCGGTGTAAAAAATTTATTTATTAATCCTGGCTTATCGTTTGCCATCAAGGTTATCAATCTTCCAATTTTAAGTTTGTTTGCAGCTCCAACTAGCTTTAAATGAAAGTTGCTCCAGACAATTCCTTTATGCCCATTAAAAAGTTCTTTAACTGCATGAGAAGTAAATAATCTTACTTCAAACTTATCTTCAAATAAACTCAGCAAGTTTTTAAGTGAAGATAATTCTGCAATATCTTTCCTGGCTGCTTCAGTTTTGCGGAACACACTTAAAAAATATTTTCGAATACTTTCTCTCTTTAAAAGTGAAATGAAAGGAACACCCCAATGAGGATCAGCAATAACATTAAAGATCGATATTTTATTTGGTGTGCTTAAATAGATAATCCCATTTTTCTTCAGCAATGAATGAAGCGAATCAATTGTATCTTTTTTACTCTGAAGATGTTCGATTACATCCTGCAGAATGATTACATCAAAAGATGATGAGTTAAAAGGAAGATGTTCTGAATCACCAAGAACTTTTTGATATTGATTATTTTCTTGTTGCAGCAATCTATTCTATGTTGATATCAAAACTTATAAGCTCATTTTTTTCAGAAAGTACTTTAGCTGTTCCCCCTTCGCCCGAACCAAGATCGAGTATACGCAAACCGGATAGTATAATTTCATTTGATAAAACAGATTCAACAAACTTACCGCGCTCTTCCGAAATTTCCCGTGCACGTTTCCATCGTTTATAATTTGGATGAGCTTTATTAAGCCAGGCAGGCAGTGCAGTTTTAATCACTTCCATTCTATCTTACCAAACTTTGCATTTAAGAAATGAATGATAAGAAAAAGCTCGTAAAAAATTTGCAGGTACAATACTTCTGTAAAAGAAAATTTGTAACTGAATTTTTCCTGGTTAAATAAAACAATAAGTAGATCGATAAAAAGCTTTGTAGGAAGAAGCAACAGGAAGTAAATATTCAGGAAAAACAATATTGGAGAAAAAACTATTAATAAATTAAATAGATGCCATAAACCGAGTACTAACTGCTGCTTAAACAGGTAATGAAAAGAAGTTTGAGTGTGTCTTGCACGCTGCTTGAGGTAATCTTTAAATGTCTCTTTCGTTTTAGAAAAAACAAACGAACCTTTTGCTGTAACCGTTCCGATCTTAAGATTGTTTTTAACAGCTTCCCGCAGAAGGAGATCATCATCACCGCTTAAAGTATCGATTGTTTTTGAATAGCCGCCAACTTTTTCAAATGAAGTTTTTTTGAATCCGAAATTTCTTGCAGCAGCAGAATAAGGCAAACCAATATTTGCTGCAAAGATTGAGAGCATCGAGTTTCTTAGATTTTCAAAGCAGGAAATTTTGTTAACCAAAGATTTTTCCCGGAAGAAAGGTGCAATTCCAAATAAAAAATCAAATCCTTCTGTAAATTTATTTGAATATGCCTTCAACCAATCCTTTTCTGGTTCGCAATCAGCATCAGTAATTAAAATATACGGATGTACAGATTTACTAATTCCCAGTTCAAGTGCATTCCGTTTGCCGGATTTGTTTTCACTTTGCAGTTTGTATACGCTAAAATTATCAAATCCTTTAATCTTCTTTAGAAATTATTTCGTAAGTATCATCCTTTGAGTTATCATCGATAAAAATCACTTCAAAATATTCTGTGGGATAATCAAGCTCATTAAGTGATGCTACTAAAGTTTCTATCTTTTCTTCTTCGTTTTTAAGTGCAATAATAATTGAAATGCTTTTTTGGTTGGATCCTACGGAGGATTGCGAGGTTGCCTTTTTTAAGGTAATTGCAATAATCCCATTCAGTATTAATAGGAACGCTATTGCAGCTATTATTATAACCATTCAGAATAATGTATGATGAAAAATATTAAAAGTTTAAAATATGCAGGAGCAAAATAGTTAAATGAAATAAGGAAATAAATTTATATTTTATTTGGAATGAATCTTGAAATGCAGGTCACATTGAAAGTGACTGGCACTTATACCAATCGGGTTGTAAAAATTACAGATAATTTTAAAAATCTCTGCTAGAAAGTTTAAAATAGAACGATTTTCTAAACAAATCCAACAGCAGCAGATTAGCAACGGATAGCATGATAATTGATGTCTTTACAAGATTGATCATTCCCAATGCTGGTTTTGAGTGCTGGTTTTAAGAGCATATAATTTTGTCACTATATAATAAAATCAGCAACTGTTTAAGTATCTAACAATTTTTATTTAAATTTACTATTATTTTTTGTAGATAATTTCATAATTTTGTTTCTTAAAGTTTGTAAAGATAACGATGAACGGCTGCAAGTGATTTCATTTCTGAACTCCTGCCAATCGTATCACTTATCGAATAAATAATTACCTGTTTAAGAACAAAACCAATTTTAGTTCAAAATTAAATAACCTAATAAATCAATTAACAAAAATATAAGAGGATATGTAATGAAAAACATTTTGACAGTTTTCTTTGCATTAACACTGTTGTTCTGTTTCTTCTCTTCCAATTTAATTGCCCAGAGTGGTTCGGGTGATGAAAGGATCTGGTCGCTGGTTCGTTTAGATCCATTCGGCGCTGGAAATATTGATCCCAATTATAAATGGGAAGAGAAAATTTATGAACCAAGGTTTTTATTTGGTGCTGACGCTACGGTTGAGCCAAACTTTAGACCATGGCCCGGTTCAACTACAACTCAGTCGGAGTTGAGTGTTGATGTTCATCCACTGGATGAGAATATAATTTTTGCTTCTGCAAATGCTACACCTTGGCCCTTTACAACAGTTTGGGGAACAGGTGTTTACTGGTCTTTAGATGGTGCAGCAAATCTGGGTAGGATTTGATAATCCACCATTTGGCACTAATTCAGGTGATCCGGCTTCTGTAATAGGAGTAAACGGAAATTTTTATGAAAACTATATTACTAATCCTGGTGGACAGGGAATTGCTGTTTCCACAAACAGCGGTACAAGTTGGACGACACATACAGTCGCACCAAATCCCGGTTCTTTAGCTGATAAAAACCATATGATGGTTGATAAAACCGGTAGCAGCCCATATGTTAATAGGTTGTATGTCTCGTGGACAGATTTTGGCGGAGCTAACAATAATGATGTTGTGATAAGATATTCAACAAATGTTGGTTCAACCTGGTCTTCCTCAATTAACCTTAGTGGCAGTTTAAATGCAGGAAGCCACAGCCAGGGAGTAAATGTTCAAACAGCTTCCAATGGTGATGTTTACGCAGCTTATGCAATTTATGATGCATGGCCCGGTGGCGAAGATGCTATCGGTTTCTCAAAATCTACTGATGGTGGCGTTACATGGTCTTCCGCAAGAATTTACTCTGCAGTAAATTTTGGTATTAGAGGTAACTTAAAACCAACACAGTATAAGAGTTTCATCATTCCCTTCAATGGCAGTTGATAGATCTGGCGGAGCAAATGATGGTACAATTTATATTTCGCTGGCCGCAGAGAAACGTAACACCTGCAGGAAGTGATCCGGATATTGTTCTGATCAAATCTACAGACGGTGGTACAACCTGGTCTTCACCAGTAAGAGTTAATGATGATCCGTTAAATAATGGCAAAGACCAGTATTATCCATGGATGACTGTTGATCAGACTACTGGACAGGCTATGATAGTATTTTATGACAGCCGTGAAACTACTAACGACAGTACAGGTGTTTGGATGGCTACTTCAGTAAACGGTGGAACTACCTGGGATAATTTTAGGGTTAGTGATGAAAACTTCAGACCGAAACCAATTTCAGGTCTTGCCGGTGGTTACCAGGGAGATTATATAGGTATTGCAGCACATAACGATGTTGCTTACCCATATTGGATGGATGACAGAACCGGTAATTACCAGGGATGGATGAGTGTTGTTACTTTTGGTCCTCCTTGCCCGGTTGATCCTCCTACAAATCCAGCTCCTGCAAATGGTACTATTGATGTACCAATTAATCTTGCACAAGTAGTCATGGACAAACGGTGCAGGTGCAACCGAAAATGAATTGTGGTTTGGTGAAGCTGGAAATATGCAGCTTGTTCATTCACGGTACGCTTGTAAGTTCATGGGCATATTCCCGCTCCGCTTACCTACAGCACTGTTTACCAGTGGCGTGTTATTGAGCAGAATGATACTTGCGGTGTTAACGGACCTGTATGGAGTTTTACAACGAATACCTGATCCGAATATTGTAATTGATACTATTTTCTTTGATGATTTTGAAAGCGGAATAGGACAATGGACTAGTAACTAATCAGGGTGGTAACTGTGATTGGGAGATACTCTTGCCACCATTTCCGAACAGTTATACATTACCTGCAACTTCATCAGGTGGTATACTTGCTGCTGATTCTGATGAATGTGGAAGCGGTACAACATTTTTATCAACTGCTACAATAGTTCCTATTCTCGATTTATCTACTTACACCGATGCTGTATGGATTGAATTTGATAATGACTGGAACGTATTTGATGCACAAGATGAAGCACACGTTGAAGTAAGTACTGATGGTGGAAGTACCTGGACAGGAGTTTGGGATCAAATAGGAACTGATATACGTAACACTCATGAAGTAATAGATGTTACAGCATTCCTTGGCGGTCAATCAAATGTTAGTGTAAGAGTTAGAATTGTACAGCCAGGATGGGACTGGTGGTGGGTTCTGGATAACTTCTCTGTTTATGGAAGATATTTAGTTCCTGTTGAACTAACTTCTTTTACTGCATCTGCAAACAATGGCAATGTTAACCTTAACTGGGTTACTGCTACAGAAATAAACAACCAGGGCTTCGAAGTAGAGCGTAAAGCTAAGGACGGTGAATTTGATAAAGTTAGGTTTCGTTGGCTGGATTTGGAACAACTACTGAAACTAAATCTTATTCATTTGTTGATACAGATGTTGATGCAGGAAGTTATACTTACCGGCTGAAGCAGGTTGATCTTAACGGAACTTATGAATATTCACCTGAAGTTGAAGTTGATGTAACAACTCCAATTGAGTATGCTTTAGAGCAGAATTATCCTAACCCGTTCAATCCTTCAACTGTAATTAAGTATTCAATTCCACAGGATGGAATGGTAACATTAGATGTGTTTAACCTTCTTGGTGAAAAAGTTGCTTCACTAGTAAACGGTTTACAGCAAGCAGGAAGGTACGAAGTTAACTTCGATGCCTCAAAACTTGCAAGCGGTATTTATGTTTACACAATAAATGCAGGCAGCTTTAATTCTGTTAAGAAGATGGTACTTATGAAGTAATTCTGAATGATAGAAATTAGAAGATAGAATTCAGAAAGAGCCCCGTAGAAATGCGGGGCTTTTTTCTATGGTTGATTTAAAAATCATCCTCCACAAGCCAGCCCTCTGCTTTATCCGGGGAGATTTCCGAAATGAATCTTGATGGTTTTGAAAGTGTTATTCCTTCCATCCTGTTATACATATTCATCGGGTAAGTAACAAACAGGTTTTGTTTTGCTCTTGTAGCGGCAACGTACATCAACCTTCTTTCTTCTTCTAAAGAATCAAGACTTTCTGCAGCTCGTGTAGAAGGAAAGTAACCCTCGATTGCATGTATTACAAAAACAGAATGCCATTCCAATCCTTTAGCAGAATGAATTGTGGAAAGAGTAAGATATTCATCTTCCTTATCTGTTTCCGAAATATCAATCACACTATTGATAACCGGTTCAATTGCCATATCTGCTAAAAATGAATTTAGCGAACGGTAGTTTTCGGAAATGTTTTGCAGAATTTCAAGATCTTTATTTCGTTTATTAAAATCATCATACTTATGCTTAAAGAGTGGATGATAATATTCTAAAACCATAGCTGCTTTTTCTGTAGGAGAAGCTTTAGTGGTGTGCAGTTTATATAGAAGAATAAAGAGCTCTTTTAATTTTTGATACTGAAATTCTTTTTTAGTTCCAGGATGTTTTTCAATTGTTAATCTTGCAGTTGCAAGTTCATCTAAAATTCTCTGTGCTGTTTTAGGTCCTACACCTTCGTGCAGGAGCAAAACCCTGTACCAGCTAACAATATCTTTCGGGTTAGAAGCAATTCTTAAAAATGCCAGCACATCTTTAACGTGTGCAGTTTCAATAAACTTTATCCCGCCGAATTTCTGAAATGGAATTCCTGCTTTTGATAATTCAATCTCCAGGTTGAATGAAAAAAATGAAGAGCGGAAAAGCACTGAAATATCTTTAAGCGGAACACCTTCTTCTAAAAGTTCAAGAATTTTTTCCACAATAAACCTTGATTGCATGTTCTCATTTGCTGCAGCAACAATAAAAGGAAGTTCGCCCCCTTTCCTTTGCGTGTAAAGAACCTTTGTATATTTTTCAACTGCACCTTCGTAAACCTGGTTAGCAAAATCGAGTACTGTTTGAACACTTCTATAATTTTCTTCAATCTTAATTACGTTTACATTATCAAACAGCTTTGGAAAATCCATAATGTTCTTAAAGTTGGCTCCGCGAAAAGAATAGATTGACTGCGCATCATCACCAACTACCATAACATTACCGTTATGTTTTGCAAGTCCCTGCACAATTTCTGCCTGCAGATAGTTTGTATCCTGGTATTCATCAACCATAACAAATTTTATTGTTGAAAGAAGATTTTTTGCCGCAGCATTTCCGCTGTGAAGAAAATCGCGCAGGTAAACCAGCAGGTCATCATAATCGAGCAGGTTATTTTTTCTTTTGTAATCTAGTATAGATGTGCTGTACTTCAATTATCTTATCTAGACAGGGGAATAAAGTGAGGATAATCCGACTTCAATAATTTGCTCAACAGGAATTCCTGTGTTAACATTTAAGCTGTAAACTTTATTAAGTGTATCTTTTTTAGGGAACCGCTTTTCTTTGCTGATAAAACCATCCTGCGAGCGGATAAGATTTATAATATCTGCGCTGTCTCCCTGGTCTAAAATTGTAAAGTTAGATTCTACTCCTGCTGCTTTTGCATATCTTCTTAAAGTTAAATTTGCAAAAGAGTGAAACGTTCCGCCGCGAATTTTGGAACAACGGTCATCCAAAAGCACCGAAGCTCTTTTCATCATTTCGTTTGCAGCTTTGCGCGTAAAGGTAAGAAGCAATATCGATTGCGGATCGTAACCGGATTCTATTAATCTTGCAACGCGGTAAACAAGCGTGCGTGTTTTACCAGTTCCTGCACCTGCAATTATAAGATAAGCGCCGTTAACTGCTGCAACAGCTTCGTACTGCGATGCGTTAAGTTCGTGCTGGTAATTAATAGCAAAAAGGGCTTCGTCTACTTTCTTAACGAAGCCCGCATTGCCTAATCTTGTTAGCTTATATTTTTTTTGCTTCATATAGGAAGCGTATCTAAAAATTTTATAATACTTTTTCTCCCAACAAAAATTTAGAGAAGATTCACCTCCTAAGAGATTTTGGCTTACCCATAATCTCTGAAATAATTATATAATCTTTTAAACTTGCAGGATCATTTAGACGCGTTCGTATCTTTTTGCTTATTTCACTAGCAGCAGTTTCTTTTTTCTGAAGATACTCTTCAAATTTTGATGCCTGTTCTTCAATTGCTTTATCAACCTTCGCAACTTTTATGTCTATTTCTTTTCTTTTCTTATCCCAGGGATTAATGAATGTATGCTCTGAAGAGGTTTTTTTGTGAAAACTTTCCTCTGGAACTGCTATATAATCTTTTCTATCCTTAGCTCCTTCATACATTTCCTTATCATTATGCACCTCTGAAGTTTCCTTTCTGAGGTTTACCTACATTAAAGAATTTTTCAAGATCTTTAAAAATGTCGATTTCCGGTTCAACTTTTACTTCCGGTTCTATCTTCTTTACTGGGAGCCCTGTTTGTTCTTGCGAATTAACTTGGGAGCCTGGAACCTGCAGCTTTTGCTGCTGCTTCTTTTTCTTTTTGAAAAAAGAACTAACGAAACTGATTATAATGAACAGGTAAATAAGTATTTCAAAAAAGTCGTCCATTACTCGTTGTCTTTCTTTTTATCTTCCGGTTTTGCAATCGCATCACGCATTTGTGTATCTGCCTGTATGTTCCGCAAATTGTAATAATCCATTATACCAAAGTTGCCTGATCTGAAAGCTTCCGAAATAGCACGAGGAATTTCTGCTTCCGCTTCCACAACACGAGCACGTTGTTTTGCAACTTCGGCAACGTTTTCCTGTTCAGTTGCAACTGCTGCTGCACGTCTTTCTTCTGCTTTTGCTCTTGCAACTTTAAGATCAGCTTCCGCCTGGTCGGTTTGCAGTATAGCCCCGATATTCTGTCCGATATCAACATCAGCAATATCGATTGATAAAATTTCAAATGCAGTGCCAGCATCCAATCCTTTGGCTAAAACACTTTTAGAAATTGTATCCGGATTTTCGAGCACCTGCTTATGAGTTTGGCTTGAACCGATAGTTGATACAATTCCTTCGCCAACTCTTGCAAGCACAGTTGCTTCACCCGCTCCTCCAACCAATCTTTCGATGTTTGTTCTAACGGTTACTCTTGCAATTGCTTTAAGCTGAATACCATCTTTAGCAACTGCTGAAACAACAGGCGTTTCTATAACTTTTGGTAATACAGACATCTTAACAGCTTCAAGAACGTCTCTTCCTGCAAGATCAATTGCCGCAGCACGTTCAAATGGAAGTTCGATGTTAGCTTTATCTGCAGAAATTAGTGAATCAACAACGCGTCTAACATTTCCGCGTGCTAAGAAGTGTGCTTCAAGTTTTCCCATATTTAATTCTAATCCGGCTTTTGTAGCACTAATCATTCCTTCTACAATTATGCTTGGCGGAACTCTTCTTAAACGCATCCCGATAAGATCTTTAAATATTCTTATCTTCACTCCTGATGAGATTGCTGCAATGTACAACCTGACAGGGATGAAGTAAAGAAACAACATTAAGAATAGAACTACTGCAATAATAATGAACAGAGATAGTCCTGTAATAGCTTCCATAATTTTCTCCGTGAATTTTAATCAAATGAAATTTGGTTACTAATATACTTTTTTTAGCAGAAAGTATTAGCTGGTAATTTTTTACATAGCTTCCGTCTGATTTGCGATTCCGGTAATATTGTCCTATGATGCAATACTGATACACCAATAATGCTAGGGCTATTAGCAAAAAGGTTTGTTTTGTGCAAAAGAAGCAATGGAAATGGGTAGGATTATGACCTTCTCTTGGCATTTTTTTTGTTTATTTTAGCATATAATCGATTAATTATTTGATAAACCAGGTGTATGAGGGTCAGTTTTTTTTAGACTAAATAAACTTTATCTTGGTTTATTCAATTAGAAATGTCTTTTTAATAGTAAAACATTAAATGACTTTATCTATCTGATAATAAAATAATGAGTTAAGGCAAAAATATGGATGGTAATTTTTCAGACAGGCTTCAAGATGTAATCAGGTTAAGCAGGGAAGAGGCGTTAAGACTGGGGCATGATTATATTGGAACTGAGCACCTTTTATTAGGAATTATTCGTGAAGGGCAAGGTGTTGGCGTACGGCTTCTAAGAAATCTTGATTGCGATCTTATGAAACTGAAAAAAGCTATTGAAGATACAGTTAGAACTTCCGGGGGTACTTTAACAATTGGTAACATTCCGCTTACAAAGCAGGCAGAAAAAGTTCTTAAGATTACACAGATTGAATCGAAAATTTATAAGGCAGACGTTATCGGCACAGAGCATTTGCTCCTTTCTTTATTAAGAGATGAAGATAATATTGCAACTCAGATTTTGCATCAATTTAATATTACTTACGATACAGCTCGGTCAGAACTGAACGCAATGCTTAGCAGCCGAAGTTCTAAAGATCCATCTGCAAAAACAGTGGCTTCTGATAAAAAAATTGAAAAAACAAAAACCCCGGTTCTGGATAATTTTGGAAGAGATTTAACCAAGCTTGGATTGGATGATAAACTTGATCCGGTTGTTGGCAGGGAAAAAGAAATTGAAAGAGTAGCACAAATATTAAGCAGAAGAAAAAAGAATAATCCGGTTCTTATTGGTGAACCCGGAGTTGGTAAAACAGCTATTGCCGAAGGATTGGCATTAAGGATCATACAGAAAAAAGTACCAAGGACGCTGCACGATAAGCGTGTGGTTACTTTAGATCTTGCAGGACTGGTTGCGGGAACAAAATACAGGGGACAGTTTGAAGAAAGAATGAAAGCCCTGATGAATGAGCTTGAAAAAGCAAAAGATATTATTCTTTTTATTGATGAACTTGCATACAATAGTTGGTGCAGGTGGTGCATCCGGTTCACTTGATGCATCGAATATGTTTAAGCCCGCATTAGCTCGTGGCGATATTCAGTGTATTGGTGCAACAACTTTAGATGAATACAGAAAATTTGTTGAAACCGACGGCGCTCTTGATAGAAGATTTCAGAAAATAATGGTTGATCCGCCAACCTACGATGAAACAATACAGATACTGGAAAATATAAAATTCAAATACGAAGAACATCATCACGTAAAATATTCTAAAGATGCTGTTGATTCTGCTGTAAAATTAAGCAATAGGTATATAACTGATAGACACTTACCCGATAAAGCAATTGATGTTATTGATGAAGCCGGCTCACGAGTTCATATGGGTAATTTTGAAGTTCCACAGGATGTGCTGGAACTGGAAGATGAAATTGACCAGGTAAGAAGAGAAAAAGCTGCGGTTGTTAAACGGCAGGATTATGAAGAAGCTGCACGGCTGCGCGATAAAGAACGCAATCTCCAATCCGATCTTGAAATTGCAAAAAGAGAATGGGATGCAAGGACAAAAGATATTATTCACGATGTTACCGAAGATGATATTGCAACTGTTGTAGCAATGATGACAGGCATTCCGGTTAACAGGATTGCACAAACCGAATCTGATAAACTTCTTAAGATGGAAGACTCACTCCGGGAATATATTGTTGGACAGGATGAAGCAATTACTAAGCTTACCAAAGCGATTAGAAGAACCAGGGCAGGATTAAAAAATCCTAACCGTCCAATTGGAAGTTTTGTATTCCTTGGTCCTACAGGTGTTGGTAAAACAGAACTCTGTAAAGCGCTTGCAAGGTATCTCTTCGATTCCGAAGATTCACTGGTTAGAATTGATATGAGTGAATACATGGAAAAATTCTCTCTCTCAAGATTAGTTGGTGCACCTCCGGGATATGTTGGTTACGAAGAAGGAGGACAGCTTACTGAAAAAGTTAGAAGAAAACCATATTCGGTTGTTCTGTTTGATGAAATTGAAAAAGCTCATCCCGATATTTTCAGTATTCTTTTGCAGGTGCTGGATGACGGTGTGCTTACAGATAGCTTAGGACGAAAAGTTGATTTCAAAAATACTATTATCATCATGACTTCAAATGTTGGAACAAAAGATATTAAAGACATTGGTTCATTTGGATTTAGTGATGCCTTAGATAAAGATAAGTATGATAACATGAAGACTACGGTGGAAGAAGCCATGAAAAAACTCTTTAATCCTGAATTCTTAAACAGGATTGATGATACGATTGTCTTCCGCAACCTTGACAGGGATGATATTATGAAGATCATCGAGATAGAGAGCAGAGATCTTTATAAAAATCTTGAAGAAAATAAAATGGATCTTATTGCTTGATCAGACTGCAAGAGAGTTTTTAGTTAATAAAGGATTTGATGAAAAATTTGGTGCAAGACCACTTGCGTCGTGCAATCCAGAAATATGTTGAAGATCCTTTAGCCGAAGAAATTTTAAGAGGTTCATTTAAAGAAGGAACCCGCATAATGGCAAAACATGTAGAGAATGCTGAAGAGTTAGTTTTTTATGATGAAGCACTTGAAGTTGAAGATTCGGATGAAGAGACAGAAAAATCGGATACTTCTGAAGCATAGATTTTAATCGAAAATTTTTATTTGAGAAGCGTATCCTGTTTTAGGGATACGCTTTTTTTTGTTTCCTCTTCACATATTTTTTCTTCGTGGAACCCAATATTTATATCATTATAAATAGGCAAGCTCTACATAATTGTTTAAATTTTGTAATCATTACAACAAAATATTTTATTAGATATGTCACTTTTAACATCAGAAGAAATTAATAACAGGATTAAAGAAATTTCCGGCTGGGAATACCTGGAAAACCAAATTGGTAAGGAATTTCAATTCAAGGATTTTCCTGAAGCTCTTAACTTTGTTAACAAAGTTGGTGCATTTGCCGAAGAAATGAACCATCACCCCGATATTTTTCTTCATTCCTGGAATAAAGTAAACATAACAGTTTCCACTCACGATAAAGGTGGAGTAACTGAAAATGATTTTCAACTTGCAAAAAAAATTAATGATTTATTATGAGTTTTACCGAAGTTGAAATTCTGGAAATCTTCAAAAAAACAAAATCATTATTTGAAGGTCATTTTCTTTTAACTTCAGGAAGGCACAGTAATAAATATTTTCAGTGTGCAAAAGTTCTTCAATACCCGGAATACATAGAACAGCTTTGTTCAATCATTGCAGATCATTTTAAGGATTTTGAGATCGATACCGTAATATCACCTGCAATTGGCGGGTTGGTTGTTGGGCAGGAAGTTGCACGGCAGCTTAATAAAAGATTTATCTTTGCCGAAAGGGAAAATAAAAACTTAACCATACGCCGTGGATTTTCTTTAAGCGAAGGTGAGAAAGTTTTAGTCTGTGAAGATGTTGTAACAACAGGCGGATCGGTTTTTGAAGTAATTGATATTGTAAAAAACAATAATGCAAAAGTTGCCGGAGTTGGATTTATTGTAGACAGAAGCAATGGCAAAGTTGATTTTGGGTTTCCTCAAATTAGCACACTTAAGATGGAAGTTGTTTCGTACCTGCCAGAAGAGTGTCCGCTCTGTCAGCAAGGATTGGAAATAATAAAACCTGGTTCAAGAAAAATTAAAAATTAAATATTTTTCTGATTCTTTTTCCTTCTTATTTCTAATACTCAAAAAAGTTATCTTTGAGTATTAAATTTCAATTAATTTCTATTTTAATACGGATTTTGAAATGAAGATTATTATTATCTCTTTACTATTTATTTCTGCTATTTTTCCGCAGAATGCTTTTGATGAATATTTCCAGAATAAAACACTCCGCCTGGATTATTTCCATACAGGCGATAAGGAAAATGAATTTTATTCTTTTGATGAATTGATTGAGGAACCTTACTGGGGAGGATCAAAAATTAATCTTGTTGATAAGTTTGAATATGGAAAATATAAATTTATGGTTTTTGATGAAGAGAGCAATGAACTGATCTACTCAAGAGGATATTCTACTTTATTTAATGAATGGCAGACAACTGAAGAAGCAAAACACACTGTAAAAAGTTTTAGTGAAACAGTTGTTTTCCCATATCCTAAAAATCCGGTAAGGGTTGAATTTTACAGCAGGAATAAAAAAAATGAACTTGATAAAGAAATTTGAATACAAAATTGATCCGAAAAATTATTTTATTAAAACCGAGCGCGTTGATGAATATGAAAGTTTCGATGTTATAAGTTCAGGCGATCCTTCGGTTAAAGTTGATATAGTTATTATTCCTGATGGTTACACAGCAGATGAGATGGAAACCTTCAGGAATGATTGTGATGAATTTGCCGGCTATCTTTTTAACAGTTCGCCTTTTAAAGAAAACAAAAACAAGTTTAATATTCGTGGTATTTATGCTCCTTCGGAAGAATCGGGTACAGATATTCCTGCAGAAGATACCTGGAAAAAGACACTGGTTAATTCAACCTTTTATACTTTCGATCTTGAAAGATATTTGATGACTACCGATAACAAAACTTTAAGAAATGTTGCAGCAAATGTTCCTTACGACCAAATTTATATTCTTGTAAATTCGGATAAGTATGGCGGTGGTTCAATTTATAATCTTTATTCTGTTTGTGTTAACGATAACCAGGCAGAAGAATTTGTTTTCGTGCATGAATTTGGACATGGTTTTGCTTCACTTGCAGATGAGTACTATACTTCCGATGTAGCATACCAGGATTTTTATTCACTTGATGTTGAACCACTTGATCCTAATTTAACCACGCTTGTAGATTTTGATTCCAAATGGAAAGATATGGTTGAAGATGGAACCCCAATTCCAACACCTGCTACAAAGGAATATGAAGATGTACTGGGTGCTTTTGAGGGTGGCGGTTATGTTGAGAAAGGAGTTTACAGACCTAAACAGGATTGTACGATGAAATCAATTATTGTAGATAATTTTTGCCCGGTTTGCAAAAGAGCAATTGTGCAGATGATAGATTTTTATACAGAATAGGAAACAGCAATTATTTTATGGAACAAAGAAAACTACACAAGCTTGTTGAAACAATAGCATCCGGAAAATTCGCTTCTGAAAAAGAGATGTTGATTAATACTATTCAGGGAATAGTTAAAAGCGAAGACATTGATGTTACCGGTGGCAGGATTTGGAAACTTGATGAAAGTAAAGAAGCATATACAATTTTATATCAAACCGGTAACCTGGAAAAAATTAAACCAGGTTTCAAATTAAAAACTGACGAATATCCGGTATTCGATCTGATAGTAAAAGAAAGAACAATATTAGGTGATGAAACCAACCTTGCTTTAAGGGAAAAGGGAATTTTCAAATATTCTGCTTCCGGCGTTGGTGGGAAAATAAAAGTTAAGGGAAAGTATTTATATGAATATATTCTAGCCCTTAACAGTGATAAAATTGATGAAGAGTTTAAACTTGATTTGAATATGATTGCCACAGCTTTAACCTCAAAGATTAAACAGAAAAGATCATCCGAAAGTGCACACCATTTAAGGGCTGATATTGATAAAGCCAGGGAGCTTCAAAAGAGTATTCTCCCGGAACATGAACATAGTTTTCAAGGGTTTGAGCTTTACGGAATAACCCATCCAGCAGAAATTGTTGGGGGTGATTTTTTTGATTACCTGGAATTTGGTGATGAAGGCGAGCGGCTGGGAATTGTTGTGGGCGATGCTGCAAGTAAAGGTGTAAGCGCCTCGGCAGAAGCGATGTATATTTCAGGGGCACTAAGGATGGCAAGCAGTTTCGAAATAAAAATTGTTGCACTTATGAGAAGAATGAACCAGCTTGTTAATAAAATTTTTGATGATGATAAGTTTGCTTCGCTTTTTTATGGTGAGCTAACTAATCATAAAGGGGGATTATTCCTCTTTGCAAATGCCGGTCATAATCCACCGATCTTTTTAAACTGTAAAACAGATGAAATAGAACTTCTTCATCCAACCGGACCTGTGCTTGGACCTGCGCCTAATGCCGGCTATTACATTGAGAGTGTTAATTTTAATAAGGGAGATATCCTGCTTCTTTTCTCGGATGGTGTTACAGAATCTGCTGATGCTGGATTTAATCAGTATGGAGATGATAGACTGATTGCAAAGTTTAAAGAATTAAAAAATCTTACTCCAAAAGAAATTGCTGTTAGAATTTTAGAAGATGTTATAAATTTTTCCAAAAATGGAAAATACTCTGATGATAAAACTCTTGTTGTAATTAAAAAAAATGCTTAAAAAATATTTTATGTTAATTTTACAGTTGAGGGGTACTGAATGCTAAAATCTATAAATCCCGCTAACGGAAAACTGATCCGATTCTTATCCGGAAATGACAATTGATGAAGTTGATAAAGTACTTCACCTGGTTAAAGATACTTTTAACGAGTGGAAGGAAACTGCCTTTAACGAACGTGCAAAACTAATGTTGAATGCTGCAAATGTTCTTAGAGAGCAAAGTGAGGAACTATCGAAACTAATGACTGAAGAAATGGGCAAACCGATCGTTCAATCCAGAGCAGAAATTGAAAAATGTGCATGGGTTTGTGAGTACTATGCTGAAAATGCGGAAAAGTTTTTAAGCGATGAATTGATTGCAACGGATGCAGCAAAAAGTTTTGTAACATATCAACCATTAGGAGTTGTACTTGCTGTTATGCCGTGGAACTTCCCATTCTGGCAGGTGTTCCGTTTTGCTGCGCCCGGTTTGATGGCTGGTAATGCAGGTCTGCTTAAACATTCATCAAATGTTTCAGGATGTGCGCTTGCTATAGAAGAAATTTTTAGAAAAGCAGGTTTTCCTCAGAATCTTTTTAGAACAATTCTTCTTCCTTCCTCACAGATGGATGAAGTAATTAAGAATAAAATTATAAAAGCAGTAACCTTAACCGGAAGTGTTCCTGCAGGTAAAGCTGTTGCAGCAACTGCCGGATCCGTATTAAAGAAAACTGTTTTAGAACTTGGAGGAAGTGATCCTTATATAATTCTAGAAGATGCTGATCTTCAGCTTGCTGCTGATAACTGTACAACTGCCAGGTTAATTAACGGCGGGCAAAGCTGTATTGCAGCAAAAAGATTTATCGTAGTTGAAAAAATCTACGATGAATTTGAAAAATTGTTTGTTAAAAATATGCAAAATAAAAAGATGGGTGATCCTTTTGATGAAACGAATGATGTTGGACCGCAAGCAAGCAAAGCATTAAGAGATGAACTGCATCAGCAGGTATTGCAAAGCATTGAAAAAGGAGCTAAGCTACTAGTTGGGTGGTAAAATATCCAGAAGGGGAGGGAGCGTACTATCCGCCAACTATTCTTATCTAATGTTTCTAAAGGAATGCCTGCTTATGACGAAGAACTATTTGGTCCTGTTGCTGCATTAATTAAAGTTAAAGATGAAGAAGAAGCTATTAAAGTTGCAAACGATTCCGTATTTGGCTTAGGTGCTGCGGTTTTTACAAAAGATGAAAAAAGAGGAGAGAAGATAGCCAAAGAAAAAATTATTGCTGGAAGCTGTTTTGTAAATACATTTGTTAAATCAGATCCACGGCTGCCTTTTGGTGGAGTGAATGAATCAGGTTATGGGAGAGAACTTTCTTACCTTGGAATAAGAGAGTTTGTAAATATTAAAACAGTATATATAAAGTGATAGAAAAAAGCTTAGGTTTTAATTATTCATCAGTCTCCCGATTTCCCGTTATCTATAATCTCTTTAATTAAACTTACAAAAGTTTTTGATTCAAACGGTTTGGATATATAATGAGAGCAGCCTTCCGACAAAAATAATTCTTTTTGTCCTTTCATTGCTAATGCAGTAACAGCTACTATCGGAAGATTTTCGTAACCCACCAACTTTCTTATTCTCTTCGTTGCTTCAATACCACTTATTCCTCTACCAAGATCAATATCCATAAGTATGGCAGAATATTGCTTTTTTGATGTCATTTCTAAAGCTTGTTCACCTGTATTTGCAATATCCAGGTTACAAACATCCGCTATAAAATATTCAATAACGGATGCATTAGAAGGATCATCTTCAACCAACAAAACATAAGGAAGTTGTTCTTTCGTTTTCTTTTCTAAGTTGGTTTGTAAAATCTTTTCTTCTTTTACTGTAGTTTTAGTATCTCGATTCATTTCTTCCTCTCTGCACAATGGAAAACTAACTTTGAAAACTGATCCTTTTTCAACTTCACTTTCAACTGAAATGTCTCCATCCATAAGTTCAACAAATCTCTTGGTAATACTCAGTCCCAAACCACTCCCTTCAAAAACACGGTCAAGCCCTTCACTTACCTGCCTGAATTCTTCAAAAATTATTTGCTGACTTTCTTGCGGAACACCTATTCCTGAATCAATAACAGTTATCACAGCCCTTTTTTTGTTACCGGATCGTTTTTTATCGACTATTACTGTTATACTTCCTTTATCTGTGAATTTTATTGCATTACTTAAAAGATTATTAATTATCTGGCGAAAAATTCTTTCATCAAGTAATGAATAGATATCTCTATCTACCATTATTGTTTTCAAATGTAAATTTTTCTTTCGTGCCAGTTCTTCGAAACATTTGACCTGGTTTACTGTTATATCTCCAACGTTTGTTTCAGTTGGATTAATTTCAGATTTGTTTGCTTCAATTTTAGATAAATCAAGAATCAGGTTAAGCGTATCTAACAATCTGTTTGCGCTGGTATAAACTTCGTTCGACATTTCTCTTAGCTCAGGATTAACAATTTCTTCTTTAAGAATTTCCGTATAACCTAATATGCCTACCATTGGAGTTCTTAATTCGTGGCTCATGTTTGCAAGAAAATTTGTTTTTAACCGATTCACTTCCTCTGCTTTTTCCTTGGCTTTTATTAATTCTACTTCTGCCTGAGTGCGTTCGATTGCCATTGCTGTCTGATCTGAAACAAAAGAGAGAAATTCTTTATCCTGCTCACTATATCTATACTGTTCAGTATAAGTTTGTACAACAAGAGCACCAATAGTCTTTTCGGTTGTTTTTAGCGGAACACCCAACCAGTCAATTGAATCTGTTAATAACCGTTCAACTTCTCCTTTATAAACAAGTTTATTAAATGTGTCTGGGTCTGCCAGCAATGGTTCACCTTTACGAATTACATATTCTGTTAATCCTCTTCCTGGCTTAACGGGTTCGGGTTTTTCATCATATTCATCAACAAAATATGGAAAGCTAAGTATATCCCTTTCAGAATCGAATAATGCAATATAAAAGTTATTTGCATTTATAAATCCACTAATAGTTTTATGAATTTCGTTGTAAAGATGGTTTAAATCCCGCGCAGTATTTGCAGCCTGTGAAATTTTATAAACTGCATCCTGCAAAAGTTCCGATCTTTTCCTGTCTGTAATATCTCTCACAATAGCTTGAATTAAATCTTCATTATTTAATTTAACCTTATTAAGACTTACTTCAGCGTCAAACTGTGTTCCATCAAGTTTACAATGTTTCCATTCAAAGAACATTGATTCCCCGGATAAAGCCTTCGAAATGAACTCTATACCTTTCTCCTCAGAACTACGGCCATCAGGTTGTATTAAGGGAGAAAATCTGAAGGGAGTTTCACCTATTATTTCTTCGTATGTACATCCAAACATATCAAGTGTTTTGGTATTACAATCAATAAAAAATTCTTTATTCATTAAAAAGATTGCATCATTGGCAGTATCAAAGAGTGTTTTATACTTTAATTACGTTTTCATCCAACTCTCTCAGAGCAATCTTCCTTTCTGTAGTATCTGTGAAACTCCAAATTCTGCCAATTATTTTGTCATCCTGCATCTGAGGTCTTGAATATCGTTCAAAAACTCTACCGTCTTTAAACTCGAGTATATCAAAACTTTCCTCTTTGGGATGAGCATATAGGTATTTAACTTTTTTTACAAAATCATCTGGGATTGTTTAATTGATCTAGAACAAAATTGATAAGCTTATCATCCTCTCTTGTATCAGCTAATGAAACCGGGATGTTCCACATTTTTAAAAACTTTTTATTGTAATCTTCTATTTTACCATTATTATCAACCAGGAGGATACCATCTGTTGTAGATTCCAATGTTGTGCGCAAAATTGATAGTGAGTTTTCTACAGTTGCCTGTGCTTCTTTAGAATCTGTATTATCAATGGCCATTCCTGAAATTACATCCCCATTAAGCACTGCACTTATAATCAAATTTTTCACATTACCAGATTTGGTGACCAGTTCTGTTCTGAAATGATTTTACTTCGCAAGATTTTTTAAGCTCTTTAATAAATAATTTTCTGTCTTTCCTGGATTGGTAAAATCTCGCTATGTTACTAGTATAAATATCTTCGATAGAATCAAATCCAAACAGTCTTCTTGTACAATCATTAACATATAGAATTGTGCCATCTAATTTTATTTTGAAAACATTTATTTGAAGGTAATCGGCAAGCCATCCGAATGCCTCTTGGGATTCAGAAATAAATTCTTTTGTATCAGTTTCTTTGAACATAATTTTCCCCAGTCGAGAATGATCCATTATTTAGTAAAAATACTATTTAAATGAGTAATTATCGTGCCAAACATTGCCTGCTTTTATTCATCTTATTCTTGGTTTTAAGTATTTGTAAAATAGTGGATTTGGAAGTTTTTCCACATTTTGTAAAAAACTCTCAAAGGTATTAAAATATTTAATAGGTCTGAAATTTTTAATGTTTGATGAGATTGGTGTCTATATTTATGATTAGTACTGGTTTTATCCAGTAAAGCAACATACATGCAATAGTAACCTATGTCATTCAAATAGCTATAATTACAACTTTTATAATAAATTTTAGGTAATTTTTAAATCAGATAATTTGAAATGAATTTTCACCAAAAAATATTCTTTAAGAGCAAAATCACAATTGAATAATTATAGAATTATAATTCAGTATGATGGCAGCAACTACGCCGGCTGGCAGGAACAGGAAAACGCAAACACAGTCCAGGAAACAATTAAGAATTCCATTAATACAATTCTTAGGGAAGATGTAAATTTAATTGGATCAGGCAGAACTGATGCAGGAGTTCATGCTTTAGGACAGGTTGCTAATTTTAAAACCAAACATGAACTTGATATTTATAAATTTCAACATTCACTTAATTCAGTTTTGCCCGATGACATCTCCATAAGAAAAACAGATAAAGCAGAGGAATCTTTCCATTCACGGTTTGATGCTAAAAAGAGAAGTTACTTATATTTTATTAGCAGGATTAAGTCACCATTTTTTCGACCTTATTCACATCAGTACAAGGGAGAGATTGATATAGATTTACTGAATAAATTAAGCACAAGTTTTATTGGTGAAAAGGATTTTACATCATTTTCTAAAAAGAATAGTGAAACAAAAAATAAAATCTGCAATATTTACCAGGCGCACTGGAGAGAAACAAATGATCTCTTTATTTTTTTAATCCAGGCAAATAGATTTTTACATGGAATGGTGCGCACAATTACAGGTACTCTGCTTCGTGCGATGGAAAAAGATTTAGACGAAGATTATATTGATGAAATTTTTTCTAAAAAAGATAGAGAAGCTGCTGCTGAAGCAGTACCAGCAAAAGGATTATTTTTATATAAAGTATCATATTAACTATGATAAATTTAAATAACAAAACTGTTTTAATTACCGGCGGCTCCAGGGGAATCGGCGAAGCTTGTGTACGTTTGTTTGCAGAAGCCGGAGCAAGTGTTGGTTTCACTTTTAAATCGAGCAAAAAATCAGCTGATAGATTAGTGGAAGAGCTGAGTTCCAAATCAAAAGTAAAATCTTTTAAAGCTGATTTGATGAACGAAGTTGAGATAAAAGATACGGTTTCATCTTTTGAAGATCATTTTGGTAAGATAGATATTTTAGTGAATAATGCAGGCATCTGGAAAGAAGCCGAGATTAGTAAGATGACTATTGATGAATGGGAAGAAACTTTAAAAATAAATCTAACCGCTGCTTTTCTTTTTACAAAGTATGCAGTTCCCGGAATGAAAAAAAGCAGATCAGGAAAAATCATTAATATTGCTTCAACAGCCGGGCAAAGGGGAGAAGCTTATCATTCTCACTATGCTGCTTCAAAAGGCGGGATGATATCATTTAACAAAATCGCTTGCTGCAGAATTAGGTGAATACAATATTAATGTTAATTGTGTAGCGCCTGGCTGGGTTATTACCGATATGACAAAAGATAGCTTGAATGATAAAACGATTTTTGAAAAAGTTTGTGATGATATTCCCCTAAAAAAAATTGCTATGCCTGAAGAAGTTGCCGGTCCAGTTCTGTTTCTTGCGTCGGATCTTGCATCACATATCACAGGGGAAATTCTTAATGTTAACGGCGGATCAGTCCTTTGTGGATGACTGCCGCATATTTTATATATTAATAAAGTTTTAGAATTATAGCAAAGAAGAATAATGGAATTCTTAGCAGACATTCATACAAAAGCTGTTCATTTTCCTATAGCATTATTAATAACTTATTCTCTTTTAGAAATAATTGGAATTATTTTTAATAAAAAATTAATTACTCAAAGTGCCTTTGTAGTTCTTATTACAGGAATTATAGGAATATTTATTGCTGTATTAACCGGAAACCAGGCATTCGAAGCTTATCAACATTGGGATGACGCCAGCAGTAACATTTTTAATTCGCATCAGTTTTATGCAAATATAACAACCTGGTTTTTTGTTTTCATTGCTGTTTTAAGAACTTTCTTAGTTGTGAAGAAAAAATTTAATGGAGTCATTAAATATTTATTTATTCTGTTCGCACTGATTGGGATTTTCTTCATTTATAAAACCGCTGAGTACGGTGGCGAAATGATAAATAAATTTGGCGTAGGAACAGAATATAAGAATGAACAAATGCAAAATAACTTTTAACTATATGCTTAAAACAATTTCAGCACAGAATGTTTTTTTGTATTTTTTGATTGATAATAAATCCGGCAAATGAAAAAAACCATTTTAATTTTCTTATTAATGTTTCCTTCAGTTTTAATTGCTGAAAAGCTTCCTGCAAGTAAAGCAGAGGGAGTTTTTATTGCTGTAGGCGTTGGTCCGCGGCTTCCCATAGGAAGCTTCTCCACCTCTACCGATCTTGGTTACGGATTCAACCTTGAACTTTCTTACACAGACAGCGATTATCTTCCATTTTTTGTTTTTGGCAGGATAGGGTTGGAACAGTATCCTGGCTCGCTGGATTTTTACCAGGAAACAGATTATTCCAACCTTTCCACAAGATCGATACCCATACAGGTTGGAGTCCGTTATTTTCTAAGTCCTCTTTTTGATGATATTGTTCCGCTTATTCCCGTGCTGGAGTTAGCTGCTTCGTATTCTTTTATACAAAAACTACATGAATTTAAGATCGGCTCAGGAAGAACAAATTTTAAAGAAGAAATTTCCGCTTTTGGTGGTAGTGCAGGAGTTGGCATCTCAATGTTTGTACTTGAGATAATTGCTTCGTACAATTATTATAAATCAAACCAGTACTTTGCTTTCAATTTAAATGTAAGATTACCTTTATTAATAAATTTTTAAGAGAATAATATGAATTACGAAAACCTTTTACTGGAAATAAAAGAACCGGTTGCAACTGTAACGGTTAATCGTCCTGATAAACTTAATGCGCTTAACAATCAAACCATCAAGGAATTAAGCGCGGCGTTTGATGAGTTAAATAAAAATGATAATGTTTCGGTTATTATTTTAACAGGCAGCGGTGAGAAGGCATTTGTTGCAGGGGCGGATATCAAAGAACTGAACTCACTTGATATGATAACTGCAAAAGAGTTTGCAGAATTCGGGCAATCGGTTTTTTCTAAAATTGAAAAATCTGAAAAACCTGTTATTGCTGCAGTAAACGGTTTTGCACTTGGCGGCGGCTGCGAACTTGCACTCGCTTGTCACATAAGGATAGCAAGCGATAATGTTAAGTTTGGGCAGCCGGAAGTAAACCTTGGAATAATTCCGGGTTATGGTGGAACGCAACGTTTAACCCGGCAGATAAATTCCGGCAGGGCAGCAGAATATATTCTTACCGGCGATATGATAGATGCTAACGAAGCGCTGCGGCTCGGGTTGGTAAACCATGTTTATCCGCAATCAGAATTAATGGAAAATGCCATGAAACTAGCAGGGAAAATTGCAAGCAAAGGGCAACAGGCAATTCGTAATGCTTTAAAAGCAATTAAAGCTGTTGATAATATGCCGCTTGCTGAAGGTTTAAAATTTGAAGCTGATCTATTTGCACTTTGCTGCGGAACGGAAGATTTTAAAGAAGGTACTGCTGCTTTCCTTGAAAAAAGAAAACCTGCATTTAAAAATAGATAATAAAATTTGTTAGTTAATATTTAAATGATTTCTCCAGATGCAAAAAGAAGAGCGGTATACATACTTTTTGCTGTTGCAATTCTTCTGCTTGCTTTAAATTTATTCCTGCACAAACTGCTGCCTAAAACCAACCCGGAACGCGAAGCATCAATATTAAGCGGATTGGAAATTAACAATCGCTTTTTACAGGCAGTTAATAATTTTGGTTTAGAAGAAGATTGGATAGTTGTAAGGAAATTATCAAACAAACCTGATTCACTTTTTTCATCCTATAAAATAAAACTCCCGTCTGGATCTGCCAATTCCTGTGTTGATAAGTGAGGTTAATACCGAGCTTTCCAGCGACAGTGTTGAAATAAAATCATTTGAGAAAAAAATGGGAGGTAAGACAAAACTGGAAATATACTCCGGCGGTTTGCTTAAACTAACTGCTGATATTGATTATGATAAAGAGCTTGTGCGTAAAAGGGGATCGGTTGGATTTTTAATAGAAAATATTTCGTTTGATGATAAGGAAGATTCATTATTGTTCGATGTGCCCGAATCATTTGCAGTTTTACTAATTCCATCTAAAGAAAATAAAAAACACAGCAAATTTATTTTGAATAAAAGCAAAGAGTTTGCTCTTCTTTTAGATGATGAAATTGATGACCTTGAGTTTAAATTAAGTGAAGGTTATCCAAACAGCAGGATTTTGAATTCTGTTAAAGCAATAATAGGTTCTTTTTCTAAGGCAATATTTTTTGTTTTTGATGATGATTCGGAACTTTTTCGTTCGAAAGTTTTCCCGGTAATTTCAACCGAACTGGAAAAACGGAATATAAAATTGCTGCTTAAAAGTGAATTCTATCAATTGGAAAATAACGAAGAGAAAGATATAAATACCAGCTTTGATAGTATAATAAAAAATCTAGGTGAAGAAAAAATATTCATTCTTTCTAACGTTGAAGAGTTCCGCTTGTTACTACCCGAAATAGCAAGATACAGGAAGGTGGGTTTTAAATTTATTAATCCTTCGCTAATTAAAAATTAATTAACTTAACTTATTTCCGGAAGCTGCTGGTAATTTAGCTTTACTATCTCACCATATTTATCTGTTTTTAATTGCTCACTTATTTTTTTATAATCGCCAACTAAAACAGTTAACAACGAACCGGGTAAGATACTTTTACTTGCTGCTTCGTTTACTTCCGGCAGTTTAACACTTTTAATATTTTGAATATATGTTTCAAAATAATCATCCGGCAGATCATAAATTATTTTTCCAACAAAATTAGAAGCAACCTGCCCGTAACTTTCAAAGTTTGCCGGAAACTTTCTAATTACAGATGATTTTACAAATTCAAGTTCTTCTTCATTCACCCCGTTTTTAATTTCATTTAACTCGGAATGAAATTTCATTAAGCGCATTTGCAGTATTTTCAATTCCTACTGAAGTTGAAACATAAAAAAATCCAGCATCTTTATAATAATTAAATCTTGAAGAAGCTCCGTAAGTATAGCCATGCTTTTCTCGTAAGTTAAGATTTATCCTGCTACTAAACTGACCACCCAGAACTAAATTAAACATTAGCTTGTTGAAGTAATCCTTGTTATTTCTTTTTGAAGTTAAGTGCCCGGTTCTTATTTCGGTTTGCACCGAATCTTTTTTATCAATTATAAAAAGTTTTTTATCGTTTAACTTTAATTCGCTCTTAATAACCTTTTGTTTAATTCTATTATTCCATTCATCTGAAAGAATATTTAAAGATGATCTTAATTCGTTTTCGTTAATGCTGCCCACAATAACAATAGCAGCATTTTCAGCGCCAAAATAACTTGAGTAATAATTTTTTAGATCATTATTGGATATTGAGTTTACAGTTGAATCAAATCCGGGAATTGGAGAAGCGTACGGATCACCTTTACCAAAAAGTAAAAATTCAAATGCTGTGTTGGCAACATATTCCGGTTCATCTCTAAACTGGAGTAACCTTGTTAAGACTTTACGTTTTTCTCTTTCAAAATCTTTTTCGTTAAAGTGCGGCGACAGCAGAACTTTTTTAAATAGCTCAAATCCTTTTTCAAAATGTTCTGTAAGAACCTGCAAAGTTATATAAATAGAATCGTCATCGCTGTAAACAGAAAAGTGAGCCCCGATTAAATCTATTTCATCACTTAACTGAAGAGCGTTATATTCTCCGGCACCTTCATCTATGCACATTGAAACAAGATTTGCAAGCCCTTTAAGTTTTACAGGATCGAACCTACTGCCGCTGTTGATAACCAGGTTTATTCTTACTATCGGCAGTTCAGGTTTTGGAACGAAATAAACCTCTAATCCATTATTTAGTTTATAGTTATGGAAGTTCGGCGGGTTAAAATTAATTTTATTTCCCGGTTGAGGTTTATTTTTTCTGTTTAACGTCATATTTATTTATCAGGCACTATTCTGATTTCTAAGTTTGGTTTAGTTAAATATTTTTCTGCTGCATTTATAACTTTTCTTTCATCAACAATATTATACCTGTTCAAATCAAAATTGAACGAGTTTGGTTCGTTCAAATGAAAGTTATACATATTAAGCTGGTCAGCCAGTAGATCCAGCTTTTGAAGTGAAAAGATAAAGCTTGAATTAATGCTGTTCCTTGCTTTTTCCATTTCACGGGGATTTATTCCATCGCTAGTCAACTTTTCTATTTCATTCATCACTTCAGTTTTTAGTTTATCCAGTGTAATTCCGGGTTTAGCAGTTATTATTACTATGTAATGTCCTGCGTACTTACCGGAAAACTGAAAAGTAGTAACATCCTGTGCAAATTCTTTTTCGAAAACGAGTAGTTTATGTAATCTCGAATTTTTAGAACCGCTTAAAATATCAGAAAGAATATCAAGTGCTGCATCATCTTCTCCATAAAGCTTATCTGAATGCCATGCAAGATAAAGCCGTTCAAGTTGTACTTTATCTTTATGAGTTATCAAAATATTTTCTTTTAGCGGATTGGTTTCACAAACAAGCTCTTCTATTTCCGCCCCCGGTTCAATTGTTCCAAAGTATTTTTCGATAAGATCTTTAGTTTTGTCCAAATCAATATCACCCGCAACAACTAAACTGGAATTATTAGGTGTGTAAAACTTTTTGAAAAATCCTGATACATCTTCTAAAGTGTAGCTGGTTATATCTTTTAAAAATCCTATTGTTGGCCAGTTGTAAGGATGGTTTTTGCTATAAAGGTTTGTAATTAAAAGTTCCCAGGCAAGCCCGTACGGCTGGTTATCGTATCTTTCAAGCCGTTCATTTTTTACAACATCTTTCTGGTTATTTAATTTTTCCTGATCAAGCGCAGGTAAAAAATAACCCATTCTATCAGATTCCAGCCAGAGTGCCATTTCCAAAAAGTTTGAAGGAAGTTTTTCATAGTAATTTGTTCTATCATAACTGGTGGAGCCGTTAAGAGTTCCACCTGCCTCCTGTATATAACGGAAATGCATCTCCTTCGGAACATTCTGCGAGCCCTGGAACATCATATGCTCAAAGAGGTGAGCAATTCCTGTTTTGCCTTTGCTGTCGTTTGCTGAACCAACTTTATACCAAAGGTTTACAGCTACAAGCGATGAGTTGTTATTTTTATGAAGAATAACTTCCAGCCCGTTGGCAAGTTTATATTTTTCATATTCTATATTTAATAATTCCATATTCGGGATTTTTTCATTTTCTATTTTAAAATATATTCTATCCTTTTCAAATCACCATCAATATTTTTTGCAGGAGTGCAATTAAATATTTTACAAAGAAGGGGATAAATATCAATATTATTTATAGTTCCGGTTTTGTAATTCTGTTTGAACGACGGTCCCGCAGCAATAAATACTCCGTGCATATCTATATGAAAATTATCGTAGCCATGATCTCCCTTTGAAGGATATGGATGTTCTTTTATCCTCTCAAGCTGCTCATGGTTAATAAGACTCCAACCAACATCAGCAATTAAAACAAGGTCGCCAATTAAATCATTTTTTGAAAAGTGAAAATATTCCGGAACATCTTCTCTTTTATAAACATTAAAATGATTTTCTTCTTTTTTTAAGATTCTGTAGATTTTTTCTGTTTCCTCTTCCTCAGCATAGATCAACATAAAAGGGCCGATAGTTGGAAAATAAATAATCATAGTCATTCAGCATTTCATCAACTATTATTAATCTTTCCTGTGCTAACTTCAGTCATTCCATGATCAGAGGAGATAATGATATTTATACTGTCTAACAAATTTATCTTTTTAAATCCTTCATTCAGTAAACCAACTAAAGTATCTAATTGAGCAATTGCAACATTTATTTCTTCAGATTCTGGTCCGAATTTATGTCCAACTCCATCAGTGAGATCAAAATAGAGTGTAACAAAATGCGGTCGTTCTTCATAAGGCAGGTTAAACCAATTTAACACTGCAGTTATTCTATCTGCATAAGGTCGGTTATGCTCATAAAAGTGAAAATAATCAGGACATTTATCCGGGTCATCAAGAGCTGATGAAGGCCAGAAATAGCTTGCGGTTATTATTCCATGTTTCCTTGCAGTTTCCCAAAAAGCTTCTCCCTTGTACCATTTACTATTAAGTGCAATGGATTTATCCCACATTTTGTATTCTTCATTATTTTCAATATCAATAAACTCATTTGCAATTATGCCATGATTTTCCGGGTACATTCCTGTAATTATTGAAATATGATTTGGAAAAGTCTTTGTGGGAAAAACCGGTCTTAATGAAGAAGCAGAAACACCTCTTTCACTTAGTTCGCTGATATTTGGAGTGATGTTACGGTTAATATAATCCCACCTAAAACCATCAAAAGAAATAAGGAGTACGTATGGCTGTGGTTGGGCTTTTAGCAGGCTAACAGCGAGGAAGAATAAAAAGAGAAATATTTTTCGTTTTGGTTTAGCCGCGGTCATAATTATTTAACTTTTAAAATGAAATATAAAAATTTTTAACACCATAGCCATCAACGATGTTGTGAAATAAAATATTTGCACTCTTCTCAGCATTTTAAGCTGGATTATTCAAAAACAAAGAATAGAGTGTTTTAACTGATATTATGGATTAGTTAAATCTTAATAAAAATTATAAAAAAACTTGAATTCTTTTAAAAGAAAAGAGATATTTGAACGTCATATTAATTAGTTTTTCCCGTGGGGGTAATTTGAGATGAGCTTTATTGCGGTTAATTTATTAAATAATTCTAATTTCAAAATAATTTCTCATTAACTATTAGAGGAGAGGATATATGAATAAGCTGTACAAAATGATCTTTGTTTTTACTATCCTTTTTACCACCACACTGATTGCACAAAATACAGTGTCGGGAGTGGTAACAGATGGAGCAACTGGGGACAGATTAATTGGGGCTAATGTTTATTTTCCAGATTTGAACATGGGTGCTGCCACGGATGGAAACGGTGAATACTCAATTACTGTAGCACCAGGAATGTATGATATAACCTGTAGTTTTATTGGTTTTGATAAAATTACAGAGGAAATTAATGTTAACGCCGATATGACTTTAGACTTTTCTATGCAAGAATATCAATTCACGCTATCTGTTACTGTCATTTCCGATAGGGTTAGAGAGAGAGAAACTCCCGTAGCCTTTACAAATTTTGATAAAAAGGATATGGAATTAAACTTAGGTTCTCAAGATATTCCTATGGTGATGAACACTGCACCCTCAGTTTTTGCCACCAATCAGGGTGGTGGAGCCGGAGATGCAAGATTTAACGTTCGTGGTTTTAACCAAAGAAATATTGGTGTAATGATCAATGGTATTCCGGTTAATGATATGGAAAACGGCTGGGTATATTGGTCAAACTGGGATGGCGTTGGTGATGCTACTTCATCCATCCAGCTTCAAAGGGGATTAAGTGCTTCTACATTAACTACACCATCTATCGGTGGTACGATGAATATTATTACCGATCCTTCACAGCACAAAGCTGGCGCATTCTTTAAGAATGAATTGGGCACAGGTAATTTTCATAAACAATCTATCTTCGGGCATACCGGGTTAGTAGATGGTAAATTTGCCATGAGTTTTGGAGGAATTCGCAAGGTTGGTGAAGGACACGCTGACAAAACCTGGACCAATGCCTGGGCATATTATATGGGTATGTCATATGAGATCAATACCAATAACAGGCTGGAATTATATGCTATGGGCGCTCCGCAGAAGCATGGCCAAAGACGCTGGAGATTGAACGCAGCGGTTTTTAGTCACGAATTAGCAAGAGACTTAGGTTATACCGAAGAGGTCCTAAATCAATCACGATTAAGAGAAAAGGGTCTTCTATATAATTCAAACGTGAACGGGATAATGCCAGGTTACTACGGAAAGCAATGGGAGCGGTCTTACTGGAACAGCAATATAAACCCGAGACGTGACCCTGGTTATTTGAACGAAAGTGAAAACTTTTTTCATAAACCACTGGTTAATCTTAACTGGTATTCACAGTTCTCAGACAAGTTCAGTCTATATACAACAGCATACTATTCCGGCGGACAGGGTGGCGGCACCGGAACTTATGGAAGCCTGAATTATGACTTTAGTTCATTACAAAGAGTTGTTGACTGGAATTCAACTATTATGGAGAATATGGAAAACCTTGTATTTGATGATCCTTTTGGTACTGGTGATTCTTCATTTTACGCAATTTCCACTGATGCTAGAGACGATCCAAATTACAATCGTAGTGGTATTTTACGGAATAGTGTAAACACACAATGGACCTTTGGTGCAATTTCAAAAGCATATTGGAAGACCAGCAAGGAGTTAACTACATCTTTTGGACTTGACTGGAGAACCGCTGAAATCGATCATTACAGGGAAGTACGTGACTTATTAGGAAATGATTTTTGGTATTCTTACGACAACGAATTCGCACCCAACGGTGAGTTTAGGCAGCTTGGAGACAAGATTGATTATAATAATACAAACAAGGTTAACTGGATAGGCGGTTTTGTACAAGGCGAGTATACAAAAGGTAAATATACACTTTACGGCACTGCCGGATATTCTATGGTTAAAATGGATTATACCGATCATTTTAGAATGAATGACGCTGGTAATGAAATAAATTTAACCGTCGACTGGACAGGCGGATATCAATTTAAAGGTGGTGCAAGCTTTAGAGCCAGTAATGAAGTGCACTTGTATGTAAACGGTGGTTATGTTTCTAAAGTGCCTATATTCGACGAGGTTATTAGTGATGTTGATGCTAAATTGGTTGAGAATCCGACAAATGAGAAATTTTGGTCCGTTGAAGGTGGTGTAAATTCCAGCCTGCTTAAGAATAGACTGAGCTTAAGTGCTAATGTTTATTTTACAAATTGGACGGATAGGACTCAAAGCAGAATAGTTCCAAATGCAGAAGGCAATGAGCAATTAGTCAGACTGCAGGGTATCAGCTCACGCCATATGGGTGCCGAATTAGAAGCAACCTGGCAACCGCATAGATTTATCAGGTTTAACACTGCATTTAGCTATGGCATGTGGGACGTATACAGATGATGTAAGCGGAACTTATATTATTGATTTTGCCAGCGGTGAATCAGAAGATTATAACTTTTTTATTAAGGACTTAAAAGTTGGTGATGCACCACAAACCCAGCTTGTTTTTGGTCTTTCGATTTTCCCTGCTCCGCGTATGCAGGCACAGCTGCTCTGGAGATATTACGACAGGTATTGGTCTGATTTCGATCCGTTCGATAGAACTGATGAGGACGAAGTTACAGATAATGGCGGTACAGCTCCGCAGACATGGCAAATACCGTCATATAACCTGCTTGAGTTCCACTTTGCATATAACTTACCAGCACAAATTGCCGGTATGGATGTAACTCTTTTTGCACATGTCTTTAATCTGCTTAATGCGTTATATGTACAGGATGCTACTGATAACAGCTCGTTTAATGGCTGGTCTGATGATGGTACAAATCACAGCGCTAATGATGCGGAAATTTATCCCGGATTACCAACATCGTTCAATATTGGTTTTAGTGCCGCGCTTTAATCCTTACTATCATTTCATGAAAAAGGCTGCCAAATGGCAGCCTTTTAATTTTTAAATGAAGATGGTATTTAATGCAGCAGTAAAAGTATTCTATCCAATCTTACAGAACCAAGAAGTTTGAAAAGTTGCGAGAATGGGATTTCCCTGTCCCAGGAAAAGAGAGTAATAAATGCTTGCCCAACTACAAGATCTCTTGCAACAAATCCCCAGAACCTGCTGTCCAAGCTGTCATCCCTGTTATCACCCATCATAAAATAATAATCTTTTTTAAATGTATAAGAAGAAACCGGGATACCATCAATATTAACAACCTCCCCTTTAAGCTCAACAACTCTTTTACCGTACTCTCGGTCAATTATTGTTCTCCATTGCTCCATATTGTATTTATTTAAAGGTATTGTTGAACCTTTTTTGGGTACAACCAGCGGACCATAATTATCTTCGTTCCAGTGAGTACCTTTTGGAAAAATTCTTGCATCTGCAACACCTCTTGGGGTAGGCTTTAAATAACTTCCAATTCTACCTTTATAATATTTTACATGAGTGGGTCTCCAGAATTCTTCACCATTTACAAATACAACTTTATCTTTTATTTCAATTGTATCTCCTGGTGTGCCTATACATCTTTTTACATAATTAACTCCGCGCTCTGTAGCCACAAGCTGGTCTCTATCTCCGGGATATTCAAAAACTACAATATCCGTTGCCTTGGGATCCTTCAATGCTGGTAAACGGAAAAAGGGTAGCTCGACCTCTGTAAAAGGAATATATTTTGGTGATGAAGAACCATAAATGAATTTGTTTACTAAAACGAAATCTCCGACAAGAATTGTGTCTTCCATAGAGCCGGTTGGAATGCGTGTGTTTTGGATTATAAATGTGATGATAAAAAATGCAGCTATTCCCGCAAATAATAGTTGTCTGAAAAACTCGATTACCTTTTCTTTAAAAGTAACAGGTTTTTTTCTCTCCTTAGTATGCCAGAATTTAAATGATTTTTTTTCTGAATCGGTTTTAATTTCTTTATTCTCGTTATTCATTTTCTTAATTATTGTTTTAAAGTTTTATGATTATTCAAAAGCCTGTAATCTTTTACCGGGTATTCTGTTTATTGTTCCCAAAGGTTTGTACTCTGGTTTAGTAAAATTTCTCAAAAAAGCAGTCCTAATATACTCTCTTTATCTGAAAAATAAAGTTAAACGTTTTATTATCAGAATATATAACTATCTAATTAAATGGGAAAACTTTCAGGAACGAATTAAAAATTACTGAGATAAAATGGAAAGGAATAATGTTAACCGGTTCTATTAAATTATATGCAGAAAAATTTGCTTACACAGGGTCTTTGATTTTTGGAACAATCAATTTATTAAGCTCTTCCATTACAAGTCGTTTCTGTTTTTCATATTCCTCTCTCAATTCCTCTTTTACCGGATGTGATGGAGGAATTTCTACCTTAAGAGGATCTACATAACTACCGTTCATAAAAAACATAAAATGAAGATGCGGACCTGTTGCCAACCCTGTACTTCCAACATAACCGATTACATCTCCCTGTGCAACGGTGGTTCCTCTTTTAATTCCTTTCCCAAACCGGGACATATGCAAATACATTGTAGTATAAACAGAGTTGTGCCTTATCTTTACATAATTTCCATTACCACTTGTGTACGATGCATCAACAACAACGCCATCACCAACAGTTCTAATGGGTGTTCCGGTAGGTGCAGCGTAATCAACACCATTATGCGGGCGGTATGTTTTTAATACCGGGTGAAATCTGCGTGAACTAAAACGGGAAGAAATTCTGGCAAATTCTAACGGTGTTTTTAAGAATTCTTTTCTTAAACTGTTTCCTTCTTCATCAAAATACTGGTAGATGCTATCCTGAACAAACGGAATAGCATAATACTCTTTTCCATAATTATAAAAGTAAGCTCCTAGAATATTTCCAACTCCAACCATCTGGCTGTCAACATATTCTTCTTCATAAATTACCCTGAAGTTATCACCTGGCTGCAAGCGATAAAAATCAATTTGCCAGGCATATATTTGAGACATCCTGATTGCCAACTCTATACTTGCATCGTTTTCAATAAGTGCATTGTAGAGCGAAGTTTTGATTTCAGCAATTTTGGTATTTTTGACTAACGTAACTTCTTTTTCCCCGGTATAAATGTTTATCGAGTCGCTTAAATTAAAAACAACATAATTGATGGGATCCTTTTGATAAACAAAATACTTTAGAGTTTTAGAGCTATCGTTATTAAAATATGTATGATATGTTTTCCCACTCCTAATCTTCCTTACAGAAAAGATATTTCGTGATACATTGGCAATTTCTGAAATATTCGTATGCTGTAATTTGTAGTCTTCAAGAATTTCAGAAAGTGTTTCATTTTTCTCAACAACACTTTCTGTATGATTAAGTGAATCGGAAAAGAAGCCGAATTGGTTGGGCATTGGCTTAATTATCGCGAATTCTTCTGTAGATTTTAATTCAGACTCATGAAAACTAGTAAAAAGTATTACCGTCGATAGAACAAAAATCCAAAAATAGAGCAGCCGAAAAAATATTGTAGGGTTTTTACTTAATTTCATCCTTACCAAATTGTTTCTGAAAATCAGGCAATTAAGTTAGCTATCAATTATTAAGAATTCAATAAGAAATTATTTTCAATTGTTAATAAATGGGCTTATTTGTAAAGAAAAAATTTATTCTCACAATTTATTTCTTTAATTTGAACCGTTTCATCTAAATTCAATACTTTTTGCATCTGATGACTACTGCTAAAAAAGTTGGGCTATTTACCGGCTTAATAATTTCTGCAGCAATATTATTATTCGGAAATCTCGAACCAACCAACTCTAAAATAACAATAATGGCTGCAATAGCTGTACTCATGGCTGTCTGGTGGATTACAGAAGCAGTTCCGCTGGCTGCCACCTCACTAATTCCATTAATCCTATTTCCCCTGTTTGGTTTGCTGGATGCCGATGAAATTGCCAGTTCATATATCAACTCTATTATTTTCTTGTTTCTCGGCGGTTTTATGATTGCGCTCTCTATGGAAAGATGGGGGCTGCATAAAAGAGTAGCTTTGAGAATTATTACCATGTTTGGAGGCAGTCCTGTTTCAATAATTATAGGGTTTATGATTGCAAGCGCATCTCTATCTATGTGGATATCGAACACTGCAACAACAATAATGATGCTTCCAATTGCTCTTGCAATAATTTTTAAAATGGAAAACGAATTCGGTGCAGAAAAAGTACATAATTTTTCTGTAACACTTTTAATTGGAATTGCGTATTCCTGTACAATTGGCGGATTAGGAACACTCGTTGGAACTGTACCCAACCTGGCTTTTGTAAAGATCCTTAAAATTCTGTTCCCCGAAGCTCCGGAAATTGGTTTCGGTCAGTGGATGATGCTTGGTATTCCTATTTCTGTTTTGATGCTTATCGTTTCAGCTTTTCTTCTAACAAAAATTTACTTTAAGGTAGATAAAGCATTAAAAATTGATAAAAAATTTATCAGGGAAGAATACGAAAAGCTTGGTCCGTTATCCTTTGAGGAAAAAACCATCAGCATCATTTTTGCACTTACGGCTTTTTTGTGGATTTTCAGGAGCGACTTAAACCTGGGTTTCCTTACAATCCCCGGATGGTCAAATCTTTTGCCATATTCAGGTTTTGTAAATGACGGTACTGTTGCAATAACAATGGCATTTATATTATTTTTAATTCCTTCTAAAAAAGAAAATACAACTTTGCTGGATAATAAGGTATTCTCTAAAATTCCCTGGGGAATTATACTTCTTTTTGGCGGAGGATTTGCTTTGGCAAATGGATTTTCAAGTACAGGGCTTTCTACATTTATCGGGGAACAGTTAACCGGAATGAAATCGCTGTCGCATATTTTCATCATTATGGCTACTGCAGCTACAATCAGTTTTTTAACCGAGCTTACTTCAAACACTGCAACAACACAAATGATTTTACCAATACTTGCTTCGGTTGCAATAGCAATGGGGATGAATCCTTTACTGCTCATGCTAACAGCAACACTTTCAGCATCGATGGCATTTATGCTGCCTGTGGCAACCCCTCCAAATACAATAATTTTTGCAAGCAGCAGGATAAAAGTTACAGAAATGGTTAAAGCCGGTTTTGCACTGAATCTTCTGGGTGTTATTATTGTTACTCTTATTGTCTATTTTGTCGGAGAATTAGTTTTCGACCTGGGGACTTTTCCTGGCTGGGCTATAACTGAATAATAAATATATTTTAACCTTAAATAAAAATTGCCTTATGATTATTTATAATGTTACAATTAATATAAAAAAAGAAGTTGAATCTGAATGGATAAAGTGGATGAAAGAAGAGCATATTCCTGATATAATGAAAACAAATCATTTCAATTCCTGGAAGATGTTTAAAATACTTGTACCTGCAGGTATGCCCGATGAAATTACTTATGTTGTGCGATACACTACCAACTCAATGGAAAAGTATGAGGAATATGCAAGAAATGAAGCTCCACGTTTGCAAAGAGAACATGTTGAAAAATACCCGGGAAAATTTACTGCGTCAAGAGCAATCCTTGAAGATGTAACTTAATCGCTTCTATTCAGGCATTAAATTTTACCTATCAATCATCTTTTTTTTCTCTAAAATCTGTTTAGTACAATTCTTTAATTGTAGCATTAAATAATGCAATTTTATACAACGCTCAACATTAAAAGGAAATATTGAAAAGAATCATTTTTATACTTTCCCTTTTTATCCTGCTTTTTGCCTGCAGGGAAGATATAATTCATCCTGATGAGATTGCCGGTAATGTAAATGAACCTGTTCAGATAAACTCGCGTAATTCTTATACTCTTATAATTAATGCTAAAAATCTTTCCATAAACATTTCTGCCCTCGCCTCATTTAATACCACTCTTGCCCGCATTTCAGTTACGCTAATTGATCATGAATCAGGTTATGTAAACGTAAGTGTGACGGATTTAAACGATATTGAAAGATTCAGATATTTTGTAAATAATGATGTTAATCTCTATACAGAAGTTATAAATGGCTATTTACCCAACACGATCGAAATACGATTGCAGGAACTTAGTGGAAAACTGAAGGTTCAACTCTCCCGGGCATTTTAACGTTAAAAAAACTGGTGAAAGAATTATTTGTAGGAAAGAAATAATTTTTTTGACTATTTTTCCCTGCCAAATATTTTATCCATAAATAATTAAACTGTAGCGTTTTGGGGGTTTAAAGAATTATGTCAATAAATTTAACACATAATAAGTTATTCAATCATACCGGCGGAACTGCTTCGATTCCTGCTCGCAAAGAAATTAATGAAAAGTATAAATGGAACCTGGGTGATATTTATAAAAGCGATGACGAATGGGAAAACGATTTTGCATGGGTTGAAAAACAGGTTGAAGGTTTTAAAAATTTTGAAGGAAAGCTTCATGAATCTGCAGATATCCTGGAAAAGTGTTTTTCTTATAACGATGCTGTAGGAATTAAAATTGAAAGACTTTACCTCTACGCTATGCTTTCTAAAGATAGTGATATGCGTATAAGTACTTACCAGGCAATGGATGACAGGATTAAGACACTATACTCAAAAGTAAATGCGGCAAGTTCTTTTATAAATCCTGAGTTGTTAAATATTCCTGGTGAAAAACTATTGGAAATGATAAAATCTAAAAAAGAGCTGCAGGTTTATGAGCATGCCATAAAAGATTTACTTAGAACCAAAGAGCACACGCTTTCAAAATCTGAAGAGCAGATACTTGCACTTTCAAGTGAGATATCTCAAACTCCGTACAACACTTACTCAATGTTTACAAATGCAGATCTTAAACTACCGGAAGTTATTGATGATGAGGGAAATAAAACTGTAGTATCGCATGCAAAGTTTTATTCTGCTATTTATTCTAAAGACCGCGAGCTACAGGGAAAGAGCTTTTAAAGGTTACCTTGATGCGTATATAGATTACATAAATACATTTACAACATTGTTCAACGGTAATCTTAAGACGAATATATTTTATGCTAACACAAGAAAATATGATTCTGCAAGAGCTGCCGCTTTAGATAAAAACAATATTCCCTCAACAGTTTACGATAAGCTGGTTGAATCTGTTAACCAGAATTTTGCTCCATTGCACAGGTGGGCTGGGCTAAAGAAAAAACTACTCGGAATAGATGAGCTTTATCCCTATGATGTTTACGTAACTGTTTTTAACAATGTAAAAGAAAAGAAATATCCTTATGATGAAGCAGTAAAAATTGTGCTGGCTTCATTGCAAATAATGGGCGATGATTATCTTAGCTCACTAAAAACGGCGTTTGAAAAGAGATGGATTGATGTTTATGAAACACAAGCTAAAAAAAGCGGTGCATATTCATCCGGTACAACTTACGGAGTTCATCCTTATGTGCTGCTTAACTGGACAGACCTTTTAAATGACCTGTTTACACTTACTCACGAGATGGGTCACAATATGCATTCATATTATACAGGAAATACCCAGCCGTTTCCTTATGCAAATTATTCCATCTTTCTTGCCGAAGTCGCTTCAACTTTTAATGAATCTTTGTTACTCGATTATCTTATAGAAAACGCCAAATCTAAGGAAGAAAAATTATTCCTGCTCGAAAAATACCTGAACAATATTACCGCAACTTTTTACAGGCAGGTTATGTTTGCAGAGTATGAGAAGATTGTTTACGACAAAACTGAGAATGGTGAAGCCCTTACTTCTGATTCTCTTTGTAAACTTTACAAAGAATGTTTATCAAAAATATTGGGGACCTGAAATGGTTGTTCTTAAAGAAGAGGAATATACCTGGGCACGTATTCCTCATTTTTATTATAACTTTTATGTTTACCAGTATGCAACCGGTTTTGCTGCCTCAGAGGTTTTGGCTAAAAAAGTAAAAACAGAAGGAAGTGAAGCAGTTAACAAATATATTAATTTTTTAAAAGCAGGCAGTTCAGATTATCCTATAAATATTCTTAATACTGCAGGGGTGGATATGAATTCATCGGAACCTGTAATTGCAGTAACCGAAAAGATGAACAAAATTCTTGATGAGATTGAAGAACTTTTATAAAGCTTAAAACCTAAAGTATAACTAATGAAAATACATACTAAAAAAACTTTAAATGAATATCAGCAGTCTCTTACTTACGATGATATAAGTCTTATTCCTACAGAAGTATCCCGAATTAAATCAAGAAGGGAAGCAGATACTTCCTGCGAATTTCTTGGAGAAAAACTTTCGTTACCTGTTTTATCAAGCCCTATGGAAAGTGTATACGGGAATTGAAATGGCTAAAGAGTTATCCAAACTTGGCTGCCTTGGAATTTTAAACCGTTTCGATTCATCTCTGAAAGAAATATTAAAGAACCAAAAAGAAAATCATCAAATTAAAGCAGTATCAATCGCTTTAAATTCACCAATGGATCTGATTGAGAAACTTGCAGAAGGTAATTATTTAATTTGCATCGATACTGCAAATGCTAATAACCAGGAAGTGTTAAAGAAAACCGAAGAGATAAAGAAGAATTTCAATACAAAGGTAATAGTAGGTAATATTGCTCACGGTGCATCTCTTCAAGCAGCTTGAAGACGCAGGAGCAGATGCTGTTAGGGTTGGTATTGGAAGCGGAAGTGTTTGTACTACAAGTATCCAAACAGGAATTGGGATAGGGCAGGTATCATCTCTTTTGAATGTATTTTTTGCAAGAAAAAAAGATAATCTAAAAATTAAAATTATTGCAGATGGCGGAATTAAAGGTTCCGGAGATGCAGCAAAAGCAATTGCGGTTGGTGCAGATGCAGTGATGCTGGGAAGACTGCTTGCAGGAACGAGAGAAACTCCCGGCGAAGTTATTAAGTATGATGATCAACTTTGGAAAAAATACCGCGGCTCTGCCTCGTTTGGTGTAAAGATGAAGAACGAATTTATTGAAGGTGAAGAAACAATGGTGCCTTACAAGGGTGTAGTTCAAAGTGTAATTGATGGAATTTCTGACGGCTTAAAAAGCACAATGAGTTATATGAATTGCCTGACGCTTGAAGAACTTTGTAAAAAAGATGCTTTCGCAATTTTAAGTGAAAGTTCTTACCTGGAACGACTACCGAAAAAATAGTCTGATAGATTATATACCTGCTGGTTTTCTCTTTAATACTGATTCCCTTTTTCATATTTTAGTAAGACTAATTTGCATGTATAAAAACTGACAGGAGAAAAAATAATGCACGAAAAAAGTATAGATTTATTAAATAAAGCAATAGCTGATGAAATGCTGGCTATCCACCAGTATATGTATTTCCATTTTCAATGCGATGATCAGGGTTATGATCTTTTAGCCGGATTATTTAAGAAGACTGCAATTGAAGAAATGATGCACGTTGAACGGTTGGCAGAAAGAATCCTTTTTCTTAAAGGTGAAGTGGAAATGAAAGTTGGCGGCGAAGTTCAGAAAATTAAGGAACCAAAAGATATGGTTCAATGTGGTGCACAAATGGAAGAAGAAAGTGCAAGAGATTATAATGTTTGGGCAAATGAGTGTTCCGCTAATGCCGATTCCACATCCAAGAAAATATTTGAAGAATTAGTAGCAGATGAAGAACGCCATTTCGATCAATTTGATACTGAACTAGACAATATGAAGAAATTTGGTGAAAACTACCTTGCTCTGCAATCAATAGAGAGAAGTAAAACTGTTTCAACTTCTCCCGGTCAGGTTTAATTAAAACTTCGTTATCGGATCTATAATAAAAATAGTTAGTTCTTAAAACTGATATAAATTTAAAGGAAGAGAAATGAAATTATCGAGTGCAGGAATTATTCTTATATTCTGTTGGATATCTTTTGGGGGATGTGCAGGAAGTAATTGCCAGACTGAAGTAATCGGCGTATGGGGTGGGGAACATATTGGTATGGTTGTTTCGGATAGCAGCGCAACACTTGATTATGATTGCGCACACGGCACAATTGATGAGCCTATGATTATTGATGAAAACGGTGAGTTTGAAGTTAGTGGAATTCATGTATTTGAACGTGGCGGACCAATCAGAATTGACGAAGTTCCTGATGAGCATCCGGCATTGTATAAAGGACATATTGAAGGAAGTGTGATGACACTTATAGTAACGCTCACCGATACTGAAGTGGAATTTGGTACATTTACACTTAACCTTGGTGCGAATCCCAATGTTTATAAATGTTTGTAATGTTCACTATTAAGTCATCCTACAGGATCTAAAGTTTTAGTTTTTTTAATCTGAGTGAATTTGTAACAACCGATACAGAACTGAATGCCATTGCCAATGCAGCAAACATTGGATTAAGCCAGCCTATAGCTGCTAACGGAATACCAACTGTATTATAAATAAAAGCCCAGAAAAGATTTTGTTTGATTGTTCTGATTGTTGCTTTGGATAATTTAATTGCTTTGGCAACTCCCATTAAATCACCTTTAATTAAAACAATATCACCTGTCTCAATTGCTACATCGGTTCCAGTGCCTACAGCAATCCCTACATCAGCTTGCGCCAGTGCTGGTGCATCGTTTATACCGTCTCCTACCATTGCAATTATTTCACCCTGCTTTTGATACTTCGAAACAATGTTTGCTTTATCTTCAGGCAGAACTTCTGCTTCAAAATCATCTATTCCCAACTGCTTTGCAATGTGTTCCGCATTGCGTTTGTTATCCCCGGTAATCATAATTGTTTTTATGTTCAACCTTTTTAATTCTTTAATTGCTTCAGCCGAGGTATTTTTAATTGGATCTTCAATTGCAATTATGCCTGATGATTTACCATCTATTGCAACATGTACAACTGTTTTTCCTTCGGAGGAAAGCTGATCAGCTTTATCCGCAAAATCATTTGAAGTTAAATTATAATTAGATAGAAAATTTTTATTACCTATGATAATCTTTTTATTTTCAACTATACCTGTCAATCCAAAACCTGTTGTGCTTTCAAATTTCTCGGGATCAGTTGTAGAAATAGCTTTAGATTTAGCATAGTTAACTATTGCCTCAGCCAGCGGATGTTCTGATCTTTTTTCAAGTGATGCAACGAGTTTTATTAATTCATTTTCATCATAACCATTGGAAACCACTTTACTTACAAAAGGTTTACCTTCAGTAATCGTTCCCGTTTTATCGAATAAAACGGTTCTAATTTTGTGTGCTAATTCTAAGTGTTCACCGTCTTTAATTAATATTCCATTTTCAGCACCTTTCCCAATTCCAACAATTAAAGCAGTTGGAGTTGCCAAACCCATAGCGCACGGGCAAGCAATGATAAGCACTGCAACAAAATTAATGAGTGCTTTTGTAAACGCATCATCTCCTCCAACTATAAACCATACTATAAATGTAATTACAGCAATAACAATAACAATCGGTACAAATACAGCAGCAACTTTATCAGCTAATTTTTGTATCGGCGCTTTTGAGCCCTGGGCTTCTTCAACAAGAGTAATTATTTTTCCGAGAACTGAATCTATACCTGTTGCAGTAACTTCAAACTCAAATGAGCCCGATTTATTTATTGTCCCGCCAAATATTTTGTCGTCTTCAGTTTTCTCCACAGGAAAACTTTCACCAGTAAGCATCGATTCATCAACTGTTGAATAACCTGATTTTATTTTTCCATCCGCAGGAATTTTTTCACCAGGTTTTACAATTACAATATCACCGTTTTTCAATTCGGTTACATTAATTATTTTCTCTCCATCAGCGGTTTTGATTAGCGCAGTCTTAGGTTTCAGCGCAATCAATTTTTTAATTGCAGAACCCGTCTTCGTTTTAGCCCTGGCTTCCAGCCACTTACCCATTAAGATTAATGTTATTATTACAACAGTTGTATCAAAATAAACATGAGGGATTTCATTAGCTTTTAGTATTAGTTCAGGAAAGAGAGTAATTAAAACACTAAATGAAAATGCCGCGCCTGTGCCAACAGCTACAAGCGAATTCATATCAGCAGTAAAGTGTTTTAAATTATTCCAGAATATTTTAAAAAATCTTTTGCCGGAAATAAAAATAACAGGAGTGGTTAGTATGAGAAGAATTTTATTTAACTGGAAATCGGTAAAAGGAATTAGCTCTCTAATTCCTTCAAACATTTGGCTCATACTAAGTATAGAAAAAGGGATGGTTAGAATTAAAGCGAAAAGAAAATCTTTTTTCAGTGTTAGATCATAATCCGACAGTTTTTTCCGCATCTGCATCTGCAATTGTGGAATTTTTATCTTCATCAAAAGATGAAAGATCAATTTTATATCCTGCTTCTTCAACAACTTTTTTTATTTCACCTATTCCTGTTTTGCTTTTATCAATATTAAAGGTTGCTTTTTCAGTTGCAAGATTTACTGCCACATCTGTTACACCTTCAATCTTTGCAATTGATTTTTCAACACGCGCAACACAGCTTGCACAGGTCATACCCTCAACCGGAAGAGAAATTTTATCAACTTTAACTTTGTTTTCCATCTTATCTATCTACGAACTAGTTTATTTTATTTCGATTACTTTGTATCCGGCTTCTTCAATTGCATCTTTAATATTTTCTTCACTTACTATTTCTAAATCGAAACTTATCTTTGCAGAACCAATTTCAACTTTTTTCTTTTCGATTTCCAGTTTGCCCAGCTCTTTTTCAACTGCCATCACGCAGTGACCACAAGACATCCCATCTATATTGAATGTTTTTTCCATTCTGGTTTTCCTTTAATTAGTATTTTTAAAATATGGTACAAAAATAGAGTTTGGATATAGAAGATGCGTTATAAAAAATCAGGAAAGAGTTATAAAATTTTAAGGTCAGTTAATTTTATCAAGAGGTTTTCTTTTCTTCTCTTTTAATCGTTTAAAATAGGTTGGTGTTAGCCCGGTTATTTTTTTAAACTGGTTGGAAAGATGCTGGACACTGCTGTAACCAAGGTTGTATGCTATTTCACTCAGGGTTAGTTCATCATATACCAGCAGTTCTTTAACCTTTTCTATCTTTTGGCTTATGATGAATTTTTCAATTGTTATTCCTTCTGTCGAAGAAAACAGAGAACTCACGTATTGATAACTCAAGCCGGTTTCACTAACTATTTCCTTACTGAGATTAATATCAGAAAAACTTTCAATCGATTGGTGATGTATTGAATTGATTATCAATATTTTAATGCGCTCAATAATATTAGCGTTCCTGCTGTCAAATAATTCGAACCCATTTTCCTCAAGTGCTTCTTTAATTTTTTCCAGGTTAAATTTGTCTTTATCACTTGATATCACAACTTCCCCAAGTTCAATTTTTTCAACGCCGTAATTTAATTTCTCCATTTCTTCTTTAACTACTTTTATACAGCGGTTGCATACCATATTCTTAATATGTAGAGTTTTTCTTTTCATTTTAATATTGCTTTAGCTTAATGTAAAACAAATAATATTTAAAAGGAAAGTATTTAAAATACAGTGTGAGATAAATTACAATAGAATTTATCTGAAATTTACAGAAGTGAATTGAAGGAATATTAAATAGCGGATGCAAATTAATTAAAGTTGCGTTCTTCCAATGCTTTGTTTTTTATATGCAAATTTTCATTTACAATTTCGAAACGGTTAGTTACCTTGGGTTGGCTAAACTGCACCCTGTCATCTACACTGCCAAAAACAGGTTCGCTTAATTGATCTTTTGCCAAATCTTCAACTTTAATCTGTTCCGTTTTAGCAGGTATTCTCTGAACCTTGTTGAAACCTGGTTGCAGCCGTGTTTGGTTTTTTAGTTTGTAAATGACATATGAAAAGGTAAACAGTAAAATAATTACGGTTGAAAAAAGTAAAATTGTAGAGCCAATTATTTCGGGGAGTTCCATGTCAGTAATCTTTATTATTATGTTTTAGTTAAAATTCCAAATTTTGTACCAGCGGCAAGAATTAAGAAAACCAGCCATTTTAGTAACAAATTTAGGTCATCCTGAGAAAATTTATCACTTTGAGAAATGAAAATAAATAAATTATTGATTGAATAAAAAACCTTATCCAATTCTTTCTGGAGAAAGGTAAGTATTAGTAGCTGTAACCTCTTTTTTTTATTGACTTTACAGCTTAAGTTTGATAACTTTACCAGCTAAATTTGAGAGCATTTTAAAATTTTAATAAAATTTGAAAAGGTGAAACTATGACTAAGGCTGATATTGTTGATAAAGTTGCAGCCGGAACCGGATTAACTAAATTAGAAACTGAAGCAATAATTGAAGGATTTTTCAAAACCGTTATTGAAGCTCTCAAAGAAGGAAGAGGAATAGAGATTCGCGGTTTTGGAAGTTACCGCGTTAAGAAAAAGAATGCCAGGCAGGCGAGAAACCCTAAAACCGGCGAACAGGTTTTTGTCCCTGAACACTATGTCCCAACTTTCAAATTTTCTAAAGATTTTAAAGAACTTGTAAACCAGGGAATGATGGAAAAAGAAAAAGGATCCGGTAGTTAATGCAAAGACAGTGTACTAAATGTAGTTATGAATTTGAAAGAGAGATGAAGTTCTGTCCTGAGTGCGGAACACAAGTAACTCATTCTTCTTCTTCCGAAGAGAAAGTTGAAACTTACACTACCAGTATAATTATATGTAGTAACTGCGGCGAGGAAAATCCTTTAAAAAATAAAAATTGTGATGGGTGTGGAGTTAAACTCCACGGAGTTAAAAAGGAAAAGACTATAACGGTTGATAAAAAAAGTAAACCTCCTTATCAAAAACCTTCTGAACCCACTCAACGGAAAAAAATAAAGAGCAGCAAAAGCAAAAACCAAAGGATTCAAAAAGATATTAAAGGAAAGAATGAGTTTGATTCTAAAAAATTGTTACTGATAATATCTACAGTTGGAATTTTTGTTGTGATTATTTTACTTACTACGGGAGTGCTCGATAAAGCGGAGGTGCAAACAAATAATACACCTCCTAACACTAATTCCGGTATCAACCTTAGTAATCTTTCAGAAATTAATAATCTTGAACAAATAGTTGCTAACAATCCTGCGGATCTTTCATCGTTGCTTACGCTGGCAAACTTGCAGCAGGATGCTGGTATGTTTGAAAAAGCGATTACATAATTATAAAAAATACCTTGAGGTTAATCCTTCAGATCCTGATGCAAGAATTGATATGGGAGTTTGTTATTTTAGTCTTTCAGATCATGATAATGCAATTAAGGAGATGGAAAAAGCCCTTGAGTTTAATCCAGTTCACCAGATTGGGCATCTTAACTTAGGAGTTGTAAATTTAAATGCCGGTAATATAGATGTTGCCAGAGAATGGCTTAGAAAAGCAATAGAGATTAACCCGAATTCTGATGCGGGCAAAAGATCACAAAGTTTATTAGATTCACATTAAAAAATTATAATAGGAGAATTACATGTCCTGTGGAAAAAAGAGAAAGCGCCATAAAATGTCTACACACAAGCGCAAAAAAAGATTAAGGAAAAACAGACATAAAAAGAAAGTAAGGTAGTTTTCTTTTTTGGTTAACTCCCCGGTTTTTAGTAAAGCCAACTTAGCTCAGCTGGTAGAGCAACTCATTCGTAATGAGTAGGTCGGCGGTTCAATTCCGCCAGTTGGCTCCCATCTTGTTAAATGTTATAAAATCATCATCAATTGATTTTCATAATTTACCATCAGAGATAACGGTTTTTTTCTGCCCGATAACATAATGCCGATTGCTCATCACTGTTTTTTCTTTTCTTATATTTCACACAACCAAAAAATTCATAATTAGAAATCAACAAAATGGAAAATCAAAAAGCAATAAAGAATTCACTATTTAATAAATTTTTAAATTTTACCGAGAAAGCGGGAAATGCATTACCTCATCCGGCAACGCTGTTTGCCATATTTGCAGTTGCGGTTTTAATTCTTTCGGGGCTTGCCGATCTATTTGACTGGCAGGCAATTCATCCGGGCACAAAAGAAATAATAAAACCTGTTAACCTGCTTACAGTTGAGGGGCTAAGAAGAATCCTGCTGGAAATGGTTACAAATTTTACAAGCTTTGCCCCACTTGGAATCGTACTCGTTGCCATGCTGGGGATAGGAATTGCAGAGAGCAGCGGACTGATCGGTGCAGTTATTCGCTTATTGGTTTTATCTGCACCAAAACATCTGCTAACTTTTATTATTGTTTTATCTGGTGTTCTATCAAACACAGCGAGTGATGTTGGCTACGTATTATTAATTCCTTTGGCAGGAATAATATTTTTATCTGTCGGACGCCATCCACTTGCAGGAATGGCTGCAGCATTTGCGGGAGTTTCAGGCGGTTTTAGTGCAAACTTATTATTAGGAACAGTTGATCCTTTACTTGCAGGACTTTCTGAAGAAGCTGCCAGGATAATTGATGCTGCTTACACCGTTAATCCAACTGCCAACTATTACTTTATGGTCGTTTCCACATTCATAATATCTGCTGCAGGCACATGGGTAACGGAAAAAATTGTGGAGCCGAGGCTTGGCAGGTATAAAGGAGATGTTCCGCAGGAAAAAATTGATAAGCTTTCTCCTGCTGAAAAAAAAGGACTGCTCTATAGCCTTATTACTTTTGCTGTTTTACTCATAATTATTCTGTTCGGGATTATTCCCGATGAGGGATTTTTAAGAGGTGCGGACGGAAGTATTTTAAACTCCCCTTTAATTAAGGGCGTTGTAGCAATGCTATTAATAGTTGCAGGACTTGGTGGAATTGCATACGGAATCGGTTCCGGGAAATACAAAAATGACGGTGATGTTGTAACAGGTATGGGAAACGCTATGAAGACATTGGGTCTCTATCTTGTACTTGTATTCTTTGCCGCACAATTTGTTGCTTATTTTAAGTGGACAAACCTTGGGGTTATTTTTGCAGTACAGGGTGCAAATGTTCTATCATCTTCAGGGCTTGGCGTTATACCGCTGATGATTTTATTTATAATTTTATCCTCTGCAATAAACATGCTAATGGGAAGTGCTTCTGCCAAATGGGCGCTTATGGCTCCAATCTTTATTCCAATGTTTATGTTACTGGGTTACTCTCCCGAGCTTACCCAGGTGGTCTATCGTATTGGCGATAGTATTACGAATATAATTTCTCCAATGATGAGCTTCTTTGCTCTTATTATTGCTTTCTTTCAGAAGTATGAAAGCAAAACCGGAATAGGGACTATCATCGCAACAATGATTCCATATACAATCGTCTTCTTTTTCCTGTGGACGGCACTACTTGTTCTCTGGCTTTTACTTGGTTTACCTTTAGGACCGGGTGCAGGATTGTATTATAGTTTTTAAAGGTATGAATGAGGATAAACTGGATAAGTTGGAAGTATAAGCCAGCTAAGGGCAGATTTGATAATAAAGGTTCAGCAGTATGGGGAAATTACTATGTTAAAAATCTAATAGATTTAAGAATATCACTTCCTTACATCGGACCTGTGTTTTTTACCATACCATCTTCATCAAAAGATATCCAGGTTCCTGAATGTGATTCGAAATCCCAAATTCCTACCCAAAAGGGATATAATTGCTCGTTTTTGAAACTCCAATTAGAAATTCATCAGACGTGAGTTAGTTACCATCTATAATCATTTCATTACAACGCAGATGGATGATGTATCTTTTTTACCCAAAACTGGATAACACGCATAACTGTGTGGATTTATAAACATTATCGCCTGGTTACTACTTGTACCCCAGGGTGTATATATCGTAGTTTCATCATCATAATACATATATTCGTAGAGTATAGCCATCGCTCATTAGCACATTCAGGAGGAGAAGCAGGTCGATAAACTTCCAAAACAAATAATAACCCTTCCTCTTAAACCCATATAAGATTGATGTTGAAGCAAATACATACTGCCATAATCTACACCTTCAAAAACTCCGGATAAATAAATACATCGTATCATATTATATGATGTTGGATTAATACTCCTGTTTTACTGTTATTGAATAATCTCCTTTATCTCTGAAAAAAGTACACTCTGTAATACTCATAAAAGTTTCACAAGTATCGTAATCCTTAGATGATTTAACTGATTGTTCTACTGACCCGAGTTTTTTTTGATCATTATTAACAAGATCATTGAATTCACTGATTGATTCAAATACCTGGTCAACATTTTCATTATCCAAATCAGTTAATTCATCAAATATAGGTAGGGAGGTATGTCTAAAAACAGTTTCATTCTCTTTGGATATATTGTGGAAAACATTTCAATAAGAGTAGTATCAATTGAATAATGTTTCCAGTCTCAGGTTTAATTATTTTATCTCCATTATTTTCCTGGGCAGACACAAGACCAGCAAATAATACAACGGTTAAAAGTAATCTAGGTAACATCGTATTAATCCTTTAAAATTGAAATAATTATAAACCCTACACCTTGCGGAGAAGCGCAATATTCTGGAAGGAAGATCAGAGTAACGGTATTCTACACGTTTCTCTCAAGGGGTAGATTTAATCTTTTACAAACCTGCAAACATTTCGGATGACAAACAAGCAACTGTTTGGGATTGACTGCTGTTAGTGATTGCAAGCAATAAAAAACCCTCGCCTAATTATTAAGCAGGTTTTGGTAATATAATAGAATTAAATCTAGAATAAGCGAGATTTTGTTTCTTGATTTAGTATTGTAGTAATCACTCCTATTACTCGTTGATAGTTTATTGAGGTTAATGTTCGATATTGTTTAATTTTATTGTAACTTTTTTCCAAATTATTAATTAAAAGTTACTGAACCTTAAATAATCTAAAAGACTCACCATAGTAAAGGATCGTAATTTTATATAAATAATATAACTTGTGTTTGGTTTTTAAAATATGCGTATGAGAATATCAAGCTTGCAATACTGTGAGGGTTCTGATTCATCCATTGTTTCCTCAAATAGTAGAAATGAAAAAATCTATCATTAATAATGAGGTGATTACCATGAAACTTATTTTTCAAGTATGCACAATCATTTTCATCGTATTAATTACGGCCGGTATCACTCAGGCACAAAATAAAGACCTCAAAGGAAGCAGTGACTACCCTCTAATATCCAGGATGCCGGACTTCTGGATCGCTTCCTATCAAGAGAGCGAGTACGAATCGCATACATTTCGCGATGAGGCCAATAATAAGATTGACATTGAGGGGCATAAGTATTTCATCGAGTATCGTCTGAAAAAAGGAGGCCAAGAACCGGGTCGTCTGATGATACTCAAGAATCATGAAAATGCCTTGAAAAAGATAAATGCTGAAATTTTAAAGACGACGAAAAAAGACTTATACTGCAAAGTCACAAAAGAGGGCAAAGAGATCTGGATCCAAGTCCATGCTTTGGACCGCCTCTACCGTTTGACCATCGTGGAACGTGAGCAGATGGAGCAGAAAGTTGTCGTAAATCCGGATGCGTTATTCGGAGATATTGCGACCACCGGGCATGCCGCGGTCTATGGTATCTATTTCGATCATGACAGCGCCAACATCAAACAGGAATCCAAACCCAGTCTTAAAGCTATAGCCGATATGCTCAAAGCCAACAAATCACTTAAGCTGTATGTGGTGGGGCATACAGACATGACCGGCGGGTTTGAATACAATGTGGGGCTCTCATTAGAAAGAGCTAATGCGGTCGTCAAGGCGTTGGTGAACGAATATGGCATTGCCGCCGAACGGTTGACAGGAAAGGGGGCTGGTCCGCTCTGTCCCATCGGCTCAAACAAGAATGAAGATGGAAGGAAACTCAACCGCAGGGTCGAGCTTGTTGAGATGTAACCTGAGGTTGCTGCTGCTGTTGAGGTTATTTAAAGAATTCCTAAAACCAAAAACATGGAAATGTAAATGAAGATTTATTGAACAAATAACCTGTCTTTTCTTCAGCTTCTATACGTGAATTCTGAAACCAATTCTTCATTTCATCAAACCAAAACTTCTCCAAATTAGAAAATAGATGCAGAACTAGTTTCTCCTCATAATTTCCACTCTTAAATAAAACTATTTTTTGTGGAGATTTTAATAGATTTTTCTTGACTTTGGTTGAGAATTTCCATTATTTTGGAGTGTAGTGGGGAATTGTGGTGAAAGTTACCAAATAATTGAGAAAGAGATGTTTAGAGGACAATATACATATTCAATAGATTCCAAAGGAAGAATAAGTATTCCGGCTAAATTAAGGAAGCATATTTCTCCCGAAGCCAATGAAACATTTGTAACAACAAAGGGTACTGCAACCTGTATCGATATCTATCCGCTGGATGAATGGCAGCACATGGAGGAAAGATTAATAAAGCTCAATCCCTTTAATCCTGATGACGCAAAGTTCATAAGAATGTTTTCGCAGTATGCTTCCGAGGATACTATGGATTCTCAGTCCCGTATTCTCATACCACATTCGCTAATCGAGTATGCCAAAATTGAAAAAGAAGTTTTGATACTTGGTGCACTAAAAAAAATTGAAGTGTGGAACCCGTCTGTATACGAAGATTATATAAACCAATCAACTGAAACTTATGAGCAGATTGCAGCAAAAGTAATGAAGGAATGATGGAAAGCCATCACAAACCGGTATTGCTGCAGGAGAGCATTGATTTTTTAATAACGAATGAAGCAGGGTTTTATTTTGATGGAACACTTGGATTTGGCGGTCATTCGGAAGAGATATTAAAACGGCTGAGGTCCGCGTGGTATCCTTGTTTCAACTGATCTTGATACAAACGCGTTTAGTTTTTCTAAGAAAAAATTTGAAGCAGATAAAAGAGCAAAACTATACAACTTTAATTACTCGCTTGTTGATGTTATTGCTAAGATTGAAACTATAGAGTTCTTTGACGGTATGTTGGTTGACCTTGGAGTTTCTTCGTTCCAGTTAGATAATTCGGCGGCAGGATTTTCTTACAGTGCAGATACTAAACTCGATATGCGATTTGATAAAAATTTAAAACTGTCTGCTGCTGATATTGTAAATAATTTTGATGAAATTGAATTAGCAAGAATTCTTTAGGAGTACGGTGAAGAAAGAAATTCGAAACTGATAACCAGAAAAATTTGTGAATTGAGAAAGATTAAAAAAATAAATACAACCAGCGAATTAAAAGAACTGGTTTCTAAAGTTGTACCGGAACGATATTTAAGAAAATCGCTCTCAAGGATTTTCCAGGCATTAAGAATTTATGTTAACAACGAACTTGATACGCTTAAAACATTTTTAAATAATTCCGTAAAAGTTCTAAACAAAGGCGGACGCATAGTGGTAATAAGTTATCATTCGCTGGAAGACAGGGTAGTTAAAGAATTTTTTAAGTATGAAAACCAGAAATGTGTTTGTCCTAAAGATATTCCGGTTTGCAGTTGTAACAAGGAACAAACATTAAAAATTATTACACGAAAACCTGTTGTCCCATCTGCTGAAGAAATACAGTTTAACAAACGTGCACGCAGTGCAAAACTAAGAGTTGCCGAAAGAATATGAAGAAAAGTGCTAAACCTTTAATTGTAATCGTAATGTTTTTGCTCCTGGTAATTACGGCGCTTGTATTAATTAGTGTAGGATTAAGATTAAAATATGAAGAATCCGTGCGCACAAAGGTTGAACTTCAGAAAATATTAAAATCGGAAAGAACTAAAAAAGTTAACCTTGTTGCCAATTACCAAATGGTGGCTGCTGAAGATATAATTACCAATTCAGCTAAAAACGATTTAGGAATGGTACAGAATAGTGAACCTGGAATAAAGATAACGGTAAGTAAAGATAAAATTGAGGAATTATCAAAATTATTAAAAGAAAAATATGATTAACTCCCGCGCACTTGTTGTATTGATATGCGTGTTTCTTTTTCTCACTTTTTTAGTTTTCAAATTAGCTGATATCCAGATAATAAATAGCGAAGAGTTGAAGTATTATGCCGAAAGACAGCAAACAAAAATCGAATCAATACAAGCGGATAGAGGATTAATATACGATCGTAATAATCTGCTTCTTGCATTCAACAGTGATGACGTTTCCTTTTACATAGATCTGAGAATGCTTCCGGAAAAAAAGAAAAAGGAAGTGGCTGAAAAATTTTCCGTCGCATTTGGAAAAAGTGAGCAACACTATCTTAAAATAATGAACCAATACGGAAAAACTGTTTGCCTGGAGAAGAAAGTAAAACGCGAATTAGCATTTGATCTCTTGAACTATAAACTCCCGGCATTATTTTACAGGGAAGATCCAACAAGGGTTTACCAGTATGGTGTTATCGGTGCACACGTTTTAGGTTATGTTAATCATAAATATGTTGGAGCCAATGGAATTGAAAAAACATTTGAAGAAAACCTTAAAGGTGAAAACGGAATACGGCTTGTAGAAAAAAATGCCATCGGTGATATGATAACAGTTGCCGATGAAGAAACCAAGTCAGCCATACCGGGCGATAATCTTTTTCTTACAATTGATAAAACATACCAAAGCATTCTTACCGAAGAATTAATTAAAGGACTGGAAACTTATAACGGAAAATCGGTTGCAGGAATTATTATGGATCCAAAGACCGGGGAAATTTTAGCTCTTGCAAATGCTGAAGATTTTGATCCTAATTTCTACTGGAAGTACAATGATTTCCAGAGAAAGAACAGGGTAATCACAGATACCTATGAACCAGGTTCAACTTTTAAATCAATTACAATGTCAGCTTTACTGAATGAAGGCACATGTAAAGAGAGCGATCTTGTTAATGTTGAAAATGGAAAATATAAATTCCGGAACAGCTATATATACGATACACACAAGCATAAGTATTTGACTGTAAAGGGTGTTATGGAAGAGTCTAGTAATATTGGTATTGCCAAACTACTTCAGGACCTGGATGCAGAAACTTATTACAAATACCTAAGGAATTTCGGGTTTGGTACATACACCTCGCTTTCCCTGCCCGGTGAAGTTAAAGGCAATCTGCGGACTCCCCTCAACTGGTCTAAACTCACCAAAACATATATGTCGTTCGGATACGGACTTTCCGTAACCCCTTTGCAGCTTGCTACGGCTTTCTGTTCTGTAATAAACGGGGGAATTTTATTCGAACCCCAAATTCTAAAAAAACAGGTTGATAAAAACGGAACGGTAATTTACCAATCATCACCTGTTACAGTTCGCAGGGTAATTTCAGAAGAGACTTCGCTGAGGATGAGAAACATACTTGCAAGCGCCGTTGAAAATGGCACAGGTAAAAATGCAAAGATCGAAAATATTTCCGTTGGAGGTAAAACAGGAACTGCAAAGATTGTTGAAAACGGTAAAGTATGTAACTGGTAAGTACAATTCATCATTCATTGGATTTTTCCCTGTGGAAGATCCTAAAGTTGTTTGTCTTATCCTTGTTAACGAACCCGAACTAGAAAAATATGGCAGCAAGGTTGCCGCACCAATCTTCAAAAATGTTGCAGAAAGAATTATTCAACCTAATCCGCAATATTTTAAAGAGAATAAAAAATTACCGGGAACAGAATCGATTGAAAAAGATAACAAAGAAAATATTGAACCGGTATTTGTTAAAAATAACAACCCGACTAACGAAATTAAGCCAATTCAGGTTAATTATTCTAAAGAGATAAATAAAAATATTATGCCTGATCTGAAGGGAAGAACTGTTAAAGATGCACTGGTGATCTTAAACATGCTTGGTCTCAACTATAAAATTAATGGTTCAGGCGTGGTTACAAAACAAAGTATTGCGCCGGGTACAATTATAAAAACTAAAAAGGATTGCATTGTGAATTGCTCTGAATTATCAGTAACCGGGGCAAACGTATATTGATGAAACTATCAGAACTTCTAAATAAAATCAGCACTATCCAGGTAGCAGGCAGAATACCGGATACAGATCTTGCTGGAATAGAATTCGATTCAAGGAAAGTAGAAAAGAACTCTCTTTTTGTTGCTATAAAGGGGTTTAAATTAGATGGACATAACTTTATTCAAAATGTTTTGAACAGCGGCGCTACTGCAGTTATTCTCGAAAATGAGGAAGCTGTGCCGGAAGGATTATTTAAAACTTATGAAGCAATAAAAATTTTAGTTAAAGATTCAAGAATTGCAATGGCAGAAGCATCAAATTATTTCTATGATGAGCCATCAAAAAAAATGAATGTGATTGGAATAACCGGTACAAACGGTAAAACAACTACTTCTTACTTTGTAAAGAGTATTCTAGAGCAAGCTGGTTTCAAAACAGGTTTGATAGGAACAATTAATAATTATATCGGGGATGAAAAAATAAGCTCAAAACTCACCACTCCTGAATCTAATGAGATTAACAAACTTTTAAGCGAAATGCACTCAGCTGGATGCAAGCATATCGTGATGGAAGTTTCTTCACACTCCCTTGCATTAAATAGGGTTTATAATATCGATTTTAATTCTGCTGTGTTTACAAATCTCACAGCCGAGCATTTAGATTTTCATCAGAATTTTGAAAAATATCTTGAAGCAAAAAAACTATTATTCGATTCTTTACCGGAAGGATCCATTGCTCTCTATAATGCAGACGAGCTCCATAGCGTTGATGTTATGAAGAATTGCGCTGCCATAAAATACAGGTATGGTTGTGTTGCAGATGCAGACTTTAGAATAGAAAACATTAACTATAATCTTGATGGAACTTCTTTTATAATTTCGCATAAGGGTAGCAGCTATATATTGAAACTTCCCTGGTTGGCGACTTTAATGCATATAACGCTTGTGCTGCTTTTGCGGTTTCGGTTCTTTCGGGCATTAAACCTGATGATGCTCAAAGCGGAATTAAAGTTACATCACAAGTTCCGGGAAGGTTTGAAGTTTTTAATAACGGCAACCGGAAAATAATAATTGATTATTCTCATACACCCGATGGACTTGAAAAAGCTCTGCTTGCAATACAAAATTTAAAAAGTGAAGATCAAACTGTATACACTGTTTTTGGCTGTGGTGGAAACCGTGATAAACAAAAGCGTCCGCTTATGGGAAAGATAGCAACTGAGTTAAGTGATAAAGTAATTGTAACTTCTGATAACCCAAGAGATGAAGATCCTTTTTCAATAATAGAAGAGATAAAAGCAAGCATAGAGAAGGATAATTATCAAGTGATTGAAAACAGAGAAGAAGCAATTAAGGAAGCCATTGTTAATGGTAAGAAAAACTCTGTTGTACTAATTGCAGGCAAAGGACACGAAGATTACCAGGAGATTAAAGGTGTGCGGTCTCATTTTTCTGATAGAGAAGTTGCTGAAAAGTATTTGCATAATTGAAAAGTATAAGGTTAAATATTGAAGATATTTTCAATCTGCCGTCAGCAGTTATTTATAACCCGGATGATCTTAAACCGGTTTCGCATATTACAATTGACTCAAGGTGCGTAAAAAAAAAATCGTTATTTATAGCAATAAAAGGAAGGAAGTTCGACGGACACGATTTTGTTAAAGAAGCAGTTTCTAAAGGTGCTTCTGCAGTTCTAATAAATGCTGAGAAGTACAAGAGCTATAATGATTTAGATATACCGATAATTACTGTTGCAAATACGACTAATGCACTTGGTACTATAGCAAATATCTGGAGAAAAAGATTATCAACAAAAATAATTGGAATTACAGGAAGTTCAGGTAAAACAACAACCAAAGATATGCTGGCAACAATACTTGCAGAAAAATATAAAGTGAATAAAACTTACTCAAATAATAACAATCATATTGGTGTGCCACTAACAATTCTAAGCACAACAAATAAGCATGAAGTGCTGGTTGCCGAGCTGGGTACAAATCATTTTGATGAGATTAAGTACACTGCTGGAATTCTTGAACCTGATTATGGAATGATATTGAATATTGGAGATTCCCATTTAGAGTATTTAAAAAATCGTGCTGGTGTTTGGAAAGAAAAATCAGCTCTGTTTTATGAAACGATAAAAAATAATGGTAAAGTTTTTATCAATCATGATGACCCCGTTACAAAAAGTTTTGTCGGAAAGAGTAATAAGCAGGTTACTTATGGTTTTTCCAATAGGACTGATCTTAAAGCTAAGATTAAAAAATATTCGGCTGACGGAAAACCGGTTATAGAGATTAAGTATAAGAATAAAAAGTTTACAGAGAAATTAAATTTTTATGGAGAACAAAGCGCAAACAATTACATAGCCGCTGTGGTTGTAGCTTTCGAATTAGGATTAACAAAATCACAAATCTTGTCTGGAACTAAAAAACTTAAAGCAACTCCGCAGCGGCTTAATGTAATGCAGTATAAAAACTTTGTTCTAATTGATGATACATATAACGCCAATCCCGATTCTACAAAGGGAGCAATTGATCTTGTTGGCAAAATAAGTTTGTTTGATAAAAAGATATTGATACTTGGTGATATGCTGGAACTTGGTAAAAATAAAATTGATTTGCATAAAGGGTTATCAGCAGTAATTAGAAAAAATAAAATTGATGAACTCTATACTATCGGTCCGGCGATGAAACACCTTAATGAAAATTTAAAAGATAAAAGGAATTTTAAAAAAACATTTCAGAACAAGAAAATCATTGATGAATTTCATCACAAAAAAAGATTTTAATAACTCTGTCATCCTTGTTAAGGGTTCAAGAGGAATGTTAATGGAAGAATTTGTTGTTGCATTAAAAAATAGTAATTGTTAATGCTTTATTACCTGTTTGATTACATAAATAAAATTTACGCACCTCCGGGTTTTGATATTTTTCGATTCCTAACTTTTAGATCTGCGCTTGCAGCAATCACTGGTATGTTTTTGGCATTTTACCTGGGACCAAAGATCATAAAACTTCTTACCAAAAACCAGATTGGAGAAGCTAAAAAAGAAGATGGACCAAAATTCCACTGGTCTAAAGCAGGCACACCAACTATGGGTGGGCTAATAATAATTATTTCGGTTGTTGTTCCTGTTTTATTATGGGGCGATCTTAACAGCACATATATTATTCTTATCCTTGCTGGTACTGTATGGTTAAGCGGTGTTGGTTTCCTGGATGATTATTTAAAAGTAGTTAAAAAATTTCCGAATGGTCTAATTGCCCGTTATAAATTGCTCGGTCAGGTTTTAATCGGTATTGCTATAGGTTCAGTTATATATTTCTCCCCGGAATTTGAAGGTATCAATACATTAACAACTGTTCCTTTTCTTAAGAACGTAAACCTTGATCTCTCCTACTTATATATACCTGCAGTAGTTTTTATAGTTACTGCCACATCAAATGCCGTTAATCTAACCGATGGCTTAGATGGATTAGCAATTGGTGTAATGGCTATAGTGATGATTGCCCTTGCGATACTAAGTTATGTCAGCGGCAACGCTATCTTCTCAAATTACCTTAACATAATTTATCTGCCCGGTTCAGGAGAACTGACCGTATTTGTTGCTGCTTTGGTTGGAGCATCACTGGGATTTTTATGGTATAACTCTTACCCCGCGCAAGTATTTATGGGTGATACAGGTTCGCTTGCGCTTGGTGGAGCATTCGGAATTTTAGCTGTGCTGATAAAAAAAGAATTGTTGATCCCTATCCTGGGTGGAGTATTCTTTATGGAAATAATTTCAGTAATCATTCAAAGAGTTTACTTCAAGTATTACAAAGAAAAAATATGGTGAGGGAAGAAGAGTTTTTAAAATGGCTCCTCTTCATCATCATTTTGAAATGAAGGGACTTCCTGAACCAAAAATAGTTGTAAGGTTTTACATTATCGCTATTGTACTGGCAATAGTAAGCTTAGTATCGTTTAAAGTTCGCTAATGGAATTAAAAGGTAAAAATATTACTGTGATAGGTGCCGGAAGAAGTGGAATAGGTGCTGCAAAACTTATAAAAAAAGTTGGAGGAATTCCTTTTGTAAGTGATACGGGCAAAGAAAGTGATTTGTCCGAATCAATTAATAATTTGATGGAATCCGGAATAAAATATGAAACCGGTAAACATTCTGAAAAAGTATATGATTGTGAAACGATGGTTGTTAGCCCTGGTGTACCGACTGATGCTGCTGTACTTAATAATGCAAGAGAAAGAAATATAAAATTAATAAGTGAAGTAGAACTGGCTTATGAATTTTGCAAAGGAAAAATTATTGCAATAACAGGAACTAACGGTAAAACTACAACAACCAGTTTGTGCGGACATGTTTTTAATAATTGTGGATTTAAAACACACGTTGCAGGAAATATTGGATTGGCATTTTCGGAAATAGCGCTTGGATGTTAAAGAAAACGATTTCGTTGCTTTGGAAGTTTCAAGTTTTCAATTGGATTTGATAGAAAAGTTTAAACCTGAAGTTGCAATGATTTTAAACATAACTCCAGATCATCTTAATAGGTATGATGATGATCTTGAAAAATATGCTGATTCAAAACAGCAGATCTATAAAAACCAGGATGAGAATGATTATCTAATCTTAAATGGCAGTAATGAAGCTGTACTTAAATACTTGAAAGATCATAGAAGTAAATCGTTTTTCTTTTCGCAAAATGCAGAACAAAACCATGGCTGCTATGTAGAAAAAGAAGATGTGATATTCAGATTAGCCGGAACTGGAAAAATTCAGATGTAAGAGATCTGATATAAAGATAAGAGGTGAACATAACCTCGCTAATGCAATGGCTGTAATTATTGCAGCAAAAATTAATGATCTGGATAATGAATAAAATTGTTGATGCACTGCAAACTTTTGAAAGTGTAGAACACAGACTGGAATTGGTTAGAGAAATTGATGGCGTAAAATTTATAAATGATTCTAAAGCCACAAATGTTGATTCGGTTTGGTATGCCTTGCGGAGTTTTGATGAACCGATCTTCCTTATTCTTGGTGGGCAGGATAAAGGTAACGATTACGAACAGATTAAACAGCTTGTTATCGAAAAAGTTGTTAAGATTTATGCTATTGGTTCATCTGCTGATAAAATTTTTAATTTTTTTCATAATTCTGTTAAAGTTGAAATAAAAAATTCAATGAATGATGTAATTACTTCAGCAATAAATGAAGCAAGAGAAGGAGAGGTAGTTTTACTTTCTCCTGCTTGTGCAAGTTTCGATATGTTCGATAATTACGAACACCGTGGAAAAGCTTTTAAGGAGGCAGTGAATAATATATAATGAAACGACTCGCTTTAATAATATTTTTTAATGCTATTGCCCTTATGCTTCTTGGGCTGGTTATTGTAATGAGTGCAAGCAGTACTTATAGTGTTTTCAAATTTGAAAGCGTGTTTCATTTATTTAATTCTCATTTATTCAAAGTGGGTTTAGGCATTTTGTTTTTGATAGTTTTCTGCTTTGTGCCATACGAATTATATAAAGGATTTAGCAAAGGTGCATTGATTGCTACCGCCGTAATCTTAGTGATTACATTAATAGTTGCACCAAGTATAAAGGGAGCAGGAAGATGGCTGGATCTTGGATTTATTTCCATTCAACCGGCAGATATTGCTAAGCTCGCATTAATAATTCATCTTGCTTTTTTATTGGAAGATAAAACTAACCTGATCGAAAATTTCAGGCATGGCTTTATGTACCTGTTTATCTGGGTAATACTCATTTCCGGATTAATTTTGATCCAGCCAAACTTTAGCAACGGTATCCTGCTAATCATGATCTCGTTAACAATTATGTACGTTGGTGGTGCAAGGTTAAAACATATATTTGTTTCGCTAATTAGTGTTATAACAGCTGGCGGATTTGCAGCACTAATTTATCCCCATTCCAGGGAAAGGATTTTCTCTTTTGTTTCCAGTTTACTAAACGGCGGCGATATAAATCTTCAGGTTAAGCAGGCGCTTTACAGTCTTGGCAGTGGCGGTATTACCGGGGTTGGTGTTGGCAACAGTATGCAGAACAACCTCTTTTTACCTGAAGCTTATGGAGATTTTATCTTTGCAATTCTTGGTGAAGAACTTGGATTTATTGGAGCCGTGCTGGTACTTATTAGTTTTTTTGTTTTGTTCATTGCAGGAATTATGGTTGCTAAAAAAGCTAAAGACAGGTTTGGGCAGATCCTGGCATTCGGTATTACTCTATCCGTTGTTACTTATGCTTTTGTTAATATTGCTGTAACTACAGGTTTGCTGCCAACAACTGGTCTTCCATTACCATTTATTAGTTATGGTGGAACCTCGCTTTTGTTTCTATGTATTTCTGTTGGAATTTTAATAAACATTGCGCTTTCAAACGAGGCAAAAAATAAAAGCGATGAAGAAGTATTAAGAAATGAATTACCGCTGGAACAGGTGGAGATATGAGCAATGAAAAAACACGCTATAAATTTTTATTTGCCGGGGGAGGAACCGGCGGGCACCTGTTTCCTGCAATTGCTGTTGCCGAACAAATTAGAGCGATGAAACCCGAATCAGAAATATTGTTTGTTGGAACTAAAGATAGAATTGAAGGAAAGACTATTCCCAAACTGGGTTATAGTTTTAAGTCAATTTGGGTAAAAGGATTTTCAAGAAAATTTACATTGGAAAACCTACTCTTTCCATTAAGATTATTTATTTCCGCTCTGCAGTCGTTGTTTATAAATGCAAGGTTCAATCCTAGCGTGGCAATTGGTTCTGGTGGTTATGTTGCAGGACCTGCAATTTGGGGAGCATCTGTTCTTGGTGCTAAAATTATTCTCCTGGAACAGAATAGTTATCCGGGAGTTACTACAAGACTATTAGAAAAACATGCAGATGAAATTCATATAAGTTTTGAGGATTCAAAAAAATATCTTAAGAAGAAAAAAATTCTGTTGAGTACAGGTAACCCCGTTCGTAAAAACCTTGGTTCTATTGAAAAGAATGAAGCATTAAACAGATTTGGTTTCTCACCAGAAAAAAAAACTTTATTGGTTTTAGGAGGAAGTCTTGGTGCAAGATCAATTAACAAAGCTGCAGGTAATGTAGTAAATAAACTTAGTGATGAAGGTTTACAGGTTATATGGCAGACAGGAAAAATTTATTATGAAGATTATAAACACTTTAATTCAAAAAGTATAAAAGTATTTGATTTTATTGAAGATATGAACTACGCTTATTCCGCATCCAATTTAATACTGGCAAGAGCTGGTGCAACAACTATTGCAGAAATTCTTGTTTTGGGAATTCCATCGATACTTGTTCCTTCACCAAATGTTGCTGAGAACCACCAGTACTATAATGCAAAGTCTTTATCGGATGAAGGTGCAGCAATTCTTGTTGAAGATAATGAGATTGATTCAAGAATGTATGATGAAGTTACTGTTATGATAAATTCGGATGAAAAACTGGCTGAGCTAAATAAAACATGCTTTACTTTTGGCAAAACCGGATGCGGCAAAAGTTATTGCTAAAAGTGCGATAAGATTTGCGGAGGTTAAATGAGTGACAATATGGAAAACCAAAAGACGGTTTTTAAATACAATATGTCGTTCTATTATCGATCGACTATAATTTATTTCATCGTGTCAGTTCTTTATATAATTATACGCGGTGAGTTCGTAGAGAATTCTTTTAAGCTTATTACAAAGGATCCATTACTCTATTTCCTTGCAATTATTGTGATTATTTCGATGCTGTCATTGCTTTATAACCTTTTCAGGAATAAGCACATTAAGATAGTTGATGACGGCATATCATTTATTGACAGGTTCAAAACAAGAAGCTTTAAAATCGACCAGATAAAGTATATAAAATTTACGAGGCAGAGAAGAACTGTTAATACAAAAGAATTTAAAAATGTTAGAATAAAAATTATTTCCAGGATAAGACCCATCCTTGTGCGGCTTTCTGATTATGAAAACCAGGATGAACTTTTAAAAAGGTTTGAAGAACTTAAATCATTAACAGAGAACAACAGTGTTCAGTAATATTAAAAAAGTACATTTTGTTGGTATTGGCGGAATTGGCATGAGTGGTATTGCAGAGATACTTATAAACCAGGGATTTGAGATTTCCGGTTCCGATGCTGCACTTTCTGAAGTTACTAAACGGCTCAGTGATCTTGGTGCTAAGGTATACGAGGGGCATTCAGGGGAAAACGTGAAAGATGTAGATGTGCTTGTTTATTCATCTGCTGTTACAACTGATAATCCTGAAGTAATGGCAGCTGTGGATAGAAATATTCCTATAATTAAAAGAGCGGAAATGCTTGCTGAAACCATGCGTATGAAATATGGTATTGGCATTGCAGGAACTCATGGTAAAACAACTACAACTTCTATGGTTGGATTAACTTTAACTGACGGAGGAATTGATCCAACTATAATTGTAGGAGGTAAGCTTAGCGGGTTAGGTGGAACTAACGCAAGACTTGGTAATGGTGAATTTATTGTTGTTGAAGCTGATGAGTTTGACAGAACATTCTTAAAACTTACACCAACAATTGCTGCTTTAACAACTTTGGAAAGTGAACATCTTGATACTTACAAAGATCTTGATGATTTAAAAACTGCCTTTATTGAATTTGTAAACAAAGTACCGTTTTATGGTTTTGTTGTTCTTTGTCTTGATGAGCCTGCACTGCAGGATATTATGCCGCAAATTAATAAAACGATTTTTACATACGGTTTAAACGCACAGGCAGATATAAGGGCAACTGATATTGAGCATGACGGTTTTACAAGTGAATACACTGTTATCTATAAAGGTAAAAAGCTGGGAAGAATAAAATTAAATATACCTGGTGTTCATTATGTTCAAAATTCTCTTGTTGCAGTTACTATTGGAATGGAGCTGGGCATTGATTTTAAAATAATTAAAAAGGCGCTGGAAAAATTCTCAGGTGTTTACAGAAGATTCGAAACAAAGTATAATAAGGAAGTACTTGTGATTGATGATTATGCTCATCATCCAACCGAAACAACCGCTACTTTAGAAGGAATTAGAGCAGGTTGGAGCAGAAGACTTGTTGCGGTTTTTCAGCCGCATCTTTATTCAAGAACAAAGGATTTTTACCAGGAGTTTGGCAGATCGTTCCTTAATTCAGATGTATTTATTTGTACCGATGTTTATCCTGCAAGAGAAAAACCGATTGAAGGTGTAACTGGAAAACTTATTGCAGATATTACTAAAAAATTAGGGCACAAGAATGTTCATTACGTTGAGGATAAAAATTCTATACCGGCTAAACTTATGGAATTGAAAGAAGACGGAGATATTATTGTTACGATGGGTGCTGGCGATATATGGAAGTACGGAGAAAAATTTGTTGAGTTGTTAAAAGCGAAATAAAATATGAAAGACACAATCAGTAAAATATTCGGCTTGGTGATGCTTCTTGTTTTAGTAGGAGGCATTCTCTATCTGAATATCTTTGGTGAAGAGGCAGATGAAAAAGATATTTACGAATTGATTGAGGTAAACAGTAACTCGCTTCTACCTGCAGAAGATTATCTACTCTTTACTGAACTTAATGACTCAATAAAACTTAATGATTTAACTCTGCCTGATGTAAAAGCAAGGTTTGAAGAGCATCCTTACATTCTTAAAGCAGATGTAAAATTTGATGGCATTAATAAAATAATAGTGAACATTAAAGAAAGAGAACTAAAAGCCGTAATACTAAGTGAAGAAAATCCCGGACTTATTACAGAAGATTACAAACTGGTTCCGCTGCTTAAGAACACTTCTTTTTCTGAACTACCGGTTATCTCACATCTAAAAATAAATAGTGATGAAACGGGAACCGGCAATACTGAGAATGAGGAGCTGGTACAGGCATATAAAATAATTGATGCAATTAAATTTACTGATGAAAATATCTACAAAAATTTAGATGAAATAAACCTGAGATATGGAAGAGATATCATACTAACCTTTAGCGGTTTAGATTGTTCAGTAATATTCGGACGCGGGAATGAAGCAAAAAAAATTGTTTATCTACAAGCTCTATGGGAAAAAATGAATGAGGAAAATAACTTATTTAAAGAGAGTGAATACATCGATCTTCGTTATCGAAATAAAATATTTATCGGAAAGAAAATAAAAACAGAAATAACCGGATGAAACGAGCATATAAAAGTTTTACAATAAACAATATGATTTTATGCGAGTTCCTCTGACAAAAATTTAAAATTATAAACAGATGAAAAAAGAAATTATTGCTGGACTAGATCTTGGCACAACAAAAGTTTGTGCAGTTATAGCAGAAAAATCTGAAGGAACAGAACGCTTTGATGTTCTCGGATTTGGTGTTGCACCTTCAGAAGGATTGCACAAAGGATTGGTTGCAAATATTGGAAAAACTGCGGAAGCAATTAAATCAGCAATGTCTATTGCCAGCAACCGTGCAGGATTAAATATTAATTATGTAAACGTTGGTGTTGCCGGCGAGCATATTACAAGCATAAGGCACAGGAACTATGTAACAATAAGCAGTAAGGAAAAGGAAATTACAAAAGATGACCTTGATCGGCTTGAAGCTGATGTAAGGACGATACGAATTCCATCGGATAGACAAATTCTTCACATTATCCCGGAAGAATTTTCTGTTGATCATCAACCGGGAATTGAAAATCCGATTGGTATGTCGGGCTCCAGATTGGAAGCAAGTAACCATGTTGTGCTGGCATCAATACCTGCTATTCAAAATATAAAAAAATCTGTTGAAAGAGCCGGATTAAAAGTTAAAGATTATATACTTCAACCAATTGCATCCAGTACTTCAGTTCTTGAAGAAAGTGAAAAAGATTTGGGAGTTGCTCTTATTGATGTTGGCGGTGGTACAACAGATATTGCTGTATTTCACAAAAAAGCAATTAAGCATACAAAAGTAATTGGTATTGCCGGTAACCAGGTAACAAATGATATAAGAGAATCGCTTGGTGTTGTAACCGAAGAAGCTGAAAATCTGAAGAAAGAATATGGTTATGCAACTGAATCTGCAATAATAAAAGATGAAGAAATACTTATAAAAGGTATTGGTGCGAGAGGTAATACAAAAATTCCGATAAGTCTTATTAACACAAATAATTAGTCTGCGGATGAGAGAACTTTTTACAATTGTTGATAACGAATTAAGAAGTGCTGGTTATAAAAATAAAATTAAAGCAGGCATTGTTTTAACCGGTGGCGGTTCTTTACTGAGTGGAACCACAGAATTGGCAGAAGAAGTATTCGGTTTACCGACAAGGATTGGTCTTCCGCGAGAACTGGGTGAAGGTCTTAGCAAATGAAATTGAAAGTCCTGAGTTTGCAACTGTAGCAGGACTTATAAGAGGAATACCGGGAGGTAAATCTAGTGATTCCAATCAGCTTTTAAAAAGAAAAAGAGATGCAAGAAATAAAGTAAAATTACTCAGTTAAAAGAGTACAGGAATTTTTTGATGAATTATAATAAATCTAAACAAGGAGGAAACATGTCCAAATTTGCCACTCTTGATAGTGAGCAGCCATTATCAGCAGTTCTTAAAGTTGTTGGAGTTGGTGGTGGCGGTTGCAATGCTATTGATAGTATGATAGCCAGAGGGCTTAATGGAGTTGAATATGTTGCTCTTAATACCGATGCACAGGTGTTGGAAAGCAGCAAGGCTCATGCACAAAATACAGTGTGGAACTTCAATTACGCGTGGGCTCGGTGCTGGTGCGGATCCCAACATTGGCAGAAAAGCTGTTGAAGAAGACCGCGAAAAAATTGCTGAATTGCTTTCGGGTAGCGATATGGTGTTTGTTACAGCAGGAATGGGCGGCGGTACGGGTACAGGCGGTGCACCAATAATTGCTTCAGTTGCACAAAGTATTGGTGCACTGGTGGTTGGCATTGTTACAAAACCTTTCAGGTGGGAAGGTAAAAAAAGAATGATGAATGCCGAACAGGGAATTCAAGAATTAAGAAAGCATGTTGATAGTCTGATCGTAATTCCTAATGAAAGAATGCTAAGTATTTTAGATGGCAGCGTTAATGCTTTTGCTGCATTTGATAAACCGAATGAAGTATTATACGAAGCCACACGAGGTATTGCTGATATAATTACTGTTGAAGGTTTAATTAATGTTGACTTTGCAGATGTACGTGCCGTAATGAACCAAAGTGGTGAAGCATTGATGGGCTGTGGAATTGCCAGCGGTGAAAACCGTGCAATTGAAGCAGCACAAAAAGCAATATCAAGTCCTCTGCTCGAAGGTATTAATATTAAAGGTGCTAAAAGTGTACTGCTGAATGTAACCGGTTCAAGTAATCTTACAATGCAGGAAATTAATGAAGGCAACAATGTAATTTTTGAAGCTGCCGGTGAAGAAGCAAATGTTATTTTTGGCTGTGTTCGAAAAGAAGAAATGAACGATTACGTTTCCTACACTGTAATTGCAACCGGGTTCGATAGCGGACGGAAAACATTTATAACACCTGCTCACAAATCAGAACTAAAGAAAACTGGCGAACAGCTTAGTTTTAGAGGTGGATTTAATTTTATGGATAATGATAGTGTTGATAAACAGGATCTGGAAGTTCCTACAATTATTCGTGTGCAAAGCCCTGATACACAACTTGAAAATACTGAAGAAGATGAATTGGCTGAAAGTAGCTTTACTGCGGAAGCATCGCGTTATAGCTGGGCAAAGCAAAGAATGGAAAAGAAGGAACCTGAGAAGAAATCAGATAATGATGATGATGAAAGTTCTTCGTTTTTAAGAATGATAATGGACTAGAGTTTATATGCAATAAGATTTGTTTTTTGTAAGAATTTATAAATACTAATAATAAATTTTTTTCACAGTAAGCTGTGGTGAATATTAAATAAAATAGTCGATTCTCTTTACTTATTTTGTCCTCCTTGGGTATTGAGTATCGGATATTTTTTGCTTCTTTTATTTTTGTTGTTAATAGTAGTAATTTAGGATAAGCAGGATGTTAGCGGAAACTATTTATGCCGTACCCAATGAAAGGATCGCCCTCACCCTTTCACACGGCGGGATGTTAATAATTATTGACCTGCTACAGAATCGCATTCCACATTTTAATCCTGCTTATCCTTTTTAATCATCAAACCTTAGGTTCATTCATCAGTCAGTCGTGAATCTACAAGAATATGTTCTTCATTCTTCTTTGTCGTGTGTGATAATTATGCGGTTCGGGCGGCAGCAAATTTCACATTCTTCAGTTAAATCCTGCTTATCCTCTATTGTAAGATCAATCCAGAGCTCATTTTCCTCACCACAATACTGGCAAATCCAGTTTATTACATCATCTGTTTGCATTTCTCCTCTTCCTCCCTTTTTTAAATTATCTTGACTATTAATAAAGTATTTTTTGATTTAAAGGCAATAGGGTGAAGAAAAATTCAGAGGATGGGAGCTAAAATAAAAATCTAAAATCTGTAGCGGAAATCAAAAACTCCTTGCATTTAAATTTTAAAATTATATATTATAGTGTACAAATGTTCACTATAATATGTTTGAAAACAGCTCAAAAACAAAAGATTTACTTAACTACCGAATTCCACCCGAATGGCGCGGACGAAGTGCGGATTCACACGCTCTATCCGCCCATTCCCAAAAATACGGGCAATATCAATTTTGATATTTTCGATTTTGATATGCTCTTTAACGATCCTGTAACAAAGGAACTTATACGCACGGGAAAGACCATCGGCTGCTTTTATATTGAATCGCCGGGAATGCGTTCGCTGCTGCGCCGGCTTGATGTTGAAACTTTTGAAATGCTTACTGCAGCGAGTTCTGTTATTCGTCCGGGTGTTGCAGAAAGCGGAATGATGCAGGAGTTCATCGCACGCCACAAAGATCCTTCGCGAAGAAAATATCTTGTGCCCGAAATGGAAATTTATCTTGGCGAAACTTACGGTGTGATGATCTACCAGGAAGATGTAATTAAAGTTGCTCATCACATTGCAGGATTAAGTTTGGAAGAAGCCGATCTTCTGCGCAGAGCAATGAGCGGAAAGATGCGCTCGCACAAAGCAATGCAAACAATAGTTGATAATTTTTTTTCTTCTGCAAAAGAAAAAGGATTAACCGATTACCAGGCAAAAGAACTCTGGCGGCAGATTGAATCGTTTGCAGGTTATTCTTTCTGCAAAGCGCACAGCGCATCGTTTGCTTTGCTTTCTTACCAGGTTGCATTTCTTAAAGCGCACTATCCTGCAGAGTTTATGGCAAGTGTGCTAAACAACGGCGGCGGATTTTATTCTGCTGCAGTTTATGTTGCAGGAATCAAAACGTTTGGGTTTGAAGATAGAGCTTCCATCAATTAATGAAAGCGAAAAAGAATATGTGGGGAAGGGAAGAACAATCCGCATAGGTTTAAAAGCAATTAAAAATCTTTCTTACAATGCAATTGATAGAATAATTGAAGAAAGAAAACAAAACGGCAAATACATTTCGCTTGCAGATTTTCTTGTGCGCACAAAACTTGCTTACGAAGAAACGGCAATGCTCATAAAGTGCGGTGCGATGGGGTGTTTCCGGCAAACCCGCCCAACTCTTATGCGGCTTTTGGATGTTTATCTTCACCGCAGAAAAATTATTGAGGAAAGCTATAATGATCTTTTTATGAGTGAAACTTTTAAGCTGGAAGAAGAAGTAAAAACCAACGAGAACTATTCGCTTGCAGGAATATGCAAAGAAGAATATGAAGCATTTAATTATATGGTTACACGTCATCCTCTTTACTTTTTTAAAGAGTGGATTGATAAACCGGGAATTGTACTTGCAAAAGATATGTTGCGTAACAAAGGAAGAAGAGTTAAAATGATTGGATGGTATATGACATCAAAAAGAATAAAAACAAAGCAGGGTGAGATAATGAAGTTCCTTTCGCTTGAAGATCTTACAGGAACTTTTGAAGCGGTTATCTTTCCGCGTGTTTATAACCGTGTTGCAGAACTTACCCTTTCTATGGGTCCTTATCTTGTTACAGGAAAAATAGATGCAAACGATTCCACAAATCTTATAACCGAAAACCTGCAAGTTCTTTCCTCAACAGCAGTGCTGGCAAGTTTGCAGAAAGACAGCGTTGAACATAATTATTACGGTGATGAAGAAAAAATAACCGAAGAGGATTTTGCACTTGCAAGGTCTTTAGATCAAAAAAAATTAAAGGTTGCTTATGCAGGCTAACTTAGCGGCTTCGCACTTTTGCGAGAAATGTTCTCGCGCAAAGTTGAAATGCAAACAAAATATTTGAGTGTATTATGAAGCCGATTTACTAAGGGGCAATGAAAGATATTGTTCTCAATTTTAATATATTAAAGTAAGATAAAAATCTAATTAGAGCAGATTTTAATGTTTAGAATGAAAGCCAGCCATTTTATTATCCTAATTATTTCAATTGTGATGCTGCCGATTTATCTAAGCGCACAGGAGAAAGATTCTGTAGAAACTGATGATTTAAATTGGTTTGCTGCCCCAATTATTTTTTACTCTCCCGAATCAAATCTTGCTCTCGGCGCTCTTGGAATATTATCGTTCCGCTTTTCGGATAGTTTGAATTCTAAGCCATCAAAAATTGAAGTGTATGGTTATTATACGCTTAATACACAATATAGTTTTTCTTCAAAACCAGAAATATATTATGATGATGATAAATATTATATTTCTGCTTATTTAAACTATTCTAAAGTGATTGATAAATTTTATAGTGCAGGAAATAATACTGCGGAAATAGATAATCCTAATTATGAAGCAAGAAGTAGTTTAGCATTGATCAAATTTCAAAGACAAATTTCTCATAACTTAAATGCTGGCGTTGTGTATGAAATTCGAAACTATAATGTTGTTGATGTAAGGGAGAATCCATATTTGCAATCCGGCATGGTTTATGGCGGGGGAGGTGGATTAACTTCAGGTTTAGGTTTTGTCGTAAGTTACGATTCCAGGAATAATATATTCTATCCTGCGAGTGGTGGTTTCTACGAATTATCCTCAACCTTTTTCACCAGGGAAATTGGTAGTGATTTTGGATACACAAAAACAATAATAGATCTGAGAAGATTTCAAAAAATATCTGGTAATCAGATTTTAGCATTCCAGATGTTTTATAATTTTATATCCGGTTCTTCTCCGTTTTATGATGTACCTCCTCTTGGCGGAGAGAATATAATGAGAGGTTACTTTACCGGGCGATATAGAGATAGGCATTACTTTGCAACTCAAATTGAGTATCGAATTAGAGTATGGTGGAGATTTGGTTTAGTAGGATTTATTGGTATGGGAGATGTTGCCAGTAGTCTCTCTAAGTTTGAAATGACTAAGTTTAAATTTTCTTACGGATTAGGGGTAAGATTTAGAATTGATGAGATTGAATTAATTGACTTAAGAGCGGATGTTGGATTTGGCAAAAACACAAGTGGCATTTATTTTAGTTTAAACCAGGCGTTTTGATAAAAAACAAATCTGTCGTGAACCAATTCGTGACAGAATAAAATAAAATGAATTTTAATTCTTTATCTCCAATTATTGTCGCTATCGTTTTCATCGTAATATTTTTATCTCTTCTATCTCTTGAACATTTTTTCCCATTACGGAATAAAACCCATTCATTAGTTGTAAGATTAATAATAAATGCTTCCTTAAGTGTTATTTCTTTTATGGTTGTGTTTTTCCTGGTTTCTCCAGCAGCGAAGAATGCTATTAGCTGGAGTTCAGAAAATAATTTTGGCATATTATATTTAATCAGGCTTCCGGCAGTCATCGAAGGTATAATAGCTTTTCTTTTGATGGATCTTGCATTTTATTACTGGCATTTGGCAAATCACAAGGTTCCGGTTCTCTGGCGTTTCCACAATGTTCATCATATTGACCCCGATCTTGATGTCTCTACATCATTCAGATTTCACTTTGGTGAAATTGCATTATCGGCAATCTTCCGGATTGTTCAAATATCAATAATTGGAATTACACCTGTTGCGTTTTTAATTTATGAAATATGTTTCACGGCTCAATACAATATTTCAACACAGCAATATAAAACTTCCAATTAGGTTTGAGAGGATTCTAAACAAAATAATTGTAACACCTAGAATGCATGCAATACATCATTCACAATTCAGGAATGAAACCGATTCAAATTTTTCCACAGTCTTTTCCTGGTGGGATCGGCTGCACAAATCAATTCGTTTAAATGTTCCGCACAAAGAAATTGTGATTGGTGTGCCGGGTTATACAAAATCCGGAGATAATAATTTTGGTAATGTTCTCTTGCTGCCATTTAAAAAACAGAGAGACTATTGGAAGAAACCAGATGGTTCAACTCAAATTAAACGTGAAAAATATTCTTCCAAAGACAAGACAAGGCTTGAAGAGTAAAATATTTTCTTAAAAAGTAATTTTACTTGATTATTTTTTCTTTAATGCAGAATTTCAACAATTAAAAACTTTAATACAACTCATATTTTACAAGTCGTCCATCAAGTCCACCATTTGAAAGCGAGCTTTTTCCAGGATGGTTTTAATCCGATGTTTTTAATATACTTTCTATCACCAAAGTAAATAAATGCTGCTGAGTTTTTACAACGCTGTTTTAGAAAGTCACCAAATTTTTTATAGAAGTCACTAAGGTCATCGGTTTTCCCCATCCTTATTCCATAAGGTGGATTGCAAATTATAGTAGTTCCATCAATTTTATCGATATCAAAAACATCATAGTTCTCAATTTCAATTACATTTTCCTTATCAATCACTTTACAGTTGGTGATTGATGCTTCTACGGCATCCGCAGAAATATCACTTCCAGCAATAGCGTCTTTTTTAACCGGGATTATTTTCTCTAATGCGTCTTCTTTAATGTTCTTCCAAAGAGAAAGATTAAAATCAGGAAGTTTTTCAAAACCAAAATTTTTACGAAAGATAGATGGAGGAGTTTTAGATGCAAACATATATGCTTCACAAAGCAAAGTGCCCGAACCGCAAAAAGGATCATACAAAGCTGATTTACCATCCCATCCGGAATAATTAATGATGGCGGCGGCTAACGTCTCAACCATTGGCGCTCGAATACTTTGTTTACGGTAACCACGGCGATGCAGAGAGCCACCTGATGTATCCAAACTAATTGTAGCTTCGTTATTTTCAATATGAAGATTAAGCCATATATCCGGTTCTCTTGTATCGATTGAAGGACGGTTGCCTGTACGGTCCCTCAAGTAATCAACTATCGCATCTTTTAAACGAAGAGAGGCAAATTTGGAATGTTGGATATAACTATTAGTTACTGATGCAAATACAGCAAATGTTTTAGAAGGATCAAGGAAATCTTCCCAACTAACTTGCAAAGCTCCTTTGTATAACTGGTCATCCGAACTACAATTGAATGAAACCAAAGGTGCCAATACACGGTTTATGAGACGTGATTGAAAATTAATTGTATAAAGCACTTTTGTATTCGCGGTAAAATGAATCCCACAATACGCTTGCGAAGTCTTTTGCGCACCAAATGAAATAAGTTCCTCTTCTACAATATCTTTTATATCATCTGCAGCTTGTGCAAAATACCGGTTAGTTTTTTGGTAGTTGTACAAGATATTATTTTCAAAATATTATAAATAATAATAAAATGAGTCCTGCTTTAGCGGGATGAGTTGCATTCATTTCGCTAACGTTGCTACCATAACCGCTTTAATTGTATGAAGACGATTCTCTGCTTCATCAAAAACTATTGAGTGTTCAGATTCAAAAACTTCTTCGGTTACTTCCATTCCATCCAATCCATACTTCTGGAAAATTTCTTCTCCAACTTTTGTCTCCCGGTTATGAAAGGCAGGAAGACAATGGAGAAATTTAACATTAGGATTTCCAGTTAGTTTAATAACTTTTTGATTTATTTGATAAGGTTTTAGAAGATTAATTCTTTCTTCCCAAACTTCTTTAGCTTCACCCATTGATACCCAAACATCTGTGTAAAGAAAATCTACTCCTTTAACACCTTCTTCAACATTTTCCGTTAAGGTTATTTTAGCTCCGGTTTCTTCAGCAATACTGTTGCAGCAGTCTACAAGTTCTTCTTCTGGTTGATTATCTTTTGGTGCGCACAATCTTACATCCATTCCTAATTTTGCTCCACCCACAAGTAATGAATTTCCCATATTGTTTCTTGCATCACCTAAATAGCAAAATGAGATATCAGATAATTTTTTCTTACTATGTTCAATCATTGTCATAAAATCTGCAAGAACTTGTGTGGGATGATACTCATCTGTTAAACCATTCCAAACAGGCACTCCTGAAAACTCTGCAAGTTCTTCAACAATCTTCTGTCCGAAGCCGCGGTACTCAATTCCATCATACATTCTGCCTAAAACTCGTGCGGTATCTTTCATCGATTCTTTATGTCCTATCTGAGAACCTGAAGGACCAAGATAAGTAACATGCGCTCCCTGATCTAAAGCAGCAACTTCAAATGCACAGCGAGTTCTTGTAGAACTTTTCTCAAATATTAAAGCAATATTTTTTCCTTTTAACTTTTGTTCTTCGGTACCAGTTTTTTTTGCAGCTTTAAGTTCTTTAGAGAGATTCAATAAATAATTTATTTCTTCGGGGGTAAAATCTAATAGTTTTAAAAAGCTTCTGTTCTTCAACATAATTAACTCCGATTTTTATTCAGTTATACTTAAAAATTGATTCTAATTTAGTAAGTAAAATTAAAAGTTTAATAATTAAAAACTATAAGTAAGTCTTAAATCAAGATGATCTGCATAATTACGGTAAGATTTCATGTTAATACCAACAAAGAAATTATCAAATATTCTGTGTACCAATCCGTAACGCTGGTAAATATCATCCTTAAGTTTATAAGGTCTATAAATATATATACCCAGTTGAACAGAGAAAATGGTTTTTCCCATTAAAAACTCCCAGCCGCCTTGCAGAGAACCTCTCCAGGGGCTTATATCTTCAATAGTTCCTCTCTGAACTCTTAATCTTGCTCGTCCGTTCATCTCAAGCTCAGCTCCAGCAGTTACAGCACCAAACCTCATAACCTGCCAGCTTCTTATTACATTTATTCCAAACATGGGAACCTGTGTCGGATCAGGAAAAGGCATTGAGGAAATTCCCCAGAACAAACCTATATCCCATCGTACCTTTTTTTCAGCCTTAAGATAAGGATCGGGATGAGTTCTTGGTTTAATTTCAATTGGATTAAATGTGTAACCCAAACCCAAACTTAGTGCAGGATAATTTATTCCACCATTCGGTTCCGTTAACGCAGCATTCGAATTATGATTCCAACTAACAAGGAATTGAGCTTCAACTTTTTTACTTATTTCGAACCTTAATCCTCCACCGGCTGAAAGCAGATAGTTGAGATGAGTAGAATATGACATGTTTTCCGGGTGAGTTTCTTTATCGTAAGGTTTTGTTAAGTATGACAGTCCTGCTTTCCCGTGAAGCAAAAAATTAAATGTTGAAGGCAAACCGAAGAAATGTGTAAAATGCATTCCGGCAACATAACCGTAACCAAAAACTTCAGTTATATCAAAATCATAATAGGAGAGAAACAATCCCAGACGCGGGTAACAATGGCAGTCATCCCAGGTTTCTTTGGTGTTAAGCAGCCAGCTAAAATTTAATTCGTATCCTACAGGGTTAGTTCCTTTTATGTTGACTACTTCTTTTGCATGGGGAATTGCAAAGCCATAATGATATGTGAATCCTAAAGAGAGAAGTTTAACATCCTTCTCTACATCTTTCGCAGTTAAATGTATCAACGGATTTTTTTACTATTATAGAATCAGAAAATTCTTGTGCAAGTGAAACAATTGAACAGAATAACAAAATTAAGAATGCTTTGAAGTATAAAGCCCGCATATCGGAATTTTCTTTACAACTTTGGTATTAATCTAATATTAAAAATACGGAAAGTTAGTGGTTCTGTACAATGTGGTAATTTGAAGCTCATAAATATGACCCACATAGTATCGGTTGAGAGATTTACTGAAAATAATGTAAAGAACAAATAACATAGTCGGGGTGGGGAGATTCGAACTCCCGACCTCTTCGTCCCGAACGAAGCGCGCTAACCGGGCTGCGCTACACCCCGAAAGTAATTTTACATTTCTGAAAAAATTACCTTACAAATATGAACTTTTATTAGAGAAAATCAATTCTTAGTGTAAAAAATGTGCTGGAATGATTTTTGACCCACTTTGACCTGTTTATAGCGTAGAAATTAAATTTAATAAAAAATAAAAAAATGTTGTTTTTGTTGATAAAATGTAATATCTTTTTTTGAGAAAATAAGTATATTTTAACGTTTAAGAATATATTTTATAAAGAATTTAGTTAACAATTACTCTACAACAATAAACGAGGGAAACCTTATGAAGAGAACAATTACATTATTCTCGCTGATATCTACTACTTTCCAGTAGTAACTTTTGCTCAGGATCGTTATGTTGCCACAGATGCCTGGGGATTTGGATTTGGTTTTACATATCCAATGTATGTGGGAATAAATGGAGCGTCACTGAATACCAGTGAATTTTATGGTGGTCATCTTTTCATTCAAAGAAACTGGTCAGAGCATGTTGCTTCGAGACTAAAAGTTTCATATAACCATGTCGCAGCTCAGTATTATGAAAATTATAATCAATCAGCTTATTTTGATCAATTTGTGACAAACGATATGATAACTGGAGATCTTGATCTTCTTTACTACTTCAATCCCTGCGAACCATGGTCATTATTTCTGGTAACCGGAATTGGATTTAATTATAACAAACCTGAAAATGCCAGATGGAATGATGGTGCTGGCGGATATGTTGTAAGTGCATTAGACGGAGAATCCAACACTGGTGCACAATTCAATATCGGTGCTGGTATAGAAATCAATATAAGTGAAGATTGGAGATTGCGTGGTGAAGGTACATACCATACAATGGGTAACAGCAAAATAGATGGAAGAGATACCAGAGACGGTAGTCAAGATGGTTTCTTTGGTGGTAGCTTCTTCGGCGGAAATTCTAACGATAGTTGGATTACATGCAGAACTTGGTTTACTCTATTACTTCAGTAAGGGCGAACCATCAAAATACTGCCAGCTTTACACAGGTATTGCAGAAGTTGATTATGATAAAATTGAAGATATCGTTAAAAGATATCAAACCGAACCTTGTGAAATTGATTATAACAGAATTGAAGACATTGTTAAAAGACATTGTGGCAAAGCAATTGTTGAAGACACATGGGTTCTTATCGGTGTGAATTTTGATTTCAACAAAGCTACACTAAGACCGGAAGCTTACCCGATATTAGACCATGCTGCACAAGTTCTTTTAGGTCACACAGATGTTAATATTGAGATCCAGGGACATACAGATCAGATTGGTTCTGATAAGTATAACGATAAACTTTCTCAGCGCAGAGCTGAAACAGTTAAAAAATATCTCATTGCTAAAGGCGTGAATGCCAGCAGATTAACCACTGTTGGTAAAGGTAAGAGAGAATTACTCTTCAATGAAAAAGATGCTGTTAGCAGGTTCTATAACAGAAGAGTTGAATTTCATACTAAATAAATAACTCTGTAGTACACTTTTATTAAGGGATCCCAATTGTGGGGTCCCTTTTTTTATGCCTGGATGAAAAAATTTTGGATTTTATAAAATAAGATTTATCTTTACTTAATTATTAATTAACCTTTAATTCTATCCGGAGAGATGGAGAAGGAAGCAATGAAAAAATTTAACAACATTATTAACCTCTGCGGATTTAATCCAAAGAGGATTTTTTGTATATGAATATAAAATCAAAACCAGTAGACCAGGAAGGTCTTGAAAGAATCGTAACAAGAATTTCTCACGAAATACTTGAGAAAAACAAGGGTTCAAAAAATCTTGCAATAATCGGCATGCGTACACGGGGTGAATTTTTAGCGAACAGGATTGCTGAAAAGATCAAAAAAATTGATAACGCTGAACTCCCACTTGGTGTTCTTGATGCAACTTTATACCGCGATGATTTTCGTACCCGCCTTAAGCAGCCGGAAATATCTGTTTCCAACATTACCTTCGATCTTAATGAAAAGAATATAATTCTAGTCGATGATGTTTTATATACTGGCAGAACTGTTCGATCAGCGTTGAATGCTCTTATGGATATGGGAAGACCAGCTTCCATTCAACTTTGTATTCTTGTTGATAGAGGGCATCGTGAACTTCCTATACGAGCTGATTATGTAGGTAAGAATATACCAACTTCACATAACGAAGAAATTAAAGTAAAATTGAACGAAGTTGATGGCGAAGATGCTATCTATCTTATTGAAGTAAATAATGAATAATTAAATTTAATATGCCATTAAACAGCAGACATTTATTAGGATTGCAGGGTGTGCCAAAGGAAGATATTCAATTAATTCTGGATACAGCACACACCTTTAGGGAAATTCTCGATAGACCAATTAAAAAAGTTCCTACATTACAGGGAAAAACAATTGTAAACCTGTTTTACGAAAGTTCTACCAGAACAAGAATTTCATTTGAACTTGCTGAAAAAAGACTCTCAGCAGATACAATAAACTTTTCAATTTCCGGCAGCAGTGTAAGCAAAGGTGAGACTTTTAAAGATACTATGCGAAACATCGAAGCAATGAAAGTAGATATGGTTGTTGCACGGCACGGGGCTGCTGGTGTACCGTTATTCCTAACAAATATTTGCGACGCAAATATTATAAATGCCGGCGACGGCATCCACGAACATCCAACACAGGCACTTCTGGATATGTATTCAATCAGGCAAAAGCTTGGAAAGTTAGAAGGACTTAAAGTTTGTATTGTTGGAGATGTTGCCCATAGCAGGGTTGCACTTTCCAATATTTACGGATTAATAACTATGGGAGCAAAAGTTTCCGTGTGCGGTCCTTCAACTATGATTCCGAGATATATAGAGGAATTAGGAGTTGATGTAATTCATAACATAGATGAAGCAATCCAGCAAAATGATGTGCTTAATGTTTTGCGCATTCAACTCGAACGTAAAGCAAAAGAATATTTTCCCTCTATAAGGGAGTATGCAAAATATTTTGGAATTACACAGGAAAGACTGGATAAAAACGGTAAAGATATTTTGTTGCTGCATCCTGGTCCTATAAACCGCGGTGTTGAACTATCTTCCGAAGTAGCTGATGGATCAAACCAGATTATATTATACCAGGTTACTAATGGTGTGGCTGTTCGTATGGCTGTACTTTATTTATTAGGAACACTTAACTAAGGATTTTGTTGATGAAAGTAGCTTTAAAAAATGTAAACTTATTTCATCCTGAACAGAAAATAGATGAAAAAAATATATCGATACTTTTAACTGATGGTATCATTTCAAAAATTGGCAAATTAAGTAAAGAAGATTTAGATGGAGCCAAAGAACTCGATTTGGAAAATAAATATGTTGTACCCGGATTTTTTGATATGCATGTTCATTTAAGAGAGCCAGGCAGGGAAGATAAGGAAACAGTTGAAACCGGTTGTAACAGTGCTGCCAATGGTGGATTCACAGCAGTGGCTTGCATGCCGAATACTGAACCCGCGATTGATTCGGCAGAAGTGGTAAATTTTATAAAAGAAAAAGCTTCAGCTCACCTTGTTGA
>CAVVMV010000002.1:0-265116 GCA_963749485.1 uncultured Ignavibacteriales bacterium | reverse complement strand
AAGCTGCTATTTATGCTGCTGATAGAGTGAATACCGAATTAATAAATCAATTGCCTGTAATGATATCCGGAACAATTATTGATCAGAGCGGGAGAACATTATCGGGGCAAACAATCGAAGCTTTCTGGATTTCAATTTTCCATACAAAAAATCTTCTTAGTGTAGGATTAAACTGTTCGCTTGGTGCAAAACAGATGAGACCTTTTGTTGAAGAGCTCTCAACGTTATCCAGTAAGTTTTTGTCCGTCTATCCGAATGCAGGACTTCCCAACGAGATGGGTGAATATGATGAAACTCCAAATGTAACCGCCTCGGTTCTAAAAGACTTTGCAGAAAGCGGGTTTGTTAACATTGTTGGCGGCTGCTGCGGTACAACACCCGATCACATTAAAGATATTTCGGAAGCTGTAAAAAAATATAAACCAAGAAGTGTCCCTTCAGAAAAAAAACTTTTAAAATTAAGCGGACTTGAACCTGTTGTTGTTCAATCCGAGATGAACTTTATCAATATTGGAGAGAGAACTAACGTTGCAGGTTCAAAAAAGTTTGCACGACTTATCAAAGAAGAAAATTATGAAGAAGCGCTTTCAGTTGCTCGGCACCAGGTAGAGGGCGGCGCACAGTTTCTTGATGTGAATATGGATGAGGGGATGATCGAATCGGAAGAAGTGATGACTAAGTTTTTAAACTTACTTGCCGCGGAACCCGATATAGCAAAACTTCCAATCGTGATCGATTCATCAAAATGGAGTGTGATTGAAGCTGGATTAAAGTGTCTGCAGGGTAAAGGAATAGTTAACTCAATAAGCTTAAAAGAGGGGGAAGAGGAATTTCTCATCAAGCAAATGAAATTCATATGGTGCTGCTGTAATCGTTATGGCCTTTGATGAAAGAGGACAAGCAGATACATTTAACGAAAGATAGAAATTTGTGAACGCGCTTATAAAATTTTAACTGAAAAAGTTGGCTTCCCTCCGCAGGATATAATTTTTGACCCGAATATTTTTACCGTTGCAACCGGAATTGAGGAGCATAACAACTATGCAATAAACTATATTGAAGCAACAAGATGGATAAAACAAAACTTGCCTTATGCTAAAATAAGCGGGGGGGTAAGTAATCTTTCATTTTCTTTCCGAGGTAATAATACTGTTAGAGAAGCAATGCATTCTGCGTTTCTCTATCATGCTATTAAAGCCGGAATGGATATGGGAATTGTTAATGCGGGTCAACTAGAAGTTTATGAAGAAATACCGAATGACCTGTTGGAATTAGTTGAAGATGTTATACTTAATCGAAAACAGGATGCAACCGAAAGATTAATCGAGTTTGCAGAAACTGTTATAGGGAAAGAGAAAGACGAGCTAAAAAAGATGAATGGAGAAACACTACTGTCGAAGAAAGACTAAGCATGCATTAGTTAAAGGAATTGTTGAATATATTGATGATGATGTTGAAGAAGCACGACAAAAATTTAGTAGTTCACTGGAAATTATCGAAGGACCGTTAATGGATGGAATGAATTATGTCGGCGATCTGTTTGGTTCCGGTAAGATGTTTCTCCCGCAGGTTGTTAAAAGTGCAAGGGTGATGAAGAAAGCGGTCGCTTATCTTATTCCCTATCTCGAAAAAGAGAAAGCAGGGTCAAGTGGTTCCCGCGGCAATGGGAAAGTATTAATGGCAACTGTTAAAGGCGATGTGCATGATATCGGCAAAAATATTGTTGGTGTGGTCCTTGGCTGTAATAATTATAACGTGATTGATCTCGGTGTGATGGTTTCTGCAGAAAAAATTATTCAGGAAGCAGTTGAACAGAATGTAGATATAATCGGATTAAGCGGCTTAATTACACCATCACTCGATGAAATGGTACATGTTGCAAAAGAAATGGAGCGGAAAGGAATCAAGAAACCCTTGCTTATTGGCGGTGCAACAACATCACGGGTTCATACTGCTGTTAAAATTGCACCTAACTATAATGGTCCTATTCTTCATGTGCTTGATGCTTCACGGAGTGTGCCCGTAGTTAGTAATCTCTTAAGTGAAAACGAAGATGAGAAAAATAAGTTTATAAGTTCATATAAAGATGAATATGATAAACTGAGAGAAGACTATCTTAAAAGAAAGTCAGGGAAGAGTTTTATTACACTTAATGAAGCAAGGACAAACAGCTTAAAAACAGACTGGGAAAGCATAAAAATTACTAAGCCAAAAAAAGGAGACATAACCGCGTTAAAAGATTTTCCACTTGAGGAATTACGAAAGTATATTGACTGGACACCATTCTTTACAACGTGGGAATTGAAAGGGAAATACCCCGCAATTTTTAAAGATGAAAAATTTGGAGATGAAGCGAAGACACTTTTTGATGATGCGAATAAACTATTAGATGAGGTTAGCAGCAGCAAATCGCTTACTGCGAACGGAGTGTTTGGGATTTTTGCTGCTAATACAGTTGGTTATGATGACATTGAAATTTATTCTAATGAAAATCGCAGTGGCGTTTTAACAATTCTACATACCCTTCGGCAGCAGATTAAAAAAGCTGAGGGGCAGCCCAATCTTGCTCTTTCAGATTTTATCGCACCGACCGAATCCAACAAAACAGATTATCTGGGCGCATTTGCAGTTACTGCGGGCAATGGTATAGAAGAGCTTGTGAATATGTATGAAAAAGATCATGATGATTATAAAATTATCCTCGTTAAAGCTTTGGCAGACAGACTTGCTGAGGCGTTTGCAGAACACCTTCATGAAAAAGTAAGAAAAGAATACTGGGGCTTTGCAGGAGATGAAAGTTTCTCGAATGAAGACCTGGTAAAAGAAAAGTACGTTGGAATTCGTCCAGCTCCCGGTTATCCTTCTCAACCTGACCATACGGAAAAACCGATTATATTTAATCTGCTTGGTGTTGAAGAAAAGACGGGGATTAAACTGACTGAAAATCTTGCAATGTATCCAGCGGCTTCAGTTTGCGGCCTATATTTCGCTAATCCAGTTGCAAAATATTTTAACGTTGGAAAGATAGCTAAAGACCAGGTGCTTGATTATCATCGCCGCAAAGGAATGAGCGTTGACGAAATTGAAAAATGGCTGAGCCCGATATTAAATTATTAATCTTTCCGTTCCTCAATATCAAAATTCTAAATTGTAACATTTATAATAAAAGTGTGAAAATATAATGAAGAAAAGCTGTTCCTGGCCGACCAATGATCCGTTGATGATTAAATACCACGATAAAGAATGGGGTGTCCCTCTTCACAACGATAAAAAGCTGTTCGAATTTTTATTGCTTGAAGGTATGCAGGCAGGGCTTAGCTGGCGAACAGTTCTTTACAAAAGAGAAAACTTTCGTAAAGTGTTTGATAATTTTGATTTTAATAAAATTGTAAAGTATAATAAAAGAAAGATCAACTCCCTTCTTAAGGACGAAGGCATAATAAGAAACAAACTAAAGGTGAAATCGGCTGTAACAAACGCTAAAGCATTTTTAGAAGTTAGAAAGGAATTCGGAACGTTTAACAAATACATCTGGAACTTTGTAAACGGCAAACCAATTCAGAACAAATATAAATCTTTAAAAGAGATTCCTGTAAGAACAGAACTGTCCGACCTGATCAGCAAAGACCTTAAGAAAAGAGGATTTAGGTTTGTAGGTTCAACTATAGTTTATGCACACATGCAAGCCACCGGCATGGTGAACGACCACGTTGTTGAATGTTTCAGGTATAAAGAATTAGAGTAAAACCTTTTCTATTCTATTTTTAATGTGGCTTTAAATAGTATTGTGTTTCTCTCCTCGTAAAAATTCATTACATCAAGTAGAGCAAAGTCTAATGTTAGCCAATCCTCTAGTTTCAGCTCGCGGTTAAGTATAAACCCAAAGTTTGTTAATCCAGTACCATCTCGAAGAACACCGTTTTTTATTGTAAACTGGTACCATGCTGAAGCATCGAGTACCCCACCGGCAAATAAGCTAAAATTATTTTTTAATACTCTAAAGGTATATCCAACTTCGGCAAAAATTGATTTGTCCGGATCATTATAAAAATTATATGCTACAACAACCCACAAGGGAAAATCCTCATTGCCAGAAAATCTGAAACTTGCCTCAAGTGTATGGGAACCGTTTCTATTATCTTCCCAGTTGTCCCACAACGGCTTAATGTAAACGATGCTTGTAGTATCTCCAAGGCTATTGGTGTTAGCCCGCTTTATCAACATATCAGAAAAAAAATATCCTGTTGCGCCCAGTGTAAATGTGCCAATCTCTGTTCCGAAATTGTAAAACAGGTTAGAAATTACCTGAGAGAATGCAATCTTATCAAGATTTGAGGGATATGTTACCCCGGGGACTAGTGGTTTTTCAAAGTCAGGATGCTTAGCTTCACTTTCAGACAGCCCATAAACTCCATAAAAGGATAGTTCTAACCCATGGAAAAGAAAACTGGCATATGGTTCGAAAACAGGAGCCTTTGACAGGTTTAATCCTCTCCACATATAACGTGTTGAAAATGCTGTGCCGTAACGTATTTGAAAATCGCTCTGCTCTTCCTCGGTTAACTTCATCGGTTTTCGTATTTCCTGGGCAAGTGTTTCTTTTGGCACTATAAATAGAGCTGCGACTGTTGTTACGAAGGTTAATATAAAAATTGAAAAAACATTTCTCATATTGAATTCCAAGGTTAATTTTTAAAATACAATTCCAACAAAACTCATACTCTTCTGATCACCAAACTGTGTTTGAAAATTTATGCTAATAATCACAGTCTCAACTTCATCTTCTGCAATGCTATTAATAAAAACCGGATCAACAATTAATTCAATCACCTGCCAGTAATCTTCCTCATATAATCTGAAAGTTGGGGAGTTACTTTTTAATAGCTCTTCCGGTTCACATGTCACTGTGACATTAATTAAGTCAGGTCGCGTAATCATAGCGCCCTTCTCTTGGTTGGTTAACCAGGCAAACGAAAATTGTCTGTTTTCAATCAGTCTCAAATCAAAGGCATCAATCACATCTCTTTCGCTCATCAATTCAAACTCATCTAGTGGAATCCAATTTGTTCTTATTTCAAGTTTTTCGGGGGGCAGGAGCTCAAAGCGCCAATACGTTGAATCTGGCCCCGGTAATGACGGATTAAAAAATCGGATGAGCTTACCACTGTAAAGCCCCTCAACAGAGAAAGTTTTATTTACCATTTCAGGATTTTTTGTAATAAAATCCAGGTTTATGTAAGACCCAAGCCCGGAGTGAATTATGTCATCTCCTTCATAAACTTTGAAGTGGTACGAGGAAAGATTATTCATCCGCGCCCCCGATATACTGAAGTCAAAAGAAATACTTTCCTCCAAATCGATAGGTAACAATCTCTTCGAAATCATACGATCTCTTTATCGAGAAATCATATGTTAACCTGTTTTCTGCACGGGCAATACAGTTTATCACCCAATATCCCGCATCTTCAAAGTAAATTCCGCGCTCACTTTTGCCCTTTATTTCACCCACCACATAAAAAACCCCGGGTTGGTGAATTGTAATGTCCATCCTAATTTCATAATCACCAGGATTAACACCCCCCTTCACATTTGATTTCAACGAAACATCTTGGGATGAAAAATAATTTACCTGACCATTTCTGTACTGCAATCCCCCGATAAAATTACTAAACCCAATGTAAGATTCCCCAACCTGCTCAATAATATTAAAAATACTTACGGTGTATTCAATATCGGCGAAATTGTTTGACCAATCGGAGAGTCTGTCCTGAATATCAAAACTTTCTTTTGCAAAAACAATTATAGTATCAAGTACCTGAATCGTATTTTGATCTCCGAAACGCAACTCATCCGGTTGCGCAAATGAAGATAACACAAATAATAAACTTAGGATAAACGCTAAAATTGTTTTCATCATTTTAGTTCTACAACGATCTCTCTATTTAATAAATACATTTTCAAATTAACTTCTTCCCGGTTGGTCAAAGTCCTTTTTTAGATGCCGTTGCATTAATTTTAAAACCAACCGTGTCACTAACTACCGTAAACTCACTTCCAATCTCCCTAACAATTCCTTCAAGTATTACGTCAGGAAGATACTTTGGTAATTTTCTTCTAACCAAACAAAAAACATTGAAATTAAAAGTTCCTACATTCTTTGGTTTAAAATAAAAGTGCCCGTTACCGGTTTTTTTATCCGTTATGATCGAAAAGTCCAGGGAACGGATGCTGTTCGTTTTGTCATCAATAAAAAAATATCTAACACCCGCCTTCTCTTCCAGAGTTTGAAGGTTAGTAACCGATATTAGAATATGTAAACTATCACGCCCGGTAATTTGCCAATTTGTAACTTCCTGAACACTAAGTAAAATGGGCAGGCTGTAAGAAGAAATTACACTATCCTGAATAGTTTCAAATTCCTTAAGTCGCGCCTTTAGCTCGAGCTCACTGTTGTCCCGCTCGACAATTACAGCAAGAAGTTCAACAAGAACCACAAGATAAAGTACAAAATAAAAAGAGATTTTTCTGGTTGCCATTTCTAATCAAGATGGTGTTTGGTTAAACAGCCTTTTCCATCTTATTTTAATCCTTTTGTAAAATGTATGCCTGGGTAAGCTTCGATCACCCGGGGCACTCATTTCGTTCATTATTATCTTAAGACTGTTATCAATATTTTCTAAATGCATAATTAGCTTGTCATTTGTATTGTTGGTCTTTTGCATGTATTCAGCCGGTCTTAACTGATTGGCTGAAAGCCATTTTAATCTTTCCGACTCTGTTTCCATCATATTATTATAATTTTTCAATACACTTCTGAACTCTTCTCCGCTCCTGGAAACAAGTTCCGAGTTGATCTTATAGAATTTATCTATCATCTCTTTTTCGCGTTCAAACACTCCGTTAGATGAGGCGGTTGAGTTTTTTACTCCCTCTGTTAGACTATTAGTGACACTCTGAAAAGCTGCTCTTGCATCAGCTACAAGACTTCCGATCATATTATTGTAATTTTTGTAATTCTTCACGAAACTCCTCGCCGCTTTTTGAAATAAGTCCGGAATTGATTTTATAAAATTGGTTTATCAACTCCTTTTCACGTTCGAATACTCCCTTGGTTTCAACGGATGAGTTTTTAACCCCCTCTTTTAAGCTACTAGTAATACTTTGGAAAGAATCTCTGGTATCGGCAATTAAATTTTCAACCAGGGAATTGTACCTATTGAGAGTTTCTTTTTCGTTTTGAAGAAAGATCCCAACCTGGTTGGTTGAATCAACAATTCCCTTGAGAGATATTTTGTCTTATTTTCACATTATCTTCATTTAATTGAAGCAGCCGCTCCTCAGTTTGCTTTTTAATTTTGTCAAGAATTTCCATTTCTTTATTAAGAAAAGATTCAATAGCGCTTTTGGTTTCCTGCGCACTTTTCATTAGGGTTTGTCCAACTTCCGATGGAACAGATTCTGAGAGCGTATCAACCGTTTCTGCAAGATTATTAATACTCGATTGAAGGTCTCTGTCGCTATCTCGGGGCGCAAAAAATGAGACTGCAGCGAGCAGACACAACATGGTGAACTCAACAAGCAGCCCTATCATAACAAAGTTCGAATCTATTTTTCCTTCATGATTTAGAAGGAAATCGGGAATGATAGGAACATCGCTTATATTACCCAGCCCTCTTAATCCAACTATTATTACAAGGAGAGCCGCACCAGCATAAACCATTGCCTGAATAGATTTTTCGTAATCAGCTGCAAATTTGTACTTTAACCAATAGCTAAACGGAATATTCCAGGAATATTTTTTCCATGGTTTTTTAGGCATTGAATTATCTGCTTTTTAATATTGATTTTATTTTAATATATTAGGATTGTTGGCCCTAATATGTCTCTAAAAGGAATTGCTCACCTGAATAAAGAAATAAATTCCCTTTGAAAAACAAAACTGGTTTTTGATTATAATTTAATAAATAATAGATCCAAAAGGAGTAGACATTTTCAAATTATAATTTAATGATTTATCTGCAAAAACCAATTGGTCTTAAAGGAATCTGATAAAATTACTATGTTTTTATTTGATAAATACAATTAATTGTGTTGATATGAAACATTTGAGATTCTCATTTTGAAGGATTAGAGGTAAAACAACATCAACCGGCATAGTGAACGACAACGTGGTTGATTGTTTTCAGGCATAGAGGTTCATAAATAAAACACCTGTATTGGAATGGGGAAATTTAAAGCATGTTCCATGTCACTTTATTTAATTTCGAAAACCCTTATATTTGATTTTATATATGATATTTTCCATTCAACACAATTAAATTTTTACAAAAGTTTCCGTTTCTTAACTTTTACCGCATCAGTAATTAATAAAGTGCGTTTATTGAATTGATTGTAACAATATTTGCAAGTATGCTGTCTTAAATAGCAATGAAACATAAATCTTTTAATAGGTAAGAAAATGAAGTTTAGAAAAAGCACATTAATTAAAACAGGCTCAGTGGTAGGAATTGTGGTTCTGGGGATACTGATTATGTCTGTCCTCGGCTCAACTGAAAAGGAGAGCAACAAAAGAGAAGTTGAACCGGAAGTGAGATTGGTTAAAACAGAATCTGTATTATTTGGTGACCTTGTACTGGAAATAGAAGGAAACGGTGTGATCGAATCACAAAAAACATTACAGGTTGTTTGCCAGGCGCCCGGCGAAGTAATGTTTGCGAAGAACGATTTGAAAGATGGAACCTTTGTACGAAAAGATGAACTGGTTTTGCAAATCGATTCGAGAGAAGTTGAAAACAGGCTCTATACACTACGCTCGGAATTTGTTAATTCTATTGCACTTATTCTTCCCGAAATAAAAATTGAAGATGATGAAGTTTACCAGAAATGGTATGAGTATTTCAGCAAGCTTGATATACACGAACCAATACCTGAACTGCCGGAAATATCAAACCCGCAGGAAAAAACAAAACTGAGCACAAGGGGTATCTATAGTAAATATTATGCAGTTAACAACCAGGAAATTCTACTTTCCAAACATAGAATAGTTGCACCGTTTACTGGTTACATTAACTCAAGCGGGATAATCAAGGGAAGCTATGTTTCAACAGGGCAGCAGCTGCTTACACTTAGTGATGCAAGGAATGTTGAGATAGCTGTTCCGTTACTAATTGATGAAATTAATCTTATTGATTTCTCAAGCACCCCAACTGTAAAAATCTTTACTGATAAGAATAAAGACGAGGTTTTATTTGGTAAGATTTACAGGAAAGAAACACTGCTTAACAGGAATTCACAGACTTTAAATGTTTATGTTTCTTTTCAAAACAGTAAGCTAAACTCTTCCTTTTTACCCGGCAATTATGTTTCTGTTAAAATTGATGGTATGAAGATGAATGATGTAGCTAAAATTCCAAGATATGTTGTGGATAACGAAGACCATGTTTATACAATGGAAGATGGAAAGCTTGCAAGAAGAGAGGTAGAGGTTGTTGCAATCCAGGGGGATGTGGCTATAATTAAAAACAACGTACCGGATGACATGAAAATTATTACTACCATACTGCAGAAACCGATTATCGGTATGAACATAAAATCGGTTAACGAATCAATTGAACTGAAGGAAGAAGTTCCCAAGGTAGATGAAGAAAATCAGCTATCGCAAACAGAATAAGCAAAAATTGAGTTATTAAAAAGGATTAGATATGGCATCCAGATTCATACAATATTTTATTAAGCATTCGGTTATTACAAACTGGATTATGATAATAATCTGCATTGCGGGAATATTTGCTCTCTCAAATCTTCAAAAAAGAATTAATCCAAAATTTGAAATAGAAGAAATTGAAATAGACGTTCCCTTCCCCGGTGCTTCGGCATTAGAAGTTGAAGAGGGTATTGTGGTTAAGATAGAAGAAAGTTTAAGAGGGCTCGAAGGGATTGAAAAGATAAGATCTACTTCTGCAGATAACTGGGGTAGTGTAACTGTGGAAATTTCCCAGGGATATGATATGAACCGCGCTATCCAGGAAATAAAAAACTCAGTTAACTCCATTAATTCTTATCCCACCGAAGCTGAAAAACCGGTTGTTACACAGCGAACTATGTGGAACAGGGCAATAATGTTCAGCATTTACGGACCCGATGATTTATTCACTTTAAAAAAGATAGTTGAAGAATTCAGAGATGAGCTGCTTGCAACCGGTAAGATGTCAAACATCTGGTGGTGGGGGATTCCTGACAGGGAGTTTTCCATTGAAATATCCCCCGAAGACCTGATAAGATACAAACTTACTGTTGCTGATATAGCCACGGCAATCCGCAATTCAAATTTAAACCTTTCTTCCGGCTCAGTTTTAACAGAGCAGGAAGAAATTCTTATAAGAACTTATGAAAAGAAATACGAAGCGGTTGATTTTGAAAGAATCGAAGTCGCCTCCTCGATAGACGGACGAAAGATATATCTTTCCGATATATGCACAATACGCGAGCAGTGGCCCGAGAACAGGATGTATTCTGAATATAACGGACGCCGCTCTGTTGGCTTTAATATTTTTTACAATAACAACGAGGATGTTGTAGAGATAGTTGAAATTGCTGAAAACCTTGCTGCAGAATATGAACAAAAATATGCCGGGCTGGTTCACTTCAATACATTTATAAAAGAAACAACAGAACTTGAAGAACGAATCCAGTTGATGACACAAAACGGGCTCATCGGCTTGGTTATGGTTTTGCTATCTGCTTGGGATATTCCTTAATGCGCGTCTGGCTTTCTGGGTTGCACTTGGTATTCCCATCTCGCTGTTAGGTATGTTCTTTGTTCTCTGGGCTTTGAACATAACAATTAACGAGATGAGTCTATTCGGAATAATATTAGTAATTGGTATCCTGGTTGATGACGGAATTATAATTGGCGAAAGCATTTACTCGCAGTGGGAAAAATATGGTAAGAAACCAATTCGTGCGGCAATTGATGGAACAATGGAAGTTATAAAGCCTGTTACAATTTCAATCATCACCACAATTGTAGCCTTTACTCCTTACTTTTTCTTTTACGGGATGCTTGGCAAACATGTTTGGCAAATAGCTGCAGTGGTTATTATATCGCTTCTCTTCTCTTTAGTTGAAGCAATAGTAATTCTTCCTGCACATATTGCACACTCGCGGGCACTCATACCCGATGCAGAGAACGACAGGTTATTAACCAGGATGAGGAAGAAACTTAACACGTTTTTGCAATGGATAACCAACACAGCATATAAAAACTTTCTTGCTTTTTGTTTGAGAAACAGGTGGTCGGTATCTGCTGCGGTATTTGCAGTTATATTAATTATTGCCGGGTTGTTCCAGGGTTCGCATGTTCGCGCACAGTTCTTTCCAGAAATTGAACCGCCCTATGCACGAATCCAGGTTGAAATGCCCGCCGGCACATCTGCAGAAGTTGCAAACGTAATAAGGTACAGCGTTATAGATAAAGCAGTTGATTTTGCACACGAATGGGAAATGGAAGGAAAAGCTTACCCGATTGAAAATTATACTTCATGGATGAATGGCGGCGTATTGAATATTTTTATTGTTCTTCCATCTTCTGCAGACCGGGAATACTCAATCGCCGAATTTTCTCAAGCGCTTGGAGATTATATTGGATCGGTTCCCGAAGCTGAAAACGTTACCGTCGGCAGCTGGAGTTTTGGAGGAAGACCTATCTCTGTAAGGTTTGCCAGTACGGATTATGAACAGCTCTTTAAAGCAAAAGAATTGCTGAAACAAGAACTTAAAAAGATAGACGGGGTTAAAGATATTCAGGATGATACACCACTGGGAAATAACGAATTTGTGGTAGAGTTAAAACCTAAAGGAAAAGCAATCGGTTTTACTGTTCGCGACCTTACAACACAGCTTCGCCAGGGTTTTTACGGGCAGGAAGTTATGCGTCTGCAAAGAGGAAGAGATGAATTAAAAGTTTGGGTAAGATTTACAAAAGATGAAAGGATATCTATAAGCCAGATTGAAAACCTGAAAGTAAGAGTACCATCGGGCGATTATGTTCCCTTTAAAGAAGTTGCATCATTCAGGATTGAAAGAGGTTTACGTAGAATAAGACATGAAGATACTGAGCGTTCAGTTACAGTTCATGCAGATCTTGATTATTCAAAAAACGACCAGGCAGTTGTGCTACAGGAACTTGAAGCGTCAGTAATTCCATCCGTACTTTCGCAGGTAGATGGAGTTACAAGAAAGTTAGGCGGGCAATCAGAAATGGTTGATAAAATGCTGGACTCAATGGTCTTTTCCATGGCTATTGCACTTGTTATTATGTTTACAATTCTTATGTTCCTGCTTAAATCATACATGCAAACCTTACTTATTATGAGCCTAATTCCGCTTGGTGTTATTGGTGCCGTTCTTGGGCACTATGTTATGGGCATACCGGTTTCAATACTTTCTTTCCTCGGTATTGTTGCACTTGCTGGAATAATTGTTAACGACTCCGTTGTGCTTGTGCATAAATATAACACCATGGTTAAATCTGGAATGGAAGTTGGTGAAGCGCTTTTGGAAGCAGGGATTGCGCAGGTTCAGACCAATTGTTTTAACAACCGTAACAACGGCTGCCGGGTTGGCACCGATTATTTTCCTTAGAAGTGAACAGGGTCAGTTCCTTGTTCCAATGGCAGTTTCTGTTGCAGCGGGATTGATCTTTGGAACGTTCATAACGTTGCTTATGCTTCCCTCAACGCTATATGTTATAAGCGATTTACGTGTACTGCTAAACAAGTTAAAGAGCCGGAAGAGAAACAGGTTAGAACTTGAACCAGCATACCAGCAGGAAACTAAGAGTAACTAATAGTAGCTTTTTTAGCGGCTTTGCACAGTCAAAAGGTTCTAACAAAGCCGCAAAAGATCATAAAAGATTTTTTTCAAACCACCGATGTAGGGGTAGCATATCTTTAAATATGTTATAGATTATATCAACTGCATTTCCATCATGCAATTCTTTAACATTCTTACTTTTGTACCAGCCAAAAACACCGTCATATAATAAATAGTCAGCAAAGGGAGAATCAGGATCATATCCTTTTGGAATACGTTTATATTTTTTGCCCGAAACTTTATACAGCATATTCTTTTCAACCTTCTTTACAATTCCGTGTAATTCTTTACCGCTTACCGGATCAACAACAGCATCGCGGTAAGGTTTTAGCAAATGCTTTGGAATAATATGCATACCAGCACCTACACCAAACATTTTTGGTTCAAGGTGAAAATAAAATCCGCACGACTCCATCTTTTTTGCTTTGCCGTTCCAGAATAATATTCCTGCATTTGTTTTATATGGTTCTTTGTTTTTGCTGAATCTTACATCACGGTGAAGACGGAAAATAGATTTATCAATTTTTGGAATTGCGGTAATTTCAGGATCGAGACTTAAAAGTTTCTCTCCCATTTCCTCAACAAAATAAATCAGGGGTTCAAGGAAATCAGAATTATAACTACTCCGATTGTTTTCAAACCATTCGCGCGTATTATTTTTTGAAAGTTTATTAAGAAAACCGATAGTTCGCTTTGGAAAATTTTTCAACACACCACTCGGGTTCATTTGTTGATAACCTTTTTTAATTGCTAAGATAAAAAACAGATTTCAGATGATCTGAATATAAATAAAGAATGTGCCCCAGCCCACTTTTTGCAAAAATACAATCAGCAATCTTTACACTTTTTTACAAGACGAAGTGAGATTGAACGATTAAATATCTTTGTTTATTGCAGTATTCGATGTTTTCTTTGACAAACCCCACAAGATAGTTGCCAGTTACCTATGATTTCCATAGGAAAACAATTGTTTGTTATTAATATTTTAATTACTAAATTCATTTTAATTGTGTTAGAACACTGATATTATTCCTGCCGATCGTTCCTGTGGAATAAAAGTACTTAGGTACCCTTATATCAATTACTCATAAAACACTTTGTAAACTTTCTTGAATAGCAATTGATTTAAAATAAAACAATAATAAAAAAACAGGAGTAGTTATGTTTAAGATGAATTACCTTTTATTGAGTACCATTATATACATTTTTTTTAGTGCATATATGATGGCACAAAAAGCCCCAACAACACTGGAAGAAATTTACGGAGGTGATAACATTGAACTTCAGTATGTTTCTTCATTCGAGAAAACTACCTTAGGTGGATGGGTGCAGGGCGCAAGCATGCCGCATCCGCGCTATTACGGTGGATCGGTTATGTACACACGCAACGACACCTCGTGGTTGTATGTTTTAGGTGGCGATACAACAGGCGGGGGAGTTGCAACAGCTACCTGTTTAAAATATAATCTGATTACAGATACATGGGAATATATAGCCTCACTACCTGAGCCGTTGAGGACAAATGCAACGGCAATATTAGGTGATAAAATCTATACCATGGGCGGTTTCAATGCCCCCTTTCCATCTCCGGCAGTTGCCAGCTTTTATGAATATGATATTAACACCAATACCTGGGCACAACTCCCGAATTTACCCGATCCATTGTTTTTTGCTGGTGCAGAGGGTTTTGAAGATTCATTGGTATATATTATTGGGGGGTTGCAGGATAATGTCGCAGACGGTGATCTTTTACGTGTACATGCAATTTATTTTAATACTCATACGATGTCATTCAGAGATGCGACCCCACTGCCGGAAGGGACAGCATCATTTGGTCATTCATTATTAGATCGATCTTTATATATTTCAGCTGGCCTAACGGGTGTCACGGGCAATTTTGTACCCAACAACATTACCCTTAAGGGGGAGATTGATATATCGAATAGGTTTCAAATTAACTGGGAATATAAAACAGATCGTCCTCTAGCAGTTTATGCGCACTACGACTACACTGAATCAGAAGATGAAATATATTCCGCAGGCGGTAGTACGACCGGTGCATTTGATCCATCTCTGGCTGCTTACGGATATCTAATTAGTACCAACACTTATGAACCCGAGCCGGATTTACCCAACCCGCTAATGGCATTTTACGGTGGGACTAATTATATGTCTCCCCCCGTTAAACCTGAAATCCTCAGAGTTGCAATATCTGGCGGAATTACAACTGGCCCCGCATTAACAAACCAGACCTGGGTTTTAACAGAAAATATACAGGGAATAAATATTGAAGAGGGTGAAATTCCTGAAGAATATTCCTTGATGCAAAATTATCCTAATCCTTTTAACCCAAGCACCACAATTCAATTTTCAATTCCGGAAGAAGGGTTTGTATCACTAAGTGTTTTCAATTCACTTGGTGAAAAAGTATCAACACTTGTTTCAGAAAATTTAAATGCGGGAACATATAAATATGATTGGAACGCTTCTGATCTTCCTAGCGGGATTTACTTTTACAGCTTGACTGCAGATAATTTTAAACAGACAAAGAAACTGATTTTAATGAAATAGCAATAGAACGGACAGAAAACAGGAAACCCCTTGCAGATTATATTGCAGGGGGTTTTTATTTTAATATAAGATCATTTTTTTTGTTTGAACAAATGTTCCGGCAACGAGCTGGTAGAAATAGACACCGTTTGGAAGCGAACCTTTTTGATTTATTAAATCTGTATTGAAAATCTACCTCGTAATCGCCGGCAGGTTTCTCTTCATTTACTAAAGTTGCAATTTCATTTCCCAGAACGTCATAAACTTTTAAACTCACCACGCCGTTGGTGGGCAAGCTGTTTTGCGTTTCTCGTCTCGCGTCTTCGGGAATTGTAAATCTTATCTTCGTACCCGGATTAAATGGGTTGGGGTAATTCTGATATAAAATAAAATCTGAAGGAACATCATCATTTCCGTTTCGTAAATATCTACAGGACCAGGAATGTATTTTAATATTACACCGTTTTCTCCAACAGCAAAACCATTTCGGGAATCAATAAATGTAAGATCAAAAATAATAGCGCTGTCGGGTATTTCTTTATCCTCCCAGCTAATCCCACTATCTGATGTAAATAAGGAATTTATACCCGGATGCAGACCAACCTTCAGATTCAGTTCTAAAATCGATTGCAAATGAGAGACCGGATAAAGACAATTCTTCGTATGTCCAGCTTGTGCCGGCATCGGTTGTTTTAATATCGCCTATTCCAAAAAAACCTTCCGGGTCGCCGGATAGCGTTATAGCATTGAGTGAATCTATAATGTAAAGATCAAAAACCTGGTCGGGGCTAACACCTGTTGCAGACCAGCTTTCGCCATAGTTTGTTGTTCGCCATATTACTCCCGCAAGATCGAGGTAACCGCCGCATGCATAACCGAACTGCCGGTTGTAAAAATTAAAATTATAAACAGGAAGACCGGAAATCATACTTGAATCAACATCTGCCCTAACCCAGGTTGCACCGCCATTGGTTGTGCCGGCAATATACGTTCCACCTATCCAGCCGTTTAACGAATCGAAAAAGAAGATTGTATTCATAAATGCATTGCCGTCAGGGTAATCCTCTGCAATCCAGTTATCTCCGCCGTTCGTAGTATTAAGAATTATTGAGCCGAAGGGAAAAGTATCTCTAAAGGTAATTGCCCAGCCAATATTTTCGTTAATAAAAAAAATATCTACTATAAACGTTTGTACAGTACTGTTTTGAACCACCCAGTTATCGCCCCCGTTAGAGGTATGAATTATTGTACCGTCTTCACCTGCAGCCCAGCCCGTTTGTGCATCTATAAAATGAAGGTTCCTTAGGGTTTTATCTGTAGGGGAAGGGATTTGTCTCCACTCTTCCCTTTCGTTTTGGGCAAGAGAATTACCCGGCGGTAAAAAATAAAAAATAATTAAAAACAGTACGGTTAATCGTAGCATAAAGAAATATTATATAAGATGCACTTTAGATTAAAACACAACTTAATGAATATTTCTAAAATTTAATATTTATTTCCAGAGTAGCTTAATGTTGTAAATAAAATAAACCGTAGTAATCTGGCACAACTATTTTACTGCCATAAAGCTAGCCACCGGCTTTTCTTCAGCTTGAAGATAAGCCCTGTAAAACTTATCGCACAGCTTTCGTACCCGTTTGCTATCATCAAACTTTATTGCCTGCCTGATAGCAAAAATTCCGCGCGAATCACCAATTTTATATAACGAAAGTGCTGCCATTATCCGCATCTCTTCATAAGGGACTATTGTGCAAAATTTTAAGCAGCGGAACAACAGCTTCATCACAGCAGAATTCGCCAAGCATATATGCGGCGCATGATTGCAATCCAAGATTTTCAGATTCCATCCCGAGCAGAAGACTTTTTTTAACGCAATCTTTTTTAGCAGACATTTGAGTTTGCACATTTGTTTGTGCATATGTAAGGAAGGGAAATGCTACCAGCAAGAAAAACGTAAAAAGAACTATTTGCCTTTTCATTGTTTACCTCTTGTGGTTTTTTATTATTGATACTGCTGCAAAGATAACTTTCCTTACCAGCGTTCTCAATTGAATTGGTATAGGGGGTGTGTAGAAGATATTAGCGAGCTAAAAAATCTGTGGGCGGGAACTTGATAACAGTCGTTTAAAATGAGACTGTGCAATCTAAATGAATTAAGTAACCAAAAATTTATATAGTCTGTAAAAAATATTTTAAGTGAGCGAATCAGCGGGTCGCTCTACATGCTGTTCATTTATAAAAAAATTATTCAGCATTAAACAATTTCTTCTTTTACCGGGCTTTCCGTTTTCATAAGGTAAGCATCAATTGCACTTGCAGCTTTTCTTCCTGCACCCATTGCAAGTATAACCGTTGCACCGCCGGTTACAATATCGCCGCCTGCAAACACACCCTTTTTGGATGTTTCCATGGTCTCCTCATTAACCTGGATGTTACCCCATTTATTAAAGTTTAAATCAGGAGTTGTTTTCTGGATGATTGGATTTGAGCCGTTGCCAATTGCAATTACAGCCATATCAATATCAAGTATATATTCAGAGCCATCAATCGGAACGGGTCTTCTTCTGCCCGAATCATCCGGCTCACCAAGTTCCATTTTAATAAGCTTAACACCTTTAAGCCAGCCGTTTTCATCGCCTGTAAACTCAAGCGGATTTGCCAGCAGAAGGAATTCAATTCCTTCCTCTTTAGCATGATGAACTTCTTCAATACGAGCCGGCATCTCAACTTCCGATCTGCGGTAAATGATGTATGCATTTTTAGCACCAAGCCGTTTCGATGTTCTTACAGCATCCATTGCAGTATTACCTCCGCCGAAGACAGCAATGTTTTTATCTTTACAATCAAAAACCGGTGTATCATATTCGGGGAACTTGTACGCCTTCATTAAATTAACCCGGGTAAGAAATTCATTTGCAGAATAAACCCCGTTAAGGTTTTCACCATCAATATTAAGAAAATATGGCAAGCCGGCGCCCACACCTATAAATGCGGCATCATAACCGTTTTCCAGCAACTCATCTAAAGTATCTGTAAAACCAATTACAGCGTTTGTTTGGAATTCAACCCCGGCATCTTTTAAAACATCTATTTCGGTTTTTACAATCTCTTTTGGAAGACGAAATTCAGGTATGCCGTAAATTAAAACTCCGCCAAGTTCATGAAGGGCTTCAAAAACAGTTACATCGTGTCCCTTCTGTATAAGATCTGCAGCGCAGCTTAAACCCGCAGGACCGCTTCCTACAATTGCAACTTTATAACCTGTCTTTGGCTGCAGTTCAGGTTTTCTTAAACCAAGCTCGGTTCTTTCATAATCTGCAACAAATCTTTCCAATCTTCCGATTGCAACCGGTTCATTCTTTTTACCAACCACACATTTAATTTCGCATTGTTCTTCCTGCGGGCAAACCCTTCCGCATATTGCCGGAAGCATATTATCTTCTTTTATTTTTGCCGCAGCTTCCATGTATTTTCCTTCTGCAACCAGCGTAATAAAATCACCTATCTTAACGCCTACCGGGCAGCCTTCTACACAGGATGGCTTTGGGACATTGAAGACATCGTTGTGCTTCAAGCATTGCGAGCTCTTCTGTAAATCCTAAGTTAACCTCTTTAAAATTATGTGCACCGTTCAACGCTATCCTGTTCAGGCATTGACTGGCGGGGTATTTTCATTCTTTCTTTGTTTGATAATTTTTCCATTTGTATACTCTTTATAATATTTATGCAGTAATTTCTTCTTTACTATTAAGCGCCATCTTATCAAGTTTGCAAATATGTTTTTCAAGCGCATCGTGTTCTGCTATTGCATAAGCATCATTTCTTCTTTCCAGAGTTTTAAAATCAACTTTATGCGCATCGAATTCGGGTCCGTCAACACAAACAAAAACAGTTTTATTATCAACCGTTGCACGGCATCCCCCGCACATTCCTGTGCCATCCACCATAACCGGGTTTAAGCTTACAACTGTATTAATTCCGTGTGGTCTTGTAACTTCTGCAACAGCTTTCATCATTGGGATTGGTCCAATTGCCAAAACAAAATCTATCTTCTTACCGGAATCGATTAACTCCTGCAGTTTTTGTGTAACGAATCCGTGGAAACCGTAGCTTCCGTCATCAGTTGTTGGATAAACCTCATCGCAAACTTCTTTAAGTTCATCTTCGAGTATAACAAACTCTTTTGTTCTTCCGCCGATTATTGAAATTGTATGGTTACCAGCTTCTTTAAGTGCAACCGCGGTAGGATATGCAATTGCAGTACCAACGCCTCCGCCAATTGAAACAGCCGTTCCAAAATTTTCTATGTGTGATGGCTTGCCAAGCGGACCTACAACATCCATAATCTCTTCGCCGCTCTCAAGCGAGTTTAACTCTTTGGTGGTTTTACCAACACCCTGAACAATAATAGTAATCGTTCCTTTTTCGCTCATCCGAATCAGCAATAGTTAAAGGAATTCTTTCACCGTGCTCATCAATTCTGATGATTACAAACTGCCCGGCTTTCCTTTTACGGGCAATCTTGGGGGCTTCTATTACGAACTTTTTAACTTCGGGTGCAATAAACTGTGCGGAAATTATTTTATACATTGTCTCAAATACTTTATTGTGTGATTATATTATTTTTGCTGTTAGTATCAACTAACTGATATATCAAAAAAAACGCCAGAAAGAAGTATGAATATAGTTTGATTTTGAAAGTTTTATAAGGTTTTCTAAGTTAAAAATATCAATATTGAAAGAAAAGGGAGGATAATTACCAGCTTTGGGAAATTTGCTCTAATTTGTTGAGTGAATTGTTTTATAGAATAATACAATTAGCACGGCGTAATAATTATTTATCATTTATTCCATTGACTTTAGATCAGTATAAGATTGATCTTATATAAAAAAACGAAGATAAAATTTTTTATGGAGAGCATATTATGAAAATGAAATCATTATCAGCAGCAGCAATCAGCATATCAATCTTTTTGTTCCTTTTTCTTTCATGCTCATCAAGCCAGACAAGCGAGCAGTTTCCTTACGGCAGCTATTCATACAGGAGTTATACCTTTTTAGGTGAGCTGGTTGGAGAAGGTACGCTTTATATTAACCCGCCCGATTCAAACGGAGTTACAGGAAACTGGCACATAAGAAAAGTACGCGAATGTAATAACTGCGGAGCCCAATTTGGAAGCGGTATTTTGATAGGTTCTGTTGAAGGTGATACGCTGCGTATTAATCTAAACCCCGACCAAGTTGAAATTGATACTGAACTGATTGGCGAGTTTGGCAGCGGTTCTTTTGATGGTGCATGGAAATGGCTGAACCAGGAAGGATTTGGTTATAGCGGGACCTTTAATGCTTCGAGAAATCAATAAATCATAAAAAGAGTGCTGAAGACACTATAATTTTTTCTTGGAAAGTGGCTCATACAGTTGAACCTGTAAGTTGCCGTGCATTATAAAATGTGTTACAAGACCATAGCGCTGGTTGGTAATTTCATTAGTAAATTCAACACCGCAAGCTTTTAATTTTTCTACAGTAATATTTATATCATCTCAGTAAAATAAAATATCGAATAACTCATCATTAAAAAGGAGTTAAAAATGTTTTATAAAAAAGTACTTAACAATTACAAAAAAGCCTTTGATGGAGTTACTTACAAGACATTGGTTTATGGTGATAAAACCTCTCTCGGTGAATTTTGGCTTAAGAAGGGAAGCATAGTTCCAATTTATAAACATCCACACGAACAAACCGGATATATGATTTCCGGGCGGATGACCTTTAAAATTGCAGATGAAGACCACAATGCCGAAGCAGGTGACAGCTGGTCTATTCCGGGAAATGTTGAGCACAGTGTTGAGGTACTTGAAGATTCAGTAGTGATTGAAGTTTTTTCTCCCGCTAGAGAAGATTATCTGCCTTAAAAAATATAGAAGACACCTGAAATTTAGCCGTAACCTTTTAAATCTCTATTTTAAAAATTCATTCAGAGTCAGTTTATCGGAAACAGAAAGAGAACCATCTCTTGATGTAAAAGCAAACTCAAGGTTCTCAGTTTTGTTCGCCAGGTATTTTTTCATACTTCTTAGCATACCGCCTGAGAAGAATTTATATGAAGTGAATAATGCCGTCTTTATTCCATTAAGCGTTGGAAGTTTTTTTACAAAGGTTGCCCATTCATTATCGGGATTCTTGGGTGAAAATAAAGAGCCGTTTCTCCAGCCGCTAAGAAGCAAATAATTTGCACCTTCAAGCTTTTTAGGTTCAAAGCTGTCAATCGGGACAAGCTCAGCCGAGAGCCCCCTGTAAAGGAGGAATTCAGCAATTTCTTCACCAAATTTTTTAGTGGGGCTGTTTTTACTCTGGACGATTATTAATGCCTTTTTCATATCACACCTCTTTTAACTTGAACATTAGGTTGTCAATAATAACTTGGTAAAACGTAATGATGATGATGGCCAAACACCATTTAAACTTTATGAAAGGATATTTTTAATGATATGACTTTACTTTTAATGTTTTAACTTATGTGCTGAATATCACAGCCACGGATGGTTTTATCAATCCAGGCGAAGCTAAAGAGTGAGCAGTAAAACTAATTAAAAAATTTATTGGCGGGATGGTAAAAATTTCTTCGACCTAAATTAGAATCCCCAGCACAACTTCAACTCTTGTTAATTGATATTTGCGGGTGGGTTGATATAACCATTTTTTTGTATATTTGTTTAGAACAGGTACTCCTGCCGACAAACCCATCACTCTGGCAGAATTTTAACAGTATTTATTCATATTAGGAGACAGTTTTGAAAGATAGAATTATCATTGCGTTAATTGTACTATTTATTTTTTCGCCGTTAACATACTCGCAAACAATTGATGAAAATATTGAGTGGTTTACTTTGGGCGACGGTTTAAGCAGCACGTCTAAGGCAGTTGCTGTTTTAGATAACGATGTTTATGTAGGAGGATTATTTGCTTTAGCCGGAGGAACACTCGTAAACAATATTGCCAAGTGGGATGGCAGTTCATGGTCTGCTCTTGGTTCTGGTTTGAACGGTGAAGTTAATGCAATTGCAGTAATTGGAAACGATATTTATGTGGCGGGCTTTTTTTCTCATGGCAGGCGGCGTTCCTGTTAATAATATTGCCAAGTGGGATGGTTCAAACTGGTCGGCACTCGGGCAGGGAGTAAATGAACTTATTTTGTGTTTAGCAGTAAGCGGAACTAATCTTTATGCCGGCGGTTTCTTTACAGAGGCGGGTGGAGATTTCTGCAAACAGATTGCTAAATGGGATGGTGTTTCCTGGTCTCCTTTGGGCAGTGGTATTAATAACGAAGTTAATGCTATTGCTGTTTCGGGAAATGATGTATATGCCGGGGGTATTTTCAATATTGCCGGAGGTAATAATGTAACCAGCCTGGCTAAATGGGATGGTAATAACTGGTCGGATGTTGGCGGCGGCGTAAATGGAATCGTCAGGGCTATTTCTATTGTTGGCAGCGATGTTTATGTGGGTGGAGTATTTACAATGGCAGGCGGAAGTGTTCCCGGCAGGATAGCAAGGTGGGATGGTTCTGCATGGCATACTCTTGGCGATGGTGTAAACGGATCGGTTTTTTCAATTCAGCAAAGCGAAAATGATCTTTATGTTGGCGGTATGTTTACAACTGCCGGCAGTCAGCCTGCAAACAGGATAGCAAAATTCAATATGGTTAATTCAACCTGGTCTCCAATTGGAGAAGGGGCAACCGGTTCAGTTGATGCGATGGCTGTTCAAGGTTCAACCGGTTCAATGATAATTGGCGGTGCATTCAACCAGGTGGGCAGCAACATCCAGGCAAATTATGTTGCAAGATTTACAGACAGTGAAAACCCATTACCAGTTGAGTTAGTTTCATTTACTGCTCTACAGGCAGGGAATAAAGTTAACTTGAATTGGTCTACCGCAACAGAGACTAACAATAGTGGTTTTGAGATTCTTCGTTTCACTCAGAATGACAACAACGGTTGGGTGAAGATAGGGTTTATAGAAGGTTACGGAACAACAACGGAAGCAAAACATTACACTTTCACAGATGACAACCTTATCGCCGGCGTTTATTCTTACCGGTTAAAACAGATTGACTATGACGGTACAATTAGCTACTCCAGAATAATCGAAGTTGATTTTACGGGGGTGGTTGAATTTACTCTTGAACAAAATTATCCAAACCCTTTTAACCCTTCAACAACTATACGGTATTCGCTCCCTTCGGCAGGTGAAATAGAATTATCTGTGTTTGATGTTTTCGGAAGTGAAATAGAAATCCTCGTTAATCAGTGGCAGCCGGCCGGTAATTATACAATTGATTTTGATGCCTCGCATTTAAGCTCAGGGATTTATTTTTACCGTCTCAACGCAGGCAACCTTAGCCAGACGAAAAAGCTAATTCTTCTAAAGTAGAAAAATCCGGCATAATTTTAATTGATGCTCACTACGGATTTAAAATTCAATAAATTGAGAACACCTGATGAATTTTAATGAGAGTAAACTAAAGAATGCTCTTAGAATCTTATATGGAGAAGAACCGGGTTTATTAAATTCTCAATTCGAACGATATAAAATATTAATTGATAAACACAAAGCTAAATTTGGAGATGTTGATCTTCATATTTTTAGTTCACCCGGGCGTACTGAGTTAGGGGGTAATCATACTGATCATAACCATGGGCGTGTTCTGGCAGCCAGTGTTAATCTTGATACAATTTCTGTATGTAATTATAATAATAGTAACGATGTAACAATCTATTCTGAAGGATACGATACACCATTCTTTGTTAATCTTAATGAACTGAAAAAAAAGAGAGAAGAGGAAGGAACTACTAACGCTTTAATCCGTGGTATTGCTTTCCGGTTTACAGAACTGGGTTATGGAATTGGAGGATTTAATGCATTTGTTTCGAGTGAAGTTTTAACAGGTTCCGGATTAAGTTCATCTGCATCTATCGAAGTATTAATTGGAACTATTTTCAATGCACTTTATAATGAGAATAAAATTTCATCAAAGCAAATTGCTATAGCAGGGCAGCAGGCTGAAAACAATTATTTCGGAAAACCTTGTGGATTAATGGATCAGATGGCATCTGCTTTTGGAGGTATAATAAGCATCGATTTCGAAAACCCGCAAGCTCCCAAAGTAGAAACAATAGATTTTGATTTTGAATCTACGGGATATAAAATAATTATGGTTGATACCGGCGGGAGTCATGCTGATTTAACCGATGATTATGCCTCTATTCCCAATGAAATGAAATCTGTAGCAAAATTTTTTAATAAAGAATTTTGCAGAGATATTTCTATGAATGATCTTCTCTCTAACTGCAAAAAATTAAGAACAGAATTAGGTGATAGAGCTATTCTAAGAGCGATGCATTATATAGAAGAAAATGAAAAAGTTGTTCACCAGGTTGCTGCACTTAGAAATAATGATTTTAGTAAGTATTTAGAGTTAGTTAATCAATCGGGTAATTCTTCTTTTAAATGGCTGCAGAATATTTATTCTCCGAAAAAGGTTTATGAACAAGGTGTTTCACTCGCACTGGCTATTACCGAAAGATACATTGAAGAAATAAAAGAAGGTGCATGCCGTGTTCACGGTGGTGGATTTGCCGGAACAATTCAAGTGTACCTGCCCGCTAAATTAGTTGAAGGATATATAAAATTAATTGAACCGGTTTTTGGGAAAGGAAGCGCAAAGATTTTATCTATTCGCTCTAAAGGTGCTGTATACATAAACAGTTATTTTAATACCGGGAGTTAAATTAATTGTAACTGCCGGTTACCAGCGCATAGGATTCCACACCGATAATGAGGATATTTTCGAGACCATAAAAGCAATCATCGATTCGGAAGAACTTAAGCAGGTTTCTGCTAAACTTAACTAAAAATATTGGTGGCATAATTGAAATTATATCATCGACAAGGTATGTTGATCAACCGCTTAACGAATATCATCTGGCCGCCGGATTAGATTGTTTTGCATGTCATATTTGAAAAAGGCTAACATTTTGATCTCATCAGTGAACTCCATCCGGCTTTGCCTTTTGCAGCTCGGATTCATACTGCTAATCCACGATTAGCGCCGCTGGATTTCTAACGTGTAAAATATATCCTCACTAAGCAGGTTACCTTTTCTTTGGCAGTGTAAAGCCAACCGGTTTTTTGGTTTTCTGTTCTTCTTTAATTAACTGCTTAATTGCTTCGAAGATCAGCGTTATTTGTTTTTGCTGTTCCTCAAATTTTGCTTTGTTTCCAGCTCTAAAGTTGTAAGTTTTTTAGCAAGCTTTTCATTACTATAAAGAAATTTTCTCAGTTCTACAAAAGCCCTAATTATTGAAATATTAACTTTTATTGCCCGCTTACTTTTCAGCACGCTTGACAACATCGCCACACCCTGCTCTGTAAAAACATATGGGGGATATCTTCTACCACCCCAATTTGAGGTCACAGTTTGTGACCTCAAGATTTTATACTGGTTGATAGTTAGCTGAAACATAAAATCCTGCGGAAACCGGTCAATATTCCTTTTTACAGCCTGTACCAGCACTTTAGTCTCAACACCGTAAAGTTCTGCAAGATCAGAATCAAGCATAACTTTTTCGTTTCTTATAAGATGAATTTTAGATGTGATATTTTCGATTGGTAAAAGTGCTTCGTTTTTCATCATTGCCCCCTCGATTTTCGGATTTAATTATTTGAAAGAAATTTATTCAAAGTTATAAATATTATTATTCTATTTCCAGAATATTAAAAACAAAATTATAGCGAATCAGCGATTTGCTTTACAGGGAACTTGTCAACCAACCGCATAATCCACAACAGCAGCTGCGTGTATTTCTAATGTATTAAGCAGGGGGAGTTTAACATCTTCCTGTTTTATTAAAAGAGGAATTTCTGTACATCCCAAAACTATTCCTTCTGCACCTTTTGTTTGGAGATCATCAATTATTGAAAGAAACTTCTCCCTTGTTTCCTTCTTAAAATTATCGTGAAGCATTTCATTTATAATTGAATCGTGAATAAAATCGCGTTGTGGTTTTTCCGGGGTGAGTGTTTCAATTCCTGCATCTTTTAAACGCTTTGTATAAAAATCCATCTCCATTGTAAAACGTGTACCAAGCAAACCAACTTTTGTTAAACCTTTTTGCTTAATAACCTTTGCAGTAGCATCGGCAATGTGTACAATCGGCAGATCAATAACTTTTTCAAGTTTATCAACGTACTGGTGTAAAGTGTTTGCGCATAAAACAATAAAATCTGCCGAAGCACTTTGTAATTTTTTCGCAGCATCAAGAACCATTGGATAAACTCCCTCAATGTTATCCTGTTTTACCAGTTTATCAATCTCTTCATAGTTAAAAGAATAAATTAAACACTGCGCGGAGTTAAGTCCGCCAAGTTTTTTATTAATTCCCTCGTTTATAAACCTGTAATACTCAATTGTAGAAACCCAGCCCGTTCCGCCTATTAAACCAATGGTTTTCATTTTTACTTACTTTATTGCTGCAGCAAGAAAATCGCCTATATAATAAGGCCAGATAATTAGTGCCAGCAATCCTTTAAAAAATGATACTTGAAGAAATCCGATAGTAAACAACCATCCCATAAACCAGATTGGTCCCATTATTCCTGCTACTTCAACTTTTTTACCCATTTTAATTTCTCCTCTTTTAAAATTAGAATTACAGGTTTAAACTTATGAAATGGAGACGAAAAATATGAAAGTACGAAATGAGGTTAATGTAAGAAGAAAAAAACATTGCCTTTACACTTTGAAACAAAAACACCAATTATTTGGTTTGAAATGCTCTGCTGATAGTGTAATTTTCATTTTAGTTTCTTATTTAGATTCTGTTTCTAATTGAACTCACTGAAAAAAGGAGAGTTTACAGAGATGAAATATTTAGGAAAAATTTTCGGTTTAACATTATTATTTGCACTTCTTTTTCTTTCTTCGTGCAGCGAAGGACCTACCGGACCTGGTGCTTCATCATTCAACTGGCCAACTTCAACTCCCGAAGAACAAGGAATGAATTCACAGCTTCTTGCAGAAGCTATAGCACAAGGGGAGAACAGGGGTTTTGTTGATTGCATTCTGGTTATAAGAAACGGGTACATTGTTGCAGAGGAATATTACAATGGTTTTGGAAAAGATATTGCTCACAATGTTAAATCTGTTTCCAAATCTTTTCTTTCAGCGATGACCGGCATTGCATTACGTGACGGGCACTTAGACAATTTGAATTTAAAAATGTTGGACTTCTTTCCGGAATATGTTTATCCCGCAATCGATCCAAGGAAACATGATATTACCATAAGAAATTTGTTAATGATGCGCTTTGGGATTGAACATGAACGATATAACTATGAACAAATTTATTATACCTCAAACTGGATAAAGACAACAATAGAGTTTCCTTTGTTATATGATCCGGGAAGCACATTTTCTTATAATACTTTCCAAACTCATCTGCTCTCTGCAATAATCACAAAAGCCAGCGGGATGAACACAAAGGATTTTGCCGAAGAATATTTATTGGATAAAATGGGTGTCGAATTGGCTGACTGGCAAAGAGGTCCGCAAGGATATTATTTTGGTGGAAACAATATGTATTTCACACCAAGGAATATGGCTAAGCTTGGCTATCTTTATATGAATCTTGGCATGATGAACGGAGAACAAATTGTTCCGGTTACGTGGGTTATAGAATCTTTAACAAACTATACTAATTTTTCAGGTACTAATAACTGGGGAGATTTGCACAACGTTAATTATGGTTACCTCTGGTGGCTTGGTGAAATAAATAACCACGAGGTATTCCTGGCAATTGGTTACGGCGGGCAGTTTGTTATCAACTTTCCCGATTTGAACTTAATTGTTGTAACTACAGCGGATAACCACCTGGATTGGGAGACTGCCGATCAGCACGAAAGAGCAATTGTAAGTATTGTTGCAGATTATATTGTGCCTGCTGTTAACCAATAAATAAACAGAATGAATTTGCTTACTCTTCCTTAACTTCTTCAAGTATTTCATTTGTCTCTTCCTGTACTTCCTCAACCTCTTCAGATTCTGCATTTATTTGCCCAAGCATCTGCTCAGTCATTTCTCTTCCCCAGTTTGGCATTAGATCGTTATCGGGAACAAACTGGTTATACTTTTCCAATGATTTTTCCAGACAGTCGTTTTGCCGGGACAGGTCCTCCGCCAAATTGTTCCGGTGTGTAATATAAACTAACACCCTGCAAATATTCTGGTCGCGGGTTTAATGTATCTAGCTTCATTGCTTTTAAAAAATTATTATTGGCAATTGGTCCGTATTTCATCCACCGGTTCATCGGATCAATCTGCATGCGTGCCTGTGCAATCATTCCCTTTAAAACATATATTTCAGATTCATCTTCTTCAAGTGAGTCTGCAATGTTTATAAAGGTATCGGCTTTATCAAGATAGCCATCCTTATTGTCTGCCGTTGTATCAGTAAAGCTGGCAAGCGTTAACATAAAAGAAGCATAATAATAAGGCAGCCATTTATCTTTTTCTGCAAAGGCAATTCTTTCAAAACCGTTTGCTACATCCAGCATTGCAGCTAACATTCATTGCAGAATCAATTTTAGCAAGATTTTTTTTCATTGCTTTTTCATATTTGCTATCATCAGCATGTATGCCTGTTGCTGTTAAAAAGCATATTACTAATAGTTAGAATTATTTTCATTTTAACTCCTTTTTTAAAACGGGCTTGCCTGCCCGACTGAAATAAATACTCCTAAGAAAAATGCACGGGTTGCCGTAGGAAGCACAGGTCTTTTAATCGTGCCATCGGTGGAAAAATTATAGCTGTAAATATTTTTAAATCCAATAAGATTATCAACCGAGAAAAATATTACGGTAAAGTTATTAAATATTGTTGTAAGAATAGCTGGCATTTAAACTAAGATTGTTATAATTCCTTGCCCTGTCGCCGAGGAACTCCGGATTGTTTGGATTGTAATAAGGTCTTCCCGTAGCAAAAGTATAGGTTAAACCAAAGCTGGTTGTAATTGCAGACACCCAATGTTTAACCACCGCAGAAAAAGTGTGCGGGTGTTGCAAAGGTTGGCATTGCCAGCGTGGGATAATTTATAAAATCTCGTTTTGTATCAAGGTAAGAATAAGAAAGCCAGTAATCGGTCATATCAAAAGTTTCCCGGTCTCTCCAGAAAATGTCAACTCCTTTTGCATGACCGCTTCCATCATTGCTGAAAGGAACTTCCGGAAGATTTAAATAAGGATATGTGAATATTGTACCCTTTGCAAGCTTATCATAATCTTTATAGTAAACTTCTATCCTGAAAGTTCTTTCATCACTTATATGCTGGTAATTAAAAATGTAGTGTGAAGCATTTTCAAACTCAAAATCAGTTGTCTGTATCAGGAAATCTTTAAAGGGTGTTTGGTAAAATTTTCCGTAAGCAAAGTTAAGCTGGTCGTAAATCCCGAGTCTGTATGCAAGAGAAACTCGCGGCGCTAAATTATATTTTCCAAGCAATTTGGAATGCTCGCCTCTTATGCCAACTCTTGCAGCAAGATCATTTGTAAAAAAGATATCGGTTTCCAAAAATCCGGCAAGATAAACTTCATCAATCTTTCCGCTTAAATCATTAAAAGCACTTTTATAAATCATATTCTGAACATCGCCGCCGAAAGTAATAAATGAACTATTAAACACCTGCTTGGTTACTGACTATTCTACCCTGGTTTAATATTTCATCCTGTTTAACTTTGTCAATGTTTAAGTCGATCCAATCTTTATCAAGACTGAAAGATGCTCCGGTAAATAAAGTCCAGTCATCTCCAAGAATTTCCCTGTAAGTAATATTAGAATAGTAATTATCAGATCTTAATTTTGTGAAATCTTTTGTAGAAAGATCATCAAGGTTTTCGGTATACAGCGAAAGATCTCCATAGCTGAATGAACCGTAATGCTTTAAGCATTCCTGTTTTAGAAGTTTTAAGCCGGTAGTTCATTGAACCTTCAAAACCAAGCGGCGCAGTATCCCATTCCTGTCTTTGTTCGAAGGTATTAACATACGGTCCGAGGTTGTAGTAAGCGCCCTCAATAGCAAAAGATGATTCTTCCCATCGCTGCACATGCGCACCGCCGAGACCTAATATCATTAAATTAATTGCGGTTAAAGTTTGATCTGCAAGATCCTGGGTATTCAGAACAAGTGCCGAAGAAAGTGCCTGCCCGTATTTTGCAGAATATCCGCCAGTGCTGAAAATAATTCCTTTAAATAAAAAAGGTGAGAATCTTCCGCGCGAAGGAATATCCGGAACGCTTGTATAAAACGGTTTCTGAACAACCATTTCATCAATAATTGTAACAGTTTCTGCAGAAGATCCGCCGCGAACAAAAAGTCCTTCTGTTTCACCAATTTGCTGTGTGCCCGGTAAAGTTTCCAGTGCGCTGTAAATATCCGCATCCGCACCGGTTGTTACAATATCGAGCGGTCTTAAAATCACCGCTTTGTTTTCATCACTTGCTTCAAATGATCCTGCAGAAATTACAACCGCACCAAGCTCCTTTGCTTCTTCCTCAAGAATAATTTCAATATTAATATCACTTCCTGCTAGCAGAATACTTTCCTCTTTGGTTTTGTAGCCAACAAAACTTACAACAAGAAATGCATCTCCCTCTTCTTCAGTTGTAAAGGAGAACGATCCATCTACATTTGAAGAAACGCCATCGTAAGAATCTTTTATAAAAACATTCGCTCCCGGCAGCGGCTGATTGGTGTTATCAATAACCTTTCCAGAAATTTTAGTCTGGCTAAAAATTAATACGGGCAGTAAAGAAAATAAGATAACAGCAAAGAATAATTTCATTGGCTTTTCTAAAATTGAGTAAGATGTAAACAAAAATTATTGTAGTAAATTTGATAAATCAGCGAGGCAAATGCAAAAAAATTATTTAAGCGCGCAAATTGTTCGGTAAACAGGAGAAAACAAAGGGTAACTGAATAAATTTTATTTTAGTAAAGTTGCTAAATCAAAAAGGAAAATACAAAAGAATTATTAATCAAAAGTGTTTCTTAATTCCTTAAGCGTACCGAGAGCTTCTTCTACAACATCAGCCGGGATTAGAAATTTTTTCTCAACAATGTCTGGAATCTCATTTCGTAGTATCTCAATTGTGGTTGTCAATGATTGGTTGGTTTCCGTTAGCTGCAGGTTCCTCATGACAAACGAACCGCTTGCTGTAAAACGTGTAATACGAAAAATGTTCATAAACATTGCATCATCTGCATAAGAATCTTTAATCACCCCACGGAATTCATCAATACTGCGCGGCTTCGGTTTTGCAGTGTACCAGTGTTTAAACTCACCATTATAATACTGCTCAAGTTTTGATAATCCGTTTTTATCCTGCGGTTTAAGAATAAATTTTTCAGGACCAAGATTAAGAATATAGTCGTTGGTTAAAAATCTTGGCAGTGGTTCAAGGAAAGGTGCAGCATAACCACCGTCAACAATGTATTCATACCCATCAACTAGTTACTATGTTTATAAGATGTACATCTGGGTTTTTCATATCAGCACCGCAAAGCATAACATCAAAACCAAGATGACTAAGTAGCTGATTAAGGTGGATAATTATTTGCATAGCACGTTCCGCCGAAGTTATACTTTTCAATCCCATTCAAGTAGGTATGAAGATCGGGAATATCATCCATTCCCTGTTTTTTATATAGAAGTTTGGAAACATTTTCAAAGGGAATCTTTAAAAGATGTGCCCGAACAATTCTGCAGAGAAATTCAAACGATGGAGAAGATGCTTTAACGCCAAGAAGATCAAGATATTTATCAAAAAGTTTTTTCCGATTTATCATTTTATTATTCAGATCATTTTACCAGGATAATATTCAATGCGTTTAAACTTTTATGTTTTTCCACCTTCCTCGTTTAAATAAAAAGTAACCAACAATTGTAAAAGTTGATTCTGAAATTACTATTGCCCAATATACTCCTGCAGATTCAAGTGAAAATTCTATCGCCAACAAATATGCTAGTGGAATCTGCATCATCCAGAAAATAAAAAAGTTCATAATGGTTGGAGTTCGTGTATCACCCGCACCGTTAAAGGATTGTACAAGCACCATTCCAAATGCATAAAACAAATAACCAAGCGCAATAATGTCCAGGCATTGTGCAGCATTGGCAATCACTTCTTTTTCGTTTACAAAAAATGCTGCTATATTATTGGAAAAAAGCAGAAAGATAATCATCACAATTCCCATAAAAACTACGTTGTAATATCCTGTTCGCCATACAGATTTTTCTGCTCGTTCAGGCTGATTGGCTCCAAGATTTTGTCCCACCATTGTAGCCGCAGCGTTGGAAATTCCCCATGCCGGAAGTATTGTAAACATAACCACTCTTATTGCAACGGTATAACCGGCAAGCGCTGTACTTCCGAAAGTGGAAATCACACGCATTAAAAATATCCAGCTTGCAGAGGCAATAATAAACTGTGCCGTTACACCTGCTGATAGTTTAATAAGCCGCACAATCACATCAATTTTTAATCTCCAGTTTTCTTTATGGATTTTTATTATTCCTTTACCTTTATATAAATGATAAACCTGGTAACAAACTCCTGTTGTACGCCCGATGATTGTTGCTGTTGCAGCTCCCTCAATGCCCATTTCAGGAAAAGGTCCTATACCAAGAATAAGCATAGGATCGAGAATAATATTTATTCCATTTGAAATCCACAAGTGAGCGCATAGCAAGCGCCGCATCTCCGGCACCACGGAAAATTCCGTTAATAAGAAATAACAGAATAATAATCAGGTTACTACCGTAAATAAGCTTGGTATAGCCCACACCTTCAACTATTACAGCTTCGGTTGCACCCATTAACCGTAACAGATCTTCCGCAAAGAACATACCTGCAGCCATAATCGGGAGCGAGGCAATAACACCCAGATAAATTGCCTGCACTGCCGAAACAGATGCTCCTGTAGTATTCTTCTCACCGACTCGTCTGGCTACCATTGCTGTTGTTCCCATAGCAACACCAAAACCTAACGAGTAAGTGATAGTCAACATAGATTCGGTTAATCCCACAACTGCAATAGCATTTACGCTAATCCTGCTTACAAAAAAGATATCCACCACGGCAAAAAGAGATTCCATTACCATCTCCAGCGTCATTGGTATTGCAAGAAGAATAATTGCCCGGTTAAGGTCTCCCTCCAAAATATTTGCTTCTCCACCTGCTAATCCAAGGCGGAAGAGATTCAACATAGAATTTATTTTTCTAATGAACTTGTTCACTAAAATTTGGTAAAAGTTTTAATCAGTTATTTAAAAAGAATTCAGTGAAGTTACGAAAGAAAAAAATACTGAGACAGGAAAAATGATAAAAGTTATCAGGCTTAGTGATTTATTGTACAGCTTCACATTAATAACCGACAGCCAAACCTCCACCGCGGGGATCGGCAGCACCGTAAATAATTTTATTTTCCTGGTCGATCATTATTCCTTCTGTAATTCCAATTATGCGGAACTCTGCATCATCATCAATAAAAGCATAGCCCATTTCAACAAGTTCATTTTTAACATCTTCAGTTAATGCTTTTTGCTCATAATAGATTGAATCGGGCAGCCACTGGTGATGTATTCTCGGTTTTTCAACAGCTTCGCGAATGTTCATCTCAAAATCGATGCAGTTTAAAATTACCTGCAGCACAGCAGTTATAATTTTAGCGCCGCCAGGCGAACCGATAATGATGTATGGCTTTCCATCTTTTAAAATAATAGTTGGTGTCATCGAGCTAAGCATTCTCTTTTCCGGCTCGATTGAGTTTGCTTCTGTGCCCAGCAGCCCAAACTGGTTTTGTGTTCCCGGTTTTCCGCTAAAGTCATCCATCTCGTTATTAAGAAGAAAGCCTGCACCTTCAACAACTATCTTGGAGCCAAAGGAAGAGTTAATTGTTGTAGTTGTACTTACAGCGTTACCAACAGCAATCGTAAACAGAGTAGTGAGTTGTTTCTGTGCTTTCGTGAAGTGGAGAAATATCTAAACTTTTAATTTCACCGGATGGAACCGCTTTATTTTTCGCTTCTTCTATCTTATCATAAATTGTTTTAGCATAATCTTTAGAGATAAGCTCCTCTTTTGGAACCGGGTAAAAATCTTCATCACCAAGGTGATAAGTTCTGTCCGCATAAACATACTTCATAGCTTCAACAAGGTGATGAATGTAGAGACTGCTTCCCCAATCATCTTTTGCAAGATTATAGTTTTCAAGAATGTTGAGCAGTTCAACCAAAGCAATTCCACCGGAACTTGGAGGTGGCATAGAAACAACATTGTAACCGCGGTAGTTTCCAATGATCGGTTCTCTTTCAACTGGTTGGTATTTTTCAAGATCTTCGAGAGTTATAAATCCACCTAAAGAACTAACCTGCTTAACCAACAGCTCTGCAACTTTGCCTTTATAGAATCCATCCGCACCGTTTTCTTTTATCTGCTCAAGTGTCCATGCAAGATCAGGTTGAACGAACAGATCGCCTTCCTGGTACGGCTCACCATCTTTTGAAAAGACTTTTAAAGATGAAGGATATTTTTCAAACTCAGGCAGATTATTTTTGAAATAGCGGGCATCTCTCTCTTCAAGTTTCCAGCCGTTTTTTGCAAGATCAATTGCGGGTTGTATAACTTCTGAAAGTGGTAAGGTACCATAGTTTTCAAGTGCATAGATAAGTCCTGCCACGCTTCCCGGCACACCTGCGGAAGTAGTTCCTTCCTGGCTAAGCTCCGGGAGAAATTCACCGGTTTCGTTTAAGTACATATCTTTGTTTGCTGATAAAGGTGCTTTTTCGCGGAAGTCAATTGTTATATTTTTTCCATCTGCAAGATGAATAACCATAAAACCTCCGCCGCCAAGATTTCCAGCAGAGGGATAAGTTACAGCAAGGGCAAAACCAACTGCAACAGCAGCATCAATGGCGTTACCTCCTTTTTTCAAAATCTCAACTCCAACTTTTGAAGCAAAGGAACTGGTTGATACAACCATACCATTTTTACTGCTTACAGGTTGTGGCGGTTCAGTACAGGCAAACAGTAGAGTGAGCGAAAATATTAAAGTGAAGGTGGTAAATAGGTTTTTAATGAACTCTTTTGAATGCATTAGTTTTAACTCCAATAGTTTGTAAAGCGACCTGTCTGCCGATAGGCAGGCTTGCCGGTTCGCCCCAACGGAAAAAGTGTTTGTAAACTTATAAAAAGTTATTAACGCAAAGAAATCACCCAAACCAAAAAATAATAGTTTAACCCAAGTTACTTCAATCTGAATTTTTTTGCTTCGAAAGAATCGGACGGCGGGATATCTTTATTTGCTCATAGTAAAAAGTATAGAGACGGGGCTTGCCCCGTCTCCACTTATAGATTTTTACGCAGCTTCTGGTGTATCAAGTTTTCTTAAATCTGAGTAAAGTTCTTCTTCAGTTAATTCGTGATCGGAAAGGTTACCCGCAAGGTAATCCTGGTAAGCGCCCATATCAAAATAACCATGTCCGCAAAGGTTAAAGAGAATGGTTTTCTTCGTTCCTTCAACTTTTGCTTTTAAAGCTTCCCTTATTACCTGTGCAATTCCATGTGTTGCTTCCGGTGCAGGTATTATTCCTTCTGAAATGGAAAATTTAATTCCTGCTTCAAAACATTCAATCTGATGTAAAGCATTTGCTTCAATTATTTTATCTTTAAGAAGCTGACTTATAATTGCACCTGCACCATGGTAGCGTAAGCCGCCGGCATGAATTGGTTCTGGTACAAAGGTATGTCCCAAAGTGTACATAGGAATGAGCGGGGTTAAACCAACAGTATCACCAAAGTCGTAACGAAATTCACCTTTGGTAAGTTTAGGACATGAAGCAGGTTCAACAGCAATACAGCGTATGTTTTTATCTTCCTGGAGATTGTAACGGAGGAACGGGAATGCAATACCAGCAAAGTTAGAACCGCCACCAAATGGAGCAATAATAATATCTGGAAAATCACCGGCTATTTCCATCTGCTTTATTGCTTCCTGCCCGATAACTGTTTGGTGCATCAGAACATGGTTTAATACGCTGCCGAGCGAGTAGTTAGTTCCTTCTTCGGTTGCAGCACGTTCAACTGCTTCTGAAATTGCAATGCCAAGACTTCCGGGAGAGTTGGGATCCTGAGCTAATATCTGTTTGCCTGCGTTTGTTCTGTTGCTGGGTGAAGAAATAACTTCTGCACCGAATGTATTCATCATAACTTTTCTGTAAGGTTTCTGGTCGTAACTTATTTTTACCATGTACACCTCACACTCAAGTCCGAACTGCGCACAGGCAAAACTTAAAGCACTTCCCCACTGCCCGGCACCGGTTTCGGTTGCAAGTTTTTTAGCGCCTTCGTTTTTGTTGTAAAACGCCTGTGCAATAGCAGTGTTTGGCTTATGTGAACCGGTAGGACTAACACCTTCATATTTATAATAGATCTTTGCCGGCGTGTCTAAAAGTTTTTCAAGTCCTGTAGCGCGGTAAAGAGGTGAGGGTCTGTATAGTTTGTAAATGTTTCGTACTTCATCCGGAATTTCGATAAATCTTTCCTGCGAAACTTCCTGCTTTATAAGCTCCATAGGGAAGAGTGGTGCAAGGTCTTCCGGTCCGATTGGTTTTTTAGTACCAGGATGAAGTGGCGGAAGGGTTGGGTTTGGCATATCTGCCTGGATGTTGTAATAATAATCGGGTATATCCGATTCATCTAAGAAGAATTTTTTTAGCAATACTCATGTTCGTACTCCTTTGATTTTAACCATGGCTCTTCAGCACATGGATGGAAATAAGTTGATAATCGCCGATGGCGAATTATTGAATTAAAGATTTAAACAGAAATATGTGAACAAACGGATGTTTGCTTATAGATTAGCGGCGCCAGCCACGCCATGAAAGGGTGTTGGAAAGATTTAAAATTCGATATTTAGAAAATGTGTTATTCAATTTTGTTTTTTGAAGATAGTGGATGCCAATATATTTTTTTATGATGATAGTGTCAAGGGGAATCTTTGATAAATAAACATAATAGATTGCTGCTGATCGCCTTCTCCAGGTTACAGATGATTAATTTGATCCCCCACCTTCACATTACCGGTTCCTTCGCAAACAAGGTTCATCCCGAACATAACTTTTCCGTTAACTTCCCTGTATTGCGATAAAGTTTTTAATGGCTCTTTACCCTTATTAGAAGTATCCTGATCAACCGTTGTAACCACACATCGGGAACAAGGTTTGATCGAACGAAACTCAATACCACCAATTCTAAATCGCTTCCACCCATCTTCATCAAAAGGTTCTCCTCCGCTGAAAACAAGTTTGGTCTAAAGCGATTCATTGGTAAAGGGTCTTTTAGCCGGTTGTTTAAATCAACAAGAGATTCTTCACCAATTATTAAAAAGGGGTAGCCATCTGCAAAGCTAACAATCTGATTATCAACATATTTCGGATTCACTTTTCTCTTTGTTGTATCGGGCATGTAAACAAGGCTACACCTTAATCCGATTGCTTTAGTAAACCATTCATTAACATCGCCGTTATATTTTATTGCAGGAATGTTGTCTTTCCAGATCTGCACATTAATTTCTTCTTCACTATATGGAGAGAGCGAAATGGTTAATGGTGTAACTTTATTCTGTTTGTGATTTATTATAAGCAGGCTCTCTTTAATTTCCGGCTGAAGCAAAGACATCTGCGGATACTTACGCTGTGTAATAAACTGATTGTTTTCATCAACAATCATCCAGCGCCGGTCGTATTTTAATCCACGCTCTTCTACCTGTGATGATTGAAGTAAAATCCCCCCAAGAGATTTAACCGGGTAAATATTTATTTGAGTTAAGGTGTAACTGTTCATTGAAAGACAGTATCAAGTTTTCTTAAATCTGAGTAAAGCTCTTCGTCTGTTAACTCGTGATCGGAAAAATTACCGGCAAAGTAATCAAGCAACGCTTCCCGGTACACCTGCTGAAGTCGTTCCTCCCTGGGTAAGTTCAGGGAGAAACATATGGATAATTTCTTATATTACTTGTAAGGAAAACAAACGGGTCATAAGTAGCGAACTTGTCAACCATAAAAGTATAAAACAACATATTTCCTCCATACAATAAGGACTTCGCATCATATCCTAACAAACGTAAATAAGCCACCACAAAAGCACTTAATTGCCCGGAATAACTGTAAACAACTATCTTATTTTCATTTGGCAGTAATTGCAAATTGTCTGTGCTCTTAAGATTCTTTCCCGGAACAAAAGATACCGCATTTGGGAAATGACCGACAGCGAGAGGGTCAAATGGGTTCTGGTGGTAAAAGGGTAAAATTCCATAACAAATTATATAAAAGTCTGATGCTGGTTCACCATTAAATAATAACTCAAGTGGATAAATACTTACGTAAGATTCTCCGTTTATAAATCCAACTTTTATAATTTCATCAATTCTATCTTTTACTTTATTTTCAAAACTTTTATTTGAATTAGAAAAATTTATAGTAGGTAAATTTGATAATGAGTCATTTGTGTATGTATCAAAATTAAAATATTGTGTTACCGGGCTGTCGTCAATATTGTTAGTCCATGCCTCTGAAAAAGCTAAATTCCACTGCGTCATTCCGAATAGTAAAGAATAAGTATTTGTAATTCCATATAACCTTAGAAGACAAGTGTAATAAGACGATGCCTGCCCATCTTTACTTACCAAGATCACTTTTGCGTAAGTACTAGCTTCAATTGAATTTAAGAAGGTAATCAAAGAATCGTTTTGGATATTAACTGCTCCGGGGATATGACCGGCGATATATTCGGAATTTGTTCTGGTATCGATAATTAGATAATTATTTAGGTGATTATAAACTTCATCAACATTAACAACAGAAGGCATATTAGAAGAATTTATATAATCTCCATTTTCTTCTAAATAATAGAGAAGCATAGCATTATCAGACAAACCAATTGTAAACACAGAGGACTCTTCATCCGAAAGGCATCCTGTAAAGCCAAAGGAAATAAGAATAAAAAGAAAAATATTGGAAAGCGTAAAATTTGTTTTCATCTTTAATAATTTCTAATTAGGCCTAACATAACTTCCCTCTGCAACTCCGATGAACAAACCGATAACATTATTGCCCTGGACATTCCAGGCAATTCGATCACCACCCTGAACAAAAGCGTTGGAAATGGGTTGGTTATTATTTTTTGTATTAAAATATTGTAGATAAGGAGTATCAAACGAATATACTTTAACAGCCCGGTAATCATTATAAGAGCCAGAGGTATATTTATTTGGTATATCAGCGGTGCTTACAGAAGTTGTAAGAAGAGGGATATCATAGGAAGAATTAACTATTGATAAGAAATCGGCACCTATATCAATTAAAGAATTATTGGAAGGATTGACAATTGCCCATACTGCACCATATACTTCTGAAGGATTTGATTTTACCAACGCATCTATGTGATCGTTTGAATAAAATGCAGATGTTACTTCGGGTTTTTGGGGAATCTTTGTAATCCCATAAATAGAAGTGCTCTCAACCATTGCAAAAAGTTCGTAAGTACTGCCGGGAACTATAAAAATATTTTCGTAAGGTTTATAAATGCCGCCCTGGTAATAATGAAGTGGAATAATTCTAATTCCGTCTATTTTTAAATAAGCTGTAACATTTTTTAAGAAAGCTTTATTAGTATCATAAGGCTCGTTAATTGGGAGAGTTTTTGTAAAGGCAACCCCTTCGAAATTTGACAATGCATTTAATTCGGCTCTTACCACAACATATTCCTTGTAAACTGTATCCGGGTTGATAATATCCAATTCATCGCAGCTGGCAATGAATAACAAGATAGAAGGTAGTATGAGGAAATATAGCTTTTTCATATTTCAATAATTATAACTTCATTGTTATTCCGATGGAAGGAATAAAAGGGAATAATGAAATTTGCTTTATTCTGGATACGGGAAGGGTGACTCCATTATTTCCAGAATCTATGCTATTGTCATAGGTAGAATAAATTGCAAAAGGATTTTTTCTGTTGTAAACGTTATAAAGGTTTAAATACGCTTCAAATTCCCAGACTGTTCAAATTAAATTTGTAAGTGATGTTTAAATCTAACTTGTGGTACGGAGCAAGGGTAAATCCATTTCTGCTCGGTATAATTAAATTGCAAATTTGATTGTTCATTTACTCCGATAGATTCGAATTGATACTGACCTGTAGGCATTGTAAAACCTTGTCCACTTGCAAAAATCCAATTTAAACCGAAACTCCAATTGTCGTTTAATTCATAAGCAAGCGTTAATGATAAATCATGTCTTCTATCGTATCGAGGATAGAAAACCTTTCCCGTATTTAAATCATTAAACTTTCTTCTCGTCCATGATAAAGTATAACCAATCCAACCGGTGAGACTGCCAGATGTTTTATAAGCAAAAAATTCAATCCCATACGCTTCACCCTCTCCTTTAGTAAAAAGATTTTCAACCTGGTCTCCAAGTTCATAGTCTGTCGAATTCTTAAATTCATAGAGATTCATCATATCTTTATAATAACCTTCAACAGAAAATATATATTGCTTGTTGAACAAATTATAATTGACTCCCATTACATATTGCGTTGATTTACTTGGTTCAATTTTATCTGATGAAGGATACCAAAGATCAGTTGGGAGAGAAATATCATTCCTTACTATTAGGTGTAAAAATTGATGTGCAATTGCAAATGCGCCGCTAATCGATAGATTATCATTTACCATAATTTCAGCCGAAAGACGAGGCTCCACATTGAAATACTTTTTTGATTTAAAATAATAACCCCTTAAACCAAGATTAGTTTTTAACCAATCGAAAATTTTACTTTCATTCTGTACATATAAGGCAGCTTCCATAGTATTTACATTCGGCAATGATCCCAAGGTTTGTTCAATTAAAGGATCGTAAAAATTACTGTAGATTAAAGAATAATTATGAAACGCCATTTCAGATCCAATTTTTAGTGTGTTCTGAGCATTCCAGTAAATTTCAGCATTTATTTTTATAAATAAGTCTCTCAGTTTAGAAAGTGCAAAATAATTATTAGCGGAGGTTGATGAACTGTTATCTTCAAGAATGGATTGAAATTCATAATTAACATAGCTTAATGTACTAACAATAAAAAAAGACTGAGGGTTAATATGTTGCCACGAAATATTGGCAAAGGCATTTTTCCATTTTATATCGTAATCAATACCATTGCTCGTTGATGGATTGTACAAATTGTCTTGACTGAATAATCCGCTTAATGAGTATATATCCGAAGAGGAGGGAGTAATGGTTATTTTTGTGTTAAGGCTGTAAAAATTATACCGGGGTGTAATACTGCTATGTAAAAAATTATTTTCGATAAAATCATAGTACATTTTTTCACCGGATAATATAAAAGTCGTACTTTGGTTTAAAGGTCCCTCAACCATAAACCCAGAATTAATTAATCCAAGACTTAATTTTCCCTTTCCTTTTTCCCTTGTACCGGAACGAAGCATAATGTCCAAAACACTAGAAAGCCTTCCTCCATATTCAGCGGGAAAAGCACCTTTAATCAGACGAATATTCTGCACTAAGTCAGTATTAAATACACCGGAAAAATTTCCAAGATGGGTTGGATTATAAATAATAACACCATCAACTAACGTTAGATTTTCATCGGGGGACCCCCCTCTTACATACAATCCGCTTGAGATATCGCTGGCAACTTTTATACCTGGAAGCGATTGAAGAATTCTAAAGAGATCAACTCTTCCACTCATCGATGGGAGTTTCTTTAATATATTCGGATCTATATCTATGGTACTTGATAACGGCCTTTGCTTTTTCTTTCCTTCAACAATCACTTCTTGCAGTCTTATACTTTCTAGAACTAATTTAATATCATTCTGAATACGCCCCCCCTGCATGGTGATTTGAATTTCTTTAATTTGTGTTTTATATCCAACATTGCGGGCAATTATATAATAAATACCCTGTTTAAGATTGGGTAGTGCATAAAATCCGTAATTGTTAGTTGAAGTTCCTGTTAAAGGTGGCTGGTTTGTATTGATGCTATCTTTATAAAGTAAAATGTTCGACCCAATTAGTGCTTCACCGCTTGTTGAATCCGTTATGAACCCTGAAACAATAGTAACACCGGTTTGTGAAAAAACGCTTAATGGAGTTAGGATGATGAAAAATAATAAAACAAAGCGGGATGTTTTATTTGTATTCAATTTATTTCTTGAAGTTTATTAAAAACGACGAATTACATTTTAGAATAGTAAAAAGTGTAAACAATATTTTCGGAAATAATTTTTATTTGTTGTGCTAATCAAACAATACTAAGTTAATTAGATGCTGAGAGTCTTGCAACATTTTAAATTTGAATCATTTCATATAGGAATTATTTAGTTTCCGATCGTTCAAAGCATTTGGTTTCATATTAAAAGAAACGCACAAAATATTCGATTAACATATTGAAGTATCGTTTTTATTATCGGGAATAATTATCCGGTCTGCTTAACGAACGGATTAATTTGTAATTTTTATTAAAGTTATCTCCGGTGTAGAATTATAACGTAGCGGTGCAATCGACATTCCCAAACCCCTCGTAACTATCATCAGCATACCCGTCCCGACTTTGTCGGGATCATCAAACCAAAAATCACCCTGTATGTATGTTGTTTCAAAAAGTGTTGGCGTAAGCTGAATAAATGGAAAAACGAATGAAATCTGTCCGCCATGCGTATGTCCGGCAAGGTAAAGATCAAAATCATTCTTTCTTGCTGCCTCAATAAGATGTTTCCTTGGCTGATGGGTTAAAAATATTTTTAAATCGCCGCTATTGCTTGATGATAAGGTATCCAGAATTTTTTGCTGGACAGTTTCCACATAAGTATTTGTTATAAATGTTATCCCTATAGATGAGCCATCAACATTTATATATTTTTTCCCGTTGTCAATCATCTCAATATTATTTTTCAGCAGTGCATTGGTTATTTCGTTTATACTTCGTTTGGTGTCATTTCGGTATGCCCAGTTATCATGGTCGCCGATGCAGGAATAAACACCATACTTTGCTTTTAGCTTGCCAACTTGTTCTGCGCTTAAATCAATATGTTCAGGTCCTGTGGTTATAAGATCACCAGCGATAAGAACGAAATCGGGATTAAGTGAGTTAACAATGTTTATAAAATTTTCCAGCCGTCCCTCATCAGTATAATGATCTGCCTGGATATCGGAAATAAAAGCGATCTTAAAATTGTTTAGTGATTGCGGAAGGTTTTCTTTCTTAAACTCAACTTCTCTTACAGAGACTTCGTTGTAATCATAAATAACTCTTGCAGGAATATAAACTGTGAAAATGCTGATCAGTACAATAATAAAAACCGATTGCCATTTTACAAACACAGCTTTATGTTTTTTAATAACCGGGTAACCGATAAGTTTTATCAAATCAACAATTATAAAATAAATGGCTGTTTGCACCATCAAAATAAAGCCGATCCAGAAAGGATAAATAACCAGGTAATCAATTATTCTGCTGGCAGGCTGCGTTACATATTCCGAAGTGATTGCAAAATAAACAAAGATTACAATAAGAATTATTGGATAAAAATTCATCCAGATAAGGAAAATTCTTTTAATAATTTTATACTGCTTTTGATGAAAAACAGGAAAGAGATTTTTAACCGCCAGCCCGAGTTTTTTTATAAAGTAAATTTCAACAACCGCAAGAAGTGTAATGCCTATAAGAAGACGAATTATTATCCACATAAGTTTTTATTTTTTTATACAAGTAAGGAATATTTACAAAAAAAGTTAGCTAATTAATATTCAATATTTTTAATTGTTTTGATGAATGAAAGCATCTGCTGATGATGGGTTCCTTTCCAGTAAAGTTTTTTGCATGAAGGACATACGGAGAATGATTTTTGAGACTCTGAGACTTTGGGAGGAAGTTCATTAAGTATTTCCTTTTTAGAAATTGATTCTAACACTGAGTTGCATTCAATGCAGCGAGTAAATTCTTTAATCAATTTTTTAAGATCGAACCGTTTTATTATTTCAACAACCTGCTCTTTGACTTTGCTGCTTCTTACCCAGTAACCGTGTGTTACATCATTTCGCTTAAGTATTCCCCGGTCTTTTGTAAGTATAGCTCTCTTTTCTTCAAGAGAGATCTTTACAATTTCATCATCTTCAAAATTATTTTCATACAAAACATCAAATCCCATCATTCTAAGATAGCGAGCGAGTTTTCCCAAATGAACATCTGCAATAAACTTTGGATTGCGCAAGGGTTTTGGTCTTAAATGCTGAATGTTAGAAATATCAAATGATTCGAAGACGTGGATAGACAGAAATATCATCGCCATCATTTATTAAATAATCAAATCCAACAGAGTTACCATTAACAAGAATCATATCAACTTCAGTATGTGGAACACCGAGAGATTCAATTACATCTTTAACCGAAGCACGATCGATGTAGTTATAAGTAAAACGTACTTTACGTTTTACTTCAGGAAGGAAGTCGTTCAATTCTTCATAAAATCTAAAATGAATATAGTGCATTATAAAGAAAACAGTACAGCGTTATACTCGAATAAATTAATTTGCAAAGACATTTTTAATAAACTCAAACTCTTCATCAGTTAATGGTTTATCCATTGCGGACAAATTAATTTTAACCTGTTTAAGATTTCTGAAGCCGGGAATTACCGCACCCATTATTGGATAGTGCAGCAGGTATTGTTGTGCAGCTCTTGCTAGGTCTTCAATGTTTGAGCCAAATTTTTCTTTAAGTTTTGCAATTTTTGGCTCCAGGCTGGCAAGGCTTTCAACAGAAAATCTTTCTATTCCTTTACGATGATCTCCATCTTCAAATTTTGGTGGATTATCTTTGTTGTACTTATCGAGGAGGAGTCCCTGCCCCAAAGGTCTGAATGCAACAAACGAAATTTGATTTTCATCCATCAGATTTCTCGCCGGGGTACCTTCTTCAATAAATACCGGTTCCATTGCATTAGCCCAGCTTTGCAATACTTCCGGTTTTACTTTTGGAACAAGCTTTTGAAAATCTTCGTGTGAATAAGCAGACTGCCCAATGATCCTTATCTTCCCCTCTTCTTTTAAGCGATACATTACCTCAACTGCATCATCAAGGTATTCATCGTTATCGCCAAAGTGTCCATGATGAAAATAGTAAATGTCTATGTAATCTCTTTTTAAATTGATCAGTGATTGTTCACATTGATGACGGATATGAGCGGGTTCAAAAGCATGTGCAGCAGTACCGGGAAACCAACCAACTTTTGTAGCAATGATAAAATTGTTTGTTCTGTCACCAAGTATTCGCGCCAACATTCTTTCGGCTCTGCCGTTACCGTAAACATCTGCATTATCAAAGTGGTTAACACCCTGATCGATTGCGTAATTTATTGCTTCGGCAATTTCGTTTTCATCTACATCAGCCCAGCCGTTAGGCATCCCGTTAACCCAGTTTAAGCCGCCCATCGTCCAGCAGCCGAGTGATATTTCGGAAACTTCTATATCTGATTTTCCAAGTTTACGGTATTTCATTTTTTATCTCCATTAATTTTAACCAGAAATGATTCTGCTTTATGGCAAACATCATCAACAGTAATATCATTAATATTATTCGTTTTCGATTTAACATACAATTGATTTATTCCTTCTGGCGCCCACTCTTTTGGATTTGTTGGTCCGAAAAGAGAAATTATTTTTGCACCGGAAAATCCTGCGATGTGCATTGTCCCGGTGTCGTTTGTTATGTAAAGATCTATTAAAGAAAGAATTGCACCAAGCTTTTTAACAGGATGGTTATGTAAAACTTTGTAATCTATACCGGAGTTTTTTAATTCAGTCTCAACTTCACTAATGGTAGCATCATCCGTCCATCCCGAAGTTAGCAGAACATAGTTGTGAAACTTATTATAAACATTCTTTATCAACTCTATAAAACGTTTTGTTTCCCACATATTTTCTTCTTTTCCTGCGCCGGGGTGAAAACCGATTATCTTTTTACTTTCCGCGGGAAAATTTTCTTCAATGAATTTTTTAGCTTCATTAATTTCATCATTTGAGAATTGAAACATTATTGACTTCTTTTCTTCTTCCGATAAGTTACATCCAATTTGCTTCACAATATCCAGATTTCGTTCAAGTTGATGAATTTCCTTCCACTTAAAGTCCGATTTTATATTTAAGAAGTAATTGGATGTGTTTTTTACTCCGTCGATTGTTTTTACCCCAACCCTGGTTTTGGCGCCGGATAAGAAATTAATTATATGAGAAGTTCTTGAAACTTTAATTGTTGAAGGCACAATTCCAATCTGGTATTTTGTTTTTCGTAATTCTTTGTAGAACCCGATTGTTTTTTTTAAAGATGATCGGTCAAGAATTAGCACCCGATCAAGAAAGGGATTTATTTTGCTGAAAGGAATTTCATAATTAGTTTTTGCTGCAACCAGAGTAATTCTTGAACCCGGATATTTTTTCTTTAGTGCAGCATATAAAGTTAGCGAACAAAGCATATCCCCGATTTGATTGTGCTGGCGGACAACAAGAATGTCTTCCACTAGTCCCATTTTATTTTCTGTTATTATCTGAGCCGGAGGCTCATCAGCCTTTGGCTGAAATCCATTTTGCAACATCTTTAGCGAAGTATGTTAGTATCATATCGGCACCGGCACGTTTAATTGAAACCAACGATTCGATCATTACACGCTCTTCATCGATCCAATCGTTCTGCCCGGCAGCTTTAATCATTGCAAACTCACCGCTAACCTGGTAAGCCGCAGTAGGCATGCCGAACTTCTTTTTAACTTCACGGATAACATCGAGATAAGGTCCTGCAGGTTTAACCATTACAATATCAGCACCTTCTTCAATATCGGCTTCAACTTCTCTTATTGCTTCATCAATATTACCGATATCCATCTGGTGAGATCTTCTATCACCAAAAGCAGGAGTTGATTCAGCAGCATCCCTGAAAGGACCATAATATCCCGATGAATATTTTGCCGCATAACTCATTATCGGAATTTTTGTAAATCCTTTATAATCTAATGCCTTACGGATTGCAAACACTCTGCCGTCCATCATATCGGAAGGAGCAACCATATCTGCGCCTGCTTCAACATGCGATACAGCTTCTTTTGCAAGGAGAGCAATTGTTTCATCATTTAAGATTTCTTCGCCATCTAATAATCCGCAATGCCCGTGTGAAGTGTACTCGCATAAACAAACATCAGTAATAATAAGCAAATCGTTTACTTCTTGTTTAATCGCCCTGATTGCACGCTGGATAATTCCATCCGGCGCGTAAGCTTCTGAGCCTTTTTCATCTTTATGTTCCGGTATTCCAAATAGTATAACAGCAGGAATGCCAAGATCCCTCACTTCTTTACATTCTTCAACAAGTTTATCAATAGATAACTGGAATACTCCCGGCATAGATTTTACAGGATTCTTAACATTTTCTCCCGGCACTACAAACAGATGGATAGATCAGGTCGTTCTTTGTAAGCTCTGTTTCTCTAATCATATCTCTTACAATTGGATTGTAACGCAGTCTTCTGAATCGTTTAAAGTTATATTTATTGTCGTTCATTTATTCTCCATCTTTGTAATTATCAATTAACAAGGAATAATTAAAAATTATTTTGTTAGCTTTTCAATTTTTTCAAAATTGCGGTAAGTAGCTTTATAATTTCTTTGCATTCAGGATTAATGCTCTCAAACTCATCTTGATTTAAATAGTGGGTTGCATTTAGTAATCTCAGCCAGTATTCGGTTTCTCTTGCCTCCTTTAAAGATATCTGAAGTTTATAAATAAAATCCTTAGTGGAACCGGCACCCTGAGCTTCTGTTATATTTGCACCAATTGATGTTCCTGATCTCAAAACCTGTTTTAAAAGAGAATCTATTGAAATATCTCGTTTTCTTAAATGCTGATATAGTTTTACAATCCGAATAGAAAACTCAAAACTTTTGTCTAATACGGCATTCCCATATGGTGCGGATTGTTCAAATATCTTAAAAGACATTGTTAATTGTTCATTGTAAATTTTTAATTTTTTGAACAACTAATTCCGCATTCTTGATACAATCGCCAACAGAGATGCCGCCACGGAAATTGCCGCTTATAATTATACCTTTATTTTCTTTTTCAAAATGATCGAAATAATTTTCATGCTCTACATAGCCAAGCTTGTATTGCGGTATGGCTTTCTCCCAGAATCGTGTCGATGTGTAAACCGGTTTGCCATTAATTTTCATTATTTCTTCAAATTCATTTCGTACTCTTTTTACAACTGTTTCTTCATTATCATCAGCAAAACCGGGATCTCTTGAGCCGCCAACAAAAAGTGTAAATGCCGCACTATCTTCATTTGATCTGTTTGGAAAAATAACCGAGCTCCAGATTGCGCCAAGGAAAGATTTCCCTTCTTTTGAAGGAACAAGAAATCCGAATCCATCCAGCGGCTGCCCCACATCTTTTTTATTGTAAGCAATATAAATTACTAAAACCGGGGGGTAATATATATCGTTACAATGATCGGTAAACTTCTCATCAAAATGTCCGAAAAGATCGGCAGCTTTAAATGCAGGCACAGTTGATAAAACAATATCTGCTAAGGAAGTAAGAGTTTGTTTGCCATCTTTATAAGTTACCCCGTAATTTCCATCACCGGTTTTTCTTATAGAAACCACATCGGCATTTAATTTAACGCGGTGCCCAAGGTTTTTTGCGATTGCTTTAGGAAGAATCTGCATACCATCTTTAAAAGATAACATCTTTGCGCTTTGTTTAGATTGCTCTTTTCTCTTTTTCCTTTTGCGAATGCTTCTTATTGTGCCAACAATCAGTCCACCGTAATCTTCTTCCAGAGCATAAAGTTTTGGGAAGGCGGATTTTACACTCAGGTCTTCCGGGTTACCTGCATAAACACCTGCAACAAATGGATTGATTGCATAATCAAGAAACTCACTTCCAAGCCGTCTTGTAACAAACTCAGCAATGCTCTGGTAGTAGCCGTCAGTTGATCTTCCGATAAACGGTTCTTTCATCAATCTTAATTTTGCTTTGCCGGAAAACAGCTTTGTTTTTATAAATGCCGGGGGAGACATTGGGAGTGCGTGCAGTTCGCCATCTCTTAAAATGTATCTTTTATTTCCTTCTTTATTGGCATAAACAAACTGGTCTTTAAGGTTAAGCTCTTCAACAAGTTGAGCGATGATTGGCGTAGTTTCCAGTGCACTGTTTGGTCCACGATCAAATAAGATTCCGTTTTCAACAACAGTTTCAATTGAACCGCCGACTCTCTCATTCTTTTCGAGGACAGTCACATCGTAACCAACTTTATTAAGAATGTGTGCAGCTGTTAAGCCGGAAATTCCTGCGCCGATAACAACTACTTTTTTATTTGCCATAAATTCACAGAAGATTAATTATTTAGGTACAAATTTACAGAATTGAGTTATTCTTTTTCAGTGTAAATCCCTATCTAAGAATAAACCGAGGGATTAAACCGTCCTTGAATACTTTGCCTTATCTTCTTTCCGTTCTATATAACCGTCAAAATTTATGGCGATGTTTCTAATAAGCAATCTGCCCATATCTTTAATTTTAAACCCATCATCCGAAATAGTTGCAAGCCCGTCACTTTCAAATGCTTTAAGATTTTCTAAACCCTGTGCAAAATATTCTTTAAAGTTAATGTTAAACTTATCTTCAACTGATTTGTAGTTAAGTTCAAAGTCGCACATTATCCTCATAATAACTTCGCGGCGTATATGATCATCCTCACTTAGCTTGTAACCCTTTGCAGTTGGAACCATCTCCATCATCAAGAGCTTTGTAATATTCTTTTTCTGTTTTGTAGTTCTGTGCATAAATATTATTAAGCTGGCTAATTGATGTAATGCCGAATGCATAAAGATCAGCGCCTGCGTTTGTGCTGTAACCCTGGAAGTTCCTGTAAAGTTTCTTTTCCTTTAATGCAACAGATAGCTCATCATCCGGTTTTGCAAAGTGATCCATTCCGATAAATTCATATCCTGCTGCGGTAAGCATTTCAATTGTGTTTTTTAAAATCTCAAGTTTAACTTCCGGCGCCGGAAGATCTTCTTCTTTAATTAGCTCCTGGTGTTTTTTCATCCATGGAACATGTGCATAGTTAAATACTGCAATCCTGTCGGGCGAAATATCAATTATCTTTTCAACCGTATCTGCAAACGCTTCAACTGTCTGGAAGGGAAGTCCGTAAATCAGATCGAGATTAATGCTTTTAAATTCAAGCTCTCTTACCCATTGCACAGTTTGCCGTGTAATATCTTCTGGTTGAATTCTATTTATTGCAGTTTGTACTTTTTCATTAAAATCCTGAACGCCCATGCTTATCCTGTTAAATCCATTATTGCGTAAAGCTTCAAGATGTGCTTTTGTTAATTCCCTTGGATCAATCTCGCAGCTGTTTTCAGAATCTGTTTTAAAATCGAATGACTTATTTATATAAGAGGTAAGCTGTGCTATTTCATCGGGATTAAGATGAGTTGGTGTTCCGCCGCCCCAATGATGCTGGGTAACTTTTCTTTCGGGTGAAAGATATTTCTTTAAAAGATCAATTTCCTTTTTAACATAATTTATATACTCGTTTATTCTATCGCGGTTCCTACTTATTAACATGTTACAGCCGCAAAAATAGCAAAGCGTATCGCAGTAAGGAAGATGAAAGTAGAGCGAAAGATCGGGATGTTCTTCGCTGCTATTTGTTTTTATAATTTCATCAACATAATCTTTACCGGTGAACGTATCGTTAAATTGTGGTGCTGTGGGATAGCTAGTGTAGCGTGGTCCCGGTTTATCATATTTTTTAAATTTCTTTAAATCTATCTCAAACACTTATTACTCCAGGTTTATCTCACATCAAAGTTGCATAAAATTTTTCAAAGTGAGTTATTGATGATATTTATTGCTTTCCTTTTTAACAAAGTCTACTAAAACTTTTGCATGCTCAGGATTAACATCTGGAAGAATACCATGACCAAGGTTAAAAATATGCCCATTTCCTTTTCCAAATGAATCAAGCACTTTCTTTGCTTCTCTCTTTATAAAACTTGGTTCAGCATAAAGTACAGTTGGATCGAGGTTTCCCTGTATTGCAACTTTGCTTCCAATCTTATCTCTTGCTTTAGCCATATCAATTGTCCAGTCAACTCCAATAACATCAGCACCGCAATCTGCAGTAGTTCTCATCCTGTAATGAACACCTTTAGGAAAATAAATTACCGGCTGGTCTTTTCTTTTAATTTTTGCAATCAGCTGGCTTACATATTGCAGGGCAAAAACAAGATAATCTCTGGGTGATAAAATTCCTGCCCAGGTATCAAAAATCTGTACAGCATCAGCTCCGGCTTCAAGTTGTGCCGAAAGATAATCAGCAACTGCATCAGTAAGTTTGCCAAGAATTTTATGAGCCAGTTCCGGGTTATTATAAATTAGTTTCTTTACACAGGAAAATGATTTTGATCCCTGTCCTTCAACCATGTAAGTAAGCAGTGTCCATGGTGCACCACTAAAACCGATAAGCGGAACTCTTCCGTTTAATTCCTTTTTGGTTAATGAAATTGCATCAAGAACATATTTTAGATCTTTATCTGGTGTTATATTTTTCAAATCTTTTGCTGCTTGTTCATCTCTTACGGGGGAAGGAAAAACCGGACCTCTTCCATCGTGCATTTCAAGATGCATTCCCATTGCTTCGGGTATTACAAGGATATCCGAAAAAATAATTGCAGCATCTACACCAATAATATCAACCGGTTGAATTGTAACTTCGGCAGCGAGCTCCGGGGTTTTACACATTGTTAAAAAATCATGTTTCTCACGCACAGCACGGTATTCCGGTAAGTATCTTCCTGCCTGTCTCATTATCCAGATTGGTGTTCTCTCAACAGGTTTTCGTTTACATGCTCTTAAGAATAAATCATTTTTTAAATTGCTCAAATAAACTCCGTCACTTTTTTTTGTTACCATAATAGTCGGTGATTTTTTTAATTAACCCGTCAACAGTGTATTCATCCGGCATAATGTTAACGGTTACCTTTTTCTTTTCAATGCTCAATCTGGTGGTTGGACCTATTGCCGCAACATCGAATTTGCTGAAATAATTTACCGGGTTGGATACTTTTTCTATTTGCAAAAAGTTTTCGAATGTAGAAGGACTTGTAAAGATGAACAAATCGGGCTGATTTTTTTTAAGTTCTTCAACGAATGGTTTAATATTTTCTTTGGTTGGAAGAGATACATTATAAACCGGAACAGATTTAATAATTGCACCAAGGTCTTTTAAGCCGTGGGGGAGCTCTTCCCTGCCAATTGCAGAACGCGGAATAAACACAACCTTATTTTTCAGGTTATACTTTGATAACTCTTCAACAACACCTTCGGCACTAAACTTTTTAGGTACAATATGAACAGGAATATTATTTTTACCGCAAACGGAAGAAGTTTTAGTTCCCAACAGAAACAACTTTTGTTTTATTAAAGTTCATTTTAACATTCAGTTCATTGCACCTTATGTTGAACATTTTAACAGCGTGCGCCGAGGTAAATACAATAAAATCAATTTTATCCGGCTAGCAAAACTATTTCATCAAACCTTTTCCAGCTTGCCGGGGGTAAAATTTCCAGGGTTGGAAAAACAATTACATTTGCACCAAGTTTTGCTAATGCTGTAGCAGTTTCCTTTGATTGTTCAATTGTCCTGGTAATTACAATTGTTTTACCTTTTAAAGGCAATACAGAAATATCATTGAACCCAGCATAAAGTCCATGCAGAACAAATTCAAAAACTCTGTCTCTCTCAATTATTCTGTCCTCATCACCTATTTTATTTTCTATTCCGCTTTTAACTGCCCCATAAACACTACCGAGGATTAAACTTACTGCAAACTTTTCATCAACTTTTCTGAACACACCCTCTGCTTTTCCCTGAACAACAATGCCGGTTATAATATCTGCAAGTTGTTTTTCAAGAACCGCAAGATCAGCGGAAAGGATATTATCATTATCTAAAGATTCTTTTTGATAAATAAGAAAGAAGTTCTGGTACTTCATCATAAACATGTAAAGATGAGTAGTAAAGGAGCGAAGCGAATCAAGACTGCTTTCTTCCGATGCAATTTTTCCCTTAAGTGAAGAGATTAAATTTTCCATCCGCAATTGCATTATAGAAAAGTATAATTCTTCCTTGGAGATGAAGTAGTTATAAACGGTACCCTTTGCAACCGAGATAAGTTTTGCAACATCTTCCATCATTACCTCATGGTAGCTCTTGTGGGAAAATAATTCAGCCGCAGCATCAATTATTTTTTCCCGCTTCTTCTGCTTTTTTATTTCTTTCTTTTCAACAATCTGCATTTAAGATCACATTATGTTCCAATCGTTTAATGCTATTACTTCACCGTTTGAAGGATCTATAATCACCTCTTTACCTTTTGCCCGGTAACCGAATTCGCCTTCCATTTCTTCGAGCGTTGATAGAAGATGCCAAACGTATTTCCCGTACTTAGCATTCCAGATAAAACCAACCTTCCATTCTTTTATACCTTCTTCCAAACCATTATCTGTAGCAATTTGCCTGGCTGTTTGTTCATCAATATTAAACTCACACTCCAGTGGATAAAAACGGCAGTTTGGAATTCCAATTATGTCCCTTTTTTCCACAACATTTCCAACAGAATCTACAGTGAATTTTATAAGTGCATCAACGTAGGATTTTTCCGGGATGTACAACCTGTAAACCATTTCGTAGTAAGGAGCGGTATGCTTTGTTCTGAAAAAATCAATAGATATGTAATTATTAAAAAAGTGTTCACCGGTTTTAGAAACAATAAAAGAATCTGCTTTTTCTAAAACATCCAGCGGAACATTTGCTTCTTCCTTGCTGCCACAAGTTAAACAGCTGCACGAATAGATAAGGAAACCAACAAGCAGAGCTGTAACAATTAAAAATATTTTTTTCATTTTGCCCTCGCAGTATTATAAATATCGTCAAGTATTATTTTTGCTCCCGCTTTTTTAAGATCCTTTGCAAGAGATTTGCCAAGCTTTTCAGGTTGTAATTTACTTCCTCTAACTTTTTTCCTGTAAGTAATTGAACCATCTAACGATCCAACCATGGCATCCAGGTATAAACCGTTTGCCTTAACTTCTGCCAGTGCACCTATTGGAACCTGGCAGCCGCCCTCAAGTTCTTTTAACAAAGCCCGCTCTGCCCGCACAGCACTAAAAGTTGTTTCATCATTTACGGATTGAATTATTTCATATACTCTTTTGTTTGCCGAATTAATTTCAATTCCAAGTGCGCCCTGCCCAACAGCCGGTAAAATCAAATCAGTGCTTATGTATGAAGAGATATATTTTTTCAGTTTTAATCTTTCAACGCCGGCTCTTGCAAGTATTATTGCATCCCAATCAGACTTTAAAAATTTTTTAATCCTTGATGGAACATTTCCCCTAAGATCAACAACTTTAATATCCGGACGGAGATGCATTAGCTGGCACTTTCTTCTTAAAGAACCGGTTGCAACCACTGCACCTTCTTTCAGGTTTTCAATTGTGGTTCCTTTCTTGCGGGCGATAAGGACATCTTCTACATTATGACGTTTAGTAACAGCAGCAAGCTTCAAACCTTTTGGAATTTCTGTTTGAAGATCCTTTAAACTGTGAACAGCAAGATCAATTTTGTTTGCAAGCAGTTCTACTTCAAGCTCCTTTGTGAAAAGACTGCGGTCTCCAATTTTTGAAAGAGCAACATCAAGGATTTTATCTCCTTTAGTTTTTATTACCTTTATATCAACCTTAAGGTTCCTGTTTTTCTTTTCAAGCTGCTTTTTAATGAAGTTTGCCTGCCATAAAGCTAAATCACTTCCACGAGAACCGATTATTATTTTATTGTACAATGCTCAATCCTGTCAATAATTTTTTAAGATAATTTCTCATCATCATCTTTTTTATCTATTCCAAACAGTTCTCTTATAATTCCAATTTTAGAAGCCGATTCATCTGTCCCTGAAGTATTATCACCTGTTTTTCTAAGAAGAGTTGTTGGATGATGAAGTATTTTATTTATAATTCTTTTGGTAACTATTTCAAGCTTTTCTTTATCATCTGATGAAAAGCGGTTAATGTTTTTTTCAACCTCTTCTGCGCGTATTTCTTCAAACAGATCTCTTATGCTTTTAATTGTTGGACCTGCCTGCAGTGAGTTATACCATTCGAATAAGTTTGCCAACTTCTTCCTCAACAATTTTTTCCACTTTTGGAATCTCGGCTTTACGCCTGGATAAATTTTGTTCAACTGATAATGTTTAAAGAATCAATATCGTGATAAAAAACGTAGTCAATTTTTTTTGTTTCCGGATCGATATCTCTCGGGACTGCAATATCCATCAAAACCATCGATTCGTAATTACGCTTCTTCATCGTTTTTTCTAAGACATCTTTATGAAGCAGAATTTCAGGCGAACTTGTTGCGCTGATTATAACATCATATTTATGAAGTGAATTTATATAATCGGAAAAAGGTAAAACTTCCGCATTAAGTTTTTCTGCAAGCGTTTTGGCTTTCTCAGCAGTTCTGTTGGTGATGCTGAGCTTGCCAATGTTTTTATCTTTAAGATGCTTTGCTGCAATCTCTCCTGTTTCTCCGGCGCCAATAACCAACGCTGATTTTTTATTAAGGTTCGAAAATATTTTTTCAATTAACTGAACAGCCGCATAACTGACTGTTACAGCTCCGTCGCTAATTCTTGTTTCAGTAATTGCTCTTTTACCTGCACGTATTGCCGCATCGAAAACACGTTTCATCATAAATCCGGCAAAGTGTGTTTCTGATGCTATCTGGAATGAATCCTTTACCTGTTTTAGAATCTGGTTATCCCCTATTAACATCGAATCTATTCCAGTTGAGATATTAAAAAGATGTTTAACGGCTTCCTGTGAACTAAGATTCTGGAAATGTTCAGGTTTTAGATTCCCCGGCGGATTTATTTTTTTGTAAAAAGTCCTGAATATGAAAATGAGTTATTCCCTCTTTTTGAGGAACACCATATATTTCAGTACGATTGCAGGTGGAGAGCACCAAGCCTTCTTTAAATAATTTTTCCTTAGCTTCCTTGATGAACACTTTTATCTCATCTTCGCTAAGATAAACTGCTTCTCTTAATTCTACCGGTGCAGTTCTATGATTTATTGATACAGAAAGTAATTTCATAAAATCTTAATAGAAGGAATGAAAACTTTGAGCGATAAAGTTGGACATAATGGTTGACAGAATTGCAACTATAAAACCGCTTATTGATAACCGGACAAGCTTTCTGCCACGCCATTTCCCAAACACTTTGCTTGAAATTCCAATACAGTATAAAATCCATACAAGAGAAGTACTGATAAGTTTAGGATCGAAGTAGGAGAAATCGGGAAATGCTATAGGCAGCCAGATAATTCCAATAATAATAGAAATGGTTAGAGTAATAAAACCTATAACCGCAGAATAAAAACTTAGCTTTTCCAAAACCTCAAGATTTGGCAGGCGGTTAAAAATCAAACCAAACTTGTTGAGTTTTATATCTTTATATAAAGTAAGATAGAGAAAACCGTAAACAGCAGAAATAGTAAAACCAGAGTATCCAAGAAGCGCACTTATAACATGAGCACCAAGAAGGTTATTTCTCAAGAACTTCCTTTACTGCAACCAGATCCTGGATAAATAATGAAGAGATAAATTGAAAGATAAATGAGATAATAATTATAAATGGACCCGTTCCTCTTATATCAGTAACAAGTTCAAGTAGAAAGTAAGAGAAACAGATAGCCAGGGCAAGGACAGTAAAAATTTCGAAGACGTTTGTTATTGGTGGATGATCGAAAGCAATTGTTCTCTGAATTATATAAACCACATGAACGATAAGAGTTATAAAGAGGAAGATTCTTTTTGTATTAATGAACTTCTTTTCCTCCTTCATAAAGTCGTAAAAGTAGATGCCAAAAGTTACCAGGTATAATAAAGGAAGGATTATATTCAAAACATGTAATGAAGGTACCATTTCACTCTCTATAAAAAATGACTAACGAGTTCAAAAATAAATAATGCCCGGCAAATAATCAATTCTAAAACTGACTCACCGGACACTATTTTAATTTATTTATCTGCCAAAAACAGGTTATTAATTGCCACCTAAAATGAGTGGAAGCCCGTCTTTACCGGAACCAATTACAACAACCTTGGAATTTGGTGAATTTGCAAGCTTTTCAGTGGCTTCAATACCTTTCCACCTAAGGAGTTGATCGCTAATTCCTTTTGCTACAATATCTTGAAAATCGGCAATACCTTTTGCTTCAATTCGTTTTCTATCTGCTTCCTGTTGTTCTCGTGTTAAAATGAATTCCATTCGCTGACTTTCCTGCTCGGCTTGTAATTTCTCCTCAATGGATTTTGTCAAGCGCTCTGGAAGTTGGATTTGTCTAAGAGGAGCTTGCTCAACTGTAATGCCTCGTGGGACCGACTAATTTTTCCAGTTCAGTGAGAATCTCACCTGCCAGCTTTTCACGGGAAGCGGTGTACAACGCCTTTGCTTCATAACGTGCGGTTACACCCCTGACCACAGATCTAAACTGGGGCGTTAAGATAATTTCCGCATAATTTGGTCCCACCGTTTTGTAAATATCATTTGCTTTTTCAGAATTCAACTTAAAGAGCAGACTTATTTCAAGATCAACGCTTAATCCTTCTTTAGATGGAACAGACATCATTTCCTTAAGCTCCTGTGTTTTGATACTCATCTTTTCAACCTTTGCCATTGGGTTAACAAGGTTAATTCCAGGTTTTAGAGTGTTGTCACTTACCATTCCCAAGAAGTCTATGACGCCAGTGTGACCGGCAGGAATAACAGTTACCAACTGGCTAACGGCGACTAGCAGAGCAACAACAATTCCAATAAGGGCAAATGAAGATTCGGATTTGTTTAATCTTTTCTTTGCACCAGCACGAAATATGAATGCTGCAATTGCAGCTATGATTGCGACTATAAATAACATCTTATTACCTCCTGTTTAATTTTATGATGACGGAGTTAAAATCCTCACATCAATGAATTATCTTTTTAATTAATTTTGGTTTACGAACTATTGATTTAGAAATCTCTATTGCCTTTTTTAAAATTTGTTCCGCTTTACGGATTTTTGATAAAGAAGAAGAATGAAGATAAGCGATAACACTATCATTTTCCAACCCATCACCAATTTTTACATTAAATATAATCCCCGCTGTCTGATCAATAATATCCTCTTTGGTTTTTCTTCCGGCGCCAAGCTCAAGCGATGCCATTCCAACTAGGTAATTATCAATTGCTTTAATAAAACCTGGTTTATTTAATCTAACTTTTTTAGAATATTTTGCTTTGGGATATAGTTCCGGCTTGATAAGGAAACTGGTATCTCCACCCTGGAGTTTTACAATTTGCAGAAACTTATCAAATGCTTTTCCATTTTTAATTTGTTCCTTTGCCAGTTCAGCACCTTCTTTAATTGAAGAAGCTTTATTACCAAGATAGATCATTGCGCCCGCAAGTTGCAAACTCAGATCTAAAACATCACCTTCCTTTTCGCCCCGTTAGTACCTTTATAGTTTCATATACTTCCAGCCAGTTTCCGATATAATTTCCAAGCGGTTGGTTCATATCTGTAATAAAAGCAATAACTTTCTTATTAAAAGCCTTGGCAGTGTCAATCAGCGATTCAGCCAGTGCTATGCGCATCTTTTTGTTCTTTCATAAAAGCGCCGCTTCCGGTTTTAACATCCAGCACCAGTCCGTCAATTCCTTCAGCAAGCTTTTTGCTCATAATGCTGCTGGTTATGAGCGGTATCGATTCAACCGTTGCGGTAACATCCCGCAGCGCATAAATTAATTTATCTGCGGGTGCAATATTCTTTGTCTGCCCGATTAAAACCGCACCGCATTTTTTAAGCACACTTTTATAACGTGATAAACTTAAGCTTGTTCTAAAGCCGGGAATCGATTCCAGTTTATCCAAAGTTCCACCAGTATGCCCAAGCCCTCTTCCGGAAATCATAGGCACATTAATACCAAGTGATGCTACAATAGGCGCAAGGATTAAAGAAGTTTTATCACCAACTCCGCCTGTAGAATGTTTATCAATTTTCTTTCCTCGGATTTCCCTCAGATTTATTACTTTCCCGCTATTTAACATCGAGCGGGTAAGATGAGCGGTTTCCGTTTTATTCATTCCCCTTAAATATGCTGCCATTAAGAAAGCTGCAAATTGGTAATCAGGAATTTTTCCGTTTGAATAATTACCAATTAAATAATCAATTTCTTCTTCAGAAAGCTGGTAACCCTCACGCTTTTTTCTTATTAATTCAACCGTGTTCATATTATAAACTTACAAAGAATTAAAGTGGTTATAAAACGAATATACACGGGTAGGCAGGCATTTCCCCGATTTGTTTGCCCTGTAAAGAATAGTTAATTTTCGCTTCCAACAGGAGAATAATAATCTTTGAGAATTTGTAATGAGCTTTAACCGAAGAACACATACTTGCGGCGAATTAAGAGAAGCTGATGCAGGCAAAAAAATAGTATTAAACGGGTGGGTTGATAGAAGAAGGGACCTTGGCGGAGTTATTTTTATCTGGCTGCGCGATCGTTATGGTAAAACACAGGTTGTTTTTGAACCGGAATCCGATGTGGAAGCTTACGAATCTGCAAAAAAACTTAGAGCCGAATTTGTAATTGCTGTTGAGGGCGAAGTACGCAAAAGACCCGACGATGCTGTGAATAAAGAACTCGACACCGGCAAAATTGATATGCTTGGTAGCAAGCTGGTTATTCTGAATGAATCGGAAACGCCCCCCTTCCCGATAAAAGATGATATTGATACTTTTGAAGATTTAAGATTAAAGTACAGATACCTTGATTTGAGAAGATCTCCACTGCAAAAAAATCTTTTACTCCGCCATAAAATGTACCAGGTAGTAAGAAAATATTTTAATGAGAATGATTTTGTAGAAATAGAAACCCCAGTATTAATGAAAAGCACCCCGGAAGGTGCGCGCGATTATCTTGTTCCAAGCAGGGTTCATAAACATAAGTTTTATGCTCTTCCACAGTCGCCCCAAACTTATAAACAGCTTTTAATGGTTTCTGGGTTTGATAAATATTTTCAGATAGTTAAATGTTTTAGAGATGAAGATTTAAGAGCAGACAGGCAGCCGGAGTTTACACAGATAGATATTGAGATGTCGTTTGTTGATCAGGATAATGTGTTTGAGGTGGTTGAAGGTTTGATGAAAATGCTCTTTAAAGAAATCTGGAAAAATGATCTTCAACTTCCTATTCCACGTCTTACCTTTGATGAAGCGCTTGAAAAGTATGGAAGTGATAAACCTGATTTAAGATTCGATATGAAGCTTTCCACTTTAAATAATCTTTTTACTGATTCTGAATTTAAAGTTTTCAAAGACACTATTACTTCCAACGGCATTGTAACAGGATTAGTTGCAAGCGGCTGCGCAAGTTACAGTAGAAACCAGCTTGATGGGTTAACGAAAATAGTTAGAGAGCTTGGTGCGGGCGGCTTGGTTTGGTTTAAAGTTAAGGATGACTCACTTGAGTCTCCCGTTGCAAAGTTTTTAAGTGATGATGAAAAAAATAATCTTATAAAGAAATTGCAGGCAAAGCCGGGAGACCTAGTATTAATTCTTGCCGGAGAAAAGTTATCAACCCTTAACCAAATGGGAACTCTTAGATTAGAAATTGCAAAAAGGAAAGAGCTAATAAAACCGGATACCGCACCTGCGCTCTTATGGGTAACTAATTTTCCGCTATTTGAATGGGACAAGGAAACAAACCGCTATTATGCAATGCATCATCCATTTACTTCACCTAAAACAGAAGATATAGAGTTGTTGGATAAAGAGCCGGGTAAAGTAAAAGCAAGAGCCTACGATCTTGTTTTAAACGGAACGGAAATAGCCGGTGGCAGTATAAGAATACATAACGCAGAGCTGCAGGCAAAAATGTTTAAAACTCTTAACATCTCGCCTGAAGAAGCAAAGATGAAATTTGGATTCCTGATGAATGCATTTAAATATGGTGCTCCACCGCATGGTGGTATTGCTTTTGGATTTGATAGGATGGTCATGTTGTTTGCCGGCGAAAGCTCTATTAGAGACACAATAGCTTTTCCGAAAACTACCAGCGCACTTTCCTTGATGGATGAATCTCCCTCTGAAGTAAGTGAAGAGCAGTTGAAAGAATTGCATATAAAAACTCACCGATAATGGCACGATTTATGTTTAAAAGAGCATAACGTAGAAAAGTATTTAAAGATAGTGAAGTCGCATAATTTTTTAACGTTGTGAAGAACATTTTAATGGAACAAAAGTATGATTCTTAATCCACAAAGATTATCTTCAATATATTTATTCGTGATTTTACATTAAGATGAAAATTGTAAAAAAGGGCCTCGGTGTCCTTACCGGATTAATAGCTTTTGTTGTTTACATGTTAACAGTTTCGCGTTCTGTTACTGCATTTGATTGTGGTGAGTTGGCAGCTGTTCAAGCCACTCTCGGTATTGCACATCCACCGGGTTATCCTCTTTTTACACTTCTTGGTTACCTCTTTCTTAAGATTCCATTAGGATTAAGGGAAATTTACCAATTGAATATTTTATGCTCAATTTGGTGTGCTGCGGCAGTCACATTTTTCACTTACACAACCCAGCTTATACTTGATAATCTGGATCACTTAAAAACTCGAACACATCAAAACTATCTGATAAAGTTTTCAAATTGCTAAACGATAAAACTCCCGATGCAGAAATGCTTAAGTATATTGTAGCATTGATCAGCGGATTATTTTTTGCATTTAGTCTTATACTATGGATTCAAAGTGTGTCAGTTGAAGTGTATTCATTACAATTATTTCTTTTTAATATTATAATATACTTCTTCTTAAGACTGTATTTTAAACCAGATGAAAACGACACCTTATCTGTTAAGAGTAACAGTGGATGGATAATAATGGGGATTTTGCTCGGGCTTGGATTTGCAAATCATTTGATGACATTTTATTTATTGCCTGGATTATTATTTCTCTATTTCAACAAATATAAGTTTCGCAAAAAATCAATTCTAAGATTAACACAGATTGCCGTTGTCACTATAATTGTTACTCTTTGTCTTTATTCATACTTAATAATGCGTGCCGGACAACTGCCAGAGTTAAACTGGGGTAACCCGGATAATATTGTAAAAGCATTTGATCATATCTCTGCCAAATATTATGAGGGATATTTTTTTTCTAGTTTTGATGCATTAACAAAACAAGTAAAGTTTCTTTATAATTCTTTTGGTTTCTACGAGAACAAACCTTTTGCGGGGGATTTTAATATCACACTGATTTTTTGTCTATCTGGTATAATACTTTCGTTTATAGCATTCAGAAGATTTTTTTACTTCTCAATTTTACTTTTCTTTACCACGGCTGTTTTTACAGTAAATTATAATATCCCCGATATTTACGAATATTTTTCGCTGTCAGTTTTTGCTCTTTATTTGGTTAGTATTCCATCATATTTGTTTTTAATTAACTTTTTTAAGTCCGAAAAATATGGCGTGGTATTTCCATTAATAATAATCTTAGCCGTTCTTTTTATAAGGATTGAGGCAAATTATGGAATTGTGGATAAATCGAACAATTATTTGGTTGAAGATTATACAAGGTCAATACTTAAAACTACAGAAAAAAACTCTATAATTTTTTCCAATAAATGGGATTATTTTGTTTCGCCGGCATACTACCTGCAATTTGTAGAAAGATATCACAGTGAATTAATAATTGTAAACACTCAACTTATACCATTTCCATGGTATCGGGCCGAATTAAAAATGAGGCGTAACCTTGACTTAAATACCGTAATTGATACTGGGAATAATAATATTTATCTAACACCCGAAGTTTACTCAGATGAAGTTCAAAAAGGTTTATTTAATTTATTCCCTGAACAAAGGATCATTCCTGATGTACTATTATTCAGAGTGGTTAATGATGATAATTACTATCCTGCCCCGGATCCGGACTTCGTTATAAGAATTCCTAAATTGGATAATGTTCTCTCAAAGCATCTGGTGAATTTGGCGGGGTCTATGATTGCCAACAGAATAAGATACGAGTTACAGTTTCAAAAAATTGACCGGGCAAAAATATACTTCTTAAAATTATTAGAGGATCTTCCTGAATACATTATTCCAGACGATGTTACCGAATTTTTTAAAAAGTAGGGTTTAAACATTCTTGGCACTTAACAATAACTCTTTACAACAGCAATTTTCTAGATTTATTTCCTTTAAGCATTTTAACAAATTAAACAGCAGAGAAAACCATCAGATTAGTTGGGGCTTGGTAATGTCGTATTGTTGTATGCTTCAAGATGATAGTCATACTTCCCGGTGTTTAAATTCCACATCTCAATTAACCTGTTGAAATCGAAAAGATCTCCTCTTGTTACAAAGGAAAGCTTATCATAATACTCTCGCAAATTCATATCTTGTAGTTGATTTTCGCCAGTGGTTATTGTTTCGATGTAACCCAATGGTATTTTCCTTGTGAAATGTCCAATTAACCATTTTTTCTCACCCGGCTTTGGCTTGAGTCCCTGTTTCCAAAATTCGGTTGAAGGAAGTTTTGAAAGCAAGGGATCTGATAACGCCCTCGAATCTACAATATGAATTTTACTTCCTGAATAGAAACCAATCATACCGATAACATCCTTTACAACTACCCGCTTTTTTGATTCTCTTAATTTTTGAGCATCTTGAATTCCAAGATATTTGTAAATTTTTCTCTCAGAAACATTATTAAGAAGACCGGTAAATTCATAGTACCACATTCGCTGATCTGTAATGCCGTGATACATATTTACAATGTATGGTCCAAATCTGAATGCTTTGAATATTTTTGGACTGAATCCATAATTAGCTGTTGAGAATATTGTTGGTTTTGGAGATAGGAGACCCAGTATTATTACTATAAAAAATATAGCTATTTGTGTGCGGCTAAATCTAAACGATTTGAATTTTATTTTTGAAATAACAATTACAGAGCATAAAAATGGGGCAGAAAAGAATCTCCCACCCATAAAATCACCACCAATATTTACTATATAGATCATATAACATATAATCCCGATAGTAAGGGGCAAAAGGTTTTTATTTTTACTAACCAATGGTATTATTAACCCAGCTAACAATATGGCGGGAGTCAGCGGATCTAAATAGAATGAAAAAAGTAAATAATGAAGTCCTTGTTGAATAAGTTCAAATTGACTAATACCTGTGTTCAGTTTAGCGTATGCTGTATTGGGAAAGGGAAGACCATAGTAAAACAGAGAAAATATCTCCCATAATATAAATGGGGAAAAGCCTGCAATGGCAATTAACAATCCCCTCCATTTATTGACCTCCCTAAAATAAATAACAAGCAACGCAGGGAGAAAAATTAAAACGATATCCATTCTGTTCAAAACAGCCAACGATGCAATGAGAGAAAGTTTAAAAAGCTTTTTCCCTACCTCCTCATCATTGAAGTATAAGATGAAGAATACTACTATTAATAGGTGTGTAAGAGGATTCTCAAGTCCCGATGTGGAATAATCAATAAATGCTTTTGAAAAAATCAGGATAAGGCCGATGAAAATTGTATTGGTAATCGAATTTGAAAGCTTGTAAAAAAGCAGCAGGACGGCGCCAATAGAAATCAGTATCGAAATAGTAATGCTTGTAAAATAGATTTCCCTTGTAATAAAATAGAATGCAGAAATAATAAACATCCACAGAGGATGTGTATAGGCTTGTACTCTTTCACTTACATTCCAGGTTAACCCAAAACCGTTTATAAAATTATCAACGGTTCTAAAAGTTATATATGCATCATCTGAAAGCCAGGCAGAAATCACAACTATTAATACATAAAGCGAAATTAATGTAATAATAATAATGTTCCTTAACGATTCTGTGTTCGTTTGTATTTTCATTAATTAAATAGTGCTCATTTTTTAAATGAAAGAAACAAGTATTAAGCCAACGAGATACAAATTAGGCAATTTCTCCTTTCATTTCTGCTAAACACTGATTGAACGATTAACTCGTACCTTAGTCAAAACTACTAATAGTAAATCAACAAGCAGAAGAATAGAAGCAATTATAAAACTTGTTGGAAGCCACTCGTTCTTCTCACAAATTGCTAATATTAGGATTATATCTTGCACGCCGTAATACTTACACAGTCACCGCCAATTCTGGTCAGTAGGTATTGGCGCTGGTAATATATACTGTAATAATTACTCAAACTTGTAATTATTAAATTGGCGGCAGGAACTCACCGAAAGCATTTGGCAGAATCTCCGCTATCAGGAAATTCCAAAATTCAAGAGTGCTAGTGACTTAGGAAATCATCTTTTCTTTTGTTTCTGTTGAAATTCTAAGCAAAATTGTTTTTTACCGGTAAAAAGTACGTTTGGGTAAATTAGCCTGATCTGGTTCAAATAAATTCTATTAAAAGAGTTGAAGTTCACATCAAAAGTTGATTGGCACATTTTTCTATAGCTCCTCTTTATAATTTAAAAAAGTAAAACAGAGCAAAAACCCCTGTTTTTAGCTATTATTCTGTTCTTTGCTACTATAGTTGTAAAGCGAAATAATTACCTGTAATTGTTACCAAAGATATAGGTTTAGCAAACTATCGCATTATTTATGTACCTAAACCAATCTTTGCTGGGCTGGCATACTTTTTTATGTTATTTACGCAGTAGACAATAATAAAGGATCAAGGAATTGGGTCAGCAGCAATTACTGTTAATTATACTGGCAATTATTATAGTAGGCATAGCAATCGCAATATCAATTCAGTTGTTCAGAGCAAGTGCTATTGATAGCAAGAGAGATCTTTTGATGAGTGAATGTTCAAATATTGCAACAATTGCTATAAGCTATTACAAGAAACCTAGAGAGATGGGAGGCGGCAATAAGACATTTTTAGGATGGACAGTTCCCAGCCAGTTAGTCAACACTGCTAACGGTTCTTACATAGCAAATGTGCAGGCAAACCAGGTTATAATTACTGGAACAGGCACAGAAGTAGTAACCGGTAATGATTCTATAAAAGTAGAGACAACTGTTACAGCTAGTGAGTATTTCTCGATAATAATTAATTAAATAATCATAATTCTCTTAAATAACTTATTCCCAATAAATATAGGAGCTCAAAATGGGTCAGCAACAACTTCTTTTAATCGTTCTAGGTGTTATCATTGTAGGTATAGCAGTTGTAGTAGGTATTAACTTGTTTAATGCCAATGCAACAAATGCCAACAGAGACGGTGTTATATCAGATCTTAACAACCTGGGTGCAATGGCACAGCAGTACTACAAGAAACCAACCTCTATGGGCGGCGGCGGTAATGAATTTACAGGATGGACAATCCCAACAGGATTAGACTCTACAGCTAATGGTACATACGCTCCCCCAACAGTAACAACCACGACGGTTACTATTGTAGGTACAGGTACTGAGCCTGGAACCACGCCACCAGCGGCAGTACAAGCGACATGTGTGGTCACTGCAACAACGATAAATGTTACTGTCAATAACTAGCACTTAGCTTATTCATATTAAGGGCTGTGAAGTAACTTTTACAGCCCTTTTTTTTTAAAACGAAAAATTTTACCTCTTCTTATAAAATAATTTTAACTACGCAAAACCTAATAACAATAATTTTGGAATCATATTTGATGTAGAGTAACCGAGTCGAAAAATTAAAGGGATATAAAATGGTTGAGTTTAAATTTACAGCGCAAAAACTTAATGGGCAAACTATAACAGGCACACTGTCGTCTGTTTCTGTAGGGGAGGGTAAAAAGAAGATCCAACTCCTCGCAGAAAAAAACAAGCTTAAAGTAAGCACTATTCAAAAAAAGTCTACTTATTTTTATAGAGTTAGAAAAGGTAAAGATAAACCGATAAGAGGCGAGCAAAAGGCTTTTAGTAAAAAGGAAGTTGAAGATGCGTTAGCTCGGCTTGGGTTTAAAGTCCTTTCTATAAATAGAAAATTTTTAGATTTTCAAAGAAAACCGCCTAATACTGAGATTGTAACATTTGTAAAAATTAGTGCGGAGCTGCTAGAGCAAAAACTCGCATATTCTGAAATCTTAACGCTTCTTATTAATGATACTCAGAATGCCACACTTAGAAATACACTTAAAGAAATTAATAACGATCTGAAAAAGGGTGCTGATAGTGAGGCAACATTTTTAAAGTACCAAACAGTGTTTGGTAAGTTTACTGCTTACATGCTTGGTTTGGCTTCTAAGAGTGGTAACATGTCAGAGATTTACAAGGCAACTGCAAAGTTCCTGGAAAGAAGACAAGAGTTTAGAAAAAGTTTAAGAAGCGCACTTATAACTCCTGCAGTAACCATGTTTGTATTGTTCATTGCAGTGTTGTTCTATGTGGGCTATATCTTTCCGGAAACAGCAAAACTTTTTGTTCGGTTTGGAATTGAACTTCCACCAATGACAGCCTTTACATTGCAGATTAGTGATTTTCTTGTTGCTAATCCATTGCTGATTGCTATAGTAACTTTTCTTCCCCCGCTTGCATTTTGGCAATTTGTACGAACTGAAAAGGGTCGGCTCCTGGCAGATAAATACATACTAAAAATGCCGGTTGTCGGTTCGCTTATTCACAAAACATTAATTGAAGTTTTTTGCAGGGTGTTCTATACACTTTACCATGGTTCTGCCGAGAGTATTGAACCGATTAGAATTGCTGCAGAAGCAACGGGCAACAAATATTTTGAAGAAAGAATTAAAACCGTTGCTATACCCCTCATGTTAAAAAAGGGTGTGGGTCTTACCGATGCTTTTGAAGCTTCGGGTGTGTTTACCGAAACCGCTCTCTCCAGGCTTCATTCAGGTGAGGAATCAGGTACTATAAAGAATACAGCATTGCAACTTGCAAATTACTATGAAAGTGAAACCGTCTATCGGCTTAAAAACCTTATTGAAATAATTCAGGTTGTTATAGCAATGATTATTATGATTATTATGATTGCATTAACTCTTGTTTCGGCAGAGACTGCAACAGTTAGACCTAAAACACCTGGTGTAAACTATTAATTATATGGCAGCACTTGATGATTGATACTAACGTTGAAATGACTGACAAAATTGGTTATCTCCTTTTTAAGAAGGGAATAATTGATGCTGAAATGTTTGAAAAAGCGATTAATGCTAAATCGGATGACAAAGGAAAAGTTAAACGTAATCTTGCCCAGGTTCTTGTTCAGGATTTTGGCTTTGACCATGATACCATATTCAGGGAAGTAGCAATCCTTTATGCTTTTAGAGAGTTAGACACATCTACCGATGAACTTCCTGAAGAACGGCTAGAAAGTATTAAGAGCATTATCGAGAATGCAGAGGATTCTTTAAAAGAACTAATGCTGCGGCATAAAATTATTCCGTTTATGTATGATGAAAGAATTAAAGATAAACTAATAATTGCTGCCGTTGATCCTACCGATAGAAATATACCCCGTCTGGCTTTTGGATTAAATGCAAAAAAGTATGAAGTAATATTTATTAAAGTAAAAGATTACGAACACCTAATCGAAAAAATATTACCCCCGGAGAATTTATTTCTGAAAGCTTTACAGGATGAAGATGAAGATATACTGGGGATTGAGAGTACGGATGACAGCAATGTAGATGAAGAAGAACTGGATGCCGAGATAAACAAAAGTGCGCTTATAAATCTTGTTGAAGGTGCGCTGTTAGAAGGTGTAAGAAAAGGGGCTAGTGATATTCATTTCATACCTCGCTCTGCTAATAAAACCGATATTTATTTCAGGATTGATGGAACTTTAAGACTTTGGCACTCACAGGAAAACACATCGCCGGAGGCAGTTATTTCAGTTGTGAAAGATCGTGGAAGGGGTATGGACCGCTTCGAAAGAGAAAGAGCTCAGGATGGATTTGTTCAAAGAGAAATTGATAGTCATATCATCAGGTTCAGGGTTTCGGTACTTCCTATGGTTGGTACCGAGCTTAAAAACAAATTTGAAAGTATTGTAGTTAGAATTCTTGATGATAGAAAAGTTATTACAGATCTAGATAAACTGGGACTTACGGGAATCGCGAGAGAAAATTTTGTAAAAGCGATAAATCAACCGCAGGGAATGGTAATATTAACCGGTCCCACAGGTAGTGGTAAAAGCACAACCCTTGTCGCTGCACTTTACCAGGTAATAACTCCAGAAGTAAATGTTTTAACGGTGGAAGATCCTGTGGAATACGTTATAGAAGGAGCAAGGCAGTTAAAAATTGGATACAGAATGAATTTTGAACAAGCCATTAGATCAATACTGCGGCATGACCCCGATATTGTTCTGGTGGGTGAGATGCGTGATAAAGAAACAGCTGAAACTGCAATAAAACTTGCTAACACAGGTCACTTAACTTTTTCTACCTTACATACAAATGACGCCCCGAGTGCCGTTGCAAGGTTATTCAAAATGGGAATTGAACCTTTTTTGATTGCTTATGCAATTAATCTTATTGTGGCACAGAGGTTGATTAGAACATTGTGCCCTAAATGTAAAAAGAAACAGTCAAACTTTGACGAAGTAATAATGAATGCAGCTGGATTAAATATTGCAGAATGGAGAGATCACACACCATATGAAGCAGCTGGTTGTGATGAGTGTAATGGAACAGGTTATAAAGGAAGAATGGCAATACACGAAACGCTCTATTTTACCAAAGAGATAAGACAACTTATTGTAAAATCTGGTTCTGATGTTGATGAAGAAAAACTTAGAATTCAGGCAAAGAAAGATGGTTCAATTACCCTTAGAGATTCAGGTCTGGAAAAGGTGAAGTTGGGTCTTACAACTATTGAAGAAGTTCTGTCGGCTACAACCGAAGAATAAGCAGACCTATTAGAAATGTTTAGACCATGGTGGTGCTGGTTGAGAAAAATAATTACAGTAAAAATTTTTTACAGACAAAGATAATTTCTTATATTGTAAGGGATTAAAATAAATTATTAAAGTTGTTCATTCAAAGATTATTCTCTTATGTTCAAAGCATCTATATTATGGATATTATTTAAATCAAATAATTAGGAACAATACCTTGAAGAAGTCATTGTGATAGTTACTGAAGAAAAACAAATATTACAGGAGTTTTGTTCTACTATACCGGATGCCATGATGGGTATAGATCGTACTCTGTATGTTATTGAGAATTGTTATAAGATTACTGATGATAACAAAGTGATACTAAGAAAGTTTGTTAACAAGGTATTAACTTCTATGATAGAGAGAGATGCCTCTGATATTGAAATTGGCGGGCACGGCAATGAAGGGTATATATGGATGAGGATTCATGGTAAGAAAGAAAGAGTGAAAGACCTGCCTCAGTTTTCAGATGATGAAGCCATACTGATAATATGCAATCTATTAAATGAAAACCAGAAAAAGTACCTGGCAACAACAAAAAACCTCGATTTTAGTTATACATTTTATTACGAACGAAGAAAAATAAACGTCAGATTCAGAGCTGATTCATATTTCGATCTTGACACATTAACATTAAATATGAGAGCGATAAATACAACCATTCGCCCTCTCTCTTCATTAGAGTTTCATCCAAACGCCATAAAATATTTAAGCCATAACTATATAAAATTTGGTTTAACACTTATTACCGGAATTACCGGTTCTGGTAAATCCACCACTCTCGATTCCATAGTTGATCATCATAACAAATTCGATCCTGCACATATTGTCATAGTTGCTGCACCAATTGAGTATGTACACACCTCTAATATCGCACTTATTAAACATAGGGAAGTTGGAAGAGATGTATTATCATTTAAAGAGGGTGTTATACAAGCGTTACGCCAGGATCCTGATATTATAATTATAGGTGAAATGAGAGATCCTGATACGATTATGGCAGCCCTGGAAGTTACAGACACCGGGCACAAAGTTTTTTCAACATTGCATACCTCGTCAGCAACGGAATCTATAGAAAGAATTATTGCCGAGGTTAACCCAACCGAACAGGAAAGAGTTCGCAACAGGCTTGCAGATGTGATGGTTTCAGTTATATCCCAGAAGCTGGTTCCAAGCTTAGATGGGAAACGAGTTATGGCAAAAGAAGTTTTAATTGTTACGCCAAGTGTAAAAGCAGCAATTAAAAATAATAATGTTGGCGAAATTTACATGATGATAAACCAGGGTGGGCAGCAAGGAATGCTTACAATGGAACAGGATTTAAAAAGGCTCTATTTGCAGAAGAGAATATCTCTTGAAACTGCAATTACATACGCTAATAATAAGACAAGAATTCAACAACTAATAACAGCAAAATGAAACCTCTTGTTTGTATATATTGTGAAGGTAATGATACTAAACTAGCCGTTGTTACAAAGGAAAAGGACAGCTCTAAGATTAAAGTGCTTAGAACGGCAACAGTAAGTATTCTACCTTCAACAACCGATTTAGAGGCAGACGCTACCGGCTTTAGTGTTGAGGGAGATTCCCTTGATATTGACGGAATAGACGAAACTGCTTCTATAGAGGGTGATCTTGATTCGTCAAGTCTCTCTGAAATAAATGAGGCGCTTAAAGACCTCAATTTATCCAAATACAGTTTTGTGCCCGCACTAACTGAACCGGCTATATATTATCACCTGTTTGAAGGGCAGCGCCCTACTAATGCTGCCAAGCTGAAGCAGGAGATAGTTAACGAAATTCTAGATTCGAAAAACATTAACGTTGGCAAAGAAAGTCTGGACTATATTGAACTAGCAGATAAATCTTTGCTTTCTGTTTTTATTGTCGGCGAAGTAGCGTGCATAAATCTTGTAAACTCAATTGCAAAACAGCATCATAAAAGGCATTATAAGATCCCAACCATAAAAAGTTCCGATCTTTCTTTGGCTTACTATGTTGCCAAACGCAAAAAGTTTTTCCCGGATGACCACTCCCTTATTGTTTACATAGGTAAGGAGTATAGTAAACTTATCTTTTTGCAGGGTCGAAGACTTAAGCATATTGGTACAACGCTCGATATAGGTACACAAAACCTTCATACTTATGATGTGTACTTCTCTAAAATATTGCTCGAGATGGAAAATGGCGGAATCTCTTCACTCGATAATATTATAGTGTGCGGCGAAGACGACTCGGAAAATTTAATACTTTCCTTTTACGGAACATTTCCGGAAGCAAATGTAAGCCGGCTTGTATTTGATGATTTAGATCTTTCGGGGCTGGATGAGGAAACCAAGGAAGATTTTTCTTCGTTTACAATACCGGTTTCTGTTGCCACAGATTATTACGATGAGCAGCAGCAGGAGCACCACGGTATTAATATTTTGCCAAAGTATGTTAAAGAAGAACAGAAAGTCTTCCAGTTTGGCTGGCATGGTTACCTTATGTTTCCACTTCTCTTCCTGGTTGCATTTCTAATTACTCAAAAAGTATTAGATAACAATAAAAAGATAATAGAACTTGAAAATGAAGTTACCCAAAAGACCATACTGATGAGACAGAATCAGGAGGTTTTAGGTAAGATTGCAGAAATTGAAGGTAAAATTAGCAGCTTCGATCAGACCCAGGCAATTCTCGATTCTGCAACTGTAGGTACAGGTGTCTGGAAGGAAGTAATGAGTGGTATATCCGATTTCTGTGGTCAGAAAAAGAGCTTATGGCTCTCCAGGATTACAAGGGGAGAAGGAGATGTAGTTGTTGCCGAAGGCTACTCTTTGCAACGTAACGTGCTTACCGATTTTGCGTACTCAATTGAATCGGCAACTCTAAAGAGTATGTTTTATGAAGTGTTGAGAGAAAGAAACGCTTATAAATTTAATTTAAATTTTAATCTATCAAGTTATCCGAAGAAAAATGAATAAAAAAATCAGAAGTACACTCGGACTTTTAGGTTTGCTTTTACTCATACTAATTGCTGGGGGCATCTATATTTTTGTTTTCCAGCAAGGTTCAATTTCTGAAAGAGAAGAAAAACTTGAGGAGTTAAATGCAAACGTTTACGATCCTGAGGAGCTGAGAATAAGATACGAAAGCCTGCTGAATCGTTCGGCAATTCTCGATTCTATTCTCTCTGCTAGAAAATTCAATATCCCTCAGAATCTTTCATCAATTAAGTTTTACAACTTTGTTAATGGTATCCTTTCCGGTTTTTCAGAGGACACACAGGTTAACGTGGAGTTTGTGGATCTGAAACGTGACAAAGAGTTTTTCGTTTATGAGTATAAACTTACCGGCGGTGGATATTTTAATGATGTGTTTAAACTAATTTATGCCATCGAACAAAGCAAAGAACTTAAAAAAGTAACCTACCTTACGTTAGGAAACTTAATAAGAACGGATACGGAAGGACTTCCGCTCTTCCTTGTTAGTTTCGAAATGAATGCGCAGGTTTACTACTCCGCCGATAACAGGTTTGCACCAGCAGAATTTGTTGAAAACAATCTTAGCACTGGTCCGATTTATGATGCTTTCTATCCATTGATAAGGAATGAAATTCCACCTAATCTTGATGAACTTTTGGATGTGCAAGGTGCAAAATTGTTAGCTATAATACCTGAAGGAGCATTTGTTGCCGATACAAAAGGAAACACCTTCCTCGTTTGGGAAGGTGAGCAAGTCTATTTGGGTTACCTAACTATGATAGACTATAATAACAGTACCGTCAACTTTATACTGAATAAAGGCGGAATAATTGAAAAAGTTACACTTGATTTAGATCGAACAGAAACAACCAAGTAAAATGAGAGAATTAACATGAAAAACTTCACTATATATTTGGTTCTATCTCTTTTTCTTGTAATACAAGTCTTCCCCCAAAAATATTGGGAGAGAAGATTTAAAACTTACCAGAACCCGGATGAACTTGTTACAATGTCTGAAAATCTTCCGTTCAGCCAGGCAATGGAATTGTTAAGTAAGGTAAGTGAAAGTACTACAGGCAGAAGGATTGTATCTACTATCCAGAAAGATGATCCTATCGGGATAGAAATTGACAATATGCCGTACGACAAAGCTCTGATAATAATTGTACAATATGCAGGGCTGCAGTTTGAAACCAAGGAAGATGTGATAGTGGTTAAGCGCGGTAATGAGGTAGAGCAGGAGCTTACGCCCGAAACCTATGCTTCTATTAATACCCGCGAAGTAAAAATTTCTGCGGTCTTCTTCGAAATGGATGTTGAGGAGGCTAAGAAGCATTGGTATAAGTTGGGAATTTTTACTTTCCGGTGAAGATAATACCGTAGGTGGATTAATTCAGAACCGAAACGGAAAGCGGTACGACTGGAGACAGAGGGTGGCTTTACAACCAGATTTTAATTTAGGAATAACTTCCGATTTTGATGTTGGCGGCTTTTTCGGTGAGGCAACTGCTGTTTTCAAATTTTTTGAAGATGAAGGAATTGGTGAAATTATTTCAAGTCCTAACATAACAGTTAGAGACCGTAACCAGGGTAACATACAAATCGGATCCGATTTTTCTGTAAGAACCAGAGACTTTGCCGGTAACACAATTGAGAAATTCTTTCCAACCGGTACAATTATCAATGTAACTCCATACATTCATGAAGAAGAAGGAATTGATTATGTGCTTCTGGATATTGCAGTAGAAAGAAGTTCGTTTACGCAAACTGAAACTACAACAGAAATTAAGAAAACTACTGCCGCTACCCAGGTGCTGATGCTGGATGGCGAAGAAACTATTCTTGGTGGATTGTTTATAAACGAAGAATCAATTGTTCGTAATGGAATACCGTTTCTTAAGGACTTGCCTTGGTGGGTTTTTGGTATAAGGTATTTAACCGGCAGTGATGAAACTATTATACGTAAAAAAGAATTAGTAATTTTATTAAAAGCCGAATTAGTTCCTACTCTTAAAGAACGTTTCGAAAATCCTGAAGGGGATCATGTACTTGGAGACGAGCTTAAGGAACGTAACAAACAAATAAAATATTATAAGCTTAACGAGGTCTCAGGGGAAGACTTGAACTAAAATGGAAAAAATACTCATCGTTGATGATGATATTAATTTATGTACTATACTCTCGGAAGAATTAAAGGAGGTAGGCTATGAAACCAACTTCCTTACAGGTGGTGAAAATGTTTCAGAATATATCAAAACAAATCCAGCTGATCTTGTTCTACTGGATCTCAAAATGCCTGGTAAAGACGGATTTCAGGTTTTACGCGAAATCGAAAATGGTAAAAATTCCAATCCGAAAGTTATAGTTCTAACAGCTTACGCAGATGTTAAAAGCGCCATCGACGCTGCCAAACTTGGGGCTACAGACTTCATTAGCAAACCTTACGATTTTGACGAACTCTTAATCACCATAAGGAAAGTTCTTCAAAGAGAAAATTAACCGGGGCGGTAAATATGAAGATTAGTTTAAGAATATTATTAATAAATTTTATAATAGTTGTGCTTATTATAAGCAGCGCAGCTATTGTCTTCTATTCCATAATGTACGAGGTTTTATCCTCTCAGCAATCCCGGCATCTAATCAATTCTGCAAACAATTTCATTTATGCTTACCGCTCTAAAATTCTTGAAACCGAGGATGAATTTTTAGCCCTTGCCCTCGATAATGTTTCCGGGGTTTTAAATAACCGAAAACTTGCCAACGATAAACTGGATTTTATACTGGAAACAAGCGGAGGCGATTTTACACCTATTCGTAGAATTGCATGTAACGAAAAAATTTATGTGCCCGATAAAAATTTCGGATTAAAAGAATTTATAGATTATAATCCGTATGTATTGATATTGGAATATACTTCAGAGGAAAAAATAAAATATTATTACGGCATTATTCTTTCAGAAGAACTTTTAAATGAATTTGCCCAGCAAATAAACTCTGAAGTGGCAGTTGTATGGGATGGCTCTCTCACCGATATTTCAAATTCTTCTGTTAACCAAAAATATTTTTACACACTAACACAGGCAAACAAATTCCTGCAGGGGAAAAATAATTTTGATTTATACACCGAAGGTACTGAATCAAGAGATATATTAGCTGCAATTTATAATCCCGGGTCTGGTTTAAAATATAAAAACAATCTTTACTATTTAATTTTTACTACTATGGGCGAAGCTGCAGAACTGCGCTCTAACCTAAAGGATATGTTCATTTTAATCGGATTTTCTGGAGTTATTCTTTCTCTAATTTTTACATTTTTGTTTACTGACAAATTAAGAAAGCAGCTTACAGAGCTAAGCCAGGCAACAACCAATATGCGTGAGGGTAATTTTAAAACTAAAATTAAAATTAAAAGTCATGACGAAATAGGGAAACTTGGAAATGCGTTTAATGTGATGCTGGATGAGCTGGAGAAAAAGGAAAAAGCTAAGAATGAATATTCTGAATTTATTACACTTATTAACCAGAATCCTACTCTGGACGAAATATCGGATGCCGCACTTAAAAAGATAATAAATACAGGCGGATTTATTATAGGCGCACTTTATTCAGTTGAAGATGGAAAACTGCACCTTATTAGTTCATACGGGATTGAGAAAACTAAAGCGAAGCATTACGAAGAGTTTGGTTTTTATGATCGCGTGGTTGAAAATAAAGAATCGATTGAAATCAGTTCTGGCGATGCACTGCCGGTTGTTTCAACCGGTTTGCTCGATCTGGAAATAAAACACCTTGTTATTTTACCAATCGTTTATAACAATGCTGTTACTTCTGTTCTTATGCTTGGCTCGGTTGTAAAACCCGATGACGAGGTGAATGAATACCTTTCTAAAATTAAGGAACAACTTGCTGTTGGACTAACAAATGCCAAAGCTTTAACTCAGCTTGAGGACTTTATCGCAGAGCTTAAAAAATTAAATGATGAATACCAAAAACAAAATGTTCAGATAAAGAAACAGCACGACTACTCTATCTAAATTACATGGCGATCTTAAAGAACAAGCCGCCGAACTGGAAGTGCAAAAGCAAAAAGCGGAAGAGTCTACACAAGTAAAATCACACTTCCTTGCAAGTATGTCTCACGAACTGCGCACACCAATGAACTCTATACTTGGGCTTACTGAACTGATTTTAGAAAAAGCCGATTTTAACGGCAAGAATAAAGAGCGGCTGGAAGTTGTGCTTAGCAGCGGTAGAAGACTGATGACATTAATTAATGATATCCTCGACCTCTCGAAAATTGAAGCGGGTAAAATGGATATAAAAGAGGAAGACACACTTGCTGAGGAGATTCTAGAAGAAGTGGCAAACTCTATTAACCCGTTAGTGCTGAATAAAAAAATTGAGTTCAAGATAGTTAGGAATACAAATACAAAAATTATAATTCATACCGATCGAGGTAAAATTGTCCAGGTGCTTATCAACCTGCTGGGTAACGCCGTTAAATTTACAGACGAAGGAAGTGTATCGTTGCATATATCAACAGTAGATGATATGCTTAAATTTGATATTAAGGATACAGGCATTGGAATACCCGATGATGAGCAAAAATATATTTTTGAAGAGTTCAGGCAGGTTGATGGCTCTACTACTAAAATATATGGTGGAACCGGGCTTGGGCTTGCTATCTGTAAAAAAATAGTCAACTTGCTTGATGGAGAAATTTCTGTTACAAGTAAAGTTGGTGAAGGATCTACCTTTAGCTTTGCTGTGCCGCTTAAGTTTGTTGATTCGGTTTTACCGGAAGCACAGAAAAATATTAATGTCAAAGCGTTAATGAAAAACCGGGAAAACCCGATCCTTATTATTGATGACGATGAAGAAGTGCGTTATACAATAGGGCAGTACCTCACTTCCAGGGGATACCAAGTTATCTTTGCCGAAGACGGCGATAAAGGTATTCAAATGGCAATTGAGGAACAGCCGTTTGCAATTACGCTTGATGTGATGCTTCCTAAAAAAGATGGGTGGAGTGTACTTAAGGAACTAAAGGAAAATCCCAAGACAAAAGATATTCCAATCATCATGCTGTCTATACTTGGAGAGAAAAATATTGGCTACGGTTTAGGTGCATTCGAATACTTTGTTAAACCTATTTCTGCGGATAAAATATTGTCTGCCTTTTCAAGACTCGAAAATCTTGCAAAGAAACAAATTCGGAAAATTGTTATTGTTGATGATGATGAACTTGAATTTGAAAAGTTCAAAAAAGAATTTGGTAATGATGAATTGCGGATAGAGTATATCCAGGATAGCGAATATGCATTTAGTAAAATTGCCGAAGTGCAGCCAGATCTTATAATTATAGATTTGATGATGCCAAAGATCGATGGTGTTACGCTTTCATATAAACTTAAATCGAACTTAAAGACAAAACATATTCCTATTCTTATAAGCACCGCAAAGGACTTATCGGATGAGGAAAGAAAGTCACTAAACAATATTGTGGAAAATATTGCAGTAAAATCGAAAGGACATCCGCATGATGTACTTAAGATTGTACGGGATAGAATACAGATGCAAGAGAATAATTCTATTCCGATAGAAGAAGTGGAAGAAGGGATAGTGGACGGCAATAATGGTAAAAACGAACACACAAAAACGGAATTTGATAAAGGAGCGGGAAAACTTACCCAGTGTAATGATTGTTGATGATGATCCGGATACTCTATTTACAATAGATGAAATTGTTCAAGCCTGCGGATGTTCTACATATCTGGCAAAGAATGGAATTGAATGCCTGAAACTTCTGGAAGAAGCAACCCCTGACCTGGTACTGCTGGATATAATGATGCCGAAAATGGATGGATTTCAGACAATTAAACTTATCAGAGAAAATGAAAAATGGCAGGACCTACTTGTGTATGCCGTTACTGCCAAAGCTATGTCTGCTGACATGGAGATTATCCTAAAGCAAGGTTTTAACGATTTTGTACCAAAGCCGGTTAATGCGCAAAGCCTTTCATTTAAAATTAAGCAGCTGATCTCACAGCCAAAGGCAAGCTAAGATGAAAAAAATACTTGTGATAGATGACCTACCAGAAAATGTTTTTATGTTGCAGGATCGGTTGGAACACGAAGGGTACGAAGTTATAACCGCATACGATGGCAAATCTGGAATAGAAAAAGCAAAGAATGAACTGCCCGATCTTATATTACTTGATGTTATGATGCCAGATATAACCGGAATTGAAGTGTGCAAAACTCTGGTTGTGGATAAAAAAACTTCCGGTATTCCGATAATTCTTGTTACTGCAAAATCAGACGCGGAGGATACAAAAGAAGGATTGGAAGCAGGCGCTTTTGATTATATAAAGAAACCAATAAACAGAATAGATTTGGTTGCCAGGGTCATGTCCGCGCTTAAACTTTCCGATGCAAATAAACTTGTACTCGAAGCAGAAAAGAAAAACACTTTTGTTGCAACTGTAGTTACTGCAAATCACAAAATAAAGCAGCCGTTAACTTTACTTTCCCTTTCATCTTCTGCAATTAAAAGAGAACTTGGGAAAGATGAAATATCCAGAGAAGTGCTTCTTGGCAGACTTAAGTATATAGAAACTGCAATTAAAGAAATTACAGATGTGCTGGATAAACTGAACTCAATAAAAGATCCGGTAATTGCAGATTATACAAACAGTGTTAAGATGATAAATGTAGAAGAGAACGAAGATTAAGTTTAGAAAAGTTTTTTAATTGTTGCCAGCATAGTATCAAACTCATAAGGTTTTTGCAGGCAGCTGTCAATCCTGTATTTATCCGAAGAAAAATCAGCATCTATCTGCATACTTCCGGAAGATAGTATTATTGGAAGATCAAAATCCAATGCTCTTATTTTTTCAATTGTTTCCAGACCGCTCATCTCCGGCATGTTATAATCTATAATTGCTAGATCAACCTTTATTTCTTCGGTTAACACTTTGATTGTTTCCTTTCCCGTAGAAACTTTTATAACATTAAATCCACTCGATTCAAGCAGCTCAGCCAGCAGCTCGCTTAACATCGGCTCGTCATCAACAAGCAGTATTATTTTATCCGTGGTGTCGGCTTGGGCCATCTTATTAGGTTCATAAGATGGGATGTAAACCTCGAACGTAGTACCTTTATTGGGAGAACTGGAGACATCGACATAACCATTATGCGCTTTGATTATTCCATAGGTAACATAAAGCCCCAGCCCCGAGCCTGTGTCCTTCGTTTTAGTTGAGAAGTAGGGATCAAATATTTTTAGTAAATCACCTTCTTTTACCCCGCTGCCGTTATCTTTAACCGAAAAACAAACATAGTTACCCATTTCAAGCCAGGGATAAATAGAAATGTTTCCATTATCTATCGTTACATTTTTTACTGATAGTTCTATTGTTCCCTTTTCGCCGGTAGCTTCTTTGGCGTTAACGCATAAGTTAAGCAGCACCTGGTAAATTTCCGTGCTGTTGCCAAGTATGTCGTACAGGTTTTTTTCAGTATTACATGTGTAAGTAATACTCCCGGGAAAAGTTTGATTAATAACTTTTGAAATTTCGTTTGTAAGTATGTTTGGTTTAACAAGCTCTTTTCGTTTCGGTGTAGGTTTTCCGTAAGAAAGCAAACCCTTGGTCAAATCTTTTGCTCTTACCGAGCAGTTTTCAATATTATCAATCAACCTGTCAACAGCTTCGTTTTGGGGAACTCTTTTTCGTAATAAATTTAGACTGCCAAAAATGCTGGAAAGAAGATTGTTGAAATCGTGTGCCATCCCGCTGGAAAGTTTTCCGATTGTTTCAAGCTTTTGCGACTGTAGAAGCCGGCTTTCCAATGCCGTATTTAAATCGCGTGTTTTAATATTACTTATTGTAAATGAAAGCAGCGTTGCAAACTGCTCGAGCTGGGTTATTTCTAGTGATGAATAGTTGCCTTCCCTCTTTCCCACAATGATTGAAGCGAGTAATGATTTATCGAAAAAGCCCGGGCATATTAGTAGTGATTCAGAATTAAGTGCATGTGCTAAATTGAACCCGATATTGTTTTGCTTATTTAATGCAATAAGCGGTCGGTTATTAAGTTCCAGCCATTTACTTATAAAAGCAAAATCGGAATTAGCTGTCTTTTCAACTGCCCCCCTGTCTTTTATAAAATTACTCGGGTCATGGAAAAGAAAATCCAGCTTATTCCTGTCTGCTTGAAAAACGATTAGACCAAAATCGCTGCTACTTGTATTTACACATCTTAAAATAATCTCTTGTGTAATTACATCTAACGAGCTTTCATTATCAAGAAGTATAAGCACCTGTCGCAAGTCATTCTGGAAAACAATATTTCTTTGAAGTATCTCTGCATCATAACTGCTATCCGGTGTGCTTTGGGTAATTGCAACAAGTTCGAGCATGTAACCGTCAAGCATCCCCTTTTTTGCTTTAGTTTGAAGGGGTGTAACTACAAGGTTGTTATTGGATTTGGGTAAAGGATGAACAAGCGATTTCTGGTTCTTTAAAGTTAACGGCAGGTCGGGCAATTCAAGATTAAACAGACTGTTGATAGATACCCCCTTGATTCTGCCGGTGCCATAATTTTTCTTAAAGCTCTGGTTAAACCAAACTATCTTTTTATTCTTATCGGCAATTGCAATTGCAGCGCTCTGAATGCCAAACAGCTCTTCAGCAGCATATTTATCAATTGGATTAGCCGCCATTTGAAATTAAATTGGTTTTAGTTCGTACTTCTTAATTTTTGTGTAAAGTGTTTTGGGGCTTATTCCCAACTGGTTTGCAGTTTGAGATCTATCCCACCTGTTTTTATCAAGAACTTTTTTGATATGCCATTTTTCAAGTTCTTCCATACTAAGAATTTCATCATTATCCTCTGTTGAGGAGAGACTTCTAGACCGTGCCTGGTAAGAATGTGGAAGGTTCAGATCATCAGGCAGGATAAGTTCCCCTTCTGCAAAAATTATAGCTCTTTCAATAATATGTTCAAGCTCGCGTACATTGCCTGTAAAGGAATAATTAAGAAGCATGTCATTAGCTTGTTCCGATAAATGTTTTGGCGCTCTCACGGGCGATTTTTCACCCAGAAAATAATTTGCCAGAACCAGGATATCTTCCTGCCTGTCGCGTAATGGTGGAATAGTTAGAGTTATTACGTTCAACCTGAAAAGAAGATCTTTTCTAAAATTTTTATTTTCTGCCTCTTCAAGTAAGTTCTTGTTGGTTGCGCCAATTACCCTTACGTTTGAGTTCAAGTTCACCACACCGCCAATTCTCCTGTACTCCCCGTTTTCAAGGAAGCGAAGCAGTTTTGGCTGCAAAGTTAAGCTCAACTCACCAATTTCATCCAGGAATAAAGTTCCGCCATGTGCTATTTCAACAAGCCCCTGCTTCGTATTTTTTGCATCTGTAAAGGCACCTTTCTCATGCCCAAACAATTCACTTTCTATCAGCTGATCCGGAAGGGATGCACAGTTAATAACAACAAACGGTTTCTCTTTCCTGGAAGATTGTTTGTGCATATATTCTGCAAATAATTCTTTACCAGTACCGGTTTCTCCTTCAATTAATATATTTGAATCGGATACTGCAGCTTTTTGGGAAAGGTTAAGCACACGCTGCAGCGGCGGGCTGCTACCAATTATTGTATCGGAACTTTTTTTGCTAATTTCTTTTGTTAGTAACTCTGTTTTAACAATCAGCTCTTTATGCTCAACCGCCCTGTTTATAGTAAGAAGTAACTCATCAAACTCATATGGTTTTGTTATAAAATCATACGCACCGGTTTTAATACATTCAATAGCTTTACGCATTTCTTCTTGTGCAGAAAGGATAATAACCTGGATGGTGGGGTTGTATTCTTTAACAAACTTTAATACCTCCTCCCCCTGTACCACTTTCATATTAAGGTCAAGCAGAAGCACATCGTAGTGAGTTCCTTTTATTGCCTGAATTGCGTACTCACCATCGTACACAGTATCAACTGCAAACCCCTCTTCAAGTAATTGTTCCTTAAGCAAATAACATAGGGTTTCGTCGTCGTCGCAAACTAATATTTTTGAATTTTTTGTTATCATTTTACCTAACCCTCTTTATAATTGCGAAAACCCTTAGTTTGGAATAACTTCGCTTCTTATTTATATTTGCACTTCTTATTTTTCAGGGCGCGTAGCTCAGTGGTAGAGCATCTGCCTTTTAAGCAGAGGGTCGATGGTTCGAGCCCATCCGCGCTCACTCTATCTTCTTTATTTTTAAGCACTTACCTTAAAAAGTGCTTTCCTCTTCAACCGGTAATTTCTACACAAACCAGATTTTCAGTAAAGATAATAATAACACATTAATGTAAATATTACAAGTTTACAATATCTTTGCCAGGGGATGTATTTCTGTCAATAATTCTTTTAAGAATTTAGTTTATTCTTTAATTTTCAAACTGAAAATATTTATTGGTATGGTAATCAAGATAGGACTTTTAATGTGGGCGAGATAGTTTTTTGGACACTAGTAAGAACTGCGATTACAATTCCCGGGCTTTGGATTATTAAATCCGAAATAGATTTCAACCTGTGGCTGCTTATATGCCTTGCTGCAATTTATGTTATCATATTTCATCCTGCACTTGTAAGCTACAGGTGGTTCGAAGAAAAAAATAAAAATGTTATAAGCTCTACATTATGTTCAAGCTGCAAACATTTTGATACTTCAGCAGTACTTTGCCTTAAGTATGATAAACATCCAACTGAAGATTATGTTCCTTGCGAAGGAGTAGACTGGGAACCCAAATGAAACATCTCAATCTTTTTAATATTTATAAACCTGTTATAGGAATGATTCATGTTTCAGCATTGCCCGGTACACCAAACTATAGGGGAAGTGTTAAGCAAATTATTGAACAGGCAAAAACGGAAGCGCTTATCTATAAAGAAAACGGGATTGATGCAATTGCAATTGAAAACATGCACGATGTTCCTTATTTAAAAAGAAAAGTCGGACCTGAAATTACATCCCTGATGAGTGTAATTGGTTATGAAGTTAAAAATTTAACGAAGCTTCCATGTGGAATTCAGATTCTTGCAGGTGCCAACAAAGATGCACTTGCCGCAGCACATTCAGCCGGATTGGATTTTGTGCGCACGGAAGGATTTGTTTTTGCTCACATTGCAGATGAAGGGCTAATGGAATCTGATGCCGGGGAGCTGTTAAGATACAGGAAACAAATTGCCGCAGAAAACATTTTAATCTTTACCGATATAAAAAAGAAACACAGTTCTCACTCAATTACTTCCGATGTAGATATAATTGAAACCGCTAAAGCCGCACAGTTTTTTTTAAGTGATGGAATAATAATTACAGGTTCATCAACCGGTTACGAAGCTGATATTGATGAGGTAAAAAAAGTTAAAGATGAAATTAAGGTTCCTGTAATTATTGGTTCGGGAATAGCAACGGAAAACATTGATAAATATTTACCAATCGCTGATGCTTTTATTGTTGGTTCATCTTTAAAGAAAGAAGGCAGTTGGATGAACGAAGTTGATGTTGAAAGAGTGAAAGCATTAATGAAAAGAGTTAACGAACTGAAATCAAATTTATAAAGTAAGATATTACTATCGTCATTTAAACTTTTTACACCACTAACAGGCACACCAAAACCCATCAAAAAATTTTATCTGTCAACCAAAAATCACATTATAATTGAACTCCGAGACATTCTTAACAATCGGCAATTGTTAGTCTTAACCAGTCTAAAACTATTCCTTTTTGGCATTACTTTGTAAGAAAACACTCTTTCGAAATATTAAATAATAAACGATGTAAGAATATTCCCCTACAAGTAATTCAGAGTATTGCTTATAACACACTTATGCTTAATTTTATATTTTCTAGTTCAAAGGTAAAGTTATTGCCATCCTAATACTCTTTAATAAAATTGGAGCCTGAAGCTATGAGAGTGGTTGTAGTAGATGATTCAACAATTGTAAGAGAACGACTTATTAATATGATTTCGGACATTCCTTCTTTAACTATTGTAGGTGAAGCTGGAAATTCATTCGAGGCACTAAATATAATTGAGGAAAAAACCCCCGATGTTGTTATACTGGATATTAAAATACCGGGTGATTCAGGGGTTGAGGTTCTTAAGAAGGTTAAGAAAATGAACTCCTCGATTATAACAATCTTGCTAACAAATTATCCTTTGGGGCAGTATAAGGAAAAGTGTTTGGAATACGGTGCCGATTATCTTTTTTGATAAATCAGAAGAATATTCAAAAGTAACAGAAGTATTGAAAACCCTGGCTGAGAGCAGCACGGCTCAATCCCATTAATTTATTAGCTCGCAACCTACCAACACTCAGCCGCTATTGTTGTTTCTTTGTTTAACATCAGTTATTATACTGATAACCGCTAAAATTTAGGAATAATTATTATGAGTACTCTTAAAAAACAAAAGCAAAAGTGAACTGATTGAAGAAATAGAATCACTTAAAAATCAGGTTCGGAATTTGGAGAGAGTCGAGGAGGAGCGCATACAAAAAGTAAATGAGCTAAGAGAAAGTGAAGAAAAATTTCGCCGATTAGTAGAAAATGCACCAGAAATTATTTACCGTTTTCGGGTCTCACCGGATCCGGGTTTTGAATTTATAAGTCCTGCTGTTACCGAAATAGCCGGATATACTCCGCAGGAATATTACGATGATCCTGAAATTGGACGCAAAATCATTCACCCCGAAGATAGAAGTAAACTCGATGGACTTTATAAGGGAATCATACCTGAAGGCCCCCACCAGGTAAGATGGATTAGGAAAGATGGCAAAATTATTTGGACTGAAGACAGGGCTATTCCCATTTTCAACGAGAAAGGTGAATTTATAGCAATTGAAGGTATTGCAAGAGAAATCACGGCTCAAAAAGAAGCTGAAGAAGCATTAAAAGAAGCATATGATATAATTAACAAAAGTCCAGCCGTTCCCTTTTTGTGGAAAAACGAAGAAGGCTGGCCGGTTGAATATGTATCAGAAAATGTTGTGGATTTATTCGAATACACTGCTGAAGAATTTATGTCCGGGAAAGTTAGGTATTCAAAATTAATTCATCCGGAAGATATTGGAAAGAGTTGAAAATGAAGTAACAAAATATAGCTCAGAAGAGGGCACGGATAGATTTTCACATGAACCTTATCGCATTGTTACAAAATCCGGTAAGATAAAATGGGTGGAGGATAAAACTTACATTCGACGAGATGAAAAAAATAATATAACACATTATCAGGGAATTGTTGAGGATATAACTGCTCGTAGACAAACAGAGCTGGCTCGTCTGGAAAGTGAAGAAAAATTTAGCAAAACATTTAATTCAAGTCCCAGCCCTATGATCATTTCTGAAATTGAGTCCGGAAAAGTAGTTGATATAAATAAAAGTTTCGAAAAATTAATTATGTATTCGAAACAGGAAATAATGGGTAAAAGTGTTTTTGATTTAAACTTATGGGCAAATATTGAAGATCGTGGAAATTACATTAAAAAAATGAAGGAGGATAAAAGAGTTTCTAACCTTGAAATAAAAATTAGAACTAAGTCAGGGGAAATAAGAGATTCACTAATATCCGGAGAAATTATTACAATACAGGATAAACCATATTTACTTACTTCAGGTATTGATATAACCGAGCGCAAGCAGGCAGAGGAAGCATTAATTGAATCAAAAACAATGTTGAGCCATGTTCTTAACACAATTCCAGTAAGGGTATTTTGGAAAGACCTTGACGGTGTTTATTTGGGATGTGACCAGTTATTTGCCAGAGATGCTGGAAGAAGCAATCCTGAAGAAGTGATTGGTGATAATGATTATAATATGGGATGGGCTGAGCAAGCTGAATTGTATCGTAGCGATGATAAATTTGTTATAGAAAGCGGACAGCCGAAAATCAATTATGAAGAACCCCAGTCAACACCTGAAGGGAAAACCATCTGGCTTAGAACTTCTAAAATTCCACTCTTGAATAGTACGGCAATATATATGGGGTTTTAGGTACATGTGAAGATATCACCGAGCGCAAGCTGGCAGAGGAAGCTCTTCGCGAGAGTGAACAAAAATTCAGAGAAATGGCAGATCTATTACCGCAAATCGTTTATGAAACTGATTTAAATGCAAACCTTACTTTTTCTAACAAGCAGGCAAGTTTAGTTTTTGGATACTCAGAAGATGAATTGATTAATAATTTTAATGTGCTGAATAACGTAATACCGGAAGATAGAGATAGAGCTAAAGAAAACATGAAGAACATAATGACAGGAAAACCTGTGGAAAACTCTGAATATTCCCTGATTAAAAAAGATGGTTCAACCTTTCCAGTCTTGATATACTCAAGCCCTGTTATTAAAGATAATAAACCAGTTGGCTTGAGGGGTATTGTTGTTGACATAAGCGAACGCAAGCAGGCGGAAGAATTGATACAGGAAAGCGAACGACGCCTGGCAACCTTGATGAGCAACTTGCCCGGTATGGCGTATAAATGCAAAAATGATCCTGATTGGACAATGGAATTTATCAGTGATGGCTGTTATTCCTTAACCGGCTACTATACCGAAGAATTGATTGATAATTCCAAGGTTTCCTATGCAGATCTAATCCACCCTGAGGATCGCCAGATGGTCTGGGATAAAGTTCAAGATGCAATTGAGATGAAGCAGCCCTTTCAGTTGAACTATCGAATTACTACTGCCAGCGGAGCGGAAAAATGGGTCTGGGAACAAGGTCAGGCTATTTACGGAGAGGAAAATGATGTCATCTCACTTGAGGGATTCATTACGGACATCACCGAGCGAAAGCAGGCTGAGAACAAGCTTAAAGAGAGTCGGCAACGTCTTTCTAGTCATATGAATAATACTCCACTTGGTGCAATTTTTTGGGATGTTGATTTTAAAGTAATTGAATGGAATTTATCAGCAGAGAAAATTTTTGGTTACAGTAAAGAAGAAGCTCTTGGAAAGCACCCATACAAATTAATTGTCCCCTTGGAGATCCAAGGCCAGATTGATGAGGTTTTCAAGAACCTTTTGACTCAAACCGGCGGGAATAGAAGTGTAAATGAATAATATTACTAAAAATGGTAAAAGAATTTTATGTGACTGGTATAACGTTGCTATAACTGATCTTGCTGGGAACAGTAATTGGTGTAGCTTCTTTGATTGACGATATCACCGACGCAAGAAAGCAGAAAAAAAATTAAGAGATTCACATAACCAGCTCAGGAGTCTCGCAGAGAGCTTGCAGATGATAAGAGAAGAGGAACGCGCAACTGTAGCGAGAGAAATTCACGATGATCTCGGACAGACTTTAACAGCTTTAAAGATGGATATTGCCTGGATGAAAAAAAATTCCGGGATGACTGAAGAGATGAGAGCATCCAAAATGGATGTTATGCTTGGATTAACCGATTCAACAATCCAAACTGTTAAACGAATTGCAACAGAGCTAAGACCCGGTATACTGGATGATCTTGGGTTGGTTTCTGCTATTGAATGGCAGACGAAAGAATTCCAGAACAGGTCAGGTATTGAGTGCAACTTTGAAATCTTTGTTGATGAGTTTACTGTTGAGGACGATATTTCAATTGCTGTTTTCAGGATATTCCAGGAATCACTTACAAACATTGCAAGGCATTCACAGGCAACCAAAGTTACAGTGACTATTAGGAGAGCGGACGATTTTTTTCTAGTGGAAATAAGTGATAACGGCGTTGGAATTAGTGAAGAACAAATTAACAGTTCAAAATCACTCGGTTTAATAGGAATGAATGAAAGGGTATCTGTTTTTAGAGGTAAGCTAACAATTTCCAGGGCAGCAGAAGGCGGTACCGCTGTTAGAGTTTATATTCCAATAGGAAAAGCCTGATAATCGGATTTAAATATTTGCTTTCATTCAGAAATCCGGCTGGATTTAGTTTTGAAAAATGATTGCTGCTATCTTTTTAATTATTACAGACGGAAAGTTAGAATTTCACTTCACATAATATTTCCTTTAGCCCACCGTCGATTGTAAATGAAATATAATACAACTATCTTCCTGCTATCTTTCCACTTATCATTTTCACGGTGTGTAGATAATGTTAAAACTTTTTCTAAATTTAATATTCGGCTGATAAGCTCGAATTAGAATTTATGACTGGGTAAGATTCAATGAAAATTATTATAGCCGACGACCATGCTGTTGTGCGTAAAGGACTAAAACAGATACTTATGGAAATGTCCGGCGTAAAAGTAGTTGAAGAAGTTGATAACGGTCCGGCGTTAATTGAAAGAATAACAAATGATAGTTTTGATTTTGTAGTACTGGATATTTCCATGCCCGGACAAAGCGGTTTACAGGCACTTAAAGAAATTAAAGATCGTAAACCAAAGCTGCCTGTATTAATTCTTAGCATTCACCCCGAGGAACAATATGCATTAAGAGCACTTAAGGGTGGGGCTTCCGGCTATATTACAAAGGACAGTGCGCCGGAAGAACTGGTAAAGGCAATTCAAAAAATTCTTTCCGGTCATAAATATATTACCCAATCGATTGCGGATAAGTTAGTAGATAATTTTGGCGATAAACTACCACACGAACTTCTATCTGATAGAGAATATGAAGTATTTGCAATGATAGCTGTTGGCAAGACAATTACGAATATCGCAGATGAACTTTCTTTAAGCGTTAAAACTGTAAGCACCTACAGATCCAGAATATATGATAAAATGGGCATGAAAAGCAGAACGGAACTAACCCTTTATGCTATTCAGAATAAATTGATAAGATAGTTTTTTAGCGTAAACTGGTTTTAACGCCCACACCACAGCAATTGTTAAGTATATCAAATATTTGTAAGAGTTCTCACTACAAAAAAATCAGTTACTCTCCTATACCCGTTATCCTATTTAGTTCTTAAGTTAAATGTGAGACCTGAGTTGATCTCAGGGCAGGGGAGCATCTAACAGACTATAGACTTAGGTCTATAGTCTGTTCTTTATAAAGTAATAGTGCACAGACCAGCATCCGGAACATCCGGATTAACATACGTTTGGAGATGGATAAGGAGATACTAATGAGCATACAAGCATGGAAATCAACGTACTTATATCTGATCATTCTATCACTTCTGATATTATATTCCGGTGTGCTCAATGCACAGGGAGTTGATATTACAGCAGCAAGATGGACTTTCCCGAATTATGCACCAAGCGGTTTTACTTATTCTGATTTTCTAAACACCGGCAATGTTCCGAACTTTTGGAGAAATGATACTATCTATCTATCTACACAATCATCTTTTTATTCTCTTTAGGAGACATCTGATTGTGAAAATACTAATTGTAGATGATTCTATTGTTGTTAGAGATAGAATTGTCGAAATGCTATCCGGTATTACCGGGGTGGAAATTGCTGGTGAAGCCACTAATTCTATCGAAGCAATACACATGGTAAATAAACTGAAACCGGATGTTGTTACACTGGATATCAGAATTCCCGGTGAAAGTGGAATTGAAGTACTTAAAAAAATAAAGAAGAACCCAACCTTCAACTATAGTGCTGGTGCTCACTAATTTTCCTCAAGAGCAATACAAAAATAAATGCTACCAGCTTGGCGGGGATTATTTCTTTAGTAAGTCCGACGAATTTGAAAAAGTTGAGGAAGTGATTAACAACCTGGCAAGCGAACAAGCAAAGTTTAATTAACCGTTTTATTAATCCATCGGGATTGTATCATTAATTAAATAAGGTTGAGTTGGAAAAGGTATCAAAAAATATTTTACCAGGTGAGAGGTCAAAAGAATTAAATTGCCTCCTATCCTCCTGGCAGTATCCCAAAATAACATGCGCACGATTAACGTGTAACGGCTGGACCATTAATTCGGATAACTGGAAAGAAACCAAATGGATGCTAAGCGCAGATATTGTTAACGAAAATGGAGCGGTTGGTAAAGTTGAAGTAGGTTATACTGAAGAAAAACCCGAATTAGATGAAGGTCCATTTCTTAATGAGGAGAAAACCTCATTGATGCTATCGGGATACTGCTGGGAGGTTTTATACAAAAGCATAAAGTTGAATCTTCACATACCGAGTTTGTTGCGGGAGGTAGAACAGGTAATTCTCTTTCCCGATTCCCAATCAGCCAACTGATACTATTTTACCACCAAATCTCTGCATTGCCCGAATAAATTTTTACACTTAAGTTTAATTAAGAGGACATTTTAACCTTTGGTTATTATAGTGTTAGCTAAGTTTTCTTAAGATATTGTAATGATTTAGAGAAGAGTTACTGGCATCGAAATTGAACTCAATTATCAGAAATAATTTATAAAAATCCTGAGAGAAATTTATGAGAAAGACAATATATCACATTACTGGCATTTATTGTTTTCATTCTACTTTCCTGCAATGTTGATGAATTAGTAAATGAGATAGCTGTTGAAAAAATAACTGCAAAAGAAAAAATTGGTGCAGTTATTAACACTGCCAAAAGCAATTTTGCTTCTGATGCGGAACTATCAGCAATTTATGGAAGAGAAGTAGATACCGAAGGTAAAATAGACCTGCTTAATACCAGCTCGGTAAGTGCATTTGTTTATGTTGTTCAATCTGATTCTGTTGCTTTGGCAAACCCACCTGAAGCGAACCAGTTTTATGTACCGGTTATTGGTTCAGATCCTATCAAATCCCCGGTAAATTTCAATACAATGCTTTCCTTTATTAAAAATAATACTGCCAAAAATATTATGGAAACTGTATTTGGCACGCTGGCAACAGTTTCGATTAGCGCTTCCGCGGTTTACGATGACAGCCCGCAGGTGTTAAACCAAATGCTTTCAAGGAGTGATGTAACTTCTTTCAGATCTGCAAACCCTGAATCAAAGATTGATATGTTTCTTCTACCGGGTAAATCTTTGGATACAAACTTTACCAACACTGCAGACTGGATAGTAAATTTTTATGGTGATACATCTTCGCTAGTATTATGGCTGCACCCCGGCAACAGTACCGGTACGATTGATCCTCTATCTGATTAATAATAATCAGAATAAAACTATAAGCAATCAGCTAGATAATCTGCTTGAATATTAATTCAATTTTCTAATTGATTATTTCTATGCTTCCTTTCTCAGGTAATTTTATTTTGTAGTTCTTTCCCCCATCATTGTTAAGGTAATTATCCCTCAGCCAGGGATTGTACATTTTAAGAATTTTATAGTTGATATTATAAAGTGCCGCAAAGTCTGCAAAATCAGTTACAGAACTATCAAGATTTACCTCGTAATATTTTAAAGGATGATATAATTCATCAGGTTTCAGATCAAAACCATATTTTGTTGGATTTTGCATAACATATTTTAGTGCAACAATACGCGCCATGTAACGCGAAGTTTCTTCATTCAGAACAAGATTGTAGTAATTGTTAGTTTTTTGTCTTTGCATCTGGTTTCCAGCTCCATTTGTACCCATATTATACGAAGCAGCAGCCATTGTCCACGTTCCGAACATTTCGTAAGCATCTTTAAGATAATTACAAGCAGCAATTGTAGATTTTTCCAGGTTATATCGTTCATCAACCTCGTTTCTTATTTCAAGCCCGTATTTCTTCCCGGTCTCCTTCATAAACTGCCAGAAACCGGTTGCGCCGGCTGGAGAAATTACGTTGCTTAAATAACTTTCGGCAACACAAAGGTATTTAAAATCATCCGGGATATTATTTGCTTTAAGGATGGGTTCTATAACCGGGAACCACCTGTTGGCTTTTTTAATTGCCAGCAAAGTTGCAGAATGCCAATATGTGTTTACAATAAATTCCCTATCAATTCTTTCATAAACTTCATAATTTTCTGTTGGAACTCTTTCGCCTGCAAATACAAGGTAACCGGGAACTTCAGGAGTGATAATACGATAGCCCTGTGGAAAATCTTCTGCAGGATCATTCCCTGCAAAAAAAAGACTGCTAATGATAAAAACTATTCCCAGAGAGAAAACTATACCGGGTATTAAGTAGTTAAATATTTTAATTCTTTTTGTGCTCATGTTTTTACCTTTATAATTTAGATGCGAGTATATCAATAAATTAATACAAAGGACAATAGTAAGAGTATTAATTTATATAAATTGTAACTGATAATTATTTGTTGAAACATAAACAAAAAATTGTATGAACATAAAATCAAATAAACAGTACCACCCTCAAATGCATTCTGCGGAACATATACTTAACCAAACAATGGTAAGGATGTTTGGCTGCGGAAGATCATTCAGCAACCATATTGAAAAGAAAAAATCCAAATGCGATTATCATTTTGAAAGAAATCTTACAGAAAATGAAATTGAAGAAATAAACCTGAAAGTTAACAACATAATCCAAAGGGACCTGCAGGTTGTAGAAGAGTTTATTAACAAGGGAAGATGCAGAAGAAAAATTTAATCTTGCAAAATTACCTGATGATTCAGGAGATAAAATAAGAATTATTAAAATAGGTGATTACGATACCTGCCCCTGCAGCGGTCTACATGTTGCGCACACAAAAGAGATAGGAAGGTTTAACATAAACTCTACAAGTTTTAATGATGGTGTTTTGAGGATAAGATTTAAATTATTTGATGAATGAACACACGCTGTATTTTATTCCCCATACAATAAAACATCATTGTTACTCAACTTGATTTTGGGACAGTAAATTTAAAAGTTGTTCCCTTTCCCGCCTCGCTTTCCATATTAATTTTCCCGCCGTTTTTATTAACCAGGTCTTTACAAAGAATTAAACCCAAACCTGTACCTTCCTCGTTACTAGTCCCCCTAGTTGAAAGATGCTCATCTATTTTGAACAGTTTTTCCTGGTCATCTAAAGGAATTCCAACCCCGTTATCCCTAACTGAGACTTCAACAAATTTATCATCAATCTCCTTTGCATCAATTAAAATACTTCCGCCTTCGTTTGTAAACTTGATTGCGTTGGAGGTTAAATTTCTAAAAACGGTGGATAGCATATTTTCATCTGCAAATACTTTAATTCCGGGATCACAGTTAATATTCAGATCAACCTTCTTCTGGTTTACTAGACTACTGTAAATACCAGTTGCTTCATTTACAAATCTATTTAAATCGATGTTTACGGGATTAAATTTCACACTTCCGGTTTGTATGCGGGCCCATTCGAGCAGGTTTTCCAATAAATCGTAAATGGCTTTAGATTGAGAATAGAGATTAGATGAAAACTCTTTTATTGTTTCCCCATCCATTTTGTCAGCATCCTTTGCCAAAATATCTGAAAAGCCCAGTACTGCTGTAAACGGGTTGCGAAGATCGTGAGCAATAATTGAAAAAAACCTGTCCTTGTTTGCATTCAGTTGTTTTAACTGTTCAACATATTCTTTAATTTTTTGTTCAGCTTCTTTCTGTTGCCTTATATCCCGCGCAACATAAATAGCGCCCTCAATTTCACCATGTGCGTTTTTTAAAACAGTTGCCGAAATACTAACCGGAATTTCTTCTCCTGACTTTGTTCTATAGTTAGTTTCAACTTTTGATAATTGCTTAGAATCACTAATGGTTTCCTTTTTAACTGATTCTAAAGTTGAACTATCTAGAATACTATCAATCGAACTACCAACTAATTCTGGCCTTTCATAACCAAGTAAATTTACCGCAGCATTATTTATTGTTTTGATTGTTGCATTCTTATCTGCATTTATTACAATAAGAGTGTCTGCCATAGATTTTATTATGTTCTCAACATAATTTTTGGAAACGGTTGTATTCAACAGGTCTTCTATTGTATTTTTCCCGGTCCATACTGTTAGATAAACGAAAAATGCAACATAGAAAAAGATTAGGCCGGTAAGTGCATAAACGAAACTTACATCGCCTGAAATAATTATACCGGCTACAACAAAATAAGATAGGCAGAAGAAAACCATTAAACTTAAAAGAAACTTCCAGTAAGAGATGTATTTACTTGTTTTAATAAATCTCAGTAATTTAAAAGTGTAATAGACAGGAAAACATATTATTATCCCACCACCGATAACTAGCAACACGGTTATTAATTGAACATTATCCATATCCTTTTACCTTAAATATGATAGGTAATAATAACACAATTTGGGTTAATAGTAAAAGAAGAAAAGGAGTTTTTTAAATAACACTTCAGGGATATGAAGCGTATTTTGTGAGGAGAAAATAAAAGACTGTCAAAGCTTAATCGTGACAGACTCACACTTAAATCAAAAGTAGTTGCTATTTCATCAAAACCATCTTCTTAGTTTCAACAAAGCCCTGTCCCGAACTTGATTCGGGATCACCCGCTTGTAGCTTGTAGAAATAAATTCCGCTGGTTAAATCTTCCGCGCTAAAATTCACCTCATAACTTCCGGCAGGTTTTTCTTCGTTAACCAAAGTGGCAATTTCTTTTCCCAGAACATTATAAATCCTTAATGATATAAACGAAGAAACAGGAATGGAATAGTTGATTGATGTTGAAGGATTAAATGGATTGGGATAATTCTGTTCAAGAATAAACTCAGTTGGATTTAATTCATTATCATTCAACACCTGCAGTCAGTCAAATCGTTATAGCTAATAGTTTCTGATTGGTAAACAGTCTTTGATCCTGTACTTTGTACGAATACTACTATACTAAGACTGTCCCTATCCCAGAGTGGGTCAATATCAATTGTTTGTTCAATATCTTTTGTTTCATTTAAATTGATTGAAAATGATTGTCCGCTTGGTGTTGGTAGCATTTTTCTCATTACATGTTTGTGATTCGAAACACTGTTTCTCCCGTCATAATACAAATCTTCAACAACAACAAAATGAATTACAAGATCATTATCAGCTATATTACCTGTTCTGGTTAATCTGCGCATTTATATTAAACTGAGTTGTGTTTCTTGTTCCACTTAGAATAATTTTTAAAGGGCTTTCTGTTGTAACTAAGTTATCCAGATTGCTGCCCATCCGCTTGTAGACTTCCCTGATGTGTTCCATCAAACCAGCCCTGTGGTGTTGCTTGAACTGGATTATAATAATTATCCCTTGCATCCGAGCCTTCCTGGCTTTCCAGATAAAGGAGTCATCTGAATAAGGATAAACCATGTGGTAATAAATGTAACTTATCTTATCACCATTTGGCCCGGTCAAGATAATTATCAAGAACATTATGTGCAGCAGGGCAAAGCGGGCAGTGTGAGTTGGTAAAAATTTCAACAAGAACTTTTCTTTCCTCCTGTGCAAAAGAGAACATTGATATGAATATTATCAGTATTAAGATAATTCGTTTCATCTGAGCACCTCAGTTTTTAGCTAACATTATAAGAATTCAATTCAATTTATGAAAGGGGAAAGCAAAATGTATCACAAAATTGTAACAAATGAACAATAATAGCGTTTTTGAATGAAATAAGTTACAATTTAGTGAGCAGTAATGTGATCGGAAAACTGAAAAATAGAAAAGAGGCGTATCAAAATACGCCTCTATAAAATATAATTTACTTACCCATCTTATCCAATATCTCTTCCATCTGGTCCATAACACTATTCATCTTTTTCATAGTTAGTGCAACAGGTTCGGGAGACATTGGATCAATTCCTGCATCCTTGATTAATTCAGGAGAATATTTTGATCCGCCGCCTTTAAGAATATTATAATATGCATCAACTGCAGGTTGTCCTTCCTCAATCATCTTTTCAACGAGAGCTGTTCCGTAAATAAGTGAAGTTGCATACTGGAAAACATAGTAATTGTATCCTAAAAAGTGAGGAATGTAAGACCATTCATACTGAATGTAATCATCAACCACACAATGTCCAGCATCGTGTCCATAATATCTTTTAACAATATCAAAATAGATGTCGCACATATCTCTCGCCGGTCATAGGAGTTCCCGGCTTCAACTCTTTTGTGAATTTCCCATTCAAACTCAGCAAAGGATGTTTGGCGGAAAATAGTTGTTCTTAAAAGTTCAAGGTAACTGCCAAGAATGTAAAGTTTCTCTTCATCAGTTTTTGCATTTTTAACCATGTAATTGTTTAAAAGATTTTCATTCACAGTTGAAGCTATCTCTGCAACAAAAGTAGCATAATCTGATTTTGCAAATGGCTGGGTTTTGTTTGAAAAATAACTGTGCATTGTGTGCCCAAGCTCGTGTGCAAGTGTTGAAACAGATTCAAAATCATCTGTCCAGTTCATCAATATGTAAGGATGCACATCGTAAGCACCACCGTTGAGTAAGCTCCGCTTCTCTTTCCAACTGTTGGCATATAATCAATCCACCTGTCATCGTAAGATTTTTGAAGAACTGTAACATATTCGTTCACCAAGGGTTTTAAAGCATCAAGCAAAACTTTTTGTCCTTCTTCAACTGTAAAGCTCATATCAACTTTTTCAACAAGGGCACATAAAGATCATAGTAATGAAGTTCATCCAACACCAAGCATTCTTTTCTTCAAATCGAAAGACGATGAAGAGTTGGAAGGTTATTGTTTACCTGTTCAATTAAAGTAGTGTAAACTGAAACAGGAAGATTATCTGAATTTAAAGCAGCTTCAAGCGATGAGGAATATTTTCTGTTTTTTGCGTAAACCCAATCTTTTTTAACCTTGTCCGCCAAGGTTTGCACCAAGCATATTTTTGAAATCACCGTAGCTTTCAAACAATGCTTTCATTACTATTTCTCTATCCTCTCTATTTTCCGCTGTACGATATCTTGTATATGCTGATGGAGTTAATTCAACTTCTTCTCCCGTTGAAAGAGTAACTTTTGGAAAAGGTTTTTCAGCATTATTAAATATTCCGTAAACTTCATTCTGGTTTCCGGCAATCAAACCAAAACTTGCAAGAATTTTCTCTTCAGCTTCAGTTAAAGTATGATCGCGGAGCCGCTGAATATTATCGATATACATATCGAAATCATTTTTAAGTTCCGGCTGCTCGTTAAAGAACTGATCAATTTTTTCTTTTGGGATTTCAAGTATTTCAGGTTCCATAAAAGCAGTAACTTCGCCAAACTTTGTACCAAGCGCTCTCATCTGCTGCATCAATGCCTGGTTCTCTGATATGTTAAGATTTTCATTTCTCAGGTTGCCAGCGTAAACCCATGCTTGCCAGAGAGTTTTAACAAGATCGTTACCTGTTTGCATTGCTTTCAGAAGGCTCTCAGAGCTTTCGCCAAGCTTCCCCTTAAACTCTGCAAGTTTTTCAACTTCTGTGTTAAGCATATCAACATCTGCCTGCCATGCTTCAACTGTTGGATAGATGTCTGCAAGATTCCATTTATATTTATCTGCAACATCTTTTCTCTCAATAGTTTGTGCTAAACCGGTTGAAATAATTCCGGTAAGAAGAATTAAAATTAAAAGTTGTTTCATAGTTCCACCTATTTTTGTTCAGTGTAATAAAATTGATTTGTAAAATTAAGGAGAATAACAATTAGTTACTTAATATTTTTGATGGGTGGAGAAATACCGTATCTAAAATTACAATTCTTCTTATATTTCTATTCGCTTAATACGAAATTTATCATTTTATTAAATCCAATTAGAAAAGGTGAGACAAATGAAGTACTTATTAATAACACTATTTATATTTTCATTTGTTATTTGTGGGGTGCGGGCAGAAAACCGAAGAGACGGGCGAGGGAGTTACACAAGAGACTGAAGGAACGGAAATGTTAAAAGAGAAAATTGCAAAGTTTGCTCCAACAGAGCTTAAATATGATGCAAGTAATTTAGATGAAAGACAGAAAATTGTTGTGGAAAAACTTTACCGTGCTGCAAAAATTATGGATGAACTTTTCCTCGAACAGGTTTATTCAAAAAACAACGAGATAAAAACCGATCTTATGGTGCAGGATACAGAGGAAGCTAAATACCAGCTTGAACTGTTTAATATTATGTTTAGTCCGTTTGATAGATTGGAACACGATGCCCCATTTTATGGAACAGATAAAAAACCGCTGGGAGCAAATTACTATCCCGAAGATATGACGAAAGAAGAATTTGAACAGTGGATTGATGATCATCCTGAAGATGAAAAAGCATTTACCTCTGAGTTTACAGTTATAAGAAGAGATGGAGAAAATCTTGTTGCAATTCCTTACAGCGAATATTATAAAGCAAAATTAGATGAAGCTGCAAAACTTCTCCTTGATGCTGCCGGGTATGCTGATAATAAATCATTAAAAGATTATTTAACCACCCGCGCTGTTGCTTTCCAGAATAACGATTATTTTGAAAGTGATATGAAATGGATGGATTTGAAAGATCACGATATAGAAATTGTAATTGGTCCGTATGAAGTTTACGAAGATGGACTCTTTAATTTCAAAGCTGCTTTTGAATGTTTCTTAACAATAAGAGATAAAGAAGAAAGTGAAAAACTGGAGGTGTTCAAAAGTTATTTGAGAGATATGGAAATTCATCTCCCCATTCCGGATGAACATAAAAATTTCGAACGAGGCTCCGAATCACCATTAGCTGTTGTGAACGAAATTTATACAGCAGGCGACACAAAAGCAGGCGTACAAACTCTTGCCTTTAATCTTCCTAATGATGAAAGAGTTCGCAAAGTAAAAGGCTCAAAAAAGGTTATGCTTAAAAATGTATCGGAAGCAAAATTTGAAAAACTTCTAAAGCCAATTGCAGAAATTATTTTGGAACCTGAACAACTAGAATACGTCACTTTCAATTCATTCTTTACACATACACTTATGCACGAAATGTCCCATGGTATTGGTCCCGGTTTTATAACTGTGGATGGAAAAGATACCGAAGTAAAAAAAGAACTTAAAGAAACTTATTCAACATTAGAAGAATGTAAAGCCGATATTCTTGGAATGTATAACAACATTTTTATGATTGAAAAAGGTGTGTTCCCCGAATCATTTGAAAATGAAATCTGGGTAACAGCTTTGGCTGGAGTTTTCCGTTCAACAAGATTTGGAATAAATGAAGCACACGGCGGCGGGGAAGCGATTATATACAACTTCTTAATAGAAAAAGGTGGCTTTGAATTTAATGAAGAAACCGAAAAAGTAAAGGTTAATTTTGAAAAGGTGGGCCCCGCACTTAAAGAACTTGCCACTAAGGTATTAATGATTCAGGCAAAAGGAGATTACCAGGCAGCAAAAGATTTAATTGCAAAATATGTTGTCCTTTCTCCCTCGCTTAAAATTATTGCAGGAAAAACTAAACGTATTTGCCGGTTGATATAAAACCTATTTACGAATTAGAGAAAATGTATAATTAATAATCTCTCTTTAATACCTCTCCCCTAGGGGAGAGGTATTTTTATTTGAAAACCAGCTTGATTTCAAAACGTTTTTACACGATTAGCAATTCTTTACTAAATCCCTTCCTCATATAGCTTTTACTTTTTCATTTGAATTCTTTATATTTATTTTTAGTTACAAGTGAGGATTGTTTTCTTTCCTGAATTTAGCTCCCGCAAGTCATTTTTTGATTATCCACTTTAGCTAAACACTTACTAATAATAATATAATTATAAAGGAGAATATTAAATGGGAAATTTAATAGAAGAATTTATGGGCTCAATGGGTTCCGAAGTATCCCAGAAAATGTCTGAAAAAACTAACATCGACCAAGGAACAATTTCACAGCTGCTTCCGGTAATTGCCCCGATGATATTGGGCGGATTAAAAAAACAAAAAGATGAAAGAGGCGGGCAGGAGCGTGTGGATCATATACTTAATAAATATGGCGATCCTTCCGTGCTTGGTAATTTGGATGGTCTTTTTCAACAAAAGCTTGATGACAAAACAACCGATCCGAATTTAGGCGGATTGCTTGGTAACGCTGGCTCAGATGCAACCAACCTGTTATCAAAAAACTTAAGTGGTGTTGATTCGGGTATCGTAGCTAAACTAATTCCAATGCTTGCCCCGGTTCTTTTAGGATTCCTTACGAAAAAAAGAGACAGTGGAACCGGTTCAAGCGGTTTAGCTGGTTTGCTTGACCAGGATGGAGATGGTTCTGTTTTAGATGATGTTGCCGGATTAATTATGGGTGGATTAGGCGGAAAATCCAAATCATCAAATCCTTTATCTGGTCTGTTAGGTGGTTTGCTGGGCGGAAACAAATAAGCCGGGAGAAAAAGAATGAAAAATAATTTTAAAACATTCTTTTTGATGACGATGCTAACTGTATTTTTTGTTTTTGTTGGCGGACTTTTAGGAGGAAAAGAGGGTGCAATAATAGCTTTTATTGTTGCAGCCGGAACAAACTTTTTTGCTTATTGGTTTTCTGCTAAAATGGTTCTTAAAAGATACCGTGCGCAGGAAGTAACTTCACCGCAAAACAGATTATACAGGGTTGTTCAGGAACTTATTCCAAAATCCGGTTTACCGATGCCAAAAGTTTATGTTATTCCGCAGGAATCACCTAATGCTTTTGCAACCGGAAGAAATCCTAAACATGCAGCAGTTGCCGCAACACAGGGAATACTTAACATTTTAAATGATGATGAGCTTGCAGGAGTGATGGCTCACGAATTAACTCATGTTAAAAACCGTGATATGCTTACAGGAACAATTGCAGCAACACTTGCAGGTGCAATAACAATGTTATCTCAATTTGCAATGATAAGTGCAAGAGGATCAAGAAGATCAAATCCATTGCTGATGATTCCCGTTTTAATTCTTGCACCTTTGGTAGCAATGTTTGTTCGGATGACTATTTCCAGAGTTCGGGAATTTGCTGCTGATAAAGGCGGAGCCGAACTTAGCGGGAAACCTTTAGGATTGGCAAGTGCATTGGCAAAACTGCATAATGGAGTTGCTCGCAATCCATTACAAAACGGAAATCCTGCACATTCAAACCTGTTTATTGTAAACCCATTTTTGGGCGGCGGGCTTAAAAAATTGTTTGCATCGCATCCTCCTGTTGAGGAAAGAATTAAAAAGCTTAACGAAATTGCTTCAGGAAAAATTTAATTAATAATTTCACAACTAATAATAAGGAGTAAACATAATGTCTCATATAAGTGAAGGCGCAGTTAAAAGTTATCGAGATTATAGGAATCTCATCTAAAAGTTTTGATAATGCTGTTAAGCAGGCATTAGCAAAAGCTTCAAAATCCGTAAAAGGAATAACTGGTTTTGAAGTAGTAAAACATCTTGCCTCTGTTGAAGGTGGTAAGATAACCAGTTACAGGGTTGTGCTTAAAATTAGCATTCCCGGTAAAATAGTATTTTGTTTAATAATCATAAAAAAGGAAAATATAAATGTCACTACAAGTTAAATACAGCCAGGTGCTTGCCTTGGCACAAGAACTCAATATGAAAGAAATAAAAGTTGCCGAAGAAGAAGGCGCTTTGAAATTATCCGGAACAACAAATACACCATACGAAAAAAATTGTGTCTGGGATAAAATTAAAGAAATTGGCGGCGAAGCAGTATTCTGATATTAAAGCTAATATTTCTGTTGCTAATTCTGATTTTTTCCACGTTCACACCGTTGAGAGTGGAGAAAGTTTAAGCAAAATCTCTAAAAAGTATTATAAAGATGCAAATCAGTATATGAAGATTTTTAATGCCAACACAGATCAGCTTTCAAATCCTGATGCGATAAATGTTGGACAGAAGATAAAAATTCCTAATCCTTAATAGGAAGAAATATATTTGGTTGGCCCGGTTGAATAACAAATCGGGCTAACCATTTTAAACAATATATGGATAGCGAACTTATTTTATCGCTTATTATTGGAATAGGATTAAGTGCTTCTGTTGGATTTAGAATTTTTGTTCCGTTTTTAGTCTTAAGCATTTTTTCACTCTTAGGATTTGTAAACCTTTCCTCAGGATTTGATTGGATTGGCACTTATCCTGCTCTGATTGCATTTGGTTTTGCATCGCTGCTGGAAATTGTTGCATACTTTTTTCCATGGTTCGATAATCTTTTAGATACCAGTTGCCGGACCTGTTTCAATAATTGCGGGTGCATTGAGTAATGGGTTCTGTTCTCGCCGATTTTTCACCTTTGCTAAAATGGTCGCTTGCAATAATTGCAGGTGGTGGATTAGCCGGTACAATTCAACATTCAACAGGTTTGTTAAGATTAACTTCATCAACAACAACCGGAGGAATTGCAAATCCTGTTTTATCAACAACCGAAGCCGGCGCTTCATTTTCACTTTCTACTCTTGCGATATTACTCCCAGTAGTAGCTTTTTTACTTGTACTGCTCTTAGTTATATGGGTTGTTAGAAAATTTCATAAAATCTTTTTTAAAAGAATGAAAAGTTGAACATGCTCACCTGCCAGACACTTTCTATTTCTATATGTCGATGAAATCGACACGTTTTAATAACGTGTCGATATTTTTACAATATTTCGACACGTTTCTTGGATGTGTCGATAATTTTAACTAAATTTTAGCAAAAAAAGCTGAAAAATGTTTAATCGAGACAAACCATACAACGATCTTCCTCTTCTCCCGCCTAAAGTTGAACTTGAAAATAGTAAAATTTTAAAAAGAGCAATAGGTGCAAATAAGGCATTGGCTGAGCTGAAGGGAATGGCAAAAACAATTCCGAACCAATCGATATTAATAAATACCCTACCTTTGCAAGAAGCAAGATCAAGTTCAGAAATAGAAAATGTGTTAACTACAAACGATCAATTATTTGAAGCGTTTGCATCAAAAGCCAAGGAATCTGACTCACAGACCAAAGAAGTATTACGCTATAAAGAAGCTTTATGGGAAGGGTGCAATAAGTTAAAGAAAAAAAACCTGTTAACTACAAATCTATTCATTAGCATATTTCAAAAAATAAAAGAAACAACGGCAGGAATTCGTAATACACCAGGAACGAAAATAACAACAACTACTGGGGAAGTAATTTATACACCCCCGGAGGGGGAAAATGTAATAAGAAATAAGCTTTTTAATCTTGAAGAATATATAAATAATAATGATGACAAAGCTGATCCGCTAATTAAGCTTGCTGTGATTCATTACCAGTTCGAGTCAATCCATCCATTCACAGATGGCAACGGAAGAACGGGTAGAATAATCAATATACTTTACTTACTGCATCAGAAACTACTTGAGTTACCGGTAATATATTTAAGTCGCTATATTATAGAAAACAAAGATGATTATTACCAACTTTTGAGATCGGTAACTGAAAAGAACGAATGGACTCCGTGGATAATCGTACGTTCTCAATGGGATTTTAATTACGGCAGAGACTACAGTTAACAAAATTATTGAAATAAAAAATTTACTTGATCAAACCTTAGTAGATATGAAACAGGAATTATCGGGTAGAATTTATTCCAAAGAATTAATTGAACTTCTATTTACTCAACCATATTGCAAAGTAGAGTTTGTTGTTAATGCAGGCATCGCAAAAAGACAAACTGCTGCTGAATATCTGAAAGAAATTGAGAGAACAGGATTGCTTAAAAGCAAAAAGGTTGGCAAAGAAATGCTCTATCTAAATTTACCATTGTTTGAGTTATTGAAAAACTAAGCAAGTGCAAATCACCTCCTATGTGCCACGCACATGAGCACTATATTTTAAATAAATTCTTTATCAGGTTTTCCCTAAATTTGCAACTCTTTTTTAACCATAATGGAAATTCCCCTTGACTGAAGAAATAAAAACAGAATCTAAATATTCAGAAGATGTACGCATTGTAAATAAAAACGGGCGTGAGTTTATAATTGTTGGTACTGCTCACATTTCACGGCAATCTGCAGATTTAGTAAAGGAAGTAATTACAAACGAAAAACCGGATACTGTTTGTATTGAACTTGATGAAAAACGATACAAAGCACTTGCTGAAAAGAAACGATGGGAAAGTTTAGATCTTAAAACAATTATCCGCCAAAAACAATTAAGTACGCTGTTAGTAAATCTTGTTTTATCATCCTACCAGAAAAAACTTGGCGAAAAGCTTGGCGTTACACCGGGAACCGAATTACTTGAAGCTGCAAACACCGCAAACGAGCTTAATCTTCCTATAGAACTGTGCGATAGGGAAGTAAGAATAACTTTAAGGCGCGCATGGCACTCGATGAGTTTTTGGCAGAAGCTAAAATTTTTAACCGGCGGATTAGCGGGAATTTTTGAAAAGCAGGAACTTACTGAAGAAAAACTTGCTGAGTTAAGAAGCAAAGATGTTCTTTCCGAAATGATGGATGAACTTGGTAAAGCAATGCCAGTGCTTAAAAAAGTTATAATTGATGAACGCGATGAATACCTTGCACAAAAAATGCAGGAAGCAAAAGGCAACAAAATTGTTGCTGTAGTAGGTGCAGGGCATGTTAACGGAATTGTAAAAGTAATTGAAGATAACAGGGAAATTGATCTTACAGAGATTGAAAAAATACCACCCCCTTCACCAATTGCAAAAATTATTGGATGGGGAATTCCCGCGATTATTATCGCCTCAATAATTTATATCGGTTACAACAAAGGTCTGGCGGAAGCTGGAGATAACGCACTGTACTGGATACTTGCAAACGGCATACCAAGCGGACTTGGTGCAATTATAGCCCTTGCCCACCCGGTTACTATTTTGGTTTCATTTCTTGCAGCACCGTTTACAAGTTTAACTCCTGTAATTGGTGCAGGTTATGTTGCAGCTTTTGTACAGGTTTATTTTCAACCGCCTGTTGTTAAGGAATTCCAAACAGTTGCAAGTGATGTTAGCAAACCTGCTAAATGGTGGAGCAATAAACTGCTTAAAGTGCTGCTGGTTTTTATTCTTACAAGTCTTGGCAGCTTAATAGGAACTTATGTTGGTTTTTTTGAAATAGTTTCGAATGTGTTTGAATGACGATCAAAAATAATAAAGATATTTTACTTTAAGTACAGAAGCTCGGTCTGTTACATGCAGTTTGTTTGGTAATAGATTTCCCGTTGGATCGTATCTATCGCTTCTATCCCTGAAATCATTAAAGGCAAAATAAACCCAGCTCTTCGGCAGGAAATTCCAGGAAAACAATAAACCCACTATCATACTTTCAAGTCTGTTGAGATTCGGCTGAATAAACGTTATCAACATAAATTCTTATGTTAAGATCATTAACAGGTTTAAGTGAAATGAAAGGGCGTGCGTTGTAAGTTATATCGGCAATATTTCCTTCAGGATTGCCTTCTATAAACATATCGTAGGATGTACCGAGTTCAAGAAAATCGAAAGCTCGCCAGTTTATGTATGAACCAAGCCAGGAATAAAATGCCAGGTACTCTCTTGAAAAATTATATGTTCTTGTATAGCCGCCGTAAAGATTTCCATCCCACTTTGGAGAAATATTATACCAGGAACTGAGTGTTGCTTCATAAGAATTGTATTCAATCCCTTCATCTTTGCTTTTTGAATATGAAAGATTTATTTCGTATCCCCAGTTATCCCTAAGATTCATATTAAATCCAAACAGCCATCCGTAATCAGTAAACAAATCGGCATCTTCATAATAAATGATTGGACCCGTGTACATAAGCATTTGTCTTATGTAACCCTTATCGTAATACCAGATCGGTCCGTTTATGGAAACAAATTCAAACGTTCCCTGCCACGGAACAAAACCAACCTGCTGCACATCAAAGTTTTTCCCGATGGCGCGGGTTCGTGCATAAGAAAGCCATTTATCAGTTGAGAAGGTTAATCCTGCTGAACCTGCATAATCACCTTTTGAATTTTCAATTGATCTGGCAAATTGGTAAGAAAGCTGCCAGTTGGACTCTCTGAAAGCTCCATCAATATCAATAACGCCATAAGTATTGTCTTCAGTTTGTTTGCCTACAAACAGCAGCCCGATAGACGAATTTCCGAAAACCTGTTTTTTTATTCTGCCTGATCCGAAAACCGCTCTCGGTTCAACTAAATCTTCATCATCATCTTTGTAATTCACTTTGTTAGTCATTGCAACAAAACCGCCGTATTCCCAATCATCAACTCTGCCGAAAGCTTTTGTTCCCAGGATTAAAGGAACCCTCTTTCCATCCGGTAAAAGTTTTCCGATGCGCCGTGAATAAAATAGTTCCATCGGTCTGTAAAAACCTGTATTTCGCTGCCTTCCAGATGGCGTAAACACTTCGTTGCCTTCGGTAAAGAATGGTCTTCTTTCATTAAAATAAGATTCATAACGCGAAATGTTAAAATCAAAAGGATCGGCTTCAATCTGTGCAAAATCAGGATTCACAGTTAACTGGTAAGTTAGTTTTTGTGAAGGATTGTAAAAAATATCAAGTCCGGCATCAGGATCAAAAGCATATTTTTCGCTTTCGGTATAATTAGCCTTTAATAATCCAACGGGATAAATTTCAAGATTCAATCCTGTTGCGGTTGGCTGAAAATTATCAAACACAAGCTTACCGAATTTTGAGATTCTCTGTCCTTCATTCTGTTCGTACTCGCACCAGTAAAGATCTTCATTCTTAGCAGGAATCCAGCGGTCAAAATCCAGACCCCACTCAGTTAAATTCTTTTCATACTTAATTGATTTGTAGGGAATTTTCATTTCAACAACATAACCCCAGTCATAAATTTTTGAATCTGCAAACCAGATTCCATCCCAGCTGTAATCGCGGTTTCTTGCATCATCCAGCAGGCGTGAATCCATTCTTACTCCCGAAGCATTTACTGCAAACTTATAAGCAGTCTGCTGGTCGTTGAAAGTATCGATCATAAAAGAAATAATATCACCCGTATATTCATCAAGTGAGCCGGAAACTGCCTGTATATCTTCTTTGTTTTGATAGCAGACCATTAAACAATAAATGGCATCTTCGGTGGTTAAAACTTTTGCAACTGTTTTGTGTGAAGGCGGCTGGTTATAATAAGGCTGAAGCTGGAAAAAATTTACAACGGAATCTGCTGAACTCCACACGTTATCAATCACGCCATCAATTTTAATTTCCGTATTAATCTTTTTCAGAATTAATTTTTTATCCCCATTCGGGTTGGAGGGATAAATAAAAACCGGCAGTAATAACAACAGTAAATATTTTTTCATTCGGTATTCCGCAATTTTACGTGTTGCTAAAATAACGTGAAGTGAGGTGAAATTGTCGAAGATAAAGTGATGGCTGGTTTTATTCTTTTTTGAGAGTGCGAAATCAGGTTATGAGATTAAGAAATAGCAAAGAAATAATATTATACAAACAAAAATGTTATTTAAAACAAAAAACCCCGGCATAACCGGGGCTTTTAAATAAACTACTCTTTTTCTTATCCAAGGTATGTCTTTAATCTGCCGCTTCGTTTCGAGTGTCTTAAATTTCTTAAAGCTTTTTCTTTAATCTGTCTTACTCGTTCTCTTGTAAGATTAAATCTTTCGCCAATCTCTTCAAGAGTTGCAGAATGATCGCCTTCAATACCAAAATAAAGTTTAATTACTTCTGCTTCTCTTTCTGTAAGAGTGGAAAGAACATTTGAAACTTCATTCTTAAGAGATTCTTTCATCAAATCTTTATCAGGCAGTGGTTGGTGTTCATTTGGAAGAACATCCATCAAACTGTTTTTATTTTCATCACCGCTCTTTAAAGGTGCATCCATAGAAACGTGGCGCCCTGAAATCTGCAGTGCATAAGCCACTTCGTCGGCTGTCATTTCAAGAATCTTTGCAAGCTCATCGGTAGTCGGTTTTCTTTCATATTCCTGCTCAAGATCTCTGTAAGCTTTGCTTATCTTGGTAAGATTTCCTACACGGTTTAGTGGAAGACGAACCACTCTTGATTGATCGGCAATTGCCTGCATAATAGACTGCCTTACCCACCAAACTGCGTAAGAGATAAATTTAAACCCACGTGTTTCATCAAAACGCTGAGCAGCTTTTATTAAACCGATATTTCCTTCGTTAATTAAATCACCAAGAGAAAGACCCTGGTTCTGAAACTGTTTTGCAACCGAAACCACAAATCTTAAATTAGCTTTAATCAGATTTTCCTGTGCTAACTTATCACCCTTTTTAATTTTTATTGCTAAATCAATTTCTTGATCGGGGGTTAAAAGATCTACCTTTCCAATTTCCTGAAGATACTGATCTAATGATTTACTTTCGCGGTTGGTAAATTGCTTTGTTATCTTCAAAGTGGCGGCACTCCTTAAAATAGGTTATTGATTTGGTTAACTATCGGGATATTCTCTGACGAGTGGAGATTATGAAACCGTCATAAAATAATCCGGCGAATATAATGATTTTATTAGATGAAGGGAAGTAAAAAAAGATTCCCTTTTTATGCTTAAATCTCAAATTTTTCTCCGGGAACCGGAAAATGCACATTTCTGTAACCTTTTGAGACTAATTTTTCTCTTAATACCAGAGATTGCTCCTCTTCACCATGAACTAAAAATATGTCTTTCAGCTTTTCTTTAGGATTTAGACGTAAATAATCGATTAATTCTCCCTGGTCTGCGTGACCACTAAAGTAATCCATCGATTTAATTTTGCAACGAACTTTATGTTTTTCACCGAAAATATTTACTTCCGTCTTACCATCCATTAACCTGCGAGCTAAAGTATGCCCTGCAGCATAACCTACAAAAAGTACAAGGTTATTAGGATTGCCAATATTATTTTTTAGGTGATGAAGAATTCTTCCACCCTCGCACATACCTGAAGCAGAAATAATTATTGAAGTTTCAGTATGCGGTATTTAATGCTTTCGAGCCATCAGTTGAACGAACATATGTTAAGTCGTGTAAATCCAAACGGATCATCTCCTTCATCAAGAAAAACCCTGTGGGCTTCTCTATCCAAGGCATTCCGGGTGATTTCTGAAAACACCTGTTGCATTAACAGCCATTGGGCTGTCTACATAAATAGGAACTTGTGGTATTCTATCCTGATCAAATAATTTATGAAGCATGTAAACAAGTAAGCTGGGTTCTTCCAACAGCAAATGCAGGAATAATAATTTTACCACCTGTTTCGCAGCAATCACGAATAACCTTTGCAAGTTCTTCTTCAACATCTTCCGATGGAGTATGTAAACGGTTACCGTAAGTACTTTCCATAATTAGCGCATCAAGATCTCTTAAAACATCTGGCATACGGATAACAGGCATTTCAGGTCTTCCAATATCGCCTGTAAATCCTAATCTTATTTTCTTTCCGTCATCTTCTTCAATTTCAAGCAAAACAGATGCTGAACCAAGTATATGTCCTGCATCCCTGAAAGTAACTTTAATACCCGGGAATAGTTCGAACGTTCTGTTGTACTGCATTCCCACAAACTGACCCATTGCTTTTTCCACATCATCCATTGTATAAAGCGGTTCTACTGGCTGCCTGCTTCTTTTTCGCTCTTCTTTTATTTACCCATTCTACATCCCGTTCCTGCAGGTATGCAGAATCTCTTAACATAATCTGGCATAGTTCTACCGTGGCAGCGGTTGCATAAATGTTTCCTTTAAAACCGTTTGAAGTTAAGTTTGGAATGTTACCGCTGTGGTCTATGTGTGCATGCGAGAGTATCATCGCATCAATTTCTGCAGGATTGTATGAAAAGTTTTTATTCTTTTCGTAAGTATCTTTTCTTCTTCCCTGGAAGAGCCCGCACTCAAGCAGGATTTTTTTTCCGTTAACAAATAATAAATGCTGTGAGCCGGTTACGGTTCTTGCACCGCCGATAAACTGGATTTTCAATATTTGCCCTTATTAATTTGAAGTGAAACTATAAAATAAAAAATTTTTGGAAACGAGCAAGTAATAACAGAAATGATGCCATAAAAATTAAAAGAAACTTAACTGATCAGACTGAACAATTGAATCGAATGATTTGCCAAGCAGCACCAGAACTGAATCTGCAACAGGTTTTAGCTGCTTTTCTATGTAGTGCTGGTAATCAATATCGTTATGTTTTAGTTCAATCGGGATGGGTCCGCGTTTTGTAATAACATAATAAACAGTACCTACTGCTTCTGGAAGAAGGCGTGCTGCTTTTACATGCTGCGGAATATTTTTAACGTAATCATCAACATCTTTTCTTAATCTTTTCCTGTAAACAAGTTTTTCATCATACTCACCAGCTTTAACTTTATTTACAATTTCTTTTATCCATTCTTCAACATCCTCATCATTAAAAACTTTTGTATAAAGTTCAACCTGGAATTCTTTTGCAAGCCGTGTCCAATCTGATCGAACAAATTCCATTCCAACAAATTCAAGTTTTTCTTTCTCTCCGCCTGTGGCGGATTCAACAACGAGTCCGGCATATCTTTTCTTAGCCCCGGATTCGCTGCCGCGTGCGGGTGTTATAATAAACTTCCTGTAATATTTTTCAAATTCAATTTCCAGATGAGAAGTCAACCCATACTCAGCAGAAATTTTTTCTTTCCAGTAATTATTAAGATCGTTTGCAATCCGCATTCCGTTTTGTGCGGCTTCTTTTCCCTCATCTTTTTTTAGTTGAATGAACAGCGAATCAGTATCGCCGTAAACAACTTCGTATCCATTTTCTTTAAGATAATCTTTACTTCCTAACAAAAGCCGGTGCCCTGTACCGGTTATTGCAGTTGGAAGATGCGGGTGGTAAAACCTGCAGCCGAATGAACCCATTACACCATAAAAACTGTTCATTAAAATTTTAATTGCCTGGGATAGCTGTTTATCGTTTTTATTTTTAGCAATGCTTCGCTGTTCCATAAGTTCATCAATAAAATCAGGAAGAATATGCTCTGCGCCGGAAAATTTATAACCGTTAAGAGTTTCTATTGTTTCATTTTCTGAATGTAATCTTGCAAGCGGATCTATTTTAAAAGTCTGGATGATTGTTGGATACAAACTTTTAAAATCAAGCACCACAACATCATTATAAATTCCCGGTTCCGGTTCCATAACATAACCCCCCGCAGCATGCTCAGATGTAGGTATATCTTTAACATTTGGAGCAACGTAACCTGCACGATGAAGTTTAGGTAAATAAAAATGATCGAAAGCAGCCGTCATCATTCCAAGCTCATCCATCAACATCCCGGAGAGTTGTGACCGGCGTACAGAAAGATCAATAAGCCCGGATTTCCTGAATATATCGGTAACAAGCTCGGCATCTTTAAGATTATATTCTCCAAGCGCTGCTTTATCCTCCTTGTAAAGCCGTTCTATCTCTTCAACTTTATTCTGATCGGGTGTAATTGTTTTTCCTTCGGCAAGCATTTCCTGTGCAACAGTTTCAAGCCGGTAATCTTCAAAAGTAAAAAAGGATGAACGTAGTGCAGGCGGACCATCAATAACAACCCTGCCTGTTATTGATGCAAAATATCCTCTTGGTTTTCGGCTGCGCAGCGAAACCCTTCCGTTTCCTCTTGCAATGTTAAAAGGAATTTGAAACTCATTACATTTACTTTCAAGAAACATCAAATCGAAACCAATTACATGCCAACCTATAATTATATCCGGGTCCGCTTTATTGAACCACGTAATAAAATTTTGAAGCAGCTCTTTTTCGGTTTTAAAAAGATAGAAATTACCGGGCAGGGTTTCTTTTTTATCTGATTGAAGAAATACTATTTTCTCCTCACCATTTTTCCCGGTAAGATGAACAGCAATTGAGTATAAAATGGTGTTATTGTTGCCCGTTTCTATATCTATTGAAGCTACTACAAATTGAGGGGTTACTTCGGTTGGCTCTATTTGCGGGTTTGTAAAGATTAATAGGTTTCCCCTTTTTTCTGTTCTGCCGGTTACTTTAACCTGTGCGTTTATAAATCTTTCCATCAAAAATCTTCTGGTAGGATTTATATCCGATTCATAACTGATTATTCACCAATACTTGCCAAGCTCTTCGGCAGCAGTTCGTAGGTCGGTTTCGGTGTTAAAGTAGAGTGCATCAACATCCTGCTCATTAAAATCTTTAAGCTCAACTTCTTTTCTTCTGTTTGGAGACTTTTAATTCTGATATATCGGAACTTCTCTTTACAAAAAACACTGGATTGTTTGTAACATTTATCTCAACTGGTCCGTAATCATTCGATGTGCCGGTGAACTTAAGAAGATTCCTTCCTTTAATGTCCATCCATTCGCCGGTAAGGATGAAAACTTTAGCGGTATGTTCTTTACTATCGGTCAATTATAATTTTCAATCAATTTTTTCAATGATTATCATAAATAAAATATACAAAAGAAAACCAAACCCCTTATTATTATTTTGCTAATTGGCAATCAAAAAAAAGAGCCTTGCCTGTTAAATTAAAGGGAGTACAGATATCTTTGTTAAGTATTTAATTAATATTTATTTATCAGACAGCAAAAATTGAATATAGAAGAAATAACAGAATATTGTTCAAAGAAAAAAGGTAGTTACACAGGAATTTCCTTTTGATGAAGAAACACTTGTCTTAAAAGTTATGGGCAAAATATTTCTTCTTGCATCATTGGAAAAAATTCCGCTGCAAGTAAATATTAAGTGCAGCCCCGAAGAAGCAATTGAGCTAAGAGAGAAGTATGAAGCAGTTATCCCCGGCTATCATATGAATAAAAAACATTGGAACACTGTTATTGTAGATAATACAATCCCACCGAAGAATATTTTTAGCTGGATAGATAATTCCTATAATTTAGTTGTGAGTGGTTTGAAAAAATCTGAAAAAGAAGAGTTAAAAAATCTTAAATGAAAATTGATAAACTAAAAAATATAAACGATTGGGAAGAATTCAAGAAAGAAGCTTCGGCTGGTAATGAACTAATCATTTTTAAATTCAGCCCGGTTTGTGGTGTAAGTTTCTATGTAGAAAATATCTTTCGGGATTGGGCAGATGAATTGCAAGAATCAAGTAGATTAAGATTATCAAAAGTAAACGTAATCTCTGCCCGAAAGCTTTCTCAGCAAATTGCAGGGGAGTTGAATGTTAGTCATGAATCGCCCCAGGTGATATGGTTAAGAGCAGATCTCACCGTAAAATGGAATGCCAGTCATTACGAAATAAATAAAGCAGAAATGGATAAAAATCTTACCTTTTCTCACAAAAAATAATTTAGACTGTTTATAACTTCACTTGTAAATCACAAACTTAGATGCTATTTTGTGTATCAACATCTTTAAATAAACATAGGAGGTTCGTAATGAAAAAACTACTTTTAACTATACTTCTGGTAGTCGGAGTAACTGCTGTAGCAATGAGCCAAACCCAGGTATTAAGCGGCACATGGGACGCAACTAGCACAGGTACTCCAAATTATACTTTGCATGAAAATCAAGGTCAAAGATCTGTTATCATCAGTGTTCCCTTTTTAAAACCATTTGATACTAAACCGGATGTAATTCTTACAGTTAATCATATGGATGCAGAATCTAAAACTAATGTGCGTTACACCGTTAAAGCAGTAACGATTACCAGGGATGGTTTTACCATACAACTTTCAACATGGGAAAACACAAAGATTTATGGTATGAATGGTTACTGGTTGGCACACGCTGATTAGTAGCAAGTTTATCTGAGTTGGCATTAGCCGTTGCTAAAATAATAGTGACGGCTTTTTTAATTTAGATCAAAAAGGTAACGCATTTCTGCTCCAAGTTTTTCAGAAACTGTTAGCTGTATTCCCTCAACATTTCTGTACAGAGGAAGCTGGGCAAGAATCCTGAGGTTAAAATTTCCTTCCACATAAATTAAGCTTGGAGTTAAATCGATATAAGTTCCACCTGTGCTGGGTAAAAATCTTCCGTCCCAGTAATCACGTCCGCATATCGTCCCTTTAACTGGAGATTTATTGCCAGGAAATCTGCAATGCTGTAAGTTCCATTAACCGATGCGAGAACTTCATCACCATAGCGGTAATTATCGATGTTTGTGCCTGTGTAGCGGTAAAGCGCATTAGCATTAATTGATATGCTTAGGATTGGAAACGAATAATTAATATGTCCCCAAAGCAAAAGATCGGAAGCGCCGGTTCCCGGCTGAAGATCTATCGAAAGCCGTGTACCGTTTTCTTCCAGTGTATAACTTCCTGTTGGTAATTTTGCTCCAGCACCAATAGATGCTCCTAAGGGGAGGACTATATCCGGCACAACAATTTCATATTTACCAAGGATTACAATGTCTGTAAAACCATTCCCGGTAAAAGTTATTTCTTCAGAGCTGTTAATTGCAGGATCTGTAAATGTTGTTGTTCTGCTTTTGTTTGTGTAACCGGCAAGCAGTAATACCGAAACACGCTCAGCTAACCCGTATTCCAGTTCAAGAGTAAAATCTGATACTGCAGATTTCCTGTTAAGCGGGTCGTCTATTTTGGTGGTGGTTTGGTAAGTATTGTTTAAAATATTATTCTGGAAAGAAAAAGCCGCAGATAAATTTTTATGTTTGATAACACTTCTTTCAACACCGCTGGATATAGAAGTTCCAACAGTACAGCATGCCTGCGGAAAAATATCCAAACTAAGGATGGTTAAAACTAATGTTAGCAGAATTGCCGGTTTATACATAAAAAACATTTACGGGTTTACTACAATTTCGATACTTTTTTTAACTCCGGCTCCCTTTGAATCTTTCACTTCGAGATGAATAGTGTTTGTACCGACACAGCAAAAAGCAGCAGTGTATCTTACTTCAGCACCGCTTCCAATAATATCACCAAGTGCCACAGTCCAGCTATATGTAAAAGGATCGCCCTCCGGATCAGAAGCATCAATTGTAATTTTTGTTGTAGTTCCAACTGTAATAAAAACCGGGTCGAGAGTAATACTGTTTATTTCCGGGGCAGAATTTCCGCTGGCATTTGATTCGGTTGGATTAGGATGTGCACAGCCAAATAAGATAATTGCTGTAAGTAATAGAGAGAAAATCGTTTTCATATTTACCGCTAATTTTTATTGAAATTGTTTTTATGTAATTATTATAGTAAAAGTTTTTAATTCTATGCAATGTATTTCCAAATCTGGAAATGTTAATTAATATATTATCCATAAATTATTTAAAAGAATGTCTTCCGGTTGTCAGTTATCCAAATCTGATATAAATTCTATCTATATTTCTACTCACTATTTTAGTGATGATTGAACAACTTACTTTATGAATGAACTTGAAATAACAATTTCTATTATCGCTGGAATTGTAGGATTATTTGCTGGTGCCGAAAGCTTGGTGCGCGGAAGTTCTTCGCTTGCATTACGGATGGGCATTTCACCGCTGGTTGTTGGGCTTACAGTTGTAGCATTTGCAACAAGCAGCCCGGAACTGGTTGTTAGCATAAAAGCGGCGCTGGAAGGTAATCCTGGAATTGTTATTGGCAACGTTGTTGGTTCCAATATCTGTAATATTGGATTGATCCTTGGTGTGGCTGCACTTATTTCGCCAATGCAGGTTAAGACACAGCTTGTAAAACGCGAAATACCAATAATGATAATAGTTGGTTTTATTTTATTGCTTGTTCTGGCAAACGATTCAATCTCCCGCTTTGAAGGCATACTTCTAATCCTGGGAATAATCAGTCTACGTAGTTTTTAGTTATTTGTATGCAAGAAAAGATAAGGTAATAGAAACCTCCCAGGAATTTATTGAAGTGATACCCGCGGGAAAGCGAAAAGTGTCTGGATATCAATATTACTAATTGTTGGGGGATTAGGGTTGCTTCTGGGCGGCGCTCATATTTTTGTTAACGGTGCTGTTGAGGTTGCAGCTAGGTTGGGTGTTAGCCAGGCAATCATAGGTCTTTCAATGGTTGCGCTGGGCACAAGTTTACCTGAGCTGATAACATCTATCGTCGCATCTTTCAGGAATGAAAATGATATTGCAATAGGTAATGCAGTGGGCTCAAACGTTTTTAATGTATTAAGCGTTTTAGGATTTTCTTCCGTTATAAATCCTATCAGTTCTTCAGGTGTTGGTTATATAGATCTTACTATTATGATGCTGTTTATGATAATTATTCTCCCAATGAGTAAAAGTGGTTTTGTTTTTAAAAGATTTGAAGGAGCAATTTTGTTGGCTGGATATTTTGCATATATATTATACCTTGCGTTATAAACCAGAACAGGTGAAAATTAATAATTCTTTTTTTTGAACAAGGAAATAAATAATTTTCACATCACTATTAATTGTATAAATAGGAAGCGTGTTTAAGAATGGCTACTGACAATGTATTCTATACAAAAAAAATCTATTATCTATCTAATTGCAGCTGCACTACTATTTATAAGTGGTTGCAAAACCAATCCTCCAAACGCACCCGATGATATTGGAACGGGAAAAATATTCTTAAACATTAAGTTGCAAACTCCAGCAAAAATTGGTGCTGCAGATAAAACTGTACTAATAGAAGATTTTGCAAACGTAAGTTGTGATCCCTGTGTTAAGTCCAATAAAATAATTGAGTCCTTAACAAACGTAAGGTATGGACCATCAAAACTAGTTGCCGTAAAGTTTCCAACAAATTTTCCATCGCCAAACGATCCGTTCTACCTTGCAATTCCGGATATTTGTGATGCACGCATGCTTTATTATAATATTTTCTTTGCACCAACTACAATTGTGGATGGTGTTTTGTACCCCATCTCTACGGATTCGCTAAGTGTTATTGAAAAAGTAGATGAGCGGTTGGCATTAACTCCGCAGTTTGGATTGGAAGTTACTGATAGCACAGCGGGCGGAAATTATTTTATTAATGTTACCTTGCAGCAAATAAATACCTCCGGATTAAACTTAGACGAAATTGTACTCCACACAGTAATAACTGAAACTGATATTGAATTTGCAAACCCGCCCGGCTCAAATGGTGAGACAAGATTCTACGATGTTGTGCGATCAACCCTTCCCACATTGAATGGTGAAACTGTTGCAAACATTGTTCAAAATGGAGAAGTTTCGTTCGAAATTGATGAAACTCTCAGCACTGCCTGGAATATGGACCACGTTCATACAGTGGTTTATATTCAAAATACGGTAAGTAAGGAGGTTTACCAGGCAGATTCAACAATTGATTGATTTTGGTAGTTAAATCGATACCTTTCTAACAATTTGTATTGTAATGGGGGTACATTTACAAAATTTTCTTGGAATTAAATTCCACATTTCCTAATTTGTACCCCCACGGGGGAATAATTATTATTAATTACCCCCACTTGTGGGTAACAACACACTTTGGATGATAGAATGGATACATCGAAATATCTAAGAACCTTCATCGAGATCGGTCTCACCGAAAGAGAAGCTAAAGTTTATATAACTCTTTTAGGGGGTAGAATGTATACAGCAGCAGACCTTCAGAAAGCTGTAAACATACCCAGAACCAAAATCTATGAAGTACTTCATAAAATGGTTAACCGCGGTATTTGTACAGAGAAAAAACTTGGGAAAAACAAAATGTTTGAAGCCGTTGAACCAAAACTGGCGATGAACAGGATTCACCAGACTTATCAAAATGATCTTAAAAGAAAAGAAGATTTAATAACCCAGGTTTCAGACGTATTCACCCCGATTTTTGAAAACAGCAAATCGATTATTAACCCGCTTGAATTTATAGATGTAATGAAGGAAAAAACTCAAATCCATAAACGCTATACCAATAGTGTAAGAAACACAAAAAGAGAGATGTTAACTTTTAACAAAGGTCCCTATGCAAGTGATAATTCTGAAAGATTAGGTGAACAGGAAGATGAAGAAACTAAGTTGCTAAAAAGAGGCGGAACAACAAAAGATATTTACGAGTTGAGAGAACTTAAAGAAGTGGACTGGCTGTTTGAATCAGTAAAAAAATCGATTGGATTTGGACAGAAAGCAAGAGTGGTGGAAAAGCTTCCCATCAAAATGTTAGTGTTCGACGAAGAGAAAGTTATGTTTCCACTTGAGCCGCCAGTCGAAGAATCGAATGAACTTACAATGATTTATATTGAACATAAACAGCTTGCAGAAGCCTGCAAAATACTTTTTGATAATATGTGGGAACAGGGAAGAGACTTTAGTGAGATTGACGGTGAGTTTAATACCAGTAAAAATCTTATTGCCGTTTAAAAAAATATTTTATGAACATACAAGTACTAATAAACAATTTGGTAAACAACAAAGGGAAATAAAATGAAAAAATTGATACTGTTCCTGGTTATTTTTTTAGTCCCATCAATTATGATGGCGCAGGAAAATCCGAATAATGCTGATGAAGTAGTATTGCAGTTTATTACTATAAACGGGTATAGTAATAACCTGTATATCGATAATATTAGTGCAGGAAATCAATATAGCCTGGATGTTGCGGTTATCTCCATAAATAATATTGATCCGGATACCAGTTATGGTATTGGAACTACAAGCATAGATATTAATCCGAATGTAACAGTTTCTAATCTTGGTACTTCTAATATTACATCTCCCTTTGATGTTGTAATGATGGTTTCACCAGGTAGTTATTCAAGTACTAAGTCTGTTCCAACACTTAACAGCGGAGAATCTGCCGAAGTTACTTTCGATCTGCTTTCAATTATCCCCGGCACTTCTATAGATATTACAGTTTATGCAAACTTACCCGGTGATGAATTTACAGCTAACAATACATTGCAGCAGTATTCATTAGTTTTAGCCGGTGTACAAAGAGCGAATGTATTACTGGAAGAATGGACTAACTCTTCCTGTGCTCCCTGCGCATCCAATAATCCAACAATAGATGCATTTGTAGTAACAAATTTCAGTACAATTGTTCCTGTTAAATACCATGTTTGGTGGCCAGGTTCCAACGATCCAATGTACCAGTACAATATTCCGGAAAATACGGATAGGACAAATTATTATGGGGTGAGCGGTGTACCGCATGTAATTATGGGTGGGGAGACTCATCCGGTCTATCCATACACAACACCCGGCAGTTTACAGGATGCTTACGATTTGCAAATGTCTAAAGGAACGCCACTGGAGATTTCAGTAACAGATACCAGGATTACTGGTGACAGCATACGAGCTGATGTAACATTAAACCTCGTAGCACCATTACCTGCGGGAAATCACTATTTAAGAGTTATGGCTGTAGAAAGATGGATTCACTATGCCTCTCCACCTGGAAATAACGGTGAGGCAGATTTCTATGATGTCTTCAGAAAAGCTTATCCCGATATTTTAGGTACTTCAATCCCTACAACTGTTGGCACATATAATTATTCTTTTACGTATCCGCTAGATATGGCTGCTTGGGTTGATTCAATGATCTATTCAATAGCTTTTGTTCAGGATGATGTAACTAAAACGGTATGGGGTTCTGCAAAGGGTAGAGACCTGCCAATGGATGTTATATTTGAAACAAATACTACCATTGTTGAAAAACCAATTGCGCGTTCAAATAATAATTACGAACTGCCCCATTTCCTTTTTAATGAATCTGATGAGTTAATGGGGGGCTTTAATGTAGAATTATTTGAAGGCGGGTTCCCACCGGTAGGGTGGCAGGTAATAAATCCTGACGGAGGAATAACATTTGAACAATTTGACGGTGCAAATGGACCAACATTAGGCGGTTTAAAATCAGCAAAGCTGGATTTTTATTCATATTCCAGCGTCGGAGCGTCTGATACAATGAATACAAGGATCTTCACAGGGCTAGAGCCGGTTGATTCAATAAAGTTTGATTATGCACACGCAGAGTATCCCGGGTATGGTCCAGATAGATTAATAGTTAGGGTTTCTGTAGACGGTGGGCAGACATTCCCGCACACGATATTTGATAAAGAAGGTGATGAACTGGCAACTGTTCCGGAAACATCTAATAACTTTGTCCCAGCAAATAGCAATGAGTGGGCAACATTCACATATTCATTAGATGGTATTGTTACCCCCACGAGCATTACTGTTCAAACTCCTAACGGCGGGGAGGTATGGGTTGTAGGTGAAACCGAAGATATTACATGGACAAGTCAAAATGTAAATGACGTAATGATAGAATTGAGTGCGGATAATGGTACCACATGGACTACTGTTGAAAGTTCGGTACCAAATTCAGGAACATTCTCCTGGACTGTCGCTGCACAGGATTCATCAGATGAGTGCCTTATAAGAATAAGTGATGTTAGTAGTACCAATTTTAATGATGTTAGTGATGGAGTTTTTACAATAGATATTATTTCCGGCATAGAGGATCTTAATCAGGGTATTCCCACGGAGTTTGAATTAGTCCAAAACTATCCAAACCCATTCAATCCCACAACCAATATTAAGTATGCTGTATCAGAATCAGGCTTAGTATCAATTATGGTTTATGATTTGATTGGCCGTGAGGTAGCAACTTTAGTGAATGAAGTTAAGAGCCCCGGGTACTATGAAGTTGAATTTAATGCTGAAAATTTTGCTTCCGGAATATATCTATATCGAATGTTTGTTAGCGATTTTGTTCAGGTTAAGAAAATGAGCCTTCTTAAGTAAATCCTATCATTTTCAAAAAAGAGGTGCAAAAATCAATTTGCGCCTCTTTTATAACTGTTTTTTGAGCGGAATAGCTTTCATTTACATTGAGAATGAATATAAATTTGTTAATTTTAAATGTGGAATTTGACTAACAATAAGGAAAAAATATCTTAGAAAATCACAATTTAACAGGAGAAAATATTATGAAAAAACTTTTACTTTCTGTTTCGTTAAGTCTTTTGTTTCTCTTCAATTTTAATCTTGGAGATGAAGTATTTGCCTACGATAAAAAATCACTTGTTGAAAGATTTACAAATACCTCTTGCGGTCCTTGTGCTTCGATCAACAATGCCTGGTATAATGCAACAACTGGCGGCATGGTTAGTTCGGGTGCTATTTCGCACATTATTTATAATGTGTGGTGGCCCGGAGCTAGTGATCCAATGTACCTGCTCAATCAGGCGGATAATACTACCCGAACAAATTATTACGGATGTAACGCAGTACCTTGGATCGAGGTCAATGCTACTCATATTAGTAACAGTCAAGGCGCGCTTAATTCTGCCGTAACAAACGGCAATGCCGAATATGCACCGTTTAATATTGAAATAACACAGGGAGCACTTGGGCCTGGTTTAATAGAAGTTGGTGTAAAAATAATCCGGGATCCAAATGATGTTACAACATTTGGTAACGTAAAACTAAGAGTTGCTATAACTGAAACAACAGTTAGTTTCCCTTCCCCTCCCGGTAACAATGGTGAGTCCGAATTCTTTAGTGTATGTCGTAAAATGATGCCAGATGCCGGCGGCAGTACATTTACAATTCCTGCTCCTGGCGATTCAGTTGAGCTTAATCTGCAGTATGTTCCAACATCTGCGTTTATACAAGCAGTTAATTTTGATAGCTTGCGGATAGTTGCATTTATACAAGATGACAATGGGCAGGAAGTATATCAATCTACAATGAAATACCTTGCACCCGACTATGCTGCCCAAATGCAGGCAACAAGCCCTGTCGAAATAATGGGAGAAAATAACACCCCGGCTGAGTTTGTTGCAGTAATTCAGAACTCTGGTATTTTGGATGATACGTATTACATTGATTGTGATTTTAATGCACCAGCAGGTTGGAGTGGTGAATTCACAACCAATAATGGTACCTTTCCCTTTGGTCAAACCGATTCGGTTCAAGTTGTTTCAGGTAATTCTACCGAGATTACTGTATCAGTAAATCCAAACGGATTAAACGGATTTGGAGAAACTACTCTGGAGTTTTTATCTGCAAATAATCCTGGCGTAACCGGCAGCCTATTATTCAAAAATATTACTACCAACGGCATTGATATACTTGTGATAGATGCTAGTGAAGGAGGGTACGGATCGGTTATCACAAATTCTTTAGAGAATGTCTATAGTGGAACCTATGGGATTGTCTCCCGTGAGGTATTGCAAGATCCGGGTGCAGATCTTTCCAATTTTCTGATAATGGCCTGGTCTTCCGGGATTGCTCTTCCTGCATTTTATCCGGAAGAAGTAACACATTTGCAAAGCTTTCTGGATGGTGGCGGACGATTGTTTATAAATGGTCAAAATATAGGTCAGGATATTTTTGAAACTAATGGACAGAGTCAATTTGCCCAGGGGTTTTATAATAATTACTTGCACTCAGAATATGTGGATGACCAAAGTTATCCTTACATAATAACAGGGTATGCCGGAGATCCTATAGCAAATGGAATTCAGTTTCAACTAGGTGCAGTTTATGCTAAATCAGTAGATTGGATATCCCCCTTTAGTTCCGATGCAGTTGCAATATTTGAAGTTGAGAACGGACCCGAAATTACAGCGATAAGAGCAGAAAAAGTAGACTACAGACTTGTATATCTTGCATTCGGTTTAGAGCAGATTGATGAAACTGAAATCCGGGATACACTAATGGCTCGATCTATAAGCTGGTTGATGGAAGGTATTATATTGCCTTCAGTTGAAGACGAACTTAGTTGTTTATATCGTATAATCTTGGACAGAATTATCCAAACCCTTTCAATCCATCAACAACTATAACTTATTCTCTTGCAAATGAAGAACATGTTAGCTTAAAAGTTTATGATATTATGGGAAGGGAAGTAGCAGAGCTTGTTAATGAAGATCAAGCAGCCGGCACATATTCTCTTGAATTTCGATGCATCATCGCTTGCATCCGGAATGTACTTCTATAAAATATCTGCCGGTAATTTTGTTTCAACTAAAAAAATGGTTCTTCTGAAGTAAAGATTTAGTAGCAACATATAACATATTGGCGCATCTAACTGATGCGCCTCTTTTTATATAAAGAGCAGTAATTTTTCGTTCTAATTTAATTAAGAAAATGGTGATAAATCAGATGAAAGCGTTAAACTCTTTTTTTGTTTTGATAGTACTTGCACTTTTTAGTTTCAATATAAATGCTCAGGATCTGGAAGTAATTGTGTCACGAAACCACTATTTATGAACCCCCAGGGGTCAGAAATTGTTTTTGATATTGAAATAGTTAACATATCAGCCTTTGAGCAAACTGTTTTTTTGGTAAGAACCATAAATAATTTACCGCAGGATTGGGCTGGACATCATCTCTTTGTTTTGGTGAATTGTGTTTTGCCTTCAATTGATAGTGTTGCCACAACACCTCCCAAATCCTGAACCACCTCTGCAGCCGGGCGATACCTTAATAGCATCTGTTCACGTTTTTATGAAACAAATAGTATGGCAACTGCCCATATACAGGTTCAGATAGGAACTTTCCGCAACCCGGGTGTTAGAACAATCAATAGACTTTACTGCAACAACAGATCCTTCTGTTGATGTTGAGGATGAAATTAATCTTAACAGTTATGAACTTTTACAGAATTATCCAAATCCTTTTAACCCGTCAACACAAATTAATTACAATGTTGGCTGAAGGTGGATTCGTTAACCTTAAGGTTTATAACATTCTTGGGATAGAAGTAGCAACACTTGTTAATGAATATAAACCAGCAGGAAGTTACCAGGTATCTTTTGATGGTGATGATCTTTCGAGCGGTGTTTATATTTATAATCTTTCTGTTAACGACTTTACTAATACAAGAAAAATGATTCTGGAGAAATAGATGAAAGCTACCTATGCATTAATATTAATTCTGTTCTTTTCAAATTTAATTTTTTCGCAGCCGGAAACTGATGGAGGCAGAAAAGGACCTAACTTTAAATTGGAAAACCTTGAGGGTGACATTACCGAATTGTATAATGAACTTGGCGAGGGTCCTGTATTAATAAGCTTCTGGGCAACATGGTGTAAACCCTGTATAGATGAACTGGCTGAGTACAAAAAAATCTTTAATGATTATAAAGATAAAGGTTTTAAAATGTTTGCCATCTCTACAGATAATGAACGAACAGTGGCTAAAGTTAAACCTTTTGTAAGATCTAAAAATTATAATTTTCCTGTGTTGTTAGATACCAACTCTGACGTAGCACGGCTTTATTATGCACAGGCAGTCCCATTCTCTGTTATTCTAAATGATAAAGGTTATATAGTTTACACACACCTTGGCTACATGCGAGGTGATGAAGTAAATGTTCGCAATACTATTTCAGAACTTGTAAATAAACAGACTGATGAAATCCCAGAATAATATTATTTGAGGGCTTTATAATATTGATTTATGCGGAAATATTTTTGATATAAATACTTTTCTGGATTTATGTGTCAATTTTTTTAGATACATCTCCTCAACTATAATTTTAGCAGATAAACAGTAATGAAAATTCTCAAATCTAAAACCTTATCTTGTTATCTTTATTTATTTTTTTCAGTTTTAACACTCTCCTTGCACAAACAGGAAACAGTTGGTTTATATGGCCCGAAGGTCTTGGTCTTTCCAATCAGCTTGAATATTCCTATAACATCGATAATAAAACAGAAATATTGGAAAACTGGCTCAACCTGGATTATTCTAAAGGAATTTTTTCTGCCGGGTTAAGATTTGAAGTATTTCAACCCAACGATCCTGATCCCTCTATAAACAGGGGGAAAAATAATTTTGCCGAAATTGATTATAAATATTTAAGGGCAGATATAGGTGACAGAACCGAGGGACTGGATATTGTAGTTGGGAACTATTATTCACTCTTTGGAAGAGGAATGATACTTAAAAGCTATGAGGACAGGGCGATTCGTGTTGACAACAATTTATTGGGACTTAAAGTTACCGGAAAGTATGCAGGATTTAACCTTACCGGGCTTACCGGAACGGCTGCAAATTCCAACAACGAACGAAAAGAAATTTTGCATGCAGTTGACCTGGAATACAAGGGCTGGAAACCTCTTAAACTTGGTGTTACCTATGCTTCTAATCTTCCGGACGTTGATGGAGCTGCCAGAACTTCAATGGCTTCCTTAAGAGCTTCACCAAGTTTCTGGAATATAGATATCTATGCGGAGTATTCAATTCTACAGAATAGTGATGTGAATAAAAATGCTTTTAACGATTCTGAATCTATTGTTGGTCAGGGATTTTATGGAAACTTAAATTTTTACTTAGGTTCCCTATCACTATCCAGTGAGTATAAATATTACGATAACATAGCCTTTACATCACACGACGGTACTATTGCATACAATACACCCCCATCAGTAAGACTAGAATATACATATCAGCTTCCAAACAGACATCCTTCTCCTCTTAATCCGGATAATGAACAGGGTTTCCAGGTTGCTGCCGGGTATAACTTAAGTGATGACACTTATTTCACCGGTGCTTATACACAAACCGAAACACTTCCTTCAAGTTCATATTACCAGCGCAGTATAAATAGCAGCTTATCAATTCAGACACAATTAAAGGAATTGTTTTTTCAGGGTCAGCATGATTGGAACAATAATCTTACAACGATTGCAGCTTTTTCTTACAATGAAGAGTTAGCAACTAATACCAAAAATGTAACTCCAATATTAGAAAATAAATTTTATTTTGATGGAGTAAATACAATCAAGCTGATCATTGAACACCAGCACACAACCAACTGGTCAACCAGCGAACAATATTTTACTGATGTTGTTTCGATAGAATATTTGCGATCTCCTAAATTTAGTGTTGCGTTAGTAACAGAAATGCAAACTAAGGAACCGGAAGAGGGAGAGACGAAAAGAAAGTTTCTGGGGATTTATTCAGTTTGGGTATAAAGTTGGACAGCACTCAGACGTTAGTATACTTTTGGGCACACGCCAGGCAGGTAATATATGTATTGGCGGAGTTTGCAGATTCGAACCAGCATTCGAAGGTGTTGAGTTGAAATTACTCACAAGATTGTGAGCAGGTTTTTTTGAAAGATTCTTAAAATTCTTATTCTAAGTTCATTATTAAATATTGGCAAAATTGGCTATATTAAAAGAGTATCAAAAAAAAGTGTTGACTTTGTTGATATTTTTTAAGACGTTGATAGACGAAATTATAAATTCTTTAGAAAAGGAAAATTATTCTGATTGATTGATACAAAACTTTACAATTCTTTTTTTATTCAACGTAATATTTCTCGGGAAAACTTCGTTGAATAATTATGTAATTGCACATCTTGGATAAAACTATTTCAGTTTGTATCATTTATCAGAAAAAATTAATATTTCTTTACATTTCTTTAGGAGAGATGATAGTAAATATGATAGAGACTACCACTTTACAAGCATGTATCTTTTTCTCCTATATTTGATCAAGAGTAGTTAAAGAATTTCATATGGACAATCTAAATTATAAGATCTTTAGCTTTCTTTACTCAATAATAAATTATTTTACAAGGAGGTAAAATGAGAATCGCATACAAAACTAAACTACTGATGGTGATGAGCATTTGCGCTTTAGTTTTTATTGTTAGTTGTGTTGATCTTAGTGTTCAACCCATTCCTAACAGTATTGATTATTCGAGCCAAATTAAAATTGTCAATTTAGTATCAGGTGCTGGTACTGCGACCCTTACTATGAATGGTCAATCACTTGGCACATTAGATTTTGGGAGCGAAACACCAGGTTCTTTTTTAGCAATTACATCAGGCAGTAAAACTCTTAATGCGAGTTTTGCCAGTGCAGCGAGCAAGGATTTTCAATTTGCTGCGGCAACTGATTACAAAGGCAGACTTTTCTTGGTTGGAACAGCAGCATCCAATGATTTAGTAATCAATTATCAAAGATATATATGGCAAACTCCTGGTTCTGCAAATGGGCAGTCTTTGTTCCCTGTAGATACAGGACAAGTTGCATTCTTCAATGGATCTCCGGATGCTATCCTTAGTAGTGTAACAATTGATGATACCACTACCATTGAATTCGAAAGTCCGCTTGAAATGGGTGATGTAACTACTTATATGATGCTTAAATCTGGTAATCACTCTTTTAATGTTTTATATAATGATTCTTTGCATGCCACATTCGATTACGATCTAGTGGCAAAAGGCAGATATACAGCAGTTATATATGATGAAGTAGCTAGCATAAAAAATGCAGTTTTTATTGATGATTAATAATAATGTTTATAAATAACGGAGGTAAAAATGTTTCCTAAAATTTACAAAATTTTACTTTTAACGCTCATTGCCTGCTCATTTACCTTTTCGCAAAGCGCAAGAATTTCCGGAAAGATTATTGACCAGCAAACGGGCGAGCCCTTGATAGGGGCTAATATTCTAATTGTGGGTACAAGTTTAGGGGCAGCATCAAATATTAATGGGGAATATTTGATTACTAGTGTGTCCGCAGGTGAATATAGTGTCCGGGCTTCGTACATTGGTTATCAAGATGTAACAGTTAGTAATCTAAGGGTTACTTCTGGCCTAACCACAAGCCTTGACTTTGAACTGCAATCATTGGGAATTGCTGTTGATGAGGTTGTAATAGTTTCTGAAAGACCCCTTATTGAACAATCTTCAACTAATGCCATGAGGATTATTGGACCTGACGAATTTGAAAATTTAGGGCGAAATCTTAATGATATCGTAGCACTTCAGCCTGGCGTGGTTCGGCAAAACAATATAATCAGTTGTCCGTGGAAGCAGACCGGATGAAACAGGTTATACTGTAGAAGGTACTGATGTAAAAGACATATTAAATAGAAATGGCGGCTCTTTTGTAACAGTTACGAACGATGCTTTGCAAGAAATTATTGTGCAAGCTGGTGGTTATACTGCAGAATTTGGAAATGCTAATGGTGGAATTGTTCAATCAGAGTTCAAAACCGGTACCCCCCAGTATCACTTTTCAGTAAGAGCTGAAACAGATAACTTTGGTAATTACCCGGGAGAAGAATTTTTGGGTACGCATACTACCGGTTACTCCAGATATAGCGTCACTCTAAGTGGACCAGTATTTACCGATAAACTTAAAGTGTTTTTATCTGGTGAAAATGTTTTTCAGCGCGATCAAGCTAGATTTTTCGATGGGAATCCTATTGCTTTCTCTGATGGAGCGCTCCTTGATACAACAAAAATATTTGATACAGGCGTTTACGGAGGATCAACTTCAGATTTTCAGTACCTCAGATGGGATGCTGGAAATATTCCCGGAAATATGAATAACCAATATACTGCAAACGGAACTGTTGTATTTGATAATAATCCCCTAATACTAAGATTAGCAGGTGCATTTACTTGGTCACAAAATAAAGGGGTTAGCATAGTTCAGTCTAATGGTCTAAAAGAGGTTAGCGACTTAATTAACTTGTTTAATACAGAAAGATTACCAACAACCGATAATTCAAACCTTTTATTAAACTTAAAAGGAACTTATATATTATCCGGTAATTCGTTTATAGAGGCAAATATTGGTTATTTGGATGATCGTTCTAAAACTTACGATCCCATCTTTGAAGATAATGTATTACTTTATACTGATAGCTTAGCAGCCTCAGAGTATGGTTGGATTAATCCTAATTATACAAGCCGTCCCAACCAATATGATTTTTATGGGTTCCCGTTCAATAGACCAGGAACAAATTTAACAAGGGGAGTAGCAAATGGATACAATAAAGCTCATAGCAATAACTTAAGCGGATCTGTTTCATTTACAACGCAAATTTCAAGAACATGCATTAAAACTTGGTGGTTCTTATCAAAGATACACTGTAAGGCAATATCAACAAGCTGATCCAAGTAACCTTTTAACGACGCTTAGACAAAATCCTGATGCGGCAAGAGATTCACTGGCAGTCTTATTTGGGTCTACGCTTTTTACTAATTTAAGTAATTTTGGTTATGATGTGTTTGGTAATGAGACAGACGAAGAAGGGCTTTTTGCTCCCAAACATCCTGTCCTTGCTTCAGGATACTTAGTTGATAGGATTGAAGTTAACGATTTGATAATAAATGCCGGTTTACGATTTGACTATATAGATATGGATAGTTGGGCATGGTTGAATCCTAATTTACCTCTTATCGACCGTCAAACGCATTTAATACCGGATTCAGCTTTAACAGACGCAGCTACATATAGTTATATTTCCCCAAGGTTGGGATTTGCATTTCCTGTTTCTGATAAAACTGTTTTTCACATGCAATTTGGCAAATTTGTTCAATCGCCAAGTTTGGATATTGCTTACAGAGGTGTTTATCAGGCAGTTCGACAAATACAAGCCTCTAATTTGTTTACAGACGTAATCGCTTACAATCCTGAGCCAATTAGGACAACTCAATATGAAATTGGATTTTCGCACCAGTTTACAGATTTTTCTGCTTTTGACATAACTGTTTTTTATAAAGAAATTAAGGGGCAGCTACAGTATTCTGTAGTTAATACTGATCCGGGTGCTTTAAGAAGTAAATATAATGTTTTTACTAATCAAGACTTTTCTACAACACAAAGGTGTGGAACTAAGCTTTAAAGTTAGGCGAGTTGAAAGAATTAGCGCCATAATATATTATACATTTTCATCGGCACAAGGAACAAACTCGCTATCAGGCAGCGGATTAGGATCTACCGAAGTTAATGGCAACGTTCCGACAGTGCTAATTCCTTTGGATTACAACCAGGATCATCGAGGTTCTATTTCCTTGGATTATAGATTCGATAAAGATGACGGAGGTCCAATCCTTGAGCAATTAGGTGTAAACGTTTTAATGACTTTTAACAGCGGTCACCCATACACGTTATCTCAAAACACCGGGTTAGGACAACGCATTAGCTTGGACTGGTGGTATTACTCCTATTGGAACCGGAGATACGAGAGGAAGGAGACCTATTGGACCAATAAATTCATCAACCACTCCTTGGAATTTTAACATAGATCTTACCTTGGATAAGACTGTAAATATATTTGACCTCGATGCTAATTTTTACATTCGTGTAACAAACTTGTTAGATACGAAGAATGTTATTAATGTTTATGACAAAACCGGTAATGCATTCGATGATGGATTCCTGAACTCACCGGAAGGACAATCGATTATTGCTCAGTCCAGATATACAGAAAGGTTTGCTGACTTATACCGTGCAATGAATTATGGTAATAGACAGGCTGCCCAAAATATATATGGATATGATTTGTTCGGGCCACCAAGACAACTGACAGCCGGAATATACCTTAATTTTTAATTTATAGGAGAATTTAATGTTACACTATGAAAAATATAATATTGCGGAGGTTATATAAAATGAAAAAATTTAATTATTTAAGTTTAATAATAATTCTTCTTTTCTTTTTTGCAGTTCCTAATAATTTGTTTGCAAAAGATAAGGAAGGTGGAGAAAAAGGGAAAAAACCAGGGTTACAAAAAACTACGGTTGACCCAGCTCAAACTCTTATGAATATTAATAATGCAACTATGTGGGTTACTGAAGAAGGCTTCCATGACTGGGTTGTCGCTTCGGGCTGGAATGGAGCTTTCCCAACTGGAACTACCGTCGGAGCAGTTTTTGCCGAAGGTATGGTTTGGGGAGGGCAGGTTTCTGATGGCTCCTCACCGGTTGTTCGGGTTAATGGTAATACTTATGGTACAGGTTGTGCCCCGATAACTCGAATATTTAGAGTGAGACCCGATTATTTAACTGGTGATCTCACCTCGGATGCAGCAACTTTTAATGATATACCCCTCGGACAAGTTACGGCAGCAAATATCCAGGCCATACGAGATCAATATGCAAAAGATTGGAATGAATGGCCTGCAAACGAAGGGGCTCTATTTGAAGACGTTAACAACAATGGCACATATGAGCCGGGAGAAGATATTCCCGGGGTTCCAGGTGCTTCACAAACTATATTTATTAAGTATGATGATCGCGAATCGACATCTAATTATGGTTCGCCACCAATTGGTTTGGAAGTATCAGAAACTTATTGGGCGTATGCATATTCTGGTGCTTTAGGTAATGTTATTTATAAAAAGGTAGATATAGTTTACAAAGGTACTCCAACTTCCTCCCCTACTTCTCAAATAGATAGTATGTATATTGTTCAATGGTGTGATGCTGATGTTGGAAATTCTACAGATGATTTTGCGGGTTGTGATACAACTTTAAACCTGGGTTATGCATATAGTTCTGGTGCCACAGATGCAAGCTATGACGGGTTGGGCTTAGCTCCGCCAGCAGTAGGTTATGACTTTTTACAGGGTGTTTCTGAATTTACTGGAAACCCGTCAGATAGTGCTATATTCGATCTTAAGTGGCGCAAAGGATATAAGTACATAAATCCAAAACCTATGAGTTCTTATGTCTATTTTGCCGCAGGTGGCACCTGGAGTGATCCAGGCTTTAATTACAACGGAACTCTGGAATTTTATAATTTAATGCGTGGATTCAGACCTATTCCAAGATATCCAAGTGCTTCCACATTCCCGCCTTCGGTGGCAGATGTTACTCCTTTTGGCACTTATCTTCTTGCTGGTGATCCAGTTGCTGGTACAGGGAAAATTGATGGAGCAGTAGATGGACCCGGTGATAGAAGAATTATGGTTACTAACGGACCAATCACTATGAGTCTTGGTGATACTGCACAAGTTGTTTTGGCGTTAGTTTACGGTTCAAGTGGCGATAATGTTACCGGTGATAATCTTAAAAGCATAACTGATTTAAAGACTAATGATCTAACTGCTCAAATAGTTTTTGATCAGCTATTTCAATTACCATCACTGGAACCGCCAAAGTGTTCAAGTTGCTAACCTGAATAATAAAGTTGTGTTAAACTGGGCAAACGACGCTGTAAGTATGATAGAAATTGAAACTTTTTCAGATCAAGGTTATAACTTTGAAGGTTATGAAGTTTATCAATTACCAACGTCATCTTCCGCTCTAGCCGATGGAATCTTGCTTGGCACATTTGACATAATAAATGGTGTTACAGCAATTTATGATACAGTTTTAGACGTTAGTGGTACTGCTATTCCTGTACTTGCTGCTGATGGTAAGGATGGAGGTCTCTCGAGATATATTGTGATAGATGAAGATAAAGTCAGAAACGAAGGATTGTATAATGGCCAGGAATATTATTTTGCAGTTGTATCGTATGCCAACAACCCTGCACCACTGCTTCCATTTCACGTACTGAGGTCACCATTTATAATTCAAAGCACAACACCTCAAACACCATTACCGGGTGATAGACTATCATCTAGTTCCGGAGATACCCTTACTACAGTGCATTCTGAGGGTACTAGCGATGGAGTTGCAACTGCATTAGTTATTGATCCGACATTAGTATTAGGACATAATTACGAAGTTACATTTAGAGATGATGGAGGAATTGTTTGGGATGTAACTGATGTTATCAACGTCTGAAGTAAAAGCAAGCGGTATACTTAATCAATCTGGAGGTGAAGATTATCCAATAGTTGATGGAATTCTAGTTAAAGTAGAAGGACCACCTTTGGAAGGTAAAGAATTCGAATATGCAAGTGCAGATCCCCCTAATATAAGTCCTGTTGCATTGCTAGCTGATCCTGAATATGCAGGTGGACGCTGGTTTACAGGTGGAAGCCATGGCGGTGAAATCTTCTTTGGTGGTGTTTTTCTTGAACCAAATTTCTGGGGAGAAACCTCTCTTCAACCGGGAGATCATAAGACTGTTAGGGTAGATTTTCGACCAATGGCATCATACACAGATTTAAACGGAAATTCTGCATATGATATTGGAGAACCGTATGTTGTTGATGATCCGACTAAAACTCAAAAAGGTTTTATGTATCAAACTTTTTCGCCGGGTGCTTACGAGGGATTCTTTGATGTACCTTTTACAGCATGGGATATTAGTGACCCCGCTAATCCACGGCAATTAAATGTTGTGGTTAGGGATCGAGATGAAAATGATGCAATGGGATTTACATAATCTAACAGACCCACCGGATCCATTGTTGCCTAATGAGGGTGATCAACAGTATAATTATACGTGGATTTTAAATACAGATTACGATCCAACTGGTACTATGTATGGCGATGGTACAGGCGGTACTATAGACTTTTGGGGCTTTAATGGTGGTAACGGAGTTTGGGATGGAATGTGGGTAATGTGGGTGGATGATAGACATAACGGTGGTACACTGGCAGAAGAAAGCTCATTCACTCTTGTTCCGAACGGTGTTAATACAGCAAGTGATGTATTTACTTTTAGTTCTACGGCAAATACCAGTAGTACAAGTTTGGCAAAGGAAGATGTTGGTAACATTAATGTGTTCCCAAATCCATATTATGGATTTCACTCCAGGGAATTATCACCAACTAATAAATATGTTACATTTAGTCATTTACCGGATAAGGCAACTATCAGGATATTTGATCTAAGTGGTGTGTTGGTAAAAACAATTGATCATATTTCAACCAGCGGACAATTTGATACCTGGGATTTGCAGAATGATAACAATTTGCCTGTAGCTAGTGGTATATATATAGTTTATGTAGACATGCCAGATCTGGGCACTACAAAAATCTTAAAATTAGCTATTATCCAGGAACAGCAGATATTAAAAGTTTATTAATATTTCAAAATGGGTACAAGCGAAAAATACTCTTGTACCCAATTAAAATTTTAAAATTATTCGGAGGAAAATATGTTTCATATGAAAAGAGTAATATTTGCACTTCTGATATTGTGTTTCTTAGGCATTGAAACATTCGGTGGTGGTCATAATCGTGCTGGAACCTCAGGTGCCCCGGAATTGAGAATTCCTGTTGGTGCAAGATATTTAGCTATGGTTGGCTCACCGATTGCGTCAGTTACAGGTCTGGAAGCAATATATTGGAATCCGGCAGGGGTCGATTTCAGCCCAAGCGATGCAAACGCATTGTTTTCTCACCGCTCTTATATAGCGGACATGAATATGGTTTATGCAGCAGTCAGTGGTAGGTTGGGTGACTTAGGTTCCGTAGCCGTATCTTTCAGATCTCTGAACATTGGAGAGATTAATGTTACAACCATGGAACAACCTGACGGCACAGGTCAAATAATTAACCCAAACTATTTTATTCTTGGTCTAACTTATTCAAAAAAACTTACTGATAGAATATCTATTGGAGTCGGGTTCAATTTAATAAATGAATCTATTGATAGAGTTGGAGCATCTGGCTTTAGTTTTGATTTTGGAGTTCAGTATAAAGACCTGTTTGAAGTTCCCGGTTTTGCTTTGGGTGTAGTGGTTAAGAACCTGGGTTCCGCAATAGAGTTTGATGGGAATGGCTTATATGTAGATGGAGAAAGCACAGTTGGGGATAGGGGACCAACGTTCTTAAAAATTGATGCTGCCTCTGCAGAATTACCATCAGAAATAGCTTTAGGTCTATCTTATGAGAAAAATTTTAATGAGGATAATAAAGTAACAATATCTACTACTTTTCAAAACAACAATTATACTTATGATGATTACAAAATTGGTTTAGAATACGGTTTTAAAGATATCTTTTATATAAGAGGAGGATATCTCTTTTCGCCGCAATCGACTGATGAAACTCCAAATATTTTCCAAAATTATGCTGTTGGAGTTGGCTTAAATTTAAAAGAATTTAGCAATGTTGATCTATCGGTTGATTATGCATATTTACCAGTAGAATTTTTTGATGGAAATCACGTTTTTGCAATTTCATTCGGTTTCTAAACAATAATTCTGATTCTTTTTAATCCGTGCGGCTTAACGGTTGCACGGATTTTTTTTGATATTCCTGTTATCCGCATCACATATCTAAATTAATCAGTTTTGTATTTTTTATTCAAATTAATAATTAGTTGATTGTTTTACTTACTGTTTGATTTCCACATCAGATTCTTGAAAAAACATATAGTCATATTGGTATTCCTTTCTATCTTTATTTCGGACACATATGCACAGGACAAAAATTATATAACTCTTTCTTCCGCAGTCTTCGATATACTTCAACAAGAGAATTCCTCATCCGAGGGAAGAGTCGAGTTTCGTTTCCATAAAATAGATTGGCAAATAAAGCCCTTTGGTGGAGTTATGGCTAATACAGATGGAGCAGTATACTTATTTTCGGGTATTTATATCGATATACCCCTCGCATCTTTCCTTTATATTACCCCTAGTTTTGCTCCCGGTTTTTATCATAAGGGCAAAAGTAAAAATTTAGAATTTGCAATTGAATTTAGATCACAATTAGAATTAGCAATTAGATTAGAGAATAGTACAAGAGTGGGTGTTAGTTTTAATCATATTTCTAATGCCAGTCTTGGCAAAATCAATCCCGGTGTAGAAAGCATTGCATTAACTTATGTTATTCCATTCTAAAACTTCTTAAAGCCACTCATCATTATTCCCTTTCCTTAACTAATTTCATTATGTAATTTTTATATATTTTCAATATAATATTTTAGAGGAAAGAGATGATTAAGCAAATACTTTTAAGTTTCGTACTTCTGTTTTCTGCTCAGGTTTTTGCACAGCAAACTACAGGCGATGAGATACCCTTAATTCCGATGGAGGACTTCTTCCGAAATCCTGAAAAGAGGAGTTTTCAGATTTCACCTGATGGCGAATACCTTGCATTTATGCAGCCCTGGCAAAACAGGATGAATGTTCACATTCAGAAGATAGGGGAAGAAGAAGCTATTCGGGTAACTCATGCAACAGAACGCGATATTGCAGGGTATTTCTGGAAAGGAAATGATCGGATTGTTTATGTTCAGGATACGAAAGGTGATGAAAATTTCAGGTTATTTGCGGTTGATAAGAATGATGAAAACCAAAAAGACCTTACTCCTTTCGACAGCGTTAGAGCAGGTATTGTGGATGATCTTAGAGAGGTACCTGGCGAGATGCTGATACAACTTAATAAAAGAGATGCCAGGATATTTGATGTTTACAGGATAGATATTACCACCGGCGAAATGAAGCTTATTGCAGAGAACCCGGGTAACATTACAGGTTGGGTAACAGACCATGATGGGAAACTTAGAATTGCATTAACTACCGATGGTGTAAACGCGGGAATTCTCTATAGAGATACCGAGGAGGATCAATTTGAAGAGAGAATATCTACCAATTTCAGGGAAACACTTTACCCGGTTTTCTTTACCTTCGATAATAAAGATGTTTATATGATCTCTAACCTTGGTAGGGATAAAGCTGCAATTGTAAAATATGATATTAAAAATAATAAAGAACTGGAACTGATTTACGAGCATCCTGAAGTTGATGTTTCCAGTTTATATTATTCGGACAAGAGGAAAGTGCTTGTTGGTGTTGGTTTTACTACCTGGAAAAGGGAATATGAAATTTTTGATGAAGAATCAAAAGAAATTTATAAAGATTTGTATAGCAAACTGCCGGGCATTGAGGTTGTTATTACTAGTGAGAATGAAGAAGAAGATAAATTATTGGTAAGAACTTATAGCGACAGATCACTTGGCGCATACTATTTGTATGATGTAAATGCTAAAAAGCTTACTCATATTATAGATGTTGGTTCCTGGCTTAATGAAGATTATATGGGAGAGATGAAACCAATTACTTACAAATCTAGAGACGGCCTAACTATAAACGGTTATCTTACTTTACCACTGGGTGTAGAAGCAAAAAATCTTCCCGTTGTTGTTCATCCGCATGGTGGTCCCTGGGCAAGAGACGGATGGGGTTTTAATCCAATTGTGCAGTTCCTTGCAAACAGGGGATACGCTGTTCTGCAAATGAACTTCAGGGGATCAACCGGGTATGGAAAAGAGTTTTGGGAAACAAGCTTTAAGAAGTGGGGCAAAGAAATGCAGGATGATATTACTGATGGCGTTCAGTGGTTGATTGATGAGGGAGTAGCTGATAAAGATAGAATAGGAATTTTTGGTGGCTCTTACGGCGGTTATGCAACATTAGCTGGTTTAACTTTTACTCCCGATCTGTATGCCTGTGGTGTCGATTATGTTGGTGTATCCAGCATCTTTAGCTGGATGAATGCAATTCCCCCATACTGGGAGCCATACCGCGAAATGATATATGAAATGGTTGGTCACCCACAGACGGATTCACTGCTCTTGTACGCTGCTTCACCTTTGTTCCATGCAGATAAGATTAAAGCCCCGTTATTTATTGCACAGGGAGCTAACGATCCTCGTGTTCCCCAGGCAGAATCTGATCAAATGGTTGAAGCATTAAAACTGAGAGGAATTGATGTTCCTTATATGGTAAAAGAGAATGAAGGACATGGTTTCAGGAATGAAGAAAACAGGTTTGATTTTTATGGTGCGATGGAACAGTTTTTCTTTAAGCACCTTGGCGGCAGGGCAACAGAACTGATAGAAGATAAGAATTAAATTGCTTATCGGGCTGTCTCTAAAAGGTTTTTGAGGCAGCCCGCCTTATACTTTTCGTTGATGAATTATTTTCGCGTTTAACATTTTTATCCGAAATTGGCGCCCAAAAGCTGGACCAGCCGCTGCTGAATCATATTATGTTTTCGAATCAAAGAGTTCGTTGTCGCAACTGGCACAATTGTAAACATCATTTCATTTATTCTTATTAAACTCACCCGTATATTAATATATTCAACTATCTGAACATCGTCTTACAAAGTCAATGAAAAATAGTTACCTCTTTATTTTTATTTAATTGTTTTTATAACGGGTGGAGTGAGATAAATATTAGCAGCCAGTCTTCCAATTACAAATGACAATGTAGCAGCAACAGCACCAACTAAACCGACATATTTAATTGAGATAAACAGCACTAATACGATTGCTATAAATTCAATGGCAGTTCCAATGGTTATTGGTTGGGTGGTTTTATTGCTTACAAGAGCAGATCGCTGTAAACTTATTAAAACTGTTAAGAGTGGAAGAATGGTCATTATCATCAATGGCACGCGGGCAAACTCGGCAAGATTATCAGTCAAACCGGATACTACTCTAAACCAGATATCCGAAAGCGGTGTAAAGGCTACTGACGCCAAAATAATTGTAAGTGCTGCACCAAGTAAAAAAGCAAAGTTTTTAAGCAGTTTAAAATTTTTCTTATCATCTCCCATAAGTGCAATTACAACTTCCTGGTAAGATAATCCAAGTGCCCTGAATATAAATACGAATGAAGTAACCACAGGAAGCACCGCAAGAGACTCTATCGCCATTCGGCTCTGTCCCATAAAAAATATTACTACAGGTTGAACTCCTAATCCCAGTATTGAAGTAAGAGCAAGCGGGTAATAAAATTTATAAATCTGTTTGTATGTCAATACGTCTTTATCGTCACCTTCCTGCTTCTCAATTTTTTTTATAATACCATCGGCCATTATCCTGCTTGCTACAGCCTCAAGAAAAACTGCTGCCGATATTGAAGCCGCCCCTACGACCACACCGGCGGCATCTGTAAATAAATATAATAGCAGCGCAGTTAGAGCCATTGTAGTAATCCTGATTATCGTTCCGTATGCAACCCTTTTTGTAAGATTATTTCTTATTAAAATTCCCTGATAAAATCTTCTGTATCCAATAGCTCCGGGCCAGGGGAGTAAAATAATTGTAGCTAAATGTGTTAGATTGGAAACTTTAGAAGGCAGACCAATTAAGTCTTCCGTTAAAAAATAAAAGATTGGAGGAATAAGAATTATCAGCATAATTAAAGTGATCAGCCAGTTTAATCCGTACGTAAACTTTCGGAGCGTTATCAATGACTGAGCATCTTTTACAAGTTTAGTGGATGCACTCATTATCATGATAATGGGTGCTTCGACAATAAGTGCAAATGAAAAAGCTACCCCGTAAGCAGCAAGATTGTATTTTGGTTCAGCCAGGCGGGCAATTAAAGCTGCCAGGAATGGCCCTTCTAAGGACATCATCAGCCAGGTGGCTGCAAGCGGAAGCCAGAAGACGAATATTTTTTTATATGTTAATTTTTCCGGCGATTCCATATTTACATTAATGTTAAAAAGAATTAATTTATGAAAATTATGAATAATAGAAGAAACATCTCATTGTTTTTATGTAAATTTTATTTAATGGATTGATATAACTTAATTGGTTATTTTAAGAAAAAGGAGGAATTAAATATGAATCGTAAAATATTTTTATCCGCCGTTGTTGTTACTTCTTTAATCCTTCTAAACTGCTCTGATAAAGAGATTGAGGTTACTGAAGATCAAAGGGAGCAAATGCGTACCACTGCAGCAGACTTTATGGGTAAGTTAAAAGGGATATTGCTTAACCAGATTACAAACAAACGGGGTAGCAAGTGCCCTGGATATTTGCTCGGATACTGCGCAGGTATTAACTAATGAATTTGGCTTACAAAGAGGGGTGTTTATTCAAAGAGTTTCTTTTAGAAATAGGAACGAGAATAACTTTCCGGATGATTACGAACAAACTGTACTGAATAGTTTCCAGGAAATGTTGGAGAACAATAAGCTTGATGCCAACACAGATCTGGCAGAACTGGTTAATGAGGGCGGATTTACTTACCTGAGATATATGAAGCCAATTTTAATTCAACCGGAATGTCTAAACTGTCATGGTAACCTTAGCTCTATGCAGAAAGAAATAAGCAGACAAATAAGAGAGCGTTATCCAAAAGGTAAAGCATACGATTACAAACCGGGTGATTTAAGAGGAGCGGTTTCTATCAAGAAGCTTATTGAATAAAAAAAGGCGACCTATTAAGATCGCCTTGAAATTAACCGACTTGTTTATTGTGTTTTTTACTTTAGCAAAATCATTTTTTTCGTATCAATAAACTTTCCTGTTTTGATAGTGTAGAAATATATACCACTCGGCAGGTCGCCCGCATTAAAAGTTATGTTATAAACACCAGTTGCTTTTTCTTCATTTACGAGCGCCGCAACCTCTTTGCCAAGCACATCATATACTTTAAGTAATACGATACCAGCATTCTGGATTTTATATTCGATCTTTGTAGAAGGATTAAATGGATTGGGATAATTTTGCCCAAGTGAATATGTAAAAACGCCATCTGTAATTTGTTCTTTGCTTGTTGGAGCTTCTTCAAATACTACCAGGTTAATATCATCTACGTAGATACCATCTTCTTCAATAAAACCATCAGACATAAACAAAAATCTTAATTTTATTTCCTCATTAATGTAATCGCTTATATCAATAAGTTCCCTTACCCAGGTAAATTGTGAACCATCATATAAGGGTTCTCCATTTGGCTGAAAGGAACCAGTACCTGCGTTAGTATATTGTCCTTCCAGTGGTACCCAGGTTGAGCCATTATTTGTTGATATAAGAATCTGGGCATAATCCCAATCATTTTCAATATCCCATTGAGTCTGAAATTCGAGTGTTGCTCCAAGGTAACCGGATAAATTTACCACGCTATTAAGCGTTAATGCAGCATTTGAATTACTGGGATAATTTCCACCAGGTGAATCGGTGAATGAATAAGGAGAAGAAGTATATTTTGCAGTTGTTGTATTCCACCCACCTGAATGTGTCCAGTTATCGATTGAAATTGCACTATCGCTAAAGGCAATACTTTGTGTGGCTACAAAGAACTGGAAGAAGGAATTAGGCGGGGTGCTGCCGGGGGGTGAAAATCCGCCGCCGCCAACTGGGAGAGTAGTAACTATTGATGAATTCTCATCCTGGGCTGCAATATAGTATTGCAAAATGGTACCAAGTGATTGACCAGGAATTGTAAAGTTGTATGTACCAATTACTTCAATAGGAACCCCAACAACTTGATAAAATTGAGACCAGCCGTTTCCTGTATCGGTGCGGTAATACAATCTCGGTGCGTTTTGCCCTAAGCCGATATCAAGCCCAGTAATAATATTTGCAGATGTTTCTATATCATCGCCATTATCTCTTGAAGCTATAGGTGTGTGTACAATCTTAAGATCCAAATTAAGCGCAAATGTGGCTAGTGTACCAATTGCAAGCTTGCTCATTAAATGGTAATAAGGTTGATTGTAATGAACTACCAGGTCGTTCGTTGTATGATAATAAGCATTAAAATCCTGCCAATCCTCAATTAATAAAATGGCTCCGAATCCATTTGACCAAAAAGATGCGTGATCACTTGCAGTGGTTCCAGGGTCATCTATCTGGATGTTAAGATCAATATTATAAACAGAATTTACCTCAACCATTTTGTCTTTAATATCGTAAGAATTGCCAACAGATCTGGTATGAATTTCTGCAATGTCATCGTTATCAGAATCCCAGGCTATCATATCAAGATTAATCACCCCAAGTATTGAATCGCCATTTGAAGAAGCAAGATTAGCGTAGTAGTTACTCCCCACTAATCCCTGTTCTTCTTCATCCCACAGGGCAAATATTATTGAATATGGAAAAGATTCCTGTGATAAAATTCTAGCCGCCTCCAATACTGCTGCGGTACCACTTGCATTATCATCTGCGCCGGGGGCAACAGAACCAGATGGCATATCATCGTAGTGTGCACAAATCATCCAGCTTTGATTAGGAAACTCTGTACCAGGCAATACTCCATAAACGTTTCTCCCGGATGAACTGAAAGATTGGTTATAAACATCTAAGCCATAGTACTCTAACTTTTGTTCAATATAATCTGCTGCCTTATCATTACTTGGTTGGTATTTGTTCCTCGATACAATAGTGTAAGGCGATCCGCCTATTATTGTTTGAACTTCTCCTGAAAGTTCTTCAACAAAAAAGATCAGCGAATCCAGGTTTGTTTGATTGATTATTGATTGAACTACGGGCGATTGAGAGTAAGAAGTGTTTTGGAAAATTAATAATGAAATTATAATAATCGGTAATAGTTTCTTCATTGAAAATTCCTTTTATGTTGTTGCATCATTTATATATTAATTGATAAATCATTTCTTGTAAATTAGACACATTTAGCACTAAAGGCCACATATTATTTCCCACCTGCAATATAATTGTGAGGTAGTTCCAACTTTTAGTGATTTCCTCATTTCGTTTAAAATAAAGTGAGGCAATTCCCTGTAATTAATCTCTTAACTTCAGGTAAATGCCACACTTCATCAAAATCTACCCCACCCCTCCTAGAGAAGAAGTAGGAGAAAGATTTTTTATTTTGCCAACATCATTTTCTTTGTGCTTATAAAATTTCCGGCTTTTATTGTATAGAAATAGACACCACTTGGAAGATTGCCTGCATAAAAAGTTACATTATGAGTTCCAACTGCTTTTTCTTCATTGACAAGAGTTGCGACTTCTTTACCAAGCACATCAAACACTTTAAGCGAAACCAACCCTGTTTCCTGGATATTATATTCAACTATTGTGGATGGGTTAAACGGATTTGGATAGTTCTGTTTAAGCACAAAATCTGCCGGCATATTAAATTCTACATTTATTGTTTTGCTGTAGCTGAACTTTCCATCAAAATCAACTTGTTTTAACCTGTAATAGATAGTATTATTTTCGGTTAGCGGGGATAGATCATCGAACGAATAAAAATTGGGCTTGGTTGTAGTTCCCTTTCCCTCAACAAATCCAACAGTTACAAATTTGCTGTTATCAATAGAACGCTGAATTTCGAAACCGTTATTATTCAATTCTGAAGCTGTCGTCCATTCTAACGTTATTCTACCCTGAATTACCGAAGCCGAAAAGCTTGCAAGTTCTACAGGAACTATTTCAGAAACGTTTGCTAATGTTGCAAGCGTGCCAAAGGAAGCCATGCTCATCTTTAAAAAGTATGGCTGATTGAAATGAGTTACTAAATCGTTTGTTGTATGGTAGAAAGCATTAAAATCAGAACCGTCTTCAATAAGTAATATCGCTCCGAAATTGTTAAACCAAAATGAAGCATGATCGCTATAAGTACTTCCCGGATTTTTAATATCGATATTTAATCCAAGATTATAAAGTGTGTTCACCTCAATCATTTTATCTTTCAAATAAAGCGAGGATCCAACGGATCTAGTGTGAAGGTCTGCAATGTTATTGTTGTCGGAATCCCATGCAATCATATCAAGATTAACAACTCCTAATATGGAATCACCGGCAGCAGCGGCCAGAGTTGCATAATAATCACTTCCAACCAAGCCTTGTTCTTCTTCATCCCACAAAGCATAAATGATTGTATATTCGGAGATATATTGAGAAATAATTCTTGCCGCTTCGATTACAGCTGCTGTTCCGCTGGCATTATCATCAGCACCCGGAGCTAAAGAACCTGATGGCATATCATCGTAGTGAGCGCAAATGATATATTTTTGGTTTGGAAAATCAGTTCCAGTTTGAACTCCATAAACATTTCTGCCGGTACCGCTGAACGACTGGTTGTATACAGTTAACCCGTAAGATTCAAGTTTTTGTTGAATGTAATCGGCAGCTTTATCATTACTTGGATTATTCTTATGCCTTGAAACAATTGTATATGGTGATCCGTTGATAATTGTTTGAACTTCACCCGATAGTTCCTCTACAAAAAAGATTAAGGAATCTATATTCGTCTGATTTATTATCTCTTGGACTATAGGTGTTTGGGATAGTAAAGTTCCTTGTAAAGTAAGGAGGGAAAACACTAAAGTGAGTACCAGTTTTTTCATGAAGAGCCCCTTTCCAGATGTTTTGTACGTTTAATATTTATTATAATTTACAATGTAAATTAGCAACAATTGTGCTAAAACCCACATGTTTCCAACAATTTAATTTTGATGATTTTGGTTAGGGAGGGTTCGCAAAGAGGTAAAAATGGGTTTATGCGCGGTAATTTTTCTTATACCACTCAACTGTTTCACTAATTGCTTCCTTGTGGAGCGTGGCCTTGAAACCAAAGGTATTTTGAAATTTACTGTGATCAACCAGGTAAGGTTTTTCATAAGTTGGCATAACTTCTCTTAGCTCTTTAATTATAGGATTAAACTTAGAAAGTAAGTTTGTAATAAATGGTGAGGTTGTTTGAACTTTTGGTGTTTTCTTCGTCTCGTTAAAGATAAGATGGAGCAGTTCCCTGGTTGTTAAAGCTTCCGCAGCCGGTATATGCCAAACTTCTCCTGAAGCGTTTGGTTCCTCACCAAGAGTTACCAGTCCTTTAGCAAAATCTTTAATGTAAATATAGGAATGGGGAACATCAATATTTCCAAGCATTCTGATTGTCTTCCCCTTTAATGCGGGATTAAAAACTCTTTCACCAAGGATAGAAGCTATAACTCGCGGTCCGTAAAAATCAGATGCTCTTCCAATTGCAACCTTAATTTTACCTTCTTTATGTGCGGTAAGAAGTTTGTCACTCATTTCCGCTCTTACTTTTCCCTTTGTTCCTAGAGGATTATTGGGTGTGTTTTCATTAATAGGATTTTCGGTATAACCGTACATGTAAAGATTATCAGCATAAATAAGTTTTGCGTTTGCCGAAGCAGCCCCTTCCATTATTCCAGTAGTGAGGGGTGGAAAAAGTTCTTTCCACTGGGTGTAAGGAGGCATTGCACAATGATATACTACTTTAGCATCTTTACAAATTTCTCTGGTTCGTTCCCGGTCTTCAGCATCTGCTCTTATAAGCACGGCATCAGTGGGTAAATCTGCTTTACCGCTCCTGTTAACCATCCTTACGGTTCTACCTTTTTTCAGCAGTTCCTCCGCAACGGCATAACCAAGCGGACCTGTACCAAATACTATGTTTAGTTCATTTCCGTTTCCCATTTCAGCCTCCTTTTAGATGCCTGAAATTATATTCCTCATATAAATTGGCATAAAAAGAGATAATTATCAAGTTAAAGTTGAGTTTTTTCACAAGTTGTTCAATAATCTCTAACAGCTCTTTCTCAAGCTCTTTACCACGGTTATTTGCATACCATTTATGTAGTTCTATTAGCCATTCGTTTTTTTGCAAGCCCCTTTTCTTTAAGTTCATTAATTAGTTGCTTTGCTGCTGCAGGTCTTGCGCCCCATCGGAATAATTCTTTTCCATCTTCATTAAAAGCAATTAACTTTGGAATGCTGCGCGTTCCATTAGTAAGATACTGATCCATTATCTCAAGGTTTGAATCTCTAAGTAGAATTTGTAATTCCACATTTTTACTTAGCTCGGAAATTTTAGCTATGATGGGCAGGTTTTGTGCAGAGTCTCCGCACCACGATTCTGTTAGTACAACCCAAAGCTGCGGGTTACTAATTTTATTAACAGCTTCAATTAATTCATCCGAAGGAACAAATTGTTTTTCAACTCTGGTACTCCTGGACAAATTAAGTTTTTTAATATCAAAATTATTTTCTTGATCCATAGCTGGCGGATTTTCAATCTCATCTGCAAAGAGCTTTTTATACTCTTCGTAACTCATTCCACTGTTCGGAAATTTGTCTCCCCAAAATTTTAGCTTCATTACTAATTCTTTCATTTTATTTCTGAAATTGAGAACAATTAAAATAATACTGAATTAGAGTAAATAAGAGAATTTTGGATTCACCTGTGAGATATAAATCACAATTTTAATGAATAATAATGTATTTGTGTCAGATAATATTCTTTTTTAATCGATAATTATGATAACTTTGGCAAGTAAATAAATACCAGGTTTTTTAAGATGACCACTGAAACAAAATATTTCACACCCGCTGAAGCAAGACGTACGTTACCCCTTGTAAAAAAAATAGTAAAAGATATTCTTGATACAAGCAGGGAGATTCGGCTTTTAGCAGAAGAACTAAACGGCAAAGTTGAAAGTGATCCTGATATTCAAAAACTTGGTGCTGATATTGAAAGCTTCCTTTCAGAGCTGGAAGAAATAGGATGCTTTTTTAAGGATTGGAATTTTACGATGGGACTGGTTGATTTTCCTGGGGTAATTGATGACAGGGAAGTGTTCCTTTGCTGGAAAAGTGATGAAGATGATATAAGATTCTACCACGATTTTCAAGAAGGTTATGCTGGGCGTAAACCAATTCCGGAAGAATACTTTTTTGAAGAATAGCTAACCAAACTTCTATTCAGCAAGATCAAACTCTACAAACGCCTCCGTAGTTTTTTCTGAAAAATTATCCCTGATATTAAAGAGTAATTTATATTTTCCTACTGTATAAGTTGAATCGAGTTCAAACTGTACTTCCAGCGGAATATCCAGTTATCTCTTCTTCCTGCTTCGTCTCTTTGCTATCTTCAAAAATATTTGTAATTGTTTTGTCGTCTGGGAGTAATCATATCAACACTGAATTGTTATCAGAAGCTGAGAAAGTGCCGTCTGTCTCTTTCTGACCAAATCCTTTTACATTAACCAATGCATTAACTTCCCACCTATCTCCAATATCAAATGCAAAAGATTGCGGGACTGAATGCTTCAAATTTTACTTCTTCTTTACTGCATCCGTTTATAAGGAATGCTATGAATATTGCAGAAATGATTATCCAAAAAAGTTCTATGGTTTTTCTATATAGATATTTTTCGCTTTTACGCATTCTTTTTCCTTACCGTAGTTTGATAAGAGAAGAATCTTTGCAAATTGCTCGCTTTGCTCGCAATGACATTCTATTGTTAACCGTTTTTCTTTTGAAAGTCTTTCATAAAGGAAACTAGATCTTCTACACCCTTTGTTGGGAAAGCATTGTAAATAGATGCTCTCAATCCGCCAACAGAACGGTGCCCTTTCAAACCGCTGAATCCGGCTGCAAGCGCTTCTGCAATCAATTTTTTCTCTAATTCTTCAGTATGAAGATTGAAAGGAATGTTCATTAATGAACGACTATCTTTTTCTGCATGTCCTTTATAATATCCGCCGCTCTCATCAATAAATTGATAAAGCAGTCCGGCTTTATGTTTATTGGTTTCATACATTTTATCAAGTCCGCCGTTATTTAGCAGCCACTTAGCAACCAACCCGATTATGTAAATTCCAAAAGTGTTTGGAGTATTGTAAAGAGAATCTTTTTCAACATGAGTTTTATAATTTAACATAGTATGCAGGTTATCCGAAGATCTTTCCAATAAATCTTTTCTGAATATTACCATAGTTACACCGGCAGGACCCATATTCTTCTGTGCACCTGCATAGATAATCGCATATTTATTCACATCAATTTTTTTGTGTAAAATATCTGAAGATGCATCGCACACCAAAGGAACATTACCTACGGCTGGTTCTGTTTGCCATTGTGTTCCATAAATGGTATTGTTTGAAGTAAAGTGAACATAAGAAGCATCCGGATCAAGTTTTAATTCATCCTGCTTTGGGATTCTGTTAAAAGTGGTTTCCTCAGTTGTAGCAGCAACATTAACTGCCCCAACTCTCTTAGCTTCTTTGATTGCTTTTTTTGACCACGCTCCCGTATTAATATAATCTGCCTTGTTCTTTGGCGGCATAATGTTCAAGGGGATCATAGAAAACTGCAAACTTGCACCACCCTGTAGAAAAAGTACGGCGTAATCATCACTAATATTTAGAAGTGTTTTTATATCTGCCTTTGCCTGATTGATGATATCATCAAAGGTTTTTGAGCGATGACTTATTTCTAAGACTGACATTCCCACACCGGGAAGCGAAAATAAATTTTCCTGTGCTTCTTTTAAAACATCTTCCGGTAAGATAGCCGGACCGGCACTAAAGTTATATATTCTTTTTTCCATGATAGTTCCTTTAAGTTTTCAAGTTCATATAAAATAACAATTATATAGTATGAGAAAGTAATCCATCCCGTAATTTTGGTTCAAACCAGGTTGATTTTGGCGGCATAACCTCTCCCGCATCCGAAATTTTCATTAGATCATCTACCGAAACAGGGTACATTGAAAATGCTACTGCTGCCTTACCGCTGTTCACAAGTTTTTCAAGTTCCTGTGTTCCGCGTATTCCCCCTATAAAATCTATCCTGTTGCTTGTTCTCTGGTCTTCGATTCCAAGTATTGGATTCAATAAAAAATTCTGAAGAATACTTACATCAAGTTTTTCTCCAACCGAAGTTGCCGCATCAACTTTGCTGATAGTTACATCCGTTGGTTTTAAACTGAACCACTCATTATCAATGTACATTCCAAAACTTCTTTTTGCAACAGGTTCTTTACTATCGGTTTTTTCTATTTCAAAACTCTCTTTTATTTTATTAATAAATTCTTCTTTGTTGTATTTGTTAAGATCAAGCACAACCCTGTTGTAAGGAAGAATTTTCAACTGATTAGCCGGAAAAACAACGGCGATAAAATAATTATATTCTTCATTCCCAGTATGATTTGGGTTGGAATTTCTTTTCTCCTCCCTGGCTCTGCTGGCACTTTTTGCGCGGTGATGTCCATCCGCAACATATATTTTCTTCTGTTTGGAAAATTCTTCTATCACATTGCTGTTGTATTCATCAGGTAACAACCAAACTGTATGCTGAATTCCATCCGGCGAAGTAAAATCATATTCCGGTTCTGTTTCCTCTATCGTTTTATTAACCAGTTTATTTATTGCATCAGCTCCACGGTATGTTAAAAATACAATCCCGGTTTGTGTTTCAGTGGTTACTATATGATTTGTCCTGTCGTCCTCTTTTACTTTACGTGTTTTCTCATGTTTTAGTATAATATCATTATCATAATCATCAACAGCAAAAGTTGCTGCGATGCCTACTTGTGCGCGCCCATCCATTATCAGGCGGTATAAATAAAAATGTGGTTTATCATCTTCATTCAAAGAGCCATTCCTTTTTAGCTTTGCAATATTCTCTTTTGCCTTTTCATAAACTTCTTTTGAATATGGATTTACATCATCGGTCAAATCAATTTCTGATCTTGTAACTTTTAAAAAACTTAAATCGTTCTTAGCTGCAAGTTCCTTTGCCTCTTTTCTGTTCACAACATCGTAAGGCACGCTCGCAATTATATGTGCGTTTTCTTTTTGTGGTCTTAATGCATTAAAAGGTTTTACTATTGCCATATTATTCTCTTTTATCCGTAAAAATGTTTTTAAAACAGGTTGTTTAAAATCTGCAAAATCGGGACAATAATCCACTTTTTTAAAAGATTTATTGTAACTTTTTAACTGCAATGTAAGAATTTCAGAAAAATGTTCAGTTCATAAATTGCAGCAGGATCATTATTTTAATATCATATTTTCAGGAATAATACTATAAAAGATTATGAAGACTATATTTAAAGCAATAGTAGCATTTACAATTATCTTCTTTTTGGTTTCTTGTGCATCTCAAAAACCGACAAATTTAACTGATGCCAGGAGTGAAGTTAAAGAATTTTATGAATCGGGCAGGTATAATGAAGAGCTGGATGAAGTTATAAAAATTGCGCTGGAACAATTTGAAAAAGCAGAGTTTAAAGAAAACTCCGTTGTAATTTTTGATGTGGATGAGACAGTGCTTAGCAATTATGGACTCGCCGAACTAATGGGTTTTGGTTATGTTTATGAGATGAACAAAAAATGGAATGCTGAAATGAAAGCCCCGGCAATTCCGCAGGTTAAAGAATTATACGAATATTTACTTGCCAAGGGAGCTAAAATAATTTTCCTTACCGGAAGGAATATCCCAGAGTACGAGGTAACTTATAAAAACTTAAAACAAGAGGGTTACGAAGTTTTTGATACGCTAATTACCCAAAGAGAATATGAGTATGAACTAAGTGCACAGGAGTTTAAAACTTCCAAAAGAAAAGAACTTGTAGAAAACGGATATGAAATTATTGGAACAGTGGGAGACCAGTGGAGTGATTTAAATGGCGATTACCACGGTATACAGGTTAAAATTCCTAATTATTTATATTTGATTGAGGATTGAGTCAAAGTATTTGTAAAAGGATATAAAATAATCACTTCTTAAATTTCCTTATATTTGCACTTCATATTTACTCAATATTTTTAATGACTGATAAAAAAAAAGAAATACCAAAAGCTTACAATCCTTCAGTTGTAGAGGATAAATGGTACAAATACTGGCTGGGAAATGACATTTTCCACTCGGAGGTAGATGAAACAAAAGAGCCGTACGTAATAGCAATACCGCCGCCCAACATTACCGGTATGCTTACAATGGGGCATATTCTTAATAACGCATTACAGGATGTTTTAATTCGCCTTAAACGAATGCAGGGATACAACGCCTGCTGGGTTCCCGGAACCGACCATGCATCAATTGCAACTGAAACAAAGGTTACAAAATATCTCTCCGATAAAAATCTTGATAAAAAAAAGATTGGCAGAGAAGCATTTTTAAAATATTGCCAGGAATGGAAAGAAGAGTACGGCGGGATAATTATACAGCAGTTAAAAAAACTTGGTGTAAGCTGTGACTGGAAGCGTGAACGTTTTACGATGGATGATGATTATTACCGCGAAGTAATTAAAGCATTCGTAGAACTTTATAACGATGGAAAAATTTACCGGGGCTACAGGATGGTTAACTGGGATCCTGCATCCCGTTCAGCTATTTCTGATGAGGAAGTAAATTTTAAAACGATGAATGGAAAGCTTTGGTATTTTAAATATCCTGTAGTTGGATTCAGATAAGTTTGTAGTTGTTGCTACTACCAGACCTGAAACAATGCTTGGCGATACAGGTGTGGCTGTTAATCCTAATGATGATAGATTTAAAGATTTGATAGGTAAGAAGGTTATACTTCCTATTGCCAACAGGGAAATCCCAATCTTTACCGATGAATACGTTGATATGGAATTTGGAACGGGAGCAGTTAAAGTTACACCTGCTCACGATGTGAATGATAATGATATGGGGCAAAGACATAAGCTTGAAGTGATAAATATTTTTAATGAAGATGCAAGTCAACAAATGAGCAACGTTCCTGATAGAGTTCAGAAATCTTGGATAGATATGAAGCGCGTAAGAAGGTTATAAAATGGTTTGAAGAAAACGGACTGATGGAAAAGATAGAAGATTACGAACATAAAGTTGGTTACTCAGAACGAGGTAATGTTCCTATCGAACCATACTTATCCGAGCAGTGGTTTATGAAAATGTCCACCGAAGGCGCCGTGCCCTCTGGCAGGCAGGGATCCGCATTTGGCGGAGAAGATCTTGTTACCCCTGCACTTCAAGTTGTCAAAGAAGGAAAAATAAAATTTCACCCAAAGCATTGGGAAAAAACTTATTTCCACTGGATGGAAAATATAAAAGATTGGTGTATCTCAAGGCAGCTCTGGTGGGGGCACAGGATACCGGTTTGGTATTGTGTTGGGAATGATCATTGTAAAATTGAATGTAAAGAACCAATTGTTTCAGTTGATCCTCCTGAAAAATGTCCGCACTGCGGGTCATCTAATTTAAGGCAGGAAGAAGATGTGCTCGATACCTGGGCTTCAAGCTGGCTTTGGGCTCATGCAATTTTTAGAACTGAAGAGGAGAGAGATTATTACTATCCTACTACCACACTTGTTACTGCACCGGATATCATTTTCTTTTGGGTTGCCAGAATGATTATTGCCGGAATGCACTTCAGGAATGAAATTCCATTCAGCGATGTTTACTTTACAAGTATTATCCGTGATGCAGAGGGGAAAAAAATGAGCAAGTCTCTCGGTAACTCGCCCGATCCTTTAGATGTAATAAAAGATTACGGTGCAGATGCTCTTCGCTTTACAATACTCTACCTTGCACCGCTTGGGCAGGATGTACTTTTTTCTGTTGATAAGTGTGACTTTGGAAGAAACTTTGCAAATAAAATTTGGAATGCAGGAAGATTTCTATTAATGAACGCACAATCTATTCCTGTTAAAGAGGAGTTAAAAGATAAACACATCGATTTTGCAGATGAATGGATCATCTCACGTTTTAATTATACTCTTTCTCAATTGGATGATGTTTATAAAAATTTTGAAATTAATAATGCAACAAAAATTATTTACTCATTTGTATGGAATGATTTCTGCGACTGGTATATTGAAATGGCTAAGAACAGATTGTACATGCCTGCCGGCAGGCAAGGTGCTGATGATGAAGAAGTTAAATCTGCAGTATTAACAAGAGCATTATTAATATTTGAAGGATTGCTGAAAATTGTTCATCCATTTATGCCGTTTGTAACAGAGGAATTATGGCAATTAATTACTGAGCGAAAAAACGGTGAAAGTATTTCTACCTCAGAATATCCAAAATTTGATAAAATGCTTATAAAGCCTTCTGCAGAAAACGAAATGGAAACTGTTAAGAGTATTGTTACTGCAATAAGAAATATTCGCGGAGAGATGAACATTCCTCCTGGTAAGAAAATTAATTTGATAATAAAATCATCAGAAGTTAGCAATCATCAAATTGATTATATTAAAAAGATCGGTAAAGTTGATGAAACTTCTGTTGGAGCAGATGTTGAAAAACCAAAAGCGTCAGTATCTGCAATAGTAAAAAATATAGAGATCTACATTCCTCTTGAGGGTTTGATTGATCTTGATAAAGAAAGAGAGAGATTAGAAAAGGAAATTAAGCGATTACAAGGGTCATTAATAGGTATTGAGAAAAAACTATCTAACGAAAAATTTGTAAACAATGCTCCTGCAGATGTTGTTCAAAGGGAAAAAGCAAAGCAGATGGATTGGAGAGAAAATTTGAATAAGCTGAAAGTAATCCTTTCGAATTTGAGTTAAAATAAATTGCAGAACTGAAATCTACAACTATTCATAAATCAGCTGGTAAAAATATGTACAGTAAAATTGAAGAATTTAAGGAAGCCTGGAATTACGAATCTGATTCTACTCTTAAAATTTTTAATAACCTTACCGACGAATCATTAACTATAAAGTTTAATGCGGAAACACGAACTCCCGGCAGATTAGCATGGCACATAGTTACAACCCTTGGTGAAATGGTACAACGCACAGGTCTTAAATTTGATGCCACTCCTGAAGATGCACCTATCCCCTCCACTGCAAAACAAATCTGCGATGAGTACAAAAGATCATCCGATGGAATGCTTAAAGCCGTTACAGGTGGGTGGAATGATGATAGCTTAAAAGAAGATATTGAATTATACGGGCAAACATGGAAGAAGGGAAAAGTTCTTTCGGTTTTAGTAAATCATCAAATCCACCATCGCGCGCAGCTTACGGTATTATTGAGGATGGCAGGTTTGAAAGTGCCGGGTGTTTATGGTCCTGCAAAAGAAGAATGGGCACAAATGGGGATGCCGCCGCAGGATTAGTCAGTAGGGGTTTAATAAATTAAACCACCTATGTAACTAAAATTCTATTTTATCTGCTCCTCGAATTTCTTTAATAAGTTCTCTACTGCATCTTTGTGAACCATAAAATCCATTATTTTCAATTTTACATAATCTTCGTGATAAAAATAATATCCCTTATCGCCGGTATTCCTGGAACCTGAGCCGGAATCTTTTATCAAAAACCAATCTTTCCCGTCCTTCTCCATATAACCAACAAGATGAATTCCATGATCATCAGTTGTTGTTTTGTTGCTGAACCGGAACTGCCTTGCATTCTCATCAATATATTCAGAAGGGATATCAAAAGTCGGTACGATTCCTACCTTGTGCCATGAATCGTAACCAGCTTCAGAAACATCTCCACCAATAGACATCGTATAACCGTTCTCTATTGCATTTTTAAGAGCAAACATAAACTGATCCAACGGTACATTATAATAATCTTTGTTATGCCACCAGTTATCAGGCACTTCATATTCTACCTGCTTGTAATATGGCTGCTGCATATATGAAAGTATATCAACATAATCATTAAGATTTAGCTTGAGATAATTTTCAAGGTATTCTTTTGGAGTGAATTTCTTCCCATCCACGGTTACTTCTGCAGGAAGTTCACCCATATAATGATTCATTATTGCTTTTATTGTTAGTATCGCTTTATCCTCATCCCAGGCATTAGTTTCTTTTACGTTCATTAAATATGATCTCATCTCATCAAACATTTTAGTATGATCATGAAATTTCTGTCCTGGCATCATACCTGTGTAAGCATCTGCTGGAATTACCCCATATCTTTTCCATATCTTTGTAACAGCATTTGCTTCTGAACCTTGATCAAAAGCAGAGTTTCCTCTTTGCTGCATAAATCTTTTTGCCTTTTCAACATATTCCCAATAGACAGTGTACATTTCAGAGAGTTTCACTTCTAAGCCGTGTAGCCTGTAAACTTCAGATTCAAAGAAAGATGTTGTTGAAAAACACCAACAAGTGCCTGTGTTTCCCTGGGAAACCGGCTCATTATACCAATAACTATTAAACTCTGTAATGGATTCAGGTAGATCCATTCCGAAAAAATTCATTTTGAATCTTTTACCGGGCTCCTTTTCTGATTTATTAAAATCTTCTATACCTTTTTGAATTTCGTTTTTATAGAAACCATCTTTTGGTTCAACAAATATTCCTTTGTCATGCTTATCCTGTGGAAAAACAGAGCAGAATGAAATGATGAGGAATATACCTGTAAAAAATGCTGCGGTAGTTTTCATTGTTTCATCTCCTTAGCCGGATTTGCTTATAATTGTAATAAATTGTTATACAAATTATGAATATTCGAAAAGAAAGGTAAGTGATCGGTGGGAAATAGGGTATGAATTATTAACTGTTAAATAGCTCTCAAAAACTGAACACTGAATAATTTCTTTTTATCTACCCAGACCTTTTCAACTTTATAAATTCCTGATGCTACTTGTTCAAAATCTTCAAGACTATATTTATAAGAATATTCTGTTAAGATTGTTTCATCTTCCTTAAAAGAGAAAGAGTAGTTTTCAATCTGCACATTCTGTTTTTCATTACTTACTAAGTGCATCTCAATTCTTCCAAACTCTTCGTTATAAAATGCGTGATGCTTAAACTTATTCAAATTAAAATCTGCACCAAGTAAATTGTTTAAATGGTTTAACACATTCAGGTTGAATTCGGCAGTTACATTTTTTTTATCGTTATATGCAGCATTTAAAATGTTTTTGTCCTTTTTCAGATCAACTCCAATAAGCAATCCGCTTTCCTTACCGCAGGTTTTAGCAATCCTGCTTAAAAAAGATCTTGCTTCTTCATGCGTGAAATTACCGATGGTAGAACCGGGATAAAATGCATCAATTGTTTTGAACGGCTCACTAATTTTTGGTAGTGAAAAATCCTTTGTGTAATCGGCAACCAAAGGATGCACAACTAATTGTTGATGATCTGCTTTAAGATTATCCGCTGATTTTAATAAATGTTCTGGAGAAATATCAACCGGAACGTATGCTGCAAGTGTTGGAAGATGATCTATGAGTAATCGTATTTTTACGCTGCTGCCGCTGCCAAGTTCAACAAGCAGACATTCTTCCCCTATATATGATGCAATTTCCTCAATATTATCACTCATTATTTTTATTTCGGTGCGCGTAGGATAATATTCTTCCAATTCACAAATCTCATCAAACAACTGCGAACCTTTCTCATCATAAAATAATTTACTTGGTAAAGATTTTTGTGGATTGCTGAGTCCGCTAATTACTTCATCAAGGGTTTCAATGTGTAGGATGTCTTGCATTTCTATACTCAAATTATTTCTCTATCTCTTTTGCCAATCTAATTCCCATAAACTGCCAGCGCGAATGAGGAGGAAAGAAATTTCTGTACGTATTTCTTATATGAGTTTTGGAAGTTGCACATGAACCACCGCGCAAAACCATCTGGCTGCTCATAAATTTTCCGTTGTACTCTCCCAAAGCCCCCGGTAAAGTTTTATAACCGGGATAAGGTGAATATGAGCTTCTCGTCCATTCCCAAACATCACCATACATCTGGTTTAATCTATCATCTTCATTTTGCAAAGGGACTGGATGGAAATTCAGTGTTTCAACAAAATTTCCGTTATATTGAATAACACTTGCAGCAACTTCCCATTCTGCTTCGGTTGGAAGACGAGCATCCTTCCAGCTTGCAAACGCATCAGCTTCATAATAACTTATGTGAGTTACAGGTTCTGCCAGGATTCACTTTTCTGAAACCATTTAATGTGAAATTCCACCATTCACCATCTTTCTTTTCCCAATAAAGTGGTGCTTTCCAATTTCTCGCCTTCAACTGTTGCCCAGCCATCCGATAACCATAAGAGGAGCGTTTTTATATCCACCATCTTCAATAAATTCTATATACTCACCATTTGTTATCAGGCGGTTTGCAATTCTAAATGGATTTATAAATTCTTTATGCCTTGGTGTTTCGTTATCATAGGTAAAACTTTTTCCGTCATTTCCAATCTCAAAGATTCCACCATCAAATTCATTCCAATTCATTTTTGGAATAGCATCATTGTTTACAATTTCTTTTGCTGAATAAACCGGATTAAGCGGATTGAATGATAAAACATGTTTTATATCTGTAAGAAGTAATTCCTGGTGTTGTTGTTCGTGATTAATTCCGATTTCAATAATCGGAGCATATTCTATATAAAGTTTTTCACCACAATTCTTTATAAACGCTTTAACATTTTCATCCACAAATTTTCTGTACTCATAAATATCTTTTACGGTTGGTCTTGATAGCAACCCCCTGTTAGGTCTGTCCCACCTCTCACCAATTTGTATATAATACGAGTTGAACAAATAAGTATATAGTGGATGAATGGACTTATAATTTGAATCAGCATTACTGAGTACGAATGCTTCAAAAAACCAGCTTGTATGTCCGATGTGCCATTTAGTGGGGCTTACATCCGGCATCGATTGGATAACATAATCTTCCGTTTCAAGCGGCTCACAAAGCGTTTCGGTAAACTTCCTGATTTTATTATAGTGATTAATTAACTCCTCTCTTCCAGGTAGTTCAGTTGCCTGGCTCAGAGTCTTTGATTTTGCCTGATCTGTATCAGTTATATTCATAATAAGTAATTTATTATTTCGTTTTCAGAAGTGATTTGCTTATAAATATATAAAACTATTCGCTCAAAATCCTGCTGATAATAAGAAGATGTGCAACATCACACAAATATTCCATTTCCTGACAATTGCAGAGTTTTATTTGTGTGTGTTTAATCTAATTCAAAATTCATTTTAAGTAAAAAATTAATACCTAAAAATAAGATTAGATATTAAGGTGATTTGTCATCCTTTTTACAATTATAAAAGTAGGTTGTTGGTGGAATTATGTAAAAAGGCAATTGAGAGCTATGCGGAGACATATTGACATCTGTCTACTCCCAAGGTAAATGTGTCTCTACTATTGAGCTTTACTTCCAGACATATAGTTCGTTTTCACCAAGGTCTATCACATCTTCTATTGCTTCTTTATCACCACCCGAAAGCTCATCATAAGTCATCTTCCCGGAATGGTCGGAATCAATATAAGGGTACATTATGTCTGATTCAGAGTTGCTATGCCCTAATCCAAAAGCATGCCCAAGTTCATGAATTATTGTTGCTTTAATTTCACCGTCGGAAACTTTTTCATTAGAAAATTTAATTAAACTTATCTGGATTTTAGAAAACTCTATTTCGTTATCCCTGTTCATGTCATATTCAGTTAAGCCCAAATAGTTCTCTTCATATTTTTTACCCAGGTCTTCAACAAAGATAACCGATATATCAGCATAACGGCTCGAGTTTACAAATGTATAATTGATCCTTTTGTCAGCCTTGTTCCAAACATCGAATGCGTAATCAACATAATCTTTATAAACTGATTTATAATACCTTGAGGATGATTCCTTCACATAAACTTTAAGCGGGTAGTCATCAATATCCCAATGTTTTCCATCCCATAACGTTCTGCCTGATCTATCTACATGAAAATAATTTTCCGAATCTTTTTTGTTGCGGTCATCGTTTCTTTCTCTCCTATAATTATCATTCCTTTTACGATCATCTTTTCTATCTCTGCGGTCATAATAATCATTCTTATCACGTTTGTCATTTTTTCTATCATACCTGTTCTTCTTTTCGAACTGCTCTGTAAAATTATCATCTTTCTTGTTGTATCTGTTATCATTTCTATCTGAAGCATCGCTTAATGTGGAATTGCCTGGTCTGTAATGTTCGTATCCGTTTTTATTTCCGGAAGCATCTGGTTTTGTGTTCTGGGAATTATATTGAGCAAGAGAAAAATGTAGAGCTGATAAAAAAATGGATAGAATAATAACTCTAACTAAAAATTTATTTCTACCGGGAATCATCCTCTAATCCTTCATTATAATTGATGATTGAATTTAGATAACCTGTTTTCAGGTTTAGATGAAATAGGGGCAATAATTGTTCCCCTTTAAAAACTTACAAAAAGGGATAAAACCAGTACTTTATACAAATAATTTTGTATAGATATGAATATAATTGTTCACAATAATGTATAGTGATTTATGCAATTCAGGTGTTTGTATTAGCTGGATATTTTGAGATTAATAATAGGGTTTCTTAAATAAGATGATGATAAGTAATTTCATATTCAATTAATTAGTACTCAAGAGTACTTCCGCCAATAAACTCACGCATAACTGAGTTGCCAGGCACAGGCGAATCATCCGATACGGGAGTTACAGACTTTAAAATTTTGTATAACCTTGCAGCTCTTTCGTAAGCATCTGTTTTAAGTGGATCGTCTTTATATTTTTCATCCCACTCTGCAAAACTTTTTAATAATCGGTGTGCATAAAGAGGAAGTTCATACGGCATTCCACTGCTGATTATAAAATCTGCGCTATTGGAATATGGAATAATATTTCGCATTTCACTTGAACGAACATAGTGCCAGTGTTCTAAAGTTTGCTGCGGGTTATAAGCACGGTGAACAGAATCTCTTAACATTCTCCTTATAAGTCTTAAGTCAGTCCACCGAATATACTTTTCTTCCTTATCCTTCATTTGTAATAAAGGTTCAAGGTACAATTTAAATTTAATATCATCAGGAATGTCTTTACTGAATTCAGGATAGAGACCATGCAGACTATCAATTAATAAAAGCTCATCTTTTTCAAGTCTCATTTGTGTAACATTAAGTTGCCGGGTTCCTGTTTTAAAATCATATGCGGGAATTAAAACTTCTTCTCCGTCACTCAATTTTACCAGGTGTTCATTAATTAGCTGAAGATCGAGTGCATGCGGGGTTTCAAAATCGTAATCACCAAATTCATCTTTTGGATGTAATTCAAGATCGAAAAAATAATGATCGACATTAAGAACTTTAAATTTGTAACCCTTCTTAATAAGTTTTTGTTCAAGCTTTATTGTTGTAGTAGTTTTGCCTGAAGATGAAGGACCGCTAATCATTACCATTCTTAAATCTTTCAGCCGCTCAATAATCAACTCTGAACAAAGCGTAACATCATCTTCATAAAGTCTTTCAGATTCATTAACTATTTGAGGAAACTCTCCGTTTGCGACCCGGTTATTAAGTGCATCAACTGTATGCAGATTATGTGCTACCGCCCAATCCAGGTTGCGCCAAACCTTTGCCCAGGGAACATTTTCATTTAACTTTCGAAGCTAACCTTCCCTCACTATCTCTGCGCTTGGCTGCTTCTTCCCTGTAAAGAATAAATTCCTTGGCAACAGTGGAATGCCCGTTTTCAATTAATACTTTTTCAACAATATCCTGAACATCTTCAATAGTTGGTATGCTTTTGTCAGAAAATTTCTCATTAAGAATTTTAACAACTTGCTCGGATAACTCTTCTGCTTTATGTTTATCTCTACCGCCCACGGCAACAACAGCACGGTAAATTGCGTTAGCAATGCTCTCTTTTTTAAAAGGTACAATTGCACCGCTTCTCTTTATAACGTGAATTATTTTGTTTTGCATTTCAACTCTCCCGGAAATGATTATTCATGCAAGCAATTCTTTATAGTTTTCATGTCTCTCAATATATCCCTTTACGTAAGAACAAGTAGGGATGACTTTCAGGTTATTTTCTTTTGCATGTTCAAGAGCATATTTTACTATCTTTCCTGCAACGCCCTTCCCACGCAGTTCAGGCGGCGTAAAGGTTCTGTATAAATCTATCACATTATCTTTTAGTGTATATTCAACTACCGCTTCATAACCTTCAACATAAGATACGAACCTATTTTGTTCTGCATCGTGTTTTATTTCAAAATCCACCATTACTTCCTCTTAATTTTATTTTGATATTACAAAGTAATAATCTTTATTAGAAAATATACTCTTCCCGTTGAAGAAAGAAAACAGGAATCAGGAAACCGAATTTAAGAGTTCTCTAATTCTTAATTCCTCAACTAAAGATTTATAATCCTTAAAAAGAATACCATCCCATCCTAATGATTTTGCGGCATTTACGTATTCTTCAATATCATCAATAAAAATATGTTCTTCAGAAGGATAACCTGAAGCATCTTCAACAGCACGGTATATCTTTTCTTCTGGTTTAACAGCTCCGATTTCGTGTGAAAGAATAAGTTGATCAAAATGTTTTAAAAAATCATATTTTTGCCAGCCATACTTTTGATGTATTGAATCAGTGTTGGAGAGCAAGAAGAGTTTATAATTATTTTTTAGGATGGGAAGCAATGAAACAACTTCTTCATTTAATCTGAATATATCCGCATAATAATTACAAAATGTATTTGCATCAATCCGGTTATCTAAAACTTCCAACATCTTATCTACAAATTCATCTCTCTGAAATAAATCCTCTTTCAAAATCACGGTGGATGCTGTAATTCGATCTGTAATATTCAATAAATTTATTACCAAGCCCGGGTTTAATTTTGTTAATTTTTTCTATTAAAATGTTGTAATCAAAAGGAATTAGAACGTTTCCGAGATCAAATACTATTGCCGAATATTTTCTTTTCGCAGAGTCTGTCAAATTTATTCCGGTATCTTAAAAGTTTCATCACTGATGCCGGTATTCAGCTTTATGCTGCTAACATTAAGTTCCAGCTTTTGCATTCCCATATTTTGCACAATCTTAAAAGGAAATTTTAACTCGTCAACATTCCTGTAATCGGAGTAAAAAGATTCCTGCTCAAATAAACCCTGTTCGGTATGAAGCTCTTTAATTTCTTTTATTTTAAAACCTGTTTCGATACTGTAATATTGCTGCCATCTTAGTCCTGAAGGCAAAACCATTTTTACTATGTAGCAATCAATACTGTCAACCTGTTCAATTCCAGCTAAGCTTATCTTAAGTCCGTAAGATTCCGGATCGAGCAGCAGATTCATAGTTGCTTCAACTTTAAGTTTTTCAAGTTCTTTTTTTTCAATCTCAATATTATTATCTCCAATAACCATCATCCCGCGTTCGCCATCGAAATAAACATTTTGTTTCATTTCGCCCACTTTTATTTCCTGGTAAAGTTTAGCGGGGACTTTCTGCTTAACTAAGAATGGTAAGGTTTTGCCCCATTGCAGTTCCGCGCATTATTGTTGTGCGGTCTTCAACTTCTGCAAAGAGATCTTTGCCGCCAATTGCTTCCAGGTACTTTTCAATCACCTCGTACGCAGTTAATCCAAGTGAATCTTCTATAGAATGATCAGTTAAGATTGAATCTTGCGATGAACCCGTACTATCCTGCAAGTTGTTTGCATAAGAATTAATATTTATTGATATGAGCGAAAGTATTGCGTAAAGAGTGATATTTTTCACATACATTGTAATCCATCCTTTATAATTTCTTCTTCCGATTTATTAGATTTGGTGTAAACTTAATCATATTTAATATTTATTTGAACTTTTACACTTAGTAACCTGGAAAATATTTTTATAACACATTGCTTAGCAAAAATTTATTTTTTGAATTGCAGTTTATCACTTAAGAGAAAAATCAAACCAAGATCATCATGAAAAAAATATTATTAGTTGGAGCCGGAAGAACAGCATCATCTTTAGTCTCTTATCTTAAAGAGCTTGCTGCAGAAAAGGATTGGGAAATAACAGTTGCCGATCAATCACTTGAACTTGCAAAACAAAAAGCGGGCAACCATCCGAAAATTAAAGCAATCAAGTTTGATGTATTTAATGATGAGCAACGAGAAAACGAAGTATCTGAAGCAAATGTTGTTATTTCGCTCCTTCCGGAGGCACTTCATATTCACCTGGTAAAGGATTGTATTAAACATAAAGTACATCTTTTAACTGCTTCGTACGTTTCCCCCAAAATGAAATCTTACCATGAAGAGGCACAGAAAAGAGGAATAATATTATTGAATGAAATGGGATTAGACCCGGGAATAGATCATATGGAAACGATGCGGATAATAAATGAAGTGAAGCAAAAAGGAGGAAAGATTACATCTCTCCGTTCTTTTGGCGGTGGTTTAGTTTCTCCACAATGTGACGATAATCCCTGGGGTTATAAAATAACATGGAACCCGATGAATGTTGTAACTGCCGGAATGCCAAGCGCAAGATATGTTAAAGATGGTAAGTTGAAAATTGTTCCCTACAACCGTTTGTTTTTAAATACCGAAATTGTTGACATCCCGGGATTGGGAAGGTATGAAGCTTACCCGAACAGGGATTCCGTAAAATACCGCGATATTTATCATCTCCCGGAATTAAAAAATGTTTACCGCGGATCTTTAAGAAAGATTGGTTATTGCTCTGCCTGGAATGCTTTGATTAAAATTGGTCTTACAGATAACAGGTATAATATTCCTGATTCTCATATGCTAACCTACAATGATTTTGTTTCAATTTATCTTAGCAAAGGAACCGGACAAACAACGGGAGAAGCCCTTCTGGAACTGCTTGATGAATCACCTGGACAGCCCTGTCATGAAAAAGATAGAGTGGCTTGGATTGTTAAGTGATAAAAAGGTAAAAGTTAAAAATGGAAGTCCGGCAGAAATTCTGCTCGATTTACTGCTTGAAAAATGGAAATTTCAAAATGATGATAAAGATATGGTAATATTGCACACAGAAGTTGAGTACGAGCATGAAGGGCAGAAAGAAAAAATAGTTTCTTCAATTATTGTTTATGGTAAAGACTCAACAAATACTGCGATGTCCGCTACTGTAGGGCTGCCGCTTGCAATAGTTACGAACCTGGTGCTGGATGAGAAATTAAAAGAGAGGGGAGTGATGATTCCAATTTATGAAGACATATATAAACCGGCGCTGGCAAAGCTTGCTGAGCTTGGTATTAAACCAACAGAACACGTTTTAATAACAACTAATAATTAGTTCACTTTTCTGTTTCTAAAAAACTGTTCATGTACGCAAAATCTTCTGTAAACTTTCCTTGCCACATTATTACTGCACGTTTAATTTCATCCGGTAATTGTGCTTCATCCAACGTACCCTCGTAATTTGCTTTAACAATATCCTCAAGAAATGGAGACAAGTCATCACTGAATTGCTGTGAAGCATCAAAGGAAAACTCGCAGGGTAAATTAGTAACTGCCATTACAGCAATGCCGTCACCTTCAAATCCGTCTTTATTTTTTTGTGTTAACGGATTGTAAATATATACTGGGTTATCAATCCAGGTTTCTTTCGAAAATTCAATTGAACCATTTGGGTCACAGGTAATATCGCCGATAACTTTTAACACTTTACTATCAGCATAGATTTTTTTCATTAGCTCTTTAGTTACTGTCCTTGGAAATTCAGGCGACCAGATGATGCAGTTCATCAAAACTGTTATGTAAGGCAATACTTTATCAAGATTTGATTCGAAGTAATCCGGGTTATCAAAATACATCTGCTGCTTATCTCTAACACTAAGCAGGTCAAAATCAGCTTTAGAAAAGTTACTTTTTTCTTTCAACCTGTAAATCTCTTCTATATCAATATGAAGTGCATAAAGCTTTTTCCTGGAACCGGTTTCATAAACTTCTTTTAATTGATCGATGCCGATATCTTCATGTGGTAAAATATTAAAAAGCTTGCGAGTACCTTGCGCAGTTTTTCCTTTACCTAAAAAGCAAATAATTACAGGAGGTAAGATTTTCAGGTGTTCCATTCGTTTCAATCTCTTTTGCAGTTTGTGCAAAACTTATTTTTGGCTTTATCCAGGTGTTCTTCTTCAATTGCCTGTTGAAGATTTTCGAATGGATTTTTAAGATCATTCAAGTGTTAACCTTTTTCCCAAAGTCCATAAAGTATCAACCATCCCTGCATATCCCGCAATATAGTGAATGCAGTAATCAATCTTATATTGTTATCATTGCTGATAAGTTCATAATCTATAACCGTTGATTTATTCTCAATTAACGCTTTCAGCATCTCGCGGTTTTTTATTTGCCCTTTATGTGAATGTGAAAAAAAGAGGTAAGCTTTATTTTCTAAAATTCTGTCGATGTCAATCTCTTTTAGTCCAAAAATAACATTTGCTACAGCCAGGTCTTCATTAATTTCGGCACCAACTTGTTTATATAATTCATCGGCAAATATACGTTTAACTTCTCCTGTTTCAGGATGAACAGAAGACTGTACAATTAAGTTATGTCCCCAATCTACAATTTGTTTTGCATAACCCGGAGTAACAGCAACACGCTTTTCTCCCTTTTTAGTAATCCCTTCGCGCATTATTCCGACAGTGTTTTTCATTTATAATAAATTGGTAGTTTCTTTTTTGAGAAAATCAGATAATCAATATAATTATTACATAAATGAATTAATAGATGTTTTAAGCCTTCTTGAGAATGTTCATCAATCATAGAGACCATTTATATAATTCTGTTTTTATCAAAATAGAATTTCTTTATTATTGGAACAATTATAAAAAATTATTTTTACCCGTCTATGCAAAAAATCTTAAGTACTATCTTTATTCTTGTATCCTCACTCACTGTATTAGCTCAGCAATATGGGATAGAAGGTAGAGTCGCAGATCATCAAACTAATAAAAGTTTAAGTTATGCTAACATAAGAGTTACAGGTACAACAACCGGCACAGCAGCAAATCTTGAGGGAAATTTCGAACTAAAATTAAAAGCCGGAAGTTATGTTTTAGTAGCTTCTTATATCGGTTACTATTCTGATACGGTATTAGTTGATCTGAGCGAAGATATCACAAACCTTACTTTTAAACTTTCAAAGACCGAGATACAATTACCTGAAGTCGTGATTCTTCCGGGAGAAAATCCTGCTCTTGAAATCATCAGGAAAGCTATTGAGAAAAAGAATGAGCGCAATGAAAAGCTTAATAGCTATGAATTTGAAGCATACACCAAAGGAGCTGTTAGAACTGAAGAAGATTTTTCTGCAAAGGGAAATTCTGTTGGTTTGGGATTAGGAGCCGGCGATACAACCGAATTAAAAATAACCGGGATTTTGGAAAACCAGAGTAGGGGTTACTATAAAAAACCGGGTAACTACAAAGAAATAATTCTTGCACGAAAACAAAGTGCGAACTTCCCACCATCTATCAATACGCTTACCGGTGGAAGAGTAATTCAAAATTTTTATGATGATGATGTTAATTTTTTTGGAATAGATTTACCCGGACCGCTTTCTGATGACGCCATTAGTTACTACTATTTCTATTTAGAACGGTTTGTGGCTATGGATAATATTAAAGTCTACCAGATTCACATTGCACCTGATGATCCGGCTGATCCGGGCTTTGAGGGAAGCGTATTTATTACAGACAGTACATACGATTTAATAAAGGTTGATCTTCGTTTAAATCGCTCTGCAAATCCCGGCGGAATATTCGATACTATTAATGTCTTTCAGCAATTTGCAAGTTATGATGAAATTTATATGCCGGTGGATTACAGGTTGTTCCTTAAGGCAAACTTTTTAGGTTTAGCAAGGTTAGGCTTTGAACTTAACTCGGTTCTTTATGATTATAAAATAAATCCTGTTATTGATGAAAATGAGTTCAGTAAAGCTATTGTTACTGTTCTGGTGGATGCAGATAAAAAAGATTCGCTTTACTGGCTTTCGACTCAGACAATTCCGAATACTGATGAGGAAGATTTGGCTTACAAACGAATAGACAGCATAAGCTTGGTTCCGGTTTCATTCTGGGATAGGTTCGAAATACTTAGTACAAGGACATATTTCTCAGATAATTTTGCAATAAATGCACCGCTTAATTTTTATCATTTCAACCGCGTTGAAGGACACGCATTAAAACTTGGCTTTTATTTGGATGAATATTACGAACGACGATTAAATTCAAGCTTAGAATTTAATTATGGATTTTCGGACAAAAAATTTAAAACCGATTTTTCCGCCGAATATTTACTTGGCGATTACAGAACAACCAGTATAAGACTTAATGCTTACAATAAATTGAATGTTTTATTTGGTGGTTCAATAGCTTACTGGGATTTAACTGCATCTTTACTGGCGCTGCTTAATAAAGAAGAATTCAGAGATTACTACTACTCGAATGGTTTTGATATTGAAATAGAGGGTGAGGTATTTCCAATCCTCTCTTTGAGAACAGGATTTATGAATCATACAGATAAGAGTGCTCAGAATAACAGTGATTTTTCTTTCTTCAGAAAGGACAGGTCTTACAGGGAAAATCCTACAATCTACGAAACAAAAATAAATGCACTTACAGCCGGATTTGATTTAGATTTCAGAAATTATATTGAAGACGGCTACTTCCGGAGAAGAACTTCTTTCGGGCGTTCGTATATTTTATTTTCAGGCGATGTTACTTACTCAAGCAAGGATTTGCTAAAGAGCAATCTTGATTTTACTACATACGAACTGAGAATAAACAGTTTCCTTAGAACATTCCGTTCTGCTTTTATGAGGTTTAGGATTTACGGAATGTATAATGATGGCACTTTGCCTTACCAGGATATGTATGCATTACCGGGAAATATAAACCTAATCTCAAAACAATATACTTTCCGCACACTAAGAGTAAACGAGGTATTTGGTGAAAGATTGGTTACGCTAAACCTTGAGCACAACTTTGGAAGTGAGTTATTCAGAATGCTTAATATTCCGTTGCTGAAGGATTGGGATATTACACTTAATACTTTCTTTAATGCTGCAGTTTCTGAAGTAGGGCAAAAATCTGCTGAACTGATTCCTATAGATTTAAAATCTTTTCCGCATCCATTTTACGAAATTGGTTTCGGTATTGGGCAGGGCATATTTCCTATTCAATTAGAATTTGCGTGGAAGTTAAACTACAGGGGAAGTAACAATTTTGTAGTTAGTATTAATACTTTTGCTTTCTAACATTTCGAAATGAAGCAATGTCTTAAATTGTGAGGAAATATTTGAGACACAATTAATTTTAAACATAGCTGTGCTGTTAACCCCAACCAATTATTTATTCAGCACTTTTGGAAAACAAAAGAAGAAAATAATCTAATTCTACGCGGGACAATTCAATATATAAAAAGCGCTCATTCGAGCGCTTTAAAACTGCAACTCAGCCAAAAATTTTAATTAGTCTTTTGGTTTCGCTTCATTAACAACAATGTTCCGACCATTAAGATCTGAACCGTTCAATGCCTCGATTGCTGCACTTGCTTCAGAATCGGATTCCATTTCAACAAATCCGAATCCTCTCGACCGACCAGTTTGACGATCTGTTACCACTTTGGCAGACACTACGTTTCCGTATGCCGTAAAAGCTTCTTTCAAAGCTTCATCGTTTACTGCCCATGGGAGTGATCCCACAAAAAGCTTCGTACTCACTAACTTTACCTCGAAAAATAATTAAAGAACTTGCGGTAATTATTACCGTCATTAAATATATAATTATTGTTATAAAAAACAAAGCTATACCAGTTAAATTATTGTTATAAGTCATTTACTTGAAGAAACAATTTTAATTGCATCGGAAAGATCGTTGGCTGGTTCTATTTTTAGTTTTTGGTAAGAAGAGCTTTCTTTATAATTATCCCCGGGTACTATTATTCTATTAAAACCAAGTTTTTCTGCTTCTTTAATTCTCTTTTCAATATTGCTAACACTTCTTATTTCCCCGCCCAATCCCACTTCTCCGATAATAACCGTGTTGTTATCAATTGAAAAATCTTTCAAACTGGAAACAATACTGCAGCAAACGGCAAGATCAACTGCTGGTTCAAAGATGCGCACTCCGCCAGCCATATTTATAAATACGTTATGTGATGATAGTTTTAAACCGGATCTTTTTTCAAGCACAGCTAAAAGTATAGAAAGACGCTTCTGATCGAATCCTGTTGAAACTCTCTGAGCATAACCGTAATTAGAAGGAGTTACAAGTGCCTGCACTTCCAGCAGTATTGGTTTAGTTCCTTCCATGCTACAGGTAATCACTGATCCGGAATTGCGCCGGTTTCTTCCGCTTAAAAAATACTCGCTGGCATTTTTAACTTCTCTCAAACCATTTTCATGCATTTCAAAAATGCCAAGTTCATTTGTGCTGCCAAACCTGTTTTTAGCTGCTCTTAAAATCCTGTAAGAGTGATGCGACTCACCTTCAAACTGTATAACGGTATCAACTATATGTTCCAGTAATTTTGGTCCGGCAATCATTCCTTCTTTTGTAACGTGCCCAATTATTATAACTGAGTAGTGTTTCTTCTTTGCCTCTTCCATCAATAACGAGGTACATTCCCTAATCTGTGTAATAGTGCCCGGAGAGTTTTCAAATTCGCTACGGTACATTGTTTGGATTGAATCAATAATAACAACAGATGGTTGAAGCTGGCTAATAGCTTTTAGAATATGACTCATATCGGTTTCGGCAAGTATGTAAAGCTCATCGGCTTCAAGTTTTAAGCGGGTTGCTCTTAATTTTAATTGCTGTGCAGATTCTTCTCCTGTTACAAAGAGAACTTTCCTATTTAAACTTGCTGCTGCCTGCATTGCAAGTGTCGATTTTCCAATTCCCGGATCTCCTCCCAGTAAAATCACCGAACCCTGCATTATGCCTCCGCCAAGCACCCGGTCGAACTCAGCAATACCTGTTTTAAATCGTTCCTCTTCTTTAGTGCCAACCTCATTGATCTTTTTTACTTCTACTTCACCCGAAAATGCTGCTGTTTTTCTTTTATCCTTTTCTATAATCTCTTCTGTAAAGGAGTTCCAGCTTTCACATTCCGGACATTTGCCTAACCACCGGAGAGATTCATACCCACAGCTTGAGCAAATGTATTTTATTCTTGTTTTAGACATAAAGAAATTTTATCGCTGGGAAATTGTGAAGAATCTATAGAAAACTATTAACCACTTCTTCCACTTTTCCAATGGCAGCAGAAATCTGTGAAACATCTTTTCCGCCTGCGGTAGCAAGATGAGGTCTTCCTCCCCCGCCTCCACCAACCAGTTTTGCCAGCTCACCAACTATCTTACCGGCGCTAAGTTTTTTAGATTTTATAAGATCATCGGAAACAACAGCAACAATACCAACCTTGTTATCAACCTGTGCAACAAGTACACCAATTCCGCTTTCTATCTTACTTCTCATCTCGTCGCCGAAAGATTTAAGTTCGTCCATATTGTCCGCTGTAACTTTTCCTTTATAGATTTTAATATTATTAACTTCAGAAGCTAATGCAAGAATATGATCGAGCTGCCCAAGCTTATCATTAAGTCTTAACTCAGCCACTTCTTTTTCAAGTTTCTTCTTATCTTCCAGCATCAAATTAATTTTTTCTTTATTGTTCCTTAGCAGGTTTAACTGGTCATCAATATAAGATTCAACACCAGCGCCAGTAACTGCTTCAATTCTTCTAACACCGCTTGCAATGGATGACTCGCTTGTAATTTTAAATAAACCGATTTCAGAAGAGTTTTTAACATGCGTACCTCCGCAAAACTCCATTGTAAAATCTCCGAACTGAACAACATTTACTTTATCGCCATACTTATCTCCAAAGAACATAAGAGCGCCCATTTTTTTTGCCTGGTCAAATGGAATTTCTCTGTGATGAATTAGCGGGTAGTTTCTTCGTAGCTCATCATTTACAAGTGCTTCTATATCTCTTAATTCTTCCGGAGTTACTTTTGCAAAATGTGTAAAGTCAAATCTGAGATGATCCGGTCCCACGTATGAACCTGCCTGCTGAACGTGTGCGCCTAAAATTTTTCTCAAAGCAGCATGAAAAAAGTGAGTTGCGGTGTGGTTACGCATAATATCCCATCTTCGCTCTTCATTAACAGCAGCTATAACTTTTTTCCCTTTAGATATAATCCCATCGGTTTCATTAGCAACAACATGAATTGTTCTATTTTCAACCTTTGTAACATCAATAATATTATACTTGTTCTGATTGATCAGCAGCGATCCAAGGTCATCTATCTGCCCACCGGCTTCAATATAGAAGGGGGAGCGGTTTAATATAACCAAATCACTTTTTTCATCTCGTTTGTAGCCTGTAATTTCAGCTTCTGATGAGAGCTCATCATAGCCGGTAAATTCAGTTGTATCATCACCCGACAATGTAAATCCATCAAGATTATTAACTGTAATATTAATTGAAGAAAATTTTTCTTTTGAAGCTTCTCTTCCCCTTGTTTTTTGTTCAGTCATTAATTTATTAAATCCTTCTTCATCAATAGTGTAACCCTTTTCTTCAGCCATTACATTTGTTAGATCAGCAGGGAAACCAAAAGTATCGTATAGTTTAAATACTTCATTACCAGGAATTATTTTTCTCTTTTTCTTACTCAAACCAGAAACAATTTCTTCAAAAATTTCTATTCCCCGGTCTAAAGTTGCATTAAAGCTTTCTTCTTCTGCTTTAATAATTTTTTTAACGTAATCTTTTTTCTCTACAATTTCCGGGAAGACATCTCCCATTGTTTTAACAAGTATATCAACAAGTTTGTAAAGAAAAGGTTCATGGAGATTGAGCTTTCTACCGTAACGTGCTGCCCTCCGTAAAATTCTTCTTAACACGTAACCTCTACCATCATTAGAAGGAACAGCCCCATCGGCTATTGCAAAGGTTAAAGCGCGAATATGGTCTGCAATAACTCTCATCGGAATTTTATTTTCTTCGGAATCATTTTTTATACCCGATAGCTTTACGATTCCTTCTATTAACGGGGAGAAAACATCAGTTTCGTAATTCGATTTTACATTCTGCAGAACAGCACAAACTCTCTCGAATCCCATCCCGGTATCAACATGTTTAGCAGGTAGTTCTGTAAGTTTTTCATTTTCATCTTTATTAAATTGAATGAATACAAGGTTCCAAATTTCTATGCAATCCGCAGAACCGGCGTTAACATATTTTGGATTATTGTAATCATCACCAAGATTTATATGAATTTCTGAGCAAGGACCACAAGGACCGACATCTCCCATTTCCCAGAAGTTATCCTTTTTACCAAAGCGCAAAATATGATCGGGATTTATATCAGTTTTTGTTTTCCACAAATCAAAAGCTTCATCATCATCATTATAAACAGTTGCCCAAAGCCGTTCTTTTGGGAGTTTCCAAACTTCAGTCAACAGCTCCCATGCCCATTCAATAGCTTCGGCTTTGTAATAATCACCAAACGACCAGTTGCCAAGCATTTCAAAGAAAGTGTGATGATAAGTATCATGCCCTACTTCTTCAAGGTCATTGTGTTTTCCGCTTACTCTTATGCACTTTTGTGTATTAGCAGCCCGGCTATATTCCCTCGTTCCTGTTCCCAGGAAAATATCTTTAAACTGGTTCATTCCTGCATTTGCAAAAAGCAGGGTAGGATCATCAAACGGAACTACCGGCGAACTTTCTACTATTTTATGCTTTTTATTCTTAAAAAACTCGAAAAATTGTGTTCTTATTTCATTAGAAGTCATTTTACCTTGTACGTTTTTGTTGAACCTGAAAGATAATAAAATAGTGAGTAAGCATAAACTAAAGGTTGGCGCTGCCAGGCATTAATCACTAGTTGATTGATTTTTACTTAGTATAGTTTTACTTTTAATATTACAAAAAGATTTTGTTAATAATAAAGTTCAGATATTGTCAGAAAATAACAACCATTCAGATAAAGAGATAATTTTAAAAGTTGCCGGAAACGATTCCAAGGCGCTTGAAGAATTATATGACAGATACTCACCGGTACTGTATACACTGATAGATAAAATCGTTCAGGATGTACCAGCTGCCGAAGATATTCTTTCCGATGTATTTGTAATTATCTGGCAAAAAATAGATCGGTTTGATTCTGAAGCAGGCAACGTGTATACCTGGATGATAAACCTTGCAAGAAACAAAGCTATAGATTTTGTAAAGAGAAAACGTAACCTGGAAGAGATGGAAGAATACACTGATGAGTATGAAAACGAAAATATAATTCCGCATCTCTCATCATCAGCTGAACCTTTGAACCTTGATAAAGTTCTTTCTATGAAAGACAAAGTCGATGATTCCTTTAAAAAATTAACAGATGCGCAGCGCTATGTTTTAAAGCTAGCATATTATAAAGGATACAACGAGGAAGAAATAGCCCGCGAACTTAACATTCCGCTTGCCACAGTTAAATTTAAAATTGGTAATGCTTTAGGTAACCTTAATAAAAACATGGCAGCAGAGGAATAACTAAAGTGGATAGAAACAAAGCAATAGATTTAATAAAAGCAAAAACTTTAGGTTGCCTGAATAAGGATGAGAATGCTGAGCTAAATGAATATATGGTGAGCGGAGAAGATTTTCCGTGGGATGCCCTGGGAGAATATCAAAACCTTACTGCTATGCTTCCTATTTTATTACAGTTGGAAGTTCCCGATTCTGAATTAAAAGACAATGTAGCCCGCAAACTTTATAAGATTCTTGAGGAATTAAAAGCTAAACAGCAAGCCGAAATTACTCCTGTTCCTGAAACTGCAATAGATGAACATGAAATTGAAGAAGATGAACCTGAATTAGAAACTGAACGGGAAGTGGAAGAAGTATTAAATGAAGAAACTGTCAAGTTTAGCGTAGATGAGCGGTAGTTCTCTTAAGTGAGCCGGATCTTTCCGTAGTATCATCTGAAGAGACGTTAGATTTATCACTAGCTGAGCAAAAGGTAGAGGAGAAAAGCGGAAAAGAAAAAGTTGAAAAGATTGGTGATGAAAAGCTTGAACGCCAGAGAACAATTGAATATATAGACAACCGTTACAAAGAAGAAATTGCTGCTCTTGAAGGAGCGAGTAAAAAGAATAAATTATTTTCCATTATTCTATTTGTTATATCGCTTATTCTTTTAATTGTGGTTTTCTTCCTTCTTTCAAGTGATATAAGCAGTAATAAGGAAGAGATAGATAAAGTTTCATAGTAAGTTTGAATGAATCCCACACGATTTTGCTGGATGATAATTTAGTTTAACTGATAGCTGCCATTCTTATTTCCTAATCATAAAAACCACATTATTATTTTTCTGTTCTGTTGATAATGATTATCACAAAGATCATTATAACAATTATGGGCCAGTAAACGGTTGCTAATGATAAAACAGATCTGTAATAAATTCCAAAATCAAACGACTTCTGAAAGATTAAAAGAGTAAACCCGGCAGTGAGAAAAATAAGAGCGAGAAACAATAAAATTCTTTTTGCAAAATCTGTTAAATAAGCTATCAGCAAACTGCATCCTGCAATAATCAGAATTATCGAAGGAATGAAATCCTTCTGTATATAGATTTCGAAGTTATCAAGTGTAATAAGTAAAACACCGCTTAAAAAAGTTGCAGAACCGATGAAGGCAATTAGTTTCTTGTTTTGAATAAAAGCAGTGTAAGCCAAACTTGATCCAAGTATTATAAATGAATAACCAAAGATATCGTTGACGCTTACATAAGCTATTTCGAAAATGTTTAGAAGAACGGAAATGACTATAAATAATACCGTTAATATGCCTATCAATTGATTTTTTATCACAGAATTCTTTGTCCCATACTTGATGCGATAAGATCGGCAGTAAATACTGCAGATATATTTTGGTGATCTAATATTGGATTTATTTCTGCAACTTCAAGGGAAGACATGCAACCACACTCCGCTATCGATTCCATAAGCAGGTGTGCTTCCCTGTATGAGAGACCTCCCGGCACAGGGGTTCCAACTCCTGGTGCAACAGTAGGATCAACACTATCGACATCAAAACTTACATGGATATGATCAACTGTTTTTCCGAATTGCCGCAGTATTTTATTTATTATCCTGTGAATACCCATTTTATCTATCTCGGTCATTGTATAAACGGGTATTTTCAATTTTTTAATATTTTTCTTCTCTTCTTCATCAATGCTTCTAATTCCAATAATAGCACAGTTTTCCGGTTGTAACTTTGGAGAAAAACCGCAAATGTTTACAAGTTTTTTATTTCCCAAACCAAGCGAAGCTGCTAAAGGCATACCATGAATATTTCCCGAAGGAGTGGTCTTATCAGTATTCATATCTGTGTGGGCATCTATCCATATTACACCAAGCTTAAGGTTGTTCTTATTACAATAGGAAGAAATTCCGGCTATTGTTCCAAGAGCCATAGAATGATCTCCGCCAATACAAAGTGGAAAATTATTTTTATCTAAAACTGATTCAACCTTAGCAGCAAGAGTGTTGGAAGTTTTAAGGATTTCATCAATGTATCTCAATTTTAGATTTCCTATTTTCTGTCTTTCCATTATCTCAATTTTTATATCACCGGTATCATTCACTTTATAGCCAAGGTCTTTCAGCTTGTTCTGTAAACCGGCAATTCGCAAAGCAGAAGGACCCATATCAACCCCGCGCCTGCCGGAACCAAGATCGATTGGAAATCCTATTATCGATATATTTTCATTAAATTTTTTTTTCATATTAAAAACACTTTACCGAAATTCATTTATAATCTAACTTAAATTAAACAGAATCAAATTAAGATTCCATTAAGAGAAAAAACATGATGCAAACAACATTTGTAAGTAATGCTTATATTTTGTTCGAAAAATCTCTTAGCTTAGAACTAATTTTTAATAAATAAAATCTTATAAGAATGATACCGGCAGAAGAACCGGAAATATGCGTAGGAATTGTTTCGGATAGAAAGATTAATTTCGAACTATACGGCGACTTCAGGGTTTTTGGTTTTAAAGAAACTTTTAGTGGAATATTTACAGCTGAAATTGTAAATAATGTAATTGTTTGTAAGAGCGCATCCAAAAAACTTGAGGTTACAAACGAAATAGTTTTTGAACCTACTGAACCGGTTTCCGAATCATTTTTAATTCGTGATGTTGTTATCGGAAAAAGTTTTCACTGGGAGCGGAAAGAGAAACAGAGATTTAATTATTCTCTTAAACTTTTAAGAGATGAAGAAAATATATCGCAATTAATTGCATTCCATTAGAAAGTTACCTTGTTAGTGTTATTTCCTCAGAGATGAATGCAAAAAGTTCACTGGAATTATTAAAAGCACATGCCGTTATTGCAAGAAGCTGGGTGCTTGCACAGGTTTCCGGCTCAGAAAATAAGAAAAAGAAACTTGCAGTGAGCAAAGAAAATGATGATGAGCGGATTAAATGGTATGATAAAGCAGACCATAAACTTTTTGATGTGTGTGCCGATGATCATTGCCAAAGATTCCAGGGAGTTACCAAAGTTACCACTCAAGTCGGCTTATGATGCTGTTTCCTCAACAAGGGGAATCGTATTACTTAGTGGAAATGAAATATGTGATACCCGTTATTCAAAATGCTGCGGCGGTATTACGGAAACATACGAAAATGTTTGGGAACCAATAGAGATCAGTTACTTGAAATCGGTTATAGATTATAAGTACGAACCGGAAAATTACACTCTCGATTTTACTGATGAGAAAAAAGCAAGAAAGTGGATTATGGGTAATCCTAATTCATATTGTAATACGAGCGATAAAAAGATACTTACCCAGATACTTGTTGATTACGACCGGGAAACCACAGACTTTTATAGATGGAGAATTGAATATAGCCAGAAAGAAATTGCAAATCTTATAAAGAAAAAAACCGGTGAAGACTTTGGGCAAATAATTGATCTTATTCCAGTTGAAAGAGGAAAATCATCCCGTATTACAAAACTAAAAATCATCGGTACTAAAAAAACTTTAACGATTGGGAAAGAACTGGAAATAAGAAGAGCTTTATCTGAATCTCATCTTTACAGTTCAGCAATAGTAATTGAAAAAGCGGGTGGTGAAAAAGACATCCCCGACAAGTTTATTTTACACGGAGCCGGATGGGGGCATGGAGTTGGGCTTTGCCAGATAGGGGCAGCAGTGATGGCTGCAAAAGGTCACTTGTTTGATGAAATTTTACTTCACTACTTTTCTGGTGTAAAAATTAGCAAGACTTATTCATAAGTTAGTGATAGAAATAATAACAGCAACCTAATTTCTGATTAAGCGTTTTGAACATCTCAAAGAAAATTTATCACTCAATAAGAAGTAATTATCTTAACGCTGTTTAATTAATTCAAGATCAAAAATTTAAAAGTAAAAAGTTTATAAGTGCAATCGGTTAAAATATCTGTTGTTATACCATTTTATGGTAACAAAGCAGTTCTGAAAATAATAGAGGAACTGAATAACATAAAATATGTTGATCAATTAATTTTAATTTCTGATAAAGAAACCATAGATATAAAAACAAAACATCTCAGTCGTAAAATCTTCTTACCCATTTAGCAGTAAGGTTATAAAATTTATTTGTGAAAAAGTTACAGGTGACTACATTATTTTTATCACAGATCAATGTTCATTAGAAATTAAAGATAATACGATTGAACAGTTTCTAAATAAAGCAACTAATACCAATGCAGGGTTATTCTATTCAGATTATTTTGTTAAAAGTAACAATGAGATTAAGAAACATCCGCTTATTGATTATCAACCTGGAAGTATAAGAGACGACTTTGATTTTGGGCCACTTCTATTCCTTAAAAAGAATGTTTTACAAATAGCTTGTAAGGAATTGCAGGATGAACAAAGTGACTCATTGTTTTCAGGTCTATACCAACTTCGATTGGCAGTTTCGCGAAAATTTTCAATTGAAAGAATTTCTAAAGCCACTTTATATTGTTGAAAGTTCTGAAGTAGAAAATTCTGATGAAAAACTTTTTAGGTATGTTGATCCCGCTAATAGGAATTACAGCTTGAAATGGAAACAGCTGCTACTCATCACTTAAAAAAAATTGGTGCTTACCTGGAACCCGGTTTTAAAGATGTAGATTTTAAGGAAGATAAGTTTTTCTGTTGAAGCATCAATAATAATACCCGTTAAAAACAGGGTAAGAACCATTAAAGATGCTATCAACTCTGCATTGGCACAAAGAACCAATTTTATTTACAATATTATCGTGGTCGATAACCATTCAATTGATGGTACTACTGAAATCTTAAAATCCATAGCAGATGAAAATATCAAGGTCATTCATCATATTCCTAAAAGTAATGAGCTTGGCATTGGCGGTTGCTGGAATGAAGCAATTGAACATCAAGAGTGTGGTAGGTTTTCCGTTCAGCTAGACAGTGATGATATTTATTTTGATGAAAACACTTTGCAAAAAATTATAGATAAATTTTACGAAGAAAAATGCGCGATGGTAATTGGCAGCTACACGCTAACTGATTTTAACCTTAATGAAATTCCCCCGGGTACTATCGATCACAAAGAATGGACACCTGAGAACGGACCAAATAATGCATTGAGAGTAAACGGGCTCGGCGCACCGCGTGCATTTTACACTCCTGTTATACGTAAAATCAAATTTCCAGATGTAAGTTACGGCGAAGATTATGCCGTTGGACTTGCAGTATGCAGAGAGTACAAAATCGGTAGAATTTATGAACCGGTTTATATTTGCCGGAGGTGGGAGGGAAACACGGATGCTTCGTTAACAATTGAACAGGAAAATAAAAACAATTCCTATAAAGATCTAATAAGGTCTGAAGAAATTAAAACAAGACAAGAACTAAATCGTTTAAAGCAAACCGGGAAAAATTAACTTTGATAAAAAGTAAAATTATACATAACAACGATATTGATTTTTATATTAGAGAAGAGGAATATGGTAAAGCAGCATCGATTTTATTTGAACAGCAACTGATAAAGTGGAACTTATTAAAGGAAAGATATGATGCTCTTGATGATGTAGAAATAAAGGAGTTCTGGTTTGATGGATTTAAGGTAAAAGTACAATACAACCCGGGCAGGATTAAATCATCTTCTGCAAAAACCGATGATGTATCGATAAATAACCGAGCCTGTTTTTTATGTGTTGAAAACCTACCTGAACCTCAGCAGGGAATTTTACTTGCTGATAAATATTTACTTCTTTGCAACCCATTCCCGATTTTCCCGCAGCATTTTACAATTAGCTCGGTACAGCACGAACCTCAGAATATTATAGAGCACATAGAAGGAATGCTGGAACTTACAAAACATCTTTCAAGCGACTATTCTCTTATTTATAACGGTCCCGCTTGCGGTGCATCAGCCCCCGATCATTTTCACTTCCAGGCAGGCAGAAAAAACTCTATGCCCATTGAAGATGATTATCATCAATTAAAGAATGAATACGGCAAATTTATTTTGGAAGATGAGGAGTTAATGGTAACCAGTGTAGATGACGGCTTGCGCAGGTTGTTAATTATCGAATCAACAAAAGAGAAAAAAATTATTAAAGTGTTTAAAATATTTTACAAAGTTTACGCTGAAATATCTTCCTCAAAGCGCCGAGCCAATGTTTAATATTATTTCCACTTATAATTCTGAATATGGTTGGAGCTTAATTTTTTTCTTAAGAGATAAGCATAGACCGGAATTATTTTTTAGCAAAGGCGAAGATAGATTATTAATCAGTCCTGCTGCGGTTGATTTGGGGGGGTTATTAATTGCCCCACGCGAAAGAGATTTTGAAAGGATTAATAAAGATTTAATAAAAAAAATCTTTAATGAAGTTTCACTAAACGATAATTCATTCAACAGTTTGAATAAAATATTTAAAAGAAAAATTAAAGTAGTTATTCCATCAGTCCTGATGGTGTTTGCGGTGTTGACAACAACTCTTCAAATATTTGCCACCTTCTCTCCGGGTATTCCTCAGTCCCACCGTTTCTTTCAATGTATTCTTTCACAATATCTTTACCCAGGTTATAATTAATTACATAAGATCTGTACTTCTCAATAAACTCAATTGATTTTTCTGCTCTCTCTTTAGAGCGAAGAGAAAAGTTTACCATGTAGTTAAGCGTTTCTTCCCTGTCCCAAATTCCATCAAGGTAATTTCGTGCGGCTTCGTTGCCAGCATAGTTAAGTTTGTCAGTAAGATCTAAAATATTATAGTAAAGCTCTACCTTGCTTGAATCCAGGTTCGCAAGCGGAAAAAGCACTTCTTTTTCAAATTTCACCCTGGAGTTTTTAGTGAAAGCCATTTCAATTCCAAAGTTTGCAGTTCCTTCGGCAATAAGAGAAATAGGGCTAAACAAGGGATATACAGAAAACTCTTTCCATTCTTTTTCTTTTGTAAGCTTCGCTTCGAGCAATGCATTGTAAACATGATGACCCGGGTAACCCTCATGTGCAGCAAGATCAACCGCCCGGTCTATGTAAACCGGCAGATCAGTATTTACCTGAATAACACTAAAGTTGTTTCCTTTATACCAATTATAAGCGCCCCAGGGTTTATCGTTTACATATTCAACCTTAAAATTCTCTCCCCCAGGCAGCTCAATATATTTTGAAGTTCTGTTTCGGCACTCGTTTATGGCAGCTGTAAATACCGTATCAAGTTTTTCCGCCGGGATGATGAATTGGTTCCTAAAATCATTAAGTCTTTTTGATAGATTACCTTCACCGGGAACTATCTTATCCAGCTCATCAAGAATATTCTTAAAATATTCAGGTGAATGTTGAGGTGGTTCTGCATCGTATAGAATTTTTGCTTCCATGTCGAAGGTAAATTCAGCACCGGCAATTATGCTTATCATTCCTTTTACAGATAAAAGCTGTTTATATAAAAACCTGTATCGCTTCGCTTCAAGCCCTGTTGCCTCGTATTCACTTAGTGCTTCAAGCTTATTCAGCAAATCATCAACCTTTTCTGTAAGTGAAGCAATTACAGTTGAATCAACTTCATGGGGTGAGGTATTAACCGGTTTCCACTCCTCTGGTCCGTAGTACGCATCTACGTAATCAGGTTTGTATATTCCTATTTCAAGAACAAGCTTAACATATTGTTCCGCAATGTCATTCATTTTCAATTCCAATTCTCCTTTTTGCGGCAGAGCAGTTTTATCACTACAGCCAGGCAGTAAAATTAGTGTTAAAAGTAAAGTTATGAAGATTCTTATTATCATAGTTATAAATTGTTTTAATAAAACTAAACTGATCAAAAAAAAAAAGCCCGCTAAAAAACGGGCTTGTAAAAAGCAGCTAAAAGATGAACTAATTATTATCTTCTTTTAGTTTTCTTTCCTGATGGAAAAACTGCATCCTGTGCCGGTTTACCAACTTTAAACTTCAGAACACTCTTTGCAGGAATAACCATTGTTTCACCTGTAGCAGGATTTCTTCCCATTCTTTTTTTCCTGTTTACAACTGTAAGTTTCCCTAAGCCAGGAATCGTAAAATCCTTTTTTGCTTCTTTGTAAGAAAGCAATACGAACTCATCTAAAAACTGGTTTGCAACCTTTTTGGTTGTCCCGGTTTTTTTAGCAAGGTGAGTAATAATTTCACCCTTTGTTAATGATTTAGCAGCCATAGCTTCTCTCCTTAATTAATTGTTTTTGTTTACCTTGTGAAAATATAAATAATTTGGACTAATCAAAATAATTTTGGGGAAATCTTAAAATATTAATTTACTTTCAGCCCTTGTTATCAGGGGGTTTGAAAAGGATGACAGGTTGTAATATGTTTATGATAGTTGATTTACTTTGTTGCTTTCTTTTTTATTAACTATTTTGATAATCATTTTGAGTGAAAATTCTAAATCACGTTTTTAATGATCAAACATCTCTGCACAATATTTTTATTTTTTATTTTATGTGTTTCTGCTCACGCAACAGATACGCTATTTGTTGACTCTTCATTTGTAAGCGGTGATTCACTTAGAATTGTAAAATCTGATACCACTTTAGTAATTGATAGCTTAAGCACTCTTCAAAAGATCCGGCCTGACACACTTGTTCCTATAACTACTGGGATACTCTCGGGAGAAAGTACCATTATCAGCAGAAAAACCTTTTTATTTACTCCTTACCGTTTTACCGGCGATCTTTTGCGACCCCTCTCACTTAGTTTTATTAAGGATCTTGGGTTTATCGGTCAGCCGCACGAAACATTTATTTATGGTGTGGGAAACAGGGGAATAAGTTTTTTGCAGGATGGTGTATTGTGGAATAACAGGTACTCTAACTCTTTGGATCTTAATCTTGTTCAAAGTGAAGATATTGATTCTATTGAAATTGTACCTTCGCCAAGAGGATTTTTATACGGACCCTATAACAATCCTGTTGCTGTAAATTTTATTATGCGGGATTTTCTTTCGCCGCAACCATATACAAGAATAAGATATTATGAAGGACCTAACGGGGAAGCGATGATTGATGGTAAAGTTTAATGCACAAGTTGCAAAGCGGTGGAATTTATCTTTCCAGGTATCCAACAGAAGTGTTGATGAAACTTATAAAAACACTGATCTATCTATCTGGCAGGCAAATACAAAACTTAAGTATTTTCTTTCCAACTCCGTTAATATTACAGGCATTGTATAGTTATGTAAATTCCAATCATTGGTTTAAACGGCGGAATTGATATTGACAGCGTACGTAATATAACAAGTGATGTAAATTCTGTAATTTACGATCCTGCTCATAGCTCCGGTTGTTTATCCAAACCGGACTCTGGATGTAACACAGCATAACTTTGGTTTAAGACTTTAGGTAAAACCGTTTGATAATTCCCAATTAGATTTATCTCTTTATTATCATTACATACTTGATGAGTTAAGAGATCTGCAGGATACATTAGAGATAGCAGATGATATTGAAACCAAATCATATGGTGCCGTTATAAAATATTCTCAAAGAATCGATCTATTAAGTTTAAGATTTCCAGCACTTATGAAAAGAATAAAAATTATCAGAACAGTAAAAATTGTTAACAGCAACTATTATGAGAATTCATTATGACTATTTGGCTTTTAGCGGTGTGCTAACTTTAAATCTTTTTGATGATAAATTGAAACCCTCCGTGTTTTATAAATATTATGACTTTATACTTAGATGGATTTAATAGTGGCAAATCGGGCGCTGGTGTTGGATATAGAATATGAGCCCACCAAAAACTTATCTTTTTATGCAGGTATTTCCAAACATTCAGGTCATTCGCTTCATGATAGAAAAGCTTTAGAGATTGGTGGGAAGTTTAGTAATTCTAATGTCCTTAATTGATGTAAGATTTTTTGATAATGAATATGATCTGTACGATAGAAAGATTGTTGCTCGAACCCACGCCGGCAATTGTTCTCCCTCATACAAAAGTGAGTGGATTTGGTTTAAATCTGAATTATCAATATTGGAAGATTTTAATTGAAACTAACACTTCATACTATTTTAACGATGATGGTAACAAAGTATATTGGTGTACCCGAAGTACAATTTGTTGGCGGGCTTTATCTTAAAAGTAAATTTTTTGATGACAATCTTAATCTTAAATCCGGGTTTACTTTTTATTACACCGGCAAAAGAAGTTCATACAGCGAGGAATGGGGATTTGTTGAAGTTGAGCCCATCAAACAAACTTGATTTTATATTGATTGGGGAAATACAGGAACTTGCAATTGTATATTTTGTGTGGGAAAACTTGTTCGATAACCAGTATTTTATCACACCATACTACCCAATGCCGGAAAGCAGTATAAGATTTGGTTTATCGTGGGAGTTGTTTAATTAATAGTATGTGTCATTGCGAGGACTGGAAGGACGAAGCAATCTTTATGAACTAATAGATTGCTTCATCCCGTTAAAACGGGATTCGCAATGACAAAGTGATGCGTTTACAAACTTAACATATCTTTAAACTTAATTGCCTGTCTCCTGGAAACTTCCACCTTCTGCCCGTCTTTAAACTTTACAAGTAAACCGCCGTTTAACCATGGCTCAATTGTGTCAATCCATTTAAGGTTAACAATATGTTTCCTGTTTGCACGGAAGAATAGTTTACTATCCAGCCGTTCATCAAGATAATTTAATGTACGCAAAATAAGCGGTTTGTTATTTTCAAAATAAATACGGACGTAGTTTCCCTCCGACTCAAACAAGCGGACTTTTTCCAGCTTTACAAACCAGCAGCGCTCTCCATCTTTAACAAAAACCTGGTCTGATTCTGTAAATATTGGTTTATCAGATTCTGCCACAATTTTTTTACGGCTCTTCTCAACCAGTTTATTTATAGTCTCTTCCAGCCGTTTCGGTTCTATTGGTTTAAGAAGATAATCAAGCGCATTATATTCAAAAGCTTTTAAAGCATATTCATCATAAGCAGTTGTAAAAATTACAGTAGGAACCGTATCCAGTTCCTCAAGCAATTCAAATCCTGATTTGCCCGGCATCTGGATATCCAAAAAAAGAAGATCCGGTTTTAGCTGATCAATCTTCTCCAGGGCATCATCGGCATTTACAGCTTCGCCTACAACTTTAATTTCTTTAAATGGATGTCAATAATCTTTTTAGCTCAGTGCGAGCTAGTCTTTCATCATCTACTATTAAAGCTTTCATTGATTAGTACCTCCTAGTGGAATTTCTAATTTTGCCAACACATTTTTTTCATCTTCATTCTGAAGTGAAAATTTTGCCTCTTCTCCAAAAAGTAAATTTAAACGGTGCTTTGTATTATTAACGCCAAAGCCGTTTGAGTTTTTTAAATCATCTTCGTTTACATTGCCGCTGTTTCTTATTTCCAGGTAAAGCTTAGAGTTATCAACTTTTGTTGTAATTGAAATTGCTCCGCCCTCAGGTATTTTTGATATACCATGTTTTATCCCGTTTTCTACAAGTGTTTGGATCATCATTGGCGGTATCTCAACTTTAGATGAACCATTTTCAATATTTATTTTATACTGCAACCTTTCTTCAAACCTTATACTTTCAAGATCAAGATAGTTTTTTACTGTTTCAATCTCATCTTCAAGCGAAACTTTTTCCATCCTTTCCATTTGCAAAGAGTAGCGGAGAATATTTGAAAGTTTTGTTAATGCCGATTTTGCTGATTCCGGGTCTTCTTCAATTAATGCTCTTATGCTGTTCATTGCGTTAAACATAAAATGAGGATTAAGCTGCGACCTTAAAGTTTTAAGTTCATAATCCTTTACTGCAGCTTCCCATATAAGCGATTCGATCTCTTTCTTCTTATAGCTCTCAAAATAATTAATCGAAAAATAGATAAGCATCCAGAAAAGGGTTACACTTGTAAGGTTTATTATTCCAGCAACTGGTTTTATGGCAGTGTACTCCTCATAACTTGTTGCTCCGGATAAATAACCCGCCATAAAAGCAAAAGAATAAATAAGAGTTCCGGTTATAAAACTTGATAGAAGAACACGCGGGATTAGTTTTTTTAATGGAAGTATTAAGCCAGTTGCGATTTTTTATCATTCCCCTTAAGAATATGAGTAAAACTTATACCGGCAAAACCAAGATAAATCCAGATCACAACTCTTTGCCAGCTCATCTCTTCAATAAAAGAAATTACAATAATGTTTAGTAGTACAAACAGAGCCCACCCGGTAATTTGGCTTATCCAGTAAACTTTATTCCTGTTTATACTATTTATCTTCCTTGCTGCAGGTTGATATGTGGGAATTAAAATTATTTGAGTTTTTTCGTTCTGCTTTCATCAAATATAAACTTAAAATTGCTCAAGATAAAATAAGCCGGAACACTGCCGGCTTCTGTTTCTGAACCCAAAACTAAAGAGCTATCGGAAGCAGTAAGGAAATTTTTTTATTAAAGGTTTTATAAAGTGATAGGCGGGTTTATTAAAAGAAAAGTGCGGCTCGTTTATGATTGAACCGCACTCGTTAAATATTAAAGAGAAAGTATATCGTTATAAATTATAAATGCCATAAGAAGCAAAAGAAGTATAAGCCCGGTATTCTGTATTGCAATTTTAATCTTAACCGGAATCTCCCTTCTGAAAACAGTTTCAATTATAATTACAAGTAAATGCCCGCCATCTAATACAGGGAAAGGCATAATGTTTATTAGTGCAAGACTTAAACTTAGGATTGCAAGGAAATAGAGAAAGCTTTCAATTCCCACATCTGCAGATTTAGCAGCAAGCTGTGCAATCCTTACAGGTCCGCCAAATGCCTTCCCAAATTCAATATCACCTGCAAACACTTTTTTAGCCAACACTAAATGTAAGGTTTGTAATGTTTGCAATATCTGCTCCAGCATAGTAGAAGGATTCAAAAAATCCGTAGGTCTGGTAATAAACTTCTCCCATATAAATTTCGCCTATAGAAATACCAATCATTCCATCGCTGCCAGGTGTTACGGCAATGTTAATTGTGTCTTTATCTCTTAACACTACAAGCGGAAGCTGGTTGCCGATATTTGAAGAAACAACTTTTGTTAATTGCTTTGAACTTGATAAAGAAACATTATTAATTGAAAGAAATATATCACCCGGTAAGATTCCTGCTTCTTTTGCAGGAGAATCAGCAAGTACATCAATCACTGCAGGTTTAAGATTATCCCTTATGAAAAATTCACCCTCTGTTTCATAATCAGGAATATCTTTCCTCTGCTAAAGGAATGCTTATAGTTTCACCGTTTCGTTTTACCAGCATGCTAAGATCTTCGCCTAAAGTATTAACATACATTTCTGTTGTAAGTGCTTCCCAGTTATTAACCGGTTCATTATTAATTTTAAGAATTTTATCCCCGGCTAAAAATCCTGCAGTGTAAGCAGGACTATCCTTGGTCAACATAACCAAGTGTGGTGGTTTCGGTAACAGGTTTACCTTTAAAAAAGTTTGCGCCCCAGAATACAAGCAAAGCCAGCAGAAGATTCATAAGAACACCGGCAGTAATAACAAAAGATTTTTTCCAGAATCCTTTTGAACGAAACTCGTATGGCTGCGGTTCTTTCTTGGCAAATTCTGTATCAAAACTTTCATCAATCATCCCGGCTATTTTAACATAACCGCCCAAGCGGAAGTAAACTTAACCTGTAATCGGTATTTCCCTCTCCATCAAAATCTTTAGGTAGTTCGCCAAATTTAAAACCGGTTTTTTTATTCCAGCCAAGAAGTCTTTTACCAAAACCAATTGCAAAAACATCAACCCTCATACCACTTAACTTTGCTGCGGCAAAGTGTCCGAATTCATGAATGAAGACTAAAATTCCTATCGTTAGAGCAAAATAAATTATATAATCCATTAAAAACCTTTCTAAAAATTAACTTAGCTCTCTCACAAGCTTACGAGTTTGCCTGTCACACTCAAAAATCGTTCCCAGGTCTGGCGTAACGCTGTTCTTAACCTTATCCAGAGCTTTATTTATCAATAAGGGGATGTGAGAAAACTTTATTTCCTTATTTAAAAATTTATCTACAGCAACTTCGTTTGCTGCGTTAAGAATGCATGGCGCTGTACCGCCTGTATTCAGGACATCAAATGCCAGTTTGAGACACTCAAATTTTTCTGTATCCGGTTCAAAAAATGTAAGCGACCCAATGTTAGGCAGATTTGTTCTTTCTAAATCGTTTACAACTCTTTCCGGAAATGTTAGTGCATACTGTATCGGCAGCTTCATATCGGGCAAACCGAGCTGTGCTTTTACAGAACCATCAACAAATTGCACCATAGAATGAATAATTGATTGCGGATGAATTACCACATCAATTTTTTCTGTAGGAAGTCCAAAAAGCCAGCGAGCTTCAATTACTTCCAAGCCTTTGTTCATCATTGTTGCAGAATCGATACTGATTTTATTACCCATCTTCCAGTTAGGATGATTGAGCGCTTCATCAACTGTGGCTTTTTCAAAGAAGGATTTTTCCTTATTCAAAAAAGGTCCGCCGGAAGCAGTTAAAATCAGTTTTTCAACTTCTTCTAATTTTTCGCCTATCAGACACTGGTAGATTGCGCTGTGTTCGGAATCAACCGGGATAATTTCCGAATTGTATTCCCTGCAGAGATCGGTTACAAACTCTCCGGCTACAACCAGCGTTTCTTTATTTGCCAGTGCAATTCTTTTACCACGCTTTACTGCTTCGATTGTAGGTAAAAGCCCTGCAAAGCCAACCATCGCACCTATGAATATATCATAATCTGCATTTGCTGCAACTTCAATTAATCCTTTATCGCCCACAAGCAAATTGCACCCGGGAGGCAATTTCTCTTTTATAATTGCCGCTGCGTTTTCATCTCTTACCGCAACTACTTCAGGATTAAAATTACTAACCTGTTCCAGCAGAAGTGTTACATTTGAGTTAGCCGTTAACCCGCTTACTTTAAAATCATCTTTAAGCCGGTTGATAACTTCAAGACTGTTAACACCTATAGAGCCGGTAGAACCAAGAATTAATACTTTTTTCATAATACCAATAAATAATCTTTCAAACCTATTAAAGAATAATTTCTTTATCAATGAAATTAAGGGCATATACAGTCGCATTCATTTTATTGCTCAATTTTATAGCAATTATTACCCTTGAATGCGCATGTTAATTTATTATTTTTATTATATGATAATGAAAACTATAGTATTGCTCACCGTTTCGGTTATACTTGTTAGTGCCCAAGTTAAGGATAGATTATGCAAAATTCACTTTGGCAGAAAGTTTAGAGCGTGCAGGGCAATATGAGGAGGCTCTTAAACTTTTCGAAGAACTATATTTTTCTGAACCTTCTAACACACAGTATTCTAATGCTTTACACCGGGTATATCTACAGCTAAAAAATTACGCTGCTTCTATTGATCTGCTGGGAAAAAGAATATTAGAGAAACCGGATGATATTTCTTTACATGGAATGCTTGGTTCCACTTATTATATCATGGGAAACGAGGAAAAAGCTTACGAGGTGTGGGATGAAGCTTTAATGCGAACTCCAAACAACCCGATGATGTACAGAATAATTGCAAACTACGCAGTTGAAAGACGGGCATTTGAAAAAGCAATAGAATTGTATGAACGCGGCAAAGAAATTTCTGATGATAAAGTTCTTTTTGCTTATGATCTTGCACAGCTTTATACTTTAACAATGCAATTTGGTAAAGCTGCCGAAGAATATTGCACTATACTAGATAAAGAGCCAATGCAGCGCCAGGTAATTGAACAAAAGATACTTTCTTATTCTGGTAAGCCGGATGCACTCGAAGCAACAATACCTGTTGTGGAAGATTGGAGCAGTAGAAGTAATTTAAGTTTATCATATCTACTGGCAAGACTATTAACTGAAGCGAAAGAGTTTGAAGAAGCATTTGAAGTTTACCGGGATATAGATGAAGAGCAATCGAATTTAGGAAAAGATCTTTACAACTTTGCAGAATTGCTATCAAGGGAGAAAAACTATTTGATGGCTGGAAGAGTTTACGGTGAGATAATCGATCTGTATCCAAATTCCCCGCTTATTCCCATTGCAAAGTTAGGTTATGCAAAATCTATTGAAGCAACTTTAATTGAAGATTACCGGGAATCACTTCCGTTGTGGAAACCATATTTTCATTTTATAAAGTATGATTCAGAAAAAATTGATGATGTGTTAACTGCCTTTAACGAGGTGGTGGAAATTTACGCTAATACTGAAGCAGCTTTCGAAGCTTTGCTGCGAATAGGTTTAATACAGTTTTACATGCAAAACGATCCTTTAAAAGCATCAGAAAATTTTAAGATTGTAATTAGTGATGGTGTAAATTCTAAATCTGCTGGTGATGCATTTATTGAACTTGGGAACATTGCTTTACTAAATGGAAACCTGGATGAAGCTGAGTTATATTTTTCAAAGTTAATTGAAAAAACGCACAGCAATAACCAGCTGCATAACCTGGCTAAATTTAAACTTGCAAGGGTAAACCTTTTCAAGCAAAATTTTGATGAAGCAAATAACCAGCTCGCAGCCATCCTGCACAACCTTAAAGATGATAATGCTAATGATGCAATAGAGTTATCATTAGTATTGAACACAACAATGAACGATTCGTCTAACCTTGTACAATTTGCAGAAGCTGAATTTTTAACAGAGCAGAAAAAATTTAGCCAAGCGGCTAACAAATACAGTTTGATTTACCAAAACCCGCAGGCATTTGTTTTGCATTCAATAACCAAACTGCGCCATGCAGAAATGATGCTCGCTGAAGATGATTTTGATGAAGCAATAAAGCTGTTTGAAAATATTGCAGAGGAGGGAGAGAAAAATATCTATGCCGATAAAGCGTTATATTTGCTGGGTAAAACTTATCATTTAGGTCTGGGAAACAGGGAAAAAGCCCTTGAAGTTTATGAAAGATTATTGATTGAATTTCCCAATTCGCTTTACATTGATGAGGCACGAAACGAAATATTATTAATAAGGAACAAACTAAGTTAAGGAAAGAAAGATGAGTAAGAAACAAAATAAGAATATAGTAAAATGTTCATTCTGCGGAAGAGATGGAACTGAAGTTAGCAGTATGGTTGCCGGACCCGATGTTCATATTTGCGATATCTGTATCTCAAGCAGTGTAGATATTCTTAAAAATAACCTTGCAGCATATAATTACAAAGCAGAAACTGAAACTAAAAAACGCATCCCGGAAACAATAAAAAAAGCAATTGATGATTTTGTAATCGGGCAGGAAAGAGCAAAGAAGGTACTCTCAGTTGCAGTATATAATCATTACAAAAGAATAAACTCGCGCTCATCCTTTTTTGAACTTGATGACGTTGAAATTGATAAGAGTAATATTCTTTTAATCGGTCCTACCGGCGTTGGTAAAACACTTTTAGCACAAACTCTTGCAAAAATTTTGGATGTACCCTTTGCTATTGCCGATGCAACAACTTTAACGGAAGCCGGTTATGTTGGTGATGATGTAGAAACAGTACTGGTTCATCTTTTGCAGGCAGCCGATTATAACCTGGATAGAGCACAGAAGGGAATAGTTTATATTGATGAGATTGATAAGATATCCAGGAAGAGCGAAAGCACATCCATTACCCGCGATGTTTCCGGCGAAGGGGTTCAGCAGGCGCTGCTTAAAAATACTTGAAGGAACTGTTGCAGGGATTCCGCCAAAGGGAGGAAGAAAACATCCCGAGCAAAATTTGATAAATCTTAATACAAAAAATATTCTCTTCATACTTGGGGGTGCATTTTCAGGAATAGACAAGATAATTGCATCGAGAATAAATAAAAACAAAATGGGCTTTAAATCTGATCTTAAAGAAAAAGAAACTGATGAAGAATTATTAGATCATATTCAACCTGAAGATTTGCTTAAATATGGTTTGATCCCGGAGTTGATAGGAAGGATTCCCATTGTTGCACCTTTGCAGGATCTTGATGAAGAAGCATTAAAAAGTATTTTAACCGATCCGAAGAATGCAATATTAAAACAATATAAAAAATTGCTTTTAATGGAAGGTGTTGAGCTTGAGTTCGATCCTTTTGCAATAGATGTGATTGCTAAAAAAGCCATTGAAAGAAAAACAGGCGCACGAGCTTTAAGATCTATAGTTGAAAATTTTATGCTCGATATTATGTATGAAATACCGAACAAAAAAGATATACGAAAATGTATAATCACTAAAGATGTTGTTGAGAACGGAGCGGAACCTTTGTTTCTGATGACCGATAAAAAATCTGCTTAACAAAAAATAAAATTTATTATTAACAGGGCGGTTCTGTGAATCGCCCTTATTTTTTATGATGACGAAACTTGTAAAAATATTTTTCATCTTTCTATTTTCAGCATCAGGATTTTTGTATGCTCAATCAAAAATCCTTATCCCGATGGATGCAAACCAGACTGATCATTTAAAAGCGTACGGTATAACCTTTAATGCTTTAGGCGATGGTTTAAAAGCAGACTGGCTTCTTAATTATAATGGCGGTTCTTTTCTTCTTGATTATAATGATAAGATTGCTACAGAGTGCCGGATTGAAGGAGTTTATTTCGAACAGCTCTCCTTATCGCAAGTCACTGAGATTTATGCTTTTGTACAGAGTGAAGAGAACAACATGGATGTTATCCGCCTTGAAAAAGCTCCGCGCATTGCAGTTTATGTTCCACCCGGCTTTCAGCCGTGGGATGATGCCGTAACACTTGTGCTGGAATATGCAAAAATTAAATATGATAAAATTTGGAATGATGAAATTTTAAAAGGTGATTTGGAAAATTATGACTGGCTTCATCTTCACCACGAAGATTTTACAGGGCAGTACGGAAAGTTTTATGCAAGCTTCAGCAATGCACAATGGTATATCGATCAGCAATTGCAGTATGAACAAAACGCAAAACAAAACGGGTTTAAAAAAGTTTCGGAAATGTTAAAAGCAGTTTCGCTTAGTATAAAAAGTTTTGTTGGTAAAGGAGGTTTTCTTTTTGCAATGTGTTCGGCAACGGATTCTTACGATATTTCTCTCTCCGCACTTGATGTTGATATTGTTGAGCAGATGTTTGACGGTGATGCTGCTGATCCTGATGCACAGGAAATGCTGAGTTTTAATAACACACTTGCGTTTACAGATTTTACCCTGGAAATGAATCCTTATCTTTATGAGTACAGCAATATAGATATCCAGCCAATAGAGATTGGTAATTTTAACAATGATTATTTTACACTTTTCGAGTTTTCTGCAAAGTACGATCCTGTTCCCACTATGCTTACACAATGCCACATAAATGTTTTAAGAGGATTTATGGGACAGACAACAATGTTTCGCAGGAGCACTATAAAAAACTCAGCTATAATTTTAGCTGAACGGGAAGGAACCGACCAGGTTAAATATATTCACGGTAATTTTGGCAGAGGCACATTTACTTTTTACGGCGGGCACGATCCTGAGGATTACCAGCACGCAGTAGGCGATCCTCCAACCGATCTTAATCTTTACAAAAACTCACCCGGTTACAGGTTAATTCTTAATAATATTCTTTTTCCTGCCGCAACAAAGAAGAAACAGAAGACTTAAGCATAGATAGAAAGTATTTATAAGATGAACCAGATTACAATCAAAACAACTAATGAAAGAATTCCAATCGGTAAAATTGTTTGCATTGGCAGAAACTATGCAGAGCATGCAAAAGAACTTGGGAATGAAGTTGCCTGCGAAACCGGTTCTGTTTTTAAAACCTGCTTCCGCTGTAATTTATTCAGGAGAAGATATTATTCATCCTTCTTTTGGAAATGAATTGCATCACGAAGTTGAACTTGTTTTACTCATCGGGGCAAAAATTAAAGATGCATCTCTTGAAGAAGCAGAGAATGCAATTGCAGGTTATGGTGTTGGATTGGATATGACATTGCGTGATGTGCAATCAAAATTAAAAAGTAAAGGACATCCCTGGACACTTGCAAAATGTTTCGATACTTCTGCTGTTATCTCTGATTTTGTTCTTAAAGAAGATTATAAATTATCTCTTGATGAAAAAATAACACTAAGCGTAAATGGCGTTATTAAGCAGGAAGATACTTTATCCAGTATGATTTTTAATCCTGCTGAACTTGTAGAATATGTTTCTTCTGTAATGACTCTTGAAAAAGGTGATTTGATTTTTACAGGCACTCCTGCCGGCGTTAGTAAAGTAAATCGTGGAGATAAGCTTGTTGGAAAGATTGAAGGAATTGCTGAACTAACCTGTGGAATCAGGTAACAAAAGACTTTATAAAACTTCAATAATCAATATTCAAATAACAAATAAATTTCAAGCTCCAAAAATCAACAAACAAAATTTCATAATTAAATATTGTAATTTATTTGAGGATTGTTATTTGAGATTTGAAATTTCTATTGGCTATAACAGTAGCACAAATTATCTGTTTAATTCGGAGAGAGCTTTTTTAATTAATTCTTCCAGCCCGCAATCCTTTTCTGCAGACAAGATTTTAAGTACAGCATTTTCTGCAATCTTGATATTATAACCAAGAGTAGTAAGTGCAGAAATTGCTTCCTGTTTGCGGCTTGGATGAGCAGCAACTTCACCGTCTTCAATTGCACCAACTTTAGATTTAAGCTCAAGAATTAATCTTTCTGCAGTCTTTCTTCCAATTCCCGGAACAGCCACTATCCTTGAAACATTTTCTTCAATAATTGCGTGCTTAAGGTTTTCAACTGAAATGCCTGATAAAAGTCCAAGCGCAGATTTTGGACCAACTCCTGAAACTGAGATAAGAATTTCGAACATTTCCTTTTCAGCCTCTTTAAAAAATCCGAACAGTGAAATTGAATCCTCTTTTACATTTGTATAGATATGGAGCGAAGCAGTTTCTTTACCGGAAATTTTTTCAAATGTGTTAATCGATATTGAAACGGTGTAACCAACCCCGTTAACATCTAAAAGAAGCTGTGTGGGTTTAGCTGAAATTATTTTACCAGTAAGAAAACCAATCACATTAAACTCATAATAAATTACTCAACAATATTACACAAAATAAAAATTATGCAGATTATAAAACTTACTCAATCACTCTTTCCGGGTTTGCTTCCGTAAATGCTTTCCAACTGTTGTTTTTTTTATTGGAAGGTAATTTAAACCTGAAAGCATGACAAAGTGCAATAGCAAGCGCATCGCTCTCATCATTTTTCATATTAGCATTATTAATATTCAGCAGGGTTTTTATCATATAATTTACCTGTTCTTTAGTAGCTGCGCCTTTACCCACAACCGATTTTTTTATTTCCCTTGGAGAATATTCATTTGTTGGAATGCCGTTGTTTACAGCAGCAAGGATAGATACACCTCTTGCATAGCCAATCTTCATTGCAGATTGAACATTCTTACCATAAAAAGCTGTTTCGATTGCAAACTCATCAGGTTTATAAGTTTTAATCAGCTTATCAAGTTCATCATAAATTATTTTTAAACGATGGGGTATTGATTTGGAAGAAGGAAGTTTAATAATACCGCTTGCAATTTGTGTGCAGGTGTTTTCTTTATATTTTATAATCCCGTATCCGGTTACATTGGTTCCGGGATCAATTCCGAGAATTATCATACTTAGGAGCCAGGAAAAAGATTACCGGCTTAAATTTATTTTAAATCACGTCTTCGTCAAAATCAGCATTTGAAAAAACGTTCTGTACATCATCACTCTCTTCAAGTGCATCTATTAACTTAATGACTTTTTCAGCATCTTCGCCGTTTACCTTTACAACATTTTTTGCAATCCATTGTAAAGAAGCGTTTTCAACCTGAAGTTCTTTTGCTAAAAGTGCTTTTCTTACAGGGTCAAAAGATTCCAGATTCAGTTTGAACTTCAAAAAAATCCTCTTCGGTTTGAAGATCTTCTGCGCCGGCTTCCAAAACTATATCCATAATATCATCTTCAGTTTTATCCTGCGTAGGCAGTGTAATTACACCTTTCCTGTCAAACATCCATGCAACGGATCCGTTTTCCCCTAAACTTCCGTTATATTTGCTAAAAAGATGTCTTACATCAGCAACAGTTCTGTTCTTATTATCTGTAGCAACTTCAACTATAACAGCTACACCCGATGGTCCGTAACCCTCGTAAGTTAGTTCGTGGAAAATTACACCTTCAAGTTCGCCTGTAGCTTTTTTAATTGCGCGTTCAATATTATCAGCCGGCATGTTAGCAGCTTTTGCGTTATCAACTGCAAGGCGTAATCTTGGATTTGCTCCCGGATCGCCGCCACCTTCTCTTGCAGCTATCGTGATTTCTTTAATAAGCTTGGTAAACATTTTACCACGCTTTGCATCTGCAGCACCTTTTTTTCTTTTAATGGTAGACCATTTTGAATGACCGGACATTAAACTGTCTCCTCTATACTCTCTTCTATTTTAATATCTTTTAACCTGAATTGCGGAAAAACTCTTCCATCGCGTACAGTTCTATCAATTGTAAAAACCACATCTATCTTCGAATTGTTTTTAATTATCGGATCACAAAACTCTCCCATATTAAAACCAATGCAATCGAATATTTTTTCAGATCCTTCCTGCTTCAAACTTAATAATAAATGATTTGTACCAACAATGCGCGGCGTATTCGAAATTTGCACATTTTCAGATAAAAACACTGGACGCATATTTCCAGGACCAAACGGTGAAAACTGTTCAAGAATTTTTAGAAATTTCGGAGTTATTTCTGAAAACTTTAGTTTGGAATCTATCCTTATTTCCGGTAAGAGATCATCTACTGTAACTGTTTCACGGACAATATTATTAAACATTTCTTTAAACTCTTCAATTTTATCTAACTCTACAGCCACACCTGCTGCCATCCGGTGCCCGCCAAAATGGAGCAATAAACCTTCACACTTTTCAAGCGCTTCATATATATTAAAGTTGGTAATGCTCCTGGCTGAACCTTTCGCAATGCCATCAATAGTAGTAAGTAAAACTGTAGGACGGTAATATTTTTCAACAAGTCGTGAAGCTACAATTCCAATTACGCCCGGATGCCAGTCTTCGTAGTGTAACACAATTGCGAAATCATTCTTCTTGTCAAGATAATCATCAACCATTTCTATAGCCGAGTCAAATGTTTCCACATCAATTTTTCTACGCTCGTAATTTTCCGTCTCCAAAACCCGGGCAAGTTTAAGAGCTTCGTTTTTATCATCGGTTATTAACAACTCAACCGCTCTTTCAGCATCACCCATTCTTCCTACGGCATTTATTCTTGGTGCAATTGTAAATACTACCTGCCCTGAGTTTAACTGACCAGGTTGTAGATGACTAATCTCAATGAGTGCCTCCATTGCCGGACGCGGGTTGTTGTTTATCATATTTAAACCCTCTGCAACAAGCACCCTGTTTTCATCATTTAAAGGAACAATATCTGCCGCACCTGCAAGGGCAACAAGATCGAGGTATTGTAAACACAAGTCTCTCTTCCCAATTCGTTCGCCGGTACCTTGTGCAAGTTTAAATGCAACACCTGCTCCAGAAAGGTATTTAAAAGGATAATTACAATTTGGTTTTAGAGGATCGAGTACTGCCACTGCATTTGGAATCTCTTCTTTTGGCTGATGATGATCGCAAATAATTACATCCATACCAAGCTGGTTTGCATATTCAGTCTCTTCAATAGCCGTTATGCCGCAGTCTACAGTAATAAGCAGCGAAGTTCCCTTTTCCTTTACCTGGTCAATTGCAGCTTTAGATAATCCGTATCCTTCTTCCAATCTTTTAGGAATGTAATACTCAACGTTTGCCTCAAGTTCTTTAAGAAATAAATAAAGCACTGCGGTGGCGCAGGTGCCGTCTACATCGTAATCGCCGTAAATACAAATTAATTGGTTTTCTGTTAAAGCTTCAATTAATCTTGTAGTAGCTTCTTCCATGTTATCCATAAGAAAGGGATCGTGGAGGGATTCGAGAGTTGGTCTGAAAAATTGTTTTGCTTCGGAAAAGGTTTTTATATTTCTTTCAACAAGCAAGCTTGCCAATATATCGGAGATATTCAACGAATCAGCCAGGGATTTAACTGAATATTCATCCTCTACGTTCTTAATTGTCCAGCGTTTTATTAGCATCGGCAATCAAATTGAAAAAATGTAAAGAACAAATAAAATAGCCCAGCCCTGTAAGCCGAATTCTGTAATCCCAAACCGGGACGGCAATTATTTATCTGGTTCCAACGTTACCATTGGAATCTTGCGACCTACCCGGAAACCATCGGGGCGAACACCCCGCATTTCAATTAAGAAAAGCGATTTCCCTATTTGGTCTTGCTTCGGGTGTGGTTTACCTTGCTTCCGATGTTACCATCGGAACGGTGGGCTCTTACCCCACCTTTTCACCTTTACCACGGCAGAACCGGGGCTGTGTATTTTCTGTGGCACTTGCAGTATTCCGGGTAAACCGGAATCCCGGGTATTACCCGGCACCCTGTTCTCTGAAGTTCGGACTTTCCTCCCTCCCGTTAAAACGGGAGAGCAATTGCCCGGACTGAGATATTTTATTTTTCTTTATTAAAACTCTGTTGCTCTTTTAAATGAGCTTTTATTAAAAAGGTTCTACTAAACTATAATCTGTATAAATATACAAAATAACTTTACCTTAATCAGTATAAAAGAATTAGCAGCAGCTCTTTATTAATCTTCAGATTCGGCAATTTCTGCAGAAACAAGAATGCGACCGCAATATTCGCAAAAGAAGAGCCGGTTGTTTCTTCTTATTTCTAATTGCCGCTGCGAAGGAACAATATTATGGCAGCCGGAACAGGCAGACCTTTTTATAGTTGAAACTGCTTTACCTCGCTTTGCTTTCCTGATGCGCTTATAAGCAGAAAGGTCGGGTTTTTTAACCTCTTCCTTCAATCTTTTTTCTTTCTTTTAGAAGTTTTGCCTCTTCCTTTTCGTTAGCTTTTACAATCTCTTTTAAATCTGCTTCTTTAGCTTTCAGTTCATCTTTTAATTCAAAAAGCTTTGGTTTTATATCTTCAATTTGATGCGTAAGGCTTTTACTCAGATCAGCTAACCCATCATTTTCAGCTTCCAGTTTACTAATCAAATCATCAGTATGATCAATTTCTTTAGTAAGAGCATCGTATTCTTTATTATTTCTTACCTGGTAAAGTTGAGCTTTGAATTTTTTCTGGTTCTCTTTTTGCTTTTCAATCTCTTCTTCATTTTTCTCACGTTTTTTAAGCGAATCTTTTTGCTCTTTTTCTTTACTGGAGGTATCCTCTTTTAAGCTGTTAATCTGGTCTTCAAGCTCCCTTACAGCATTAGGAAGATCACCCCTTAATTCCTCAAGTTCATCCAACTGGTCATCAATTTGCTGAAACTGGTAAAGAAATTTTAATCTGTTATACAATTTTCCTGGCTCCTTAATTGTTAAAAAAAAACATAGGGTTTGTTGAGCCCCTAAACTTAAAAATTTTAATTTTGGTATTATTTATTAAAAATTTTCTCAGTCTTTTTTGAATTTCGTCAATGCAAAAAATTTCAGTTTCATAATGCCCGGCATCAATTAAAAGCAATTTTCCTTCGGCATCCTGGAAATCATGATATTTTACATCAGCAGTTACATATGCATCAGCTTGATTATTTAAGGCATCCGGTATAAGCTCACTTCCTGAGCCACCACATACAGCAACTTTTTTAATCCGTTGCTCTGTACCGTTAGTGTAACGCAGATTTTTTATTTTTAATGATGTGGAAACATGTTTTAGAAAATCATTTGCAGTCATTGGTGCTGATAGCTCACCAAGCACACCCATTCCGTAATTTACATTTTCATTTTTTAGGGGATAAAGATCGTAAGCAACCTCTTCGTAAGGATGTGCATGCTTCATTGCAGAAATTACATTGCTCAATTTGAATGAATCTACGAGAACTTCCAGCTTAACTTCCTCTGCTTTTTCAAGTTTGCCCTTCTTACCTATTGCGGGATTGGATGAATTTGAACCTATAAAAGTTCCCGTTCCGGCGGTACGAAAACTGCAATGTGAATACTCTCCAATAATTCCACCGCCATAACTATGAATTGCATCGGCTACTGTATTTAAATGGCTTGCCGGAACAAATACTACAAGCTTTACCTGGTTATTGTCTAAGTTCCTAAGAAAGTTGAGGTTTTGTAATTTTAATTTATTTGCAAGCTGAAAACTGACACCATCTTTTGCCATATCCAGGTTTGTGTGAGCAGAATAGAGTGTAATATTATTTTTTACGAGCAGCTCTATCATTTTAGATTTCTGGTCATTCTCCGTATCAATTTTATGCAGCGGGTAAAATAGGAGTGGATGATGTGTGATAATAAGATTGCAGTTCCTGTTTATTGCTTCATCAATTACTTTTAAAGTTAAATCCAGACTTAGCAGGATATTCTTTATTCCTCTGTTTTCAGTGCCCACCTGCAGACCAACATTATCGCGTTCCCAGGCAATTCCCTTTGGTGCCCAACTTTCTAAATAATATATAACATCTTTACAGATCATATCAAAAAAAAATGCACTTCTATCGTTGAAGTGCATTTAATAATTTTATCCTTTTAATCGGGGACTTTACATTCCCCTATGTATTTTCTAACAATAAACTTTAAAATGTGAAATTTTAATCCAATCATATTAAGTGTTGAAATATAAATGATTTAGAGAAAAGAATCAATTGGTATGGTGAAGTGTACAACATCGAATCGTTTTAAGCAGGATCTGTCCAATTTCCGTCCATCTTTTATCAAATTTATCAACGAATCTACAGCTTTTTCAGAAGGGACATTATTATTTACAACTTCTTTTCCTCTATAAAGTGAAATTTTATCAACTCCAGAACCGACATATCCGTAATCCGCATCAGCCATTTCACCGGGACCATTAACAATACAGCCCATAATCGCAATTTTTAATCCTTTTAAGTGACTTGTTCTCTTCCTTATCATTTCAGTTGTCACCTGCAGATCGAATAGAGTCCTGCCGCAGGATGGGCAGGCAATATAATCTGTCTTGGAAATTCTTACTCTTGCTGCCTGTAAAATTCCAAACAAGGTACGGTTGATAAATTTTGTTTGGGATTCGTTCACAAAAGATAGTCTTATTATTCTCTCTCTTAGCTCTGTATCATTTGATTGTTCGTAATCCAAACACCGTCACCCATTCCATCAATCAGCAAAGCGCCCAAATCTGTTGATGAATAGAGTCGCAGTTCATCAAGAGAAATATTTTTATAATCTCGTTTAATGATTACAGGATTGTCCAGCTCTTTATTCTTCGACTCAAAAATGAATCTTCGTTGCTCAGCCATTCCGTGAATGTTTTTTGTTTCAATAATCAGAACTGTATTATTGTTTTCTTTCAGCTTTTTAATTAATTCTTCTGTAAGTTCATCAAAATTAATTTTAAGGAAGTTGAGCGTTGCAGATAATTTTATTTAAAGTTAAATAACCTTCAACTGTAAGAAGAGGATAGGAATCCTTATCTTCAGTTAAATTTAACCAATGGTGATAATTACAAATTTGTTTTAACCCTGAGGGAATTGGAAATGATAAGATGTTATTCCCGGTAAAAATAAAATCTGTTGCAATATCGCTTACATTCCACTTATCTATCACAGCATCATAAGTGTAGCCGATATCTTTTAAATCATCATACGAAATATTTTTATACGAACTTAAATCTGCGGTTACAGCTGGATGATTACTTCCGCCAATACCTGGCAACTCAAACGATTTTCTTTTTTCAAAAGTGAAAGGATCTACCGGGTTTTTATCGATTGGAACAATTGGTTTGTGCCCTTTACGGTTTTTGTACCTGTTAACAAGCGAAATTGCAACCGGGGCTTCATATTCCGGATCTTCCGTAAGCGAAACCCTCACAGTATCGCCCAACCCATCTTCAAGCAAAGTTCCGATGCCAAGTGCAGACTTGATTCTTCCATCCTCTCCGCCCCCTGCTTCAGTTACACCAAGATGAAGAGGATAATTCATTCCCTCACTTATCATTCGGTTAACAAGCAGCCGGTATGCCTGAACCATAACCTGAGTGTTGCTGGCTTTCATCGATAAAACAATGTTATGGTAATCCAGTTCTTCACAAATTCTTACAAACTCAAGTGCTGATTCTACCATCCCAAGCGGGGTATCGCCGTAACGGTTCATTATTCTATCGGAGAGTGAACCATGGTTTGTCCCTATCCGCATTGCTGTTTCATGCTCTTTGCAAATCTTTACAAGCGGCGTAAATTTTTTTCTTATCCGCTCAAGTTCCGCATTATATTCTCCATCTGTATATTCCTGCTGTTCGAATTTTTTCTTATCCGCATAATTTCCAGGATTCACTCTCACTTTTTCAACAATCTGCGCAGCAATTTCTGCGGCGTTTGGCGTAAAGTGAATATCGGCAATAAGTGGGACATCATATCCCCGTTTTCTAAGTTCGTTTTTAATATTCTCAAGATTTTTTGCTTCGTTGATGCTTGGTGCTGTAATTCTAACATATTCACAACCAGCATCAACCATTCTAATTGCTTGTTCAACTGTGGCAATAGTATCCATTGTATCAGTTGTAGTCATCGATTGAATGCGGATTGGATTATTATCACCGAGGGGTATTTTTCCTACAAAAACTTCTCTTGTTTTGAACCGCGAGTATTCGGTTAAGCTGTTACAATATTTTTTTTGCTTATCAATCATCAAACTTAATTAGTTTTATCTTCAGCATTACTTTACATAAATGCCGGCTATTTAGAACGTTTTAATAATTATTTTATTAAATGAAGAACTGCTTCGGTAAACTGTGCTGCAGATTGTGAGCCATTTGAAGTTACGATATTTTTATCGGTTACTACTGCTCTGTCCTGGTAATCTATTCCTAAATTGATCAACTCGTTTTTGTCTTCATAATAACAGGTTGCTGTTTTGTTCTTAAGAATACCTGCCTTTGCTAAAATTATAGGTGCCGAGCAAATCGCCCCGATTATTTTTTGAACAGCGTCAAAATCCCTGCTTATAGTATGCAGCTTTTCATTATCCCAGTAAGCTTTGCTTCCTGCCCCGCCAATAAGAACTAACGCTGTAAAGTTCATTGTGTTTACATTATAAAAACTTGTATCCGATTTAACTTTCATTCCCTTACTGCCAGAGCAAACATAATGGTCATCCGAAGTGATGAAAATATTTTTACCGTACTTCAGCAAAAGATTTTTTACAATAGAATATTCTTCTTCATTAAAATCCGTGGCAGGAAGAAACAGAAGCACACTATTTTTATTTACTAAGCTCATTTATTTAAAAAGCTATTCCTATCATTAATAATTGCAAATATAAAGAATTTGATTAAACGATATTAAATATACTTTTTTTAATCTTCACAATTCCTGCTGTTAAGTGTATATTTACACCATAGGTGTATAAATAAATATGAGAATACCCGAATCTAAAATAGAAGAAGTAAGAACTTCAGCCAGCGTTGTTGATGTTGTTTCTGAGTTTGTGCAACTGCGCAAAAGAGGCAAGAACTACATCGGGTTGTGTCCTTTCCATAACGAAAAAACCCCATCTTTTACTGTAAGTGAAGAGAAACAGATCTTCCATTGTTTCGGCTGCCATACTGGCGGCAACGTATTTAAATTTTTAATGGAGTTCCAGAAAATCTCTTTTGTTGAATCTGTGCAGCAGCTTGCAGAGCAATTGGGAATTACAATCGATTACGAACAAACCGGTTACAGCGAACAGCAAACCGAGCAGGAAATATATTACGATATAAATACAGAAACAGCAAAATATTTTTCTAATCTTTTGCTTAACGATGATGAAGGAAAATTTGCTAGAGAATATTTTCAGAAGCGAAATATAAAAACGCAAACAATGCGCACGTTTGGATTGGGTTACGCACTGCGCGGCTGGGAAAACTTTATAAATTTCAGCAAAGAAAAAGGTTTTGATGAAGATAAAATTGTTGCCCTTGGTTTAGTCGGAAGGAATAAAGAAGGCAGAGTTTATGATAAATTTTCAGGCAGGATAATCTTCCCGATCTTTTCACCAAACGGAAGGGTAGTTGCTTTTGCAGGAAGGATCCTGGATGATAAAGAAAAATCCGCCAAGTATTTAAACTCACCCGAATCACTGGTTTATATTAAAGGAAGAACGCTTTACGGTCTATCACACGCAAAAGATGATATAAGGAAACTTGATAAAGCAATTTTAGTTGAAGGTTACATGGACCTAATATCGCTTTACCAGAATGGTGCAAAGAATGTTGTTGCGGTTTCGGGTACTGCACTAACAGACGACCAGGTTCAGCTATTAAGCAGGTATACAAAAAATGTTGTGCTCCTTTTCGATTCAGATACTGCAGGGATAAAAGCTTCGATGAGGAGTATTGAACTTCTTTTAAAAAGAGATATGGAGGTAAAAATAGTTTCACTTCCTGAAGGAGAAGACCCCGATTCTTTTGTAAACAAATATGGAAAAGATGAATTTGATGAATTAATTAAAAAAGCGGAAAATTTTCTTGAATACCAAACACGTTATTTCGATTCGCTTGGTAAGTTTGATGACCCCGCAACTGCAGCAGAGGCAATAAGAGAGCTGGTTAAACCGGTTGCTTTAATAAATGATGAGCTAAAACGGACTCTTTTACTTAAGAACATTGCGAAGAAGTTTAATATACGCGAAAAACTTTTAGAGAGTGAGCTTATTAAGCAGGTTAACCAGGTAGAAAAGTTTGAAAGAAATAAAACAAAAATTAAGACAAAAGATGATTCAACCACCAGCACGCTTGCACTTACCGAATCCAGAATCGAATCGCCGGTAATTTATAACCTGGAAACAGAAATAATTAAACTCCTCTTCGAGTCTGATAAAAATATTAAAGAGTTTCTTTTCAAATATATACAACCCGATGAATTTGCAGAGGGATTTCATCAGAAAATTATACGCATTATAAAAAATGAGTTCCAAAAGGATGAAAATGTTACTGCCGATTTGGTATTTGCAAATTTGCAGGATGAGCAGCTTGAAACTTATGTGCGCGAAATTACATTCGATAAACATTCCATAAGTAGCAACTGGGATAACCGCTTTCCCGGTATGACCGATGAGATGATAGTTCTAAAGTATGCTAAGGATATTGTTCTGCGTTTCAGGATTGAGAAAATAGACGAACAGATACTAACAAATCATCGTGAACTTGAACTAATTGAGGATGAAGAAGCCCACCTTAATTTCATGCGCACTAATAAAGAGCTTGAAGAAGAAAAGAAAAGATTAAGAGAAGAATTAAGCGATAAAGAACTTACCTAACTGATGCCAGTTTCAATCCTGTTCTTCTGTACTCTTAATCTCTGTAAAGAAAGATGAAGCATTAATGAGCAGAGTAGTCCCCACGTTATTTAACAATGAATTTATATTTTCAATATAACCCGCAGGATCCACCTCGTTAATAGGTGGTATACCGAACATAGAAAGATCAGCCGTTCTCGATTCTTCCCGGAAAATTTCATCTCTTCCTTTAGTGCCATTCTGGTTATCAATAATCTTAACGTTGGCATCTATTCTGAAAGTTTGCAGAACTCGTTTAGCTTCATATTCCAGAACCCTTGTGTTTGATAGTTTATCTTTAATTGTTAACAAACGTATTTCAGCATTACGCCATTCTTCATCAGAAACAATAAATCTTGCAAGCGTAACTGCCAGCGAAAAATTATTACCCCCGCCGCGCCACCAGATATCAATTCTTTTTTTATCACCAAAACCTTTTTTATCATCGTAATTTAGAAAGAGAGAATTATAATCGAGCTCGTTTAATTTTTTTACAAGATGAGCAAACTTCATCGGTTCTTTTGTATGTTTTGCCCAGCCCATAAAAATTGTATTTGGATCAATCCCTGAAAATCCGTATATGCTTGCAATAACTTCCATCCCTTCGTAGATGTCTCTGCACTCCTGTCTTCGTGTAAAAACTCCCTTATCATCCTCATCCTCTTCACCTTCCTGTTTTACAGATTGTTCTGCTTTTGTAAATAAAAGTTCCGAAGAAGTGTTCTCTATCAAATCGAAGTTAGAAAGAATTCCCAGTTTGCCAACAAGTGCTTTACCAAGTTCAATCATATAAGGGCGTGCATAACTTCCACCGCTAAAAAGTATGATGTTCGGTCTCCAGTTTCTCCATTCAACATTTACATTTTTTAATTTTATCAATCCGTATCTCACAATAGAATCCCAAAAGCCGTTCCATGTATCGCCGCTATTAAGTTTTAGCTCTTGCCTTTGCAGGTAAGTAAAAAGTGCGCCAAGGAGTACAGTGGCTAATATCATAGCAAGCAGATCAAGTTGAATCATAACAACAAAACATGCAGCTGCACCTAATAAGCTAACCCAAATAGGAATTCTGAATTCAGGATGAAAATCTGAACCAGCCCAGTTTTCTATTGCACAGCTAAGGTTTAAAAATCCATAAGCTGTAATGAAGAACATCGAAACAATTCTTGCAATAACATCCAACTCACCAATAAGAATTCCTGCTTCAGCAATCGCAAAAGTTAAAAGCAATGCGTTCCTTGGTTCATTAAGTACTCCAAATCCTTTACTAAAAAATTTTGGAGTGATTTTATCTTTTGCTGTTGCCTGTAAAATTCGTGGAGCTCCCAGAATACTGCCAAAAGCCGATGAAAGAGTTGCGCCCCAAATACCTGCAATAACAAGTTCAGGCAGAAACGAAATTTTTAACAATACCTGCGGATCGTTAACAAGTATTCCCGATTCCACAGTGTACGAAAAGAAAAATACAAGACAGATATAGACTATCAATCCAACTAATATTGCAGAGATGGTTCCCTTTGGAATTGATTTTTTAGAATCCTGTAAATCGCCCGACATCGAAACTCCTGCTTCGAAGCCGGTTACTGCAGGAAAAAATATTCCGAACATCACTATGAATGGAACTGCATCGGAAGTTGGTGTAAGTAGAATTTTTGATGGTTCGAAAGAATGGCTACCGAATATTATTGAAGAGAGCGAAAGAACAATTGCTGCCATAATATAAAACTGGGTTCTTATTGCAAGCGTTGTGCTTAGAAAAGTTATGCCGGTTACAAAAAGCAGCACAATGGTTCCAGTTATTCTAATAGTAGTTTTAGATACTTCAAAACCCCAGTAAGCTAAAAAAATTTCAGAAAATCCTATTAGATATAAACTTACGCTGAATGATAAGCCGACGAAAAGTGCAAGACCTAAAGTTCCGCCGATAGGCAACCCTAAACTCCGGGAGATCATATAATATGTTCCACCGGCTTTTACCTTTTTATCAGTTGCAATTGATGAAACACTAAGCCCGGTTGTGATGGAAATTAAGTGAGCTATAAGAATAATACCAAGTGCTGCAAACAATCCCGCCTGCCCAACAATCCAGGGGAGTCGTAAATACATTATAACACCAAGTATTGTTAAGATGGATGGTGTAAATACTCCGCTGAATGTTCCGAACTTTTTAGTTTTAGCCATATAATAGATTTAAGATTTTCTGCTAAACAACATAATAATTTTTTTAATTAGTTAAGTAGTGCTAAGCTTAATGTAAACATGGGTGCTTTAATATAAAGCCATCTTTAAGTAACTTCACTTTTAAAAATTCAGCAAAGTTTAACTAATTTTTAATTTGAAATTAACACATTTGAATTCTGAATCGTTATGCAATTAAGGAAAGCTAAAACCGGAATATTGATGATTGAGATCCTTCCGGATAAATGTGATTTTTGCGGCTGCTGTGTTGGAATTTGCCCGGAAGACGCGATAGAGCTGAAAGAAGCAGAAATTTCTATAATTGATGAGCGATGTACAAACTGTTCAAAATGTATTTGGAGCTGCCCTATTGAAGTTATTCAATTTAACAAGGAAGGAATACCTGTTTAGTGCAACACGATTACGACATAATAGTTGTTGGTGCTGGTCCTGCCGGATCAATGGCAGCAAGGTTTGCAGCAGAGCAAGGTGTTTCTGTTTTAATGCTGGAAAAGGATAGAGACGTTGGTTACCCGGTTAGATGTGGCGAAGCTATTAGCAGGGCGGGAGTTGAAGAATTTATAGATTCCGATGAACGATGGATAAGGGCGCATATAAATAAATTTGCGATGATTGCGCCGGATGATACAGAAGTTGTTGTTCAATTCGATTCTAAGGATGAAGGTTATGTTCTCGAAAGAAGAATCTTCGATTACGAATTGGCAAAGAGTGCTGCAAAAGCAGGTGCGCAGATTTTAACTCGTGCTTATGTTAATGGTTTGCTATTTGAAAATGATAAAGTCTGTGGAGTAAAATATGAACACCAGGGAGAGCAGAAAGAATTAAAAGCCAAAATTGTAATTGCTGCCGATGGAGTTGAATCGAGAGTTGGAAGATGGGCAGGATTAACTACACATATCGATTTCAGGGATATGGAATGTTGTGTGCAAATAACCGCATCAAATATTAATATCAACCAGGATACTCTCTACTTTTATTTTGGTAAACATGTTGCTCCCGAAGGTTACTTCTGGGTCTTTCCTAAAGGTGATGATACAGCAAATATTGGTTTGGGTGTTAGCGGAATGATTGGCAAAAAAAGATCCGCACAATCATTTCTAGATTCATTTATGCAAAAACATTATCCAAATGCGCCGGTATTAACAACAATCGCAGGAGGTGTTCCGAGTACTCCTGGTTTAGAAAAAATATCGGCACCAGGCATCGCACTTGTTGGTGATGCTGCAAGACAGGTCAATCCGCTTAGCGGCGGAGGTATTGCCAGCGGCATGATTGGTGGAAGCATAGCTGGCAGAATTGCCGCCGAAGCTGTTAAGATGAATAAGTTAGATCATCTTTTAACATATGACAAAGCATGGAACGACCGGCTTGGCAAAAGACATGTAACTTTTAACAAGTTGAAGGAAGGCATATTCAATTTTTCAGATGATAAGTTTAACAGTATAGCTCGCGCTGCTTCTAAAGTACCATTGGAAAAACGAACACTTGGAAAAGTTTTTACCACTGCGCTGATGAAACAATCCTTCGCTCTTAGTTGATGTTGCAAAAGTGTTTATTGTGTAAAAGACAATAACCTGAATAATTGGATAAAAATACTTGCTTTATTTGATGAATTCCTAAGGTGATAATTGTAGAGCGTGTTATTCGGGAACTTAATTATTATTTTTTACTTCTATGAATAATCAATTTGAGAAAATAACGGACCGGTTTGCCAACAAATTTAAAGATGAATTTTTTTGGTCTCTTAATATCAATGGTGAAGAGCAAAATTATTTTTACTCCGATAATGTTTCATCAGTTACAGGTTATTCTTCTGAAGAAATTCGATCTCTCCCCGGTAAGTATAAGGATCTTATCCTTAAAGAAGACCTTCCTGATTACAGAAAATTGATTGATCAGTTTGAAGATGATGTTTCTAAAACACACACTGAACTTGATTACAGAATTAAGAGAAAAGATGGCGAAATAACCTGGATAAAAGAAGGAATAAATGTCAGTCGTGATGAAAATGGTAGCATCACAGAATATGTTGGAAGAGTAACAGACATTTCCAAAACAAAAAGCAAGCTGAACGAACTTAACAAACGCATTGAAGAATTAAAAGAACTTAACTCCTCAAAAGATAATTTTATTTCAGTTCTCTCCCACGATCTAAGGGCTCCGTTTACAAGCATACTTGGTTTTTCAGAAATTCTGCTTAACGAATCTGGTATTTCTGAGAAGGAAAGAACCGAATACCTTAGCTACATTAATGATTCATCGCAGAACCAGCTGCAGATGATAAATTATTTACTCGATTGGTCGCGGCTTCAAACTGGTAGGATAAAAATTGAACACAACCGGATTCATTTACAAAGTTCCGTGTTTAATTGCGTTTCTCATCTTACCAGGATTGCAGTAAAAAAGAATGTAGATATTAAAGTTAATATTCCCGATTCGATTTACGTAGATGCAGATGAGCGGCTGCTAAATGAGGTAATTACAAATCTTATCAGCAATGCAGTAAAATTCTCCAGGGAAAATGATTCCGTAGAAGTAACAGCAAATGTTTTTAACGAAGACTTTGTAGAATTTGTTGTTAAAGATGAGGGTGTGGGTATTTCGGATATCAACAAAGAAAAACTTTTTAAAATAGGTAAATTATTTTCAACCGAAGGAACAAAAGGAGAAAAAGGGACAGGGTTAGGTCTTACTCTTGCAAAACAGATTATAGAAAAGCATAGAGGCGAGATCTGGTTGTATTCGGAAGAAGGTAAGGGAAGCGAGTTTCATTTTACTATTCCATCTTCGGCAAACACAGTTTTAATTATTATTAAAGATGATTCGTTAAGAACCGAATATGAAATAATTATTACAGATAAGTATCCCTCTTTTAAAATTATGGGCGCGGCAAACGGATTCGAGGCGTTAGGTGTGATATCAACTTATTTGCCTTCTCTTATTTTAACTGAACACGATATGCCGCTTATGGATGGTTCACAGTTTGTTCAGACTATGAAAAGGGAGAATAAAAATCTTAATATTCCTGTGATTGCTCTTATTAATCTTGATACAGAGCTGGTTAAAAAAGCTTACCAGGAACTTGGAATAAAAACACTTCCAATTAAACCGGTTAATTCTGAACTTTTAATTGAAAGACTAGACTCAATATTCAGCTAACCTGGAAAAATGTAAAACAATGAAATAATGTGCAGAAAACAGATAAAATAAATTTGTTCATAGTAAAATGTGATTACTTTTAATTAATGATTTTCTTAAGTTGAATTAGTTTTATTGATAAATAATGATGCTTGAGCAGACTGAATTAAAAGAATTAGAGCGCGGCGACACTGTTGATCACTATCTGCTGATAAGCCGGCTGGATATTCGAACAACAAAAGCTGGCAAAGAATATCTTTCCCTCGTATTGCAGGACCAATCTATTGCGTTAAATGCCAACGTGTGGGAAAATTTTAACAGCTTGGCTAATAATTCGAAAGTTGGTGATGTTGTAAAAGTTGATGGATCAATTGAAGAATTCCAGGGAGCTCCTCAAATAAGAATTTCGAAAATACGCCTACTTTCACCTTCTGATAATATTTTCCCTGCAGAATTCCTTCCAAAATCGGAGCATGATTTGGGTAAAATGGTTGAGGAGTTTGAAAACAGGATTGACAAAATTTCTAACAAACAGCTTAAAACTCTTTTAGGTAGAATATTTTCCGGCGAACGATTTACTAACTTCACTTTAGCACCAGCAGGTAAATCATGGCATCATGGTTATATTCATGGATTAATTGAGCACACACTTGAAATAATTAAAATTTGTGATCTTATGTCTGATTTTCATCCCGAAATAAACAGGGACTTGTTAATCTCAGGGGCAATGCTTCACGATTTTGGAAAGACTGAAGAGCTTAAATACGATTCAGCTTTTGAGTATACAGATAAAGGAAAACTTTTAGGGCACATAGTAATTGCAGCAATAATAATTAGTGAGGAAGCAAAATCATTACCGGACTTCCCAATAGAACTAAAAAATAATTTGATACACCTTGTATTAAGTCACCAGGGTAAACTGGAATACGCATCGCCGGTTGTTCCTAAAACAATTGAAGCAATTGCTCTCTACCAGGCAGACGAACTAAGTGCAAAAGTGAATGCATATAAAAATGCACTTTCCACTGAAAAAAAATCTGATCGTGGTTGGACAAAGTTTATAACCTTGGCACAAACCGATCTTTATAATCACGAACTATCTCCCGAACAAGAGGAAAAATTAAACAACACTTTATTCGATTAATTTAAAAGGAATAATATGAAACTTTTTACCTTTGCTACCCTGTTTTTATTAACTGTTTCTGCTTTTGTAAGCAGTTCATATTCTCAGACAGTTGAAGATCTGATTGGGGAAGGGGATAAATACGATAAAGAATTCGATCATCAAAAAGCCCTGGAAACTTTCCTTGAGGCGAATGAAATGAGTCCTGCTAACTGGGAAATATTTTGGCGGATAAGCAGAGCATATGCTAACATTGGTGCAAAAATGCCCGAGGAGACTGGTGAGGAAGAAGATGCAAAAATTGATATTTATGAAAAGTCGTTTGCATACGCCGACAGCTCTGTTATGCTTGCCCCCGACCAATCCATTCCGTATGTAAGACGTGCAATTTCAAATGGAAGAATTGCACTTTTCGAAGGGATCTTTTCTGCCATCGGAACCGTGGGTGATGTTAAGGATGACAGCGAGAGGGCAATTGAACTTGGTAACGGCGGAAGTTATTACCAGTCGCTTGCACATTATGTGCTTGGAAGAACTCATTTAAAAGTTTGTGATAAAGCATACTTGTTAAGATTACCGCTTGGTCTTGGCTGGGGAGATATGGATGTTTCTATAAGGGAGTTTGAAACGGCAATTAAATTAAAACCAAATTTCAGAATGTATCATCTCGATCTGGCTAGAGCATATATTGAAGAAGATGAATACGAACTTGCAAAGGAAAATTTATTATTGGTTCAAAAAGCACCGCGTATACTGGAAGATGACGTTAAATATTTGGAGGAAGCTAATGAACTTCTTGTTGAAGTAAATGAAGAATTGGAAGATTGAAAATAGAACAGGAGTTTAATAAATAAACTTAAAGAAGCAACTTCACTTGTATTCTTTTCCGGAGCTGGAATTTCTGCTGAAAGCGGGATACCAACATTTCGTGGTAAAGAGGGACTTTGGAAAAAATTTAGACCGGAAGAACTGGCTAACTTTAATGCATTTATTACTAACCCTGAAATGGTGTGGGAATGGTATAATCACCGTAAAAAAATAATTCATGATGCACAACCGAATGAAGGACACCTTACAATTGCCCGAGATGCAAAAATATTTTGATAAAGTTACAGTCGTAACTCAGAATATAGATAACCTTCACAGGCGTGCCGGCAGTAATGATATATTTGAATTACATGGAAACATAGAACGGAATTTTTGTGTTAACTGCAAAGAATTTTACAATGAAGAATTAGATTTTAGTAAAGGTGTGCCAAAATGCAAGTGCGGCGGGTTAATTCGTCCTGATGTGGTTTGGTTCGGTGAAATGCTTCCTGAAGATCAATTTAGGGGTGGCGAATCTGCATCTTTTAACAGCGATATATTTTTTGTTGTAGGAACCTCGGCGGTAGTTTACCCTGCCGCCGGGCTGGTTTCTGTAGCCAAACAAGGGGGTGCCGTAATAGTGGAAATAAATATTGAGCAGACGGAGGTTTCTTCAATTGCAGATTATTCTTTTTTGGGAAAGTCTGGAAAGGTGCTTCCGGAAATTCTTGATGATTATAAGAGTGCTACCGGAAAGGAGTAGTTTATTTCTTTTTTAAACCGATAGCTTTACACATCTTCTGCATTTCATTCTGCTCTTTCACTGTTAATATATTCATCGCTTCATTAATAAATTTTACTATACCGGGCATTACCGATTTTATTTTATTTTTTCCTTCACCCGTTAAATGAATTGTAAAAGTTCGCCTGTCTTTTTTACCTCTTCTTCGTTCAACCAACCCTAGTTTTTCAAGGTTATCGATTACCATTGTTATATTGCCACCGCTCTTCAGTAATTTTTTACCAATCTCCTTTTGGGTAAGATGACCTAGATGATAAAGAGCATCAAGCACATTAAACTGACTTTCGGTTAAAGAGTTTTTAGCAAGTATTAAATTTATCCCGGAGCTTAAAAAGTTCCCGGATCGTATAAGCTTAATAAACGTATCCAGAGCAAGCTTTTCTTTAGCTGTTCCCTTGTAATGTGTACCCATATTAAAAGGTTTAATGTTAATCTATTAAATTCAAAAATATTAACTTTTCTTTTTAGGTGAGATCAGACTTAAAACCGCGGTAAACAAAACAGCACCAATAATAGACCATATTACCGGGTAAGTGATTCCCCTGATCGTAAAAGAAAAAAAATCAGGAAAATTTAGTTCGCGTGCAAGCCATGTTCCTATTAAAGCACCTATAAATCCAACAACAATAGATAAGATGCATCCACCCTTATCCATACCAACAAGTTTGCGTGCAATTGAACCGGTGATTCCTGCTATAACAAGTAAAATTAGAATATCGAGAAAAGACATTAGTATTTCCTTTAAGAATGAGTTTCTAAACTAATTCTATTCGTCTAAAGAATCAATTTTCAGGAATATGTCCTGTCATTTATTTCCATATTTGTTAAGATAAATTTTAGAAATTAGTGGAAATAGTAGGTAAGCAGATAATAGGATTAACAATTTCGGTGAGAATTTTACTCTAAAAAAATGATGAAGCCATGATGACTAATCTTCAAGGTAAAAATAAAAATAAAGACCTATTGCAAAAACTAAAAACAGCGAAGCTAAAATTGCCACAATTAATGAACCAAAAAATTCCATTTAATCTTTCCTGAACAAATATATTTTTAATTGTTAAATTGTAGAGAAGACGAAAAGATTGAATTAACTAATCTTCAAAAGTCATCTTTAATAAAGTATAATATATTCTAAACTGCAAGTGAAATATATTTTGCATAATAATTAGTTAATAAATATTTCACGTTTCTATACAGAATCAAACAATAAATTTAAAAAAATATTCTTATGAGCAAACTCGATAAAGGCTTTACACAGATTTATACAGGTAACGGCAAAGGGAAAACTACTGCCGCAATTGGGCAGGCAGTGCGTGCTGCCGGCTATGGGTTGAAGAGTTACATTGTACAGTTTATGAAAGAATTTCCATACAATGAACAAAATAGTTTAAAACATTTAAGTGAATGGATAACAATTGAGCAGTTTGCAGGCGATGATTTTGTTTATAAAAAAGAACCACCGGGTAAAAAAGAAATTGATAAAGCTCGGCGCGGTTTAGCAACTGCAAAAGCAAAAATGTTAAGCGGAAAGTATGATTTAATTATCCTGGATGAAGTTTGCGTTTCAATCTACTTTGGACTTTTTTCTGATGAGGAAATTTTAACTTTTATGAAACAGAAACCCGAAAATGTTGAGCTGATTTTAACCGGGAGGTATTGCCCGGATAACCTAATGGATAAAGCTGACCTTGTAACGGAGATGAAAGAAATAAAACACTATTACCAGGACGGAATAAATGCACGAAAGGGAATTGAATCTTAAACAGCGTAGCTTTAATTTAGTTATAAAGCAGGAGCTTCCACTTCCTGTAATATCTCACCATTAACTCCAATTACAACTGCATTAATCGGAATCTTTCTATTAGCAGATCCGGCGGCTGTTTGTGCTAGCTGAAGTAACCCGCCACAGCAAGGTACTTGCATTATAAGTACAGTTATGGATTGTATGTTCGCATCATTAATCATCGCAGTTAGTTTTTCCAGGTAAACCTGTTTATTTGTATCTAGCTTTGGGCATGCGATTGCAATACTTTTACCGTTCAAAAAATCTTTATGGAAATCTGCATAAGCAAACCCCACACAATCTGCAGCTAATAATAAATTTGAGTTTTGATAATATTGAGCAAAGGGCGAAACAAGATGTAACTGGATAGGCCACTGTCGTAAATGAGATTGCCTTTTACCAGTTTCGTCATCAGTTAGCTCGGTACTTTCAATCGTCATTTCTCTGGAACCGGGACATCCACACATCTCTTGCTGTGCAGGAACTTCCAATTCTCTTCCGTTTAAAGGATTTTCAATTCCGTTTTCATTTAAGAATTCAAGTGCCTGGTTAAAGTATTTCATTTCATTATGATCTTTTAAATGCTGCAGATGAGCTACAATAACATTCTCGCCACCCTTAATAATAATTTCCATTACCTTTCGTTCATCATAAGCTTCGGCTTCTCTCTTTTCAATAGTTATAGCACCTTGCGGGCAGTGCCCAAGGCATGCACCTAATCCATCACAGAACAAGTCACTAATTAACCTGGCTTTATCATCAATTATTTGTAAAGCACCTTCGTGGCAGTTGGGAACACATTCACCGCAGCCATCACATTTTTCTTCATCAATTTTTACTATTTCTCGTAACATATTTATTTTATTTTTATAATCAGATAATATTGTCTGATTAAAAATATAATATGCTTTCTTTAATTTCAAGTGGAAAATGAATTTATTTTAAATAGTTTAAACTCACTTGATTATTATTTTAAGCTTGCTTAAATTCAATCATCAAAATTTATAAATGATGAAAAATATTTCTAAAGAAGATTATCTAAGTACCATCTACAAAAACAGGGATTCGGATGGTATTATAAAAGGAAACCAAATTGCCGAGAAGCTGGAGATTTCCAATGCTGCCGTAACTGATATGCTCAAAAAGCTATCAAGTGATGGTTTTGTTGATCACAAACGCTACCGCGGAATAAGTCTTACTGGAGAAGGTGAAGACTATGCAAGAAATATGGTTAGAAGACACAGGATATGGGAAGTATTTCTTCACCAGGTAGTTGGACTATCCGTGGGATAAAGTTCATGATGAAGCCGAAAACCTGGAACATTCATCTTCGGATGATCTGATAAACAGGATGGAGGAGATGCTCGATTTTCCAGAATTTGATCCGCATGGAAATCCTATACCAAACAAAAACGGTGAGTTACCGGAACAATCTCAGGGCGTGCCGCTTAATTCAGTTACTCCCGGTACAAAAGTAATTGTTATTAGGGTAAACGATATTAGCAACAGTTTTCTTAATTATATATCTCAAATAGGATTGGAATTGAATAAGGAGATTGAAGTTAAAGATTTCCTTGATTATGACGGCTCGATTTTAATTTTAATTGATGGCAAGGAAGTAAATTTAAGCAGCAAGCTTGCATCAAATATTTTTGTAATTAAATCATAAAAAATTTTTAGTATGGTAAATCCGTTAACAGCTTTACTAATTGGAACAGCAATTATTGGCTTATGCATTTTTATTTTCTGGCCAGGCAGCGGAATGGTTGCCCGGTGGAAAAGCCGAAAGAGCACAACACAGCGTGCTTTGATGGAGAACGCTCTAAAGCATCTTTACAACTGCGAATATGAATCTGTTAACTGTTCGATAGAAACTTTAGCAGGTAATCTTTCCATTTCATCTGATGAAGCAACATTACTTTTAACCCGGCTCGAAGTTATGGGATTGGTAAGTACTTCTGAAGAAAATTTAAAACTTACTAACGACGGCAAATCTTATGCATTAAGAGTTATTAGAGTTCACAGGTTATGGGAAAAATATCTTGCCGATGAAACTAGTGTTGAAGAGCTTGAATGGCACGCCTCGGCAGAAGAGATTGAACACAAATTGTCTCCCGCGGAAGCAGATGAATTAGCTGCACAAATTGGTAACCCGGTTTTTGATCCGCATGGTGATCCTATTCCTACTTCAGATGGTAAAATTCCCGGCAGAAGAGGAAAACCTTTAAACGATTTAAAGATTGGTGAGTTTGCAAATATTATTCATATTGAAGATGAACCTAACGCTATTTACACACAGTTAGTTGCAGCAGGGCTATACCCTGGAATGCAGGTAAGGTTAATTGAATCATCCGATAAAAGAATCCGTTTTACTGCTAACGGCGAAGATTGTACACTGGCTCCACTCTTTGCTAAAAATGTTACCGTTACCTCAATTAAAAGTGAACGGATAATTGAAGGAAAGCTGAAAAAACTATCTTCACTTAAAGTTGGCGAAAAAGGAATTGTACTTGGAATATCTAAAGCCTGCAGGGGACAGCAGAGAAGAAGGTTGATGGATATGGGTGTGGTTCCCGGAACCGAAATAGTAAATGAAATGAAAAGTGCTGGTGGCGATCCTATAGCTTATAGAATAAAAGAGGCAACCGTTGCATTAAGAATAAAGCAGGCGGAAAGAATTTATTTAGTGCCAGATGAGGAAATAGAAAAAAATGTCTGAAATTAAAAGCCATAACTGCGAAGTATGTCCTGTTCATAACATCGGGCACCTAAAAAAGCTCGGTATAAATATGAGCGATTTTAACTTTGTTGTAGCGCTTGCCGGAAATCCAAATACTGGAAAAAGTACTGTGTTCAATAATCTTACAGGATTAAGACAGCACACAGGAAATTGGCCTGGAAAAACTGTTACCAGGGCTGAAGGTGGATTTGAGTATAATGATTATAAATTCAAACTTGTAGATCTTCCCGGAACTTATTCGCTTCTTTCAACCAGCACGGATGAAGAGGTTGCAAGGAATTTTATTCTTTTCGGGCAGCCGGATGTAACTGTAATTGTTGTTGATTCAACCCGGCTTGAGAGAAATCTTAATCTTGTAATTCAAATCCTGGAAATAACTGATCATGCCGTAATTTGCTTAAATATGATTGACGAAGCAGAACGATATCAAATTAAAATTGATGAAAGAAGTTTATCAAAGGAACTTGGTGTTCCTGTAATACCAGCTGCAGCACGGCAGGGGGAAGGAATGGATGAATTGCTGAAAGCTATCCATGATGTTGCAACGGGCAGCTATATCTGTAAACCGCATCGCATTAAAAATATATCACCCGAATTAAATATTGCAGTGGAAAAACTTTCTGAAAAACTTATTGAAGAATTTCCAGACCTGCAGAATGTTAGATGGGTTGCTTTAAGATTGCTGGAAGGTGATCAGAGTATAATTGATGCAATACGTTCAGGTGAACTTGAAAGTATTAAACCCGGAATTGCTGAATCAATAAAACAGGAACCGGTTTTAGAATAAAAATGAATAAAGAATCAATAAACAGAAGAGAAGCAATACTATCAGCGGCAAACAACCTGCGCTGGGAGATAGGCGAAAACTTTCACGATAAATTAATGGAATCCATTTATGCCAATGCTTCTCATATTTCAGGTAAAGCGGTTACAGCCCCGGGCAAGAAAACCCGGTTTAGCTGGGAGAGAAACCTTGACCGGCTATTAACCAGCAGGTACCTTGGATTCCCGGTTATGTTTCTTATTCTTGGTATTGTATTCTGGTTAACCGTTGAAGGTGCAAACGTGCCTTCGGGATTGCTTGCATCATTACTTATCGATACTCTTCAGCCGATACTTAAAGGATTTTCGTTATCAATCGGTTTGCCAGTTTGGTTAGTTGGTGTTTTAATAGACGGCGCTTATCTTGCAATGGCATGGGTAATAGCTGTTATGCTTCCACCAATGGCTATATTCTTTCCGCTCTTTACATTACTAGAAGATTTAGGCTACTTGCCCCGTGTATCTTTTAACATGGATAGTGTATACCGTAAAGTTGGTGCTCATGGTAAACAAGCGTTAACTATGGCAATGGGTTTTGGCTGCAATGCTGCCGGGGTAATAGCAGCAAGAGTTATAGACAGTCCGCGTGAAAGGTTAATAGCAATAATTACAAATAACTTTTCGCTTTGTAATGGAAGATGGCCCACACAAATTCTTATCGCTACAATATTTATCGGTTCCGCAGTACCGGCTTACCTTGCAGGAATCGTTTCTGCTGCGGCAGTGGTTTTTGTTGCCATCCTGGGTATTCTATTTAGTTTGGTTGTCTCCTGGGGATTATCAAAATCAGTATTAAAAGGAGAAGCTTCTGCATTTAGTCTTGAACTTCCACCGTATCGTCCTCCGCAGATTATGCGAACACTTTATACATCATTAATTGATAGAACAATCTTTGTTCTATGGCGTGCAATTATTTTTGCTATACCGGCAGGAGTTGTTATCTGGTTAGTTGGAAATGTAACTATAGGAGGAGAAACAATTGCATTATTTTTTAGCAGCAGGGTGGACCCTCTTGCAGTAATTTTTGGTTTAAACGGAGTAATATTTCTTGCTTATATTATTGCAATACCAGCCAATGAAATTGTTATTCCAACAATCCTAATGCTTACGGTTATGAATCTTGGGCTTATAGATGTTGGCGAAGGTGCAGGAGTTATGTTTGAACTTGATTCAACTGTTGCAACTGCTGATATTCTTTTTGCTGGAGGTTGGACACTACTAACCGGAATAAATTTAATGATGTTCAGTCTTTTACATAATCCCTGCTCAACAACCATTTATACTATTTATAGAGAAACTAAAAGTATTAAATGGACGGTAGTCGCTACTTTTCTACCAATCGTTATGGGATTGGTAGTAACTTTTTTTATAGCACAAATTTGGGGACTAGCTGCCGGAAATTAATTTATCATAAATCTAAAAGTACTATGGCAAAAAAATCAATAAAAATATTGTCCTGGAATGTAAACGGTATAAGAGCCGCATATAAAAAGGGAATTCTTGATTGGTTCAACAAAGAAAGTCCGGATATACTTTGCTTGCAGGAAACTAAAGCTCATCCCGAGCAGCTTGTGGATGAATTAAAAAATGTTAATGGATATGAATCATTTTTTTCTTCTGCTGAAAAAAAAGGCTATAGCGGGGTTGTGATCTATACAAAAAATAAACCGTTAAATGTTCAACACGGAATTGGAATTAAAAAATTTGACAGCGAAGGAAGATTTATAATTACTGAGTTCAAAGAGTTTATTCTTTTTAATATTTATTTTCCAAATGGCAAAGCTTGAAAAGAGCGCCTTAAATATAAAATGGATTTTTATGATGCCTTCTTAAAACATTGTAAAAAACTTCTCAAGCAAGGAAAGAAAATAGTTGTTTGCGGCGATGTAAATACTGCTCACAAAGAAATTGATCTTGCGCGACCGAAAGAAAACTCTGCAACATCAGGCTTTCTACCCGAAGAAAGAGAGTGGATTGATAAATTCCTTACTGCAGGATTTATTGATACATTCCGAATTTTTAATAGCGAACCGGAAAATTATACCTGGTGGGATATGATTACACGTGCCCGTGAAAGAAATGTTGGCTGGAGAATCGATTATTTTTATGCAAGCGAAAATTTAAAAGGCAATATCAAATCTGCTTCTATACATTCTTCAGTTATGGGCTCCGATCACTGCCCAATTGAGCTAGAACTTAAATTCTGATCAATTGTTGTAAAATCATAAAATGAAAAAAATCTTTTATAAAGAGATTCTAATCTCGCTATTAATATTAATTCTTGTAATAAGTTGTAACGCACAAGAGGATGACTCAATGAACGAAAATAAATACACAAATAATCTTATTAATGAATCTAGTCCTTATCTTTTACAGCATGCCCATAACCCTGTAGATTGGTATCCATGGAATGATGAAGCATTGAGCAAAGCAAAAAGTGAGAATAAACTATTAGTTATAAGTATTGGTTATGCTGCTTGCCATTGGTGCCATGTGATGGAGCATGAATCCTTTGAAGATACAATTGTAGCAAACCTTATGAACGAGTTTTACGTTTCGGTTAAAGTTGATAGAGAGGAACGACCTGATGTTGACCAGGTTTATATGGATGCAGCTTATTTAATAACAGGAAGGGGCGGCTGGCCGTTAAATATTATTGCCCTGCCTGATGGAAGACCTGTTTATGCAGGGACTTATTTTCCCAAAGATGATTGGTTTAAGGTATTAAACTACTTTAAAGATCTCTACATAAAAGATCCCGATATGTTTGAACAAGAAGCAGCAAAACTAACCGATGCTATTAAATCAATTCGTGTTCCGGGAATTAATAATGGAGATACTCTTTTTACAAAAGATGAACTCAATTCAGCATTTAACGAGATGATGAATAATATAGATTATGACTGAGGGCGGAACAAAGGGAGCCCCAAAGTTTCCTATGCCCGATATTTATAAATCTTTATTAACATTTTATTATCACACAAATAATAAAGAAGCATTAGATGCAGTTACAAATAACTCTTAATAAAATGGCACTTGGCGGAATTTATGATCAATTAGGAGGTGGATTTGCACGTTATTCAACAGATGATAAATGGATTGTTCCCCATTTTGAAAAAATGCTTTATGATAACGGACAGCTTGTTAGTTTATATTCGCATAGCTTTTAAAGTTACCGGCAATGAACTGTACAAAAAAGTTGTTTATGAAACTCTTGATTTTGTAGAAAGAGAACTGACCGATAATTCAGGTGGATTTTATTCTTCACTTGATGCAGATTCTGAAGGGGAAGAAGGCAAGTTTTATGTTTGGGAAAAAGAAGAGATAGATAAGCTGCTTGGAAAAGATTCAGAACTTTTTTCTGATTATTACACAGTAAGTTCAGAAGGCAACTGGGAGGGTAAGAATATTCTTTTCATCTCTGAAGAAAAAAACACTCTGCTTGAAAAATATGGAATGGATGAAAAAGAATTCGATAATAAAATTGCAGGAATGAAAAACATCCTTTTTAAGGAGAGAGAAAAAAGAGTAAGACCAGGGCTGGATGACAAGATACTAACTTCCTGGAATGCCCTTATGCTCTGCGGATATATTGATGCCTATTCTGCTTTTGGTGAAAAGAAATTTCTTGATGCTGCTTTAATGAATGGGAATTTTATTTTGAAGAACCTGATGAAAGAAGATGGCAGACTCGATAGAAATTTTAAAGAAGGTAAGAGTTCTATAAATGCTTTCCTTGATGATTATGCTTACACAATCGAAGCGTTTATAAAACTTTATGAAGCTACATTTGATGAGACGTGGCTCTTTAAAGCAAAGTCATTAGCTGATTATGCATTACAACATTTTAACGATAGTGAAAGTGGTTTTTTCTTCTTCACTTCTGATGAAGATGATCCGCTGATTGCAAGGAAGATAGATTTTTCAGATAATGTTACACCTTCATCCAATTCATCTCTTGCCGCAGGTTTATTTAAATTATCAAAATATTTTTACAGTGAGGATTACGAAACTATAGCTAAAAAAATGATTTTAGCAATGAAGGAATCTATGTTTAAAAATCCTGCATTTCATGCAAACTGGCTCATTCAAGCATCTAATTTTATATATCCTTATTTCGAGGTTGCAGTTGTTGGAGATGATTTTGAATTATTCAGAAAAGAAATTTCGCAAAGTTATCTTGCCAAATATTTCTGTTTTAGGCGGCAGCAAAAAGCATTACATTGGAACTTCTTAAATAATAAATATGTTAACGGTAAAACAATCATTTATGTTTGCGAAAACGGGGCTTGCCAGCTTCCTGTTGAAGAAGTTGTCAGGGCAATTGAACAGATTACTGCAAGGTAAGACAGGTAAAAATTTGGTGGGATAAATATCGGGTTTGACTCACTCCTTTAATTTTTTTTTATTGGTACCGCTAAAATTAAAATAAGGTGAGAGTTAAATTGCCGATAAAATTCAGGATAAATTATTTATTAATTCCCCTCTTCGTTATAATCACCGCATCTGCGGCATCTCATTTTGCCGATACGGGTTTAGCATGGTATAAAACCATTAACCTTCCCGGGTGGACATTTTCTAATTTGTTTATGTTGAACATCTGGATTTTCATTTTCGCTTTCACCTCTCTTTCAATTCTTATTATCTGGAACAGGTATTCAAAAGAACGAAACTTTAGTTTGATCATCGGGCTGTTCGTTTTAAATGCAGTTATAAATGTTGGGTGGAGTATCCTTTTCTATACCCAGCAGCAGTTAGGTCTGGCTTTATTTGAATCAGTTCTGCTTGTGTTTAACATCTCTCTGCTGATTGGTCTTATCTGGCGATTTTGCCCGCTTGCAGCTTGTATGCTTCTTCCCTATTCGGTTTGGGTGATCTTTGCAACCGTTCTAACTTTAAATGTTTGGATAATGAATTAGTTTTATGCTATCTGAAAAGCATAAAAAAAGCCGGCTCTTAATTCAGAACCGGCTCTTAGTAAAAATTGGGGAATAAATTTTACTTGAGTAAGATCATCTTCTTAACATTTGTAAAATTAGTTCCGTCATTTCCGTTAGCTTCAATCCTGTAGAAGTAAACACCGCTATTGAAACCTGCTGCGTCAAAGTCATATGTATGAACTCCTGCAGTAAGATCCTGGTTGATCAGTGTCATAACTTCCTGACCCAGCACATCAAATACCTTTAAAGTTACATTTGCGTTTGCAGCAAGTGTAAATGTAATCTTTGTACTTGGGTTAAATGGATTAGGATAGTTTTGATGCAGTGAATATACATCCGGTACAATTATTTCAACTTCAACCGGATCTGAATATTCAAATGTTCCATCATAATCAATCTGTTTTAACCTGTAGGTATAAGTTCCAGCTCAGGTTAACATCGGAGAATGAATAAGACCTGGTTTCGCTTGTAGTACCAAAACCAGGAACGAATCCTATTGCCTCAAATTCTCCAGTAGATTTTCTCTCTACCTGGAAGCCGCTGTTGTTTAACTCGGATGCAGTAACCCAGTTTAAGTTAACGTCGTTATCATTAACTGAAGCTGTAAATGAAGTAAGTTCAACAGGAATAATAGTTACATTCCATGTAGCTGCAACTTCTGCACTATCTAGTGCTCTATTGTAGAAACGGAACTCATCCAATAATCCACTACCATGCCAGTTGAAGAACTGTAACCACCAACTTTAAATGGACCTGTCCTCGGGTCAACATAGACTTTCATCGGAACTTCCTGAGCTAAGAGAACAGTGCACCAGAGAAGAGCAAAAAGAAGAGTAAAAAACTTCTTAAGCATAAAACCTCCTTAATTGAATTTATGAATAGTGTTAGTTCAGCAATTACATAAAATCTTATTGGCTAAATAATTTAAACATGTGATCTGGACATTGATCACGAATTTTAAAAAATTAACCAAAAGAATAAAGGTTTTTTTAGAATCTATGCCTCCTTTCAATAGAATGGATAATTTATTCAGGGACAGATTAGTGACCTATATTGCAAAAAAAATTACAATAATGCAAGCAAAATTTCTCTAAAACATTATTTTTTTTGCAAAAATATTGCATACTGGATTAATCAAAAAATAGCGGTGAGTAGATATTTCCGGTATTTGAAATTAAAAAGTAGATTCTTAGAATCTTTATCGGCTTTTTTCAGAATTAAATTAATACCCTAACATAATGTCTCGTAAGTAAACATCATTTCCAATAATCTCAAATTATAACATTAAAACTAAAGAATTTGGCCTGTTTTTGATTGATAAACAGGCATCATTGTTGTTTTTAGATAGCGAGTTATCTTTGGAGGGTAATTTCTAAATAAATTAGGATGAGTGGAAAGATGATACTTAATCATAAACCGCAGAAATTACAACTCCAGTTAACGCTACAGTTTTCTCTCTTCTTTATATTACTCAGCGGATTTATCTATTTCTTTTTCGTTCAGGAATTTGAAGAAGAATCTTGCAAACCGTTTAATAGCAAAAGCGAAAGTTATATTAAATTATCTCGAACAAAATCCTGAATCTTTTTGGCAGAAAAACTTAGAGGGAAGAGATAAATTACCAGAGCTGTTACGCATAAATGAAGCAGACTATTGTGTAATACTTGATAATAGGGGGAATTTGATTGATGCAATTAATATATAACTCTGCAGAAGAACATCTATACATAAAAACTAAAAACTCTGAGAGCATATCATCAGATAAATCGTTATACAAAGTTGTGCTTCCAATTACTGCAAACCGGATGGTTGTGGGCAAGTTATATCTTGGATTTAATTCAATAGTAATTGCCAGAGAGCTTAATGAAAGAACACTTTTATTAGCATTATTTTGTTTAACCATCCTTTCAATCGGTATAATATTCACTTATTTCCTTAGTTCAATTTCATTCAGACCATTAAGAAAAATTATCTCTATCTTTAGATACAAACATTAAGAGGGAAGACATACCATCTACAAATGATTTTAAACATAATGAATTCGGTATACTGGCTGAAAAAGTTAATATAATAATGAATCAATTGGATAAATCATCTTTCGAAGCAAATGACCTGAATAAAAAACAGGAAGAATCTATTCGTAAAAATATGTACGAACTTCAGAGTGAAATAGACCGGCGGAAGACGGTACAAACGTTTTTAAAAAATAGTGAAAAGCAATTCAAAACACTTTTTGAACGTGCACCTATTGGTATGGTGATTACTGCCAACAACGGAACAATAATAAGTGTAAATAAATCCTTTTCCGAAACGTTAGGATATCGAACTGAGGAAATTATTGGCTATCCAATAAAAAAAATCTTTTCGGATAATGAAAGTCTGAAAGTTAAACCAATCTATAAATTACTAAAGGAAGCTGTAAATGTAGATATGGAATCTCCTCTTATTAAAAAAGATGGTGATCATATTTTCGCTATTGTAAAATCATTTACAATTACGGATGAAGCTGGTCGTCCTGTAAAAACATTGGTTCAGATTTTGGATATTACCGAGATTAGAAAAACAGAAAATGAATTAACCATTGCTTTGGACAAAGCAAAAGAATCGGACAGATTAAAGAGCGCTTTTCTTGCACAAATGTCTCACGAAATAAGAACACCGTTAAATGTTATTTTAGCATCTATTCCTATACTTTCCGATGAAATAGGAAGTGATGATGAAGATATCCAGACAATAATTCAATCAGTTGATAGTGCAGGAAGGCGGTTACATAGAACTATTGATATGATACTGTCTCTTTCTGCAATACAAAGTGGAAATTATAAACCAGACTTTGAAACGTTTGATCCGGTAAATGAGCTGAGAGAACTTTCCGGGGAATTTAAAACCCTCGCTAATGAAAAAGGATTAAACCTGATTTTTGAAACTACTTGTTCCAATTCGCTTGTTAATGCAGACAGGTATTCGGTAAACCATATATTCCAAAACCTTATTGGAAATGCTCTGAAGTATACACATCAGGGTTATGTTAAAGTTTTGATAACTGATGTTGATGAAAATAAAATTGCGGTCAAGATTGAAGATACCGGTATTGGCATGAGCGCTGATTATATAAATGATGTGTTCTCTCCATTCTCACAGGAAGACGCCGGACAAAAGAGAAACTACGAGGGGAACGGATTAGGATTGGCTTTGGTTAAAAAATATGTTGAACTTAATAAAGCATCTATTGAGGTTCAAAGCAAAAAAAATAAGGGCTCAGTATTTTCTGTTACTTTTAAGAAGCATCGCAGAGAAGATCTTCTTAACGAAAATCCAAGAATTTCCAAAACAGTTAATAGCAAAGAATAATTAGTTTAATCGCAGTTTCTTTAGGAAGGCTAAAAGCAGGATTTAATTTCCAACCTTTTGTTAACACCTGGTAATTTCACATCATAAATACCTTTAATTTTATTACCAATTATTTTATATCTCCAAATTATTTACAGAAATTTAAAGTATGGATTTAAAAAATTGATTGTAGTTAATGGAACCTGAATTAGAAAACAATAACCAGGTTGATTTAAAACGTGCCAAAGAGTATACCAAATGGGATGAATTCAAACGGTGGATTCCTTCTATCATCATTCTGCCAATAGCACTTTTCTGGATCTTGAACCGTGGTGAATACGGGCTGCTGGATAATATTGATCTCGTAATTCACGAAGCCGGGCATCTCTTTTTCAGATTTTTCGGCAAGTTTATTTATACTTTGGGCGGAACACTTATGCAGATCATCATTCCTTCCATTATTGCGGGTTTCTTTTTCAGGAATGATTACCGTACAGGTGTACAAGTTGCAATGCTATGGTTGGGGCAGAATATTATTAACATAAGTGTTTATGCCGCCGATGCACGTGCACAAAAACTTCCACTGCTTGGCGGAAATAAAGTTTATCATGACTGGCACTATCTTTTGAATGAAACGGGATTACTCAACTATGATATTGAGATTGGTTACATCATTTTCGGATTTGCAATTCTAATTTTTCTTGTTGCTGTTTTAATGCCTCTTATTACTCAAAATTAAAAAGTATCTTTTCAACCGCACTAAAAACATTTTTATGAAGACAAAACTTATAATATTAAAATTATTTCTCTTAACTATTTGCGCTTTCCCGCAGGTTGATTCAACTGTTTTGTACTACGATAATGGAAATATAAAATCAGATATCCATTATAAACACGGAGTAAGAGACGGCGACGCAATATTTTACAGGGAAGATGGAAACAAGAAAGAAGAGCTAACTTACGTTAACGGAAGAGTTGAGGGACTGGTAAGAATTTATGATGATAGCAGCACTTTACGCGAAATGTTTACCATTGAAAACGGAAAGCGTGAAGGACCCACAACTTTTTTCGACAGCACAGGAAAGTATATTGAAGATGTTTATTATGAAGAGGGAATTCTTGCTGTTGACAAAATTATACTTGATGACGGTGCATACGAAAAACTTCTTGCCGAGTATGAAAGAAATAAACTAAAGAGAGAGCAGCAAAGGAATAAAACAAAAGTTGATCCAAACAACCCGCTTCCGCCGGCAATTGAAGAAGAACATAATTACGAGGATGACCCAGCATTTTATATCTCCGTAGAAGTTTTACCCAAACCAATTGGTGGGATGAAGGCAATTTATAAAAAGCTTTCTTATCCAAAAGAAGCAAAAGAAAATGAGATTGAAGGGACTGTGGTAATTCGTGCTTTTATTGATAGAGACGGTGAAGTACTTAATGCTGAGGTGGTTGAAGGAATTGGTTATGGCTGCGATGAATCGGCTCGTTTAGCAGTTTATTATCACCGGTTTAAACCCGGTCTGCAAAGAGGACAAAGAATAAAAGTACAGATGGATATACCAATTGAGTTTAAATTAGAAAATAGATGAAGATTAGTTTTAATATTCCTTCACTTAAATCTTAAAGTTTCCAGTATCTTTTTTAAATGAAGTTCGTCTTCTCTCAGTTTTACCGTATAATTACTAAACTCTCTTCTTAGCGGGTATTCTTTTCTTAGCTGGTCAAAGTACTTCCCTCTTTCTTCCCGGGTTTAATTTTATAATATTTCTCATTCTTCTGTCATCTTCTTCAATATTATAAACAGAGCTTAACAAATTATAAAGTTTTAACTCATCACTTTTGCTGTCATCTAAAACAAATTCTTTATTCTCAACTTCTGGTAATTCAGGTTTCCAGCTTGGTGGTATCCCCGCAAAACTACAGAGAGCATTCATATATCATCTCTGTACCATTTACCTTTCCCTTCCAAAGAATATCCGGCAATGTGTGCGGTTCCAATTTTGGTGATGTTTAGAAGATCAATATTTACTCCTGGTTCATTTTCCCAGACATCCAAAATATTATATAACTTTTTGCTTTGGGTTATGTTATAGAGTGCATCGTTATCAATTACAACACCGCGCGAAGTGTTTATTATTATTGCTCCATCCCGAATTTGATTCAGGTTATCTTTATTAAGAAGATGAACCGTGTTATCCCGTCCTCCTTTGTTTAAGGGAACATGCATGGTTATTATATCTGCCTGCAATATTTCATCCAGTGAAACATATTTTTTCCCAATCCCTTTTCTTTCTAAAGGAGGATCATTTTTTAAGACCAACATTCCCAGCGCTTCAGCAATTCTAACAACCCTGCTACCGATATTTCCAATTCCTACTACTCCAATTGATTTTTTATTCAACCTTATATTTTCATCAGCTGCTATTTTTAACAGCGCAGTAAAAACATACTCAGCAACTGAATCTGCATTACATCCCTTAGCATCAGCAAAAGTTATATTGTTCTTCTCCAGATAATTCAGATCAATATGATCGGAGCCGATTGTTGCTGTTCCGACAAATTTAACTTTTGTTCCATCCAGCAAGTTACTGTTTACATTTGTAATTGATCTTACTATTAATACATCAACATTTTTTAGCTGCTGGTTTGTAATCTTCCTGCCATCAACAAGATGAACATCTCCAAATTCAGAGAAAGCTTTCTTTGCATAAGCGATATTTTCATCAACAACAATATTCATTTCTCTTTTCAATAACTTTTGCACAAATTTAACAATTAAATGGTTTAAGCGAATTGTTATCCTTATAATATGATAAATCGAAAATTGTTTTTCCCACTTTTATGGGCTATTTTTAGTTCAATTTATATCAAAAATTGAACAAAATGTAGAAAAAGGTTACAACCACACAGGGATTAAAAATGCTAAGCAAGTTGCTACAACCAGAAATAAAATCTCTTATTGCTGAGAGAAAGCTTAGCATATTAAAAGAGATCCTGAGTGATTGGACCCCCGCCGATATTGCCGATCTGATTGTTGAACTTCAAGAGAATGAACAAGTTATAGTTTTCCGTTTACTTCCTATTGAGCTTGCAACCGATACATTTGAACAACTGGAATTCGACATACAGTTGGATTTATTAAAAGCTATGGGTAAAGGTGAAGTAGCGGCTTTACTTAACGATATGTCTCCCGATGATCGTACCGCATTGCTGGAAGAACTACCTGGCTCAGCAGCGAAACAGTTACTGCAGCTCTTGTCAACAGAAGAAAGAATTATCGCACGCACTCTGCTTGGCTATCCTGAAAACAGTGTGGGACGGCTTATGACGCCGGATTACATAGCAATTAAACCTGCCTGGACAATTGAGGAGGCATTAAAATATATCCGGGAAAATGCTGAAGACAGCGAAACACTAAATATTGTTTATGTAATTGATGATAGAAATAAGCTTCTTGATGATATTAAAATTAAGGAGTTTATTCTTGCTTCACCGGATAAAAAAGTTACAGATTTAATGGATGAAAATTATGTGGCTTTAAATGTAACTGATGACCAGGAAGAAGCTGTTGAAGTATTTAAAAAGTATGATAGGATTGCACTACCAGTTGTAGATAAATTCGGTGTTTTGATTGGAATTGTTACCGTTGATGATGTCCTTGATGTAGCAGAAGAAGAAGCCACAGAGGATATTCATAAACTTGCCGCAGTGGAAGCTTTGGAAGAACCGTATCCCACTATTCCTCTTCTTGAGATGGTAAAGAAACGAGTGGTTTGGTTAGCTATATTGTTTATTGCGCAAATATTAACTGCTATCGTGTTGGAATACTTTGAGAACGAAATTACCAAAGCTGTTGTGTTATCGATTTTTATTCCTTTAATTATTTCCAGCGGAGGTAATTCTGGTTCGCAGGCTGCAACATTGGTTATAAGGGCTATGGCAGTTGGCGAAATAACACTTGCCGATTGGTGGCGAATTATGCATAGAGAAATTTTATCAGGATTAATGATTGGATTAATTTTAGGATTGCTAGGGTTCTTCCAGGTTGCATTCCTGGCAAATTTTTCTGCTGCTATAGGTGCACACTGGGTCTTACTTGGAATAACAATATCTATTTCAATAATTGGAATTGTTATGTGGGGAACTTTATCCGGATCGATGCTTCCTTTCATTTTAAAACGGCTTGGTGCAGATCCTGCTACTTCCTCAGCTCCGCTTGTAACCACAATAGTTGATATAGCAGGAATAATAATCTATTTCACAGTTGCAATAATAATTTTGGGTGGTACACTGCTTTAATTTAGGAACCTATCGATTTACCTCCCTAAAGTGTAATATTCAGGAAGAATCTTTTTATATTTGCAAGACTATGATGAACCCAGAAGGTAAACAGAATCATAATAACAACAACTATAAGGGAATAATCCTTGCCGGAGGTGCCGGTTCACGGCTATACCCAATTACAAAAGTTTATAGTAAGCAATTAACTCTTATCTATGATAAGCCGCTGATTTATTATCCTCTATCCATCCTTATGCTTGGTGGAATTAGAGAAATTCTGATTATATCGGATGAAAAAACTATTCCGCATTACAAACAACTATTTGGTGATGGCTCTCAGCTTGGAATAAAGTTGAATTATGAAGTTCAATCAGCACCAAATGGGATTGCCGAGGCGTTTATTATCGGAGATGAGTTTATAGAAGATGATCCGGTTTGCTTAATACTTGGTGATAACATTTTTTATGGTAACATAGATTTCTTTTACAAAGCGCTTGCTAATAAAACCGGCGCAACTATTTTTGGTTACCAGGTTAAAGATCCGGAAAGATACGGAATAGTTGAATTTGGTGATGACGGAAAAGCAATTTCAATTGAAGAAAAACCCGCTTCTCCTAAATCACATTTTGCTGTACCTGGTTTGTACTTATTCGATAATTCGGTAGTAGAAATTTCTAAAAACCTTAAACCCTCTGATCGAGGTGAGCTTGAAATTACTGATGTTAATAAAAAATATATGGAAATGGGTAAGCTCAGTGTTGAAAAAATTGGAAGAGGTGTTGCATGGCTTGATACCGGGACACCCGAAGCACTGCTTGCCGCCTCTAATTTTTTTGGTGTTATTGAAGACAGGCAGGGATTAAAAGTAGCTTGTATTGAAGAAGTAGCTTACTACAAAGGATTTATTGATAAAGATCAGTTTAATGCTTCAATAAATTCAATTCCAAAATCACTTTACAGGGATTACCTGGAAAAAATATTAAAAGAAGATTCGTTTTAAATGAAAGTAAGTAAAACAAATATTGAAGGACTCCTGCTGATTGAACCTGATCTGTTCAGAGATGACAGGGGCTATTTTTTTGAATCATACAGCAAAGAAAAATACGATGACATTGCGCCTGATATAAATTTTGTTCAGGATAACATTTCACAATCAAAAAAAGAAACTGTAAGAGGATTGCATTACCAGGTTGGTGATAAAGCACAAGGTAAACTATGCCAGGTAATTTCAGGCAAAGTACTTGATGTAGCTGTTGATATAAGGTTTGGCTCTCCCACATTCGGTAAACATTATGCACATTTGCTTAACACAGAAAAGAAAATGCAGATATGGATTCCACCCGGATTGGCTCATGGTTTTTCTGTTTTATCAGATGAAGCAGTATTTTCTTACAAGTGTACAAATTATTACAGCAAAGAACATGAGCGTTCCATTCTTTATAACGATCCTGATTTAAACATAGATTGGCAGGTTGAAAATCCTGTGGTTTCTGCAAAAGATCTTAAAGCAAAAAAATTTAAAGAGATAAATAAAGATTTTATTTACACGCCATAGTGACTGCGTTCTTTATTAGTAATTCCATACGTTTCTCACTAATTTTAAATTAAAGAATGAGTTTGATATGAGAGTACCACTTTTAGATTTAAAGCCACAATATTTATCCTTAAAAAAAGAATTAGATGAAGCAGTTCTACGAGTTGCAGAATCACAGTACTTTATTCTTGGTCCCGAAGTTCAAAAGATGGAAGAAGAATTTTGCAGCTATCTTAAATGTAAACACGCTATTGGTGTGTCATCAGGTACTGATGCTTTGCTTCTTGCCCTGATGGCAATTAATATTAAGCCGGGTGATGAAGTAATAGTGCCTACTTATTCCTTTTTTGCAACTGCAGGTGTTGTTTCACGGTTAAATGCCGTACCTGTTTTAACAGATATTGATCCCGTAACCTATAACCTTGACCCGGATGATGTTAAAAGAAAAGTTACTCCCAAAACAAAAGCTATAATTCCTGTTCATCTTTATGGGCAATGCGCTGATATGCAGCCGGTTATGGAAATTGCAAAAAAACATAACCTTAAAGTTATAGAAGATGGAGCGCAGGCAATAGGAGCTGAGTATAAAGATGGAAAATGTGCCGGAACAATCGGGGATATCGGTTGTTTCTCGTTTTTTCCCAGTAAAAACCTGGGATGCTATGGCGACGGTGGTTTAGTTGTAACAAATGATGATGAACTTGCACATTCACTGCGAATTAAAAGAGTACATGGGGGCGAGCCAAAATACTATCACAAAGTTATTGGCGGCAACTTCCGGCTGGATGCTTTACAAGCAGCAGTTCTTAGGGTTAAACTTCCTCATCTTAATTCCTGGTCTGAGAAAAGAAGAGAAAACGCTGAAAAGTATAATAGTTTTTTTATTGAAGCAGGTTTAGCAGAAGAAACCGGGAAAATAAATTTTGATGATAATAACAAAATCCTGTTACCCAAAGCCATCTATAAAGATATTAATGAGCTTAAAAATTATCATATATATAACCAGTATATAATAAGGGTTCAGGAAAGAGATTCTTTAAGAGAATTTCTTTTAAATAATGAAATTGGATGTGAAATTTACTATCCTGTTCCTTTTCATCAGCAGGAATGTTTTGCTGATCTTGGATATAATGATGGAGATTTTCCAATTTCTGAAACCGCTGGGGCTACAACTCTTGCGTTACCAATTTATCCTGAACTTAGCGCTGGGCAGCAGCAATTTGTAGTTGATAAAATTAAAGAATTCATTACCGGAGCTTAAGATTGGTTTCTAATTTATTCTTAAATATTAATAAAACACTTTTAATAACATTATTGCTGTTTATAGTTTCTTCAACATTCTCACAAGTTGTTTATGAACCACTTCACCGGGATGTTTACAATTTTCTTGCAAGATTAAGCCAGAAAGGTGTTATAGAATTTTATGATGAGATAAGACCGCTGGCAAGAAAATATATTGCTAAAAAACTTACTTGATGTTGAAAAGAACGTGAATCAACTTACCTCGCTTGAAAAAGAAGAACTGGAATTCCTTATAAAAGATTATCATCACGAAATATGGTTAATGAATGATGGAGAAGAGCAGGTAGAACACAAGGATTTTTTCAGTGACGATCCTGCAGGCAGATGGAGATTTTTTTCTTATGGAAGTGATGCATTTAAAGTTAATCTTAGTTTAATTCTTGGTGCTGAAATTGGATCTTTAGATAAAGAAAAGCGAACTCACTTCTGGAATGGTTTTTATACTTATGGTTACATTACGGATGTGCTGGGTGTAAGTTTTGATTTTCGTGATAATGCAGAAAACGGAACCACTATAGATAAAGATAAACGCTTTTCACCAGTTACCGGAGTTAATGAGACGAAGCAATCATACTATCTTAAATTATCCTACATGATAAGATTGAGTACAGCGAAGCAAAAGGAATTATAGCAACAGATTGGGATTGGGGAACAATTGCAGTTGGTAAAGATTTTTTGGAATGGGGTTATGGTGATAATGGTTTGCTGGTATTATCGCAAAAGCCGCCTTCATATCCATTTATTCGTTTGGATGTTTATCCTGTTGAATGGCTAAGCTTTAATTATTTTCATGGCTGGCTCTCTTCCGATGTAATTGATTCAACTGATATTTATTACACAGACACTGGTGGTCCAAGATTTTCATTCAGGGATAAATTTATTGCATCGCACACTTTAACACTTCGCCCGCTTAAAGGTTTGGATGTTTCTCTTGGTGAATCAATTGTTTACTCTGATAAGCTTGAAATACTTTATCTTATCCCGGTAACATTCTTCCGCCTCGCTGATCATTACTTGAGCCGCCAAAGTAACGCCGCCGGAAATAACGCACAATTTTTTGCTTCTATAAGTTCGCGTGGACACTTAAAGAACACACATTTATACGGCACACTTTTTATTGATGAAATTACACTGAACGGTTTGTTTGATTCGCAAAGTCAGAGAAACCAGATTGGTTTTACACTCGGTGCATCCGTAACTGACTTACCAATAAACAATCTCACAGCAAAACTTGAGTACTCTAAAATTTATCCATACGCTTACGATCATTTTATATCTACAACTACATATGAAAGTGCTTCGTACGTTCTGGGACACTGGATGGGAAATAATGCAGACCAGGTTTATGCTTCACTTAAGTACAGGTTTTTAAGAGGACTTGAAGCCAAACTGTGGGCGCGCTTTATTAGGCAGGGAGAAAAAGGTGATACTGATGGTCAGTATGAACAACCACAACCAGCATTTCTATCCGGTTTAAGAACAAACCATACTTACTTTGGTGCTTCCGTTAAATATGAATTTTTACATGAATTGTTTATAAGAGCTAGATACCAGCTTACAAAAACTTCATCACAGCAGGAAGATCTGAGCTTTGTTGATAAAAGCATTAGTGAGTTTCATTTTGCAATTATATTATGGCTTATAAAATTATTTTTTGATTCAGTTGTACTATACATGAACAAAAATTATAAAGAAAAAAAAATCTATCTTGCCGGGCACACAGGGATGGTTGGCTCAGCTATTAAAAGAGGATTGGAAGCGAATGGTTATAAACATCTTTTAGTTAAAGATTTTCCCGGTCTTGATTTAATGCGCCAGGATGAAACCGAAAAATTGTTTCAAGATGAAAAACCCGAAGTAGTAATCGTTGCTGCTGCAAAGGTTGGTGGAATACTTGCTAACAATACTTACCGCGCTGAGTTTATTTACGATAACCTGATGATAGAAGCAAACATTATAAATGCTGCCTACAAAAATGATGTTGAAAAACTTATCTTTTTAGGAAGTTCATGTATCTATCCTAAACTTGCCCCTCAGCCGCTTAAGGAGGAATACCTTCTTTCAGGTTATCTGGAATTTACAAATGAGCCATATGCTATTGCCAAAATTGCAGGAATAAAACTTTGCGAAAATTATTACAGGCAGTATGGATGTAATTTTTATTCGGTTATGCCAACAAATATGTATGGTCCTTTTGATAATTTTGATTTGCAAACCTCGCATGTTCTTCCTGCCCTGATTAGAAAAATTTATGAAGCTAAAAAGAAGAAATGATAAATCAGTTACAATTTGGGGTACTGGAAAACCAATGCGTGAATTTTTGTATGTTGAAGATCTTGCAGATGCAATAATTTTTATGATGGAAAATGTTGAAGCAAAAGATTTATATGAAAAAGGAATATCGCACATAAATATTGGTTCAGGAAAAGATTTAACAATTAATGAATTGGCTGAAATGATAGCAGATGTAATTGGATTTAAAGGAAAGATAGTACACGATGAATCTAAACCGGATGGAACACCACGAAAGTTGATGGATGTATCAAGAATTAACGAACTTGGGTTGGAAATATAAAACTGAACTGCGCGAAGGTTTAGTAAAGACTTATAAATGGTTTAAGGAGAATTTAGAAACCAGGAGAAAGAATTGAAAAAAGCTTTAATAACCGGAATAACCGGGCAGGATGGAAGTTATTTAACTGAACTTCTTCTTGATAAAGGATATGAAGTTCACGGAATTATTAGAAGAAGCAGTTCCTTTAACACCGGCAGGATAGATCATCTTTACAACGATCCTGAAATCCTTAATAAAAAATTATTTCTGCATTACGGAGATCTTGTTGATACAAGTAACCTGAACCGTTTGCTTGAAAAAATTGAACCCGATGAAATCTATAACCTTGCAGCACAAAGTCATGTTAAAGTATCATTTGAAGTTCCTGATTATACAGCACAGGTTGATGCGCTTGGAACATTAAGATTCCTTGATGCAATTAGAGAAGTTGGATTAAGAAAAGTTAAATTTTACCAGGCATCAACAAGTGAGCTTTATGGTAAAGCCAGAGAAATACCACAAAATGAAGACACACCTTTTTATCCCCGCTCACCTTACGGTGTTGCAAAACTTTACGGTTACTGGATAATAGTAAACTACCGTGAGGCGTATAATATTTTTGCTTCAAACGGAATATTGTTTAACCACGAATCGCCGCGCAGGGGTGAAACTTTTGTAACACGAAAAATTACCCGCGCTGCTTCACGAATTGCTGCAGGTTTACAGAAGGTTGTTACACTTGGTAATCTTGATGCAAAAAGGGACTGGGGTTATGCACCAGAATACTGCGAAGGAATGTGGAAAATACTTCAGCATAATATTGCAGGTGATTACGTTCTTGCAACCGGCGAAACGCACACAGTCCGTGAGTTTACAAGTCTTACATTTCAGAATATAGGGATTGAACTTGAATGGTCTGGAAAAGGAGAGAATGAACAAGGTAAAATAAAATCAATAGACCTTGATAAAGCAAAATCCCTGATCGATTATTCATCAAAAAAAGATTTATTCAGTTTTGAATTTACCAGCAGAACTTAAAACCGGGGATGTTGTTGTTGCTGTTGATCCCAACTACTACCGTCCAACTGAAGTTGATCTGCTGATTGGTGATGCTGCAAAAGCAGAAAAGGAAATTGGCTGGAAAGCCGAAACTAAATTCGAGGATCTTGTTCAGCTAATGATAAAATCGGATATGGAAAAGGTTTTGAAGAGGGGATTTTAAGAACCGTTTTAAAATACGGACATTATTGACCCAGGCATCCTCACACTTTGTGAAAACCCTAATTACACTTAAATTTGTGTTCACCTAATCAAAATTAACGGAAGTTTGAATGAGAATTATTGCTTCATTATTTATTATAAGTTTATTACTAAATTCTTCAACTTTTTCGCAAGGTACTAAAACACAAAAGTATAATCCTTTTTCCGGAACAGTTGTACTTTCTGTAGAAGCTGGCGCCACACTTGCGAGTACAGATTACGAAGGCCTTGGAACCGATTACCTAGGCAGACTATCAATCGAATATTTCTTCCCTGCCTGGGTTAAAAGCTCTTTCGGTTTAAGAGCGTTTGGAAGCGCAGGATTTCTAAGCGGGAACGATCCAGAGTCTCGATCCTAAAGAATTCAGAACAAATATTTCCACGCTTGGTGTTGGTGTAATTTTTATGTTAAGTGTTAATGATGAACTTTTCCCTTATTTCTTTGCCGGTATCTCAAGTCTAAGTTTCGATCCGAAAGGTGAAGGAGGTGTGCAACTCCCGAATAACAAAGCAGGTGTTTACAGCAGGAGTGAAATTAACTACAATGCAGAGCTTGGAATAAAATATCCCGTTACAGAAAATCTTTCTCTTAATCTAAATACCGGTGTACAAATGTCGCCAAACGATTGGCTTGATGATCAAGGCAAAAGGTACAACCAACGATATGTTCTTTACAATTATGGGAGGCATTTCATATTCTTTCTTAACCGAATATGATACAGACGGCGATGGTGTAATCGATTCGGATGATAGCTGCCCTAACACTCCGGCCGGAATTAAAGTGGATGAGTTTGGCTGCCCGTTGGATTCTGATAAAGATGGTGTTGCCGATTTTATGGATGACTGCCCCGAAACTCCAAAAGGAGCAAAGGTAGATTCAAAAGGTTGTGCACTAGATTCCGATAAAGACGGCGTGCCTGATTATATGGATCTTTGTCCGGGTACTCAGCGCGGAATTCAGGTTGATGATTACGGATGCCCCTTTGATAGGGATGCGGATGGTGTGCCAGATTACCTTGATAAATGCCCCAACACTTCCTACGAGGTTGATGTTGATAAAAACGGCTGCCCGGTTGATTCAGATCTTGATGGAGTTCCTGATCATTTAGATCAATGCCCGGGAACACCAGCAGGAATACAAGTAGATGATCAAGGATGTGAAATTACACCAATTATTTTGATTCCGAAGCCAGAAATAACTCCTGAACCGATAGTTGAAGAAACAGGCTTAGTTGAGGAAGTAACACTTAGCTCTGAAACATCATTCGGATTTAACAGCGCCAAATTGAAACCAGCTGCTTTTCCACAGCTTGATAAAATACTTGAAGAGATGAAAAAATATCCTATGTCTCGATGGAGAATTGAGGGACATACCGATAATGTTGGCTCGAAAGAAGGAAATATTCAAATGTCTCAGATGAGAGCTGAATCAGTATTGAATTATTTTGTATCGAGAGGAATACCAAAAGGAAGGTTTACTGTTGTTGGGCTTGGAAGCATAGAACCGATTGCTGATAATAAAACTCCTGAAGGAAGAGCAAAGAACAGGAGAGTAGAAATTATTAGAGTAGATAAATAAAAATTTTCATTATTATAAATTCCAGGAGGAATAAATGTTTGATGATAAATTATAAATTTACTTGTGTAGATAGATTTCTAAAATATGTTAAATACGATACTCAATCGGATGAAGAATCGGAAAGTTTTCCAAGTACGGAAAAGCAAAAAGTGCTTTCGCAGGATCTTGCAAATGATCTGAAGGCAATGGGTATTGGAAGATGCTCATATGGATGAGTGGGGTTATGTTATGGCAACTCTTCCTTCCAATACTGATAAAAAAGTTGACCCGATTGCTTTTATTGCTCACGTTGATACATCTCCTGCAGTTACAGGAAAAGATGTAAATCCTATCATCAGAAAAAATTATCAGGGTGGCGATATAGCTTTAGAAAACGGTGGCTGGATTATTAAGGAGAGTGAAAATCCTGATCTAAAAAATATGATTGGTTTTGATATCATCACTACTGATGGAACAACTTTACTTGGTGCAGATAATAAAGCAGGTGTTGCTGAAATAATGGATGCTGTTGCTTATCTCCTTGCCCACCCGGAAGTAAAGCACGGACCGGTTAAAATCTGTTTTACTCCTGATGAAGAAACCGGCAGAGGAACTGAAAAGATTGATCTTAAAAAGCTTGGTGCTAAGTATGCTTACACTGTAGATGGTTCCAGCAGAGGCGAAGTTGAAATTGAAACATTTAGCGCAGATGCAGTTAACATTAATTTTATTGGGAAAAATATTCATCCCGGTTATGCTAAAGGTATAATGATTAACTCGATGAAAGTGGCTTCAGCTTTTATAGACAGCTTACCAAAAGATAAACTTTCTCCGGAAACCACAGATAAGAGAGAAGGATATTTTCATCCTGTATCAATGAATGGCAACGAAGAAAAAACAACTTTAAAATTTATCATCCGCGATTTTAAAACTTCCAACCTGAAAAAGCTTGAAGATCTACTTAAGAAATTTGCTGAAGAAACCATAGCTAAGTTTCCCGGCTCAAAATTAGAGTTTGAGGTTATTGAACAATATCGCAATATGAAAGAGATACTCGATAATCATCCACAGGTTTATGAATATGCATTTGAAGCGATGAAAAATCTTGATATTGAACCAATAACTCATCCTATCCGCGGCGGTACAGATGGAAGCAGATTATCCTTTATGGGTCTGCCAACTCCAAATATATTTGCAGGTGAACATAGCTTCCATTCACAGCTTGAGTGGGTTGCAATTCAGGATATGGAAATGGCTGTAAAAGTAATTGTAGAAATTGCCCAGGTTTGGGAGCGAAAATCTTAGTAAAAAGTTTAAGCACGTAATGGATGATAATGTGATGCATCTTTTACGTGTTTTTTCATTTTAAATATATCAAATTTATGAAAACAGAGATTACTCAAAAACCGGAACTTATGGCTCCTGCCGGTGATTGGACAATGCTGAGAACCGCTGTGAATGCTGGTGCTAATGCAGTCTATTTTGGTGTTGATAAACTTAATATGCGCGCTAAAGCTGCTAACTTTACTGTTGATGAACTTCCTGAGATAGTAAAGTTCTGTAAAGAGAATGGGGTAAAGACTTTCCTGACAATTAATTCAATTGTTTTTGAGGAAGAAATAAAAGAACTGGAAGATATTATTATCTCAGCAAAAAACAACGGAATAGATAACATCATATGCTGGGACTTATCTGTCGCGGAATTGTGCAGCAAACACAATTTACCCTTTTGTATTTCAACTCAGGGTTCTGTTTCAAATTCGCTTGCGGCATCCATTTACAAAAAACTGGGCGCTGTACGATATTGTTCTTGCTCGCGAATGTTCACTTGAAGAGATAAAAAAGATAAGAGCCAACACCGACCTGGAAATTGAAGCATTTGTTCACGGTGCAATGTGTATTGCTGTTAGCGGAAGATGTTTTATGAGCCATCATATGTTTGGGCAAAGTGCAAATCGAGGCGAGTGTGTACAATCATGCAGAAGAGAATTTGAAGTTTATGACAGTGCTTCGGATAAATCATTGATACTAGGTGAAGATTATGTGATGTCTCCAAACGATCTTTGCACAATTGAATTTATCGATCAATTAATTGAAGCTGGAATTGATTCATTTAAAATAGAAGGGAGAAAACGCAGCCCCGAATATGTTGCAAAAACTGTTTCCGTTTACCGTCGTGCAATAGATCTTTATTTTGAAGGTAAACTTACTGATGATATTAAAAAAGAAATGTTAGAAGAATTAAAACAAGTTTACAACAGGGGATTTTCTTCCGGATTTTATTTTGAGGTTCCTTCATCCGAAGATTACGCAGACATCCACGGTACAAAAGCTACAAAGAGAAAAGAATATTTAGGCAAAGTTCTTAACTATTTCCAGAAAGCAAAAGTAGTTCATATATTAATCGAATCCGGTTCGTTAAATCAAAATGATGATCTGCTGATTATAGGAGAAACAACAGGAGTTATCGAATTAAAAGTAAACAGCTTCCTAAGAAATGATGAAGCAGCAACCAGCGCAGAAAAAGGAGATGAAGTTACGTTTGTAATTGATGAACTGGTTAGACCGAGGGATAAAGTTTATCTCTTCAAAGATGTTGAGAAGCAATAAGCTGGAATCAGATTAATTTCAAATACTCCTCCCGCAAATAGATTTTCACTTTCAAAGCCAACTTTGAATAACCTCCTCAAATGGTTATTTTTAGCCACAATTTTCAATAAATAATCAAGTTATGAAACTGACTAAATCGTTCGTTCCAACATTAAAAGAAGTACCAAATGATGCAGTTGTAGCAAGCCATATTCTTATGCTTCGATCAGGTATGATAAGAATGGTTGGGGCAGGCATATATTCTTTCCTTCCCCTTGGTTATAAAGTAATAAAGAAAATATCCGAGATAATAAGGGAAGAGATGGATGCTATTGGTGGACAAGAATTTCATCTTCCGGCATTAAACCCGAAAGAGATTTGGGAAGAAACAGGAAGAGTTGAAGCTTTTGGAGATACGCTTTTTCATATAAAAAACCGCGATTATGTTTTGGCACCGACTCACGAAGAGATAATGACTTTCCATGCAAGGAATGTGGTTAAGTCTTATAAAGATATGCCGCAGATATGGTACCAGATACAAACAAAGTTTAGAAACGAAGCAAGACCGAGAAGCGGGGTTATACGCAGCAGGCAATTTTTAATGAAGGATGCTTACTCGTTTGATATTAACCCGGAAGACCAAGATAAATCTTACCACAAACACGATGGTGCTTACAGAAATATTTTTGACAGATGTAAGATAAAATATTTTGTTGTCGGTGCGTTCAGCGGTGCAATGGGAGGTCGGGATCGGAAGAGTTTATGGTAAAATCAGATGCCGGTGAAGATACAGTTGCTCACTGTGAATCGTGCGGCTATGCAGCAAATGTTGAGGTTGCAACCTCAAAGCTGAACGCAAAAAAGCGGACTGAAGATCACAGTGAGGAGTTGAAAGAAATTCACACACCAAATGTCAAAACAATTGATGAAGCTTTGCGAATTTTTTAAAATTGATGAATCACAATGTGCTAAGTCCAGAATTTACATTCACGATAGCAGTCCTGTTTTAATTTTAATGCATGGCAACGATGAAGTAAATGAAAGCAAATTAGAAAACTATTTAAGCGGAACAGTAAGACCAGGTCACCCCGAAGAACTATTAGAAATTACCGGTGCGGCTGCCGGATCAATTGGACCATTCGGATTTAATCACAGAATAATAGCAGATAACAGACTAAAAAACGCAAACAACATTTATAGCGGTGCAAATAAAAATGATTACCACATTGGCGGAATTGATTTTAAACGTGATGTTGAAAAATTAGAATATACTGATCTAAGGATTGTATTGACTGGTGAAGGGTGCCCGAACCTTCTGCCGGACAGAAAAAATGTAACGGCAAGCTTGATGTTTTTACAGCAATAGAACTTGGTCATATATTCAAACTCGGAACAAAGTATGCAGAAGCACTCGGAGCTTTTTTTCTGGATGTAAACGGGAAAGAGCACCCCATAGTGATGGGTAGTTATGGAATTGGCGTAGAAAGAGTAATGGCTTGCTCCACTCCAACAAAACCATGATGAGAACGGAATAATATGGGATAAAACACTTGCTCCGTTTGATGTTCACCTAATGGGACTTAATATGAAAAAAGATGTGTTGCTAATGCATCGAATAAAATTTATGGTGAACTAAGCAACATCGGGATTGAAGTACTATTTGATGACAGAACTACACGTTCAGGCAGGATTTAAATTTAAAGAGGCAGATCTTCTTAGGAATGCCTGTACAAGTAATAGTCGGAGATAAAAAACTTAAAGAAAATAAAGTTGAAGTTAAGATACGAAGAACAGGCGAGCGATTTGACGTTGAAATAAGTGAGTTGGCTGAAAAGATAAAAGAAATAATGAACTAGTGTGATTGTTGGCAGAGTGGATAATTTATTAAAAAAGTAAAACAGAGATGCACTTAAGTGCACCTCTGTCCAAATGCCTTAATCTATTTATTTAGAAGAAAAACAAGACAGGAAGTTCACATTCAACTTCATCACTTGCCGCTGCAATTAAATAAACTTTTCCAAACATTTTGCATCTTCAGGAATTTGACTTCTGGTCAGTTCAAAATCACATTTTAGTTCTACAAGAATATTTGGGTACAATGTTACCTGGTTTCTCCCATTATAATTAACACCTACGGTTACAGGATTTTCCAAAATTGTTTTCTCGGTTAATTCTATAATCATCTTGCCGTCTTTATGCGCAAAACCTGGAATTATTTCAAGAGTGTAGTTTTCACTATCTGAATCAGAGCTTCGTTCGATAGAAATTGAACCATCCCTGTATGAGAGAGCATTATTTTCCACGGCGTAACCATCTTCATCTAAAATGAGAAATGCAAAATCAGTTACTTTATTAAAGTCTTCTTTTGATAATTCAAATTCAAACTCTTTTGAAGATTCACCTCCCCGAAGAATAAAATTGGCAGTTTGTAATGATCCCCTCCTTTTAAGTCGATTTTATGTACTTTATTGTAGCCGGGTATTTCCCCTCTAAGATTGCAACTAGCTTTTTTGTTAAAATGGTTAATGATTTTTAAAATATTATCATCTTGTGTAATAACTTTTTTGTCAATCCTTTCAAGACCATAAAAATTAACCTGAAGGTTATACTGAGATACATCCTCTGCTCTAAAGTAGCCTTCTACATCAACTTCATAAACTCCCGGCTTGAGGTTATAATAATATTCTTCAACTGCATATTCTCCATCAATCGAATAAAGGACTGACGAGATATCATACTCTCTTCCATCAGGATCAAATAAACGAAATCGGGTCATAGAATATTTATCTGGATTTCTTGTTAAGGAAATTCTCATCCCAGTTTGTCCTGCAGGCAGGTTAATAAAATACCTGTCGATCATTCCAGTCTCTACAGTATTATCTACCCACCTCATTTCATAATTATTTCCAGATGTAAACTCGTACGGAATAACCACGGTAGCAAGCATTTCAAATTCAGGAAAATTGCTCTTATCATTCCGATAAGCTCTTAGCTTTCCAGAATAAAGCCCCGGTTCAGTCATTTTAGTTTTATCAAACATAACCTGAACGGATGTTCCCTGCTCATTCCTTAGATAAGTTTTTTTCTGGATTGGGATAAGCCAATCTTCATCACATTTAATTTTGTAATCTCTGTAAAATTTATCAATACTGCCGAAATTATTTCGCCTAACAGAAAAAGTGAATTTTTCATTTATGTTGAAGAAAAGAACCATCTCTTAGATAAAGATTTGGCGCTCTGCCGTCAGGCATATTAGGTGCAATGGAAGTAATTGTATAAGTCTCGATCTTATCGATCTCGCCGCTATCAATATATTCTTTAAGCAGTTTATAAGCTTCTGCAACGTTTATATATCCTGATCCCTGGTCAAGATATGAGTAGCCATCCAGCTTAGTTGCACTTTCACGAATTGCTTTGAACAATAATGGAGAAGGTACTTTTACATCAGGGTACTCATTTATCACTGCACTCATAAGAAGTGCAACCACACCCGCAGAGTAAGGGGAAGCCATACTTGTTCCCCAAAATCGATCCCTGCCGGTCCAGTTGGGCACAGTTGAAGTACATGCGCCCGGCGAGCAAATATCGGGTTTGCCAACTTCGCCTCCTCTCGAACTGAAATAAAGAATTATATCTTTCTCGAGATTTGCACCATATAAATCTCTTCCAACCTCGGCGGTTAAAACGGCTCCTGAAGACAAGACGTAGCTGCTTGCCGAAGGAAGACCTGTTGTTGAAATGCCAGGTCCTTCGTTGCCGTTGCTTGTGCAAACATACAGGTAAGGATTTTCTTTAACCAAGTCTTCAATAAACTTTTCGATTTCTGATCTTCCTTCTATTTCAGAGCCGATACCAAAACTCATGTTAATTATACAAGGTTCTTCACGTTCTTTTGAGAGTTTATCTGCATAAATATATGCCTGCTTCATACTTTCTGTAACTGTTGCGCCCCCAGAATAATTATTATTTCCAAGTTTGCAGCTAATTAAATATGCCCCAGGAGCAACACCTGATAAGCCAATACCGCCAATATTATTTCCTGCCGCTATTCCGGCACAGTGGGTACCGTGTGCGCCATCATCAAAATGAATTGAAATGCGCTGTTCATCCGGGAATATATTTAAACCAAAAGTTAACTGCGAAAGACCTTCCGCATTAGGTATTGAAAAAGATTGCTGGTTTGTTTTATAATCCTGTAAAGGAAATTCATCCGAAACATCTCCATTACCGTCCGTATCAAAATATGCTACCCAAAAGCGGTCATCTTCGACCATAGTTTCAAAAGCAATAATATAGTAAGTGTCTTCACTTTCGCCGTTGCCATTAAGATCAACTGCTCCAGAGCTTGAATTTATCATACTGCTCTCTTCAAAAGCTCCTATAAAATATTCATTATTAATTGGATGATAAGTCAACTTATCCGCTCCCGATACTTTGTAATTCATTTCTTCATTTACAAAGTATTCTACTCCGTCATCTTCATCAGTATCAGCTTCATACAAAGCAACATCACCCTGTCCTGTAAAATCCTGGACATCAATAACTTTAACTTCCCCGGTGGAAGTATGAGTTAAGCCGTCAATTCCCGGATCAACGCCTGTATCAAGAATAAATATAATTGTTCCTCTGCCATCGTACTCCGGGTATTGATTAAGGAACTCATCAACTCCTGTATTGGTAACGGAAAGAAAAGTTTGTAAATCATCCTGCGAAAAAATTGAAATGCTGAAAAACATTATGAATAAAAATAGTAATTTGATTTTCATTTTGTAACTCTCAACTATTTGTTGTTAATTAGTATAAGTCTATCCTGGATGGCTTGTTTTACTAGTGGCTAGCATAAAAATTCTATTAATGTAATTATCAAAATTAAGTAAAATAACAGTGTAACAGAACCAATGAAGAATAAATTATTTCTTGTATCCACGCCAATTGGCAATTATGATGATATAACTCTACGTGCTCTTAAGATTCTTAATAGTGTTGATTTTATTATTTGCGAAGAATACAAAGTTGCACGCAGAATGCTTGCACATTTTAAGATTGATAAAGAACTAATTGCACTAAATGAGCATAATGAAAATGAAATTGTGAGCGAGATTTTGTTGGAAATTTTAAATAGGAGAAACTGCCGCACTTATTTCCGATTGCGGTACACCGCTCTTTTCAGATCCGGGACATTTGCTTGTTGATGTTTGTATTTCTCAGAATATTGATATTGTTCCTGTTCCTGGAGCTAACTCTCTTCTCCCCGCACTGATTGGCTCAGGATTTGATTTTGAAAATTTTTATTACCGCGGATGGCTTTCACCAAAAAAACATATAAGAAGAAAGCAGTTGCTGGATTTGAAGCGAATTAAAGAAGTTATTGTTTTGATGGATACTCCTTACAGGCTGCAAAGGCTGCTTACAGATGTTGTAAATTTCTTTGGCAAAATCACTCCTGTAGTTTTAGCATTTGAATTAACTATGAAGGATGAAAAGTATTACCGGGGAAGTGCCGAAAAGGTATTAAACATTGCAGAAAGGAAAAATCTAAAGGGGGAATTTGTGTTGATTGTAAATAATAAAAGATAAGAATGGAACACAGATGACACTGATGCAACTGATCAACGCAGATATTAATCTGCGAAAATCTGTCGAATCTGTGTTATCGGCGTTCTATTTAACAAGCTGTACTACATTTTCCATATGATATGTATGAGGAAACATATCAACAGGTTTCATCTTCTTTAATTTATAACCTGCCTCAACCATCAATTTAACATCCCTTGCCTGGGTTGCAGGATTGCAGCTTACATAAACAATTTTTTCCGGGTTAAGTTGTATCACATCATCAACTGTGTTTTTATGCATGCCACTTCTTGGAGGATCAATTATTATCACATCAGGATTTGGGATATTGTTTTGCTCTATAATTGGCAGAAATGACTTATATAAATTTGCTTCAGCAAATTGAACTTTCTCAACTTGGTTGAGTATTGCATTTTCTGCAGCATCCCTTATCGCAGACCTGATTGATTCAAATCCAATAACCAGTTTTGCTTTTCCTGAAACATAAATTGCAATGGTTCCTGCGCCAGAATAGAGATCATAAATTATTTCATCACCTTTTAACTCAGCAAATTCCATTGCAGTTTTGTAAAGGTTTTCTGCCTGCACAGTGTTGGTTTGAAAGAATGAATTTGCACTTATCCTGAAATCATAGTTGCCAATCTTATCATAAATAAATCCTTCTCCGTGGTAAACTTTTTCATAATCTCCTATTGCAACGGATGCCATCTTTTTATTAATGTTATTAATTACAGTAGTTATTTGAGGAATTAATCTCAGCATTTCAGAAGTGTATTCCTTCATTAAATCATCATCTTCTATACTGGTTACAAGGTTTACCATTAGGTCATCTTTGTATTGCGATTGCCTGATAGCAAGATTTCTTAAGTAACCCGTATGTGTTTTTGTTGAGTAGATTGAAACATTCTTTTCCTTAAAAAACTTTCTCGTAAAGTTCAGGATTTCATTACTTATTTCTGATTGAAGGAAGCATTCATTTATATCCAGCACTTTATCAAATATACGGGGAATGTGTAATCCGAGAGCAAACGCCTTATCAAAAACATCTTCTGAACCAATCTCTTCTTTTGTCAGCCATCTTTTATCTGAAAAAGAGAATTCCATCTTATTCCTGTAAAAGAATTGATTCCCGGAAGGAATGATCTCTTCAAAATCAAAATCCTTCAAACCTGCAATGTGTTCAAACGTTTCTTTAACAAGTTCCTGCTTAAATTTTAGTTGAGTATCGTAATTAAGATCCTGCTGCTTGCAGCCACCGCAAGTGCCAAAGTATTTACAACGAGGTTCAACCCTATCTTTTGATGGAGAAATTATTTTAATTATTACTGCTTCGGCGTAAGATTTTTTTATTTTCCTTAACTGCGCAGTTACCTTATCCCCGGGATATGCACCCTGCACAAAAACCACGTAATTTTCTTCATTATTTTTCTGCTGCTGGGCATCCTCCGCTGGCTTAATAATATTACGATTGATCCTTGCAATTCCTTTTCCTTCAGCAGCATGCCTAATTATTTCTAATTCTAATGTATCACCCTTTTTCAAATTTCTTTCCTCATAATTATTGAAGTGAAACCGATATAATCTTTCCCTCCCTGTTTAAGATAAACATTAGATTCATGGCTTAACCGGTTTAAAATTATTTTATAGTAAGATTTTTCACTCTCCGTTAACGTAGGCAATTTATCTTTTAGCAGCTTGTGATTTTTTTGATAATAATCTGTAAGTGTATCCGATAAATTTATTTCATCAATTATATTAAATTTTCTTTCCTCATAGTAAGCGGTTAGTTCATTTGATACTAGTGGAAGTATTTCTCCAGCGTCCCAAATTTCCCGGATAAAAACAGGAACGGGAGATTTTAAATAAGTAATTTCGCCAGCATTTAAAATTCCACCCTCTTTAAGAATACGTTTGATCTCCTTTATAACCTTATTCCTGCGGCTGCTTGAAACAGATGCTTGAGCATAAATAATGTCGAAACTTTCGGCAGAAAAATCAGTATGTTCAAAATCCATCATACTCACTCTAATTTCAGTATCCTTCGGCAAAATCATCCTGCTGTTCATCACCGATTCATAATCGCCCACAATAATTTTTACGGATGTTGCCCCTGTTCATCTTCAAATAAACGGCTATTTCTTCACTTCCGGTTCCAATAACTAAAACATCTTTACCTGCTATTTCCAGCTTACTTTCCAGGTGTTGCAATTGTTTTTCATTACCGGGCAGGAATATTTTACCACTAAGATTATCCAATTTCTATCTGCTTTGTAAAGTAAAATGCAAACTTAACTAAACTAGATATTATATTGAATTCACCCGGTAGGACACCATTACTTGCTTTGCCTTTAATTGCTACATACACTATTTTTGATTTGTACCTTAAAACAAGAACCGGTGCGCCATAAATTTCTGCAATTTCGGTTCGTATTTACCTTAGGAGGATCGCATTATGAATTATGAAGATTACAATACAGATGATGATGTACTATTTGATGATGTTAGTGATTTAAATCAACTCGATTTTGGTGGAAAAAGTGAAGAGGATGTTGAAGAAGATATGGAATATGTTGATGAGAACCTCTGGTCAAAGCTTGAAAAAGGCGGAAAGAGAATATCTTTTGCCCGGGATATTGTAGCTCTTTATAATTTTATGAAAGATCCTATTGTAAGATGGCACAGGAAAGCAATAGTTGTTGCAGCGCTTATTTACTTTATTGTACCACTCGATACAATACCTGATTTAACTCCTTTCTTTGGTTACCTTGATGACCTTGGTGTAATTACTGCGCTCTTAAAATATCTTGGCAGCGAACTGAAATCTTATTACCCGGCTGGGTTTAGGGTTTAAATCATTAATAATACTATTATTCTTTCTTGCTTCTGAAAATTGAAATAAAGCAATTACAGTATCTTCCCACATTTTTGAAATTCCACATCAAATAGTTTAACTTTCTTCTGCAAATATTTATAGCAGATTATGTTAAAATCCTTCGAAGTAAAAGATTACGCGCTAATAGAACACATCTCCGTTGAATTCGGCAGTGGGCTGAATATTATTACCGGCGAAACAGGTGCGGGTAAATCCATTTTGATTGATGCAATGGGTTTGCTGCTCGGTGAGCGTGCTTCAACAGAGGTTGTACGAAAAGGAGCTAACAAATCAGTTGTTGAAGGAATATTTAATGTTGAAGAAAATAAGAAAGTAAAAAAACTTCTTGAAGATAACGATATTGAATATTATCCGGAACTGATATTAAGAAGAGAAATTTCACTTAAAGGTTCAAATCGTTGTTTTGCAAATGATACTCCCGTTTCGCTATCATTAATAAAAGAGTTCGGAAATTTTCTGGTTGATCTGCACGGGCAGCATGAGCATCAATCGCTGTTAAGAACAGAAACCCATATTAATTATCTTGATGAGTTTGGTGATTATGATGATTTGATGATAAAGTACAGAAAAACTTACGATGACCTGGTAAGAACAGAGAGAGAACTAAACTCTTTAAAAGAACGGGAAGAAATATTAAAAGAAAAAAAAGAAATTTGCTCATTTCAGATTAAAGAGATAGATGAAGTTTCGCCGGAAGAAGGAGAAGAAGAAAAACTAAATGATGAGCTAAAAATTCTTGAAAACTCTGAAAAACTTGCAGAGCTAACAACTGAGATCTATCAACTTCTTTATGAGTCGGAAAATTCTGTTCATGATTCTATTGTTAAAGTACAAAATAATCTTAGCGAACTTGTAGAGATTGATAATTCTTTTTCAGAATCTTCAAGTGAAGCTGAAACTATTATAGCGCTGGTTAATGACATATCATCTTTTGTACAAAGTTATAAAGCTAAGGTGGATTTAGATCCTGCACATGTTGAAGAAATAAGGGAGAGACTTGGTTCAATAAATCTGCTTAAAAAGAGATACGGAGGCACTGTTAAATCTGTTTTAGAACATCGCAAAAAGATTGGTGAAGAGTTTACGCTTGCCGAAAACTTTGAGGAGAAAATTTCAGAGCTAAGTTCAGCATTAAGTAAGCTTAGAGAAAAAGCAGAAAAAGAAGCGAAAAGTATTTCGCAAAAAAGAATCCAGGTATCTAAAAAAGTTAAGAGCGGAATTGAAAATTCATTAAAAGAGCTTGGAATATCTCAACCTGAATTCAAAACTGAAATTCTGAATGAACCTGCAGATGGGAAGCCGCTAAAGTTTTCATCAACAGGAATTGATAAAGTTGAGTTTTTTATTTCTACAAATCCAGGGGAAGATCCAAAACCACTTGCAAAAGTTGCTTCAGGAGGAGAGGTTTCGCGCATAATGCTTTCGCTCAAATCAGTTTTAGCTATGAGCGATAAACTGCCTCTTCTAATTTTTGATGAAATAGACGTAGGTGTTAGTGGAAAGATTGCTCAGAAAGTTGGCAACACTTTAAAAGAACTTTCAAAGTATCATCAAATAATTGCTATTACTCACCTGCCCCAGATTGCCAGCTTGGCAGACAGCCATTACTCAATTGAAAAAATTTCAAAAAAGGATAGGGTAATAAGCTCCATTAAAAAGCTGGATGAAGAAGAACAGGTAAATGAAGTGGCAAAACTTATCAGTGGGGAAAAAATTACAGATAAAAGTATTAGTACTGCGCAGGAATTGATAGGTTTAAATCGGTATTAAAATTGAAGGTATTTATTTATTAATAAATAAAAATTTCCGGCAATAAAAGTTAATTGTGGTACAGAATGAAAAATCATCCCTTCCTAATTACCCTATGTTTAAGTTTTGTTATTATTTTCTTACCTGTAAGGGTTAACGGTCAGTCAATTTCAGAAACCTTATCTAATCTTTCCTCAGAGGCTGCTACAAAGTATGTTGAACCTGGTGTAACCTACCTTTGGAGCTAATATGACCGGTGGATGGTTTAGCGGCGCTCCACCTCCAACACTTTTCGGATTACATATTCAAGCAAGGTTGGTTGCAGTTGGTTCGTTTTTTTCAAATGAACAAAGACAATTTTCAAGTGAAGGAAGATTCAGGTATAATGCTGAACAGGTTGAAGGACTCCTTGCAGAATCCGGTATTTCATCCGACAAGAAATCCTGAATATGAACAGATAATAAAATGACACTTACTTCACAGGAATGGGTGGTTAAGTTTGATGGACCAACAATACATCGGTGGAAGTAATGATTATTTGCATATTGAATTTCCCGGTTATGAATATGAAGGGGCAACTAATCGGGGCGTTTAACAAACAATTCCAGAAGTTAATGGTTTCTTAGATGGATCTTTCATTTCTTCCCAATCCAGCAATACAACTGAATGTTGGAACGATTGCAGGTACAAATTTTTCTTTAAGATATTTTCCTGAAATGACTTTTGAAGATTTGGGTAAAACATATCTTTGGGGTATAGGTTTACTGCATAATCCAGGTCTCTGGTTTGAAGAGCCACTTCCAATCGATCTTAGTGTTGGATTCTACTATCAAAAAATGAAAGTGGGCGATGTCTTTAAGAATGATGCATACTCTCTGTAGGATTATACTTCAGCAAAAAATTCGGAAATGATAATATCTTTGAACCGTATGCCGGATTAACTTATGAAAGTTCCGAAACAAATGTTCATTATACTTTTGATTATGATACTCCGGTTGGACCGGTAAATACAGTTATTAGATCTAGATTTAAATGGAGAAAATGTTGTTGGCTTTGTTCTGGGAGGAAATCTGAACTTAGCCGTGGTTAGTATTCAATTTCAATTTTAAATTTGCTGAGATTGCAACCATGTCTGCAGGCATAGGATTTGGTTTTTAAATTCTATTGTTTGTAGATTGCTTTACATTGTTCAGTTAAAGTAATCAGGAAATTTGAAAACAACAGCATGTTACATCCACATTCCGTTTTGCGATCACAAATGTATTTATTGTGATTTCTATTCTGTTATTACCAGCTGATACATATCACTTCATTTCTTAAATCACTTAAAGAAGAAATAAATTATTATGGTAGTAAATATTCTTCAAACAGAATTATAACTTCAATCTTTTTTGGCGGCGGAACGCCTTCCCTTATGGAACCAGATTATCTTCATGAAATTATTAATTACATGTAAAAGATAATTTTAATCTTTCATGATGATGCAGAAATTACAATGGAAACAAATCCCGGCACAGTTGATATTAAAAAACTTGCAGAATTCAGGAAAGCAGGAATTAACAGGATAAGTATTGGAATTCAATCTTTTAATGATGATGAGCTTAAATTTCTAACAAGGATTCATGACAGCGAAACAGCAATCGAGACAATAAAAGAAGCCGTAGATGCAGGATTTGAAAATGTGAGCATCGATTTAATTTTTAATCTTCCTAAGCAGACTAAAGAAAAATGGCTGAACAATCTTAAAATCGCATGCGCTCTTCCGGTTAATCATATTTCTGCTTACAGTCTTATTGTTGAAAATGGTACGATTCTTAACAAAATGATTATTGATGGAAAAGTGATAATGCAGGATGATGATTACGATGCCGATTTGTATGAAACAACAATTGAATATCTTGGAAGCAAAGGGTTTCCTGCAGTACGAAGTAAGTAATTTTGCAAAACCCGGTTTCGAGTGTCTGCATAACAATTCGTACTGGCATTATAAAGAATTACCTTGGTTTTGGAACTTCCGCACATTCTTTTATTGATGGAAAACGCTGGTGGAATTATTCGAGTGTTAAAAGATATATTAGTGAAATTGACAAATAATGGCAATGCAATGCAAACCACGAAACGTTAACGCCCGAAGAAATTCATAATGAGTATGTAATGCTGGCTTTACGTAGTTCCGGGATTGAATTAAAAAGTTATAAAAAAAGATTCGGCAGTGATTGGTTAAAGAAAAATAATATCTTATTTTGAAGAACTGTTGAAGAAAGATTTAATTATTGTATGATGATGAGATAATAAAATTTACAAGAAAAGGTTATACTTTGTGTGATGAAATAATCAAAAATGTTATTATGAAAATAACTCGAATAATCCTAAATGTTTAAAATTAAACTTCACTGGCAAATCCTTATAGCACTAGCTAATTGCCGTTCTTTACGGATTATTTTTCACTGAGTATGTTGGTTATGTTAGCTGGATGGGCGATCTGTTCCTGCGTGCATTAAAGATGATAATTGTTCCTCTCATCCTAACATCAATTATTTCCGGAGTTGCAAATATAGGTGATGCGCATAACCTGGGAAGATTGGGAATAAAAACCTTTACCTACTACATAACAACAAGTTTTTTTGCAATACTTACAGGATTAATATTTGTTAACATCATTCAACCAGGTGTTGGTGCAGATTTAGGATTAAGAAGTGAAGTTCCTGAACTCGCTGCAACTTCCGGTGATCTTGGTGATATTATTATGCGAATGGTTCCTACAAATATTTTTGATGCACTTGCATCTGCAGATATGCTTGCAATTATTTTCTTCTCAATCTTAATCGGCTTTTTTATTACGCGCGTTAGTGAAAAGTACAAAGCTGATGTTCACTGATTTTTTTAATGGCAGTTTTGAAGTGATGATGAAGCTTACAAATTTCGTAATTAAGTTTACACCTCTTGGAATACTTGGAATTGTGGCTGCTGTAGTTGCCGAGCAGGCAGATAATCTTAATGAACCTGGTTGGCAGACTGGGAATGTATATGTCTGCTGTACTTCTCGGTTTAGTTTTTCATGCATTTGATTACTCTTCCTTTAATATTAAGATTCGTAGCAAAAGTAAAACCGTGGCTGCAAGGCAGGGCAATGAGCGCACCATTACTAACTGCGTTTTCAACATCTTCTTCATCTGCAACTTTACCCCTAACATTGCATGCGGTTGAGAATAACTCTGGTGTATCAAATAAAATTACAAGTTTTGTTCTGCCGCTTGGTGCAACGGTTAATATGGATGGAACAGCATTGTACGAATGTGTTGCTGCAATGTTTATTGCACAAGCATACGGGATTGAATTAGGTTTTCTTATGCAAATGGTTGTGGTGGTAACTGCACTTCTTGCTTCAATTGGTGCAGCCGGAATTCCAATGGCAGGGCTTGTAATGATCTCTGTAATTCTTATCTGCAGTTGGCTTGCCGCTGGAAGGAGTTGGATTGATCCTTGCTGTGGATAGATTTTTAGATATGTGCAGAACAACCGTAAATGTGTGGAGCGATTCCTGCGGAGCTGTAACTATTGCTAAAACAGAAGGGGAAACTATTAAAAGTTTAGTCTAATCTATATCAACTTTTGGCTTCCTTTTTGATATAATTTTCAGTTAATTAACAGAATATTTATTCATAAAAATTGTGATGTTGTATGAAAACTTTATTCATTTGCTTGTTGGCTTTTGTAATTTCTGTTTTTCCTCAAAATTATAAAAAAGTAAAAATCTATTATTAACAATCAGTTTGATCTTTACAAAGCTGTTGAATTATCTTTGGATTTGGAAGAAGCACAGCATGATAAGAATGGAAATATTTCTCTCTTTGTTAACGATGACTGAATTTTCAGAACTTCAACAATCCGGTTTAGGATACGAAGTTTTAATTGATGACTGGAAAGCTTACTATAATTCACGTCCCGTTTTTACTGAAGAAGAAAAAGCTCATTGTAAGAACTGGAAAGTGAAATAAATTTTGGTGTGTCAGGTTTTAAATTCGGTTCGATGGGAGGTTATTATATTTTTGATGAAATTGTTGCCGATCTTGATACAATGTTCCAGTTATATCCTAATCTTATCACAGAAAAATATTCTATTGGTACGAGCCACGAAGGAAGAACAATCTGGGCAGTTAAGATTTCAGATAATCCAAATATAAATGAAGATGAACCAGCTGTTGGTTTTGATGCACTTGATTACATGCACGTGAGCCGCAATCCATGGCAACACTTATGTATTTTATGTGGTATTTGCTGGAAAACTATGGAACCGATCCTGCAGTAACTTACCTTGTTAGATAACAGGGAAATTTATTGTGTCCCATGTTTAATCCCGATGGTTATGAATACAATCGCCAGACCGACCCTAACGGTGGTGGTTTTTGGAGAAAGAACAGAAGAAACAACGGCGGTTCTTATGGTGTAGATCTTAATAGAAATTTCAGCTATAAATGGGGTTACGATAACAGCGGATCAAGCCCTGATCCTACCAGCAGCACTTACCGAGGACCTTCAGCTTTTTCAGAACCTGAATCCCAAGCAGTAAGAGACTTAGCAATTCTACATAACTATGGAACTCATTTTAACATGCATTCGTATGGAGATGCTTATTTGTATCCGTGGGGATATATAGATCAGCAATGCCCAGATTCACTGATATATCGTGAATTTGCTTCTGATTTGACATCTTATAATGGATACACTTATGGAACAAGCGGCCAAATTCTTGGTTACCAATCTAACGGTTCTGTTCGAGATTATATGTATGGAGAGCAGGTTGAAAAAGGTAAAATATTTGGATACACTCTTGAAATAGGCCCAGCTTTCTGGCCATCACAAGGCGAAATTTTTCCAATCGCTCAGTTGAATGTTAGATCAAATATGTACCAGGCTTTTGTTGCCGGTGAGTATGTAGAACTTAATAATCCTAATTTTAATCGAGAATATTTTTTACCCGGAGATAATGTTGAATTGCTGCCTGAATTTAGAAATAAAGGATTAGCCTCAGCTTATAACTTAACATTTGAATTAACTTCACCAAGCGGATTAGTAACTGTTATAAACGGAAGTGCATCTTTCGATTCAATTGAAGCAAGGAGTTCACAAACTTTTACTTCTCCGCTTTCATTTACAATTTCAAATTCTGCAACCGTTGAAGAGGAAATTCCGTTGGCATTAACTACTTATTCTAACGGCAGTTTAATGAGTAATGATACGGTAAATATTATCATCGGTTTCCCGGTTATGGTTTTTGAAGATACAACGAATAATCCTGCTGAACTATGGACAATAACTGCTTCACCATCAGTTCCTAAATGGGAAGCAACTACAAGTACTTTTTATTCAGGTCCAACTTCATTTACTGATAGCAAAACAGGTAACTACTCAAACAATGCAACAGTTACCATGACTCTAACAGACGCTATTGATATTAGCGGTTATACAAACCCAAGATTGACTTACTGGACAAAGTTTGATATTGAAAGTAACTGGGATTACGGACAGGTGGATATCTCTACAAACAATGGTTCTAGCTGGATTCCAATTGAAGGTGAATATACTGAGCCCGGAGTTGGAAGCTTCCAACCAACAGGCGAACCACTTTATGATGGTGTAATTTCAAACTGGGTTCAGGAAAGGATTTCATTAGTAAATTATTTAAGCAATCAATTTAAAATCCGATTTCAACTTAGAACAGATGGTGGTGTAACTCGTGATGGCTGGTATGTTGATGATATAGGAATTCTTATTTACACAATTCCAACTTTCTCTGGGGATGATGTAGTTGCAGTTACAAAATTTGAATTGGAGCAAAACTATCCTAACCCGTTTAATCCATCTACCAGCATTCAGTATGCAATTAGCAGTATACAATTTGTTTCTATGAAGGTTTATGATTTATTGGGTAACGAAGTTGCAAATTTAGTTAATGAGGAAAAACCTGCGGGAAATTATAAAGTAGATTTTGACGCAAGTAACCTTAGCAGTGGAATTTATTATTATAGATTATTAACCGGATCATTTATAGATACTAAAAAGATGATTCTGCTTAAGTAAGAAACCAACCTCTTTATCCCCTCCCTTAGGGAGGGGAAATTTTATTAACTAAGTAAAACTTGCAATCTCTTTCAATTTCTTCTTTTTAATATCAGGTACTTTAGCATCCTTTGCCGGGTAACCAACAACAAGCAGCAAAAACGGGCGTTCGTTTTTTGGTCTACCTAAAACTTCATTTAAAAAATTCATCGGGCTGGGCGTATGTGTAAGCGAAGTTAATCCTGCATTATGTAATGCGGTAATTAACATACCGCAGGCAATGCCGGTTGATTCTTGTGAATAGTAATTCTTAACTTTATTTCCATTTTGAAGGAATTCATAACTTTTTGAAAAGATTGCGATTAAATAGGGAGCAGTTTCTAAGAATGGTTTGTGTTCATCGGTACCAAGATGCGCTAAAGCATCCAGCCATTCTTTCGGTGCACGGTTGGTGTAAAATTCTTTTTCTTCTTCTTCTGCAGCAATACGAATTTTCTTTTTAATTTCGGGATCAGAAACAACAGCAAAATGCCATGGTTGCAGGTTTGCCCCGCTTGGTGCAGTTCCTGCAGTAAGTATGCAGTTCTCAATTACTTCTAAGGGCACAACCTTCTCTGAAAAATCTCTAACTGTTCTTCTTCTTTTAAGAAATGTATAAAATTCTTGTGATCTGCTGATCATCTCATCCGGTGTATATTTCTTAAATGAAGCGAGCGTAATAAATTTTGCTTTGGGCATAGGCTATCCTTACTATGTTCTGTAACTAATTTTAGCTATTAATCAGCGGTTAAGATAAGATCAATCTTTTGACAGTATTGTTCTAATCTCCTTAAGTTCATCAAGAATATTTTGCAGAATTTCTTTATCAGTTAATGCAGTTGAATCAGCAGCCGATACGCCCGTTTGTGGAAATAGCATTTTTACTTTTGCTCTCAACTTTTCAAGCAAATTATCCCAATCAATTAATCCAGTTAATTTAGCTTCGAAACCAGTTGCGGTTGGACTTTGTCCAGCAGTTTGAAGTTTTATGGAAGCAATCCCAAGGAATCTATCATAAAGAGATCTATGAAGTTGAAAATCGGTTATTGCTCTATATGGTACATTTTGCTTGATCTTGGAAAGAATACCTTTGTGAATTGTCACTCTGTCTTCATCGATATAGTAAGAAAGATTTTTTATCCACAGTTTTATTGTGGGAACAGCGATGAGCCAAAGAAGAAATATCACACCAAATACAATGGGCCACAATACAGCAGCAACACCGCTTGCAGTAATTTTTGGATCAAGTGGTATAGCTATTTGAAGAATAACAGCAACTAATAAAACGAGAAATGATATTGTAAGCAAGACATATAGTTGCTTTGTAAACAACTTTTTGTCCGGTTTGATCTCCATAACGCTCTCCCTATGTGGTGATTCAGTTACAAAAATAATAAAAAAGGCGATCATAAAAAGATCGCCTTTAATTTAATTTCTTTAAAATTATTAGTTGGCTATTACAGCAATGCTTAAAAATTATTTTAAGAGCATCATCTTCTTCGTTTCAACAAAACTACCAGCTTCAAGTTTGTAAAAGTAAATGCCGCTCGGTAGCGTATAAGCATCTCCGCCAAAGGCGGATCCGCCTCTGGCGGAAAAATCTACTGTGTAAGTTCCAGCAGGTTTATTTTCGTTAACCAGGGTTTTAACTTCATTACCAATTGCATCATAAACTTTTAGTGATGTAAATCCAGTTTCCACTATCTGAAAGCTAATCTTTGTAGAAGGATTGAATGGGTTAGGATAATTTTGACTTAACTCATAATTCAATGGCGTGCTAAAATCTATCTCAATAACTTTTGAATACTCGAACTTGCCATCAGTATCAATTTGTTTTAACCGGTAAGAATAATTCCCGCCTGCAACGTTCTCATCAATAAAAGAATATTCCTTTGGTGAATTTGAGTTTCCAAATCCCTCTACAAATCCAATATTCTTCCAGGCGGAACTTTGGTTTTCGGAAACTGATCGCTGAACTTCGAAACCATAGTTGCCTACTTCGGTTTCTGTTACCCAGTTTAATTTAACACCCTGCTCAATAATTGAGGCAGAGAAGGAAGAGAGTTCTACAGGAAGGGCACCGGAATTAGTTCCAAATTCTAAAGCCAGTGGAGAACTAAAAATTGCTCCACCATATTGACGGTGCCTGTAAAGTATTCCTTTTGTTCCATCGCTGTTTTCAATCCCAACGGTTCCATCATCAACGTTAAATGAAGTTCCTGAGTTACTATATTGAATTTTTACATTACCGGATTGCTGAATAATAATCTGGAAAGTAATCCATCCGTTTGCATCAGCACTGGCTTGAGGATAATTTTCATAAGTAATTACCATATCTCCACCACTCTGTGCGTAGTAAAGATGTTTACCAGATACATTCAAATTTGTAGGATCTAGATCCTTCCAGTAACCCGCAACAACATTATCGGCTGAACTCGGAGAAGGAATTGGATAAGGGAAAGCTGTAAAACCCGGTGCAGCAGAAAATGAAACGAAACCATTTGCACCTATATAAAATTCAGTATAGTTATTTCCAAAGTAGTTAAAAGTGAAACCGAGAGGCAAAGGACCAACGGTTTGGTTATCTGTTATTGACCCGATCAAATCAATACCCGTGCCCGAAATATCAATCCAATTGAAAGTTGGTTGAGATGGTGCACCTGAAGCACCGGCAGTTGAGTTAGCCCAATAATATCCTCCCTGCGTAGTTCCTCCACCACCATAGTTTATTTCTCCATCATTTGTAGTAAAGGACCAGATTGGACAGTTTACAGCAGTTTGACTGCAATTAGCTGGTATTATCTGCCAATAGTAGGTTGTATTTGCTGCAAGTTGTACAGGTCCAACTCCATTAGTATTTTCTGAATATTCTAAACTGTCGTATACATTGGTTGGTGTGATTGTTCCATTACCATCGGTACCAACATAGAACAATTGTTTTGTAGCATCCGCTCCAGGTGGACTCCAAGAGAAAGTTACAAAAGTTGGATTCAACGTAGCTCCATCCGGCGGAGAATTAATTGTTGCACAATTTGGAATTGGTTCAATGCCCGTGCAAAGATCATCAACAATAACGTCATCAATATACCAGTCTGTTCCGCACTCATATAGTTCACCACTACCGATATATTGGAATGCAATATAAACAGTATCACCTTCGTACGTGCTTAGGTCAATTTCTCTCAATTCCCAGGAAAAATAATCCTCTATAGTATTTCTTAATACATTCCAGTTGGCGGCGTTTGGATTTCCACTTCCAACATAATTAGTAGATATTAAAACATTGTGCTCTCCCTCTACATAATCAAATTGATCCACACGTTCGTAGTAATTTATGAAAGAACCAGAAGCTGTGGTTAGATCAATTGCCGGTGTAATTAACCAGGCTTCATTCTCCGGATCACAGAATATTGCTGCAGAATAAAGACCACTATTCATTTCGTAATCATTTTGCTGCCAATCGTCATTAAGGAAATAAGTCCCCCAACCTGTAGGTGGGAAAGATGTTTCAAAACCCTCAAGTGCCAGATAAGGTCCGGCGTCTACCCCATTTGGTCCATTTTGGTATATCACCTGACCATTCTTAAGTGTTTCATAAGTATTAACTCCGCCGGAATTAATATCTTCTTGTGCTAAAACATTAATGCACAATAGAATTGTGATTAATATTAAATATTGTACCTGTTTCATGATGACACCTACCTAAAAAGTTATTTTTGGAAATATAATAAAGCCGTGCATTTACTATTACATGCGCAAAAATCAAGAGGAAGGGCTCATCAATGAATCAAAGAAGAGAGAGCTTATTGCTCTACCTTTGGTGATGTTAACCTCCTATAGTAATTTTCAGATAGTTTTAATCAATATTATGATAAAACTAAGGGTATTTAATAAACTGATTTGATAATAAGAAATAATTGTGAAAAGTACAAATATGTTAAGACACAAAGTTAGAACAATTAGCCGCTATAAAATAAAAAACCCTGCTTTTATTAAAAGCAGGGCCATAAATAAAAAATTGTATTGCTTAATTTACTTTAATAACATCATCTTTTTAGTTTCTACGAAGTCGGCTGCTTGTAACCTGTAGAAATACACTCCACTTGTAAGATTCGATGCGTTCCAATCGTAATTGTAAGTTCCAGAACTTAGTTCCTGAGAAACTAATACATTTAGCCTTTCACCAAGCGCATTAAAAACTTCCAGAGTTACAAATGATGATTGAGGAATTGCAAACTGAATATTTGTGCTTGGATTAAATGGGTTTGGATAGTTCTGTTCAAGTTTGAAATCAGTAACTGGTGATGGACTTATTCCTGAATCTGTAGGAATCTGGCTCATTAGTTTTGTTTCATAAGCACCATTGCCATGCGTCATCACCCTGATAACATTGCTAGCGGTTGTAATATTTAAATCCATTCCCTGTACAGCATCAGGCAATCCGTTATTAAAATCCTGCCAGTTTCCACCGCCGTCTGTAGAAACAAATACACCAATATCTGTCCCGATATAAACATGGAATGAGTTATTGGGATCCACAATTACCGCAGGAACGGGAACATCTGGTAGATTATCGCTTACATCCGTCCAGTTATCTCCGCTATTTGTAGATTTATAAACATGCCCGGTTCCAAAACCATAGAAAGCAACGTAAACAATATTATCATCATTTGGATCAACAGCTATATCAGCAGGAAACCTATCGGGAAGTGTTCCAGTGATGTTATCCCAGCTGGTTCCACCATTAGTTGTGCGGAACAAACCCGGGCGAGTTAAGTAAGGAGCCGTTCCAACATATACTTTATCGCTGGTTTGATAGCTTATCTCCATCGAGAGTGCAGGATTGCCGTCTAAAACATTTCCATTATTTGTTGTTGTCCAATTTCCACCGCCATTTGTTGATTTATAAATTTTATCCCTACCGGCATAAATTAGATTTCCATCTCCAACATAAATTCTAAAAGGGGCGATAAATGTTTCAATATTACTTCCTGGTGGAGAAATACCACTAAAATTGTTGCCTCCGTTTGAAGATCTTCTCATACTCAGATATTGCGAAGACGCATACATAATATTATCGTTAGTAACATCGATTGCCGTCCAGCTTCCATCTCCTCCCACAGGAGCTCTAAACCATGCTAAGTCTCCGCTATAAATGTCAGTACTGTTATCCTGGAAACCGCCCATTGCCTTCAGCGAATCAGTTTGAGAGCTGGAAGTTCCATTGTAAAACTGTGTGGATTGATATCTTCCGTTATGAGATTCGTAAGTCTCGCCAAAATCAGTTGTTCTGAATATTCCTCCATCAGTAGCTATATAATAAATGTTAGGATCAATTGGATGCTGTTTAACATCGTGTGCGTCAGAATGGGTGTAATTATCATTTCCCTCTTGTCCTCCAATAGGGGGTGTAAAACCAGATGTTAAACCACCTGATGATTTTTGTACTATTGTAGAACCACCATTCGTTGATTTATAAACTTCGATGCCGATAATAATCAAATTATCAGGATTAGATTGATCAACCGAAACATCATGAGAGAACCATCCTTGCCATTTTGAATAATCAACTGTAGACCTGACCACCCAGTTCACTCCAGCATCAATTGATCTGCAAAGCCAGCTTGCGTTATTACCACCCACGGAAAAACCATTCCCAATACTTGCATAAACAATATTCGGATCAGCATTATAAATATCTAGTTGAATCTTACCCTGGAAATTAGTCGGGAGATTACTTGTTATTTTGGTCCAGGAACTTCCACCATCTGATGTCCTGTAAAGACCGAATCCTGTGCTTGCAAAGTTACCATTGCCTGTAATAACTATGCTGGTATCAACGGGATTGATGATAAGATCCATTACCATTACAACATCGTGTACCCGTGCCCATGTTGCGCCGGCATCATAAGATCTATATGTTCCTTCAGTTGTAGCAGCCCATACGGTGTTAGGATTAAGAGGATTTATTTTTACAGCCCATATACCTTTTTGCTGCTGGTAAGTCCAATCAAGACTCTTTGTCCAGGTTAGCCCGCCGTCGGTAGTTTTAAGGATACCCATTCCATAGGTGCCGCGGGTATTTCTATATGCCGCACCTGTTCCTGCTGCATCATAATTATATACTTCACCCGTTCCAATATAAATTGTGTTCGAGTCATTCGGTGCAATTGCTATTGTGCTCACACCTAAAACAGGAAACCCTGTTGGCATATAATGCCAGCCATCTACACCAACACCACCCGTATAGCTTCTCCACAATCCTCCGCTCGCAGATCCCAAATACATTGTGTTTGGATTTTGAGGATTGAAAGCGATGGCATTTGTTCTACCACCTTTATTATGAGGACCAATTGCTTGCCATTGGTTTGTTGTCTGAAGATTTTCTGTTTTATATAATTCAATAAGTTTTGCTTGTTCATAAGCTGCATATCGAGCAACGTTGGGCATATCATCACCCGGGTAGGCTCTTGCCATTGTCCAGAAGTTTAAAGCATCGTATGCACCTGAATTTTTCTCACCACGAACTATACTTACTTCTTGAGGAGAATTAAAAAATGCTAAAAAACCAAGTAGGAGGGCGCAAGCAGTAACAATTACTGAAAATGTTCCGTTAAATCTCATAACAATCTCCCGGCGGATAATTTTTAATATTATAATTTTTTGTGCTTACAAGGTTCAATATTTTCTCAATCAGGTTACATTAAGGCCAATTGAGTTTCAACACTCAATTAATACCAATTAAATAATAGAAGATAACTCTTAAAAATATTGTATAATAATCTGACAGAATTTGCTATAATTATTAAATTCTTTTTAATCTTGAGTAACTAATTTACAATTTAATGAGTCTAAAACTTCAAACTTAATATATGAAAGGAATAAAAATGTTTAAAAAACATATTTTAGTATTACTATTTGTGACTCTTATTTCTTATTTGTTTTTAGGAGCCGCATATTCAGGCGTAATATCATATACAGATGATCTCAAAGTTCTCCATGAAAAAACATTTCCAATAATTCCGGGTAAACAATTAAAAGTAAAAACACCAACAGGTGATGTTCA
>CAVVMV010000001.1:0-16867 GCA_963749485.1 uncultured Ignavibacteriales bacterium | reverse complement strand
GTCTATAAGCTCAACCACCGAAGTTTTAACAGTGCTCTCTTTTACTGCAGCAGGGATGAATTCATCAACAACTAATATTACCTCTTCAGTTCCATTGTTATTATTGACTACTGTAAATCCTAACAAACCAATAACAAGTAAAGCTAGAAACACTATTGAAAATGACTTCAAGTGACACCTCATACTTTATTTAACATAGCATTTATAATACAAAGTTAGAGGTAGACGCTAAGTAAATACAACACAAAGGATAAACAAAATGACTTAAAGTATTACCTGCAAACTTATCGACTATTTTGGTTTAGTGGTCGATTTCATTATTAAGTAACCACTTTGGTATATGTGAGCAATCCAGCTTAGTCAGCAGATTTTAGATGAGCTAAATCCTCCCTGGCTTACTAAAATTTTCTCTTCAATTTGATGAAGAACTTTGCATAAAAAAAAGTACGAAATCAATACCGTAGATGTTTTTTCAATTTCACTTTTTTGATTACATTTAATTTATGGTTGTAAAACGAAAAGATAGACTGAAAAAAGAGCTGACTCTGTTTCACGTTTACGCAATAGCTGCGGGAACCACCTTGAGTGCAGGATTCTTTCTGTTACCTGGATTGGCAGCTATTGAAGCAGGAGCCGCATTACCGCTGGCGTATTTACTTGCTGTTATTCCGCTTATTCCGGCAATGTTTAGCATAATTGAGCTCGGGACTGCAATGCCAAGAGCAGGAGGTGTTTATTATTTCCTCGATCGTACAATGGGACCAATGGTTGGCACTATTGGCGGATTAGGCACCTGGGCAGCTTTGGTATTAAAAGTTTCATTTGCACTCATTGGAATGGGCGCATACATAAATTTATTTTTCTCTAATGTTGAAATAGTACCAGTTGCAATAATAATTGCTGTTGTGCTTGGAGCCCTAAGTGTTTTTGGTTCGAAACGGAGCGGTGGATTGCAAGCAATATTAGTTACTTTATTATTGTTTATACTTCTTATTTTTATAGGTGGTGGGCTGCCCAAAATCAACGTTGTAAATTTTCATGGTTTCCTTGATTCCGGATGGTCTTCAATTCTTTCTGCTACTGGTTTAGTCTATATAAGTTATATTGGAATCACCAAAATTGCATCTCTGGCTGAGGAAGTAAAAAATCCTGAACGCAATCTTCCATTGGGTATTTTTTTAGCAATTGGCAGTGCTGTAATTATCTATTTTCTAGGAACAACAGTTATGGTGGGGGTAATTCCAATGGAAGAACTTAAGAATGATCTAACGCCCGTAGCCACTGCCGCTAGATATATTTTTGGTGATGTTGGAGTTATTCTTCTCTCCCTAGCCGCATTGTTTGCTTTTATATCCGTTGCTAACGGGGGAACATTAGCTGCATCACGCTACCCACTTGCTTTAAGCAGAGATCATCTCCTTCCAAGGTATTTCCAGAAATTAAGCAGGTGGGGCACACCTTTCTTTGCAATTCTTGCAACAATAGGAACCATTATTATAATTTTGATTTTTCTTGATCCAGTTGGAATTGCAAAACTAGCAAGCTCATTCCAGCTATTGGTTTTTTCGTTTATTTGCCTTGCAGTAATAATAATTCGTGAAAGTAAAATTGAAGCATACGATCCCAGTTTTAAATCACCATCTTTATCCGTGGCTGCATTTGTTAGGTATAGTTCTTCCTTTTGTTTTGATTTATGAAATGGGAATTTTTCCGTTGCTCTTTAGCCTTGGGCTTATTGCTGTTGGTACAGCCTGGTACTGGTATTATGCACGGAACAAAGTTTTGCGCACAGGCGCAATCTATCACCTGTTCGAACGACTTGGTCGACTGCGGTTTGACGGGCTCGATACAGAGCTTAGGGGAATTCTTAAAGAAAAAGGTTTGCGCGAATCGGATCCTTTTGATGAAATTGTTACGAGAAGTTTTGTTATAGATTATAAAGAAAAAGAAGTTTTTGAAACCGCAGTACGTAAAGCTTCTGAATGGATATCGCAGTTTGTTGAGAGCACTCCATCGGAAATTGAGAAGATGTTTTTAGATGGCACAAGAATGGGTGCAACTCCCGTTACTCATGGTATTGCTCTCCCTCACCTCAGGTTGAGAGGATTAGATCATGCAGAATTAGTTTTAGTCCGGGGAAGGGAGAGAATCCATATTAAATTCAGGGACCCTCTTAAAGACCACGATGATGAAGAGGAGGCTGATGTAGGAGCAATTTTCTTTTTAGTAAGTCCCGAGAAAGACCCCACACAACACTTAAGAATTTTAGCACAAATTGCAGGAAGAGTTGAAGAAGATAGTTTTGCAGAAGAATGGCAGGGTGCAAATGATGAACAGGAACTGAAAGAAGCAGTGCTGCACGAAGACCGGCTGCTATCCTTACTTGTAGAGCGCGAGAGCCCGAGTGATGTTCTAATTGATAAAGAACTGAAGGACATACGATTTCCTGAAGGTTGCCTGGTTGCTATTTTACGAAGACAGGGTCAAACAATTGTTCCAAAGGGAAACACAGTTATTCTTGAAGGTGATAGATTAACAATTATAGGCGATCCCCAAAGCATGGCTGAATTGAAAAAAGATTATGAGGGAGAGTACTAATAAGTATTAGATATTCCCAAATAAATTTTGGTGAAAAAATTTTATAAGTAAATAAAATATCAGGAAAATTAAGCTTCTTCCTTTACTTTTAATGAATGTCCTTTAGTCTTTCCAACTTTTCTTCCCATTGATTCAATTAATTTATGCAGTTGTTTTACTAAAGATTCTGGATTTTTGTCTGTACGTTCTTTGTTTTCGTAGATAAGATACTTTTCTTTGTAGGGCTGTGGAGTGAAGTTTGGCATTATCACATTTGCTCCAACATCCAATCCTTTTTTTCTTCCATCAGAATCTAAAGTAGCAAGTGCAGTAGTTGCAGGAATATGTGAATTCCTTAAAACAATTCGTGCAACCGCCATTGTGCGTAGCACTAAATTTATATCACCATTCTCTTCTTTCCTATACGGTGTATTTTGGGAAGGAACAAAAGGACTGATTGAACACATTTCAACATCCAACTCTTTTAGTAAAAGGATATCATTTGCGATATCTTCAATTGTTTGCTGCGGTAATCCGATAATATTTCCACTGCCAACCTGAAACTCGATTGATTTTAAAAATTTTATATGTTCAATTCTTTCATCCAGTTCATCACCCTGATGGTAAACGGAATAAAGCTTTGGATTTGCAGTTTCATGCTTTAAAAGATAACGATCAGCCCCGGCATCCTTCCATCTTTTGTAGTCATTAAATTCTCTTTCGCCGGTGCTAAGTGTAATTGCTACATCCAGATCTTTTTTTATCTCGGTTATTATTTTTTCAATATTTTTGCAATCATATTTATGATCCTCACCGGATTGTAAAACAATTGTTCTTATACCCGATTCATAAATAAAGTGTGCAGCATTAATAATCTCTTCCTTTGTCATTCGATATCTTTCCAACCTGGATTATTGAGCCGCAAACCGCAATAAAGGCAGTGTTGATCACAATAATTGGAAAACTCAATTATTCCCCTTAAGTGAACATCATCCCCGCAATATTCCTTCCTTACCTCATCTGCTCTTTGATAAAGAAGTTTAACATCTAATGGATCATTGAGAGATAGAAGAAAAACAATGTCTTTTTTAGTTAGACTATCTTTTTCTAAAACTGTGTTAAACTAACATTTTTCATATGTAAAATTTCTTTTGATGGTCGTTACGAGGAGCAAAGCAACGAAACAATCTTTTTATCAATTAGATTGCTTCATCCCAATGAAGCTGCCTGAAAGTAAACACAATTGGGACTCGCAATGACGATTTTACTACAAATACACATCTCTTTCACCTTCATCAACCCGCTCGATCATTTTTTTTGTATTTCCAATGGTAGTTGCCTCAACTTTTTCGAGTTCATTTCTTAAAAATTCTTCGCCGGCTTTTTTAGTATCTTCTTCTGCAAAGTCGTTAAGGTACTCTTTAAATGTGGCTAATGCATTGGGCACACAAATCTTACCTATGTTCCCTGTTTTTGCAAGTTCCATAAACCTGTCACCGGTTCTATTTGAGCGGTAACACGCTGTGCAAAAACTTGGCATATAACCTAAAAGCGCACAGTCTTTAACTATTTCATCCAAAGTACGGTGGTCTCCCAACTGGAACTGCTCAAGTTCATGGTCGTTTAACGATTCCTCGGATTCCTTATAACTTCCTGGAGCGGTTCGGCTTCCTGCACTTATTTGAGAAATACCTACTTCAAATAATTCTCGTCTCAGTTCTGCTTTTTCTCTTGTTGAAAGTATAATTCCTGTATATGGAACTGCGAGACGTATAACGGCTATCAGTTTTTTAAATGATTGATCATCAACAGCATGTGGCGGCTGCATTGCTGCCGGTGCGTTAAGTGCTGGTTCCAATCTTGGGATTGACATTGTATGCGGACCGATTCCATATTTATAATCAAGATCGAAATGCATGAGAAAGCAAAGCTAAAGTTTCAAATTTATAATCAGCTAATCCAAACAATGCACCTATTCCAACATCATCAATACCTGCCTGCAGAGCTCTATCCATTGCATAAAGACGCCAGGCATAATCACTCTTTGGTCCACCTGGATGCATTTCTTTATAAGTTTCAAAGTGATACGTTTCCTGGAAGCATTGGTAAGTCCCAATTCCAAAACTTTTAAGTTCTTTAAACTGGTTGAGTGAGAGAGGAGCCGTGTTTACATTCAGTCTTCTAATATTGTTTCCATTTAAATTTACACTATAAATTCTATCTATTGCTGAGCCTATAAATTCAATATTTGCTTTTTTAGGATGTTCACCAGCAACAAGTAGAATTCGCTTTTGCCCCTGAAGCACAAGGTATCTTGCTTCCTGCTCAATCTCATCTAAAGTAAGCGTACGGCGCTGCAGTTCCTTGTTATCTTTCCTGAAAGCACAATAGAGGCAGTTGTTAACACACAAATTTGTTACATATAACGGTGCAAATATAACAAGTCGGTTACCGTAAATTTTCTCCTTTACCTGCTTTGCAGTGTGGAATAATTTATCCAGTAATTCAAGTGAATTAATATTTAATAAGGCAGCACTCTCCTTTAAATTAAGTCCTTTAGCTTCCGTTGCCTTTTCAATCAAATCGAGCTGGTAGTCTTCATTCTGAAGTGAATCATCAGTTAATAATTGGCTAATATTTCCTTCGTTAATAAACTCCATAAACTAACTCCATCTTATAATCAATTCTTCCAAAATAAATAGAAGCTAACAGTATAGTGCAACTAACATACCACTACAGAAGTTTCAATTTGATTATAGAAGCTAAAAACCGAATAAGACATTTCTCTAAAGAGAGAAAAACATTTTTACTTTTGGAACCGGTTTAGAGAAGTAGCTAAAAACAGAAACTAAAAAGCTGAATAGAATATATTTTTTGAAGAAAAGACTGCTGGAACAGTTTTTGTCATTAGCAGATTTATTGACAACAGGAAAAGACTTTTAGAAACCTAATAAATTTTATTTGAATTGTTATTTCGGATGGATCAAAAGTGAATAAAGTAGCTAATGCCGAACGAGTTCATATTGCAATTGCCGGAAGAAGAAACGTTGGCAAATCTTCACTTATTAATATGCTAACAGGACAGGAATTATCAATCGTTAGCGAGGTTGCCGGGACTACAACTGACCCGGTTAAAAAAGCTATCGAACTGTTGCCATACGGACCTGTCGTTATTGTTGATACTGCAGGTATTGACGATGAAGGGGAGCTTGGTGAAAAAAGAATCAGCAGAACTATTAAAGCAATTTCCTCTGCTGACTTTGCCATAGTTGTTGTTGATGCAAGAGAAAAACTTGCCATAGAGGAAAAGCAGTTTTTTGAATACCTGGATAAAATTTCAGTCAGCTATATAGTAGTTGTTAATAAAATTGAATTTGGTGTTAATCCGGAATTGCTAAGGGATTTGAAAAAAATAAATGTTACCCACTTCGAAGTTTCCTGCAAAGAGCAAATCGGATTTGAAACCCTAAAAGTTGAAATAATTTGTGCGCTTCCACAGGAAACCGAGAAGTTATTGATCGGCGATCTTATAAAAAAAGGTGATGTAGTTGTGCTGGTTGTTCCCATAGATCCCGGCGCACCCAAAGGTAGAATAATTAAACCACAGGCACATGCACTACGCGAGGCGCTGGATGCAAACACAATCTCAATCGTGGTACAGCATACGGAACTTCGTGAAGCATTAAACAGTTTAAAAAATCCCTCCCGATCTCGTTGTAACCGACAGCCAGGCAATTATGAAAGTTGCTGCTGATGTTCCTGAAGGAATTAAAGTAACAACATTTTCAATCCTGATGGCAAGGCTTAAAGGTGATCTGCCGGTTTTTGTAAATGGAATAAAAAAAGTAGATGAATTGCAAAACGGCGATAAAGTTTTTATAGCTGAAGCATGTACACACCACGCGCAGAGAGATGACATTGGCACAGTTAAAATACCAAGATGGCTTCGTGAGCATACAGGCAAAGAACTTGAAATTAATGTGGCACATGGTTTTGATTTTCCTCAAAACATCACCGACTATAAACTTATAATTCATTGTGGTGGATGTATGTTAACAAGGAAATCTATGCAGGTTCGATTAAAGCAAGCCCGCCTGATGGACATCCCGATTGTTAATTATGGTATTTTAATCTCATATCTACACGGCGCAATACCACGTGCTTTAGAACCCTTTGGCGAAGCTATGTCTGAGTGGAATAAAACAAAACTCTTGAGAGTCTAAATTTTAGACCCAATAATGTTGCTTTATTTCAAAATTATCCAAATCCATTCAACCCGGCTACTACAATTAAATTCTCGCTGCCAAAGCAAGCTGATGTAAAACTTGTTGTTTACAATATGGTTGGGCAGGTTGTAGATGAAATAATTAATAAAACAATGGAAGAAGGATATCACGAGGTTCAATTTGATGCTGGCGATTATGCAAGTGGAGTATATTATTACAGATTGAAGACATCTGAATTTACATCTGTAAAGAAAATGTTATTACTAAAATAGAAGACATTGTACAGTATTCTTTTAGTTTTAATCAACCGCTGCTTTACTGCCATGGATGATTTATTTAATAAGGGATTGGCGGAGTGTGTGAGGAACTTCCCCAATCGGTTATCATTTTGAAAAAAAATCTCAAAACGAATCCTATCATTTTCAGCAGGATAAAACTATCCTTAGAATTTGAATCATAAAGCCACTTTTAACTGTTTCAAAAAATGGCACTTAATGTGCATAAGTACAAAAGAATGATTAAATCAGGTTTTTTATATTAAATTATTAAAGAAAATTTTTGAGAGAAAGTAATTCCGGTAATTTATAACTGCCGGTAAGAACGAAATCATCACAGCTATGCTCTTTACTATTTCATAATTAAGTAACAGGGATTCTACAAGGGCTTCTACCCTACAACTTAATTTAGCAGTTGTGATCTCAAAACAAACACTAAAAAAAAGTTATCACTGCCATAAAGTAAATAGCAGGCTAGTGTTAGAATATAAAGGAATTTATTATAAACAGGGAATTACAAATGCAACTATTTCACTACCACACAGCAAACACAAAGATGAATATTATTTTTACGCTGCTGGTTATTTTAGCGTTGCCTTCAATTATGTTTGCACAGTTAAGCAGCTCTAAGGGTATACAAACGAATGTATTAAACACAACCCCAACCAGCACTACAATTGAATTTATATTAAACGATTATGATGAGGTAAGTATAGATGCTGATGGAACAGAAAGCATGTTCTATTCTATTCCCGGAAGCGTATGGCTCATGGAAAAAGGAATGCCGCAATTACCAATTCACCGCAGCAGTATTATTATCCCGGATCTTGCAGCAATGAATTTTAATATAATTTCAGAAGAGTACACGGAAATTGAAACACTTCCAGTAATGCCATCAAAGGGACATATAACCCGCGATATCGATCCTTCAACAATACCATTTATGCTTCGATGATTTTTATTCAACTAACAGTTGGTATCCTGCAGAAACAATTCTTGTTGATGAACCTTACATAGTAAAAGATTTAAGAGGAGCAACTGTACAGTTTAACCCGATGAAGTATAATCCCGTAGAAGGTAAGTTAAAGATTTGCACAAGATTGGTTGTTGAAGTTTACGACGATCCAAGCCAGCAGGTTGTAAACCCGCTTATAAGGAATAATCCTTTAATCGGCACTTCAATCGAATTTGATGACATCTACAAAACTTTGTTTATCAATTACGGAACAGGTTACTATGATTATGTTACCGTAGCCGAACAGGGCAGGTTACTTGTAATATATGCTTCCGAGTACAGCAATAATATAACACCGTTTGTTAATTGGAAAGTAGCAAAGAGGATTAACAACTATTACTGCTGAGTATCCTGCACAGACAGGAAACGATGCTAATTCAATAAAAAATTATATTCAAAATCTTTACGATTCACCAGAAGGATTAACATTTATTATTCTTGTTGGAGAATCGAACGAGGTACCAACACTTTACGGGCAATACGAAGGCGCACCTTCCGATCCGAGTTATACAAAACTTGCCGGTAGCGATGCTTATCCGGATGCTTTTATTTCAAGGATTTCACCCAGCTCTTCAGATAACCTGGATTATATATTATGGAAACTTATAAACTATGAAGAAAATCCTGATGTTGGACCTGAAGCTGCCTGGTATCATAAGGGAACAGGCATAGCAAGCAACGAAGGTAATCCCCGTGATTGGGAAAGAGCTAACTGGCTTAGAGATATGCTGATGAACAACATGTCCTTCACACAGGTAGATCAAATATACGATCCGGGCGCAACTTCTTTGCAGGTTACCACTGCTTTAAACGAAGGACGCAGTGTTATTAATTATCTTGGTCATGGATCCGGAACTTCCTGGGGAACAACCGGTTTCAACGTTTCAAAAATTCATAATTTATCAAACGGTACAAAAAATCCTTTGGTTATTGATGTTTCATGTACAAATGGAAATTTTGAATTAGGCGAATGTATGGAAGAAGCATGGATAAGAGCAGGTGATATGAATGATCCAAAAGGAGCTATTGCGTCTTTCGGTGCATCCACACTTGCAAGCTGGGTTCCTCCGTGCGATATGCAAAACCATTCAACAATGCTTCTTACAACAGAGCAAATGCAGACTGTTGGCGGAGTTTGTTTTAACGGTATTATGCATGCAATGGATCTCTGGGGTGGAAGTTCAGGACAAGGTTTAAAATTAATGGAACAATACAACCTTATGGGAGATTGTACAACTATTGCTCACTCTTGATGCTAGTAGTACCTGTTGAGCTGACTGCTTTTACTACTGAGAATTTAAATGGCGAAGTGATCATCAAATGGCAGACATCAACAGAAACAAACAACAGAGGTTTTGAAGTACAAAGAAGTCAAAAGTCAGAAGTCAGTAGTCAAACCGACTGGGATAATATCACTTTTGTTGAGGGGAATGGAACAACGACAGAAGTTAACGAATATATTTATAGAGATAAGATAGAAAAACCCGGTTCTTATTATTATAGGTTAAAGCAAATTGATTTTGACGGAACAACAACTTACAGCCCCGAAATAGAAGTTGATGTAACAGGACCAACAGAATTTACGTTAATGCAAAACTATCCAAACCCGTTTAACCCTGCTACAACTATCAGTTTTACACTTCCTGTTAAAACAGATATGGTGATAGCTGTTTACAATTCAATAGGAGAAAAAGTTGCAGAAGCATTTAAGGGCGAGTTGGAAGCAGGGTTATCACGAAGTGAAGTTCGATGCTTCAAATCTTTCTTCCGGAGTATATTTCTACAGGTTTGAAAGCAAACAATTTGTAGATGTGAAAAAGATGGTTCTTACAAAATAGTTTTGTGTGTTATCTTTAGAGGGAAAAAGAAGGCGGCTTATTGCTGCCTTCTTTTAGTTTAAATATTTTTTATACCACTCAACCCATCTTTTAAAAACATCCACACGCTGATTAGGTGCGGTTATGCTGTGTTTTGCATCAGGATATAAAACCATTTCCACTTCAACGCCTATATCTTCCAGCGCCCTGTAAATTTCCCAACTTTGCATTACATGCACGCGATCATCAGCTTCTCCATGCATTATAAGTGTTGGAGTTTTTGCATTCTTTAAATATTCTAGTGGTGAAGAATTTGTAAACTGTTCAACATCTGTTACAGGCAAACCAACAAATTCCCAATAAGCTATCTCTCCATGATTTATATCGCTCTGTGCGTAGTTGCTTACTGTGTTGGTAACACCGGCAACACTAACCGCAGCTTTAAATTTGTCCGTATGTCCTATTATCCAGTTAGTCATATAGCCGCCGTAACTCCATCCACCAACCACCATTTTATCTTCATCTGCAATTTTATTTTTAATAAGATAATCTACGCCGGACATAATATCATCGTAATCAACGTAGCCAAGTTTACCACGGTTTGCAGCATAAAATTTTGAACCGTAACCAATTCCACCCCTGAAGTTTGGTTCAAATACTACCAACCCTTCCTGTGCGAAGATCTGCCCAAAATAATTAAAGCGATCCATAATAATTCCATCAGGTCCGCCATGCGGAAGAACCATTAACGGGTAAGGTTTTGAATCATCATAATCCGGAGGCAAGGTTAACACGGCTTCTATAATTGTTCCATCGTAAGAAGGATATTGTATAACTTTAGATGTGCCGAGATTTTTTTCCCGAACCCACGTTGAAACATCAGTTAATTGTAAAGCTTCTTTAGGATCTCTTTCGAATTTTGAAACGAAAAGTTCATTCGGAATATTACTGCTGCCTCCGATAAATGCCAGCTCGCCTGTTTCGGTGCTTAAAGAGTATGAATAAATAACATATTGTGGTTCAATAAGTGTGGTAACTTTACCATTAATATTTACACTGTAAATTCCTGAGTAAACATTTCGTGGAGTTCTGAAGGATATGTTTTCGTTATCAATCCATTCAACTTCATTAACAGTCGGGTCAAAATCTGTGGTTAGATTTTTTACCTCCCAAGTTTCTTTATCAACTAAAAAAAGTGCATTATTTGATGAATAACCAACCGTATTTCCTACAAAACATGCTCGTGTTCCATCTGGAGAAATTGCAGGTGCTGTAAATACTTTTGCATCATTGAAAGAGTAAAACACTTTTCCATCACTATCTACCCAAAGTACTCTACCGTTAACTAAGCTTTCAAACAAATCAGAATTTTTAGCAGTTATTAATAAAAAACTGCTTCCATCGCTGGATGCCGCAAACTCACTTATATAATAACTTCCGTCAGTAATTTTGTTAACAACCGATTCATCTTTAATTGATTGAGTCCATAAGGTAGAAGTATGAAATGTTGTACCAAAAACATATCCGCCGCCTGCTTTTTCTTCGCGTGCAGTTAGGACAGAATCACGTGGTTCGTCTGTAAGAAATGCAACAGTGGAATTATTAATCCATTCAAAAGAGTTTACGCCCCTTTCTGTAAAAGTAACCTGTGTTGCTTCGCCGCCATTAATGCTTATTGTGTAAACCTGTGTTTTTTCACTTCTTGTAGAAAGGAAAGCTATAGTTGAACCATCCGGCGACCATTTGGGATTCCAATCATTTTTTTCAGAAGTTGTGAGTTGTAGATTTTCCTTGTTTTCTCCCTTTACAATCCAAATGTTGTAATTTCTCTTGCCATCCCATTCCTTTTTTTCACCAAGTGCGTAAGCAATCATTTCTCCTCCAGATGAAAAATCTATCCCGTTGAAACGTGAATAAAAGTAGAAATCCTGAATAGTAAATTTATCTGTATCAGCTTGTGCAAATAACTGTAAGCTGATTAGGATAATGAAAAACAATAAGTAATATTTCTTCATGATCGCTCCTAAGTTTTGAAAAGAGTATTAAAGTATTTTTAAAATTATTTCTATCATTTATTAGTAAAATTTTCTTTAAATAAACTTAAATTTATTTAAAGGGAGAAACAATAATATTTATATAACCGGAGTTCGTTCATTCATTATTTAGCATTAACTATAGTTCGATGGAGATCATTATCATTTCATAATTGGCAACTCTTAGTAATTGCGAAAAAACAATTACAGCCCGAAACTTATCTTTTTTGAGAATAAGAGCTTCTTAGAAGTAAGAAAAAAGATCACTCGGGTTTTTTAAAATCAATCTTTTAATCAATTAAAGTAATTATTAATTCTACGGATAATGGCATTTAACATGAAGAAGCAGAATGACTTTAAAATAATATTAAGAAGAGAATGTTAACAGAAATGAAAAATAATAAGGTAAACAAATGGCGACAATAGCAATTATAGACGATGATCCCGATATTCTTGATGCAAGCAGTCTTGTACTTAGAGCTAAGGGATATGAAGTAATAACCGCCGATAATCCTGATGACGGATTTAATATTGTTATGGAAAGGAAACCGGATCTAATAATTCTTGATGTAATGATGGATGAGCCGGATGATGGATTCTTCCTTGCCCAGAAATTAAGGCGAAAAAAATTTAATGGACCAATAATAATGTATACATCGGTTTCAAAATCTATTGGAATGGAGTTTGGCGCAAGCGAAATTGTGCCTGTTGACGATTTTATTGAAAAACCAATTGCTCCTGATGTTTTAGTAGACAAAGTAGAAAAACATCTGCAATTACAGGTAAAGGAGTAAGTTATGTTAGTAGAAGAGAAAAATGCACTTACTGAAGAGATAGAAAATTATATTACTAAATATGGTACTGACCGTTCTTCACTTTTGCCGGTCTTACAAGATATCCAACGAAGCCACAGTCACATAAGTGATTTTGCTCAACAGGAAGTAGCACGTATGCTTGATATTCATCCTGTGGAAGTTTACAGCGTTATATCTTTCTATTCTTTTCTTCATACCGAACCAAGAGGAAGAAATATTGTGCGGCTTTGCAGAACTATTGTTTGCGATATGGCAGGAAAGACAGAATGTGGAAGAAGCAATTAAGCGCGAACTTGGATATAAACTTTGGCGAGACAACAAAAGATAAACGAATTACACTTGAATACACTAACTGTTTAGGAATGTGCGATGTTGGACCTTCGATGATTGTTAATGAAAGAGTTTATACAAAGCTCGATCCTGAAAAAGCAGTTAAAATATTGAATGAAATTAAGTAAGGTTGAAAATGGAAGTATTAACGAAATAAAAACCGAACGTACAGGTCCTGTACTTTTTTCAGCGTATACCAGGGGAGAGGGAATAAAAAAAGCTTTAGAGCTTTCAAGAAATGATATCCTGTTTGAACTGAAAGAATCAGGACTTAAAGGAAGAGGCGGTGCAGGATTCCCCACTGCAACAAAGTGGATGCTTACTGCCGCTGCGAAATCCGATAAAAAATATATTATTTGTAATGCTGATGAAGGAGAGCCCGGCACTTTTAAAGACAGGGTACTTTTAATGGAATACCCCGAATTGGTTTTTGAAGGTATGGTTATAGCTGGTTATACTACCGGTGCAACCGAGGGAATTGTTTACCTGAGAGGTGAATATGAATATATGCTTTCATCATTAGAAGATTATCTTGATGTGATGAGAAAAGATAATCTGCTTGGTGAAAAGATTTTAGGCAAAGAAGATTTTAGTTTTGATATTACAATAAGACTCGGTTCCGGCGCTTATGTTTGCGGTGAAGAGACCGCATTAATAGAATCGCTTGAAGGACATAGAGGCGAAGCAAGAAACAGACCACCGTATCCCGTTAATACAGGATTTATGGGAAAGCCAACAACAGTAAATAATGTTGAAACTCTTGCTGCCGTTCCGCATATTGTTACTAAAGGGGGTGAATGGTTTAGTAAAAGCGGAACAGATAAATCAACCGGCTCAAAGTTGTTCTCAATATCAGGTGATTGCAAAAAGCCTGGTGTTTATGAACTTCCATGGGGAACAACGATACGCGAACTGCTTAAAATGGTTGGTGCGGAAAAAGCAAAAGCTGTTCAGGTTGGCGGAGCTTCCGGTGTGTGCATACCTAAAGATCAATTTGATAGAAAGCTTGGATATGAAGATTTATCCACCGGCGGTTCAATAATGATTTTTGATGAACAAAGAGATATGCTTAAAGTATTAAAAAACTTTATGGAGTTTTTCGAAGAAGAATCTTGCGGGCAATGCACTCCTTGCAGAATAGGTAACACTAAACTACTTGAAGGAATTAAAATGATAGAAAGAGAGGATTATACTTTCAAATATATAAACACACTTAAAGAACTCGGACGAACAATGCAGGTTGCTTCCAAATGTGGTTTGGGTCAATCAAGTCCTAATTCGTTCATTTCAATTCTTGATAATTTTAAAGATGAAATCTTCCACTCAAATGGAAAGGGAGGCAACTGATGGAAACCAAAGAACTTGTAAGAGCACCAGTAAGCCAACAGCCGCACAAGGTAAAACCTACTAACGGGCACGATGGAATTGGTGGAAAAGTTTCTGTTGAGATAAATGATAAAAAATTTTCTGTTCCGTTTGGAGAAACAATTTTAGAAGCATGTAAAGAAAATAGCATTCATGTTCCCACACTTTGTCATCATCCTGATCTATGTATTGCAGGAACGTGCAGAATTTGTGTTGTTGAAGTGGAAGGTATGAAAACGCTGCAGACAGCTTGCTCTTTCCCGATAACATCACCCATAAAACTTCACACAACATCACCGATGGTTCGTAAAGCAAGAAGACATATTGTAGATCTTCTTTTAAGCGAGCACTACGGTGAGTGTTATTCGTGTGTGCGTAATAACAATTGCGAACTCCAATCTCTCGCAAACGAATATGGCGTTGATCAATATACTTTCGGGCATGTAACCGAACCCAGGTTTGAAAGAGATAACTCATCGCCAAGCATTGTAAGAGATATGAGCAAATGTGTGATGTGTAAACGCTGTGTTAGAACCTGCATAGATCTGCAGGAAGTTGGAGTTCTGGAAGCGATTGACCGTGGAGATCAGACCCACATAAGTACATTCATGGAAAAGCCGTTAGCTGATGTTGTTTGTATTAATTGTGGTCAGTGCATCAATCGTTGTCCTACTGGTGCACTACATGCAAATGATCCTTCGGATGAAATATGGGAAGCTATTGATGATCCTGCAAAACATGTAATAATGCAAACGGCTCCATCACCCCGCGCAGCAATTGGTGAATTATTCGGGCAGGAACCGGGAAAATCATTTACCGGCGAACTGAATACTGCTATAAGAAGGATAGGTTTCGATAGAGTTTTCGATACAAACTTTACTGCAGATCTTACAATTATGGAAGAAGGGACAGAGCTGATCATTAGATTGTTTAAAGCACTTGTTGAAAAAGATCAATCAGTTTCACTTCCGCAATTTACTTCCTGTTCACCGGGATGGGTAAAATATCTTGAGCATTTTTATCCTGAATATATTGATAATCTAAGTTCAGCAAAATCACCTCAGCAAATGTTCGGTGCATTGTTAAAAACTTTCTATGCAAAGGAATCCGGCATCGATCCGAAAGATATTGTTACAGTTGCTTTGATGCCCTGTGCTGCTAAAAAATTTGAATGCAACAGACCTGAAATGAACGACTCCGGTTACCAGGATGTTGATTATGGATTAACAACTCGAGAAATGGGACAAATGATAAAAGAAGCAGGAATTCATTTACCTGAAATGTCTCAATCTCATTTCGATCAACCATTTGGTGATGCTTCCGGTGCCGGATTAATTTTTGGTGCAACGGGCGGTGTAATGGAAGCTGCACTAAGAACAGTAATTGAACTGGTAACGGGCAAGAAAACAGAAGATCTTTTTAAAAATGCTAATATAACACCCGTAAGAGGTTTTGAAGGTGTTAGATATGTAGAGTTACCAATTAATGAAGTTGGACCTGTTCCCCAAATATTAAAACACCTGGTTCCAAATTGGGATTGGCTAAAAGGCGCAACTCTAAAAGTTGCTGTTGCACACGGTACTGCAAATGCCAAGAAGATAATGGAAGATATAAAAGCAGGTGGAAAGTTTAGCGAATGTCACTTTATTGAATTTATGGCTTGTCCAGGCGGATGTCTTGGCGGCGGCGGTCAGCCAATTCCAACCACTGAGGAGATAAGAAAGAAAAGAGCACAAGCAATTTATTCTGAAGATGAATCTCTGCCGGTTCGTAAATCACACGAGAATGAAAATGTTTTAACAATTTACGACAAATTTTTGACCGATGGACCTTGCGGAAAGCATTCACATAAATTGCTGCATACACATTATACAAAGAGGGGAAAATATATAGCGTAAATTTAGAATCTTTTTTTTGTAGGTATAAATTATTCGAATATCAAATAGTCATCTGAAAATACTTAATTTATTAATAAATTGAAATAATATGATAAGTTTAATTCCGATCTGGGCACATAACTATACTGAATTTTGGGAAGCCATCAGGCGAAGAAATTTATGGTTCATCCAGATGAGGTACTGGGCATTTCTTATGCTCACCGGAATATTAGTCTTCTCTTACCTGGTTTTAAAAATTGAATATTCATCGACCCAATTAATTTCATTTAGTATCATATCTATTTCAATTTTAACATACAACAGCCTGCTTCACTATTTCCGAAGATTTTTAAAATGTGAGCCAGGCACAATTAATCCACTGCACTTTTCACTTATTCAGATGGTGCTGGATCTTATCGCCTTATTATTATTAGTCTATTTTACAGGTGGAATCGAATCACCTCTTTACATGTTTTTTGTATTCCATATGATAATTGGAAGCTTAATCCTTCCAGGCTTTGCTGTGTATTTGATGGC